>NZ_JAERJA010000002.1 GCF_016827675.1 Nocardioides limicola | reverse complement strand
GCAGTGGTGTGGGGGCGGAGGAGTTGCGGTCGTTGTTGGAGAAGGTGGTGGCGCAGGTTTCTCCGGCGATGGTGGAGCATCCGGTGGTGTTGCCGCCTGGGTGCCCTGCGGTGGATCACCCGGTGATCGCTCGGGTGTTGGGGGAGGTGGAGTACGCCCGCGGTGACGCGGGTTGGGGATGCTCGTATCTGTCATCCTCAGGCGTGAACCTCTTTGCTGAGGGGACCCAGTTGAGTCAGGGGGCGCTCGCTGAAGAGAACGCGATGAGTGCTGAGAACGTGGCGGCTGGCCGCACACGCGTGATCGAGGAAGGGCCGGGAGTTCTACGGACCCGGTCTGGTGGACAGACTGACTGGGGCGAGTTTGTGACAGTGGAGGAGGCGCGGCAGAAACTCCAGGTGGATCTGTCGCATGTGGAGTCGCGGTCGAAGCCGGTGGGGGTGTCGGAGGCGGACTTCGATGAGTTGATGGATGTGTTGATCGCCGCCTGGCGGGACGCAATGGAGTGAGGCGCACGCCTCGCAGGTGCTCCCGGTTACGATGCGTCAGCAGTCATCGTCATCGACAGGAGCCACGATGAGTCAGCCGGCCTCGGGAGCCACCGGCCTGATCAGGGTCACCGTTGCCTCACCCACGCGACGCGTCGACCTCGTCCTCCCCGGCGCAGTGCCCATCGCCGAACTGGTCCCCGAACTGGCTCGCAGCGTCGGCCTGCTCGACCCCAGCACCGTCTACGGCGGCTACCGGATGCGCACGCACGACGGACGGGACCTGGTCGCCGATGTCGGCCTCGTCGCCCAGGGAGTCGACGACGGCGGGCTGGTCACCATCTCCGCAGGCATCGACGAGGAGCCCCCCAAGGTCTACGACGACATCGTCGAGGCGATGGCCGACGTGGTCGAGGGCGACCTCAAGCCGTGGCAGCCCGCCGCAGGACGGCGTACCGCCTTGTGGGCAGCCGGCCTCCTGCTGGCCGTGGGCGCCGCTGCACTACTGCTGCAACGTGGTGGCACCCTGCCGGCGGTCGCCGCCGGTGTGATCGCGACACTGCTCTGCCTCGGCGCGGTCGTGCTCTCCCGGGCCCAGGACGAGGAGAGTGCCGCCGTCGCCGTGGCCTGGATGGGCGCCGGCTACGGGGCTGCCACGGGATGGCTGCTGGCGCCCGCGGGCGACCCCTTCGGCTACGGATTGGCCTTCACCGGTGCCGGGGCGATGATCGCCGGCCTGCTCACCATCCTCGGCCTGGACGCCGGCCGGGCGCTGAGCATCCCCCCGGTGGTGGCCGGGGGCATCGCCACCACCGGGGGCCTGCTGCTGGCCTGGACCACCCTCGACCCGGCGACCGTGCTGGTCGCGCTGCTGGTGCTCGTCGTGATCTTCGGCAGTGTCTTCCCCTGGCTCGCGCTCAGCTCCACCGGCACCGATGTGGACCAGATCTTCTCGGTCGCCGACATCACCGCTGACCCCGACCCGATTGCGGCCGACGATGTGGCCCGCGACGCCCGCACCGCGCACGAGATCCTGATCGCCGTCACCGCCACCGTGGGACTGCTGCTGGTCCTGGTCGCGCCGGTCGCCGTCGGGTTGGGCGTCGCAGGCACCCTGCTCGCGCTCTGCTGCTGCCTGGTGGTGGTGCTGCGCACCCGTCAGTACCGCACCGGTGCCACCGTGCTCGTCGGGCTCACCTCCGGTATCGCCGGGATGGTCTCCACGGCCGTCGCGGTGCTCTGGCTGCACCCCGAGTGGCGGCCCGTCACCGCCGTCGTCCTCGCCGTCGCCGGCGGCCTGCTCCTGGCAGCCACCCTGCTCCCCTCGTCGGGATCGGTCCGACGCGGCCGGCTCGGGGACATCGCGGAGACGCTCGCACTGCTCGCCCTGCTGCCGCTGCTGATCCTGGCCATCGGCGTCTTCGCGGCCATCCGGAGCTGAGCCGATGCCCACCAAGAAGGACCTCGTCGAGGCGCACGCCTACAGCCGCCGCCGACTGATCACCGCGTTCGTCAGCGGGGCGCCAGGCGGTCGGGAGGTCGAGCCGACCAGACCCGGCAGGACGATCGTGGGCGGCATCGCGCTGTCGGTGCTGCTGATCGCCGGCGCTGCGATTGCCGGCGTCTTCACCGGGCGCACGCCCGCGGACTGGTTCTCCCCCGGGCTCGTGCTGTCCAAGGAGACCGGCGCGCCGTACGTCGTGATCGAATCCGACGGTGAGCTGACCATCCGGCCGGTCGTGAACATCACCTCGGCCCGGCTGCTCGTCGGTGCCGACTCCAGCCCGACCACGGTCCCCCAGACCGAGATCGACCGGCGACAGGTCGGCGACTACATCGGCATCCCCGAGGCGCCGGCGACGCTGCCCGGGCCCGACCTGATGATCGACCGCGGCTGGACCGCCTGCCTGGGAGTCGAGGGCGGCCTGCGCGCCTCCATCGCGCTCGAGCCCGGCGTCGAGATCCTGCCGACGGCGGCCGCAGTGGCGCAGGTCGATGGCGAGCACCACCTGATCGTCCGCTCCCAGGAGCGCTACAACTTCGGCAGCGCCCAGACCTTCAGCCTGCGGCTCCCCGACAACGACGTGGTCCGCTCCCGGATGCTCAGCCAACTGGGCCAGAACCAGATGCTGCGTCCTCGTGAGGTCCCCCGCGACTGGCTGACCCTCTTCCAGCCCGGCCCCCGACTCGACCTGGACAGTTTCGGGCTGCAGGGCCGGGGGGAACCCGTCAGTTATGCACGCGACCTCGGCGGGATCGACGCCGCCATCGGCGACCTGGTGCGGATCGGCAACCAGGCCTTCCTGCTGCAGCACGACGGGCCGGCCGAGCTGACCCCCTTCGCCGAGATCGTCTACCGGGCCCTCACCGGGGTCGAGCCACGCGACCTCACCGAGATCGGGCGCGCCTACGTCGCCGGCCAGTACCCGGCCGAGTGGCCACAGGTGCCACCGACCGAGCACGCCGGCGAATGGTGCGCCCTCCTCGAGCCGCGGGCCGCCGACACTCCCCAGGTGTGGTTGGCGATGCCACGGCCAGCCCCCGGCGGTGGCGCCCCCAGCGCCGAAGGCCCTTCGGCTCGGGACGTCCCGGCGGGCGTCCGGCAGGTTCGGGTGGAGCCCGGACACGGTGCCCGGGTGACCGCCGGCGGTTGGGACTTCCACACCGGGGGCAGCGAGTTCGTCATCGACCCCCGAGGCATTCGGTACGAGCTGATCGGGGACGCCGGCGACCTGCTCGGGTACGCCGCCCATCAGCCCCGGCTGGTCCCTGACACCTGGCTCACGCTCTTCGACCAGGGCGTGCCACTCTCCCAGCAGGCCGCCACCTGCACGCCCGGACGAGGATCGGACAGGTGCTGACCGGTCTCAGCCCCGGTTCCCCGCGGGCTATCGTGACTCCACCGTCCGGCGATCGACGTCCGGCTGAAGAAGGGTGAACCACATGATGAAGCGAGCAGGGGCAGTGCTGTCCGCGGCTGTACTCGGGTTCGCGGTGACCGCCTGTGGTGGCACCGATGATCCGGTGGCGTGGGCAGACAAGGTCTGTTCGGCGCTGGAGGACCCGATCGAAGCGCTCATGGCCGAGCCGGAGATCGACCCCTCGGACCTCGAGGCCACTCAGGCCGGGCTGGTCGACTACCTCGACAACGCAGCCACCAGCATCGGTGACATCAAGGACGCCTTCGGTGACGCCGGTGCCCCGCCCGTCGAGGGTGGCGACGACCTGGCGGACGAGATCTCCACCGCGCTGAGCAGTGCCCAGACCGCGATCGGTGAGGCGCGCGACAAGGTCGCCGAAGCCGACGCCAGCGACCCGATGGCGTTCAGCGCCGCGCTGAGCGGGATGAGCGGCGAACTCGCCTCCCTCACCTCCGCGATGGAGGCGGTCGGCTCCCTGGACAGCAACCCCGAACTGCAGAGCGCGGCCGAGCAGGCGAAGTCCTGCCAGTTCCTGAATGACATGTAGGACGTGGGTGGCCGCAGCGATCGCGGCGGCCACCCTCGCGATCCCCGTGCCGGCCCAAGCCGGCACGGGGAGCCTCGTCGACTGCTCGGCCCTGCGGTACGACGACGACGTGATGCCTGCCTCGCCCGCCAGCAATCCGCCGCTGGCGGCCCTCGGCGTCACCCGCGCCCACGAACTCCTCCGGGCCGACGGGTTGCGGCCCGGTGCCGGGATCGGCATCGCCGTCATCGGCGGCGGGGTGCGGCCGACCGGCAGTCTCGAGGTCGCCCATGCCGAGGTGCTGGCCGGTGGGGGGCCGCCCCAACAGCCGACCGCCACCATCGTCGCCGCCCTCGCCGTCGGCACCGGCACCGCGACGGACGGAGTCCCCTTGGGGCTGGCACCCCAGGCCCGCGCCCTCTCGGTGCGGGTCTTCGACTCCGACAACCCCCGCGACGGCGAGGCGGCGCTGACCACCGACAGGGTGGCTCGTGGTCTGAACTGGGTCGCCGACCAGGCTGCGGCCCGCCGCATCAACGTGGTCGCGGTGCCGCACTCGGTGGCCGCCAGCGACACTCTCGAGCAGGCGGTACGACGCGTCCAGCGGGCCGGCGTACTCGTCGTCGCCGCTGCCGGCCAGGACGCCCATCCGGCCAACTACGACGGAGTCCTCGCGGTGGCAGCGATGCCCGAGCGTGGACGACCACTGCCCGAAGGCAGCGACATCGCCGAAGTCGACCTGATGGCCCCCACCGCCGCGGCCGTGGCCACCGGCCTCAACGGTGCCCGCTGCCAGGTGTCCGCCGACGCGGCGGAGTACGCCGTCGGTGTGGTCGCCGGCGCCGCGGCCCTGACCTGGACCCGGCATGCCGACGACAACGCCGCCCAGATCGCGGCGAGGCTGCGGCACACCGCCAGCGGCGCCTCCGGCACCCGCGGCCCGGTGACCGGAGCCGGCATGGTGCAGCCGGTCGAGGCGCTCACCCGCCCCCTTCGGCCCGCCCCCGACGGCTCCGTCGACCAACTCGCTCCCGTCGGCTCCGAGGCGGCCACCGTCCAGCCGCCACCGCCCGCCGACGACGTCTACGCCCCCGCGCGAGAGTCGTTCCTGTGGTGGGGGCTGCTGGCCGGCGGCGCCCTGCTGCTGGTGCTGCTGGCCCGACCGCTGCTGCGGCGGGGTTCCCGGCCGGGCGCGGCTGTGAGAGGCTGACCCCCAGCCGCAGTGCACGGGAAGTTCGGTGTGAATCCGACGTGGTCCTCGCCACTGTGACCGGGAAGTCCCTCCTCGCACGATGCCACTGGCCCCCGGGCTGGGAAGGCAGAGGAGGGGTGACGATCCGGAAGCCAGGAGACCGGCTGCGGCGACACGGAAGAGTCCACGAGGAATGGAAGGGGCCACTCATGGCCAACGCAGTCGCAGTCTCCACCCCCGCAGTCAGGGTCCCGGCCTGGGCCTGGCTGCTCGTCGCCGTCGCGCTGTTCGCGTGGTACGTGATCTCCCAGGACAACGGCGCGGTGCTCGGCGCCGCAGCCGGGTTCCTGCACGAGGTCACTCACGACGCCCGGCACGCCCTCGGCGTGCCCTGCCACTGAGGGGGGCTTGTGACCTTCCCTCAACTGCTCCGTCGCGGTGTTGCGGCCGGAGCCATTGCCGGCGCCCTGGCGGCGGTCTACCTGTTGCTGCTGGTGGAGCCACTGATCGAGAAGGCCCTGGTCATCGAGGAGGCTCGTGAGCACGGCCACAGTCACGGCCACGAGGAGGAACTGGTCAGCCGCCTCGGGCAGGTGCTCGGCGCGATCGGCACTCTGGCCGTGGTCGGGATCATCTTCGGGATCGTGCTGGCCGTCGTCTTCGCCGCGAGCCGGGACCGGCTGCCGGTCGTCCATGACCACGGCCGGTCGGCGCTGTTGGCGGGCATCGGTTTCGTGGTCTTCGCGCTGCTTCCGGCGATCAAACTGCCGGCCAACCCGCCCGGTGTCGGCGACCCCGACTCGGTCGACCAGCGCACCGTCATCTACCTGGCGCTGATCGTGCTCGGCATCGCGCTCGCGGTGGCCGCCCTCTCGCTGGACCGGACACTGGCCGGTCACGGTCTGACCGGCCCGGTCCGGTCCACCCTGCTGATCGGCGGCTCGGTGCTGGTCGCCGCTGTGGTGCTGGTGCTGCTGCCGGCCTCCCAGGACGCGGTGGCCGACGATATTCCGGCCGCCTTGTTGTGGGAGTTCCGGCTGGCCTCGCTCGGTCAGTTGGCCGTGCTCTGGGCGGCGTTGGGGCTGACCTTCGGAGTGCTGGTCTCCCGGCTGCCCGCAGCGCGGGACGCGGAGCTGGTCGCGCGCTGATGCCGGCATCGGTCACGGTCTGTCGGGGCTGCTGCTGCGGCACCGTCGAGAAGCATCCCGACTTCGACCACGAGGAGCAGTTGGCGACGTTGCGTTCCGGCGTCAGCCGGGTGGTGGTCGCCGATTGTCTCGGCTCCTGTGACCGCTCCAACGTGGTGGTGGTGTCCCCGGATCCGGCTGCGCGCCGGGCCGGGGCGCGCCCGGTCTGGCTGTCCCGGATGCTCACCGTCGCAGCGACGCAGGCGGTGCTCGACTGGGTCGCCGACGGCGGGCCGGGCGTCGCGGACCTACCTCCCGCCCTGCGGGCCCGCCAACTGGTCGGCGCCTCCGCGGAGCCGGAGGCCACCGCGGGTTGAGGTGTCGGGCTCTGCTGATAGACACATGCCATGACCGCCACTCGGGACCAAGCAGACGCCCACCTCCGGGCGCTCGTCGGGCGTGACGACGCCCGGCTGTACGACGACCAGTGGGCGGCCATCGAAGCGCTCGCGGTGCAGCGGCGGCGCGCCCTGGTGGTGCAGCGCACCGGCTGGGGCAAGTCGGCGGTCTACTTCGTGGCCACCCTGCTGCTGCGGGAGTCCGGTGCCGGGCCGACGGTGATCATCTCGCCGCTGTTGGCGCTGATGCGCAACCAGATCGCGGCCGCCGAGCGGGCCGGGATCCGTGCCGTGACGATCAACTCGACCAACCTGGAGCAGTGGGAGTCGGCCCACGCCCGGATCGCGGCCGGCGAGGTCGACGTACTCCTGGTCAGCCCGGAGCGTCTCAACAACCCCGGTTTCCGCGACGAGGTGCTGCCCCGGCTGGCCGCCACCTGCGGGCTGCTGGTGGTCGATGAGGCGCACTGCATCTCGGACTGGGGTCACGACTTCCGTCCCGACTACCGGCGGATCCGCACCCTGCTGCAGGAGTTGCCGGCCGGGATCGGCGTCCTGGCCACCACCGCCACCGCCAATCAGCGGGTCACCGACGATGTCGCCGAACAGCTGGCCACCTCGGGGACCGGATCCAGTGACGCGGTGCTGGTGCTGCGGGGATCCCTGGACCGGGAGTCGCTGCGACTGGGCGTGGTCCGGCTGCCCACCGCCGAGCAGCGGCTCGCCTGGCTGGCCGACCATCTCGAGGAGCAGCCGGGCAGCGGGATCGTCTACTGCCTGACGGTGGCGGCGACCGTGGAGGTGGCGGACTACCTGACCTCCCGGGGGCACCGGGTGGCGGCGTACTCGGGGCAGACCGAGGCCAGCGAACGGCAGGCGCTGGAGCAGGCGCTGCTCGACGGCGAGGTGAAGGCGCTGATCGCGACCAGTGCCCTGGGGATGGGCTTCGACGCGGCGCTGGGGTTCGTGGTGAATCTCGGCGCTCCGAGCTCGCCGGTCGCCTACTACCAGCAGGTGGGCCGTGCCGGGCGCGGTGCCATCGACTCGGCGTCGGTGGTGCTGCTGCCGGCCATCGAGGACCGGGACATCTGGGCCTACTTCGCGTCGTTGGCGTTCCCGGCCGAGCCGCTGGTGCGCCAGACGCTGGCAGCGCTCGCTGCCGCGGAGCGGCCGTTGAGCACCGCGGCGCTGGAACCGCTGGTGGAGCTGAGCCGGACCCGTCTGGAGACGATGCTGAAGGTGCTCGACGTCGACGGCGCTGTACGCCGGGTCGCGGGCGGATGGATGGCCACCGGCGTGGAGTGGACGTACGACGAGGACCGGTACCGGCGGGTCGCCGAGGCCCGGACACGTGAGCAGCAGGCGATGCTGGACTACCTGTCCACCAGCAGTTGCCGGATGGCGCATCTGCGGGCCCAGTTGGACGACCCTGAGGTGGCGGGGGGCGAGTGGCGGTGCGGCCGGTGCGACAACTGTGGCGGGCTGGTGCTGGATGCCGAGGTGTCGGCGGCCGCGGTGACGGAGGCCGCCGAACGGCTGGCCCGGCCGGGGGTGCCGATCGCGCCACGGAAACTGTGGCCGACCGCGTTGGCCACGCTCGGAGTGCCGCTGTCGGGCCGGATCAAGCCGGTGGCGCAGGAGGGGCGGGCGGTGGCCAGACTCAGCGATCTGGGGCACGGCCCGTCGCTGCGCCGATTGCTGGCCGGTGAGGACGGGCCGGTCCCGGTGTCGTTGGCCCGTGCGATGGTCGCGATGCTGGACGACTGGACGCCGGAGGTGGACGTGATCGTGGTCGCCGAGTCGGTGACCCGGCCGATGGTGGTGGCCGATCTGGCGGCGGGCTTGAGTCGGCGGCTGCAGGTGCCGGTGGTGGGCCGTTGGGCGGTCGCGGACACGTCCGTGCCGCCGGGCAAGGGGGCGGCGAACTCGGCGCAGCGGGTGGTCGCCGTACGCCGTCGGCACCGGTTGGATCTCGACGACCCGGCCGCCGTGCGGGATCGGCGGGTGCTGCTCGTCGACGATCAGGTGGTCACCGGGTGGTCGCTGGCGTTGGCCGCCGCGGCGGTCTACGAAGCCGGCGCGGTCAGCGTCGCCCCGCTCACGCTCGCCGTCAACGGTTGAGGGGTGCTGCTCGTGGGTTCGATGTTTCGATCGCTCGCCGAGTGGGTATGACTCACGTTGAACGGACACGAGGGGGATAGGTGACGACCGAACAGCAGTTCCCGGCGCGGCTACCCGCCGCTTCCATGGCGGTCACCGACTCCTGCAGGATCGGCATCTGGATCCCTGCCATCGTGGCGCAACTGGACAAGGCGCGGGCACTTCTCCCTTGGGACAATCAAGGGCCCTGGCAGCGTCCGGCTGGTATTGGCCTTGGGACCACAGGTCCGATGCCTGAACACTTGGCACTCCAGGAGACGACCCTGGACGTACTGCGCAGGACGGGCCGTCAGTTGGAGCGCGGGGGCGAAGCCCTGTTCGAGGCGGCCCGATACATCGGACTCGCAGACGAGGAGGTGAGCGGTGGATTCTCGGCGATGGTCGATCGGATCCTCGCCAGCCATGAGCAGTTCTAGGGGTCGGGCGCGGTGCTTCTTGGTGCTGGCATGTGTGGCCGTGTTGGGAGGGTGTGTGCAGGCCGAGCCCCGTGATCTGTTGATGTCGGCCAGGTTTGAGACGGTTGACGGTCCACAGATGTGGGTGCAGTTGCCGATGGGGCAGGTGCACGTGGCGGTGGGAGACCCGATGGAGGTTGTTCCCCCTGAACTGACGAACGAGCCCGGTGGGTCAGCGGCTGATCCGGGCTTCATGTTTGTGCCTTTGGTGGTGGAGTGGAATCTGGAGGGGAGGCCGTTCATACCCTCGTTCGGCAGGCAGCCATCTCCTGAACCGGTGCTGTCGCTGAGCATTGGTGAGGAGGAGTATCGCCTGGGCCGGGTGTCCATGCTGTTCACGGAGGGGGCAGAGCCGGCGGAACTGCGCCGTGGTGGCTACTTCTTGCATGTGCCGAAGGTCGAGGTGGAGGTCTCGACATTGGCGTTGCTGGTGGAGTTCGACGGGGTGAGGCAGACGGCGTATCCCGATGGGAGTCGTGATGCGGGTGAGGCGGGTGGCCTGTATGGGTTGCCCACGTACGTGGAAGGCCAATCGTGTGCTGAGGAGACCTGGGAGATCGAAGGGACGTTGCGTGGATATGAGCCGCGTTTGGACTGTTTGGTCAAGGTGCTGGACTACCCCTATCTGGCTGGGCACGGGTGGGCTCATGATCTCGCTGCGGATCACTCTTGGGTGATTGTCGAGGCGAGCGCGCATTTCAGCGGCGTGGTGACGGAGGCCGGTCAGGCGGCCTGGGAGGGCTGTCAGCCCCGCCCGGGTAGGGCGAATGTCGCGGTGTCGCTTGGGGGTGACGAACCGATGGTCGAGTTGTCCAGTTCGACGCCAACCTGGGGGAGCTCTGTCTCGCCGCGCCTCCTGGTGGCGTTCCTTGCTCCACGTGGTGACGACGCGCTTCTTCAGATTGAAGGGACCTTCGGGTGCTTTGTGCTGACGCCAGACGACCTGGTCGACCACGTCCTAAAGGTGAGTCAGGAAGTGCGGGTGAGTCGATGAGACCACGGGCGCCCAAGCTAGGATGTGGAACACGTTCTAGTAGAGGAGCTTGCTGATGGGACGCTTGTCATTGCCGGAGGAGAAGCCGCCGGGCCTGGACTCGCCGGGTGCTGCCAAGGCGATCAAGGTGATGGCCCGGGTGCAGGTGCGGGTCTTCAAACTCACGAACGGTCGGATCGGCAACAAGTGGCGGATCGGGGCCGGCTTCCGCAAGCCGGTGCCGACGCTGCTGCTGGAGCACGTCGGACGCAAGTCGGGGACCCGCTTCACGACCCCGCTGCTCTACCTCGAAGATGGCGACCGGCTGGTCGTCGTCGGGTCCCAGGGTGGGATGCCCAAGCACCCGCAGTGGTACTTCAACCTGCGTGCGAACCCGGACACACGGGTGCATCTGAAGAAGCGTCGCGGGGTTCAGGTGACTGCTCGAGTGGCCGACCCGGACGAGCGCGCCGAACTGTGGCCGCGTCTGGTCGAGCTGTACGCCGACTTCGCCAAGTACGCCAAGTGGACCGACCGAGAGATCCCGGTGGTGATCCTCAGCCCCCGCTGAGACACCTCACAAGCGAAAACCACTGCTCGGTCGGGTCGGTCGGTGGCAGGATGTGCCCGTGCTGGGCGTGATCAACCTTCCGACGTACCTGGTCGGGCTCGTGTTGATCATCCTGCTGCCCGGCCCCAACTCGCTGTACGTCCTGTCCGTGGCCGCTCGCCGAGGGGTGGGGACCGGCTACCGCGCCGCGATGGGGGTATTCACTGGCGACGCGGTACTCATGGCGCTGTCGGCCGGGGGCGTGGCCTCACTGCTTCAGGTCACCCCGGGCGCTTTTGCGGTGATCAAGTTCCTCGGTGCCGGCTATCTGGGCTGGTTGGCGCTCGGCATGCTCCGGGCCGCCCTCGCCACGTGGCGCGGGCGGCGAGAGGTGGTGACGGTCGGCGACACTCCGCCGCCTGCTTCGATCGAACGGCCCTATCGGCGCGCATTGGTGATCAGCCTCCTCAACCCGAAGGCGATCCTCTTCTTCGTGGCCTTCTTCGTTCAGTTCGTCGATCCGACGTACCCGAACCCGGTGGTTTCGTTCCTGGTGCTCGCCACCTTCGCCCAGGCTGCATCGTTGGCGTACCTGTCGCTCCTCATCTTCGGTGGCGCGCGGTTGGCCGCCGGATTCCGGACGCGGCACCGCACCTCCGCCCTCGCCACCGCCGGAGTCGGTGCGATCTTCATCGCCTTCGCGGTCAAGCTGTCGGTGGCCAGCGCTGGCTGAGACCCCCGAAATGACAGACAGCCAGCCCCAAGTCTGGGACCGGCTGTCCGGTATCTCCTGAGAGATCACACGGCGGAGGTAGGGGGATTCGAACCCCCGAGGGCTATTAACCCAACCCGCTTTCCAAGCGAGCGCCATAGGCCACTAGGCGATACCTCCGCCGAGGAGGTTACCCGTCCTGGGGCGTTCCGCTGAAATCCGCTCCCTGGTCGGGACGGCCCGGACAGGGTCGCGTTGGTGGGCTGACCCACCCTCCCTTAGACTCGGGGCAACCCCCCGTGCGGCGACATCTTGCCGAACTCCCCCAGGGCCGGAAGGCAGCAAGGGTAAGCGAGCTCTGTCGGGTGCATGGGGGGCCTTTGCATGTAGCCACATGCCTCGAGGGGGCGGGTTTGGTTGCGGCCACATGCCTCGAGGGGGCGGGTTTGGTTGCGGCCACATGCCTCGAGGGGGCGGGGTGGGTGTCGGTTGTCGGTCCCGGTGGTTAGTGTTCAGGGGTGGACTCGCCCCTCGCCCTGTATCGCCGATACCGGCCGGAGACCTTCGCCGAGGTCGTCGGTCAGGACCACGTCACCGAGCCGCTGCGCGCAGCCCTGGCGAACAACCGCGTCAACCACGCCTATCTCTTCTCCGGCCCCCGCGGCTGCGGCAAGACCACCTCGGCCCGGATCCTCGCCCGCGCCCTGAACTGCGAGAAGGCGCCGATCGCGGACCCGTGTGGTGAGTGCGAGTCCTGCCAGGAACTCGCCAGGGGCGGCCCCGGCTCCATCGACGTCATCGAGATCGACGCCGCCTCCCACGGCGGCGTCGATGATGCCCGCGACCTGCGCGAGAAGGCGTTCTTCGCGCCGGTGAAGAGCCGCTACAAGGTCTACATCATCGACGAGGCGCACATGGTCACCACGCAGGGCTTCAACGCCCTGCTCAAGCTCGTCGAGGAGCCGCCCCCACACCTGCGGTTCATCTTCGCCACCACCGAGCCGGAGAAGGTCATTCCGACCATCCGCTCCCGCACCCATCACTACCCGTTCCGACTGATCCCGCCCCGGCTGCTCTCCGACTACCTCGCGGAACTGTGCCGTCTCGAAGAGGTGCAGATCGAGCCGGCCGCGCTGCCGTTGGTGGTCCGTGCCGGGGCCGGCTCGGCCCGGGACACCCTGTCGGTCCTGGACCAACTCCTCGGCGGGGCGGGCCCCGCCGGAGTCACCCACAAGCTCGCCACCGACCTGCTCGGGTACACCCCCGACACGCTCCTGGACGACGTGGTGGACGCCTTCGCCGCCGGTGACGGCGCGGGTGTCTTCGGAGTGGTCGACCGGGTCATCGAGACCGGCCAGGACCCGCGCCGGTTCGCCGAGGACCTGCTCCGGCGGCTGCGCGACCTGGTGATCATCAACGCCGTCCCGGACGCGCCGGCCACTGGGCTCATCGACGTCTCCGAGGACGCAGCCGAGAGGCTGGTGGCCCAGGCAGCTCGCTTCGGTGGCGGCCAACTCGCCCGCGCTGCCGACCTGCTGGCCACCGGACTGACCGAGATGCGCGGAGCCACGGCCCCCCGGCTGCTCCTGGAACTCATCTGCGCCCGGGTGCTGCTGCCTGCTGCCGACGACAGCAACGACGGCGTCCTGGCCCGCCTGGACCGGCTGGAACGACGGATGAGCATCGCTGCCCCGGCAGTCGGGTCGCCGCAGGCCCCGGCACCCGCCGCGTCCAGCACGCCCCGACCAACTGCGGTCGCCCCGGCCGCCGCCGAGCCCGCTGCGGAGCCTGCCCGACCGCCCGCGGCAGAGCCCGCCCTGGACCCTGCCCGACCGCCCGCCGCTGAGCCCGCCCCGGAGCCCGCCGAGTCGCCAGTTGTCCCGCCAGCCCCTGCCGAGCCTGCCGCGAGCTCGTCGCCGCAGGCGACCAGTGCGCTGAACCTCGCCGACGTACGACGACTCTGGCCCGACGTCGTCGAGGCCACCAAGAAGCGGCGTCGAGTCACCTGGATCCATCTGACCCAGCACGCGCAGGTCGTCGCCGTCGACGGCAACACCCTCACCCTCGGCTTCAGCAACTCCGGGGCGCGTGAGAGCTTCGCGGCCGGCGGAAGCGACGAGATCGTCCGGCAGGCAGCCCTTGACGTGATCGGTCACGCCTGGACCATCGACGCCATCGTCGACCCCGGCGCAACCGCTGGCGGGGGGGCTCCCGCCCCGACCGGGGACCGGTCCGGCTCCCGTAGCGCACCCGCCGACAGTCGGGCTGCCCAACCCGCCCCGATGGCGCCCCCCGATCCGAACCCCACCGGGGAAGCGGGCCCGCCCGACGAGGACGCCGCCCGCCCCGCCGCGCCCACACCGGACGCCCCCGCCGAGTCGAGCGGCGTGCCTGCCGCCGTCCGGGACGCCCTCAGGAACGGCCCCGCCGAGGCGCCAGCACCGCCCCGCGACCCCGACGCCGACGTCGACCCCGACGACCCGGTGATGGACGACAGCGACCTGGCCGGCGCGCAACTGCTGCAACGCGAGCTCGGGGCCCAGATCATCGACGAGATCCCTCACAACTGAGCGCAACCAGGAGACGCCATGACGCAGAACCCCTTCGGAGAGAACCCGCTCGACGCGCTCGGTGAGGCCCTCGGTGGCGCCCTCGGCGGACCCGGCGGCCTGGACATGGGCGCCCTGCTGGAGCAGGCCACCCAGATGCAGCAGCAACTCGTCGAGGCCCAGGAACGACTCGCCGAGACCGAGTTCAGCGGCACCGTGGCCGGCGGAGCCGTCACGGTCGGCGTGAGCGGCGTCGGTGAGCTCAAGTCGGTCCAGATCAAGGCAGGTGGCTTCGACGGCACCGACGCCGACGACCTGGCCGACCTCGGCGACATGATCGTGGCCGCCTACCGCGACGCCAAGGCCAACGCTGACGCGGAGGCCGCGGACCTGCTCGGGCCCCTCGCGGGTGGCATGGGCGGCGGACTGCCGGGTCAGGGCGGCCCTGGGCTGCCCGGCGGCCTCGGCTTCTAGCAGGCCACGTTGTACGAAGGCATCGTCCAGGACCTCATCGACGAACTCGGCCGACTCCCCGGGATCGGCCCCAAGAGCGCGCAGCGGATCGGCTTCCACCTGCTGCAGGCCGACCCCGCCGACGTACGCCGGCTGGCCGACGTACTCATCGAGGTCAAGGCCAAGGTCAAGTTCTGCCGGGTCTGCTTCAACGTCTCCTCCGACGTCGAGTGCCGGGTCTGTCGTGACCCGCGCCGGGACGGCTCGGTGATCTGCGTGGTGGAGGAGTACAAGGACGTCGTCGCGATCGAACGGACCCGCGAGTTCCGCGGCCGCTACCACGTCCTCGGCGGCGCGATCTCGCCGATCGACGGCGTCGGACCGGAGCAGTTGCGGATCCGGGAACTGATGACGCGGCTGGCCGACGGGGCGGTCACCGAGGTGATCCTGGCCACCGATCCCAACCTCGAGGGCGAGGCCACCGCGACGTACCTCACCCGACTTCTCAAGCCTTTGGGGTTGCGCGTAACGCGACTTGCCAGTGGACTACCAGTAGGGGGGGACCTCGAGTACGCCGACGAGGTGACCTTGGGACGGGCATTTGCCGGGAGGAGAGCAGCAGAATGAACGATGCAGATCCGCAGGTGGTCGTGCGTGACGACACCCTGGCCCGCGACGAGGGCAGCGTCCGGCCCGAGCTCGCCGAGTTCGCCCAGCAGATCGCCGACCAGGTCGCGTCGTTCCTGCTGGCATTGCGGGCACTCGCCAAGGAGCCGAACGCCAGCCGTGCCGTCTCCCTGCTGCTCCTGGAGGTCTCCCAGGTGCTGCTCGCCGGCGCCAGGCTGGGCGTCCAGACCGACTTCACCCCGGTCACCGAGTTCCAGCCCGACGCCGGCCCGGACCCGGACCTGGACGCGATGCGGCTGCGGCTCGCCGAGATGCTGGGCGACCTCGACACCTACGCCGAGCTCTTCGATCCCTATGGGGAGCCGGACGTCGTGGTCTCCAACCTCTCCGACGACCTCACCAGTGTGGCCACGTCGCTGGCGCACGGGCTGCGGCATTTCAGGGCCGGCCGGGTCACCGAAGCACTGTGGTGGTGGCAGTTCTCGTACGTCGCCAGCTGGGGGTCCGAGGCCAGCGCCGCGCTCCGCGCGCTGCAGGCCGTGGTCTCCCACGACCGCCTCGACGCGGACATCCCCGGCGAGGACGACCAGCTCGCCGCGGCCAATGAGATGCTGGAGAACTGACCTCTCCGCACCGAGTAGAATCGCCCTTCGGCCAGCCCTGTCCGGGCGACACACCAGAACCTCGAAGGACCAACCGTGGGCGACTCCAGCATCGTCGTACAGAAGTACGGCGGTTCCTCCCTCGCGGACGCTGCTGCCATCAAGCGGGTGGCCCGCCGGATCGTGGAGAGCAAGAAGGCCGGGTACGACGTCGTCGTCGCGGTCTCGGCGATGGGTGACACCACCGACGAACTGCTCGACCTCGCCGCCGGCGTGAGCCCGCTGCCGCCCGCCCGGGAGATGGACATGCTGCTCACCGCCGGTGAGCGGATCTCGATGGCGCTGGTCGCGATGGCGATCTCCGACCTCGGGTTCACGGCCCGCTCGTTCACCGGCTCCCAGGCCGGTGTGATCACCGACTCGGTGCACGGCAAGGCCAAGATCATCGACGTCACCCCCGGCCGGATCTCCTCGGCCCTGGCCGAGGGGCACATCGTGATCGTGGCCGGATTCCAGGGCGTCTCCGCGGACACCAAGGAGATCACCACCCTGGGCCGGGGCGGCACCGACACCACCGCCGTGGCGCTCGCCGCCGCGTTGGGCGCCGAGTCGTGCGAGATCTACACCGACGTGGACGGCGTCTTCTCCGCCGACCCGCGGATCGTGCCCACCGCGCGCAAGCTGGACCGGGTCTCCTACGAGGAGATGCTGGAGATGGCCGCGTCCGGCGCCAAGATCCTGCACCTGCGCTGTGTCGAGTACGGGCGCCGGCACGGCATCCCGATCCACGTCCGCAGTTCGTTCAGCCAGCTGGAAGGTACCTGGGTCGTCGACGACCCGACGGAGGGAAACACCATGGAACAGGCCATCATCGCCGGCGTCGCCCACGACCGCAGCGAGGCCAAGGTCACCGTCGTCGGAGTGCCCGACAAGGTCGGCGAGGCCGCGGCCATCTTCGAGGCGCTGGCCGACGCACAGACGAACATCGACATGATCGTCCAGAACGTCTCCGCGGCCGCCACCAACCGCACCGACATCTCCTTCACCCTGCCCCGCACCGACGGCCAGGCCGCGATGGAGGCGCTCGCCGGGATCCAGGACGTCGTCGGCTACGAGAAGCTGCTGTACGACGACAAGATCGGCAAGGTGTCCCTCATCGGAGCCGGGATGCGCTCGCACCCGGGCATCACCGCGAAGTTCTTCACCGCCCTGGCCGAGGCCGGGGTCAACATCGACATGATCTCCACCTCCGAGATCCGGATCTCGGTGGTGGTGGCCGACGAGCAGGTCGACGCCGCGGTGGCGGCCACGCACACCGCCTTCGACCTGGACGCCGACGAGGTGCAGGCGGTCGTGTACGGAGGGAGCGGACGATGAGCAACGGCGTACGTATCGGCGTTGTCGGCGCCACCGGCCAGGTCGGCGTCGCGATGCGGCAGATCCTGGCCGAACGGAACTTCCCGATCGCCGAGATCAGGTTCTTCTCGTCAGCCAGGTCCGCGGGCAAGGTGCTCGGCTTCGCCGGCCGTGAGGTCGTCGTCGAGGACGCCGAGACCGCAGACCCCACCGGCCTGGACATCGCGCTCTTCTCCGCTGGCGCCACCGCGTCCCGTGCGCTGGTGCCTCGGTACGTCGACGCCGGCGTGATCGTCGTCGACAACTCGAGCGCCTTCCGCAAGGACCCGGCCATCCCGCTGGTCGTCTCCGAGGTCAACCCCGAGGCGATGGCGGACGTGATCGCGGCCGGTCGCGGCATCATCGCGAACCCGAACTGCACCACCATGGCGGCGATGCCGGTGCTCAAGCCGCTGCACGACGCGGCCGGGCTGACCCGACTGGTGGTCTCCACCTATCAGGCCGTCTCCGGCTCCGGCATCGCCGGCGTCGAGGAGCTCGCGAACGGGATCGCGACCGCCGGAGAGAAGGCTCGGGAGTTGGCCTACGACGGCTCCGCAGTGGACTTCGGCGAGCCCGGGGTCTATCGGCGGACCATCGCGCACAACGTGCTGCCGTTCGCTGGCAATCTGGTCGACGACGGGCTCAACGAGACCGACGAGGAGCAGAAGCTGCGCAACGAGTCCCGCAAGATCCTCGGCATCCCCGAGTTGCTGGTCTCCGGTCTCTGCGTCCGCGTCCCGGTCTTCACCGGCCACTCGCTGGCGATCAACGCCGAGTTCGCTGCCGAGATCACTCCGGAGCGCGCCGTCGAGCTGCTCCGGGCTGCTCCCGGTGTCGAGCTCACCGACATCCCCACGCCGTTGCAGGCGGCGGGCAACGACCCGTCGTACGTCGGTCGGATCCGGCAGGACGAGGGAGTTCCGGGCCGCCGCGGTCTGGCGCTCTTCGTCTCCGGCGACAACCTGCGCAAGGGTGCGGCCCTGAACACGGTGCAGATCGCCGAGCTGGTGGCTGCGGCTCGCTGAGCGGGCTCAGCGCTGGATCTCGTAACCCTCTTCCTCTGCGGCCTCCATCACGGTGCCGGTGATCCAACTCGAGAAGACGAACGACCCGGCGGCGACCAGCGGCACCACCAGCAGCATGAACGGTGAGAACAGCGCGTCCACCAGCAGCAGCAGGGCGATCACCGCGACCAGGCCGACGCCGAGCAGGCTGGTGCTGCGCGGGTCCGGCTGGGAGAAGGCACTCAGCAGCCAGCCGCCGATCAGGACGAGGCAGATCAGGATCGCCACCAGCATGAAGAATCCGGCGCCGCCGCAGGACGTCGTCCCTCTGGCCATCGTGCACAGGCTCAGGGAGAGGTAGGTGGCCCCGACGGCCAGCAGGCCGATGATGATGCCGGTGATCGCGGAGGCCTGCCACCACGGCAGGGTGGGTAGCCGCAGGCTCGGCATCGATGGGGCACGGAATCCCGGCTTGGGGGCGGGTGGCTCGGTTGCCACCGCCGAATCCTCGGGTGCGGCCGGCAGGTCGTCGAGGACCACTGTCTCCTCGGCGAGCCGTTCGTCCGCCCACTGCTCGGCGACGTCGGTGTCGGTGAACTCGGGGTCGGTGACCTCAGTGTCGGTGAACCCAGTGTTGGTGACCTCAGTGTCGGTGACGGGGGCCAGGTCCGGCTCTTCGAAGTCGTCCTCGTCGAGTTCGTCGTCCGGGTCGACGTCGACGACCTCATGTTCGGCATCCTCGAACTCGACGTCCTGGTCGATGCCGACGTCCTCGAGGTCACCCTCCTCGTAGTCGGCACCCTCGATGAACTCTTCGGCCGCCGTCTCGTCGTCGACGAACTCAGGCTCCGGCGCAGCCGCCTTCTTCTTGCGGCGGAAGGGGCTGAACGACGGCAGTTCCAGGGAGGGGCCGTCGTACTCCGGGTCCTTGCTTGGCATGGACCTAGTTTGCCATGCCCGGGCACGGCGCGGCGGTCGCCGCGGTCGCCGCCGCGCCGGGGATCACGTGGTGACGATGTCTCGGCGCCTCAGCCCCAGGAAGCCCAGTGCGAGCAGCGCCGCGGCGACCAGGGACAGAATCACCAGGGGCCAGGCCTCGGCGCTCTCCGCAGGCACGGCCGGGGTGTGCCAGAACGGCGACAGCGCGGACAGCCAGTCCGGGAACCGGAGTAGGTCGCTGAGCATCGTCTGGACCAGCGCACAGGCGAACACCAGCCATCCCCAGGCGGTGCTGGTCCAGCCCCAAATAGCGAAGGCACCCGACGCCACTACGGCGATGGCGGGCAGTTGGACCAAGGCGCCGGACAGTCCCAGCCACAGGTGGTTCGAGTTGCCGTCCATCAGTGCGTAGACACCGCCGAACGTGAGTGCGACCAGGGTCAGCAGGACAACCGTGGCCAGGCCGCTGACCAGCAGGTTGGCACTTGCCCACCGCCAGCGGGGGACTGCGGTGGCCAAATGGGCCTCGGCCCGACCGGATTGTTCCTCGGTCCGCAGGCGCAACACCGACATCACCGTGAAAGCAGCCAAGAGACTGGCCTGGAAGCGACTGATGTAGGCCACGAAGAAGTCGATCAGCGCCTCCCCGGCCGCGCCGTCCCCGAACATGGCCGCCGCCTCGGGGTTCTGCTCCAGCATCTCGGGCACCTGGGTGACGATCGAGCCGTAGAGGGCGGCCAGAAGCAACAACAAGGCACCCCACCCGAAGATGAGTCCGCGCTGGGTGCGCCAGACGAAGCCGGTGTCCGTGGACAGCAGGCCGGAAGCGCGTGGCCGGCCGAGTTTGGGCTCCAGCAGACCCCCGCCGACGTCGCGACGTGAGCCGAGTGCCGCGGTCAGCAGGAAGCCCAGCGCAGCGCCGGTGACCAGCACCAGGAGAACCCACCAGCGACGCTCACCGAAGGACTCGACCGCCTGCGCCCAGCCGAAGGGGGAGAGCCAGACGGCAGGGCTGTCTCGGATCGCGGCTATACCTCGGATCGCGAAGGTGATCGCGATGACCGCGCCGCCGATGCCGAGGGCCCCTCTGCCGGTCACCGAGACCTGCGCGGCAACGGCAGCGCTGGAGGCGAAGACCACGCCGAGCCCAGCCAAGCTCGCCCCGAAGGCGAGCGAGCCGCCCGCCTCCACTCCGGCGACGATGAAGGCCCCCGCGATCAGCGCCCCGGTCATGACCGAGGCGAGGATCGCCACCGTGAGCGCGGCCAGCACCGGTGCGTGCCTTCCGACCACTGTGGAGCGGACCAGTTCGGTGCGCCCCGCCTCCTCGTCAGAGCGGGTGTGCCGGACGACGGTGAACAGCACCATCAGGCTGATCAGGATGCCGGCCATGAAACTGACCTCGTTGACCGCGATGCCCCCGATGGTGTCAAGCCCGGCCTCGCGGCCAGCCATGATCAGGTTGGTGATGTTGTCGCCCATCATCCGCGAGTAGAGAGCAATCTGCCGGTCGTCGCTGTAGAAGTCGATCACTGCGTTTGCGCTGAACAGTGCCATCGTTGCGTTGCCCAGGATCCAGGCGGGCAGAATGAGCCTGTCGCGTCGCAGGATCAGCCGGACCAGGTGTCCGGTGCCTGTGTAGTGCTTCACGCCGACTCCTGGCCGGGGATCTCGCCGTACTGGCGCATGAAGAGTTCTTCCAAGGTGGGCGGGTGTGCGCTGAGCGACGTCAGGCCGGCCGCGGACAGGGCCGCAATGGCCGCGTGCAGGTGCTCGGCGTCGACGTCGAAGGTGACCCGGTGGTCGTGCACCTCGGGGGCGTGTACGCCGGGGATCTGCGACAGGTCGGGGATCGGCCCCGACGTCTTGGCGGTCACCGTGGTTCGGGAGAGTTCGCGCATCTCGGTCAGGCTGCCGGTCTGCACATTGTGGCCCTCGCGGATGATGCTCACCCGATCGCACAGCGCCTCGACCTCGGCCAGGATGTGACTGGACAGCAGCACGGTCGCGCCGCGAGAGGTCATCTCGTGGACGCACTCCTGGAAGGTGGCCTCCATCAGCGGGTCCAGCCCGGAGGTCGGCTCATCGAGCAGGAACAGCTCGGCGTCCGAGGAGAGCGCGGCGACCAGGGCGACCTTCTGCCGGTTGCCCTTGGAGTAGGTGCGCGCCTTCTTGCGAGGGTCGAGCTCGAAGCGCTCGATGAGCTCGGCCCGCCTGGTCTCGTTGAGACCGCCACGCATCCGTCCGAGCAGGTCGATGATCTCGCCGCCGGTCAGACCCGGCCACAGCATCACGTCGCCGGGCACGTAGGCGATCCGGCGGTGCAGCTCCGCGGCGTGCGCCCAGGGGTCACCGCCGAGCAGCCGGGCGGTGCCGCTGTCGTGGCGGAGCAGCCCCAGGAGAACTCGGATGGCGGTGGACTTGCCGGCCCCGTTGGGGCCGAGGAAGCCGTGCACCTCGCCGGTCTCCACATGCAGGTTGAATCGGTCCAGGGCGCGCACCGGCCCGAAGGTCTTCACCACGTCGACCAGTTCGATGGCTGTGTTCGTCATGGCCATGAAGGTACACGACTTTCAGTAGATTCTGAATCTAATTAACGTTACCCTTCCGCCATGGCGAATCCTGATGCGGTCCGGCAGGCGGTCGAGCGGTTCGCCGCCGCGTTGGAGACCGTTGGCCTGCAACGGATGCCGGCTCGGGTGTTCGCCTTCATCCTCATCGATGACGCTGAGACCTACTCGGCGAAGGACCTCGCTGAAGGTCTCGGGGTCAGTGCCGCCTCCATCTCCGGGGCGGTGCGTCAACTCGTCGAGGGTCGGCTGATCTTCAGGGAGAGTGTGCCCGGCACCCGTGCTGATCAGTTCAGAGTCAACGACGACGACCTGTGGGGGACGATCCTGCGCAGTCGGTTCCAGATGCTCGATCAGTTGATCGACACCGTCGACGGCGCGGTGCGGCTCCTCGGGGTGGGTACGCCGGGAGCTCGTCGGATGATGGAGACGCAGGCATGGTTCGAGTTCAATCGAGACACGCTGGGCCAGCTCCTCGACGACTGGGGCGCGCAACGGGACCGTCGTACAGAGGAGATCGCGGGCCGGTTGTCGGGCTGAGAAGGCCTTGAAATGCAACGATGTCCCGCGACACCAGCCAACGGTGTCGCGAGACATCACATGGTCGGGGTGACAGGATTTGAACCTGCGGCCTCTTCGTCCCGAACGAAGCGCGCTACCAAGCTGCGCCACACCCCGATTGCAAGTCGCTGACGCTCCTCACAAGCAGAGCGAGCATACCGGAGGCCTGACGGGCGGCCGAATCCGGGGGG
The DNA here is from genome assembly GCF_016827675.1 of Nocardioides limicola. Lineage (GTDB taxonomy): Bacteria > Actinomycetota > Actinomycetes > Propionibacteriales > Nocardioidaceae > Nocardioides > Nocardioides limicola. The sequence continues at coordinate 640,446 of NZ_JAERJA010000002.1, read as the reverse complement.
AGTCTCTCGGATTCGGGCCGTGGCGCCGGCCACAAACCCCACCTCGGCGGGCCACGAACCCCACCTCGGCGGGCCACGAACCCCACCTCGGCGGGCCACAAACCCCACTTCGGCGGGGGGGGGTTAGGGGTGGGGGAGGAGGGTGAGCAGGGTGGCCTCCGGACGACAGGCAACGCGGACACGGGTGAACGGGCTGGTGCCGACACCGGCCGACACGTGCAGCCAGGATGAGCCGGGGTCGCCCGGGGCGGAGGCGGCCGGGTGGCGGTGCAGGCCCTTGGCCCGGGCCGGCTCCAGGTCGCAGTTGGTGGTCAGCGCCCCGACGAAGGGGACACACACCTGACCGCCATGGGTGTGGCCCGCCAGGATCGCGTCGTACCCGTCCGCGGCGAACTGGTCCAACACCCGCAGGTACGGCGCGTGAGTGACCGCCAGCCTGAGGTCGGCCGCGGGGTCGGCCGGCCCGCGCACCGCGGCCAGGTCGTCGTAGCGCAGATGCGGGTCGTCCACCCCGGCGAACGCCAGCGAGGTGTCGCCGACCGTCACCGTCCGTCGCAGGTTGGTGAGGTCCACCCAGCCGGCGCCGTCGAAGGCCTTCTGCAGGTCCGGCCACGGCAACTGCGGCACATCGGTGCTGCGCCGGCCGTCATCGGTCATCAGGTAGCGCAGCGGGTTGCGCAGCACCGGCGTGTAGTAGTCGTTGGAGCCGAACACGAAGACCCCGGGCACGTCCAACAGCGGCCCCAGCGTGTCGACCACCACCGGCACGGCGTCCGGATGCGCCAGGTTGTCGCCGGTGTTCACCACCAGATCCGGCTTCAGCGCGGCCAGTTCACGCAGCCACTCCTGCTTGCGCTGCTGCCCCGGGGTCATGTGGATGTCGGACAGGTGCAGCACCCGCAGCGGGCGCTGGCCCGGGGGCAGCACCGCGAGGTCGAGGGTGCGCAGCGTGTACGCCCGCGCCTCCCAGGCGGCGTACGCCGTGCAGGCAGCGCCGAGGACGGTGCCGTAGGCAGCGGCGCGGCCGGCAATCCGGATGAAGCTCACCCCGCAAGGCTGCCACAATGGTCCGCATGAGTGCTCTCAAGGACCGTCTCCGCGCCGATCTCACCACCGCCATCAAGGCCCGCGACGAGCTCCGGTCGTCCACGCTGCGGATGGTCCTCACCGCGATCACCAACGCCGAGGTGGCCGGCAAGGCCGCGCGCGAACTCAGCGACGACGATGTCATCGGGGTGCTCTCCTCGGAGGGGAAGAAGCGTCGCGAGGCGGCCACCGCCTACACCGACGCCGGTCGCAGCGAACTGGCCGAGAAGGAGCAGGCCGAGGCCGCCGTCATCGCCGACTACCTGCCCGTCCAGTTGACCGAGGCCGAGATCGCTGCCCTGGTCACCGCTGCCGTCGAGCAGGCCGGCGCCGCCGGCGAGGGGATGAAGGCGATGGGCAAGGTGATGGGCCTCGTCCAGCCCCAGGTGAAGGGACGCGCGGACGGCGGCGTGGTGGCCGCCGAAGTGCGCCGTCAACTGGGCTGAGCAGACTCAGCGATCCCGGCCACGCCCCGGGGAGCGGCCGTCATCGTCATCATCGTCGTCGTCGTCGTCCTGCTGCTTCTTCTTTTTCTTCTTCTTCGGCTCGGGACCCAGCGAGGGGTGGATCACGATCAGGTCGCCGGCGCCGAACATGGTGCCGCCGGTGGGGTTGGTGCGGGCCACCGTGTCCTTCGGGGCCGGGGAGTGCACGGCGTTGCCGACACTGGTGGTGAAGCCGGCGTCCTCCAGCACCTGCTGGGCCCGCTCGATGCTCATCCCGTGCGTGCTGGGCACCGGGGTCAGGAACCCGGCGATCTCGCCACGGGCCGGAGTCTCGAAGGGCACCGGGTCCAGGTACGGGGTGATCGCTCGCATCGCGTCGCCCCAGATCGGGCCGGCGAAGCCGGAGCCGCTGGCACTGGCCCGATAGATGCCACCGACCGTCTGTCGGACCAGGGTCAGCCAGTGCCCCTGCTCGTTGGCCCCGGCGATCATCGACGCGGCCGCGATCTGCGGCGTGTAGCCGACGAACCAGACCGCCATGCCGCTGTTCGTGGTGCCGGTCTTGCCGGCGGAGGGGACCGACGGAGCGATCCGACCGGCGAAGCCGCCCGGGGCGGTGACACCCTTCAACACGTCGTTGACCGCGTCCGCGACCGCGCTCGGCAGCACCTGGCGGCACTGGTCGGCGTAGGTCTTCAGGGTGTTGCCGGACAGGTCCTCGATCGCGGTCACCGGACGGGTCTCGCAGTGTTTGCCGCGGGCCGCGAAGGTCGCATAGGCGGCGGCCATCTGCAGCGGGCTCACGTCCGTGACGCCCAGCGCGAACGAGGGGACCATCTGTGAGGCCGGGTTGTCGAGGGTGATCCCCATCGCCTGGGCCAGTTCGAACGGCTCACAGATGCCGGTGCGCTGGGTCAACTGGGCGAAGAAGGTGTTCACCGACTGGGTGGTGCCCCGGTAGAGGTCGAAGGTGCCCGAACCCGTCGAGTTCTTCGGCGACCACACCTGGCTGCTGGCGTAGGGCTGGTCGTCACAGACCGTGAACTCCCGCTCCCGGATCGAGATGGACTGCGGTGAGTTGATCTTCGTGTTGAGCGGGATGCCCTGGTTGATCGCGGCTGCCAGCACGAACGCCTTGAACGTGGAGCCGGCCTGGAAGCCGTTCGCGTCGCCGTACTTCTTGTCCACGACGTAGTTCAGGAACGTCTGCCCCGCGGCCCGGTCGGTGCCCATCGGCCGTGACTGGGCGACCGCCTTCACATGCCCGCTGCCGGGCTCGACCATCGCCAGCGCGCCGATCGCCTGGTCGGTCGGGTAGACATGCCGGCTGACCGCCTCGTCGGCCGCGTCCTGGAAGTTCACGTCCAGGGTGGTCCGGACGGTCAGCCCGCCGGTGTAGAGCAGTTCCTTGCGCTCCGCGCGGGTCTCACCCAGCGCCGGGTCCTCCATCAGGTAGCGGACCACGTAGTCGCAGAAGAACGGCGCCCGGGAGTTCACGCAGCCGTTGCGGGTCTGCTGCACGTCCAGTCCGAGCCGCCGGGACTTGGCCTTATCGGCCTGCTCGCGCTCGATCACGTTCAGCTGGGCCATCCGGTCCAGCACCACGTTGCGGCGCTCCCGGGCGCGCTCGGGGTTCCGGGTCGGGTCGTAGGCGGACGGGCTCTGCACCAGTCCGGCCAGCATCGCGGCCTCGCGCAGGTTCAGCTGCTTCGCGTTCTTGTTGAAGAAGTGGCGGGCCGCTGCCTGCACGCCGTAGGCGCCGTCGCCGAAGTAGGCGATGTTGAGGTAGCGCTCCAGGATCCACTCCTTGGAGTACTTCTCCTCGATCGCGATGGCGTACCGGAGCTCACGCAGCTTCCGCGCATACGTCTCGTCGGTGGCGGCCTTGCGCTCCTCGTCGGTCTCCGCCTGGGTGATCAGGGTCAGCTTCACCATCTGCTGGGTCAGCGTCGAGCCGCCCTGGACGACACTGTTGCTGGCTTGGTTGGTGACCAGCGCACGGACGGTGCCCTTGAGGTCCAGCGCGCCGTGCTGGAAGAACCGGTAGTCCTCGATGGCGACGATCGCCTCGATCATCCGCGGCGAGATCTGGTCCAGGGCAACGGTGACGCGGTTCTCGTCGTACAGGGTGGCCAGCACGTTGCCGTCGGCGTCCAGCAGCGTCGAGCGCTGCGCCAGCGGGCGTGCCTCCAGTTCCTCAGGAAGCTCGTCGATGCTCTGGGCGACAGTCTTGGCGCCCAGGCTGGCGACCCCGGCGAAGGGGATGGCGAGTCCGGCGACGATCACGCCCAGCACGACGGAGACCAGGCCCATCACCGCAAGGTGGGAGAGGACCCGAGGAGCTGTCAGACGTTCCGAAGCAGGGCGTGCCATGGCTCCCAGCGTACGTGAGGGGCCGGTGGGACTCCGATTCCGCGGAACCGGCGGAACAGTTGGCCGCGCACCCCCCTCCGCCAGCCGATGGGTGGAACGGCCTAGTCATTTCGGGCCATACACATTTGGGCACTCCGTGTCTGTGTATGCGGGGCTGGATTCTTTACGTTCTTTACCTGGGGTTGAACCGGGACGACGGGCCTCCTGAATGGTTCCTCGTCCCCCACGGAGGAAATGGGGACAATCATGTGGGTCGATGACTGGGCGCCGTCCGCTGCCTGCCGACAGGCGGAGCCGGACCAACTGTTCGTACGGGGCGCCGAACAGAACCAGGCCAAGAAGATGTGTGGCGCCTGTCCGGTCCGCACCGAATGCCTGGCCGAGGCGCTGGAGAACCGGATCGAGTGGGGCGTCTGGGGCGGCATGACCGAGCGGGAACGCCGCGCCCTGCTGCGCCGCCACCCCAACACCTCGTGGCGGGTGATGCTTGAGGCCGCCCGGGGCGAGCAGCCGCTGGCGCCACTCTCCGAGGCTGTCTGACGCTCAGCCGCTGGCCAGCAGCGCCCCGACCTGACGCAGGCCGTCCAGGTCGTGTACGTCGCTGGGCAGGGCCGGGACGACCGTCATCGGCACGTCCGGGTGCCCGGTCGCGAAGCGGCTGATCAACCGCGCTTCGGAGGCGACCATCCGGGCCCGGTCGCTGTGCAGGCGCAGCAACGCCGCCGTCACCGAGGCCTCCCCGTTCAGGCGGGCGGCAGCGGCCATCGCCTCCTCGGCCGACATCGTCGACTCGGGCTGCTGGCTGGCCCGGTTCACCACCAGCCCGGCCAACGGCATCCGGTCGGCCTCCAGGCGTTCGGTGAAGTACGCCGCCTCCCGCAACGCATCGGGCTCCGGGGCCGCCACCACCAGGAAGGCCGTCCCGTCGGCCTGCAGCAGCCGGTAGGTCTGCTGGGCCCGCTGCCGGAACCCGCCGAAGAGGGTGTCGAACGCGGCCACGAAGGTCTGCATGTCGCGCAGCACCTGGGCGCCGACGATCTTGGTGAGGGCGTTGGTGATCAACCCGAGGCCCGCGCTCATCAGCCGCGCCGGGCCCTTGGCCGGAGTGAGCAGCAGCCGGATGAACCGGCCGTCGAGGAACGAACTGAGCCGTTCGGGGGCGTCCAGGAAGTCCAGCGCCGACCGCGACGGTGGCGTGTCGACCACGATCAGGTCGTAGCTGCCGTCTTTGCGGGCCGCCCGGTGGATCTGGCCGAGCTTCTCCATCGCCATGTACTCCTGGGTGCCCGCGAACGACGTGGACAGCGCCACGTAGAACGGGTTCTCCAGGATCTGGGCGGCCTTCTCCGGGGTGGTCTGGCTGATCACCACCTCATCGAAGGTGCTCTTCATGTCGAGCATCATGGCGTCCAGGCCGCCCCCGCGGCTCAGGTCGAGCCCGGTCACCGGGCGCGGAGTGTTGTCGAGCCGCTCGATCCCCATCGCCTGCGCGAGCCGCCGGGCCGGGTCGATGGTCACCACCACCACGCGGCGGCCGCGCTCGGCGGCCCGCAGCGCCACCGCGGCCGACGTGGTGGTCTTGCCGACCCCCCCGGAGCCGCAGCAGACGATGATGCCCACGGCGGAGTCGTCGATGAGCGCGTCGACGTCCAGGCGGGGGGCGCGGGCGTCGGTGGCGGCCAACGGGCCCACCCGGGTGTGTCGGCGCGTCATGCCATCCCCTGTCGTCGCAACTGTGCGGCCAACTCGTAGAGGTCGCCCAACTCGACCCCGCCGGCGATCCTCGGCAGCTCGTAGGTGGGCACCCCCAGTTGCGCCACGAGTTGCCGTTGGCTGTCCTCCAGGCCGCGTCGTACCGCATGGTCGTGTGCCTCGGTGAGCAGCCCGTCCAGCAGGGCGTCGTCCACCTCCAGGCCGGCCTTGCGCAGGTCCTCCTCGATGCCGGTCCGGTCGAGTTCGCCGGCGCGGGCCGCCGCCAGCGTCTCGGCCGACAGGTCCTGGGGCCGGACCAGGTTGACCACGACACCGCCCACCGGCAGATCGTTGGCGCGCAGGTCGTCGATGCCGTCGGCGGTCTCCTGGACGGGCATCTCCTCCAGCACCGTCACCAGGTGCACCTTGGTCCGCTCCGACCGGAACAGGGTCATCACCGTGTCCGACTGGCTCTTGATCGGCCCCACCTTGGCCAGCCCGGCCAACTCGGAGTTGACGTTCAGGAACTGGGTGATCCGGCCGGTGGGCGGGGCATCGAGCACCACCGCGTCGTACCGGATGGCGCCCTTGTTCCGGCTGTTGCGTTGGGCGGCCTCGTACACCTTCCCGGTCAGCAGCACGTCGCGTACGCCGGGGGCGATGGTGGTGGCGAAGTCGATCACCCCGAACCGGTCCAGGGCCCGGCCGGCTCGGCCGAGCTTGTAGTACATCGCCAGATACTCCAGCAGCGCCGACTCGGGGTCGATGTGCAGTGCGTGCACCACGCCGGCATGCCCGTCAGGTCCGGGCAGCCCCTGGGCGATCCGGATCTCCGCATACGGCAGCGGCTCCACGTCGAACATCCGGGCGATGCCCTGACGCCCTTCCACCTCGCAGAGCAGCACGTTCTTCCCGGTCGAGGCGAGTGCCAGCGCGAGCGCGGCCGCGACGGTGGACTTGCCGGTCCCGCCCTTGCCGGTGACGACGTGCACCTGGACGTCCGGCCAGTCGGAGGAGGCTGCTTCGGTCACGGTCGGCAGCCTAGCGCCGTGACCCGGACCGCGTGGCCCAGAGCGCGGGCAAGATCGGTCACCGGCACCGTCGGTTCCTCCCCGTCGAGTTCGGGGGCCGGGACGTGCACGAAGCCGGCCGGGCCGTCGGTGAGGCCCAGCAGCGCGTGGAAGAGGTGGTTGCAGACGAAGCGTCCGGCATCGTGGGACGGCTCGGCCGGGAGTCCGTCGGCGACACAGGCCGCGACGATCAGGTCCACGTCCAGGCGGGTCCTGCGCAGCGGCGCTCCGGCCGGGTCGATCGGACGCTGCCGGGGCTGCTCGCCGGCGTTGTCGGGGATCCGGGCGTCGTCGAGGTTGACCGCCCGCGTCTCCGGGGTGATCGCCGTCCTGCCCCACCCCTCGCCGACCGCGATCACCGCGTCCGGCCGATGCTCGCCGACCAACTCGGCCAGCGCAGCCACCGAGCCGGCGAACTCCACCGGCAGCACCGCGGTGACCAGCCGGATCGCCGGGTCCGACCACGTGTCGCCCAGCAGGCCGACCGCCTCGGCACTGAGGTTGCGGGTCCGGCCGCCGAAGGGCTCGAAGCCGGTGAGCAGGATCGTGCTCATGGCAGGTTGCCCAGCGTCCGGGTCACCGAGATCCGCACCGCCACCCGATCCGGGTTGGGGCGCGGGGTGCGGTACCGCTCGGCGTACCGGGCGCAGGCGGCGGCCACCTGGTCGGGGTCCTCGACGATCTCGGCGGTGCCCTCCAGCGAGGCCCACCAGCGGCCCTCGACCTGACCGACGGCCACCCAGGCAGGCTGCACGGCGCGGATGTTGCGTGCCTTGACCGAGTTCCGTGAGGTCAGCGCCCAGGCCGCGTTCGCCTCCGGCTCCAGGACCACCCCCATCGGAGTGACGTGCAGGCTGCCGTCAGGGCGTTGGGTCGTCACCGTGCAGTGCCGGCGCTCCCGCCAGAACTCGACGTACGCCGGATCGGTGAGGGTGAAGGTGCGCCGGGTCATGCAGGCCATTGTGCCGACATGGCGGCTGCCAGGGGGTGAGTAAGGTGCCCTCATGACCAAGTGGGAGTACCTGACTGCGCCGATCCTCACGCACGCAGCGAAGCAGATCCTGGACAACTTCGGCTCCGAGGGATGGGAGTTGGTGCAGATCGCCCCGGGGATGAACCCGGAGAACCTCGTCGGCTACTTCAAGCGACCGATCACCTGATGGCGCACCCTGAGGACCGGCTGGCCGGGATGGGCCTGGACGTGCCGGAGGTGGCTGCCCCGGTGGCCGCCTACCTGCCGGCCGTGCGCACCGGGTCCTACGTCTACACCTCCGGACAGTTGCCGATGCGCGACGGGACCCTGCTGGCCACCGGCAAGGTCGGTGGCCAGCTGACCGAGGCCGAGGCCGTCGACTGCGCCCGCCAGTGCGCCCTCAACGCACTCGCCGCGGTGAAGTCGGTGATCGGCGACCTGGCCGAGGTGAAGCGGATCGTCAAGGTGGTCGTCTTCGTCGCCTCGGCGCCGGAGTTCACCGGCCAGCCGAAGGTCGCCAACGGCGTCTCGGAACTGCTGGGCGAGGTGTTCGGGGAAGCCGGCCGCCACGCGCGATCCGCGGTGGGCGTGTCGGTGTTGCCGTTGGATGCGCCGGTCGAGGTCGAGATGGTCGTCGAGGTCTGATGGACCCCACCCGCACCCTGCCCGACTCGCTGGTCGAGGCGTCCCTGAAGTACCAGGACGGAGGCGCCGAACCATCCCCCCCACGCGATGCGGCGACGGTGGTGCTGATGCGCGGCTCGGACGGGTCGCCCGGCGGGGTGCGGGCCTACTTCCTGCGGCGGCACGTCGGGATGGAGTTCGCGGCCGGGATGTGCGTCTTCCCCGGCGGCGGCGTGGACCCCGACGACGCCCACCTGAGGGGCGACCTGTGGGCCGGGCCGAGCCCCGAGCAGTGGGCCGAGGCGATGGGCTGCTCCCCGGACGAGGCCACCGCGCTCGTCTGTGCGGCGGTGCGGGAGACGTTCGAGGAGTCCGGGGTGCTGCTGGCCGGCACACCGGACTCGGTGGTCGCCGACACCACCGGCGCGGACTGGGAGGCCGACCGTGAGGCGCTGGAGGCGCGGCAGCTGTCCATGTCGGAGTTCCTGGAGCGCCGCGGCCTGGTGCTCCGCAGCGACCTGCTGGAGCTGCTCGGCGGGTGGCTCACCCCGGTCTTCGAGCCGAAGCGGTACCGGACCTGGTTCTTCGTCGCCTCGCTGCCCGAGGGACAACGCACCCGCGATGTCTCCGGAGAGTCCGACCTGGTGGCCTGGCTGCCCATCCGGGACGCGATCCGCTACGTCGACACCGGCCAGATGATGATGCTGCCGCCCACGTATGCGACCTGCTGCCAGCTGTACGACGCCAGCACCGCCACCGAAGCCATCGAACTGGCCCGCAGCTGGCCCAGCGACATGGTGGAGCCGGTGGTGGACGCCGCCTCCCGGCGGCTGGTGATCCCGCAGCGATTCGTGGACATCGGGCTCCGGGTCGGGCAGGAGCTGGACGGGGCCGCAGCGGACGCCGGTCAGGAGGCGGACGCGTGAGCGACCAGCCCTGGGCGGGCGGCAGCTTCGGGGATCGTGGCGTCTGCGTGCTCGCCCCGAACGCCAACTACATGACCCTGGACGGCACCAACACCTGGGTTCTGCACGAGCCCGGCGCCGACTCCTGCCTGGTCATCGACCCCGGTCCCTCGGATCCCGGTCACCTGGAGGCGATCACGGCCACTGCGGCTCGCCTGGTCGGCACCGACCCGGACGCCCCCGGGCTGATCGCCTCGGTGCTGCTCACCCACCACCATGCCGATCACTCCGAGGCTGCCGGGGAGTTCGCCGCCGCCGCCGGCTGTGGGGTGCGTGCGCTGGACCCGGCGTACCGGCTGGGGAGCGAGGGGCTGGGCGAGGGCGACGTGGTCACCGCGGGCGGGCTCGAGGTGCACGTGGTGGCCACCCCCGGCCACACCGCCGACTCGCTCTCGTTCCTGGTCCCGGCCGAGCGGGCCGTGCTCACCGGTGACACGGTGCTGGGTCGCGGGACCACCGTGGTCGCGCACCCGGACGGGGAGCTCGGCGCCTATCTGGCCTCCCTCGACCGGTTGCACGCGCTCTGTGAGGCGGGCGAGGTGACCTGGGTGTGGCCGGGTCACGGACCGGTGATCCCGGACGCGCTGGCCGCTCTCGACTACTACCGTCAGCACCGGGCCGAACGGCTGGCCCAGGTCGAGGAGGCGTTGCTCGTGCTCGGCCTGGACGCGTCACCGCGCCAGGTCGTCGAGCACGTCTACGTCGACGTGGACCCGGTGCTGTGGGGCGCCGCCGAACTCTCCGTCCGTGCCCAGCTCGCCTATCTGCGCGCCGGGCGCTGAGGAGTCAGCGGGCGCGGCGGGAGAGCCTCTCGATGTCCATGATGACCACGGAGCGGGGCTCCAGGCGCAGCCAGCCGCGGGACGCGAAGTCGGCGAGAGCCTTGTTCACCGTCTCCCGGGAGGCGCCGACCAGCTGAGCCAGCTCCTCCTGGGTGAGGTCGTGATGCACGTGCACGCCGTCGTCGGCGGTGCGACCGAACCGGTCGGCCAGGTCCAGCAGGGCCTTGGCGACCCGGCCGGGCACGTCGGAGAAGACCAGGTCGGCGACCACGTCGTTGGACTTGCGCAGGCGGGAGGCCAACTGGCCGAGCAGGGTCAGCGCCACCTTCGGGCGGCCCTCCAGCCAACGCAGCAGGTCCTCGTGCGACAGCGACGCGAAGGACACGTCGGTGACCGCGGTGACGGTCGCCGAGCGCGGGCCGGGGTCGAAGAGCGAGAGCTCGCCGAACATCTGACCCGGCCCCATGATGGCGAGCAGGTTCTCCCGGCCGTCGCTGGAGGACCGGCCGAGCTTCACCTTGCCCTCGAGGACCACATACAGCTTGTCGCCGGAGTCTCCCTCGTGGAAGAGCACCTCGCCACGCCGCATCCGGGTCTCGGCCAGCGAAGCCTGCAGTGCGGTGGCCGCCTCGTCGTCGAGCGCGCTGAACAGCGGTGCCTGACGGAGCACGTCGTTGTCCACTTTGGAGCCTCCCATAGTCGGGTCCTTGACCCGCCGTTCATAGCGGGGTCGATGCTGATCCTAACCAGTGGTGAGTATCACATCCGTGCAACGGGTGCCGCGGCACGACGTCGGAGTTGCCCCGTAGGGTGGTCGGGTGCCGCAGAACAGCCCCGCCGGGGAGACGAGGACCGCCCTGGTCCGCCGTGCCCGCCGGATCAACAGGGTACTGGCCGAAACCTACCCCGACGCACGCTGCGAACTCGACTTCGACAACCCCTTCGAGTTGCTGGTGGTCACCGTCCTCTCGGCCCAGACCACCGACCGGCGGGTCAATGCGGTCCGGCCGACCCTGTTCGCGGCGTACCCGGACGCGGCTGCGATGGCGGCTGCCGATCGGGACCACCTCGAGCAGATCGTCGGGCCACTCGGCTTCTTCCGGGCCAAGACCGAGTCGTTGCTGAAACTCAGTGCCGCCCTGGTGGAGCACCACGGTGGTGAGGTGCCGGGCCGCCTCGACGATCTGGTGAAGCTGCCAGGCGTCGGGCGCAAGACCGCCAACGTGGTCCTCGGCAACGCCTTCGACGTGCCCGGCATCACCGTCGACACCCACTTCGGACGGTTGGTGCGTCGCTTCGGTTGGACCGAGCAGACCGATCCGGTCAAGGTCGAGCACGAGATCGGGGCGCTCTTCCCCAAGCGGGACTGGACGATGCTCTCCCATCACCTGATCTGGCACGGGCGGCGCCGCTGCCACGCGCGCACCCCCGCCTGCGGCGCCTGCCCGGTGGCCCGCTGGTGTCCCTCGTACGGCGAGGGTCCGACCGATCCTGAGGAGTCGGCGCTGCTGGTGCGGACCGAGGGCCGGGCATGAGGGCACGGGCGGTCGCCGCGCTCATCGTGGTGGCGTTGCTGGCGGCCGGATGTCAGGGAGATCCGGACGAGCCCCGGTTCCGGGTGCCGGTGGTGGGGCCGGCCGACATCGAGGTGGACACCCCCGAGCTCCGCGCCATGAAAGCGGCCGCCGGTGTCGCCGAGTGCGAGCCCGGCACCGGCGCGCCGGTGGCCGGCGGTCTACCGCCGATCACGCTGCCCTGCTTCGGTGGCGGACCCGACGTGGACCTGTCCGGCCTGCGTGGCCCGCTGGTGGTGAACCTGTGGGCATCCTGGTGCGCGCCGTGTCGGCACGAGATGCCGATCCTGCAGGAGTTCTGGGAGCGGTACGGCGATCAGGTCGGCGTACTCGGCATCGACTACGAGGACGTGCAGAGCGTGGCGGCCATGCAACTGGTCGCGGACACGGGTGTCACCTACCCGTTGTTGGCCGACCCGCAGGCAGACTTGTCCGGAGCCGACCCGGTGCCGAACCTGCGTGGGCTGCCGTTCCTGATGCTGGTCGACGCTGACGGTCGGGTGGTGCATCGTGACTATGTGGAGATCAAGGAGGTGGCCGCGTTGGTGGAGTTGGTCACCGAGCACCTTGGGGTGGACCTGTGATGTCCGGGGGAGCGGGAAGCTCCGGGCTGCCGGAGACGTCCGGGCTGCCGGAGTGGCTCCATCCGGTGCGCGAGGCCGTCGACCGGATCACCGTGCACGAGTTGACCCGCTTCATGCCCCCGGCCAACGACGACACGCTGCGCCGTGGCGCGGTGCTGATGCTGTTCGGTGAGGGTGGCCGCGGCGGTGAACTGCTGCTCACCGAGCGTGCGCACCACATGCGCTCCCACCCGGGGCAGGTCTCCTTCCCCGGTGGCGGTGTCGACCTGGGTGAGACACCGGTGCAGGCAGCGTTGCGTGAGGCTCACGAGGAGGTGGGGCTCGATGCTGCGGGGGTGACCGTCTTCGGTGAACTTCCCGAGCTGTGGTTGCCTCCGAGCAACTTCGCGGTCACGCCGGTGCTCGGCTGGTGGCACGAGCCGGGCGAGGTGGGGGTGCGCAGCCCCGAGGAGGTGCACGACATCCATCACGTGGTGATCGAGGAACTGCTCGAGCCCGACAACCGGGTCAGTGTGGTGCATCCCAGCGGCTGGCGGGGCCCCGGCTTCCTGATCGGCCAGGACAACGAGGTGATCCTGTGGGGGTTCACCGCCGGGATCATCTCGAGGCTCTTCGACTTCATCGGCTGGACCCGCCCCTGGGACGAGCAGCAGGAGCGGCAGATCCCCTCGCACATGATGCGGGGCCAGCCGACCGCCTTCGAGTTGCCCGCCAACACTCGCCTGGATCTGGAGGATGACGCATGAACGTCCTCGACTGGGTGCTGGTCACCGTCGTCCTGGCCTACGCCCTGTCGGGCTACTGGCAGGGCTTCGTCACCGGCGCCTTCGCCACCACCGGCCTGCTCGCCGGCGGCGCGCTCGGGATCTGGCTGGTGCCGATCGCCCTCGGGGATGCGGCACCGTCCATCTGGGTGACCCTGGCCGCCATCTTCCTGGTGATCCTGGCGGCCAGTCTGGGCCAGGCCAGCCTGCAGCACTACGGAGCTCGGATCCGGGAGAAGATCGCGTGGCAGCCGGTCCGGGCGGTGGACGCGATCGGCGGCGCGCTGCTGGCGGCGATGGCGGTGCTGTTGGTCGCCTGGGCGCTCGGGGTGGCGATCTCGGGGTCCCGGATCACCGGTCTCACGCCGCAGGTGCGTTCCTCGGCGGTGCTCGCCCAGGTGGACTCGGTGCTCCCCGCGCAGGCGCGTGGCCTGCTGAACCAGTTCAACAACGTGGTCGGCACCACCTTCTTCCCCCGCTACCTGGAGCCCTTCGCCCCGGAGCGGATCGTCGCCGTCGACCCGCCGCCGGCGGATCTGACCGGCCGACCCGGCATCGATGCGGCGCGCGAGAGCGTGCTCAAGGTGGTCGGCAACAACCGTTGTGGACGTGGCGTGGAGGGCTCTGGCTTCCTGTACGCCGATGACCGGCTGATGACCAACGCGCACGTGGTGGCCGGCGTCAACGACCCGTTCGTGGTGATCGGTGGGGAGCGGAGGCCGGCGCGGGTGGTGCACTACGACCCGCAGATCGATGTCGCCGTACTCGCTGTCGACGATGGCGACCGTCGGACGCTGAGCTTCAACTTCAACGCAGGCGAAGGCGATCCGATCGCGATCCTGGGTTACCCCAACGACGGTCCGTACGACGTGCAGGGCGGCCGGATCCGGGCCGAGCAGCGGCTGCGCTCGCCCGACATCTACGGCCGCGGTTCGGTGCTGCGGGACGTCTACTCGGTCCGCGGCCTGATCCGGCCGGGCAACTCCGGTGGACCGTTGGTCTCACCCCGTGGCGACGTGGTGGGCGTGGTCTTCGCAGCCTCGGTCACCGACGCCGATACCGGCTATGCGCTCACTGCGGAGCAGGTGCGGGAGGCTGCGGCGGCGGGGGTGCTCAATTCGCGCGCGGTGGACACCGGGAACTGTGCCACCGGCTGAGCCGGCGCTGCTCAGAGAGCGGGGCCGCCGGTGATCGCCTGCTTGCTCAATTGCAACTGCTCCACGCTCTCGGTCGGCGCGGAGATCCGCTTCACGTACCGGTAGCCGAGGAAGCCACAGAGTGCGGCCGCGGCCAGATAGAGCCCGGTCACGATCAGGTAGGCCCAGTGCAGCGACAGGCCGGCGCCGTTCCAGTGGATCAGGTGCGCCAGTGCCACCGAGCCGAGGATCAGCGACATCAGCGCCAGGAAACCGGCGACGGCGAAGAAGGCGAGACCGAAGCCCCCGGCCTTGACGCTGAGCTTGAGCTCGGACTTGAGCAGCTGGATCTCTTGGCGCGCCAGCGCGGAGAAGTCGCCGGTGACGTCCGCGACCAACTTGCCGATGGTGGGCTCGGTGTCGTTCACCGGTGCGGGTGCCATGTGCTCTGCTCTCTGCCGGGTGTCATGCGGTCACAGTTCGGTTCAGACCTTACCCTCATGGGTGGTCGGGGGAGGCGGCTCATCGCCCCGCCGCTGCTCCCTGGGCGTGGCAGCGGCCTCGTCGAGGGACTCGTAGGGCTCCAGCGCGTTGCTCAGCGTCCGCGGGTCGAGCTCGGTCTGGGCACGGTAGGCGGCTCGGCCGAGCATGTTGCTGGCCACCGACGAGACGATCAGCGAGGCAGAGATGGCGGCCGCCGCCTTCACCCCGTCAAGCACCGTGAGGTCGCCGTGGGCGAAGTCGAAGAGGGCGGCCCCGGCGATGATCAGCGGCAGTCCGGCGCCGGTCGCGGGGCTGAGGTTGTTGACTCTGCTGATCGCGTCCTTGGACCGCAGCATCCCCAACGCGGTGACCAGGAAGAACAGCGACCCCAGCAGCATCAGCACTCCGGCGCCGAGCGCTCCGGCGTTCGACCAGGTCATCGTTCCCCCCGGGTGAGCATCCGGGCCAACGCGGCGGTGGCCATGATCCCGCACAGGGTCGCCAACAGCACCACGTCGAAGAGCACCGAGGTGGAGCGCAGCACCCCGACCAGCACGAAGATGGCGGCGGCGCAGAAGAACAGCAGGTCACCGACGACGGCACGGGTGGCGTCATCGGGCCCCTTGGCCACCTGCAGGGTGCCCAGCGCCGAGGCGACGATCACCACGGCGATGGCAGCGACGATGAGCCAGGTCATCGGGCACCTCCCGGGCCACGGCTTCCGAAGGCGGCCTGCACCTTGTCGCGCATGTGTTCCAGGTCGGCCATCACGGACCGCTGGTCGGCACCGAAGAGTGCCTGAACGAACGCGACCCGGGGTCCGTGCTCGCTCTCCGGGGCGATGCCGAGCACGAGGGTGCCGGGGGTGATGGTGATCGAACTGGTCAACAGGGTCACCTCCAGGTCCGACAGGCCCTGCATCGACAGTTTGACGATGCGCGGACGCTGGGTGCTGCCCGGCGTACACACGTCGGCCGCCAACCGCACCACGGCGACGGTCAACTGCCAGGCCAGCCACGGTGCGTACCCGAAGAGCAGACGGAGTCCGGTCATCGCGACATCACCGCCTCGGCGTACCCGGAGACGTCGAGCAGGCCGCTCGCTGCCTGCAGGCAGAGCTCCCAGACCGGGCCGGGCACGAAGAACAGCAGCAGCGAGGCGCCCAGCAGCGCCGCCGACGGCAGCAGGGTACGGCGGCGGATCCGGGTCCCGTGCGGGAACGGCACCGGCACGCCTCGGCCGCGGCCGTAGCAGGGCAGCTCCTCGATCGGCGGACCCCAGAAGACCTCGCTCCACATTTTGACCATCGCCAGCAGGGTGCCGATGCTGGCGACCAGGATCGCGGTGAGCACCAGCCACAGCTGCAGGCCGTCGAGTTCGGCGGCGGCGCGGACGAGCCCGACCTTGCCGAAGAAGCCCGAGGACGGCGGGAAGCCGATCAGCGACCCCATCCCGAGCGCGGCGAGCACGGCCAGCACCGGCTCCCGCCGCATCAGCCCGGACAGGCCCACGAACTGGTTGGTCCGGTAGGCGTGCTCGATGGCAGCCGAGGCCAGCAGCAGTGACCCCATCACCAGGATGTGATGGATCATGTAGAAGAAGCCGGCAGCCAGTCCGAGTTGGGTGCCGATGCCGAGACCGGCGAGGATGTAGCCCACCCCGGCGACCATCTGCCAGGACAGGCTGCGCCGGATCATCTTCTCGCCCAGCGAGCCGTAGCCGCCGACCACCATCGTCACCGTGACCAGGATCAACACCAGGGTGATCCACGCCGGGGCGCCGTCGAGGACGACCTGGTGGATCCGGTAGATCGCATAGATGGCGACCTTGGTGTGCAGCGCCGAGAAGAGTGCCATCACCGTGGCCGAGGTGGCCGGATAGGAGCGGGGCAGCCACCCGTGCACCGGGACCACGCCGGCCTTGACGGTGAGTGCCAGCAGCACCACCGAGACCGCGAGCAGGAACCGGGGGTCCTCGGCATCCATCTCGCTGAGCACCGCGATGTTGACCGAGCCGGCGACTCCGTAGACCAGGCCGACGCCGATCAGGAAGATCGTCGACGTGGCCAGGTTGAGGACCACGAAGAGCCGGCCGATGCCGAGCCGTCGCCAGGTGCCCGTCATCGCGATCAGCGCGTACGAGGGCAGCAGCATCACTTCGATGAAGACGAACAGGTTGAACAGGTCACCGGTCAGCAGCGCCCCGTTGACGCCCGCCGAGAGCATCAGCACCAGGCTCGGGAAGAAGCGCAGCCGCGCCTCGCCGGTGAGCATCGCCACCGCGATGCAGGCCAGCGTGGTGATGCCGGTGACGGTGATCATCACCGCGGTGAAGGTGTCGGAGACGAACGCGATCGCGATCCCGGGCACGAAACCGCCCACGTGGTGGGCGATCACCGGCGTCTCCGAGTGCGCCATCACCAGGGCGGCGCCACCGGCGGTGGTCAGCAACGGGCCGACCACCAGCAGCATCCTGCTCAGGCGGCCGGGCAGCATCACGCCCAGAGCGGCAGCCAGCAGTGGGACCACCACGAGCAGGGGGAGAGCCGGGCCGGTCATGCGCGGTGGTCCTCTCCGGTGTCGGGCATGTGATGGGTGTCGTCGTCGTGGCCGATCCGTGCCAACGCGAGCATGAAGACGGTGACGGCCAGGGTGATCACGATCGCGGTGAGCACGAAGGCCATCGGCAGCGGGTCGGCCGCATCGGCCGGGTCGCCGCGGCCGGTGAGCGGCTCGCCGCGCCAGGCGGTGACCCCGGCCGCCAGCAGGATCAGGTTGGCGCCGTGGGAGAGCAGAGTGATGCCGAAGATGATCCGGATCAGGCTCGGTTGGCACATCAGGTAGACGCCGCCCGTGACCAGCACGGCGACCGTCAGCGGCAGCACACTCATGCGTCCTCCCGGGCTGGTTCGGCCGGTACGTCGTCGGGTCGGTCGGTGCCCAGCCGGTCGAAGGCGGCCATCACCAGGCCGAGCACGGCCGCGTAGACGCCGACGTCGAAGAGCAGCGAGGTGCTGACATGGATGCCGCCCAGGTACCCGTGCAACGGCTGCAGGAACGACGAGTCGGCGTACCCGATCAGGCCGGTGACCAGTGCGATGAGGACGCCGCCCCCGATCAGTCCGACGTGCAGGGCCCGCGGCCCGACGGCACGGTCCTCGGGGCGGGACAGGTACACCAACGCCACCGCAGCCGAGGCGACCAGCGCGGCGATGAAGCCGCCGCCGGGCGCGTTGTGGCCGCGCCAGAAGATGACGGCCGAGAGCACCAGCAGGGCCGGCACCAGCACGCGGAGCAGCAACTGCATCGGGAGCAGGTTGCTCTGCGGGTCGGACAGGGCCAGTTCGGCCTGCGGGTCGGTGAGTCGACCCTGCGGGCGCAGTTGGGCGACCTCCACCCGATTGGGCGGGTCCAGGGTGCGGGTCCGAACCGTGCGCAGCACCGCGATGATGGCGACCCCGGCCAGGCCGAGGACCGCCAACTCGCCCAGGGTGTCCAGGGCGCGGAACTCGACCAGGATCACGTTCACCAGGTTGTCGCCGCCGGTCACCTCGGTGCCTTCGGCCAGGTAGAACTCGGCCGGGTCGGACTTGCCGCGTCGGCCGGTGAGCAGCCAGGTCGCGGCAGCGGCGCCGGCGCCGAGGGTCAGGGCCAGGGTGAGGGCGGCGCGCCGGTGGGTCCGGTACGGGTGACCGATCCGGGCCGGCAACTGCCGCAGCACCAGCATGATCACCAGCACGGTGAGCACCTCGACCATCAGCTGGGTGAGGCCGACGTCGGGTGCGCCCAACGAGAAGAGCTGCACGGTGACCGCGATCCCGACACCGCCGAGGTAGACGGTCGCCGCGATCCGGGAGTCGGCCAGACTGGTGCCGATGACCCCGAGGGTGATCAGTGCCAGCAGGCCCCAGTCGACGGGCTGCCACAGACCCGGCTGGGCGGCAGGGACGTCGCCACCGGCGAGGACGCCGATGGTGCCGGCGCCGAGCAGCACCGACAGCACGATCAGGGCGGGGACGACGTGCCGGGCGGGGTGGTCGTAGGCCACCATCTGGGCCAGCGAACGACCGAGTCGGCCGGCACGGCCGAAGAGGTACTCCAACGCCTCGGCGCCGGTGCCGGGCAGCAGGCCCCGCTCGAGCCGTCGGTAGAGGGCCTTCCGCTGGGTCATCGCCAGCGCGCCGACGGCCACCACCGCCGCGGTGACGAGCAGTTCAGGGGTGATCCCGTGCCACAGGTGCAGTGGATAGGACGCGACCCCGCTCATCGCCTCGACGGCCCGGCTTACCGGGACGTCGACGACGCCGAGCGCGAAGGCGAGCGGCAGGCCGGCCCAGATCGGCAGCGCCGCGGGGATGAAGAGGGCGGCCGAGGGGCCGTGGCTGTCACCGATCTCGCGCTCACCGTCGACGAACGAGCCGAACACGATCTTGGCGCTGTAGGCGAAGGTGAGCACCGCGCCCATCCCGGCCGCGGCCAGCGCCACCGGGCCGACCCAGGCGGGGCCGGGCGCCTCCAGCATCGAGGCGAGGATCGTCTCCTTGCTCACGAAGCCCAGCAGCGGTGGCAGGCCGGCCATCGCAGCGGTGCCGACCACCATGGTGGCGAAGCTCCACGGCATCACCTTGCGCAGCGCGGGGAGCCGCCGGGTGTCCCGGGTGCCGGCGGCATGGTCCACCACGCCGACCATCATGAAGAGACCGGACTTGAAGAGCGCGTGCGCGATGGTGTGGATCACCGCGGCGGTGAGCGCCTTCGGCGTACCGACCCCGATCGCGGCGGTGATCAGTCCGAGCTGGCTGACGGTGGAGTAGGCCATCAGTCGCTTCAGGTCGGTCTGCTGGAAGGCGAAGAGCGCACCCATCGCTGCGGTGAAGAGTCCCACCGAGATGAGCATCGCGTTCCACACTCCGACGTCGGAGAACGCCTCGGCGAACCGGAGCATCAGGTAGATGCCGGCCTTCACCACGGCTGCGGCGTGCAGGTAGGCACTGACCGGGGTGGCGGCGGCCATCGCGTCGGGAAGCCACGGATGGAACGGGAACTGGGCCGCCTTGGTGAAGCCGGCGATCGCGACCAGCGCGGCGATCACGGCGGTGATGCCCGGCCGGTCGTCCCAGACCGTCGAGCCCAGCGCTTCCGACAACGAGGTGGTGCCGGTGGCGACGATGGTGAGCGCCACCGCGATCAGCAGGGTGATGCCCCCGATGAAGGTCATGAACAGGGTGCGCACCGATGCCGCCTGGCCACCCGAGCCGGAGCGGGCGATCAGCAGGAAGGAGGCCAGCGAGGTCAGCTCCCAGCAGAGGAAGAGCAGGACCAGGTCGTCGGCGAGCACCAGCCCGACCATGCCGAACGCGAACGCGGTCATCCACAGGTAGAAGCCCAGTTCGCGGCCCTCGGGCAGGTACGCGGCGGAGTAGGCGAAGACGGCCGCCCCGATCACCAGGGCGATCATCACGAAGATCAACCCCAGGCCGTCCAGGCGCAGTGTCAGGTTGACGTCGAGGGCGGGCAGCCAGGCCACCGACTGGGTGACCACGTCGCCGTCCAGCACGGTGCGGGCGGCCGGTACCATCGCCGCGGCCAGTGCCAGGAAGAGGGCGGCCACCGGCCAGCCGGTACGGCGGCCGAGCACGCTGGTCAACGGGACGACGGCCACGGGCACCAGCGCAAGGAGCGCAAGGAGCCACATCAACGTCATCGCAGACCCTTCGTCGGCTGGGTGGTTGCAGGACACGAGTCGAGCCGGCGCAGCACCGGGCTCGTCCTCAGGCCCGGGCTGGATCTACGCCCCGTGCGTTGGGGCGACAGCCTAACAATGTGCCGGCCACCGCCCCTGAGCAGGTCAGGGGCAGTGGCCGGCACCGTGCTGGCGGCTGGCGGCCGGGCGGATCAGTCCTCCGTGGAGGTCGCCTGTCCGGCCGAGATCAGGTCCATGATGGAGCTGTCGGCCAGCGTGGTCGTGTCGCCGACCTTGCGGTTCTCGGCGACGTCGCGGAGCAGTCGGCGCATGATCTTGCCGGACCGCGTCTTCGGCAGTTCGGGGACGATCATGATCTGCCGGGGCTTGGCGATGGCGCCGATCTCCTTGGCCACGTGGTTGCGCAGTTCGGTGACCACGTCGCCGCCGGTCGCGGCGCTCTCCCGCAGGATCACGAACGCACACACGGCCTGACCGGTGGTCTCATCGGCCGCGCCGACCACGGCCGCCTCGGCGACGCTCGGGTGGGAGACCAGGGCCGACTCGATCTCGGTGGTGGAGAGCCGGTGCCCGGACACGTTCATCACGTCGTCCACGCGGCCCAGCACCCAGATGTCGCCGTCCTCGTCCTTCTTGGCTCCGTCGCCAGCGAAGTAGTACCCCTGTTCGGCGAAGCGCGACCAGTAGGTCTCCACGAAGCGGTCGTCGTCGCCCCACAGGGTGCGCAGCATCGACGGCCAGGGCTGGGTGAGCACCAGGTAGCCACCGGAGCCGTTGGGCACCGGGACGCCGTTCTCGTCCACCACCTCGGCACCCACACCGGGCAGCGCCTTCATCGCCGACCCGGGCTTGCCGTGGGTGACCCCCGGCAGCGGCGAGATCATGATCATCCCGGTCTCGGTCTGCCACCAGGTGTCCACGACCGGGGTGCGGTCGCCACCGATGACATTGCGGTACCACACGTAGGCCTCGGGGTTGATCGGCTCGCCCACCGAGCCGAGCAGCCGCAGCGAGCTCAAGTCGAACTCGCCGGGGATGTCCCGGCCCCACTTCATGAAGGTCCGGATCGCCGTCGGCGCGGTGTAGAAGATGGTCACGCCGTACTGCTGGATGATCTCCCACCAGCGACCCTTGTGCGGGCTGTCCGGGGTGCCTTCGTAGATCACCTGGGTGACGCCGTTGGCCAGGGGGCCGTAGGTGATGTAGCTGTGCCCGGTGATCCAGCCGATGTCGGCGGTGCACCAGTAGACGTCCGTCTCCGGCTTCAGGTCGAAGACGGCGTGATGGGTGTACGCCGCGCCGACCAGGTAGCCACCGGTCGTGTGCAGGATGCCCTTGGGCTTGCCGGTGGTGCCGGAGGTGTACATCACGAACAGCGGATGCTCGGCGTCGAAGAACTCGCACTGGTGCTCGGTGGAGGCGCTCGCCACGGCGCCGTGCCACCAGACGTCGACGTCGTCGTCCCAGGCCACCTCCTGACCGGTACGACGGACCACCAGCACCCGCTCCACGCGGTGCCCGTCACGATCGGCGGCCTTGGCGCGGGCCTCGTCGACCGCCGGCTTCAACGCGGACGGGGCGCCACGCCGGTAGCCGCCGTCGGCGGTGATCACCACCTTGGCGCCGCAGTCGGTGATCCGCGACGCCAGCGCGTCGGAGGAGAAGCCACCGAAGACGACCGTGTGCGGGGCGCCGAGCCGGGCGCAGGCGAGCATCGCGATGACGGCCTCGGGGATCATCGGCAGGTAGATGGCCACCCGATCGCCGGTGGTCACGCCGAGCGCGGCCAACGCGTTGGCCGCCTGGGAGACCTCGTCCTGCAGCTGGGCGTAGGTCACGTCCCGGGTGTCGCCGGGCTCGCCGACGAAGTGCAGCGCCACCTGGTCGCCGCGGCCGGCGGCCACGTGCCGGTCGACGCAGTTGTAGGCGGCGTTGATCCGACCTCCGGTGAACCACTTGGCGAACGGCGGGTTGTCCCAGTCCAGGACCCGGGTGAAGTCGGTGTCCCAGTCCAGCCGCCGGGCCTGGGTGGCCCAGAAGGCCTCCTGGTCCGCGGCCGACTCGTCGTACGCCGCAGCAGTGACGTTGGCGGCGGCGACGAGGTCGGCTGGCGGAGCGAAGCGCCGCGTCTCGTGCATCAGGTTGGACAGTGTCTCGTCGGGCATGGTGGCTCCCGCAGTCATGGGGTCTACTTTCCGGCCGATCGCCAGCCTAGAGGGTTGTGGTGGGCGTCACACCCCCACCATGGGTGCTCCGGGGCTGCGATCACGTTGCGATGCGCAGCCCCGGAGCCTTGGGGGGGGGGAGGAGGGTCAGTGCAGGTCGGCGCCCTCGGCGTGCTTGGCGACCAGGTCGGTGCGGCCGGGGAAACGGATCTCCTCGACCAGCGCCTGCATCTTCGCGGACGGCTTCGTGGTGAACTGGGAGACCACGATGGTGACCGTGAAGTTGATCAGCATGCCCACCGTGCCGAAGCCCTTCGGGTCGATGCCGAACAGCCCGTCGCCGCCGCCGTACGCCGGCAACGTCCAGGCCATGTAGGCCAACGTCACCGCGATGCCGGTGATCATCCCGGCGGCAGCTCCGGCTGCCGTGCACCGCTTCCAGAAGATGCCGAGGACCAGTGCCGGGAAGAAGCTGGCCGCGGCCAGGCCGAACGCGAGCGCCACCACCTCGGCGACGAATCCCGGCGGGTTGATGCCGAGGTAGCCGGCCACCAGGATGGCGGCGGCCATCGCGATCCGACCGACCAGCAGCTGCTTCTTCTCGTCAGCGGCCGGGTTGATCTTCTTGTGGTAGACGTCGTTGGCGATCGACGAGGAGATCACCAGCAGCAACCCGGACGCCGTGGACAGGGCAGCGGCGAGGGCACCGGCGGCGACCAGGCCGATCACCGGGGCCGGCAGTCCGCCGATCTCCGGCGAGGCGAGCACCAGGATGTCGTTGTTGATCGCGATCTCGGTGGGCACCGAGGACAGGGCCCCGGTGAAGTTGAGCACGCCGTCGTTGTTCAGGTCGGTCAGTGGAGCGCCACCCGGGCCGGAGATCAGGCCGACGTCGGCCCACCGGTGGAACCAGCTGGGCTGGTCCGCGAGCGCGGCACCGTTGACGTTCTTGAGGATGTTCAGCTTCGCGTACGAGGCGACCGCCGGGGCGGTGGTGTAGAGCAGCGCGATGAAGAACAGCGCCCACAGCGCCGAGTAGCGAGCAGCGCGGACGTTCTTGGCGGTGTAGAAGCGGACGATCACGTGCGGCAGACCCGCGGTGCCGAACATCAGCGCTGCGGTGATCAGCACCATGTTCATCATGTTCCACTGCGCGAACGCCGCCGTGTACTCGTGGAAGCCGAGCTCCACCGACAAGGTGTTGAGCTCCTCCAGGATCCGGCCGAAGCCGACCTGCGGCACCGGGATGCCGGTCAGCTTGCTGGAGACCGCGATGGCGGGGATCAGGTAGGCGATGATCAGCACCGTGTACTGGCACACCTGGGTCCAGGTGATGCCCTTCATGCCACCGAGGACCGCGTAGAAGAAGACGATCGTCATGCCGATCAGCACGCCGATGTTGCGGTCCACGCTGAGCAGGTTCGCGAAGACCACGCCGACTCCGGCCATCTGGCCGGCGACGTAGACGAACGAGACCACCACGGCACAGAGCACCGCGACCATCCGGCCGGTCTCGGAGTACCGGTCGCCGACGAAGTCGGGGATCGTGTACTTGCCGAACTTGCGCAGGTACGGCGCGAGCAGCAGGGCGAGCAGCACATAGCCGCCGGTCCAACCCATCAGGTAGGTCGATCCGCCGTAGCCGTTGCCGTTGAGGCCGAGGGCGATCAGGCCGGCCATCGAGATGAAGGACGCGGCGCTCATCCAGTCGGCGGCGATCGCCGCGCCGTTGGCGGGGGCGGGGATGCCGCCGCCGGCCACGTAGAAGCCTGCGGTGTCCTTCACCCGGCTGGCCCAGGCCACGTAGATGTAGATGCCGAAGGTGACCGCGACGAACCCGAAGGTCCAGATCTGTACCTCGCTCATGAGTGGTGCACCTCCTGCTCGTAGGCGTCGATGCCGAACTCGGCGTCCAGCCTGTCCATCCGCCAGACGTAGATCGCGATCAGCGCCACGAAGGTGATGATCGATCCCTGCTGGGCGAACCAGAAGCCGAGCGGGAAGCCAGCGATGACGATCGTGTTCAGGGCCTCGACGAAGAGGATGCCGGCGCCGAAGGAGACCAGCGCCCAGATCGTCAGCAGTACGGCCATCAGTCTGAGATTTCGGCGCCAGTACTCCTGGCGCGCGGCGTCGTCCATGGTTCCTCCTGGGGTGTGGACGTGGGGTTCGAAGCGGACAGCCGGGGGGCTGCAGGACGACGACGAAACCAAGGGGCGCGGGAGCCGGTCAAGAGCAAATCGTGACTCAGGACACACTCTGCGCCGGGCGGTGTGGAACGCGCGGTCAACGGGGTCCGGAGGCCCGGAATCGCCTGCTGTGACTGGGGTCACAGGCCGTTCGGACCGTTCGTCGCGGCGCTGGTGCCGTTCGTCGCACCGCTCGTCGTGGCCAGCCTGCCGCGGCCCCCACCGGTGACCCCTCGACGACGGCTCAGCGGCGCCTACAGTCGGTGCATGGCCACCCTCACAGCTCCTCGCACCCGCCGACAGGTGCACCCCGGTCGCAAGACCCTGGGGCTCGCCGCGGTGCTGGTGATCGTCGGATCCTTCCTGCCCTGGTTGCACACCTTCGCCGGCGTCATCTCCGGCGCCAACGGGCCTGGATTGTGGACCTTCTATGCGGCGGTGTTCGGGGTCGCTGGCGCGTTGATGCCCTGGCGTCGGGTCGGAGCCGTCCATGCGGTGGTCCTTGCCGCCGTGGCCCTGGTGTTGCCGATCTGGCAGGTGGTGCACGTGATCGGTCTGGTCGGCCTCTCCGGGTGGATGCCCGGCCCGGGTCTCGTGGTCGTCTTCACCGGTGGGGTGTTGGCGGCGGCAGCCGCCCGGCGCCTGCTCCAAGCAGCTCCCCAGTGATCTGATGCCTTGGTTTCGGTTCGGTCGCCTGTTACGACTGGAAGGAACCGAGACGAAGGAGAACTGATGAAGATCTCACGTGTCAAGGCCACCCTCGCCGCCACGGCGCTCGCCGGCTCCCTGGGATTGGCGGGATGCACGCAGGTGAATGACCCGGTGGACGACCCCACCATCATCGACCCGGACAGCCCCCCGGGTGAGACCCCTCCCGACGACGGGATGGATGACGACAACGACGACGACAACGACGACAACGACGACGAGGGCTACGACGAGTGACACCGACGAGTGACCCTGTCGCCTCCCCTCCCCGCCGAAGTGGGGTTTGTGGCCGCGCGAGATGGGGTTTGTGGCCGGCCGAGGTGGGGGTTCTGGCCGGTCAGCGGGTCAATCGCTCCGGGTAATGCAGGCGCACCATGAACCGGGACACATGCGCCGGCACCGTGCGCCGGGTCAGTTTCGAGACCAGCCACATGGTCAGGAACGCCGCCGGCACACTCCAGGCCGCCGGCTGACTGAGCAGTACGCCGGCCCACCCCGAGGATGCCTGGCCACCGGCCATCACCCAGGCCACCGCGAAACCGCAGCCGCCTCCACCGACCAGCAGCCCGGCGATCGCACCGGCCTCGGTCAGCCCCCGCCACCAGATCCCCAGTAGCAACAGGGGACAGAAGGTCGACGCCGCCACTGCGAAGGCCAACCCGACTGCCCGGGCCACCCCCACTCCCGGCACCGCCAGCGCCAACACCAGCGGGACAGCCATCGCGATCACCGCTCCGGCACGGAATGCTGCCACCCCGCTCAACCGGCCCCGTCCGAAGCGGCGTCCGGTCACGTCCTGCCCCAGCACCCCGGCCACCGCGATGCCCAGCCCGGACGAGGTGGAGAGGAAGGCGGCGAACGCTCCAGCGACCACCAGGGCCGAGAGGAGTTCGCCGGCCAACCCCGGCACCATCAGCCGTGGCAGCTCCAGCACCAGCACGTCGCTACGGCCCGACTCGGCCAGCGCTTCGGCGTACACCCGTCCCAACGCGCCGTAGAGCGGCGGCAGCAGATAGAAGACGCCGAGCAGCACCAGCACCACCAGCGTGGTCCGCCGCGCCGCCCGACCGTCGGGGTTGGTGTAGAACCGCACCACCACGTGCGGAAGTCCCATCGTCCCCAGGAACGTGGCGATGATCAGCGAATAGGTGAGATACAGCCCCTGGGCGTCACCGCCACCCAGCGGCAACGACCAGGCGTCCCCGGACAGTCCCGACGACGGCACGTCGACCGGGTTCGGTGCCCCGTCACCCACCCAGACCATCAGCAGCACGATCGCCGGCAGCAGCAGCGCGGTCAGCTTGAGCCAGTACTGGAAGGCCTGGACGAAGGTGATCGACCGCATCCCGCCGGAGACCACGTTGATCAGCACCACGCCGGCCACCGCCACGGCACCCAGCCACGGCGGTGCCCCGAGGGCGGCCTGCAGCGTGATGCCGGCCCCCTGGAACTGCGGCAGCAGATAGAGCCAGCCGATCGCCACCACCATCATCGAGCAGAGGGCTCGCACCCGCCGCGAGTCCAGTCTGGCCTCGGCGAAGTCGGGCAGTGTGTAGGCGCCGGAGCGCCGCAACGGCGCAGCCACCAGCACCAGCAGCACCAGGTAGCCGGCGGTCCAGCCCACCGGGTACCAGAGCATGTCGGCGCCGAAGACCAGCACCAGCCCGGCGATCCCGAGGAACGAGGCCGCTGACAGGTACTCACCCCCGATGGCGGAGGCGTTCAGTCGGGGACGGACGGTCCGCGAGGCCACCAGGAAGTCGCTGGTGGTGCGGGAGAATCGCAGCCCCCAGGTGCCGATGGCCAAGGTCGCGACGGTCACCAGCACCACCGCCGTGAGCGAGATCGCCTGCGAGGTCACGGCTTCTCCGGCTCGGTCGGGGAGACGGCGGTGACCAGGTCGACGAAGTCACGTTCGTTGCGTTCGGCGCTGCGCACGTACCACGTCCCCAACACCCACAGGAACGGATGCACGGCCACGCCCAGCAGCAGCCAGGCCAGCGGGATCCCGAACGGCCGAAGATCGGCCAGATCGGGGGCGAAGAAGAACACCGCCGGCAGGCTGGCCACCCCCAACGCCAGCACCAG
Source organism: Nocardioides limicola (assembly GCF_016827675.1). Classification (GTDB taxonomy): domain Bacteria; phylum Actinomycetota; class Actinomycetes; order Propionibacteriales; family Nocardioidaceae; genus Nocardioides; species Nocardioides limicola. The sequence goes on along the minus strand of NZ_JAERJA010000002.1, from coordinate 613,041 downwards.
CAGCACCCGGAGCGCCAGCCGCCCCTGCTCGGCCAACAACGAGGACAGGTAGATCTCGCCGAGAGGTGACTCGGCGTCCACCAGGCGGCGCGGCACCGTACGCCGGCGAGGCGGCCCGGTGACCCGGACCCGCGGCGGCGGCTCGGTGCTCATCAGCGGCGCTCCCGGCTGCGCAGCAACAGGTCCTTGAGTTCACGGGTGTGTCGTCGGCTCACCTGCAGCCGTACGCCGCCCACGCTGACGCTGCAGCGCCCCTGCTCGCTGTGCACCTCGTCGACGTGCGCCAGCGCCACCAGCAGCGACCTGTGGATCCGCACGAACCCGTCCCACTCCGCCTCCAGGGTCGACAACGGCGCGCGGATCAGGTGCGAGTCGTCGGCCGTGTGCAGCCGGGCGTAGTCACCCTGGGCCTCGACGTAGCGGATGTCGGAGCGATTGATGAAACGGATCACGCCGGCCCGCTCGACCGGGATCTGCTCGTCCGGCTCGGCCGCAGGCTGGGCGCTGTGCGCCACCACCCGACGTACCGCCTCGGCGAGGCGCTCCTCACGCACCGGTTTGAGCACGTAGTCGACGGCGTGCAGGTCGAACGCCTCCACCGCATGCGCCTCGTGCGCGGTGACGAAGACGATCGGTGGCGGCGCCTTGAAGCGGGTCAGCACCTGCGCCAGTTCGAGGCCGGTCAGGGAGGGCATCTGGATGTCGAGGAAGATCACATCGACGTCGAGCTCCTGGAGCAACCGCAGCGCCTCGGTGGCGGAGTCGCAACTGTGCACCCGGCCCACCCGCGGATCCCGGCCGAGCAGGAAAGTCAGCTCGTCCAGAGCCGGGCGCTCGTCATCGATGACGAGCACCTCGAGGCCATCGGGTGAAGGGGTCATGCGTGCACTCCGGGGGCGAACTTGGGCACTCGCACGATCACCTTCGTGCCAGCGCCGCGGGCGGTCTCCACCACCAGACCGTAGTCGTCGCCGAACGTGGTGCGCAGCCGTGCGTCCACGTTCCCCAATCCGACGTGGTCACCTTCGACTGCCGGGTCGGCCGGCTCCGCGAGGTCGACCGGGTTGCCGGCCAGCGCACGGCGTACCTTCTCCGGGTCCTCGCCGGCGCCGTTGTCCTCCACCGTGATCTCGCACTCGGTGTCCAGGTCCCGGGCCACGATAGTGATGGTGCCGACGCCGGCGGTCGCCTCGGCGGTGCCCGCCAGGCCGTGCCGCACCGCGTTCTCGACGAGGGGCTGCAGGCACAGGAACGGCACCGCCACCGGCAGCACCTCCGGCGCGATCCGCAGCGTCACCGCGAGGCGGTCCCCGAACCGCGCCTGCTCGAGCAGCAGATAGCGCTCGATGGACTTGAGCTCCTCGGCCAGGGTGGTGAACTCGCCGTGCCGGCGGAACGAGTAGCGGGTGAAGTCGGCGAACTCGAGCAGCAGTTCGCGGGCACGGTCGGGATCGGTGCGCACGAAGGAGGCGATCGCGCCGAGGCTGTTGTAGATGAAGTGCGGACTGATCTGGGCGCGCAGCGCCTTCACCTCCGCTTCCATCAGACGGGTCCGGGATGCGTCGAGCTCGGCGAGCTCCAGTTGCCCCGACACCCACTGGGCGACCTCGTCGGTGGCCCGTACCAGGCCGGCCGAGGTGGCTTGGGCGTAGGCCTGCAGAGTGCCCACGATGCGTTCCTCGACGATCAGCGGACTGACGATCACATGCCGCAGCGGGCATCCCGGCGTCGCGCAGCGCAGGTCGCGCCGGTCGAACACCTTGGTGCTGCCGGAGTCCACGGCAGGCAGCGCCAGCCGTGGTGCGTCCACCTCGTGATGCCCGGCGCCCCCGTCCCAGGCGAGCGCGGTGGCGGTGTCGGTCAGAGCCAGGGCGGGTACGCCGAGCAGGTCGCGCAGGTGCCGGATGCTCCGCTGGGCGCTGGCCGAGGTCAGCCCTTCCCGCAGTGCGGGGGAGGCCAGGCTGGCGGTGTGCAGGGTACGGAAGGTGGTGCGGTCCGCGTCCCCGCCGAGTCCACGTCGCCGTCTGTCCGCCGGACCGCGTCGCACGAACCTCATCGGTCAGCGGAAGTCGATCAGGATCATGCCGGTGTCGCTCGGGTCGACGCTGATCCCGGGCGCGGCGGGGTCACGACGCTGGTCGGCCCCGGCCCCGGACTCGGCCCCGGCCTGCCGGCCGGTCGGGGTCGGCTGGCCGGTCGGGGTGAGGTCCAGTGGCTGGGTCTCGTCCGATGGGTCGCCGGCCGAGGGCTGACGCACGGCCGAGTCGGAGCTCTGGCTGTCGGAGCCCTGCCTATCGGAAAGCAGCGTCTCGGAGCGGGGCGGCAGCCACGGTTGGTCGACCACGGTGGCGGTGAAGACCCGGTGCCGCCACGGCAACTGCATGCCGTCGGCCCCGCGCCCGTAGTCGTCGTACAACGCCAGCGCGGCAGCGATCCGCACGTCACGGTCCGCGTCATCGAGGTCGACCAGGTGCGGCAGGGTGGGCAGCAGTTCCAGGAGGTCGTTGCGGTTCACCGGCTCCCAGCACCCGAACTCGACCTCGTCGACGAACCCGAAGGCCCCGGCACCGACCAGCGGCGCGGCCGGGGTCTCGGGTCTGGGTGCGCCGATCGCCGCATCGAGCTTGCGGGCCCAGGGGATGCGATGGTCACGCTCGGGCAGCAACAGCGACAGCCGACCTCCTGGGCGCAGCAGTCGGGCGACCGTATCGAGGTCCTTCGGGAGCGCCCCGACGGCGATCACGGCGTCGACGGAGCGCGGTTCGCCGACGATGTCGCTGCCGCGGGGCACCACCACCGCGTGGTGGCCGATCGCGGTCAACGCCTCGGCGAGCAGGTGGTCGCCGAGGACCAGGACGGAGCGGCCCCCGGCGCCGGCCAGCCAGACCAGTGCCTCGTGGGGGTAGCGCGCGGAGTCCATCGCGTCGAGGCTACCTCCCGGAGGGTCGATGAGGGGTCTAGGCTCGTCGATCGTGTCCGAAGATCCACTTGCCTGGCTGACCGAACTCGAGGGAGTGCCGTCGGCGTTCGCGGCGACCCGGGACGGGATCGACATCCTGCTCCGGGATCGGGGGCTGCGGCGGACCTCGCCGGAGATGACGGGCGAGTCGCTGCTCCGGGGGGCGCACGCCAGCGCGGTGCTGGAGGGGTCGGCGAGCACCCTGGAGCAGGTCCGTGCCGGTGATGTGGACGCGTTGGCCGCCGACGCGGTGCGGGTGTCGACCGAGTTGCTCGGGTTGGTCCCGGTGCTCTCCCGGTCGCCGTTGCAGGTGCTGGCCCGGGTGCATGCCCTGGCAGCGGCAGGGTCGGTGCCGGAGCAGGAACTGGGGCGACCCCGCGACGCAGAGGCCGCCAGCAGCTTGCGGGCCCTGGCCAAGCTGCTCACCTCGGAGACGTCGGTGCCGGCGTTGGTGCTCGCCGCGGTGGCGCATGCCGGGGTGGTGACCGCGGCACCCTTCGCCTCCCACAACGCGATGGTGGCCCGGGCGGTGGAACGGCTGGTCCTGGTTGAGCGTGGTGTGGACGAGAAGTCGTTGACGGTGCCCGAGGCAGGTCATCTGGCGTTGCGTCCCCAGTACGAGTCGAACCTGCGGGGCTACGCGACGGGCGGCCGTGCCGGCGTACACGCGTGGTTGTTGTACGCCGCGGAGGCCTACGCTGCGGGCGCCGAGGCGTCCCCGCTGCACTGACCTGTTCGCGCCGTGATCCTGGCCGGCACGGCAAGCGGCACCCGTTCGGAGGGGAACGAGTGCCGCTGCATACACGTGAGACCGCTGGCTACCAAGCGTGCACTATCTCAACTGTCGCCCCGGGAGTCCTCCCGATGACGAGCGCCCTGTAGGAAGGGTGGATCGCCGCGTGGGTACCCGGCTCACGTGCTGGTCTGGAGTTCTTGTCACCCTTTGTACGCCGCCGACGTCGCCCGATCAAGTCTTGACATCGTCATCCGATCATGTATGGCCGGCAGCCTTCGGCGACCAGGTGTGAAACCTCGCCCGCCCAGATGTGAAACCTCGGCGGGCCATATGTGACACCTCGTCAGGGGCGGCGTCGTGTGTGCCACCACAGGGTGACGCCCAGGGCCACCACGCCACCGGCGACCAGGGCGAGCGCGGCCGGCTTCGCGGCTGCTCCGAACCGGTTGCCCAGCGCCACCGGTCGCACGAACACCAGGATCGGCCAACCCTCCTCGGTGGCCACGCGCCGCAGCTCCCGATCCGGATTCACCGCATGGGGGTGTCCGACCGCCCGGAGCATCGGAATGTCGGTGGCCGAGTCGCTGTAGGCGTGGCACCGGTCCAGGTCGTAGCCGAACTCCTCGGCCATCGCCTCGATCGCCCGCGCCTTCTCCTCGGCGTAGGCGTAGTACTCGATCTCGCCGGTGTACTTCCCGTCGGAGACCTCCATCCGGGTGGCGATCACGTGGTCGGCACCCAGCATCGTCCCGATCGGCTCCACCAGTTCCGCGCCGGACGCGGAGACGATCACCACGTCGTTGCCGGCCAGTTTGTGTTGCACGATCAGGTTGAGCGCCTCGGCGTACACCAGCGGTTCGACGATGTTGTGCAGCGTGTCCGCGACGATCTCCTTGACCACCGCGACGTCCCAACCGGCACACATCTGCGACATGAACTGCCGCATCTTCTCCATCTGGTCGTGGTCGGCGCCGCCCACCATGTAGAGGAAATGCGAGTACGCCGACCGCAGCACCAGGCCACGTGAGATCAGGCCGCCGGCCTGGAAGGGGCGGCTGAACGCGAACGTGCTGGACTTGGCGATGATCGTCTTGTCCAGGTCGAAGAAGGCCGCAGTCGGCATGGTGGCCAGCATAGGTGCCGACACATGACGGACCTCGACGGGCCAGCCGGGCCGGTTGTCATGCACAGGGGGCCGCGGACGGGCGGTTGCCCACAGAGACCCACCGGGGACTGTCGCGCGCCGCTAGGCGACGACCACGCTGGGATCCATGACCGACGATGTCCTCATCGCCACCCGCGATCCCGCCCTGGCCGACGAGGTGGTGCGACTGGCCGCCGCTGCCGGCGCCGAGGCGATCGTGGTCGAGGAGACCCTCGCCGCGCGGCAACTCTGGCCCAGCGCCAGGTCCGTGCTGGTCGCCCGGGACCTGGTCACCGAACTCGCGGCTGCCGGACCGGACCGGCGCCCCGGCGTGTTGGTGGTGACCGATCGGGCGGTGACCGACAGCGAGTACCGCGCCGCCCTCGCTGTGGGCGCCGAGCAGGTGATCGAGCTGTCCACCTCGAGCCACCTGGTGGTCGAGGCGCTCACCGATGCCGGTGACCAGGCGGTGCCGGCCACGACGATCGCCGTGATCGGTGGCTCCGGCGGCGCCGGGGCCAGCACCTTCGCGGCCGCCCTGGCCCAGACCGCCGCGCGGCAGCTGCCGACGCTGCTGGTGGACGCCGACCCGTTGGGCGCCGGGGCCGACCGGGTGCTCGGTCTGGAGGAGGAGCCCGGTGTCCGCTGGGACGACCTGGCGCGCAGCGTCGGCCGGCTGTCGGGCCGATCCCTACGTGAGGCCGTGCCGCGGCGTGCCGACCTGGGCGTGCTGACCTACCCGGCCGGGACCGTCACGCCGTTGGAACCGGGCACCGTGCGCCGGGTCCTCTCCGCTGCCCGGCGTGGCCACCGCGCGGTGATCGTGGACCTGCCCCGCACCTTCACCGGCGGCGCCGAGGAGGTCCTCGCGGCCACTGACCGGGTGGTGGTGATCACCGTCGCGACCGTCGCCGGTGTCGCAGCCACCGTGCGACTCGTGGCGAGGCTGGGGAGTGGTCGTACCGGCATCGTGGTCCGGGGCGCAGGGGTCGACGGCGCCACCATCGGGGCCCTCACCGGGCTGCCGGTGATGGCCGAGATGCGTGACCAGCGCGGGCTCGCCGAAGCGGTCGATCTGGGCGCCGGGCCTGCCCACGCGCGTCGCAGCGTGCTGGCCCGCACCGCCGTCGAGGTGCTCCGCGACTGTGGGGTGGCGGCATGACGGCGGTGCCCGCGGCTCTCGTCGAGGCGGTCCGGGACAGCCTCGCCCGCAGCTCGGGCCCCCTCTCGGCGCAACGGGTCGCCGAGGTGCTGCGGGCTCAGGGCCGGCCGGTCGGCGATGCCGAGGTGCTGGCGGTGCACGAGGCCCTGCGTCGCGACGTCCTCGGCGCGGGCCCGCTGGAGCCACTGCTCGCCGACCCCGAGGTCACCGACGTGCTGGTCAACGGCCCGGTCGCGGTGCATGTCGACCGCGGCACCGGCTTGGAGCTCACGGGGGTCACGTTCGCCGACGACGAGGCGGTACGCCGCCTGGCCCGCCGGCTGGCCGCCCAGGCGGGACGGCGCCTGGACGAGGCGATGCCCTACGTGGACGCGCGACTGCCGGACGGGTCCCGCCTGCATGCGGTGCTCTCACCGGTGGCCAGCCCGGGCACGCTGATCTCGATCCGGGTGTTCCGGAGCCGTTCGCTCACCCTCGCTGACATGGTCGAAACCGGTGGCGTCACCGAGGGCGGCGCCCAACTGCTGCAGGCTCTCGTCGCAGACCGCCGCGCCCTGCTGGTCACGGGCGGCACCGGCACCGGCAAGACCACCATGCTGGCAGCGTTGCTGTCGCTGGTCGATCCCGGCGAGCGCATCGTGGTGGTGGAGGACTCCGCCGAACTGCGACCGGACCACCCGCACGTGGTCGGGCTCGAGGGCCGGCCGGCGAACATCGAGGGTCGTGGCGAGATAGCCCTGGCGACCCTGGTCCGGCAGGCGCTGCGGATGCGCCCGGATCGGTTGGTGGTGGGGGAGGTCCGGGGCGCCGAGGTGGTGGACCTGCTCGCCGCGCTGAACACCGGACACACCGGTGGCTGCGGCACCCTGCACGCCAACTCCGCCTCGGACACCCCCGCCCGGGTGGAGGCGCTGGCCTTGGCTGCCGGGTTGACCCGCGCCGCAGCCCACAGCCAGTTCGGTGCCGCCGTGGAGGCCGTCGTGCACCTGGCCAGGGACCGGGACGGGCAGCGGGTGCTGCGCGAGATCGGGGTCCCGGAGCGGGGCGGCGACGGGCTCGTCCGGATCACCCCCGCCGTGGTGTTCGGCGACGGGGAGGCGCGCGCGGGACCGGCGTACGCCGCGCTCTTCGGGGATCGCCGATGATCGCTGTCGCGGTGATGGCAGCGGCGGCCGTCTGGTTCGCGCTGCCTCCAGTTCGGGCAGCGCCGGCCGCGAGGTGCGGCGGGGCAGGTCGCCGGTGGGCGCTGGTGGCCGCAGCCCTGGTCGCCACCACGATGTTGCCCGGCCGGATGCTGCTGCCGGGCGCGATCGTGGGCGCTGCCGCCGTGATGGGTCTGTGGCTGCTGCGCCAACGCCAGCACTCCCGGGTCGTGGCCGACACTCGGGTCCGGGTGGGGCGAATGGCCCAACTGCTGGCAGCCGAACTCACTGCCGGGCGGCCGCCGACGGCTGCCCTGGCCGAGGCCACCGCCGACTGGCCGTCGCTGGCCGGGGTCCGCCGAGCCGCCGAGATGGGCGCCGATGTCCCGCACGCCTGGCGGGAGGCCGCGACCCGCCCCGGCTGCGCCGACCTGGCCGTGGTGGCTGCTGCCTGGCAGGTCTCCGAGGCCTCGGGCAGTTCGCTGGCTGCCGCGTTGGGTCGGGTGGTGGCCCTGGCCAGACTCGATGCCGAGACGCGGCGCACGGTGGAGTCGGAGCTGGCCTCGGCCCGGGCCACCGCGCGGCTGATGGCCGGACTCCCGGTGCTCGCCCTGCTGATGGGGTCGGGGATCGGCGGGGACCCCTGGACGTTCTTGTTCGCCACGCCGGTCGGTCTGGGGTGCCTCGCGCTGGGGCTCCTGCTGGGAGGCGCCGGCCTCGCCTGGATCGAGGCGATCGCCACCTCGGTGGTGCGCGGATGACGCCCGGCCTCGTCGCCGCCCTGGCCGCGGCCGGTGCGGTGGCCCTGGCGATGCGGCCACGGCCACCCCTGGACCGCCCGGCCGTCGCCGTCTCGGGACGCCGGCTCCCACCGCTGCTGACGAGATCCCTCATGGTGGCGGGGGCCAGCCTGGTCGTGGTGGCGGTGGTGCCAGGACCCTGGGGGATCGCCGTTGCCGGTGGAGCCACCCTGCTGGTGCTTCGGCTGGCCGGCGCGGAGCCTGCCGAACTGCGCCGCGCCCGGCAGCAGCGTCGTCGGCAACTGCCGACGCTGGTGGGGCTGTTGGCCACTGCCCTGGAGTCCGGCCAGCCGCCGGAGCGCGCCCTGGAGTTGGCGTGTGAGGCGCTTCCAGGGCCGGCTGCGCAGGCGTTGGAGGCCCCCCGGGCCCGGCTGTCGATGGGGATGTCTGCCACCGACGCCTGGGCACCGCTGGCCGCAGATGCCGACCTGGAGCCGCTGGTCCGGGTGCTGGTCCGGGCAGAGGCGAGCGGGTTCCCGGTCGCTGACGCCATCGGCCGTCTCTCCGACGACCTGGCCGCCCAGGCGCGGGCACGGATCACCGACGCCGCCCGCACCGTCGGGGTGCGGGTCGCCGTCCCGCTGGGTGTCTGCCTGCTCCCAGCGTTCTTGCTGGTCGGCATCGTGCCCCTGGTCGCGGCGGCGCTCTCGGGACTGCACTGGTGAGTCTTGGGGCTGCTGGTGAGTCTCGGGCTGCGCTGGTGAGCCGACCGGGCCGCTCGTCGTCCACAGCCACCGCCGCTGCCCCGGTTGTGCACAGCCCATCCATCGCCCGTTGGCAGCCACCGGGCACGCAGGCAGGGTCGAGGCAGTCGGCTCGATCCGCGGGCCGGACACTGAGGAGGAGTCGATGCACACAGCCACCACATCCCGAACCGAGGACGGCATCACCACTGCCGAGTACGCCGTCGGCACCGCCGCAGGCGCGGGCCTGGCCGGGCTGCTCTACGTGATGCTCACCGGCGGTTTCGGCAACCAACTGCTCAGCACCCTCTTCGACCACGTGTTGAGCCTGCTCGGAGTCGGCTGAGTGGTGACCCGGCGGCCACAACGCGGCGCCGTCACCGCCGAGACCGCGATGGTGCTGCCGATCCTGGTGGCGGTCACCGTGTTGATGGTCTGGGTGGTGTCGGTGACGGTCGCTCAGATCCGGGCCGTGGATGCTGCCCGTGAGGTGGCCAGGGCGCTCGCCCGTGACGAGCCCGAAGTGGACGCACGGGCCGTGGGTGCCCGGGTGGCCCCGGCGGGCGCCCGAATCGACATCGCGGTCGGGGATGACCTGGTCACGGTCACCGTCGTCGCGGCGGTGTCCGGCCCGGGTGGATGGCTGAGCCGGACGGTGGCACCGCAGGTGCGCGCCACTGCGGTGGCGCGCCGCGAGGGCGTCCCGTGAGGCCGCCGACCCGCTTCCGGTGCCCCGCTCGCTGCCGGGGTGAGCGCGGGGCCGCCACCGCGGCTGCGGTCGGGCTGATCGGCGTGCTGGTGACGGTGGCGCTGGCCGCGGCCTGGGTGGGCGCGGTGATGGCGGCGCACCGCGGCGCCCAGTCCGGGGCCGACCTGGCCGCCCTGGCCGGCGCCACCGCGATGGTCGCGGGTGGCGACGGCTGCGCCGAGGCCACTCGGGTCGCCGCGGTCAATCAGGTCACCCTGGTCTCCTGCCTGGCCGACGGGATGGCGGTGACCGTGACGGTCACCGTCGAGACGCCGGCGCTGGCCGGACGGGAGGCGACGCTGACTGCGACCGCCCGTGCTGGACCGCCGTGATGCTGGAGCGCCGTGACGCTGGACCGCCGTCACGAGAGCGCGGCCGTGGCGACCGGTCAGGTGCGGTCGGGATCCTCGGTCGGCGGGTCGACCGGTGCGTCGGTCACCGCGACATGCTCGCCGTGGGCCGGCTCGGCAGCGGCCGCCGGGGCTGCCGAGGTCTCGGGGCCGGTGGCCAGTTGGCCCTTGAGCGAGGCCAACTCCTTGCGGTCGCGCCGGGTCTTGAGCTCCCGCCTCACTCCGGCCCGGGTCAGCGCCAGCCCCCACCAGATCAGGCAGCCGCAGGCGAGCCCGAGCAGGAAGATGCCGAGGGCGTTGGTCTCGATGCCGAGCACGTCGACGGTGCCGGTCCCGTCGAGGGCGACCGCCGCGATGGCGAGGATCGCCAGGACCAGGAAGACGAGGCCGAGGAGCAACATGCGGCTCACCCTACCCAGCAGGAGCTCCGGAGAGCAGCAACTCGAGCAGTCGCCTCGCCGCGTCCTTCTCCAACGGGTTGTTCTGGTTGCCACACTTGGGGGACTGCACGCACGAGGGACACCCCTGGGCGCACTCGCATGCCTCGATGGTGTCCCGGGTCGCGGTCAGCCACGCGCGCGCGGCATGGAAGCCCCGCTCGGCGAACCCGGCGCCGCCGGGGTGCCCGTCGTACACGAAGACCGAGAGTTGACCGGTGTCGGGGTGCAGCGCCGTCGAGACACCGCCGATGTCCCACCGGTCGCAGGTCGCGAAGAGCGGCAACAGTCCGATGGCGCAGTGCTCGGCGGCGTGCGCGGCTCCGGGCACCAGCGTGTCGTCGAGGCCGGCCTCGGCCAGCAGGTCCGGTGGCACCGTCCACCACACCGCGACAGTCGGCAGCGTGCGGGCCGGCAGATCCAGGGGCTCCTCGCCCAGCACCTCGCCTCCCGGTTCCCGGCGCCGCAGGTAGGAGACCACCTGATGGGTCACCGCCACCTCGCCGAGGGTGAGCCGGCATTCACCCCAGCGCTGACTCTCCCGGGTGCCGGTGATCCGCAGCGCGGTGGTCTCCCGGGCCGAGGTGGACCACCCGGGGTCACTGCGGCTGATCACCGCCACCTGCTCATCCAGATCGAGCTCATCCACCAGCCAGGTCTCGCCGCGATGCACGTAGACAGCCCCCCGATGCGCCTGGGCGTGCGCCCGGCCGCCGTCGACAGTGCCGATCACCCGGCCGGTGTCGCCCTCGATCAGGGACACCTGGCCGCCCCCGCCGGAGCGGAGGTTCACCGCGTCCGCCGGACGATCCCGCTCCGTCCAGAACCAACCGCGCGGTCGCCGGCGCAGCATCCCCTGCTCGGTCAGCGTCTCCACGGTCGCTGCTGCGGTCGGGCCGAAGAGTGGCAGGTCCTGCTCGGTCAGCGGCACCTCGAACGCGGCCGCGCACAGGTGCGGCCGCAGCACATAGGGGTTGTCGGGGTCGAACACGCTGGCCTCCACCGGCGCACCCAACAGTGCCTCCGGGTGCGCCACCAGGTAGGTATCGAGCGGGTCGTCGCGAGCCACCAGCACCCCGACGGCGTCCTGCCCCTCGCGCCCGGCCCGCCCCAGTTGCTGCCACAGCGCGGCCCGGGTGCCGGGGAACCCCGCCAGCAGCACTGCGTCGAGTCCGTGCACGTCGATGCCCAACTCGAGGGCGTTGGTCGCGGCCAGTCCGGTCAGCCGCCCGGACCGCAGCGCGTCCTCGATCTCCCGACGTTCCTCGGGCAGGTAGCCGCCGCGGTACGCCGCCACCTGACCGGCCAGTTCCGGGTGCACCTCGGTGAGCAGTTCGGCGGCGGTCAGCGCGACCGACTCCACACCTCGCCGGGACCGGACGAACGCCAGCGTGCGCACCCCTTCGGTGACCAGGTCCGCGAGCAGGTCGGCGACCTCGGAGGAGGCGGCCCGGCGTACCGGTGCGCCGTTCTCCCCGGCGTACGACGTCAGCGGCGGCTCCCACAGTCCCAGCGCCACCTGGCCGCGGGGCGAGGCGTCATCGGTGACCGCCTGCACCTGCAGCCCGGTCAGCCGGGACGCAGCGGTCTCCGGCTCGGCGACGGTGGCCGAGGCCAGCACGAACGTCGGCGCCGCCCCGTGATGTGCAGCGACCCGCCGCAGCCGCCGCAGCACCTGGGCGACCTGCGAGCCGAACATGCCCCGGTAGTGGTGACACTCATCGACCACCACGTAGCGCAGGTCCCGCCAGAACGACGCCCAGCGTTGGTGACCGGGGAGCATCGAGACGTGCAGCATGTCCGGGTTGGTCAGCAGATACTCGGCGTGGTCGCGGCTCCAGTCCCGCTGCTCCCGACCGGAGTCGCCGTCGTGGGTGCTCACCCGCACGTCGAGCCCGAGCGACTGCAGTGAGGACGCCTGGTCCTGGGCCAGCGCCTTGGTGGGGGTCAGGTAGAGCACGGTCGCGCCCCGCTGCTGGTGGGGTCCACGCGACTCCCGGATCGCGGTCAGGGCGGGCAGGTGGTAGGCGAGCGACTTGCCGGATGCGGTGCCGGTGGCCAGCACCACGTGCGCACCGGCGTGGGCGAGTTCTGCCGCCTCGACCTGGTGTCGCCACGGCCGGGCGATCCCCCTACGTCGGTAGGCCTCAGCGACGTCGTCGGGCACCCAGGCCGGCCAGTCCACGGTCCGTGCCGAGCGCGGCGGCAGCACCTCCACGTGCCGCAATCGATCCTCCCGGCCCGGGCCCGCCGCCAGCATGGTGACCAACTCAGTGCCGGAGAGGCCATGCGGACGGTTGGCGGGCATGGTTTGATACTCGCAGGCAGGGGCATCGGACTCGGACCCGCCTTCGGGGGCGGAAGGAGCTAGGAGTGGATCTGACACTCGGCACGCGCGAGGTGGGCGGCCGCACGGTCGTCGCCGTCGGTGGCGAGATCGATGTCTACACCGCGCCCCGGCTGCGCGAGCAGATGACCGACCTGGTGGCGGCCGGTCGCTACCACCTGGTGATCGACCTGGGCGGTGTCGAGTTCCTCGACTCCACCGGGCTCGGAGTCCTGGTCGGCGGACTCAAGAAGGTCCGCAGTCACGACGGCTCCCTGGACCTGGTGTGCAACTCCGACCGGCTGCTGAAGATCTTCCGGATCACCGGCCTGGCCAAGGTCTTCCACATCTACCCGTCGGTGGACGAACTCCCGGCCCACTGAAACGCCGGTCTCCCGGAACCCTCGCCAAAGGCGCGCTCTTCTGCCAAGGTGTGAGGTGCATCACGCCCAAGTGAGCGTGGATCGACGACTGCCCGGGAGGTACACGTGGTCGCACACGTGGTCGAACTGTCACAGTCAAATCAGACGCTGGTCATCCTGGTGGCCGGCGTCGGGCTTGCCGCCCTGGTGATGGCAGCCATCTTCCGACGACAGGTGCTGGCCGCCGACGAGGGCACCGAAGGGATGCAGGAGATCGCCCGGGCCGTGCAGGAGGGCGCCAACGCCTACCTGACGCGTCAGTTCCGCACCCTCGCGGTCTTCGGGGCGATCGCCTTCGTGGTCCTGCTGGCACTGCCGGCCGACGACTGGACGGTCCGAGCCGGCCGGTCGATCTTCTTCCTCGTCGGCGCGGTGTTCTCCGGATCCATCGGCTACCTCGGCATGTGGCTCGCGGTGCGTGCCAACGTCCGAGTGGCGGCAGGCGCCGAGCGGGAGGGCCGCGACCCGGCGATGACGGTGGCGTTCCGCACCGGCGCCGTGGTCGGCATGTCCACGGTCGGACTGGGGTTGATCGGAGCCTCCGTGGTGGTGCTGCTCTTCCGCCACGAGGCCGCCCACGTGCTTGAAGGGTTCGGCTTCGGCGCCGCGCTGCTGGCCATGTTCATGAGGGTTGGCGGCGGCATCTTCACCAAGGCCGCCGACGTCGGCGCGGACCTGGTCGGCAAGGTCGAGCAGAACATCCCCGAGGACGACCCCCGCAACGCCGCCACCATCGCCGACAACGTCGGCGACAACGTCGGCGACTGCGCCGGGATGGCCGCCGACCTCTTCGAGTCGTACGCCGTCACCCTGGTCGCCGCGCTGATCCTCGGCGCCGCCGCCTTCGGTGACAAGGGGCTGGTGTTCCCGCTGCTGATCCCAGCCATCGGTGCGCTGACCGCCGTACTCGGCGTCTACCTGTGTCGCCCGCGGGCCGGCGAATCGGGGCTGCGCACCATCAACCGGGCCTTCTACATCTCCGCGGCCGTGGCGGCGGTCGCCTGCATCGGGCTCTCCTACGCCTTCCTGCCCTCGACGTTCGCCGAGTTGACCAACAGCACCCAGCTGGCTGCTGCCGGTGATCCGCGGCTCATCGCAGCGGTAGCCGTGGTGATCGGGATCGTGCTGGCAGCCGCCATCCTGACCCTGACCGGCTACTACACCGGCACCGAGCACCGGCCCGTCACCGACGTCGGCCGCACCTCCCTGACCGGTGCCGCGACGGTGATCCTCTCCGGGCTCTCGGTCGGCTTCGAATCGGCCGTCTACACGACCCTGGTGATCGGCGCCGCCGTGTTCGGGGCCTACCTGCTGGGCGGCGCTGCGCTGACGGTGTCGCTGTTCGCGGTGGCGCTGGCCGGTTGCGGCCTGCTCACCACGGTGGGCGTGATCGTCGCCATGGACACGTTCGGCCCGGTGGCCGACAACGCCCAGGGCATCGCCGAGATGTCCGGCGAGGTCGGGGAGGCGGGTGCCCAGGTGCTCACCGAACTCGACGCGGTCGGCAACACCACCAAGGCGGTCACCAAGGGCATCGCGATCGCCACAGCGGTGCTGGCTGCGACTGCGCTCTTCGGCTCCTACATGACCTCGGTACTGGATGCGGTCGCAGCCAGCGGCGCCACCCTGCCCGACGGCATGTTCGAGGTGGTCAACCCACCGGTGCTGGTGGGGCTGCTGATCGGCGCCTCGGTGGTCTTCCTCTTCTCCGGGCTGGCGATCAACGCGGTCGGTCGGGCGGCGGCCGCCGTCGTCTACGAGGTCCGTCGACAGTTCCGGGAGATCCCCGGGATCATGGAGGGCACCGGTCGGCCGGAGTACGGACGAGTCGTGGACATCGTCACCCGCGACTCGCTGCGCGAGCTGACCACCCCGGGACTCCTGGCCGTGCTCTCGCCGGTCGCGGTCGGGTTCGGCCTCGGCGTCGGTGCGTTGGCCGGCTTCCTGGCCGGCGCCATCGGCACCGGCGTGCTGATGGCCGTCTTCCTGGCGAACTCCGGTGGCGCCTGGGACAACGCCAAGAAGCTCGTCGAGGACGGTCACCACGGCGGCAAGGGGTCACCCGCCCACGAGGCGACGATCATCGGCGACACCGTCGGCGACCCGTTCAAGGACACCGCCGGCCCGGCGATCAACCCGCTGCTCAAGGTGATGAACCTGGTCTCCCTGCTGATCGCCGGCGCGGTGGTGACGCTGACGATGGGCGACGACGCCAACACCCCGCTGCGGATGGCCATCGCGCTCACCGCCACCGCGATCGTCGTCGCCTCGGTGTGGATCTCCAAGCGACGTTCGGTGGTGCTCGACGCCGACCCGGAGCCAGCGCACGCGGTGGGGTAGCGGGCGCGTAACCTCACCGGCGTGGATCTCGACCTCGCCCCGGACCTGAGTGCGGCGCTGGCCGCAGCGACGTACACCTACGACCAGGTCGCCGAACTGCTCGGCCCGGACGCGCACGCCGCGCTGCAGCGCAACGAGACCACGCCCGGCCTGCGTCGTACCGCCGACGGGTCACCGCTGGCCACCCTGACCCGGCTCTTCCTGCTGCAGACGCCGGTGAGCCTGACCGCGGCCGAAGGCGCCCTTCCGGGGCTGGTGGAACGCAGTGTCGCCGCCGGCCTGGTCGACGTCGACGGCGACCAGGTGCGGGCCCTGCTCGACCTGCGTCCCTACGCCGACGACCTGCTCGACCTGTGGGTCGCCAGCGACCTGACCCCCGGCATGGACGGTACGCCGTACCGGACCCGCCCCGACCACGTGCTCGGCGTCTCCTCCGCTTCCACCTCGCTGGCCCAGTTGACGATCCGGGACGACGTCGGCTCGGCACTGGACCTGGGGACCGGGTGCGGGGTGCAGTCCCTGCACCTGGCCGAGCACGCCGACCGGGTGGTCGGCACCGACGTCAACCCGCGCGCCCTGGCGCTGGCCAGATTCACCTGCGCCCTGAACGGCGTCGAGGCCGACATCAGAGACGGCTCCCTCTTCGAACCCGTGGCCGGCGAGCGCTTCGACCTGATCGTCACCAACCCGCCGTTCGTGATCTCGCCGGCGACCGGCGAGCGGCTGGTCTATCGGGACTCGGGGATGCCGGGCGACCAGGTGGTGGAGCGGATCGTCCGGGCCGCGCCCGGCCACCTGACCGACGGCGGCTGGTGCCAGATCCTGGCCAACTGGGCGATCACCGACCGTCCCTGGGACGAGCGCCTCGGCAGTTGGGTGACCGGAGCCGACGCCTACGCGGTGCAGCGGGAGGTGCTCGACCCGGCCGCGTATGTGGAGATGTGGCTGAAGGACTCCGGCGCCCACCCCAGCACCGGCGGCGTCCCGGTCAGCTACCGGCGGCGGTACGACGAGTGGCTCGGCTGGCTGGAGGCGCAGGGGGTCCAGGGCATCGGGTTCGGCTGGCTCAACCTCCATCGCACCGACGCGTCACCACGACTGAGCTTCACCGAGTGGCCCTACGAGGTGGAGCAGCCGATCGGCGCCCACGTCACCGGGTGGCACCGTGACGCCGAGGCGGCAGCGGCGGGGGCGGACGCCCTGTGGGCGACGCGGCTGCACCTGGCGGCGGACGTCGTCCAAGAGACCCAGGGCGCGGCCGGCGCCGAGGACCCGGGCACCATCGTGCTCCGCCAGCAGCGAGGGCTGCGGCGGGCGCACCAGGTCGACACCGTGGTCGCCGCGGTGGCCGGTGCCTGCGACGGGGACCTCCCGCTGGGGGTGATCGTGGACGCGGTCGCCCAACTCACCGGAGCCGAGCCCGGACCCACGCGTGCGTCGTGCCTGGGACAACTCCGGGAGTTGGTCGCCGACGGATTCCTCAGGCCTACCTGAGTCGGTGGTGGAGGTTGCCCGGCGCTGACCGGGGAACCTCCACCACCTCACGTTCAGCAGGTGGTGGCGGTCACCTTGCCGAGCTCGTTGAGCGCGCCGACGGCCTGGACCAGGCCGTGGCCGTAGTCGTGGTCGCGGCCCCTCTTGCCCAGGTCCAGGGCGCTGTCGGCGAGTGCCTTGCGGATCTGGGCGTTGCTGGCGTCGGGGGCGCAGGCCCAGATCAGTGCGGCGATGCCGGCCACGTGCGGAGTGGCCATCGAGGTGCCGTTGAACGCCGCGTAGCCCGAGGCCGGCTTCTCGACCTGGTTGACGACGGTGCCGGCCTGACCGACGAAGGCCAGGGCGGCCTGACCGTCGGCCTGACTCATCGAGATCGCCGGGATCGGCTGCGGCGACCCCAAGGTGCCGACGAAGCCGCCCGCCTCGTTGTTGTAGATGACTGCTGCGGCGCCGCCCCCGGCGGCGACGTTCGCCACCTTGTCGCCGAAGCTGATCTGGCCGCGCTCGCACAGCACGACCCGGCCGGTCCAGGCGCCTGACGAGGTGCACAGGCCGCCGTCGACCACGTCGCCGGTGGCCGATCCCTCGGCAGCGAACTCCATCGAGTGACCTGCGAAGGTCTGACCCGCGACGGTGAGCGACGCCGTCTCGAGGTAGGGCACCGTGGACAGCACGCCCACGCCGGGGGCAGCGATCTCGACGTCCTTGTTGGACTGGGAGAAGTCGGCCTTGGCCATGTTCTCGTCCACGGCGGCCACCGAGATCACCGAGCCGTAGCTGGCCGGGTAGGAGGCCTGCTTGTTTCCTGCGTTGCCGGCGGCGGCAACTGACAGGACGCCGGCGTTGTAGGCGGCGTTGAACGCGTTCTCCTCGAACCGGGACTTGAAGGAGCCACCCAGGCTCATGTTGATCACGTGCGAGCCGGCGGCGCGGCACTTGTCCAGGGCGGCAACCAGGTCGGAGGAGTAGGCCCAGGTGCCGTCGTCGCCGAAGACGCGGACGATGTGCAGCTTGACGCCGGGGTTGACGCCGACCACGCCGAGGTCGTTGTCGACCGCGGCGATGGTGCCGGCCACGTGGGTGCCGTGCCCGTCGCCGTCCTCGTTCCAGGGCCCGGTGCCGCCGGGGTCGTTGTCGCCGGTGACGTTGGCCGGCAGGTCCTCATGGCCCACGTGGTAGCCGGAGTCGATGATGCAGACGGTCCGGGAGTCCGGAGTGGCCGGGGAGAGTTGGTCGGCCTGGGTCATCGTGACCCCGTACGGGGTCTCCTGGGCCAACGGAGTCCGGACCCGGTCCGCCTCCACGAACCGGACGCCCCGGGCGCTACGCAGGGCAGCCACCTGGCCGGGTGACACCATGGCTGCCGCGCCCCCGGAGGCGGGCAGATCCAGGACGATCTCGCCGCCGGCGGCACGCACCGACGCCTTGCCTTGGGCAGCCTTGCCCGGCTCGAAGGCGACGATGAACCGTTCCGGCGGACCGGCTGGGGATGCGCCGGCGCTCACGGCGGTGAAGGTGCCCGCGGTGAGGATGGCGACTGCGGCACCGGAGATCAGAATCCTGACCCGACGGACCCGAGAAGCTTTCTGCATCGGATGTACTCCCTCGTCATT
The DNA here is from genome assembly GCF_016827675.1 of Nocardioides limicola. Classification (GTDB taxonomy): domain Bacteria; phylum Actinomycetota; class Actinomycetes; order Propionibacteriales; family Nocardioidaceae; genus Nocardioides; species Nocardioides limicola. The sequence continues at coordinate 594,685 of NZ_JAERJA010000002.1, read as the reverse complement.
GATGGGAACGAAATGCTTCGGACTCTAGGCCGATGGCCGAGAGGATCGCCAGAGTCGATCGGTCTCGGAACGGTCTCGTTTCCATCAAGATCCGGCCCGCCCGGACAGGTCTGCCGGGCGGGCCGGTCTGTCGAGCGGGCCGGTTCGCTCAGCAGGTGGTGGTGGCCACCTTGCCGAGCTCGTTGAGCGCGCCGACGGCCTGGACCAGGCCGTGGCCGTAGTCGTGGTCGCGGCCCCTCTTGCCCAGGTCCAGGGCGCTGTCGGCGAGTGCCTTGCGGATCTGGGCGTTGCTGGCGTCGGGGGCGCAGGCCCAGATCAGTGCGGCGATGCCGGCCACGTGCGGGGTGGCCATCGACGTGCCGTCCCAGGCGGCGTACCCCGAGGCCGGCTTCTCGATCTCGTTGACGACGGTGCCGGCCTGACCGACGAAGGCCAGGGCGGCCGCGCCATCGGTGTCACTCAACGAGATCGCCGGGATCGGTTGTGCCGACCCAAGGGTGCCGATGAAGTTGCCGGGGGCGTTGTTGTAGATCACGGCCGCCACACCGCCACCGGCGACCACGTTCGCCACCTTGTCACCGAAGGTGATCTGGCCGCGCTGGCACAGCACCACCAATCCGTCCCAGGCGTCTGACGAGGTGCACAGGCCGCCGTCGACCACGTCGCCGGTGGCCGATGCCTCGGCGGCGAACTCCATCGAATGGCCGGAGAATGTCTGCCCACCCACGGTCAGGGTGGCGGTCTCCACGTAGGGCACCGTGGAGAGCACGCCGACACCCGGCGCGGCCAGTTCGACAGTCCGGTTGGACTGGGAGAAGTCGGCCTTGGCCATGTTCTCGTCCACGGCGGCCACCGAGATCACCGAGTCGTACCCGGCCGGAAACGACGTCCGCTTGTTGCCGTCGTTGCCGGCGGCGGCCACCGACAGCACCCCAGCGTCGTACGCCGCAGCGAAGGCGACCTTCTCGAGCCGGGACTGGCGCGATCCGCCGAGGCTCATGTTGATCACGTGCGCCTCCGCCGCCAGGCACTTGTCCAGGGCGGCGACCAGATCGGAGGAGTAGGCCCAGATGCCGTCATCGCCGAAGACGCGGACGATGTGCAGGTTCACGCCGGGGTTGACGCCGACCACACCGAGGTCGTTGTCGACCGCGGCGATGGTGCCGGCCACGTGGGTGCCGTGCCCGTCGCCGTCCTCGTTCCAGGCGCCGGTGCCGCCGGGGTCGTCGTCGCCGGTGACGTTGGCCGGCAGGTCCTCATGGCCCACGTGGTAGCCCGAGTCGATGACACAGACGGTCCTGGACTCCGGAGTGGCCGGGGAGAGCTGGTCGGCCTGGGTCATCGTCACCCCGTACGGGGTCTCCTGGCTGAACGGCTCCCGGACCTGGTCGACCTCCACGAACCGGACGCCGCGCGCGCCGCTGAGGGCAGCCACCCGACCGGGACGCACCATCGCGGCGACGGCCGCGCGTCCGGGCAGGTTGCGCACCACCTCACCGCCGGCCTCGCGCAGCGCAGCACGCCCCTGGGCGGCCTGGCCGGGCTCGAAGGCCACGATGTAGCGCTGGGGTTCGGCGGCCGGAGCCGCCTGAACGGTGACGGAGGCCAGTGTTGCGGCGGCCAGCACGGTGGCCGCCGCAGCGACGGACCACGGGCGGTGCCAACTGGATCGACTGGGATTGGGCATCGTTGCCACATCCTCGAGACTGGGCTATGGGGTTCTCGCATGCTAGACCCATTCAGCGCCCACCTCCATAGCCCAACGGGAGCGGTCCGTGGGGGACCGGCCGGGCGACGCGCTACCGTAAGCGGCCGTGAGGCTCCACGCCCACGCAACGCAAGGAGCAGACCCCCATGTCCAAGTTGGTCATCGTCGAGTCCCCGGCCAAGGCCCGCACCATCGCGGGCTACCTCGGCCCCGGGTACGTCGTCGAGTCGTCCATCGGTCACATCCGGGACCTTCCGCAGAGCGCCGCGGACACTCCGGCCAAGATCAAGGACAAGCCGTGGGGACGGCTGGCCGTGGACGTGGAGAACGGCTTCCAGCCCTACTACGTGGTGCCCCGCGACAAGAAGGACCAGATCCGCAAACTCAAGGGCCTGCTCAAGGACGCCGACGAGCTCTACCTCGCCACCGATGAGGACCGCGAGGGTGAGGCGATCGCCTGGCACCTGCTGGACGAGCTGAAGCCCAAGGTGCCGGTCAAACGGATGGTCTTCCACGAGATCACCAAGGCCGCGATCCAGGCCGCTGCCGAGAGCCCCCGTGAGGTGCACATGGATCTGGTGGAGGCCCAGGAGGCCCGCCGGATCCTGGACCGGCTCTATGGCTATGAGGTCTCCCCGGTGCTGTGGAAGAAGGTCATGTCCGGCCTCTCGGCGGGCCGGGTGCAGTCGGTGGCCACCCGACTGGTCGTGGACCGGGAGCGGGAGCGGATGGCGTTCCGGTCCGCGTCGTACTGGGATCTGGAGGCGACCTTCGACGCGGGCGCGGACGCTGACCCGCGGATGTTCGGCGCCAAGCTGGCCAGCATCGACGGTGCCCGGGTGGCCCGCGGCAGCGACTTCCTGCCCAGCGGCGAGCTGAAGGGCGCCACCACGCTGGCGCACCTGGACCGGCCACGCGCCGAGGCGCTCGCCGAGGCCCTCCAGGACTCCGCCTTCGAGGTGCGCTCGGTCGAGGCCAAGCCCTACAAGCGCTCGCCGTATGCACCGTTCCGCACCACCACCTTGCAGCAGGAGGCCTCCCGCAAGCTCGGGATGAGCGCCAGCGTCACCATGAGCGTGGCCCAGCGCCTCTACGAGAACGGCTTCATCACCTATATGAGGACCGACTCCACCACCCTCTCCGGCGCTGCGGTGAACGCGGCTCGGGCCCAGGTGCGGGAGTTGTACGGGGCCGAGTACGTGCCCGACAAGCCGCGCGTCTACGCCTCCAAGGTCAAGAACGCCCAGGAGGCACACGAGGCGATCAGGCCAGCCGGGGAGTCGTTCCGGACGCCGGCACAGACCGGGCTCAGTGGTGAGCAGTACCGCCTCTACGAGCTGATCTGGATGCGCACGGTCGCCTCCCAGATGAAGGACGCGGTCGGCAACAGCGTCTCGGTGCGGCTCGGCGGCGTGGCGACCACCGGCGAGGACGTCGTCTTCTCCGCCTCGGGACGGGTGATCACCTTCCACGGCTTCCTCAAGGCGTACGTCGAGGGCACCGACGCCCCCGGGGCGGCCCGCGACGACGAGCAGACCCGGTTGCCGCAGTTGACCGAAGGCGCCTCGGTGTCCGCGGCGTCCCTGCACGCGGCCGGTCACGAGACCAAGCCGCCGGCCCGCTACACCGAGGCCACCCTGATCCGGGAACTGGAGGAGCGGGAGATCGGGCGGCCGTCGACGTACGCGTCGATCATCGGCACCATCCTCAACCGGGGCTATGTCTACAAGAAGGGCACCGCCCTGGTGCCGGCCTGGATCGCCTTCTCGGTGGTGCGGCTGCTGGAGGAGCACTTCACCCGACTGGTGTCCTACGAGTTCACCGCGGTGATGGAGGACGTGCTCGACGAGATCGCTCGCGGTGAGCGGGACCGGGTCGCCGAACTGACCGAGTTCTACTACGGCTCCGACACGGTCACCGGACTGCATCCGCTGGTCACCGGCCTCGGCGACATCGACGCCAAGGAGCTGGCCACCTTCCCGGTCAACGACGAGATCGACCTGCGGGTGGGTCGCTACGGCCCCTACCTAGAGGGGCCTGGCCCGGACGGGGAGCGGGTGCGTGCCAACGTCCCCGAGGATCTGCCTCCCGACGAGCTCACGCCCGAGAAGGCCAAGGAGTTGCTCGCCAACCCTGCCGGCGACGAGCGCGAACTCGGTCGGCACCCCGAGACCGGACTGCTGGTGGTGGCGAAGAACGGCCGCTTCGGCCCCTACGTCACCGAGCAGCTGCCCGAGGGGGCCAAGGGCAAGCCGCGCACCGGATCGCTGTTCAAGTCGATGAGCCTGGACACTGTCACCCTCGACGACGCCGTGCAGCTGCTCAGCCTGCCGCGGGTGGTCGGTGCCGACGCCGACGGCGTCGAGATCACCGCCCAGAACGGCCGCTACGGCCCGTACCTGAAGAAGGGCACGGACTCACGGTCGCTGGCCGCGGAGGACCAGCTCTTCTCGATCACCCTCGACGAGGCGCTCGCCATCTATGCCCAGCCCAAGCAGCGCGGCCGCGGTGCAGCGGCGCCGCCGCTGAAGGAGTTGGGCAACGACCCGGTCTCGGGCCAGCCGGTGGTGGTCAAGGCCGGACGCTTCGGTGAGTACGTCACCGACGGTGAGTACAACGCGACTTTGCGCAAGGACGACTCGGTCGAGGCGATCACCTTGGAACGGGCCGCGGAGTTGCTTGCCGAGCGCCGGGCCAAGGGGCCCGCCAAGAAGGCGGCGAAGAAGACCGCGAAGAAGGCTCCCGCGAAGAAGGCTGCCAAGAAGGCTCCCGCGAAGAAGGCCGCTGCGAAGAAGGCCGCTGCGAAGAAGACCACCAAGAAGGCCACCAAGAAGTCCTGAGCCTTCGGGAGTCGAGTGTCCGCGAGGAACGAGCGGACGTATCCAGACCCCGCCCTGCCCTTGACCTTGGGTCGGTGGTCGAGTGTCCGCGAGGAACGAGCGGACGTATCGAGACCACCTTGGCCCCTTGAGCCCCCCACCCGCCCCATGTATCTTGACATCAAGATATCCAGTGAGGAGTGAGTGAGAGTGGCCTGGGATCCGGAGCGCTATCTGAGGTACGCCGATGAGCGGGGCCGCCCGTTCGTCGAACTGCTCGCCCGGATCCCGGCGGCCGCGCCGGGCACCGTGGTCGACCTGGGTTGTGGCGCCGGCAACCTCACCGCACTGCTGCTGCGGCGCTGGCCAGACGCGCAAGTGCGAGGGATCGACTCCAGTCCGGAGATGATCGACCGGGCCCGACGGGACCAGCCCGGCATCGGCTTCGAGGTCGGTGACCTGGCCGCTTGGTCCGGCACCGCGGACGTGCTGATCGCCAACGCCAGCCTGCAATGGGTGCCGGGTCACCTGGAGTTGCTGCCCCACCTGTGGACGCGAACGCAGTGCTTGGCGTTCAGCGTGCCCGGCAACTTCGACGAGCCCAGCCATACGATCCGCCGCGACCTGGCTGCCGAACCGGCGTACGCGCCTCACACGGCGGGCGTGGCCGTGCCTGCCAGCCACGACCCGTCCACCTACCTGGAGATCTTGACCGCGGCGGGCGCCCGGGTCGATGCCTGGGAGACCACCTATCTGCACGTGCTCACCGGGACGGACCCGGTGTTCGAGTGGGTCTCGGGCACCGGCGCCCGGCCCACCTTGGCGGCCCTGCCACCGGACCTGCGGGCGGAGTTCGTGAAGGAGTTCAAGCGGCGTCTGGCCGCGGCGTACCCACCCGACCCCGAGGGTCGCGTGGTGCTGCCGTTCCGCCGCATCTTCGTGGTGGCGACCCGCGACTGAGGTGCTGCGTCTGCTCGGTGCGTGGGGCTCAGCGCAGCCGCTTGTTGATCTCGTCGATGAACTGTTCGGCGGGGATGCGGAAGGCGGTGATGGGGATGACGACTCCGGGTTTGGTGCCCTTGCGTTCGACGCGTACGCCGGCGGGCATGCGTTTCTGGGTGACGGCGCCTCGGATCCGCTCCCAGGGGATCGTGACGTCGTCCTTGTATCCGCGGTAGGTGAAGTCGTCGGGCCCGAGGATGACCTGCCATCGGTGCAGGCGGCCCGTGCACAGACGCCACCATTCAGGGAGCGACGCCAAAGCGGCCACGCCGATCAGGACCGCGAAGAACATCAGCCGAGGAGAGTCCAGGACGGAGGGTTGGATGAACAGAGTGGCACCCCACAGCAGCCCGCCTGCGGCGAGCGCGGCGCCGGCCAGGATGGTGGTAGTGACCAGGGGCAGCGGCGAGGTGATCACGATGGTGCCGTCGGGAGATTGCTTGAGGTCTCGTCGACGTTTCGGCAGCGCCAAGGCGATCACGGCGGCCACTGCTGCGGACAGAAAAGCGACGCCGCCCAGTCCCAAGGGCAGCCGAACGAATCCGTCAGCGAAGGCGGCCATGAGGAGGCAGCTCGCGCCGACGGCGACAAGGAACGCCAGAGAGAGCGTGGTGTGCGCGGGAGAGATGAGGCGCGTGGCGGGCATTGTTGTTTCCTTCATCGTCTGCGCTTGTTGATCTCGTCGATGAACTGTCCGGCGGGGATCCGGAAGGCGGTGATGGGGATGACGACTCCGGGTTTGGTGCCTTTGCGTTCCACGCGTACGCCGGCGGGCTTGCGTTTCTGGGTGACGGCGCCTCGGATCCGCTCCCAGGGGATCGTGACGTCGTGTTTGTAGCCGCGGTAGGTGAAGTCGTCGGGCCCGAGGATGACCTGCCATCGGTGCAGGCGCCCGGTGCACAGACGCCACCATTCGGGGAGCGACGCCAAAGCGGCCACGCCGATCAGGACCGCGAAGAACATCAGCCGAGGAGAGTCCAGGACCGCGGGCTGCAGGGCGAGCGCCGTCCCCCAGAGCACTCCTGCCAAGGTCATCGCCGCGAGACCCAGAACCGTGCAAGTGACCAGGGCGGCGGGAGCCTTGATGGTGACTGAGCGGTCAAGGTCGGGGGCGGGCGTTCGCCGACGCTTGGGGAGGACCAACGCGATGAACGCTGCAACGGACAAGGATGTGAAGGCAAGCCCGCTGAGGGCCAACGGCAATCTCACGAAACCGTCGGCGCTCACAGCGCCGACGGTGAAGCCGACACTGGCTGGAATCAGGAACGTGAAGGTCAGGCAGACGTACCACCACGGGATGAGTCTCATGGGTCACCAGGGTTTCAGTTTGCCGAGGGCGCTCTTTGCCGACCCCCAGGTGTTCGAGGCCCAGTCAGTGATGCCGTCCCAGTTGTCGTAGATCTTGCCAGCCCCCCAGCCCACACCGGCGACCACCAAGCCTCCACCCACCACGACCGCAAGCGCCGGCGCTGACACCACCCCGGCCGCCACCAATGCGGTGATGCCTGCCGCGGCAGCGAGGCTCGCTCCCGTGGTGATGGCGGCTCGCTTCCAGTCGCCGGTGGTCGCGCCCTCGTGAATCCCGAACCCGATCTCGATGCCGACCCCCACCGGTCCGCCGAGGATCCGGCCCCACCTCCCGAAGCGGCGAGCCTTGCCGGCCCAGTCGTCGAGACGCGTTCTGCCGGACGGTCGATCCGCTTGCCCGCGCACCTGCGGATTGCCGGACACCCGGCTCCGACGCCGGAACTCGCGAGCCTCGTTGCGGTAGCGCTCGGACATCCGGGTCAACGCCAACCCCGCGAGACCGGCCCCCGTTCCCGCAGCGAAGTTGGGGAGGACGCCGGCCACCTCAGCGAGGATCTTGTCGATGCGATCCTTCTCGCGCGCATCGGACAGATCCACCGCGAGTTGGGCGTCGATCCATTCGTAGAAGCCCGCCCAGAGGGCGACGGCCTCCTCTGCGAGCTCGTTGAACAGGGTGACCTTGGCGATCGCCTGCTGGCGCGCCAGATCCTCCGCGGAGCCCGGAATCACCACGCTTGCCGGTACCAGGGGTGGTGGCTCGATCGTCGTACTCGTGAGGATCAACCCTCCCGCCTGTGCCCGCTGCCGCAGGGCGTCCATGTCCGTCTGCATGCGCCCGAGCCGGGAGGCATAGACATCCAAGGCCGTAGCGGCTCGGCCAATTCGCTGAACGTGATTGTCAGAGGCGGTCACCACAGGAGCCATGAAGTCCCGGTATGCCTGCGCCCCTGCGCCATCCCATCCAGCCGACGCCGCAGCGCGGGCGCCGGCCTGAAGGTCGGCTGCTTCGTCGACGTTCGCCTTGAGCGTGCTCCGAAGCCAGGTGGCCGCGGCGTTGACCGAGGCCGGACTGCCGTCGACCTCGGTGTCGATCATCGGAGCCCCTCGTTCAGCTCCGTGAACCGGGCGACCAAGGCGTCCTCGGTCTGGGCCAAGTCATCCCCCGTGTCGCGGATAAGGATCGCCACCGCCTGGTTGATGGCCGCGATCTCTGCTGCAGTCAGGCCGACGGCCTCCAGGATCTCGAGCAGGAAGGGTGTCCCTTCTCCGCCGTCGATCGTCTGGGGTGCGTTGGTGGCGGAGTCATCGATCACGGATACGGCGCTGTCGTGGCGCGTCGTGATCGCTTCTGCAGTGTCAGCGTCGAGACGGAGCGTCATTGCCCCTCCCGCATGGCCTGGCGCAGATCGTCCGGCCAAGGGACATCGAGCAGCTTCAGGTCGAACGGTTTGGTGGCGTGCAGCTCACCCAGCTTGGCGGTCTCGAAGACAGCCCACGGCTGATCTTCACCACAACAGTCGATGAAGCGATCCAGGGCGCTGTACCCGAGGAGCGCCACCCTCCCGTCGTCCAACAGCACCATCCGCACGTCGCGGACCTCGCCATGCTCATCGACACTCACCGGCAGATAGACGACCGGAGGACCACTGACCGGGTCAACCGTCGCTTCAGGACTCTCCATGCCCGATGTTCTACCCCGTCGATGCCCGCTCAAACCTCGGCTGGTCGGAAAAGCCTGATGTCAGGGCGTTCTGACTGTTGTCAGGGGTTGCAACCCCTGACAACAGTCGACAGTCCCTGACATCAGGGTGTTCCGACGACTCCCGACGACACCCGGACACCGGGCGCCGCACCGAGGTCAGCGGCCGCGGCGCTTCTTCTCCCGGACCTTGATCGAGGTGGTGCGGCCCTGGCCGTCGGTCTCCCGCTCCACCTCGAAGAGGCCGATCGCGGTGACCAGGTCGACCAGTTTGACGAAGCGCCAGTTGCGGGAGTCGAAGTCGGGAGCCTGCTTGGCGATGTGTGAGCCGACGGTGCCCAACTGGGCCCAGCCCTCGTCATCGGAGGCCGCCGCGATCCCGGAACGGAGCAGGTTCAACAGTTTGGCGTCCTGGCGCAACTCGCTCGCGGTGGGCCGCTTGCGGGGCTGTACGGCGTCGGTCGCCTCCTCGTCGGCGTCAGCGCCGAGCACGTCGAGATAGACGAACCGGTCACAGGCGGCGACGAACGCCTGCGGGGTCTTCCGCTCGCCGAACCCGATCACGTCCACGCCCGCCTCCCGGATCCGGGACGCCAACCGGGTGAAGTCCGAATCGGACGAGACCAGGCAGAACCCCTGCAGTCGCTCGGTATAGAGCAGGTCCATCGCGTCGATGATCAACGCCGAGTCGGTGGCGTTCTTGCCGGTGGTGTAGCCGAACTGCTGGATCGGCGCGATTGCATGCACGTTCGCCGCCTCCTTCCAGCCCTTCAAGCGGGGCGTCGTCCAGTCGCCGTACACCCGCTTCACCGAGGCCACGCCGTACTTGGCGATCTCGGCGAGCAGGGCGTCACAGTTCGACGGCGACACGTTGTCGGCGTCGATCAGGACCGCAAGCCGTGGACTGTGGGGGGCTGCAGGCACGGGCGGGGCTCCTTCGTCGCGGCGTACGCCGAGCGGCGCACCCGGCCACCGTAGCCCCACCGTCGGTGCCGGCGCATAGGCTGACCTCCGATGAACGCCGCAATCACGTCGCCGCCCCCCGGACTCTTCGTCTGCTTCGAGGGCGGCGACGGCGCCGGCAAGTCCACTCAGGCGCGGCTGCTGCAGGCGTGGCTCGTCGACCGTGGCCGCACCGTGCTGCTCACCTTCGAGCCCGGCGACACGGCGGTCGGGGCCAAGCTGCGCGAGATCGTGCTCAGTCCCGAGACCGGGGAGCTGGCCAGTCGCACCGAGACGCTGCTCTATGCCGCGGACAAGGCCGAGCATGTGGAGACCGTGATCCTGCCCGCCCTGGCCCGTGGGGAGGTGGTGATCACCGACCGGTACGTCGACTCCACCATCGCCTATCAGGGCGCCGGTCGCACGCTGGCCGCTGCCGAGGTCGAGCAGGTCGCCCGGTGGGCCACCGGCGGCCTGCGCCCGCACTTGACGGTGCTGCTCGACGTCGACCCCGAAGCCGCGATGGGCCGGTTCACCGGTCGGGACCGGATCGAGGGCGCCGGAGTGGAGTTCCATCGCCGCGCCCGCGCCGAGTTCCTCAGGCTCGCCGAAGCGGACCCGGAGGCCTACCAGGTCCTCGACGGTCGCGACGATGTCGACGCGATCGCCTCGGCCGTCCGGGACCGGGTCGCCGCCCTGCTGGAGGCACGATGAGCATCTGGGACACCCTGGTCGGACAGCGCCCGGTCATCGACACGCTCACCGCCGCTGCCGCCGGCCGCGGGATGACCCATGCCTGGCTGTTCACCGGCCCGCCCGGGTCCGGCCGCTCCAACGCCGCGATGGCCTTCGCCGCTGCCCTGCAATGCGACCAGGCCGGGCAGGGGCCCGACTGCCCGCACCGCTGCCACGACTGCCACACGGTGCTCGCCGGGTCCCATGCCGACGTCACCCGGGTGCGCACCGAGAAGCTGTCGCTCGGGGTCGAGGAGGTGCGCGACCTGGTCCGTTCCTCCGCGCTCGCCCCGAACGGTCGCCGCTGGCAGGTGATGATCATCGAGGACGCCGACCGACTCACCGACCAGGCCAACAACGCGCTGCTCAAGACCATCGAGGAGCCCACCCCGGCCACCGTGTGGGTGCTCTGCGCGCCCACCGTCGAGGACCTCCTGCCGACCATCCGATCCCGATGCCGGCTGGTCACCCTGAGCACGCCGATGGCCGCTGACGTCGCCGACCACCTGGCCCGCCACCAGGGCGTGGCGCCCGCGCTCGCGGCGTACGCGGCCGCTGCCAGCCAGGGTCACATCGGCCGGGCCAAGGCGCTGGCCACCGACGAGGCGACCCGGAACCGGCGCCGTGAGGTGGTCACCCTGCCGACCAGACTCACCCATCTCGGCGCCGCGATGACCGCGGCACAGAACCTCCTGGACGCAGCCAAGGAGGAGGCCGAGGCGATCACCGCCGCCCTCGACGCCCGCGAGAAGGCCGACCTGGACGCCGCCTACGGGGTGGTCGAGCGGGGCAAGCGCCCCCGCGAGTACGCGCCGGCACTCGCCGCGCTGCAGAAGTCCCAGAAGACACGTGCCACTCGCCGGGTGCGCGACGTCGTCGACCGAGGACTCACCGACCTGATGTCGGTCTACCGGGACGCCATCGCGATCGGCACCGGCGCCCACGGGGACCTCGTCAACGCCGACATCGCCGGCGACGTCCGCCAACTCGCCGCCACCACGACGCCGGAGTTGAACCTGCGCCGGATCGAGGCGATCCTCGGCGCCCGCGAACAGATCATGGAGTTCAACGTGCCGGTGCTGCTCGCACTGGAGTCGATGATGACCTCGCTGCTCCCCACCGAGCGCGACTGAGGCACCGCGCCCAGGCTCCTAGACCGGCGAACGGGAGGTGTGCAATGACGGTGATCAACGTGGCCGACGACCTGGAGCCGTTCCGGACCGAGCTCATCGGCTACTGCTACCGCTACTTCGGCTCCATCGCTGAGGCCGAGGACGCCGTCCAGGAGGCGATGACCCGGGCTTGGATGAACGCCGACACCTTCGAGGGCCGCTCCTCGGTGCGGACCTGGCTCTACCGGATCGCCACCAACGTCTGCCTGGACATGCGGGATGCGGCGCAGCGGCGGGCACTGCCCTGCGACCTGACCGGTCCGGGGGAGGTCCCGGCCGGTCCCGCCGGACTGACCGCGGCTCCAGCCGAAGCCTGGCTCACCCCGATCGCCGACCGCCTCCTCTTCGCCGGCATCGACGACCCTGCCGAACGCGCCGCCACCCGCGAGTCGGTGCGGTTCGCGTTCCTGTCCGCGCTGCAACTGCTGCCACCACGCCAGCGTGTCGTGCTGATCCTGCGCGACGTGCTGTCCTGGACCGCCCGGGAGACGGCCGAACTGCTTGAACTGTCGGTGGACTCGGTCAACTCGGCATTGGCGCGGGCGCGTCGCACCGTGGCCTCGCACGACACCGCGGCGTCGCGGTCTCCCGACTCCGAGGAGGAGCGCACGCTGCTCACCCGCTACACCGACGCGTTCGAACGGTACGACGTGGACGCCCTGGTCGACCTGCTCGCCGCCGACGCCACCTTCACCATGCCGCCGTACGAACTGTGGCTGCAGGGACACGAGGTGATCCGCCGCTGGTGGGACGGACCGGGACGGGTCTGCGTCGGCTCCCGGGTCGTCACCGCCGCCGTCAACGGGATGCCGACGGTGGCCGTCTATCACCCCACCGGTACCGGTGACTTCGCCCCGTTCGCGGTGCACGCCCTCCAGGTTCACGACGGACGGATCGCGGGGATCACCCACTTCCTCGGCGCTGAGGTGTTCGCGCAACTGGGTCTGCCGGAGAAAATCTCCGGCTGACCGACCAGTTTCGGCGCCGCGGATCGTCAACCCCTTGAGCGCGCCACCGGGCGCGACCTCGGAACCCACGACGAAGGAGACATCGGCCATGACCCGTACCGTCACCGCACACCAGTTCTGCTCCATCAACGGCGTGACCCAGGACCCGCACCTCTTCCAGTTCGACTGCTTCGGCGCCACCGAGGGTGAGCTGATGGGCCGAGCACTCGCCGGTGTCACCGACGTGGTGATCGGGCGCAAGCTCTTCGAGGAGTGGTCCGCCTATTGGCAGGCCGCCGAGGTGTCCGATCCGTTCGCCGAGTTCATCAACCCGGTCCGCAAGCACGTGATCTCGTCCACGCTGCACGGCGACCCCGGCTGGAACGGGACCGTGGCCGCCGGAGATCCCGTCGAGTACGTGCAGAAACTCCGCGAGACCGAGGGGGGTGGCATCGTCGTGGCCGGCGGGATCGAGACCATCCGCACCCTCTTCCTCGGCGGCGTCATCGACACGCTCACCCTGACCATCCATCCGGCGATCGGCGTCGGGCAACGCCTCTTCGACGACAGTGTCGACCTGACCCGACTGCGGCTGGTCGAGGCGCAGGCCACCGACGCCGGCAACGTCGTCGCCAGCTACGCCCTACGCGGCTGACGCCGTCGTGCACCTCGCCGTCAGTCGGGAACGACCGGCTCGGCGAGGTGCGCGATCGCGTCCCCGGAGTTGACCAACGGTGCCCGGTTCAACCCGATCACCACCCCGGACCTGTCGGCGTGCACCAGCCGCACCCGCCGGCCGAAGGTGTCCGAGAGGCCGCCGATGCGTTGACCGGCCTCGACCCGGTCACCCAGCTCCACCTCCAGGTGCAGGATCCCGGTCCGTCGGGCCCGCACCCAGCTGCTCTGTCGGCACTCCACGCTCGGCTCGGCAACGCCGCCGTTGGTGTCGACCATCCCCAGCGACGCGAGCACCCGGCGTACGCCGTCGACGCCGGCGGTGATCGGCACCTCGTCGAACCGCAACGCCTCGCCGCCCTCATACAGCAGCACGGTGGAACCGCGGTCCTTGCCGGCCTGGCGCAGCGACCCGTCGCGCAGCTTCGAGTGCAGCATCACCGGGGCGCCGAACGCCTCGGCGAGTTCTCGGGTGCGGGGGTCGTCGAGGTCGGCCCGGATCTGGGGCAGATTGGCGCGGCGGTCCGCAGCGGTGTGCAGGTCGATCCCGATGTCACACCGGTCGACCACCTCGACCATGAACAGGTGTGCGATCCGGCTGGCCAGCGACCCGCGCGCCGACCCCGGGAAGGAACGGTTCAGGTCGCGTCGGTCCGGCAGGTACCGGTCGCCGGTCATGAAGCCGAGCACGTTCACCACCGGCACCGCGACCAGAGTTCCGTGCAGGGTCTTGGGGGACAGCGTCGAGAGCACCCGCCGGATCACCTCCACGCCGAGCACCTCGTCGCCGTGGATCGCGGCATTGATCCACACCGCCGGCCCAGGCTCCTTGCCGTGCAGCACCCGCACCGGGAGGTGGACGTCGGCGCCGGTGACCAGGCGGGTGATCGGGATCTCGACCTCGCGGGCCTGCCCGGCGCGGACCCGGACGTTGCCGATCGCGAACGACTCGCGTGCCATCAGCGTCCCCGGTTCCTGCGGCGGATCTCTCGGTCCGGCCGACCGCCCAGGTAGGAGCGGCGCGGGTCGACCAGGAACCCCTGCCGCAGCGCCTCGCGGCCGATCAGCATCCGGAAGCCCATCTCGTCGCGTCGGCTCAGCGTCACCTCCGCAGTCACCTCGGTGCCCAACAGCCGCACGCCCATCAGTACGACGTACCGCTCCTGGCTGTGCCCCGAGGAGCTACGCACCGACCGACGGTCATGGATCGGCAGTTCGGCCTCGACGGCGTCCGCAGCCGAGCGCTGCCACGGGTGGATCGAGAACCGCACCCAGTCGGCCCCGTCCCGCTCGAACTCGGCGAGGTCGAAGGCGTGGATCGCGGAGGTGCGGGCCCCGGTGTCGAGCTTGGCCTTCACCCAGTCGACACCGAGCGCGGGCAGGCTCACCCACTCGCGCCATCCGGCTACGGTGTTTGAATGGGTGCTCACAGTGCACCATCCAAGCAGGCCACCCGGCCGGTCTTGGTGGATCCCGGCCGGACAATCGACCCGAAGGTGTGGAATGAAGCTCGCGATCCTGTCCCGTGCCCCGCGCTCCTACAGCACCATGCGGCTCCGAACCGCGGCCCTGGACCGGGGGCACGAGGTCAAGGTGTTGAACACGCTGCGGTTCGCCATCGACCTGTCCGGTGAGACGCCGGACCTGCAGTTCCGGGGCAAGCAGCTCTCCGACTACGACGCCATCCTGCCGAGGATCGGGGCCTCGATCACCTACTTCGGCACGGCGGTGGTGCGCCAGTTCGAACAGATGGATGTCTACACGCCGAGCACGTCCTGGGGGATCACCAACTCCCGCGACAAGCTGCGGGCGACACAGATCCTGTCCCGGCACAACATCGGCATGCCGGCCACCACCTTCGTTCGGGACCGGGCGGACGTGATCCCGGCGATCGAGCGCGTCGGCGGAGCGCCGGTGGTGATCAAACTGCTGGAGGGCACCCAGGGCATCGGCGTGATCCTCGCGCCCGAGCTGAAGGTGGCCGAGGCGATCATCGAGACCCTGCAGTCCACCAAGCAGAACGTGCTGATCCAACGGTTCGTCGCCGAGTCCAAGGGCCGCGACATCCGGGCCCTGGTGATCGGCGACCGGGTGGTCGCGGCGATGCGTCGGGTCGCGAAGGGGGACGAGTTCCGCTCCAACGTGCACCGGGGCGGCAGTGTCGAGGCCGTCGAGTTGGATCCGGAGTACGAGCGGGTCGCGGTGCGTGCCGCGCGGATCATGGGTCTGCGGGTCGCCGGCGTGGACATGCTGGAGGGCAACGAGGGTCCGCTGGTGATGGAGGTGAACTCCTCGCCCGGTCTTGAGGGCATCGAGGCCGCCACCAAGCTCGACGTCGCCGGCGCCATCATCGACCACATCTCCGACCAGGTGGCGTTCCCGCAGATCGACGTACACGAGCGGTTGAGCGTCTCTACCGGGTACGGCGTGGCCGAACTGGTGGTGCACGGCGATGCGGACCTGATCGGCAAGACGCTGGCGGAGTCGGGTCTGCGGGAGCGGGACATCTCCGTGCTCACCCTGCATCGGGGCACCACGGTGATCCCGAACCCGTCGGGCCGGAAGGTGCTCGAGGCCGAGGACCGGTTGCTGTGTTTCGGCAAGCTCGAGGAGATGCGGTCGCTGATCCCGGCCCGCCCCAAGCGTCGGCGGCGGGTCAAGAAGTTGCCCAAGCAGCCGCTGCCGGAGGAGTGAGTCATCGCCCGGGTCGCTGGTGCCACCGGGCTAGGGTTGCCGCACCCGACCTGAGGAGCGCACGTGAGCCGGATCCTGGGGCCGATTGTGGCCGCCCTGTTGCTGCTGACCGGTGGCGTGGTCGCGATCGTGCTGGTCAGCGACCGCTCCCCGGCCTCGGACCCGGCGCCGACCGCCGAGCCGTCCCCGACCCGCACCCCGGAGCGGGAGCCGGATGACTCCCTGGACGCGCGCACCCCGCCGGACCCGGCGCTGGCTCGCTTCTATGAGCAGACCCCGGACTGGGAGCGGTGTCGCGGTGGCTACGAGTGCGCTCGGATCATGGTGCCCCTCTCGTACGCCGATCCCGGAAGCGAGACGATCGAGTTGCTGCTGCTGCGGGTCACCGCCCGCAACGCCGAGACCCGACTCGGGTCGATGCTGGTCAACCCCGGCGGCCCTGGCGCCCCGGGCACCTCGTACGCGGAGATGGCCAACCTGCACTGGTCGGCGGAAGTCCGAGACGCCTACGACATCGTCGGCTTCGACCCGCGTGGCACCGGCGAGAGTGCGCCGGTCGACTGTCTCGGTGACGCCGAACTGGACGAGTACCTGTCCGGTGCGCCGTGGCCGATGAGTCCCGCCGAGGTGGATGACTGGCTGGCCCAGGACGAGATGTTCCTGGGTGGCTGCGCGGAGAAGTCGGGTCGGTTGGCCGGGCACGTGACCACCGTCGAGGCGGCGCGGGACATGGACGTGATCCGGGCGGTCCTGGACGAGTCCACGCTCACCTACTTCGGCGCGTCGTACGGCACCAAGCTGGGTGCCACCTACGCGGAGCTGTTCCCGCAGCGGGTCGGCCGTCTGGTGCTCGACGGGGGCGTCGACGTCTCGTTGGCCAAGCTGGACAAGAGCATGCAGCAGGCGGCGGGCTTCGAGACCGCGCTGCGGGCCTACGTGTCGCACTGCGTCAGCGGCGGCAGCTGCTTCCTGGGCAACGACGTGGACGAGGGGCTGACCCAGATCCAGGAGCTGCTCGACGAGATCGCCAACGAGCCGCTGCGCACCAGTGCCGGCCGCGAGCTGCGGATCGGCAACGCCTTCTACGGGTTGGTGACGCCGCTGTACAACCGCGACTACTGGAACTACCTGGACACCGGCCTGCGCACCGCGCTGACCGGGGACGGGTCGATGTTGTTGCTGCTGTCGGATGCGTATCACTCGCGGAGCGACAACGGGTACGAGAACAACGCATCCGAGGCGATCTACGTGATCAACTGCCTGGACGACCCGAGTGCGGTGCCCGCGGACCAGGTGCCGGACATCATGGACGACTTCCTGGCGGCCTCGCCCACCTTCGGCGAGATCTTCGCCTGGGGGATGACCGGCTGCGCCGGGTTGCCCTACGAGTCGTCCGAGGAGCCGTTGGAGATCCGCGCCGCCGGCGCGGCGCCGATCCTGGTCACCGGCACCACCCGCGACCCGGCCACCCCGATGCAGTGGGCCGAGTCGTTGGCCGAGCAGTTGGAGTCGGGCATCCTGATCCGCCGCGACGGCGACGGCCACACGGCGTACGGCCAGGGCAACAGTTGTGTCGACGAGGTGGTGGACGCCTACCTGCTCGACGGTGAGGTCCCTGACGGCCCCGTCGACTGCTGACCGGGTCGAACTTGTCGCGACCCCGCCGGTTGGCCCCGTGCGTCGTCCACTCCGTATACTTCCCCGGGTTCTCCACTCCGGTGGGGAACGCGCCGCCTTAGCTCAGTCGGTAGAGCGAATCACTCGTAATGATTAGGTCGTCGGTTCGATTCCGACAGGCGGCTCCACACAGGCACGTCACTACACTGCCGCCATGTCGATGGTGCACACCGACGCGGTGTTCTTCGAGGACGACATGGCGTTCGAGGCCTGGCTCGTCGATCACGCCTCGACAGCCACACACGTCTGGATCCGGATGGCCAAGAAGGGGACCGGGATCACGTCGATCGACTGGACGAGGGCCGTGGATGTGGCGCTCTGCTTCGGCTGGATCGACGGTATCTCCCGGCGGATCGACGACGAGTGGTACGTGCAGCGGTTCACCCCGCGGCGCGCGAAGAGCGTCTGGTCGAAGATCAACCGCGAGCGCATTGAGCGGCTCACAGCGGCAGGGCGGATGCGCCCCGCCGGCCTTGCCGAGGTGGAGAGGGCGAAGGCGGACGGCCGCTGGGACGCCGCCTACGACAGCCCGGCCACCGCCGTGGTGCCCGACGACCTCGCCGCCGCCCTGGCCGCGCGCGACCTCACCGAGGTCTACGCTGCGCTCGACAGCCGCAACCGCTTCGCCTTCCTGCAGCGCATTCAGACCGCAGTGCGCCCGGAGACCCGCACCCGTCGCATCGAGCAACTCACCGACGCCCTTGCCCAGGGCAAGACCCCGCACCCGGCGCCGACGAAGAAGTCCGGCGCCTAGTGCTCCGTGGTCAACCGTCTGGACGCCGGAGGGTTCGCCGCACCTCGTTCTCGGCCCTTGAGCAAAGTCCACGGCGCCACGCCACGACAAGTCCGCGGGGCCAGGGTGGGTCAGGGTGGGTCAGAACACCACACCGCGGTCGACGACCAGGTTCGCCCCGGTGATCGACGCCGCTGCGCTGGAGGCGAGGAAGAGTACGGCGTCGCAGACGTCGCTCGGCGGCATGAAGCCGGGGAAGGCGCTCTGGCTCTTCATCAGCAGGTCCCAGTTGATGTCTGTCGGCAGTTCCTTGGCCGACGAGTGAGGCATCGCGGTGTCGATGCCGCCGGGGGAGACGCAGTTGACGCGGACGCGCTGCTCGGCGAGTTCGATCGCCAGCGAGCGCATCGCCAGGAGGATGCCGGCCTTGCTCGCGCAGTAGACGGAGTTGTAGGGCTGGGCGTAGCTCGCGGAGATGGAGGCGATGGTGACCACGTTGCCCTGGGACTCCGCCAGTGCTGGGGCGACGGCCTGGGTGAGCAGCACCGGCGCCACCAGGTTGACGTCGGTATGCAGGCGCAGGCTGGCCGCCGTGATGTCGCCGAGGCGGGCGAAGCGCTGCACGCCGGCGACGTTGCAGAGCACGTCGAGCCCGCCGAGCTCCTCGACAGCCTGTGCGCCGAAGGAAGCCACGGCGGCCTCGTCGCGCAGGTCGACCGGGATCACGCCGTCGGCCGGGGCGATGTCGGTGGCGACGACGGTCGCGCCCTCGCGCCGGAAGGCGGCGGCAAGGGTGCTGCCGACGCCGCCCGCCGCGCCGGTGATGATCACCCGCGCGCCGTCGAAGCGGGGGGTGCTGCTGGCGGCGGTCATCGGACTCCTTGAAGTAGAACGCGTTTCAGTTACAGGAATGGTATGTGACGCGCACTGCACGCGGGGCCGTTGGTCTCGCGCGCGCCGTGCCCGCTACGACGACTCTTCAGCGACTCCGCGCCGATCCATCCGGGCGAGCAGCAGGTACCCCCACGCCAGCACGAACCACGGCGCGACCAGCCACGGCCCGTTGAGGAAGATGAACCGGACGCCGAGGTCCATGAAGCTGTCGGTGTTGACGGCCGGGAAGCCGGCGATGATCTCGCTGCCGTAGTACTGCCAGGTCAGTACGGTGTGGGTTACCGCGGTGGCCATCACCATCAACACGCCACGGATGTCGGTGAAGCGGGAGCGGAACAGCAGGATCAACCCGGTCACCCCGACCAGCGCGTTGGTCACCGACAGGATCTCGATCATCACGAACTCGGGCTCGGGGTTCAGGTAGCGCAGGTCGCCGCCGTCCATGTAGGCCCACCACGGGTAGGCCCAGATCTTCTCCCTGGCCCCGGCGATGGCCTCATGGGTGAGCAGCCACACCAGCTCCCAGGTCAGGTGGGTCACGTACGAGGCGATCACGAACGGCAGCACCACCAGTTGCAGCCGCTCGAAGCGGCTGCGGCGTCGCAACGCCCGGAACGGCAGGTACGCCGCGAAGATGCCGAGCCAGTAGGCGATCGCGATGTGCACCGACATCACGTTCGCCACCCCGCGACGCTCCAATCCGAACGAGAAGACCGCCAGGCTGTACGCCGGGAACGCCAGGGCGATGGAGCCGAAGCAGAGGATCCACGTCCAGCCCAGGCCGCCGATCCGGGGTCGGACCGGGGCCTGCGGTGCGTCGGTGTGGGCGGGGCTCATCGGCCACCTCCTGAGGGGGTAATAGTGAGTCCAAGTACAGTAATGCTCATTACTATGCCACGGTGGCGATCCACCTGCAGCACCAGGGAAGGAACTCGATGGCATCGGCTCGACCTTCGGACCCGGTGACCTTGGACGAGGCGCGCCGGCAGATGTATCGAAGCCAGATCATCGCCGCTGCGGAAGGGGAGTTCGCCCGGGCGGGCTTCCGGGACTGCCGGATGGGGGACGTGGCTGCGACCGCAGGCATCTCGCTGGCCACCCTCTACAAGCACTTCGCCGGCAAGGACGCCCTCTGGGACGCGGTCAACGCCACCCGGATGGCCGAGTTCATGGCCGCCGTCGACGCCGCCGTCGCGGAGGTGGAATCAGCTCTGGACGGGCTGCTCGCCGCAGCCCGCGCCGAGGTGGAGTTCCTCACCACTCACGACGCGTTCCTGGCCATGCAACTCAAGGACGGCCTGAATTGGGCCACCTCCACGGCCGGGCCGAGTCAGCGACGGGGCGGCCAGCGGCAGGCCTGGGAGCAGGGGATGGGGCTGGTCACCCGAGCCGCCGAGAGGGCGATCCGGCGGGGCGAGGTCGGCGTCTCATCGCCGGACCTGGTCGCCGCTCTGGTCGTCTCCGCTCTCCAGATCTGGCTGACCCGATGGGTCGACTCGGGTCGTCGACAGTCGCCGACCGAGGTCGCCGACGAGGTGGTCACCCACCTGCGCCGCTGCCTGGCACCGTGACCGCGAGCGCGTTCAGTCGTGATGGACTCGACGCGAGAGGCGGATGTGTCCCGCTTCGGCGCCGTCGAGGAGGGCGTCATCGGAGTAGTGGACGCCCTTGGCGGACCAGGAGGTCCTCGAGCCGAGTCGGACCCAGGAAGGGTCGTCCAGGCACGACCGCGGAATCCGGAACCGCACCACATCCCTCGCGTAGCGGATCCGATGGTGCACTGCGCAGTGCAGGGTCCTGTTCCTGTGTGTGGTGAACCGCATCGTTCCGGACCAGTTCGTGGGGTCCGCGAGAACCGAAACGCGCCGGTCGAGGCCAGTGTCGGTCAGGATGCGTACCTGATGCTCGCCGTGGTCGCCTCGGCGGGACAACGAGCGGAACTTGACTCGGACCACGACCGCATTGCCTGTGTGTTTGAAGGTCGTGCGCACGATGTCGCCCTGCGTCACCCGAGGCGCTGGCGTGAACCCGTAGCCGGTGAAGATGGCCACGTCGCCGCGCGCATCCGGCACCACCAGGGTCGCTGCTTGAGCAGCACCACCGGCGAACAGCACGCTGCTGACCACGAGAACGGCGACGGCGAGGACACGGCGCATGAAGAACCCCCGAGAGTGGAAGTGGCAGGGCCCGTCCCCATGACGGGCCCTGCCAACGATAGTCCGGTGGGGCGGCTTCAGCCGCGAACCAGCCGGTCGGTCAGCGCGATGAGTCGCGGCGCCTTGCTGTTGCGCTGAGCGTCATCGACCAGGACACGGTCACCATCGCTCCAGGCGGTGCGCAGGCCCAGGCGAACCCACTCGGGTCGTTCCAAGCACGCACGCGGGATCCGGACCCTGAGCACGTTCTTGCCGTAGTTGATCCGATGCTGCACGGCACACTCCACATGCCGTCCGTTCGGTCGGTGCAGCACGGCAGTCCCCGACCACGCGCTTGGGCCGGCAGTGACGCGTAGGTAATGCGACAGTCCGGCGTTGGTGACGATCCGGATGTTGTGCGTGGTGCCGAGGCCGCTGCGCTGCAGTGACCGATAGGTCGCGCGCACGACCACGGCGCGCTGCCGATGCGCGAACCGGGTCCTCACTATGTCGCCGTGGGCGACCGATGTGCCGACCTTGGTCTCGCCGGCCCCGTCAGCGGAGAGCACGTCTCCGCGCGCATCCGACACCACGAGCGAGGCGGCCTGGGCGGAACCGCCGGCGAACAGCACGCTGCTGACCACGAGGACGGCGACGGTGAGGACATGGCGCATGAAGAACCCCCGAGAGTGGAAGTGGCAGGGCCCGTCCCCATGACGGGCCCTGCCAACGATAGTCCAGTGGAGGTGTTTCAGCCGCGCCGGATGCGAGGCGACAGAGCGACCCGGTTGCCCACCTTCCCGTCCTTCTGGGCGTCATCGGCGTACATGGCCGAGAGATCGCCCTTGAGCCAGAACGATGCCACGCCGACACGGACCCAGCGCGGGTTGTTCAGGCAGGCGCGCGGGATCCGCAGAGTGAGCAGGTTCTTGCCGTAGTCGATCCGGTGCGACAGGTCGCAGTCGACCGGCTTGTGGTTGGGTCGGGTCATCTCGGCGTCGCCCTTCCACTGGCCGCTCATCGCGGACACGTGCACGTCACGGCGTAGGCCGGCGTCGGTGACCACCCGCACGTAGTCGCCGCGGAAGAGGCCCTGCTTCGCCAGGGAACGGAACTTGACTCGCACCACCACAGCCTTGTTGCTGTGCACGAAGCGGGTCCGGACGATGTCGCCGTTGGCGACCGAGCTGAGGGTCTCCTCCCCCGTCTCCATGTCGAAGGTGACAACATCCCCCCGCGCATCGCGGACGGTGTAGTCGGCCGCGTGGGCGGCGCTGACCGGGATGAGGGAGAGGCCGAGGGCGAGCACCAATGAGGTCGCCAGTTTGCGCATGACGGAATCCGATCTCGAGAAGAAGAGTGTGGCCTGATCGTAGAGGCACGCGAAGGCTTGGTAGCCAGTAACCTCGGCGCATGTCCTGGCCGATCATCGACCGCCCCGCACTCCGGGAGTCCATCGACTCCCGGCTGTCGGGACGTCCCCCACGCCCGGTCGCGCTGGTCGGCCCGTCCGGCATCGGCAAGACCACCGCGGCAGCCGCAGCCGCCGCCCGGTGGCGGCGACGGGGCGGTGAGGTGCTGTCGATCCTCGGCGTCGCCGAGCTGACCGAGGTCCCGTTGGCCGCATTCGTGCCGGCGATGGGTGCCCTCGGAGTCGACGACGTGAGCAACGCCGAGGCGCTGGAACGCCAGGTGATCGCGGCAGCAGGAAGGCGGGCAGGTGAGTTGCTGCTGGTCGTCGACGACGCCCCGTTGCTGGACGCCACCTCGGCCGGCATCGTCTATCACCTGATCCGCGCCTTCGGTCTGCCCGCCGTCCTCACCCAACGCGCCGAGCATCGGCGGACCGGCGCGATCGCCCGTCTCTGGCACGAGGACCTCGTCGATCAGTTGGACGTCACCGGGCTCGCCACCGAGCATGTCGACGCGTTGTTGCGTCAACGGTTGGGCGCGGTGCCGCGCCCCGACGACGTACGCCGGTTGCGGCGGCAGACGGACGGCAATCCGTTGTTCCTGCGTGAGGTGGTCGAACGGGCCGAGCGTCAAGGCCTCGTCACTCGGAGCGAGACCGGCGTCCGGCTGCGTGAGGTGGCCACCCCGCGGGGCCTCCTGTCCACCGTCGCCGACCGTGTCGCCGACCTCCCGCCGCCCCAGTTGCACGCTCTGCAGGCACTCGCCCTGGGCGCGGCCGCGCCGGTCGAGTTGCTGCTGCCGGGTGCCGCGCACGCAGAAGCCGTCGAGGACCTGTCCGCTGCCGGGTTGGTGACGATGGCGGCCGGTGGGGTGGCCCGGCTGGCACATCCCCTGCACGGGGAGGCGGCCCTGGGCCGGCTCGATCCGGGAGCTCGCACCGAGCTCGCCCAGCAGATCGCCACCCGGCTGTGGGAGAGCGGTGACCGGACGTTCCGGTTCTCCTCGGTGCTGCTGCGCCTCGGCGCGGGCGCGCGGATCGATCCGGCCGAGCTGCACTGGGCGCTGCGTCATGCCTTCGGGCTCGGCGAGCACCTGACCGTGGTCGAGTTGGCGGCCCGGGCCGACGACCTCGACCTGGAGTTGCCGGTGGCCGCCGCGATCGACCTCGCCTCGGCACACTCTGCGCTGGACGACCTCGACGCCGCCGACCGGTGCTTCGCCGAGGCCGAGCGACGCTCCTCCTCCTCGGCCGACGCCGCGCTGCTGGTCTCCCGGCGGGGGGCGCACCTTGCCTACCGTCGCTTCGATGTCGCTGGGGCGCTGGCCCTGGTGCAGCGGTTCGAGGCCTCGCTCACGAGCGGCGACCGTCAGGCGCTGACGCCGGAGGTGCGGACCTGGCAGGTGCTGGCCGGTGCAGCCCAGGCCGGTGCAACCCAGGCCGTCGAGGCCGACACCGACAGTCCCCTGGGGTCCGGGCTGGGCGACGTCAGCCCGGCGGTGGCGGTCCGCGCGGCGATGGCGGCGGTGATGCTGGACGCGATGGGCGGCCGGGACGCCCAGCAGGCCGCGGAGATCCTGATCCGCGCCGAGCGCGAGCATGGACTGCTGGAACCCCATGCAGCCGCGATGGTGCACCTGCAGCGCTACTTCATGCTGCTGTCCAGCGGGCAGGGCGATGCGGCCCGGGCCGTCGCCGAGGAGCAACTCGTCACCTCCGCGCCCGATGCTGCGGGCATCTGGACCTACACCCTCGGCGTACACCTGATGTACGGCGGTCGGTTGCGGGAGGCGGGCCGGCTGGCTCTCCTCGCCGAGGAACAGCTGCGCTGGCGCGACCCGATCGGTCTGCTCGGCGCGGCGCTCGCGCTGCGGGCCGTCGTGGCCGCCCAGGCCGACCGGATCGCTGAAGCCGAGGCGGTGCTCGGGTCGATGCTGCCCGCTCAGCGCGACGACCCCAAGGCGGCGATGCTGCTGGCGGAGGCCCAGGCGCTGCTGGCGGCCGCCCGGGGGGACGTCGACCTCGCCGCGAAGATCATCGAGGCTGCGGCCGGCGCCGGGGTCGAAGCCGGCTATGACCTGGTCGCCGCGATCTCGCTGGGCATCTGCATCCGGCTGGGGGCGGTGGACCGGGCCGCTCCGCTGCTCGCCGAGATCCGTGGCCGGGTCGGATCCGGACTGCTGCTCTATCGGGCGCTCGACGAGACCGCCCGCGGCCTGTCGGACCGGGACCCGGTCGCCGTGCTGACGGCGGCGCGGGACCTGGCTGCGGCTGGCATGGTCCCGGCCGCAGTGGACGCGCTACGGCGCGCCGAGGCGTTCGCCGACCGTCCAGGGCAGGGTGAACTGCTGCGTCGACTGCAGCTGACCAAGGCCGCGCTGGCGGAGGCCAACGAGGCGGCACCGTTGCTGTCTCGCGGGGCCGACGAGCTCAGCGCCCGGGAGTGGCAGGTCGCCGACCGGGTCAGGCGCCGGCTGGCGAGCCGCGAGATCGCCGACGAGTTGGGCATCTCGGTGCGCACCGTCGACAACCACCTGGCCAACGTCTACCGCAAGCTCGGTGTGTCCCGGAGAGGTGAGCTTCGGGCCCTCTTCGACCCGGACGGCTCAGCCGCGCCGGATCCGCGGTGACAGCGCCAGCTTGCCCTTGATCGTGCCGTTGCGCTGAGCGTCATCCATGAAGAGCGTGGAGCCGTCGCCCCACACCGAGCCGAAGCCGACCCGGATCCATCGCGGGTTCTGCAGGCATGTGCGGGGCACCCGCACCGTCAGCGTGTTCTTCCCGTAGTTGATCCGGTGCGAGATCTGGCACATCACCACGTCGCCGTTCGGGCGCTTGAAGTGGGCGGTCCCGTCCCAGTTTGCGGGCGCCGCCCACACCTCGACGTTGCGGCGTACTCGGTCGTTGGTGGTGATCCGGATGAAGTCGCCGCGCACCACGCTGCCCTTCCGGTCCAGGGACCGGAACTTGGCACGCAGCACGAAGGCGCGCTGGCCGTGGATGAACCGAGCGCGGACGATGTCGCCGTTGGCGACGTCGCTCGGGGTCTGCTCATCGGTCTCCGGGTTGACAGCGACCACGTCGCCACGGGCGTCGCGGACCGTGTGTTCGGCGGCGTTGGCGGCCCCGGCTGGCAGCAGTGTGGCCGCCACGGCGAGTGCGACGAGTCGGGCTGCGGTACGGCGCATCGGCGTCTCCTTCTCAGGCATGCGAACGTGAAGAAGCGGACCGCCCCGGCCCGTCGGGGGTTGGCTGGCCGGAGCGGTCCCGGATGGAGCACCGGGACCTGCGTGGGGACACTCAGGGGGTCTGGTGCATCCTCCTTGGACGGAGTGAAGCACGGCGCGAAGTGGCCTGTGCGGGAAACAGCCAGACCCGCGAGAAGGTTTAACCTGCGGGCTCGTCGAGGTGTGGGTCGGCAAGCAGGTACTGGGTCATCCGGCCGTCCGAGCGGCGGTCGTGGTGGCGGATCGGAGCCGGGATCATCCGGCCCTCGGTGGTGTCCCAGAAGTGGTCGACCTGCACGCAGACGCGACGGGCGACCTGCCCCAGTACGCCCCGGTGCGGGACGTAGGGGTGTGGCCGGGTCGGTGCCTTGAGTTCGGAGCGATACACGGCCTCGGCCGGGTCGTGGTCGTCGTCGGGGGCGGTGCCGGCGTCCAGGTCGCGGGCCAGCGCCCGCTCGACCTCCCAGAACTCGTTGTACCTGCGCTGGACGTCGTCCCAGACATCGGACCAGCCTCGCCGGACCGAGTACGTCGATCCGTAGAGCTTGCCCTTGACCTGCGCCAGTGCCCGCTCCAACTGCTTGCTGGCCCGAGTGAACTCCTTGGCGCGTTCGCGGCCGTCGGGGAGTTCGCGCTGGGCCCGTGGCACCAGCACCTCGTTGAGCGCGGCCACATGCCGGCTGATGCTGGACAGGAAGGTGTCGGTGGCGGGGTAGCGGTCGCGTGGACGTTGCAGGGTGGCGCGCCGTTCCGATGCCGTGTTCATCCGCTCCACGAGGACCTCATGGGTGGCCCGAAGGCTGGGTAGAAGTACGTGCATGACTCACTCCTTCCTTCCAGTGTGACCCGGTGACCGCCCCAGGACAAGGCGCGAGGGCCCGCCCGCTAGCGGCAGAGGTGAAACGCGTTCTACATTGTCCGGATGAACAGGGATGTCTTCGCGCCGGCGACGCTCGGTCCGGTCAAGCTGGGGAACCGGGTGATCAAGGCAGCGACCTTCGAAGGACGTACGCCGTACGGGGAGGTGACCCGTGACCTGATCGACTTCCATGTCGACCTCGCCCGGGGCGGCGTCGGCCTGACCACGGTCGCCTACCTGGCGGTGGCTGCGGAGGGCCGCACGCATCGGGAGCAGATCGTGGTCGGGCCGGGCACTCGGCACGGGCTGGCTCGTCTCGCCGAGGCGGTGCACGAGGCGGGCGGCAGGATCTCGGGCCAGGTCGGCCATGCCGGCCCGGTGGCCAATGGCCGCTCCAACCAGGTGCACGCGTTGAGTCCGTCACGGATGTTCTCCCCGCTGTCCATGCAGATGGTCCGGTCGGCCACCGAGCGCGATCTGACCCGGATCACCCATCAGTACGTCGACACGGCGCGGACGCTGGTCGATGCCGGGTTCGACGTCCTTGAGCTGCACATGGGGCACAGCTATCTGATCAGCGCCTTCCTGGCGCCGGGCCTGAACCGGCGGGCGGACCGCTGGGGCGGTCCGTTGGCGAATCGGGCGCGACTGGCCCGGCAGATCGCCCATGCGGTCCGGGACGCGGTCGGTGACGAGGCCGGGCTGATCGCCAAGGTGAGCGTCGGCGACGGCTTCAAGGGCGGATTGACCACCGACGAGGCGGTGGAGTTCGCCCGGTTGCTCGAGGCGGACGACACCCTCGATGCGCTGCAACTGTCGGCCGGCAGCTCGCTGATGAACCCGATGTATCTGTTCCGTGGTGAGCCGCCGCGCAAGGAGTTCGCCGCAGTGATGCCGTGGCAGGTCAAGTGGGGGATGAGGGCGGCTGGCAGGGCGTTCCTGCGCGAGTACCCGTACCAGGAGGCCTATCTGCTGGACAAGGCGGCTCGGGTGCGTGATGCGGTCACCATCCCGCTGATCCTGCTCGGCGGCATCTCCACCCGGGAGACGATGGAGCTGGCGATGAGCGAAGGATTCAGCTACGTCGCGATGGCTCGGGCGCTGTTGCGCGAGCCCGACCTGATCCGGCGCCTGGAGCGCGAGCCGCGCGGAGCCGGACTCTGCATCCACTGCAACCGGTGCATGCCGACGATCTACGCCCCCGGCGGCACCCACTGCCCGGTGATCTCGGCACCCGGGTGACCGCGGTCTTGGATGGCTCCTCCAAGGGGGTCGACAGGACGTAGAACCTGTTCTAGATTAGTGGTTGTGGACACCAAGAAACTGAAAGTCGTCGGATGGTCGACCGGCACCGTCGGCCGGCACGTGATCGCCGGGATCGAGGCCCACAAGGACCTCGAACTCGTCGGACTCTGGGTCTCGAACCCGGACAAGGTCGGCAAAGATGCCGGTCTGCTGGCCGAGCTCGGGCGCGAGCTCGGTGTCGCGGCCACGAACGACGTCAGCGAACTGATCGCGCTGGCCCCCGACGTCGTCATCCACACCGCGATGACCGATGACCGGATGTTCGAGGCGATCGAGGACATCGCCGTCCTGCTCGAGGCCGGCATCAACGTCGTCTCCTCGGGCCCGGTCATCCTCTGCTGGCCCTGGGGAGTGCTCTGGGAGGACGGACTCAGTCGGATCGAGAAGGCCTGCGCCGCCGGAGGGTCCTCCCTGCACGTCAACGGGATCGACCCCGGGTTCGCCAACGACGTACTGCCGCTGGTGATGACCAGCCTGTCGCGGCGCATCGACTTGGTCCGGGTCTCCGAGATCGCCGACTACTCGACCTACTACCAGCCCGTGGTGATGGGTGACATCTTCGGCTTCGGCAAGCCGCTGGACTTCGAGGCGATGCTCTGGCAGCCCGGAGTGCTGTCGATGGGGTGGGGCCCGGTGGTCCGTCAGATCGCCGCCGGTCTGGACCTCACCCTCGATGAGCCGCTCGAGGAGATCGTGGATCGACGACCCGCCGAGGTGGACACCTCCACGGTCAGCGTGGAGATCCCGGCCGGCACCCTGGGGGCGGTCCGCTTCCAGGTGGTCGGCAAGGTCGACGGAGTGCCCCGGATCGTGCTCGAGCACATCACCCGGACCCATGTCGACCAGGTGCCGGAGTGGGCCACGCCCCCCGAGGGCGGCGGCTGCTACCGCGTCGAGATCCTCGGTGACCCCCAGATGAAGGTCGACTTCACCCACCAGGGCGAGGACGGCGACCACAACGACTCCGGGATGATCACCACCGCCATGCGGCTGGTCAACGCGGCTCCGCATGTGGTGGCGGCCGACACCGGCATCGTCACCGCCCTGGACCTGATGGGTGTCACCGGACGAGGCGTCGCATGATCCTGGACCGCTTCCGCCTCGACGGCCACGTCGCCGTGGTCACCGGAGCCGGTCGGGGGATCGGTGCGGCGACCGCCGTGGCCCTGGCGGAGGCCGGCGCCGACGTGGCGATCTCGGCCCGGTCGGCGGACCAGTTGAAGGAGGTGGCCACCCGGATCGAGGCCACCGGTCGACGGGCGTTGGTGCTGCCGGCCGATCTGTCCGACCTGGACGCGGCCGCCGGTCTCGCCCGGTCGGCGTACGACGAGTTCGGGCGCCTGGACACGATCGTCAACAACGTCGGGGGCACCATCCCGAACGCCTTCCTCGACACCGACACCGACTACCTGACCGAGTCCTTCAGGTTCAACGTCGCCACCGCCCACGCGCTGACCCGCGCAGCGGTGCCGCTGATGCTCGCCGGTCCGGCGAGCCGGACCCAGTCCGTGGTCACCATCAGTTCGATGCTCGGCCGCACCGCCGGCCGCGGCTACCTGGCCTACGGCACCGCGAAGGCCGCGCTGGCGCACTGGACCCGGCTCGCCGCGACCGACCTGTCGCCACGGATCCGGGTCAACGGCATCTATGTCGGTTCGGTGATGACCAGCGCTCTGGAGTTCGTCGCCGGGATCCCGGAGATGATGGATCAGATGGAGACCGGCACTCCGCTGGGACGCGTCGGCGAGCCCGAGGACATCGCCGCCGCCGCGCTCTACCTGGCCTCCACGGCCGGCGGCTACGTGACCGGGAAGATGCTCGAGGTCGACGGAGGGATCCAGCAGCCCAACCTGGACCTGGCGCTTCCGGATCTGGCCTGAGCGAACGTGAGCGATCTCGCGTTTGCGTGGATGTTGTCCTCGTGTCCTCTCCCGGTAACCTTCCCTGCGTGCACAGACGGGCCTACGCACTCCTGATCGCTACTGCCGGGATCATGGGGATCCTGGCGCTGGTGACAGCGCAGGTCCTCGACCGGCGGCTCGTCGACCCCGAAGGCTTCCTTGGCCCGGGTTGGCTGCGGCTGCCGATGCTGCTGCTGGGAGCCTTCGCGCTGGACCTGGTGCCGAGGATGCTGTGGCTCTCCCGGCTCAACCCGAAGCTGATGTCGGGCATCGTCAAGGAGCGGATCCGCACCCACTGGACCCGGGACCGGATCGTGCTGGTGGTGCTCGGCCTGGTCTGCTTCTACCTCACCTACGTGAGCTACCGGAACCTGAAGTCGTTCCTGCCTGCGGTGATGGGGCCGAAGAAGTACGACAAGGAACTGCACGAGATCGACATCTGGCTCTTCTTCGGTCACGAGCCGGCGGTGGTGCTGCACGATCTGTTGGGGACCACCTTCACCGCGCACGTGCTCTCCAGCATCTATCTGTGGTACCTGCCGATGGTGGGCATCGCGGTGGCCGCCTGGCTGGTCTGGTCGCGCAACATCAGCTTCGGCTACTGGTTCGCCACCTCCCAGTGCCTCGGCTGGGCGTTGGGCACCGCGTCGTACTACATGCTGCCCACCCTGGGCCCGGGCTTCGAGTACCCGTGGCTCTACGGCGACCTGGCGGCCAGCGGCGCCGGGTCGCTGATGGACGCGCTCTTCTACGGCCGCTCGACCGTGCTCTACGGGGACGTGGAGTCGGCGATGAACTCGGTGGCCGGCTTCGCCAGCCTGCACACGGCGATCACGCTGCTGTGGGCGCTGATGGCGCAGTACACGATCCGCAACCGGGTGGTGCACTGGATCCTCTGGATCAACTTCGCGCTCACCATCGTGGCGACCCTCTACTTCGGCTGGCACTACGTCCTCGACGACGTCGGTGGCGTCGCGATCGCGCTGATCGCCTTCTACCTGGGCGCCTGGGCATCGGGGCAGCGCTTCCACCGCGGAGGCTTCTCGTCCTATCCGACGACGACCACCGCGTCGGTCCCCGTCGACCGCGACTGACCCACCCCCTCTCCCCACCCCCCTCCCTCCCCCGAGTTGGGCCTTATCCGCGTCGACTTGGGCCCTATCCGCGTCGACTTGGGCCTCCTACGCGTCGAGTTGGGCCCAATCCGCGTCGACTTGGGCCGCATCTGAGACGACCACGCGCGCCCGCGACGAGAATTACAACAATGTAGTTAGTCAAGGCGACACGCCGATACTTTTGAGAAAATTGTTAAAAAGTGTTCCCCTTGGGGCTTGTGAGCACTAACGTGCCGGGAGTGCCTCGTGCGATGGGGAAGTCGCGCGAGGCACCTCGAACAATGAGGGAGTACGCCGTGCACGAACCGCGCAGCAGTCGCAGGTCGATGCGGGCGACCCTGCTCGCCGCCACGGTGGTGACTGCGCTCGTGGCCGGCCTGACCACCGCGGCCAATGCCGACCATGAGGCTCCCTCGGCCGACGAGGTGGCCGCCGCAGAGCGGGCGGTGGAGGTCAAGGAACGGGACGTGGCCGCCGTGCGGGCTGATCTCGCGCGCGCCACCGACCGGCTCAACAGCAGCATCATCGCCGCCGCGCAGGCGGCAGAGGCCTGGAACGGTGCCCGGCACCAACTGAGCGTCGCCCGGGCCGAGGCCCGACTCGCCGAGCGGCAACTGGCCGCTGCCGACGCCGCGGTGGCACGCCAGCAGCAGTCCTACGGCGACACCCTGGTGGCGGCGTACAAGATGGCCCCCGAACTGACCGCACTGCGCGCCATCGTGGACTCCGACGGGATCCAGGACGTCATGCAGCGCACCACCACGTTGGCCAACGCCGAGGCCGCGATGGCCCGCCGGTACGACGACTACCGCACCGCCGCCAGTCGAGCCGAGGTCGCCCGCGTGCGAGCGGAACAGACCAGAACGCAGGCACGCGACCAGGCGGCCCTGGCCGAAGCCGCCCATCAGGCAGCGGCGTCGGCCGCCGACGCGGCCGCCAACCAGGCAGCCCGGATCGCCGCCGACCGGGATCGACTGATCGGCGAACTCGCCACCCTCGAGGGCGTCAGCGTCCGGCTCGCCGGGGAGCGCCAGGCGGCACTGGAGGCCAATGCCGCCCAGGCGGCGGCCCAGCAGGCGGCCCAGGCGACGGCCCAG
Source organism: Nocardioides limicola (assembly GCF_016827675.1). Classification (GTDB taxonomy): domain Bacteria; phylum Actinomycetota; class Actinomycetes; order Propionibacteriales; family Nocardioidaceae; genus Nocardioides; species Nocardioides limicola. The sequence goes on along the minus strand of NZ_JAERJA010000002.1, from coordinate 562,630 downwards.
CAGGCCGAGGAGCCCGCCCAGGCGGCAGCCGAGCCTGCGACCGCAGCGTCCTCGCCGGCCCCTGCGCCGACCGCGACGCCGACCCCGACTCCCACTCCCACCCCCGCCCCCGCCCCAGAGCCGACGTCGACACCCACCCCCACTCCGACGCCCACCCCCTCCCCGACGCCCACCCCCACTCCGACGCCCGCCCCGGAGCCGGCTCCGGAACCCCCGGCGCCGTCCACCGGAGCCCAGGCCGCGATCGACTACGCGCGCAAGCAGATCGGGAAGCCCTACCAATGGGGCGCCTCGGGGCCGAACGCGTTCGACTGCTCCGGGCTGACGATGCGGGCCTGGCAGGCCGGCGGCAAGTCGCTGCCGCACTGGTCGGTCGGGCAGTTCCAGCAGTCCACGCCGATCAAGGCCTCGCAGCTGAAGCCGGGCGACCTGCTCTTCTGGGGCACCAGCAGCAGCCCCTCGTCGATCTACCACGTGGCGCTCTACATCGGGAACCAGCGGATGATCCACGCTCCCCGCAGCGGCCGGCCGGTCGAAGAGGTCTCCATATACTACTGGATCCCGCCCAACTTCTTCGCCCGACCCTGACCCCTTCCGGCGTACCGTGAGCGACATGGCTGACGACGGATACCGGCAACCCGCCTTCGACGCACAGGTCCTGCAACGAATCCTCGACGGGCGGTACGCCGCGGTCCGGGACCTGGTCCGTGACAACCTCGTCGAGCATGCCCAGGTCCTCGACGACGCCGACATGATGCCGCGCGAGGAGTTCCGGGAGCGGGTGCGTGAGATCGTCGGCCTGATCGCGGCCACCGGTCAGGCGGGCTACGGATTCCCGGAGAAGTACGGCGGCGGCGGCGACATCGGCGCCTCGGTCGCCGCCTTCGAGACCCTCGGCTTCGGGGACCTGTCGGTGCTGGTCAAGGTCGGCGTCCAGTTCGGGCTCTTCGGTGGAGCAGTCCTGCAGCTGGGCACCGAGTCACATCACGACGCCTACCTCGAGGATCTGATCAGTGGCCGGGTGCTCGGCTGCTTCGCGATGACCGAGACCGGTCATGGCTCCGACGTCCAGTCGCTGGAGACGACGGCCACCTTCGACGCCGCCACCGACGAGTTCGTGCTGCACACCCCGACCGAGTCGGGGCGCAAGGACTACATCGGCAATGCAGCCCGACATGCGGAGTTGGCGGTGGTCTTCGCGCAGTTGGAGATCGCCGAGGAGAGCCACGGCGTACACGCGTTCGTGGTGCCGATCCGCCGCGACGGTCAACCCGCACCCGGCGTCACCATCAGCGACTGCGGCGACAAACTCGGCCTGCAGGGTGTCGACAACGGCCGGCTCTCCTTCGATCGGGTGCGGGTGCCGCGGACGGCCTTGCTCAACCGGTTCGCGGACGTGACCGCGGCCGGTCGCTACGAGTCGGAGATCGAGAACAGCAACCGCCGCTTCTTCACCATGCTCGGCACCCTGATCCAGGGGCGGGTCTGCGTGGGCGGTGCGGGGCTCTCGGCCGCCAAGGTGGCGCTGGCGATCGCGATCCGGTACGCCGACACCCGGCGCCAGTTCCGCACCGCCGAGGACCAGCCCGAGCAGTTGCTGCTCGACTACGGGATCCACCAGCGGCGACTGCTGCCGCTGCTGGCCCGCACCTACGTGTTGCACTGCGCCCAGGAGGTGGTCGCGGGCCGGTTGCACGACGTCTTCACCGATGGTGCCGACGAACGGACCCGTCGAGCCCTGGAGTCCCGGGCCGCCGGCACCAAGGCGCTGGCCACCTGGCATGCGACCTGGACCATCCAGGAGTGTCGGGAGGCGTGCGGCGGCGCCGGGTACCTCAGCGTCAACAGGTTCGCGGCACTGAAGGCGGACACCGACGTGTTCACGACCTTCGAGGGTGACAACCACGTGCTCCTGCAGTTGGTGGCCAAGGGCCTGCTCACCGACTATTCCAGTGACTTCTCCGACCTCGACCAGCTGGGGATGGTGCGCTTCGTCGCCGGTCTGGCCGTGGACGGGGTCCTGGAGAGGCTCAATGCCCACAAGCTCCTGGAGCGGGTCCGTGATCTGCTGCCGGGCGGCGACGAGTGGGACCAGGAGGCAGGTCTGCTGGACAGCAACTACCAGTTGGCGATGCTGGAGTTCCGGGAGTCGCACTCGGTGGCCGGGGTGGCGCGGCGACTCAAGCGCGGCATCGATCTGGGCATGGAGCCGGGCGAGGTCTTCTCCCGGGTGCAGGACCACGTCATCTTCGCAGCCCGGGCCCATGTGGAGCGGCTGGTGCTGATGGCGGCCGTGGAGAAGTTCCAGGCGCTGCCCGACGGCGCGGAGAAGGTCGCCTTCGGCTTGATGGTCGACCTGCATGCGCTCACCGAGATCGAACGCGACCGGGCCTGGTTCATGGAGCACGGCAGGCTCACCACCCAGCGGTCCAAGGCGATCAGCCGCGAGGTCAACGACCTGTGCCGCAAGGTGCGGCCGCTGGCGGTCGACCTGGTGGCCGCGTTCGGGGTCCCGGACGCGATGCTTCGGGCCGAGATCCTCGGCGAGCAGGCGTCGTGACCCTCGCGGTCAGCGGCGCACCGGTCTGCTTCACAGCCCGCTGAACCAGGTCACCCAACGAAGAGGACCCCGCACGCGCACGGCGTACGGGGTCCACTCGAGGGCGTGGAGGATCAGTGTCCGCCATCCTCCTGGAAGCGCTTGAACGAGGCCTCGACCTCGGCGACGGCCTCGTCGTGGCCGACCCAGTTGGCACCCTCGACGGACTTGCCGGGCTCGAGGTCCTTGTAGACCTCGAAGAAGTGCTGGATCTCCAGCTGGTCGAAGCGGGACACATCGGAGATGTCCTTGAGGTGGGCCAGGCGCGGGTCGTGCGAAGGCACGCACAGGACCTTGTCGTCGCCGCCGGCCTCGTCGGTCATCCGGAACATCCCGATCGCCCGGCAGGCGATGACGCAGCCCGGGAACGTGGGCGCCTGCAGCAGGACCAGCGCGTCCAGCGGGTCGCCGTCCTGGCCGAGGGTGTCCTCGATGAAGCCATAGTCAGCGGGGTACTGGGTGGAGGTGAAGAGCATCCGGTCCAGTCGGATCCGACCGGATTCGTGGTCGACCTCGTACTTGTTCCGCTCACCCTTGGGGATCTCCACCACCACGTCGAACACGAACGGGTCGTTGGCCACGTCTGACGACAAGGTCCTTCTCCTCTGTCTCCGCGAGGCGGCGACCGCCGCCTCATCACTGCTGTTCCTGACTCGGGTCAATGCTGCCGGTCAGTCTCCCGCACAATTGGCCACGGTGCGCAATCAGCGCACAATTGCCGAACCCACCCATCCCCCTGTCAGGAAGGACGCCGCGTGGCCACACATGACCGGACCGGTGCGCCCCACTCTAGGGCCACGGGCAGCGCGGGAACCGTCTGGGGCCCGGTGCTGCTGGTGCTGGCCGTGCTGGGGGCAGCGGTGGGGATCTGGCGGTTCGAACTCGTCGAGTACGACGCGGCACCCGCCGCGCCGCCGGCCGGCCTGGAACTGGTCCAGGCTGCTGCCCCACGGACTCTGCCGGCGCTGACCGGCGGCGGCGTGCTGGCGCCGGCGAAGGTACGACGAGCCCTGGCGGAGGGGCTGCGGCGCGAGGAGCTCGGTGGCCGGGTGATGGCGGTGGTGGCCGATCTGGACGGCGGCGAGCCGCTGCTGCAGCGCGGACCCGGGCTGGTCACCCCGGCCTCCACGATCAAACTGCTCACGGCGGCTGCGGCCCTCGACGTACTCGGTCCGGACCGGGCCTTCGTCACCCGGGTGGTGACCGGCGACCGGCCCCGGGACATCGTGCTCGTCGGTGGCGGCGACCCGATGCTCACCGCCGAGGCCGACGACGGTTCCTATCCGGGACGCGCCGACCTGGCCACCCTCGCCACCAGTACCGCGCTGGCGCTGGCCGAGCAGGGGCGGGATCGGGTGCGGCTCGGCTATGACGCCTCGTTGTTCGGCGGCGACGGGGTGAGCCGGCGTTGGCGCGAGGACTACGTGCCCGAAGGGATCGTGGCCAGGATCGGGGCCCTGATGGTCGACGGTGGTCGCCCGGAGTCAGGGCGTGGCCGCGTCGCGGATCCGCCCCGTGCTGCGGCCGAGCAGTTCGCCGCGGCCTTGACCGAGGCCGGGATCACCGTGATCGGAGACCCACGGCCGCAGGTGGCCCCGGGGACTGCGGACGAGGTGGCCGCCGTGACCTCGGCGCCGCTGGACCAGATCGTCCGCTGGGTGTTGGACTGGAGCGGCAACGAGCCGGCCGAGGTGTTGGCGCATCACGTCGGGCTCGCGCTCAGTGGCGAGGCGACGTTCGCCACGGCCACCCGCGGCGTCGTGGACGCGGTCCGCGCCTTGGGGGTGCCGATGGTCGAGGACGAGGTGTACGACGCGTCGGGTCTGTCCCGGGCCAACCGGCTCTCCGCCGAGACCCTGATCGGGGTGCTCCGGCTGGGCGTCGACGACAGCCGGCCGCACCTGCGCAGCCTGCTCACCGGACTGCCGGTGGCCGGCTTCACGGGCACCCTGGGCAGCCGATTCGTTGACGAGGCAGAGCCCGGTCGCGGATGGGTCCGGGCCAAGACCGGGACCCTGACCGGCGTACACGCGATCGCCGGGACGGCGGTGGACGCGGACGGCAACCACCTGGTGTTCATCTTCGCGGCCGACGATGTCGCCGTGGTGGACACGCTGGCGGCCCGGGCCGCCCTCGATGACCTGGCCGCAGACCTGGCCGGCTGCTCGTGCTCGCGCTGATCGCTCAGGGCGTGACCGCGAGGCTGTCGATCACCCGCGCCCCGAGGGTGGCGTCGCCGGTGATCTCGAAGCTGGACCGGTCGGCTGGTCGGCGACCGCCGGCGCGGACGATGTAGCTCTCCCGGTCGCAGCGGAGGCGCACCGTCGGATCTTCGGGGAGCGGCACCGTGCCGGCCCGGCCGTCATCGCCGACAGCCACCGAGACCGGTTCGCACCCGTCCACCTCGAGCACCAGCGAGGCGCCCACCGGGGCGCCGACCACCTTGCCGAACACGTAGCCGGTGCTGCCCAGCAGGTAGCCGAGGGTGTGCTCGGCGCCCGGGCTGGTCAGGTTGCCGGGCCGGTCGATCGCCCGGCGGATGTCCTGCTCGTGCATCCACACGTCCAGTGGCCGGTTGCGCAGCAGAAGCTCCAGTGGCCAGCCGATCGCCCCGAACACGCCGGGCGCGGACACCGTGCCATCGGTCGGCGGGTCGGCGAGCAGTGCGTCGTACCGGGTCCTGGTGGCGGCACGGAGTTCGGCGACGATCTCGGCGCCGGTCGTGTTCCGCCGGTTGATCACGCCGATCTCGGTGAACTGCCCCATCGGCCCCTTGACGTGGTCGGCCTCGGGCACCTCGGCGGTCTCGTGCGGGCCGCCGGCCAGGATTGACTCCAGGTGGGTGACGTGGGCGGCCACGGCTCGCACGTCCCAGCCGGCGAGGTCGGTGGAGGTGTCCCACAACTCCTCGGGCACCTGGTCGAGCAGGGTGAGGAAGTCGGTGACCGACTGCCACCACACCTCGATCAGCGAAAGCAGGGTCGTGGCACCTCCGGGGGTCTGCGTCATGGCCGCAGAGTAGCCCCCGGAGGGCGGCCCGTCACTCCTCGCGGCGCTCCTCGACGTGCTTGGTGCGGCCGCGCTGGGCGTTCAGGATCAGCGCCATCACCAGCGCCAGGGCGCCACCTGCGATGAGGATCCAGCCGAGCGTGTTGGAGGCGATGTAGGCGTCGATGGCCGAGATGTCGACAGCTCCTAGGACCAGGACAAGACCCAGGACCAGCAGCACGATTCCGATTCCGATTCCCATCTGGGACTCCTCTTCGTCGAGGGGCATGCTTGTCACGCCCTTCTCGCCTGCGGTACCCAGCCGTGAGCGCCTCAGTCCCCATGCGGAAAGCCCTGACGTCAGGCTGTTCGTCCCGTTGTCAGGGGTTGCAACACCTGACAACAGTCGACAGTCCCTGACATCAGGGCTTTCCGGTGGAGGAGTCAGCGGCTCAGAAGGCGGCCTCGTCGAGCTCCATCAGGCTGGCGTCGACCGACTCGGCGAGCACTCGCTCGGACGCGATCTTCGGGAGCACATTGCGGGCGAAGTACTGCGCGGCCGCGACCTTGCCCTCGTAGAAGGCCTGGTCGGCCGCGGACAGTTCGCCACCGAGCCGGGCCAGGGCCACCTCGGCCTGGCGCAGCAGCAGCCAGGCGCAGACGATGTCGCCCAGAACCATCAGCAGGCGGCTGCTGTTGAAGCCGACCTTGTAGATGTTCTTGATGTCGCCACCCTCGGCGGAGACGTCGGCCGACATCAGGTCGCCGATCATCTGGGTGACGATCGCGTTGCCGTCCTCGAGGGCGCTGGCGAGCAGCTCCCGCTCCTCCTTCAGACGGCCGTTGCCGGCCTCGGACTTCACGAAGCCGTCGATCTCGCCGGCGATGTGGCCGAGCGCCACACCCTGGTCCTTGACGATCTTGCGGAAGAAGAAGTCCATGCCCTGGATCGCCGTGGTGCCCTCGTACAGGGTGTCGATCTTGGCGTCTCGCACGTACTGCTCGATCGGGTACTCCTGCAGGAACCCGGAGCCGCCCAGGGTCTGCAGCGACTCGGTGCCCAGCAGGGTCCAGGACCGCTCCGAGCCGTAGCCCTTCACGATCGGCAGCAGCAGGTCGTTGACCTGCTCGGCGAGCTTGGCGTCCTGCCCGGCGGCCTTGGCCATCTGCACCTGGTCCTGCCAGGTGGCGGTGTAGACGACCAGGGCGCGCATCGCCTCGGCGTACGACTTCTGGGTCATCAGCGACCGGCGTACGTCGGGGTGATGGGTGATGGTGACCTTGGGGGCGGTCTTGTCGGCCGCCTGGGCGAGGTCGGGGCCCTGGACGCGCTGCTTGGCGTACTCCAACGCGTTCAGGTAGCCGGTCGAGAGTGTTGCGATGGCCTTGGTGCCGACCATCATCCGAGCGTTCTCGATGACGTCGAACATCTGCCGGATGCCGTCGTGCACCTCGCCGAGCAGCCAGCCCTGGGCCGGCTCGCCGCCGCCGACCTGCGGGTCGCCGAAGGTGACCTCACAGGTGTTGGACGACTTGATGCCCATCTTGTGCTCGACGTTCGTGACGTAGGCGCCGTTGCGCTCGCCGGTCAGCTCGCCGGTCTCGTGGTCGAAGTGGTACTTCGGGACCAGGAAGAGGGAGAGACCCTTGGTGCCGGGGCCGCCGATGCCCTCGATGCCCTCGGGGCGGGCCAGCACCAGGTGCATGATGTTCTCCTGGAGGTCCGACTCGGCGCTGGTGATGAAGCGCTTCACGCCGGTGATGTTCCAGGAGCCGTCCTCGTTCAGGGTGGCCTTGCTGCGACCGGCACCCACGTCGGAGCCGGCGTCGGGCTCGGTGAGCACCATGGTGGCGCCCCACTGACGCTCGACCATGATCTCGGCGATGCGGACGTCGCGCTGAACCCCGTTCGCGTTGTTGTAGACCACGCCGGCGAAGAACGGGCCGGCGCCGTACATCCAGATCGGGGCGTTCGCGCCGAGCAGGAACTCCGCGGAGCACCAGACCAGCGACGACGGCGCGGTCTGGCCGCCGATCGGCTCGGGGGTCTGGATCGCCCACATGCCCGACTCCATCCAGGTGTCGTAGGACTTCTTGAACGACGCCGGGACCGGGGCGGTGTGGGTGGTGGGGTCGAAGACCGGCGGGTTGCGGTCGGAGTCCTCGAAGGAGGCGGCCAGGTCCTCGCGGGAGATCCGCTCGACCTCCTTGAGGATCTCGCGGGCCGTGTCGGCGTCCATCTCCTCGAAGATGCCGGTGCCGAGGTACTCCTGCACGTTGAACACCTCGAACAGGTTGAACTCGATGTCACGCAGGTTGCTCTTGTAGTGGCTCACTGCTCCACCTTCAGGTCGGGGTTTCGGTTGTGAAACGCATCGGTACGCCGTCCGGGGCCTTCGCAGCCGCACGGGACGATCCAGTTGCTACTGGTGAGTAACAATATGATCCCCGATGATTCCACGGTTTGCAAGGTGAGGGTTGCCACTCGGGCCTTTCGGCCCCGGGCTGTGTCGCTCGGTCGGCGTCGCTCAGGGAGTGTGCTGGCGGTGCAGCTTGCGCCACTTGCGCTCGGCCTTGCTGGCCCGCTCCGCCAGGGCAGCGTTGTCGGCGCGCAGTTGGGCCACCTCGGCCATCGCGCGAGCCAGGGCGGTGGTGGTCAACTGCAGTCGCAGGTCGGCGTCATCGCCGCTGAGCCGGGCCTGGCCGTCACTGGTCGGAGCCAGATCGGCGGGGTCTCCGTGGACCTCGAAGCCGCCCGCAGTGATGGCCTTCGTCCAGCCGTCGGTGATGCGTAGGAGGGGCAGGTTCAGATCGGGCCCGGCCAGCGGGGCGGGTGGGTCGGCGGTGGGGAACTCGACCGCGGTGTCTCCGGTGAAGCCGGAGGCGACCAGCGCCTGCCAGCTGGCGCTGGCCGGGTCGTCGTGCGGAATCACCACATGGATGCGCCCGGGTTTGAGGGCGGGCAGCCAGCGGCCGATCACCTCGACGGGGTCTCGGGAGGTCCAGAAGTCACGGGCCACCGGGTCGCTGGTGTCGCCGGCCAGCACCCGGTCGGCGTACCGCTCGAACTTCGGCGCCTGGCCCGCGTTGACCAGGGCCGTCCAGGCCGCCGACAGTTGGCTGCCCAGGTCCGGCACCGTCAGCCACAGATGCACCTTGCAGCCGGACAGTCCGTCCAGCATTAGCGCCACCTGGTCACGGTCGGCGGAGGCGAGACCCTCGTGGGCGATCACGGTGGCACCCTTGTGCTTGAGGATCCCGCGGCATACCGAGTCCCACTCACCGGCGACGTCGCGACGCCGCAGGCCGTGCTCCTTGTGGGTGTGGCGTACGTCGATCACTGCCCGGTCGATCTGGGCGGCGTCCGAGCCGCCGGCGGCGACCTCCCGGCCGTCGGGGCCGATGAGCGTGCGGCCGTCGCGCAGGGCCGTGTCGACGTCGGCTGCGCCAGTGCCGGGGAGTCCGGCCAGCAGGTGAACGGTGCGTCGCGACATGGCATCAGAGTGACAGATGGAGTCGACTGATGGGTGAACAGCCGGTGACTCCCGTGACAACTAGAACACGTTCCAGTTATTGTCGGGACATGTCAGTGATCTGGAATGCTCCCCAGGGCGAACACCCTGCCCGTGTCGCCTCCCAACGTTCGTACGCCGCGGTCGCCAAAGGTGACCTCGACGAATGGCTCACCGTGTACGCCGAGGACGCGGTGATCGAGGACCCGGTCGGGCCGTCGATGTTCGACCCCGAGGGCCTGGGGCACCACGGCCACGATGGGATCCGGAAGTTCTGGGACCTGGCGATCGCGCCGATCTCCGAGTTCGTCTTCACCATCCACGACTCGCACGCGAACGGGATGACCTGCGCCAACGTCGGCACCATCACCACCACCTTCCCCGACGGTTCCGCAGCGGACACCGACCTGGTGATGGTCTACACGGTGAACGAGGACGGGCGAGTGGCCTCGATGCGTGCCTTCTGGGAGCCCGAGCGGGCGATGGCCACCCTGCGCAAGCCCTGAGCGGGACACGCGGCCCATTCCCGTGCAGTCAGCACCTGCCTACAGATTCGGTGCGCAATGTACGGGAATCGGCCTTGGTGGGCTCGGAGGGTGGGCGTCAGGGTGCGTGGAGCGGATGACGAGATTCGAACTCGCGACATCGACCTTGGGAAGGTCGCGCTCTACCAACTGAGCTACATCCGCACGTCGGACGAACCGACGTGCAGGATCGTATCGCACGCCCCGCGCACCCGGGCGACGGAGGCATCGCCGGGTTGGCGCTCAACGTTTCGGGGCCGTGGATCGTTGAGTAACTGACAGTGGTGGGCGGGAGGCGCGGTGGACGGGTTCATCGAGTATGTCGAGGCGGAGACGTCGCGACTACTCGGCCTCGCCCTGGCACTGACGGGCAACCCCCACGACGCCTGGGATCTGGTGCAGGAGACTCTGACTCGTGTCGGGGTGCGGTGGCAGCGCCTGCGGGCCGGCAATCCGGGCGGCTACGCGCGCACCACGTTGGTCCGGTTGAACATCGACCGAGCAAGGCGTGGCCTGCGCGAGGTGACCACCGAGATGCCGCCGGAACAACCCCGGGAACTGGAGATGGTCGACGACGTCGAGCCGTGGCTGCTGACCGCGCTGGGCCGGTTGCCGCCGCAGCAGCGGGCCGCGGTGGTGCTCAAGGTGATCGAGGACCTCGACCACGCCAGCGTCGCCGCCCACTTGGGCTGCAGCGTCGGCACCGCCCGCTCCCATCTGTCCCGAGGACTGGCCCGGCTCCGTGAGTTGGCGCCCACCCAGGAGGTGGACTGAATGAACCGGGACCCGTGGGAGGACTCTCTGCGTGCTCTCGGTGGCGCTGTGCGGCCGACCAGCGCAGGGATTGCCGCCATTGAGAGAGCGGTACGGCGGCGTCGGCGGCGCCGGGGAACGTTGCTGGTCGCTTCGGTCGCGGTGATCGTGGCTTCCGCGGTCGTCGTACCGATCCTCGTCTGGCCTGAGAACTCCGAGGAGGCCGCGGTGGTCACCGACCGGCCCGAACCGGCTGACATCGTTGATCCGCCCGGCTCGGGCGAGGGCGAGGCGGGCTTCACCTGCCCCGAGCTCCACATGGTGTTCACGACCCCGCCGCCACCCATCGAGAACTTGCTCGAGCAGCGCGCGATCGTCGACGGAGTCACCGCCACCGACTGGGAGGGCTTCTCCGTCGTCCTGGCCGCGCCCACGCACGTGGGGCCGATCGCGTACACGAATGGCGACCTCGACATCGCACGGCGGACGCTGGGAGAGGCAGGCGTTCCGCATGTGTTCGCCAATCACTGGGGGCTGCCCGGCGATGCTGCTGAGACTGAGCGTGACTATGTGCGACAGGCCGTGCATTGGGTGCTCGACCGCACACTCCGGCAGGCCCGCAGGGACACCCGTGGGGATGAGGGTGCGGCCGGGGTTGCCTACTGGCTCGACGCGGGTGCCGTCGTGGTGAGTTGGAAGGGGCCCGTGCCAGCGCGAATCCTCGACCTGGCCGGCCCACGCCCCAATGGCGCCACGGTGGTGGTGCAGGAGGTGACCTACTCCGCTGGCGACATTCGGCGTGCTCAACGCGGTCTGCTCCGGGTTCTGCGCGAGGGCGAGTTGCTGGTCGGCATCGACGACCTCGCTACGACCTCTTCCTGCGGTGACAACAGTGGCCTGCAGGTAGGCCTGGTCCCTGGGTCGATCGCCGACCGCGCTCGGGAGATCCAGGAGGAACTGGCGAGGTCGGTGGGGATGCCGGTGATGGTGTTCGAGGAGGAGCCCCCGGTAGCCCGCGGCGTCCCACGAGGTGCCATTGGCACCGACTGACGTCGTACGCCGGTAGGGTGCGAGGCGTGCTGCTGAGCGACCACGACATCATGGCCGAGATCAAGGCTGGCCGGGTCACCCTGGACCCGTTCGCCGAGGAGATGGTGCAACCCTCCTCGATCGACGTGCGCCTGGACCGGTTCTTCCGGGTCTTCGAGAATCACCGCTATCCGCACATCGATCCCGCGGAGGACCAGCCGGATCTGACCCGCGAAGTGGAGCCGATCGGTGACGAGCCGTTCATCCTGCACCCCGGCGAGTTCGTGCTGGGCTCCACCTATGAGGTGGTCGGGCTGCCCGATGACGTCGCGGCGCGACTGGAGGGCAAGTCATCGCTGGGACGACTCGGCCTGCTGACCCACTCCACGGCCGGCTTCATCGACCCCGGGTTCACCGGCCACGTGACGCTGGAACTGGCCAACGTCGCCAACCTGCCCATCAAGCTGTGGCCCGGGATGAAGATCGGTCAGCTGTGCTTCTTCAGGCTCAGCTCACCCGCCGACCATCCGTACGGCTCCGCCAAGTACGGATCGCGCTACCAGGGCCAGCGTGGCCCGACACCGTCCCGGTCCAGCCAGAGCTTCCACCGCACGCCGATCTGAGGTTTCAGTCCGGTCGGCAGATTCGGTCCGCCGCCGCTCCACTGCGGAACAGGTCCGCCAGCACGCGTCGCGTCGACGCGCCTCGGCGGCCACGCCGCCGCGACGCGGCCTGGATGGTCAGCGCCTGCATTCCGGCTTGGAGATCGGCTGTTGACTCGGCCGGCCGCGGGAACGCCAAATGGACGTTGCGGACCTGCTCGGCGCCGCACACTCGCAGCGTGATGCCGTGCCGGTCCAACGCCCACGGCGAGACTCGGACCCTGGTCGGGTCGTCGACGGCCAGCCCCGCCAGTCTCTCCACCACGTCGGGGTGCTGCTCGGCGAGATGGCCCAGCAGATGCGCCTCGGTGTGCGCGAACGGATCCGGCTGAGCCGCCCGCAACTCCTCCGGGGTGAGGGTGTGGGTGCGACCGTCGCGCTCAAGGTCGACGGCGGTCACGCCGATCTGCAGCGGTGGTGAGCACGGGCATCCGCCGGGTGCGGCGTACCCGTGCAGCCGCACCCGAGCCCGGATCCGGTCGGCCGCCGGGACCGGCGCGGTGTCGGCGATCTCGACGATGCAGGCGCGAACCCCCGCTGGCAGGTGGGACTTGGGCGCCCGGATCACCACCGCAGACACGTCGTACGCCTCCGCCTCTGCGCCCAACCAGGTGACCCGGGCCGAAGCGGCGCGGCTCAGGATCGAGCGCACGGCGCTGGCAGGGGTGCTGGCAGGGGTGCTGACTGCGGGCTGATCGGCCATCATGGTCGGAGCCTATAAGGTTAGGCTCACCTAAGTAAAGTGTGTCCGAGGCGAACTCGGCCTGCCCCGCAACCAGGTCGCGTTCATGGGCTACTGGCGACGCGGCGTGGCGAGGCGCTCCTGAGTCGGGGAGGCTCCCCTCCGCCCGATAGGGTCGCGCGCATGAGTCTCGCCACCGGACAGCCGCCCCGTGAGGTCCTCTCCCGCTCGGAGTTCTCCACCGCACGGCAGCTCCTCGCGCAGATAGACGCTGTCTTCGACCAGCGCCTGGTCGGTCAGCAGAGTCTGCGCGCCTCGCTGGTGAGCTCACTGCTCGCCAGTGGCCACGTGCTCCTGGAGTCGGTGCCCGGTCTGGCCAAGACCACCGCCGCGCACACTCTGGCCGACGCCGTGAACGGCAAGTTCGCGCGCATCCAGTGCACGCCGGACCTGATGCCCAACGACATCGTCGGCACCCAGATCTTCGACCACACCACGAACACGTTCTCCACTCAACTGGGGCCGGTACACGCCAACCTGGTGCTCCTCGACGAGATCAACCGCTCCTCGGCGAAGACCCAGTCCGCCATGCTCGAGGCGATGCAGGAGAGGCAGACGTCGATCGGCGGCGTCGAGCACAAACTCCCCGACCCGTTCATGGTGATCGCCACCCAGAACCCCATCGAGGAGGAGGGCACCTACGTGCTGCCCGAGGCCCAGATGGACCGCTTCATGATCAAGGTCGTGCTCGGCTACCCCGATCCCGACGACGAGGTGGAGATCCTCCAGCGGGTCGTCTCGGGCGCGATGGCCGCGCCGATCACCGCGCAGCCGATCGACCTCGACGACGTGCGGATGCTGCGATCCCTGACCGACCGGGTGCACATCGAGCCCAGCATCAAGAAGTACGTCGTCGACATCATCAACACCACCCGCGGGGCCGGCCCGAGCCCGGTGCCGGACCTACGCACCCTGGTCCGCGTCGGTGCCTCTCCCCGTGGCGGCATCGCGTTCCTGCGGTTGGCCCAGGCGAGCGCGCTGATGGCGGGACGCGACTACGTCACCCCCGACGACGTCCGCTCGGTGCGGTATCCGGTGCTGCGACACCGATTGGTGCGCACCTTCGAGGCCCTGGCCGACGACGTATCCCCGGAGCACCTCGTCGACCTCGCCTTCGACGCCGTCCCCGTCCCCTGAGCCTGTGACCTCGCGTCTCGCGCTGGCCCGCGCTCGTGTGTCGCTCCCGATGGTGCGACGCGCCACCGGGCTGCTCGCGGGCCGGCACCGCTCGGTGCTCACCGGGCACGGTCAGGACTTCGACGACCTGCGCCACTACGAGATCGGCGACGACGTCTCCGACATCGACTGGAAGGCGTCCGCCCGTGTCGGTGAGCCGGTCATCCGCCGGTTCGCCCACGAGGTGAGCCTGGCCGTCGTCCTGCTGGTCGACACCGGCCGGGCGATGACCGCCACCGCTCCCAGCGGTGAGCCCAAGCACGCCGTCGTCGACGAGATCGCTGCCGTCGTCGCCCATCTGGCGCGCGTTCGTGGCGACCGGGTCGCCCTGCTCGCCGGGGACGCCGAACGCACCGTGCACCGCCCGGCCCGCGGCAGCGCCGTTGAGATCGAGGCGACCCTGCGGGCGCTGTCCTCCCAGTGGCGCCCCGACGCCCCGCCGTCGGACCTTGATGCCCTGGTGGCCCGTGCCGTGCGCGCGTTCCCCCGACGTTCGCTGATGGTGCTGCTCACCGACGAGACCAACCCGCGCCCCGAGCACGACCGCCTCCTCAAACTCCTCGCCGTACGGCACGAGGTGATGGTGATCGGTGTGGAGGACCTGTCACCGGTGGCCGGCCCGGCAGCCGAGGCCGCGGCACTCCTCGACGTCACCTCCGGGATCCGACTGCCCGACTTCCTCCGTCGAAGCGGCTGGTTCGCCGGGTCCGCCCGGCTCCGTGAGCGGCTCGCGCTGGAGGCGGCACGCAGCGTCGCCGACCGTCGGTCGGCCGTCGATGACCTGCTGGCCCGGAGGCGGATCGTGGGCATGCGCGTCGATGGCTCCGCGGCCGTGCTGCCCGAACTGGTGGGCCTGCTGGGAAGGCTGCGCCATGCCCGGTGAGGAGATCATCGACCCGATGGCGTACGACGGGTGGTGGACGCTGGTCGGCGTCGCGCTGCTGGTGCTGGCCCTGCTCGTGGTGGTCGCGGGCGCCCTGCTGACCCGCACCAGGACCGAGGCGCCCGCCGAAGGGGAGCCACCCGCGGAGCCCGCCGACCCGCTGGTCGTGCTCCGCAACGAGACTGTTCGACGTCTCGACGACCTGGGGCGCCGCCGCCGCACCGACGAGATCGACGACCGTGCCTTCTACCTCGAACTGCGCGCCGAGTTGCGCACCTTCGCCCAGGCCCGGACCGGCCGGAACGTCCGGTCGTCCACGGTGACGATGCTGGCGGCCAGTCCGGAGACACGTCGGCTGGCCACCGAACTTGAGCACACCCTCGCTCCGGCGTTCGGCCCTGACGCGCGCCGGGGGAGCTGGCACTCGGGAGCCCGCGCCGACAATCAGGCCAAGGAGGCGCTCCGGCGTGCCCGCCGCTTGGTGCTGCGGTGGTGAGCATCGTGGACACCCGGGTCTGGCTCTGGCCCCTGGCCGGCGTCGTGGTGCTGCTCGCCACCGCCGCCTGCGCGGTCGTCGCCTACCTCTGGGGCCGACGCCTGCGGGGTGCCGCCGGGGCGCTGCCCCTGGCGCACACCGAATACCTGACCGCGCTGCCCGCCTTCCGTGCCCTGCGCCGACGGCACCGGTCGTGGCTGGTGGCCGGGTTGGTCACCCTCCTGGTGGGGATCGTGTCGACCGCGGCGCTCACCGCACGCCCCGCTGAGCGCGAGCTCCTCGAGCAGCGGCTCGCCACCCGCGACATCGTGCTGTGCCTGGACGTATCCGGGTCGATGATCCCGTACGTCGCCGAGGTCATCGACGTGTACACCGAGCTCACCGAGAACTTCGCCGGAGAGCGGATCGCTCTGGTGCTCTTCAACTCGACCTCCCGCACCGTCTTCCCGCTCACCGACGACTATCGGTTGGTGCTGGCGGAGCTCACCTACGCCAGTGAGCGGCTCGACGACGCGTTGTGGCTGTCCGAGCGGGACGTCGAGAAGTGGGACCCGGACGTCTTGGACCGGGTGGTGACGTTCTTCGCCGGGACCGAGTCCGCTGACGGCGCCAGCCTGGTCGGCGACGGTTTGGCCAGCTGCGCCCTGCAGTTCGACGAGCAGGCCACCGAGCGGTCCCGCTCGGTGGTGCTGACCACCGACAACGAGGTCTTCATGGAGGGTGTGTACACCCTCGAGGAGGCTGCCGACCTGGCCACCTCCCGAGACATCACGCTGTACGGGCTCTATGCGGGCGACCGGCTGGGCGGACCGAGTGAGAGTGAGTACCGCGAGGTGGTGGATGCCCGCGACGGGCTCTATTTCACGGTCACCGACCCTCGGGCCGTGGACGACCTGGTCGCCGACGTCATCGCCCAGCAGGCCGTCGTACTCGGTGCCGACGCCGAGGAGATCCTCGCCGACACTCCGCGCGGCTGGTTCCTGGGCGCGCTGTTCGGCGTGGGGTTGCTGGTGCTGCTCGGGGCGAGGGGGCGGTCGTGAACGTCTTCGATGAGGGGCTGGCGTGGCAGCCGTTGATCGGCTGGCCGTGGCTGCTGGTCGCGGTCGGGCTGCTGGTCGGGGTGGCCACGGCGAGCCTGATCGCGGCGGGGTCCCGGCCGGAGCGACTCGATGCCGCCCGCCGACTGGGGATGGTGGTCGTTCTCGGGCTGATCGGCTTCGGCCCGTCGTCGACGACCACCACGGTGGAGACGACGGCGGTGGCGGCCGACGTCTTCTTCGTCGTGGACCGCACCGGGTCGATGGCCGCCGAGGACTGGGGGGCCGATGGTGAGGCACCCAGGTTGGACGGGGTCCGACACGACGTCGTGGCGCTGACCCGCGCGATCCCCGGGGCGCGCTACTCCATCATCGGCTTCGACTCGATCGCCACCCGACAGCTGCCGCTGACCTGGGACGCGCGCGCTGTGCACGCGTGGGCCCAGACCGTGCGCCAGGAGATCACCGCCTACTCGAAGGGATCGCTCCTCGACCGGCCACTCAACGAACTCGCCGCGGCGCTGCAGGCCTCAGCGGAGAGCCACCCGCAGAACGTGCGCGTCGTCTACTTCCTCTCCGACGGCGAGGAGACCGTCCCGGGTGAACGCCGCTCGTTCGCCGACCTCGCTCCCCTGATCGACGGGGGCGCGGTGCTCGGCTACGGCACCGAGGCGGGTGGGCCGATGCGCGAGTACGTCCCCGGGCAGGACGAGACCGACTACATCCAGGATCCGGCCGGTGGCGACGGGATCTCCGTCATCGACGAGGCGGCCCTGCAGGAGATCGCCGACGAACTCGGGGTGCCCTACGGGCTCCGCAGCCTGCCCGATGAGGTGACCTCGTTGGCGACCGACGTGAACGCACAGTTGGTGGTGACCGAGACCGAACGGGAGGTGGCGGCGCACCGCCCGGTGGTGTGGCCGCTGGCGCTGTTGCTCGCGGTGCTGCTCGGCTGGGAGGTCGCGGTGCGCGCGGCCGGAGCGGGCCGGTCGTCGGGGGTGTGGCGTGCCTGATCAGCTGGTCGACACCCTCGTGGTGCTGATGGTGGGCTTCGTACTGGCCGCCGTGGTGGTGGCGCCGATCCTCATCGGCGTCGGGGTCTCCCGCCGACGGCGCAGCAAGCCCCGGCGCCGACTGTGGCACTGGGTGCCGATCACTGCGCTGGTGGTCGTGCTGCTGGCCTGGGGCTGGCGCCTGACCGGGTTGCCGCTGGTGGCCGAGACGGCGATCGATGACTACCACGCCGGCGAGTTCCAGGCTGCCCGGGACGGGTTCGCCTCGCAGGCGGATTTCCTGCGCCCGGTGCCGTGGCAGGCGGAGTACAACCTCGGCACGGCCATCCTCGCCCAAGCCATCGCTCACGAGGGGTCGACGGGCTATGCCCGGTCCCATTTCGCCGACGCCTATGAGCTGGCCGCAGGTCAGCCTGCCGCGATCCGGTGCGCCATCGTCACGAACTGGGCGCTGTCCTGGGAGGTCGAGGGCGACTACTGGATGGCGACCGCGGGCCGGCGTGCGCTCGAGTTGGAGGAGGTCCTCGCCGAACTGGCGAAGCAGGAGGCCGGGGAGCCGTACGACGAGGATGTGCTGACCGACTACGCCGGCGATCCGATCGACCCGGACGAACTCCTGGAACGTGTCGATCGCTACTACTCCTTCGCCGAGACGGACTTCGCCATCGCCCAGCAGATCGTGGCGCGCCCTGACTGCGACGAGGCGGACGCCGAGGAGGAAGCGGAAGGGGGGAGTGACGAGGACGAGGACGAGTCCGACGAGTCGAACGAGGACGAGGACGAGTCCGACGAGTCCGACGAGTCCGACGAGTCCGACGAGTCGACGGGTGGCGGCGGGACACCCTCCGCCGAGGAGCGCGCCGAGATGGCCGAGCGCAACGCCGAGAAGCAGCAGCAGGCCCGCGAGGCCCAGTCGGACTTCGGCGAGGAGGAGCCCGAGCCGGAGCCGGGTGATCCCGAGCAACAGCGTCAGGCCGAGTTGGCCGAACGCAACGAGCAGGGCCGCGAGGACGCCGAGGTGGCGGAGTACGAGCAGCTCGAGCGCCAGGGGGGCGGCGGCTCCGATGGCGAGGACGAGGGTGAGGGCAGCGGCGGCGAGGGTCCCCGCAACTGGTAGCCCCCGACGTCATGCATCCTGGTTGCTGGAGCAGCCTTGTCGCCTGACGCCCGCCAAGTCGGCGGGCTGCTGACTCAGTGGCGGACTCTCCAGACCACCTTCGTTCGCGAGGGCGCCTGTGTGCTGTGGCCCAGGAACCGCACCACCACGCGGTGCTTGCCCACCCGCTGACGCTTCGGCAGCCGCACCACAGCACGGCCGCGGTCGTCGAGGGTGGCGCGTCGTACCTGCTTGCCGACCTTGATCCGCACCCGTCCCGACGCCGGGTGACCGTCCGCGGTGCGCACCCGCACCCGCACCCGGTTCCGCTGGCCCGGCGTGGTGCGGGCCTTGCGCAGCGCGGCGTGGGTGGCGGTCGGTACCGCCGCGGCGGTGCTCGGCGGCGTACGCAGCTGGCCGACCTGCGGCACCGTCAACTCCGACGGGTGCGCCGGAGAGTTGTGGATGCTGATCGGAGTCAGTGTGCCCAGCAGGTCACCGAGGACCGGCAGCAGGTGCGGCACGTCGAACGCCTGCACCGAGAGCCGCAGCCGGTGTCCGGCCGGGATCACCGCGCCGGTGGAGAGGATCTCCACATCGACCGGCGCGATCTGCAACGGGCCGAGCGCCGCCTTCGCCGCCTGGGTGTGCGGGTGGTAGGGCTGGATGATCTTGCCGTCCAGGTATCTGGTCCGGCTGGTGTCGAGCGCCCGGTGCGAGATCATCTGCCAGCCGCCGGTGAGCCGGTTCACCGACCCGTCAGGGGCCACGCTGGAGACCGCCACCGCGAGCAGGCCGTCCCCGGACAGGCTGGAGACGTGCAGGTGCGCGTTCATCGGCCCCTGCAGCCGGAACGGCTCGGCCATCGGCTCGGTGTCGAAGACCAGGCCGAGGAGGTCGTTCCACTGGTTGTCGTGGAAGCAGGGCAGGTCCGCCATGATCAGCGCCGGCACGCCGGCCGTCCACTGATTGGCCGATCGGGTGCACAGGCCGGTGACCGGCAGCGGCATCAGTGTCGAGGTGCCGGGCTCCGTCGCCCCCCGGCTGAGGCCGCCGGCCCCGCCGCCGAGCGTGGCCGTGCCGGAGAGCCTGAACGACGCGGCCACATGATGGGGGCCGATCCAGTCGTCGGCCTGCTGCCAGATGCCGGAGTTGATCTCGTAGTACGTGAACGCCGCGATGTCGGTGTCCAGCGCCGGGTCGGCGACGCCGCGGACGTAGTGGTCGAACCAGCGCAACTGCAACTCCGCCAGGGTCCCGTAGCCGGCGTCCCCGACGTCGGCACCCGAGGATCCCTGCAGGTGGTCCCAGGGGCCGAGGATGAACTTTGTGGGCACGCCGCGGGTGCGCAGCGACTCGAAGAGCAGCGGCGTGCCGCGCTGGAACAGGTCGTAGTGGCCGCCGACGAAGAAGGTGGGAACCTCGACGGAGTCGACCACGTTGATCGGCGACCGCTCGGCATAGAACGGCCCGTCGTACGCCGGCTCCTGGCCGAGTATCGCCTCGCCCATCATCGGCAGCGTGAACTCGGTGGCGCCGCGGAGCCGGTCCAGCAGCCAGGCCAGCCCCGCCTCCGGGTCCTCCTGGGTGTACGCCGGCGGGATCAGTCCGGTGAACGTGACCAGCCCCAGCCACAGCGGCATGAACCCGACGTCGATCTGTCCGCCGGTGGCCACGATGTCGCGGTAGACGTCAGCGCCGGGGACCTGGGGGAAGATCGCCTTGAGGCCAGCCGGCTGCGCCCCAGCGGCGAAGATCTGGCTGATCCCCATGTAGGACGGCCCGGTCATGCCGATGTTGCCGTCGCTCCAGTCGCTCTGTCGGTGGGCCCACTCGATGATCTCGCCGGCGTCGGCGTTCTCCCGGGCGCTGAACGCCTCCCAATGACCATCGGAGGACCCGGTGCCGCGCGCGTCGACAGTCAGGTGTGCATAGCCGCGGCTGACCAGGTAGCCGGGTCCCTCTCCACCGAGAGGCATCGAGGGCGAGGCGATGATGGTCTTGTTGTAGGCGGTGATCGTGACGATCACCGGGAAGGTGCCGGGGATCCGGTGACCGTCCGCGTCGGCCGGCAGTTGCAGGTCGCCGCGGAGCACGACGCCGTCCGACATCGGGATCGGCAGGTCGGTGACCACGACGCTGTTCGGGTACTGCGCCGGCCGGGCGGTCCAGCCGCTGGGGACGGGGGTGGCCTGCACGAACGGGAGTGCCGCGCCGGTATGGGCGGAGGTTCCGCTGGGAGCCAGGGTCGCGCTGATCAGCGCGACGATTGCCGCAAGGACGAATCGTGACAGCATCGGTTGACTCCCGTTGATCCTCATCGTTGACTGCAGTACGCAACGAAGGAGGCTGGCACAGGTCACGCACCTGTGATCTAATGAGTCAATACATTGACTCATTAGGGGGTTGGTCATGGCTCTTCTCGGCCTCGTCGTGCTGCTGGGTGTGGTCGTCGTGGTGCCGGCCTTCGCGGTGGCACTGGTGCTGTGGTGGGCAGGCCGCCGTGCCGCCGATACCGAGGTGGGTGCGGCGCGCCAGGCGCGTCGCCACGAACTGCTGATCGCGTTGGGAGCGGCGTTGGCCGCCTCCGGCGCGGCGATCGGAGTGATGTCGCTCCCGGTGGCGTGGACCTCCGACTATGTGCCCACGCCGCGCACTCCGGGTCTGATGATGACGCTGGGGCCGTTCCTGGTCGCCGTGGTCTTCCTGGGTGTCCGGGCCGTCGGGGAGTTGACGTGGCCGCGGCCGGCCGGTGCCGTGCGGACCGCGCGGCTACGGCGGCGTACGGTGCGAACGCTCGGAGGCCGCCGGCTGCGCTGGTTGGGCGCCACCTCGCTGCTGCTGGTGGGCGCGGTGGTGGTCTTCGGTGCGACGGCTGGCCCCACCGGTCGCGCCTTCGAGACCTCCGGCCAACTCGACCCCGGCACGCCGGGTGGTGTTGTCGGCTCGTACACCTCGGCGGCCGGGCCCTACCCGGGCTGGCCGTACGGCGTACCGCTGCTCGTCGGACTGCTCCTCGCGCTGCTCGGCACCGCGGCCACGCTCGCCCTGGTCGCACGGCGGACTCCCTTGCCCGGCGTACCCCCAGCCCACGACGAGGCAGTGCGGACCACCAGCGCCGCTCGGATCCTCGGCGGTGTCCAGCTCTGCGTCGGGGGAGCCTGTGGACTCGTGCTGCTGGTGGCCGGCGGCGCGATCCTGCGCGTCGAGCGGGACGGCGCCGCGTTGGTGGTGGCCGGAGGGGGATCGGTCCTGGCCGGACTGGTCGTCGGGATCGCCTCCGTCGCGGCTGCGGTGATCAGCGTGGTGCCACGCCGTGGCGATCGCGCGCCGTCCGAGGTGACGCCGGCACCGCTGGCCGGTCAGCAGGGCCGATCGTGACCGACCTCCAGGTGGACGTCACCTCCGCGGTGCCGGTGTATGAGCAGATCCGCTCGCAGGTCGCCGCCTATGTGGCGGTGGGTGCGCTACGCCCCGGCGACCGGTTGCCGTCGGCGAGAGACCTCGCCCGCGACCTGGGTGTTGCGGTCGGCACCGTCCAGCGGGCCTATCGCGAACTGGAGGCCCGGGACGTGGTGGTGAGTCGGCGCAGGACCGGCACGGTGGTGGCGGAGCGTCCGGTCGCTGACTCCCCGCTCGAGGCCGGGCCGGGCGATACGTCCTCGCTGGTGGCGCAGATGCGCGCCTTCGTCGCTCAGGCCCGTGCGGCCGGGCTCACGGATGAGGGGATTCAGGACCTGCTGCGGGGCGCGCTGCGAACCGACGGGGAGTCGCCGGGGAGCGGCTGAGTGAGTCGATCGGGCAGCGTTGCGTGGGTCGACCGGGTGGGCGATCAGGCGTCCAGGCGGTCGGCCAGCCTGCGCAGCCGGTCGGCAACGGCAGTACGCCGGCGTACCTGGCGCTGCGGGTGGGGTGTCCGGGGTGCGGTCATCGAGTCGTTGACCCGGCGCCGGATCTCGGTCTCTACGTCGTAGGTGGGCATGGTGTCTCCTCCTTTCAGACTTGGTGCAGGGAGATGTCCCCGCTGACGGTGCTGGCTCGGACGGTCAGGTACTCCTGGCCAGGGGCGGGCTCGCCGTGGCCGGTGAGCGCCGAACGGATCCGGCCGGAGACGCTACTGAGGTCGGTCCAGACCGGCATGTCGGCCGGCGCGCCGACCGAGATCTGCCCCGAGGCGGTCTTGGCGGTGAAGGTGTCGCGTCGTTGCGCGCCGACGGCGATGTCGCCGGAGCCGGTGGTGATGCCGGTCTCGGCGTGGACCTCGTCGATGACGACGTCCCCGGAGCCGGTCTTCAGTCGGGCCGGACCGAAGATGCGTCCCACCCGGATGGTGCCGCTCCCGCAGGTGGCTCCCAGCGAGCCGTGCACCGTGCCGACGCCGATGTCGCCGGAGCCGGATTTCGCCCGGAGATGGTCGCTGGCCGACTCGATCCGGATCTCGCCGGAACCGGTGGTCAGCACCGTCGGCCCCTGGGTCTGCTGCACGTGGATGGCCCCGGAGCCGGACTTGCATGTGCAGCGGCTGAGGTCCCCGGTGGTGCGCACCTCGGCCGAACCGCTTCGGATGTCGACGTGGGATCCGGTAGGCACCTCAACCACGATCACCACCGGGCGGGTGTTGAGGCCGAAGAAGTTCTGCCTGGGCGCGGTGATTCTGAGCTGGCTGCCGTCATGCTCGACGTCGTACCGGTCGGCGTCCTCGCCGCTGATCGTGACGACGCTCTGGGTGGTCTCGACGGCGTTGACGGTCAGCTGGCCGGCGTTGATCTCGGCGTCGAGCTCGATCGGCTCGGGGGTGTGGAACTCGTGACGCATCGGGGTCTCCAGGGTGTTCGGCCGGCGGGCCGACGGTGCGTCGGTCCGCTGGGGTGTCGCGGGGGGTCAGGCCCAGCCGGTGATCCGCTTCGGCCCTCGTCCGAAGGGTCCGCCGAACGGCAGGCTGGAGAGGTCGACGTCCACGCGGATCGCGGAGTCGCTGGTGGCGGTTCGGATGGTGTTGACCAGCCAGGCATTGAGGCTCTGACCGGACGTGGTGGCGAGCTCTTCGGCGCGGTTCTTCACCGACTCGGGGAGTCGGAGGGTGACGCGGCTGATGGCGTCGTCGTCCTCGTCCTCGGGCGCGGGGGGAGGCGGCGGGGCGGGCGGCGCCGGGGGCTCGGGGACGTCGTGGCTGAGCACGAAGCTCAGGTCCCGACCTTCGAGCCGCACCTCGCAGCAGCCGGCTGTCATCTCGCTGGTGATCTCCGCGGCCGCCTGGGAGACGGCCTCCATGATCGCCAGTCGAGCCGCCGGGGCGAGCGCGAGGCTGAGCCTCTCGGCGATGTCCCGGGTCTGCTCGTCACCGGCTCCTGCGGCGTCGAGCAGGTCCCTGCGCAACCCCTCCACGTACGGCGTGATGTCCATGCGCACCACTATGACATCACTCTGACGTCATTTCAACCCCTCCATGACACCACTTTCTCCCTTTCCTGACGCCACCCCCCTCCGACGAAAGGGGGTTTCTGGCCCGCCGAGGTGGGGTTTGTGGCCGCGCGAAGGGGGGTTTGTGGCCGCCCGTGGGGGTGGGCGGTGCCGACCAGGCGTGGAGGTTCCTAGACCGACCACAACCTCCACTTCGGTGGGCCACAAACCCCACCTCGGCGGGCCACAAACCCCACTTCGTCAGGAGGAGAGGATGTGGCGGGTGGCGTGCTGCGGGGTGACCTGCATGGTGGCGACAAGACCGGCGAGGTCGCGTACGCCGGGAGCCGGGCGACTGACGGCCAGATCGGTGAGCAGGATCAATGCCGCCTCGGTGGACAGTGTGTCGGCCAACACCAGTCGACACCCCTCGGGGGATACATCCACCGCGGTGGCGAGGTGGTAACTGCCCTCCCCGGCGCGCACCAGGACGCGATCGCCGTGGCTCAGGCTGCCGGGGATCCGCATCGTGCGGGCATCCACCGGGAGCGAGCCGCGGCGAGCCGAGAACTCGGTGACCGCAGTGGCGATCAGCATCATCGGAGGGCCCTTTGCGTCAATTGAACGTCCGATCACCTCAACGAGTACGACGGCCCACGGTCACGGCGTCGGCGGCGCGACCGCGGTCACACCTCGGACGATCTGCTGTGACAAAGAGTCGGGGGCGGCCCGGGGGGTGGGGGAGCGGGGCCCCCGGGGGGGGGGGAGATAGGCCAGGGAGCCCCCGGCGCCGGTTCGTGTTCCACCCGGGGGGGGCCCGGGGGGGGGGGGGGCCCCCCCGCCCCCGACTGGGGGATCAGAGATCGAACAGTGATCCCGACTCGTTGATGTCCACGTCGGTGCGGGGCTTGTTCGCCTCGCTCGATGAGTCATCGGCCGGCGCCTCGGCGGGCTCGGCCTCCGGGGTGGCCTCGGGCTCGGGCTCCTGGGCCGGGGTCTCGACAGGCTCGACCGCCGGGGTGGGCTCGACCGTCTCCGGTTCGAGTGTCGCCGCCGCTGCCGGCTCGGGGGCTGCCAGGTCGAAGAGCGAACCGCCCGAGCTGAGGTCGGCCGCCGGAGCAGCCTCGGCCACCGGAGCAGCCTCGGCCACCGGTGCAGCCGGGGCCTCCACAGGCTCGCTGGTGGCGGGGTCCGCTGCGGGCGCCGCAGCCTCCGGCTCCGGCGTGGCAATGTCGAACAGCGACCCGCCGGCGGGCGACGATGCCTCGGGTTCGGCCGCCGGAGTCTCGGCTGCCGGCGACGGTGCCACATCGAAGAGCGAGCCACCTGAAGAAGCCGGGGTCTCGACAGCCTCGGCCTTCGCCGCTGGCTCGGGTGCCGGCTCAGGGGTGGGGGTGTCGAACAGCGACGACCCACCCGACGGTGCCGGCTCGGGGGCGGGGGTGTCGAACAGCGACGACCCACCCGACGGTGCCGGCTCGGCGGCAGGGGTGTCGAACAGTGACGACCCTCCCGACGGTGCCGGCTCGGGGGCGGGGGTGTCGAACAGCGACGACCCTCCCGACGGTGCTGGCTCGGGGGCGGGGGTGTCGAACAGCGACGACCCACCCGACGGCGCAGTGGTCTCGGCCGACGAGGCAGGCTCGGCCGTCTCGACCGCCGTGGCGGCCCCGGCCCCAGCAGCGGCTGCTGCCGGAGCGGCTGCCGGAGCGGCTGCCGGAGCGGACCCAGGGCCCTCGCCCGGCTTGAACTTGGTCGCCACCTCGCCCTTCACCGAGGACAGCAACATCTGCGCGACATCGAGGACCTCGACCTCCTCGCGGGCCTCGCCATTGGCCTGCAACTTGGTCAGGCCGTCAGCCAGCATCACCCGACAGAACGGGCAACCGACCGCGATCTGGTCGGCGCCGGTGCCGATCGCTTCGGTGGTGCGGTTCTCATTGATCCGCTCCCCGATCGTCTCCTCCATCCACATCCGGGCGCCACCCGCGCCACAGCAGAAGGACCGCTCGCTGTTGCGCTCCATCTCCGTGAACTCCGCGCCCGGCAGGATCTGCAGCAGGTCCCGCGGCGGCGAGTAGACCTGGTTGTGCCGACCCAGGTAGCAGGGGTCGTGGTAGGTGATCGACCGCTTGTGGGCGCCTTCACCGGTGGCCACCGGGGTCAGCTTGCCCTCGCGGACCAGTCGGTTCAGCAGTTGGGTGTGGTGCACCACCTCGAGCTCGATCCCGAAGTCCTGGTACTCGTTCTTCAGGGTGTTGAAGCAGTGCGCGCAGGTGGAGACGACCTTCTTGACCTTGTACTCCTTGAAGGTCTCCACGTTCTGTTGGGCCAGGCCCTGGTAGACGAACTCGTTGCCGGCCCGTCGGGCGGAGTCACCGGTGCAGGTCTCACCGTTGCCGAGCACCCCGAAGGTGACCCCGGCCATCTCCAGCAGTTCGGCGACCGCCCGGGTGGTCTTCTTGGCCCGGTCCTCGTACGCCCCGGCACAGCCGACCCAGAACAGCCACTCGACCTCGTCGAGGGACTCGATGGTCTCGCCGACCACCTTGACGTCGAAGGGCAGGTCCTTGGCCCAGTCCATCCGGGCGTTCGGGGACATGTTCCACGGGTTGCCCTTGTTCTCCAGGCCCTTGAACAGTTGGTTGAGCTCGGCGGGGAAGTTCGACTCGACCAGCACCTGGTAGCGGCGCATGTCGACGATGTGGTCGACGTGCTCGATGTCGACGGGGCACTGCTGCACGCACGCGCCACACGACGTACATGACCAGAGCACGTCCTCGTCGATGACGAAGTCGGCGCCCTCGGGGTTGTAGAACCAGTCGTCGGGTCCGCCGGAGCCGACCAGCGACTTCTCGCCGATGCCCACCAGTTCCTCGGACAGGCCCTCGGCCGACTCGCCGCCCGCGTGCACGTACGGCGCCTTCGCGTAGGCGTGGTCCCGCAGGCCCATGATGAGCAACTTCGGCGACAGCGGCTTCTCGGTGTTCCAGGCCGGACACTGGGACTGGCAGCGACCGCACTCGGTGCACGTGGTGAAGTCCAGCAAGCCCTTCCAGGAGAAGTCCTCGGCCTTGCCGACGCCGAGCACCGAGTCCTCGTCCAGGTCGTCGATGTCGTCGAGGGTCACGGCCTTGCCGCCCGAGGTCAGCGGCTTCAGCGCACCCAGTGCGGTGCCGCCCGAGGACTCACGCTTGAACCAGATGTTGAACCAGGCGGTGAACCGGTGCCAGGCCACACCCATCGAGATGTTCCTGCTGATCACGATCAGCCACACCATCGCCATCAGGATCTTGCCCAGGGCGAGCGCATAGATGGTGGTCTCGATCGCGGTCTCGGACATGCCGGAGAAGCCGGCGCCGAACCACGCGGTCAGCGGGAAGTGCAGGGCGGAGCCGTACTCGCTGCCCCGCTGCAGGAAGAGCTGGTACTCCAAGCCGCGGATCAGGGTCCCGAAGAGCGCCTCGCCGAGGATGATCGCCTCGACGAAGTAGGCCTGCCAGAAGGTGGAGCCGAAGAAGCGGGACTTCCGGTCCAGCTTGCGTGGGTGGTACTTCTGCCGCACCACGATCAGGAAGATGATGCCGATCAGGGTCAGCCAGCCCAGCAGCTCAGCCACCCACTGGAAGGGCGGGAAGTGGCCGATCACGGGCAGCGCGGTGTCAGCACCCAGGAAGACCTGCAGGTACGCCGTCGCCACCAGCGAGCTCAGGTAGATGAAGCCCGCGAAGACGAACCAGTGCATGATGCCGATCCAGTGCCACTGGAGCATCCGGGTGTGGAGCAGTGTCTCCTTCAGCATCACCGCAGTGCGGCGACCCGGATTGTCGGAGCGGGAGGCCGGTTGCCCCATCCGGATCACCTTGAGCATCCGGTTGATCGCGTACGCCGCGTAGGCGACCGCGATGAGCGTGATCACGAGGGTGACCGACATGGCAAAGGTCTGCATGGGCGGTGATCCTACCGAGGTCGGGGATCGGGCTCGAGTTCCGTCTTGCCGAGCGCGTCTAGGGTGTGACCATGACCGCATTTCCCTCAGCCTTGGCGCACTCCTTCAAGCAGACCGTGAAGCCGAGGTTGGCCCCTCTGCTGCGGCGATCCGGCCTTGTCGATGGCTCGATCCTGCTGGAACTCGACCTCTCCCGCGGAGTTCACGAAGCTCCTCCTGCCTCACCGCTGGCGGCGCTGAAGTCCCTGCACACCCCGGTGCTCCGGGCCGTCATCGCCGGGCTGGACAAGGCGGCCGAGGACAAGGACGTGGTTGCCTTGATCGCCCACCTGGGCACCTGGCAGCCCTCGCTGTCGGAGTCCGCGGAGTTGCGGGACGCGGTGGCGCGGCTGACTCAGGCCGGGAAGCGGACGGTGATCTTCGCCGAGTCGTTCGGGGAGATGGGGGCCGGGAACACGTCGTACCACCTGGCGAGTGCGTTCGAACAGATCTGGTTGCAGCCCTCCGGGGACCTGGGGCTGGTCGGCATGACCGCCGAGACGACGTTCCTGCGCGGCACCCTCGACAAGATCGGGGTGCAGCCCCAGATCGGTCAGCGGCACGAGTACAAGACGGCCGCGAACACGTTCACCGAGACGACGATGACCGAGCCGCAGCGGGAGATGATGACCCGCCTGGTGACCTCGTCCACCGACACCCTGGTCGCTGACGTCGCCGCCTCCCGAGGCGTCTCCGAGGAGGCGGTGCGTGCCGCGATCGAGGAGGCTCCGCTGTCCGCGGACGAGGCCAAGGCCCGCGGCCTCATCGACGAGATCGGCTACCGCGCCGACGCGTACGCCGCGTTCCGCACGGGGGACACGCCGCTGAAGTACCTCGAACGGTACGCCGGCACCGGGGGCATGGCTGCCCTGGTGCCGCCGCTTCCGGGCCGCGGCAAGTCGATCGTGGCCGTCGTCCATGCCGCCGGACCGATCCTGCTGGGTCGCGGCAACAACTCGCCGTTCAGCAGCGGCTCGGTCACCTCCGAGGGGCTCGGCGCCACCCTGCGTGCGGTCGGCCGCAACGACGACGTGCGGGCCGTGGTGCTGCGCATCGACAGCCCCGGCGGGTCCTACGTGGCCTCCGATGCGCTGCGTCGCGAGATCCTCGGCCTGCGCGAGGCGGGCAAGACGGTGGTCGCGTCGATGGGGTCGGTGGCGGCTTCGGGCGGCTACTACCTGGCGATGCCCTGTGAACGGATCCTGGCCAGCCCCGGCACCATCACCGGCTCGATCGGCGTACTGGCCGGCAAGCAGGTGCTGACCGAGGGACTGGCTCGGATCGGGATCACCCGGGAGGCGGTCTCGGTGGGTCGGTACGCGGACATGTTCTCCTCCGACCGGCCCTTCACCGACGACGAGTGGGCCCGCTTGGACGCCTGGCTGGACCGGGTCTACGACGACTTCACCACCAAGGCGGCCACCGACCGGTCGATGCCGGTCGCCGAGCTGCGTGAGGTGGCGAAGGGGCGCGTCTGGACCGGAGCCGACGCGCACAAGCGCGGCCTGGTGGACGCGCTCGGTGGCCTGTCGCAGGCCATCGACACCGCCTGCGAGCTGGCCGGGGTGGACCGCGGAGACGCCGACGTCCGGGTCTTCCCGCGCGCCCATCCACTCGAGATGCTGCGGCAGCCCGAGAACAGCGAATCGCCCGCTGCGGCGCGACTGGCGGCGCGGCGAGACGGTGGGCTCGCCGCAGGTGTGCTCTCCGGGGCCGGGTGGGCCTCCGCGGGTTGGACGTCGGAGGGGTTCGGCCTCTTCGACCGGCTGGTGGCGCTCACCGGCGTCCCGGCGTACGGCGCCTTGAGTCTGCCGTTCCAGGTTCGGCTGCGCTGACCCGCTCCCGACCCTCAGTACGACCTGGACGGTTCACCCTGATGTCAGGGACTGTGGAACGTTGTCAGGTGTTGCAACCCCTGACAACGTTCAGGAACCCCTGATATCAGGGAAAGCCGTCCAGGGGGCGGCGGCGGTCAGGGGTGGCGGATCCGCTGCAGCCGCCCCGCCCGGTTGAACTCCAGCCGGACCCGGACGTTCTCGAAGCGGGGGCTGCCATCCGCCTTGGTGCCCACCCGGCGCTTCGCGCAGAGGATGAAGCGCTGGTCGACTCGTGCATAGGGCTGGCCGAGTCGACGGATCACTCGCTGCGTGGTCATCGACGGGCGTACGACGCGCTTCAGCTTCCGGACCGTCTTGCGGAGTCCGGGATTGCGGCAGGAGTCGGGGCGGGCGCCCTGGGCGCGCTCCCAGGTCTGCAGGAATGCCTCGGCGCCCCGTTGCATGTCGGTGCGCAGGGCGGCCCGCTCGCCGGGAGCGGCCACCTTCAACAGGTCCTCCACCCAGTCCGGGTAGAGGCCGTGGTGGGCGACGCCGTGCACGTTGATGTCATAGATCTTCTCGCCGCTGACCTGACGGTGCACGGTGATCCCGTTGATGCCGGTGAACGGATAGGTGACCGGGTTCGTCGCGCCGGCGCCTCGCGGGTCGCCCTGGGCGCCGAGCCCGTTGATGTCGGAGCCGAAGCCGAATCCGAAGAAGAACCGGGGGTCGGCCCAGCCCAGGTGGCGCCGCCATTTGGCGACGAAGCCGGTGGAGTCGCCGGCGTACGGGGTGATGAAGCCGCCGAGCCGGTAGATCCGCGGGTAGGCGTCCGGGGTGGCCCAGGAGTGGCTGGAGATCACGCCGGGATACTTGAGCTGCTCCAGCCGGTCCAGGGTGGCCTGCCGGGCCTTGACGCTCATGTGGTCGGGGTCGACCAGCCATTGCCGCTTCGCCATCCCGTCGACGGCGTACCGGCCGAGGTCGGTGAGTCCGCGGCTGTTGCAGTGCTTCGGCCTGGGATAGAGCGGCAACGCCGGCAGCGTCAGCCCGAGCGAGGCGATCGCGCCGAAGAGGGCGTCCTGCTGGTCGCCTCCGATGTCCGGGCCGGTGGCCTGGGTCTGGTCGGCCGACTCGCCGTCGGCGGGGTTGCAGTGCCGCATGTCCCAGAAGGTGCCGGTCTCGAGGAAGTTGGCCACGTTCACCGCGACGCCGACCTCGCCGGCGTCGCCGGCCACTCCGGCCAGGGCGTTGTCGAACTTGTTGACCAACTCCATCTGGCGGACGCCGAGCCGGTGCATCTCGTCGAGGTGTCGGTCGATGTCGGCCCGGGTGCAGGCCGGCTGGTCGCCGACCAGCGGGATCGCCGTGAAGCTGCACCCGAACGGCACCGATGTCTCGATGCCCATCACCACGGCCAACTTGCCCTGGTTGATCACCCGACGCGCCTGGCGGGGGTTCCTGACGATCCGGTACCAGCCCTTGCCGGGACCGCCGTACTGCGCGTCGACGTAGCGCTCGAACTCCCTCATCCGCTTCGCCTGTAACCGGATCGAGGTCATCTCGTCACACGAGTTCCGCTTCAACGGGTAGATCGTGCACAGCTGACCGTTCTCCACCAGCAGGTTCGTCATCACCCGCAGCCCGCCGCGCCAGGAGCGCTCCACCCACTTGTAGTAGGTGCCCTGGTGGGTGAGTGAGTGAGGCGCCGGCCAGTCCTTGAAGGTGGGCCAGCCGATCGGGTCATGGCTGGGACGACCCGACAGCACCGACTCGAGCACCCCGCCATAGCCGGCGGTGAGCAGGTGGTCGGGGCAGTCCACCAGCGCGTACGCCGGACCGTACGGGTGCCAGGGACGGCCGCAATGCACTTGACCGCCCAGGAACTCGTGCGCCATCCCGTGCACGTGCGCGTCCACGTAGCCGCGCACCTCCTGGTAGCTGGTGCTGCCGCCGTGCGGTGCGCCGGTGACGTTGACCTGGACCTCGGGGTAGGCCTTGCAGCCGGTGACTCGGCGGACGGTGAAGGCGGTCGCCGGGCCGATGCCGATCGACTGCCCGGAGGCGTTGAGCGCACCGCCGCCGGGCAGCGTGAAGGTGTAGCCGGCGCCGCTGGCGCGGGCGCTCCACTCGGTGCTGGTGGCCGGTCGGCCGACCAGTCGTACCTGGGTGTTGACCCGTCCGACGAACTCACGGTTGCGGTCATAGAGCAGGTAGGTGCCCAGGTCCGTGGCCCGGAAGCGGAGTCGTTCGGCGCCTCCGCGGCGGGCCGCGGAGGCCACCAGTCGGTCGCCGTCGCGGCGCAGCCAGCGGCCGTTCGGCGCCTGCAGGGCGTAGCAGCCTCCAGCCATCGCGTGCCGGTTCTGCGGGACGGCGCGGCGCTTCCCGGTGAGTGGTCGGGGCACCAGGGTGGGCTCCGGGGAACTGCGATGGGCCGCGACCAGGGCTTCGTTGGTGCGTGCCTGGACGGGGATGGTGCTGTCCCGGGTGTCGGCGCCGGTCTCGCCGCCGCGGGACAGGGCGTTCTTGGTCGCCGGATCCGCGTGGTCGTGGTCGTCATGGGCGACCGCTCCGGGAGTGAGGGTCAGCACCAATGCGGTGGCCGCCGCCGTGCTCGCCAGCAGTCGTCTCATGCGCACGCCACAACCTCCCGGAGTCCTTGGAGATCCCAACGAGTCAGGGGTGACTTGGGTCACGCAGCGGTCCCTGGCTCCACTGGAGAGGCTCAGTGGAGTGGCTCAGTGGAGAGGTTCAGCGGCGGGGCTCAGTGGGCGGTTCAGGCGGTGAGGAAGTCGACGACCAGACGGTTGAAGTCGTGGGCGTGACTGGTGTGCAGGTGGGTGCCGCCCGGGAGCAGTTCCAGCCGGGACTCGGCGACCTTGGCGGCGATCAGTCGGGCGGCGGCCATCCCGGTCTTCTCGGCGCGGCCCCCGATCACCAGCGTCGGCGCGGTGACGGCGCTCAACTGGCCGGCCAGGTCCAGCTCGGCCATCGCCCGGTTCGCGCTGAGGATCCGCTCCCGGGACAGGCCGCGGGCGGCGAGTTTGCGCTCCGACGTCAGCCGGGTGGCCAGTCGCTGCATCCCCAGCACCCAGCGCGGTGGAGTGATCGGGGCTCCGGAGACGACCAGCCGATCGACCAGTTCGGGGTGGTTGGCGGCCAGATGCAGGGCGACCAGCGCACCGAGTTGGTCGCCGACCAGGTGCATCCGCTCCACGCCGTGCTGTTGCGGCAGTGCGGCGATGTCGCTGGTCGCGGCGAGCAGGTCGAACGGCTCCGTGGCGGTGGGTTTGAGCCCCCGCAACCAGGGAGCCGCGATCTGCCAGCCGGACGGCAGCGCATCGAGTTGAGGTTGCCAGGCGGTCGGCCATTCGCCGAGACCGTGCAGGAGTACGACGAGGGGTTGCGGAGCCACCATCGCACCCTATGTGGTCGTCCTCACCTCAGCGCCGCAAGGGCACCGCGCCCGTCCCGACGCCCCGAGGACACCACTGTCGTCCGTCCCGGTCAGGGAACGGACGACAGGAGGTGGGCAGGGCACACGTGCGGTGCCCGCCCCGGTCAGTAGACCCGTCGACGCGTGCCGCCGATGGGCACGACGTTGAGGATCAGGCCGACGACCAGCAGGATCGCGCCGATGGTCGTGAGAACCGGAATGTTCATGATCAATCCGACGATGAGCAGGATCAGTCCAAGTGCAACCATGACAGTGGCCTCCATTTCGTAGGGACTGGGATGTCCCTCTCAGCGGTACCCACAGACGGTGTTCTCAGACCTGCGGCGTCGAGTTGGGAGTGCGCAGGGCGTGGCTGGCTACTGTGCGAGCCATGACCGTCCAGTCCGTGCTCGCCAGTCGACACGTCGTAGCCACCGCCGACCACCGGGCCAGCCGGGCCGCGGTCGCCGCGTTCACGCGGGGCGGCAACGCCGTTGATGCGGCGATCGCCGCCAACGCCGCGATTGCGGTGACCAGCCCGCACCTGTGCGGTCTGGGCGGCGACCTGTTCGCGCTGGTGCACACCCCCGCCGGTGAGGTCATCGGACTCAACGCCAGCGGCCGGGCCGGCTCCCGCAGCGACGCTGCCGTCCTGCGTGCGGCGGGCCACCCGCGGATGCCGATGCGTCACGACGTACGCACCGTCACCGCGCCCGGCTGCGTCGACGGCTGGCAGGCACTGCACGAGCGGTTCGGTCGCCTCGGCCTGAGGGAGATCCTGGCCCCCGCGATCGAGCTCGCCGAGCAGGGCTTCCGGGCCGGTCCGCTGGCCGACGCCCTGGGCAGCCTCGATGCGGCCGGCCGCGCGGCGCTGCCTGAGCTCGCCGACCAGGCCAACCGCCCCGCTGCCCGGGTGCGTCGACCGGGGGTCGCCCGGACGCTCCGGGGGATCGCCGAGCACGGCCGAGAGGCGTTCTATGCCGGTGAGTTCGCGGCTGGGCTGGTGGCCCTGGACGGTTCTCCCTTCACCGCCGCCGACCTGAGGGCCTCACACGCCGACTGGGTGGACACCCTGAGTCATGACGTGTTCGGATCCCGGGTGCACACCCTCGGCCCGAACTCCCAGGGGTATCTGGTGCTGGCCATCGCCGGCCTCGCCGAGCGATTGGGACTGCCCGACGATCCGACCGACCCGGCCTGGGCGCATCTGCTGATCGAGGCGGCCAAGGTCGCCTCCTCCGATCGCCACGAGGTCCTGTACGACGGTGCCGACGGCAGTTGGCTGCTGAGTCGGGCGCTGGCCCGGGGGGCGATGGTCCACCCGGCCAGGGCCACTCCCACCGCGGCCCCCACCGCCGACGGGGACACGACGTACCTGTGCGCCGCCGACGCCGAGGGCTGGGCCGTCAGCCTGATCCAGTCCAACGCGGCTGGCTTCGGGGCCTACCTGGTCGAGCCGGGCACCGGCATCAACCTGCACAACCGTGGTCTCGGTTTCTCGCTCATCCCCGGCCACCCCGCCGAGTTGGCTCCCGGCCGGAGGCCACCACACACGCTGGCGCCGGCGATGGTGATGCGCGCAGATCGGCTGTACGGCGTGCTCGGCACCATGGGTGGGGACGCCCAGCCGCAGATCGTCGCCCAACTGCTCGCCCGCCTGCTGCACAACGGTCAGGACGTGACCGAGGCGGTGCTCGCCCCCCGCTGGGTGCTCCGTGGCCCGACGGGCGGCTTCGGGACCTGGCATGGCGACCCGCCGACGGTCGTGGTCGAGGACGGGGCACCCGACGAGTGGCTCGGTGAGCTCCGTCGGCTCGGCCACCGGGTGGCACGTGGACCCGCGCTCAGTGGCGAGTTCGGCCATGCCCAGGCGATCACCGTGGACACTGACGACACCTTCGCCGCGGCCGCCGACCCGCGCGCGGTCGGGTCGGCGGCCGCGGGCCACTGAACGGCGGCTCGGGTCGGCGCCGGACGGTGTGGCTCGGCCAGCCCCGCGAGGGCACTTCCTTCGTGGAGAGACAAGGATGTCCGTTGCTCGCAGTATGTGCGTGCAACGGACATCCCAAGCAGGCCTCGCGCGAGCGGGCGGCAGATCAGGAGAGAGCGGCGATGGCCTCAGCGATGGCCAGCGTCCGCCGAGCCGACTCCACGTGCAGGTTCTCCACCATCTTGCCGTTGTAGGTGACCACCCCGCCGGTGGAGGCCTCGAACGCCTCGATCAGGCCGCGGGCGTCGGCGATCGCCTGCTCGGAGGGGGCGAAGCCGGTGTTCGCCGGCTCGACCTGACCCGGGTGGATCAGCGTCTTGCCGTCGAAGCCCATCTGCCGGCCCTGCTCGACCTCGGCGGCGAACCCGTCGGCGTTCTTCACGTCGTTGTAGACGCCGTCGATGATCACGATGCCTGCGGCCCGAGCGGCCAGGAGCGCCAGGCCCAGGCCGGTGATCACCGGCTGACGGCCGGGCACATGCTCGGCGTACAACTCCTTGACCAGATCGTTGGTGCCCATCACGAAGCCGGTCAGGCGCGGCGATGCCTGCGCGATCGAGAGGGCGTTGAGCATCGCGATCGGGGTCTCCACCATCGCCCACAGGGTGGTCTTCTCCGGCGCGCCGGCTGCCTCGAGGGCGGCCACGAGCTGGTGCACCTCTTCGGCGGAGTTCACCTTCGGCACGAGTACGACGTCGGGGCCGGCGGCTGCGGCGACCTTGAGGTCCTCGTCGTGCCATTCGGTGCCGATGCCGTTGATCCGGATGATCAGCTCGCGGTTGCCGTACTCCCCGGACTGCACCGCGGCAGCCGCAGCGAGGCGGGCCTCGGGCTTGGCATCCGGAGCGACGGCGTCCTCGAGGTCGAAGATGATGCCGTCGGCGGGGAGGGTCTTGGCCTTCTCCAGGGCCCGCTCGTTGGAGCTGGGCATGTAGAGGACGGAGCGGCGGGGGCGGAAGTCAGGCATCGTCAACCTCGATCGCGTCGTAGCTGGCCTTCAGGATCGGGTCGATCGCGGCGAGCTGCTCGGCGAGCTCGACCATCACCAGGCACTGCTTGAGGGAGGCGTCGTCCTCCATCTTCCCGTCCAGCATCACCGCGCCGGTGCCGTCGCCCATCGCGGCGACCACCCGACGGGCGTGCTTGATGTCCTCCACGCTGGGGGAGAAGACCCGGTTGGCGATCTCGATCTGCTTGGGGTGCAGGCTCCAGGTGCCGACGCAGCCGAGCAGGAACGCGTTGCGGAACTGGTCCTCACACGCCACCACGTCGGCGATGTCACCGAACGGCCCGTAGTAGGGGTAGATGCCGGCGGCGGCGCAGGCGTCGACCATCTTGGCGATCGTGTAGTGCCACAGGTCCTGCTGGAAGATCGACCGGGCACTGTTGATGTCGCCGTCGATCGGGTCCTGCCGGACCAGGTAGCCGGGGTGGCCGCCACCGACTCGGGTGGTCTTCATCTTGCGGTCGGCAGCGAGGTCGGCCGGGCCGAGCGAGATGCCCTGCATCCGGGGAGAGGCGAGCGCGATCTGCTCCACCTCGGCGACACCGCGGGCGGTCTCCAGGATCGCGTGCACCAGGATCGGCCAGGTGAGACCGGCCTTGGCCTCGAGCTGGGCGAGGATCCGGTCGATGTAGTGGATGTCCTCAGGCCCTTGGACCTTGGGCACCATGATCACGTCGAGCTTGTGCCCGATCGCCGGCACAAGCCGGGTCAGGTCGTCGAGCACCCACGGCGAGTCGAGCGAGTTGATCCGGGTCCATAGCTGAGTGGGCCCGAAGTCGGTCTCGGTGGCGATCTCCACCAGGCCCTCACGGGCGGCCACCTTGTTGTCGGCCTTGACGGCGTCCTCGAGATTGCCCAGCAGCACGTCGACGGTGCCGACCATCTGCGGGATCTTGGCCGCCATCTTGGCGTTGGACGGGTCGAAGAAGTGGATCGCCCGGCTGGGGCGGGCGGGGATCTCACGGACCGGGGCGGGGGCGCCCACGGCCAGCGGGGCGAAGAAGTCTTTGGCGCTGCGCATGGCCACGCACGCTAGCAGCGTGCGTGGCCGCAGCGGCGGTCGTCTCGTGTCACTTCGGCCACACTCAGCTCCAGTCGACGCTGAAGTACTGGGTCTCGGTGAACTCCCTGATCCCGTCCCGGGCCCCCTCGCGGCCGAGGCCGGACTGCTTGACGCCGCCGAACGGAGCGGACGGGTCGGAGACGATGCCCCGGTTGACGCCGACCATCCCGGCCTCCAACGACTCGGCGATCCGCAGCGCGTCCTGCAGTCGCCCGGCGTACACGTAGGCGGCGAGGCCGAACTCGGTGTCGTTGGCCGCGGTGAGCATCTCGGACTCCTCGGTCCAGGTCTGCACGGCGACCACGGGTCCGAAGATCTCCTCGCGGGAGATCCGCATCTGGGGCTGGACGTCGGTCAGTACGACGGCCGGGTGCCGCCAGCCGCCGGCAGGGACGGTGCCGGTGTGGGTGATCCGGGCGCCGGCGGCGACCGCTTCGGCCACCAGTGCGGCGACGCCGTCGACGGCGCGGGGGCTGATCAGCGGCGCCACCTCCAGGTCCTCCACCAGGGCCCCGATCCGGGCGACGAACTCCTCGGCCACCTCCGCATGCACGAGGAACCGGTTGGCGGCGGTGCAGGCCTGGCCGGCGTTGCGGAACTTGGCGATCATCGCGCCGGCCACGGCGGCGTCCAGGTCGGCGTCCGCGGTGACGATGAACGGCGCGTTGCCGCCAAGCTCCATGCTGGCGTTGAGCACCCGGTCGGCGGCCTGGTGCAGCAGGTGGCGGCCGACGCCGGTGGAGCCGGTGAACGAGATCTTGCGGACCCGGTCGTCGGTGAGCCAGGCGGTGACCACGTCGGCCGGGGTGCTGGTCGGCACCACGGTGACCACGCCGTCGGGGACCCCGGCCTCGGTGAGCAGTTCGCCGATCGCCAGCGCGGTGAGCGGGGTCTCGGCTGCGGGCTTGAGGACCACGGTGCAGCCGGCGGCCAGCGCCGGGGCGATCTTGCGGGTGGCCATCGCGGCCGGGAAGTTCCAGGGCGTCACCAGGGCGGCCACGCCCACGGGGCGGTGGGTGACCACGTTCCGCACGCCGCCGGCGGGGGCGACGGCGTAGTCGCCGTCGCTGCGCACCGCCTCCTCGGAGAACCAGCGGAAGAACTCCGCGGCATAGGCGACCTCGGCTCGGGCGTCGGCGTCGGACTTGCCGTTCTCGGCGGTGATCAGCCCGGCCAGCCGGTCGACGTCGGCCACGATCAGCTCGTAGGTGCGACGCAGAATCTCGGCGCGGGCACGGGGCGAGGTGGCCGCCCAGCCGCGGAAGGCCGCCGCGGCGGCATCGACGGCAGCGATCGCCTCGGCGGGGGTGTGGTCGGGGACCTCGGCGATCACCTCGGTGGTGGCGGGGTTGTGGACAGCGAGGGTGCGCAGTGCGGTCAAGGACATGGCGGGTGCTCCTGGAGGTGAGGGGTCACGGGTAGAGGCCGCGTTGCAGGTGCGCCTGGGCGACCCGTTCGACGGCGAGGCAGGTGGCGGCGGTGCGCAGTGGCACCTCGAGTCGGGTGGCGTGGCCGTGGACCCGTTCCCAGGCCGCGGTCATCCGGTCGGCGAGTCGGGCCTCGACCTCGTCCGCGGACCACCAGTAGGCCTGGTTGGCCTGCACCCACTCGAAGTAGGAGACGATCACGCCGCCGGCGTTGGCCAGGATGTCGGGCACCACGATCTGTCCGGCCGCCTGCAGGATCACGTCGGCCTCGGGGGTGGTCGGGCCGTTGGCTCCCTCGACGATCACCCGCGCCCGCACCGAGGCCGCGTTGCCGGCATGGATGACCCCCTCCACGGCTGCCGGGACCAGCAGGTCGACGTCGAGGCCGAGCAGGTCCGGGATCGGGTCGCTGCCGGGGAGGTCGACCACCGAGCCGGTCGCGGCCACGTGGTCGGCGAGCGCGTGGATGTCCAGTCCGGTCGGGCAGCCGATCGCGCCGTACTGGTCGGAGACGGCGACCACCCGCACCCCCGCGTCGGTCAGGAAGCGGGCGGCGTGACTGCCGACCTTGCCGAAGCCCTGCACGGCGGCGGTGGCGCCGGCGGGTTCGATGCCCGCGGACCGAAGCGCTGCCAGGGCCACGTGTACGACGCCACGCGAGGTGGCCGTGGCGCGACCCAGCGAGCCGCCCAGGCTGAGTGGTTTGCCGGTGGTGACGCCCAGGACCGTGTGGCCCTGCTGCACCGAGTAGGTGTCCATCAGCCACGCCATCGTGTCCTCGTCGGTGCCGATGTCGGGGGCCGGGATGTCGCGCTCGGGGCCGATCAGCGGGCTGATCTCGCTGGTGTAGCGGCGGGTCACCCGCTCCAGTTCGGCGCGACTGTAGTTGCGGGGATCGATCCGTACGCCGCCCTTCGCGCCGCCGTAGGGCACGTCCAGCAGGGCGCACTTCCAGGTCATCCACATGGCCAGCGCGCGGACCTCGTCCAGGGTGACGTCGGGGGAGTAGCGCAGGCCGCCCTTGGCCGGGCCGCGGGAGAAGTTGTGCTGCACGCGGTGCCCGATCAGCAGTTCGACGGCGCCGTCGTCGCGGCGCAGCGGGATGGAGACAGTGACCTCGCGGCGTGGGGTGGCCAGCATCGTGATCAGCCCGTCGTCATAGCCGAGCAGGGTGGCCGCCTCCCGCAGCTGGGTGCGGGCGTCGTTGAGGGGCCCGCCGTCGACGGCGGGCAGGGTGGTGAGGGTCATCAGGCGTCCTTGAAGACCAGTTCCAGCACGTCGAGTGCCTCGGCGAGCAGGTGGTCGGGGATCGATAACGGGGGCAGGAAGCGCAGCACGTTGCCGTAGGTGCCGCAGGTCAGCACCACCACCCCTTGGGAGTGCGCGGCGGCGGCGACGGTGCGGGCCAGTTCCGGGTCCGGATCGGTGCTGCCGGGGCGCACCAGCTCCACCGCGACCATGGCGCCGCGGCCCCGGATCTCGCCGATCCGCGGATCGCCGAACGAGGCCAACCGCTCCTTCATGGTCGTGCCGATCGCGCGGGCGCGGCCGACCAGGTCCTCGGCCTCGATGGTCTCGATCACGGCCAGCGCGGCGGCGCAGGCCAGCGGGTTGCCGCCGTAGGTGCCACCCAGGCCGCCCACGTGCGGGGCGTCCATGATCTCGGCGCGGCCGGTCACCGCCGCCAGCGGCAGTCCGCCGGCGATCCCCTTGGCGGTCACGATCAGGTCCGGGACGACACCTTCGTGGTCACAGGCGAAGAGGTCGCCGGTGCGGGCGAAGCCGGTCTGCACCTCGTCGGCGACGAAGACCACGCCGTTCGCGGTGCACCACTGCGTCAGCGCCGCCAGGAACCCGTCGGCGGGGACGATGAAGCCGCCCTCGCCCTGGATCGGCTCGATCACCACGGCGGCCAGGTTCTCCGCGCCCACCTGCTTCTCGATCACGTCGATGGCTCGTCGGGCGGCCTCGGCGCCGGAGAGGCCACCGTCGCGGAACGGGTAGGAGAGCGGCGCCCGGTAGACCTCGGCGGCGAACGGTCCGAAGCCGTGCTTGTAGGGCATGTTCTTGGCCGTCATCGCCATCGTCAGGTTGGTGCGCCCGTGATAGGCGTGGTCGAAGACCACCACGGCCTGCTTGCGGGTGTGCGACCGGGCGATCTTGACGGCGTTCTCCACGGCCTCGGCGCCGGAGTTGAACAGCGCGGTGCGCTTCTGGTGGTCGCCGGGGGTGAGCCGGTTCAGCGCCTCGGCGACCCGCACGTAGCCGTCGTACGGAGTGACCATGAAGCAGGTGTGGGTGAAGGAGGAGAGTTGCTCGGCGACGGCCTCGACCACCCGTGGTGCGCTGTTGCCGACGCTGGTCACGGCGATCCCGGAGCCCAGGTCGATCAGCGAGTTGCCGTCGGCGTCGACGAGGACGCCGCCGCCGGCGGCGGTCACGTAGACGGGCAGGGTGGTGCCCACTCCGGCGGCGACGGCGTCGTGCTTGCGGGCCTGCCAGGCGCGGGAGGCGGGGCCGGGGATCTCGGTGACCAGGCGTCGTACCTGGGGGAGGGTGGGTCCGCCGGCGGTGGAGGTGGGGTTCATCGGTCTCCCTCTCGTAGGTCTGAGTCGAGTCTGGCCCCCGACAAGTATGCTGTCCAATACTTGTCTGGCAGGTGCTACATGCATAGGAGGCATAGTGGAGCTGCGACATCTGCGCTACTTCGTGGCCACCGTCGACTGCGGCACCGTCAGCGCGGCGGCCGACCACCTGCACGTCACCCAGCCGGGCCTCTCCCGCCAGCTGCGCCAACTCGAGACCGAGCTCGGTGTCGACCTCTTCGACCGCCGTTCCGGCCGGCTCACCCCGTCCCGGACCGGCCGGGCGTTGCTGCCGATGGCCAGGGACCTGCTGGAGCGGGCGGAGGCGCTGCGGACCGCGGCCACCTTCCATGCGCATGGTCGGCTGGACCGGGTGACGATCGCGGCGCCCACGGTCACCCTGACCGACGTGGTCGCGCCGTTCATCGCCACGCTGGCCGTGGGCGAGCCGACGGCTTCGGTCTTCGAGGCAGACGCCCGGGATCCGGTGGCCGCCCTCCACGCCGGCGCTGATCTGGCGATCGGCACCGTCCGCCCGCCCGCGCCGTACCGGGCCGTGGTGCTGGCAGTGCTACCCGTGTGGGCCTATCTGCCGCCCGACCATGAGTGGGCCGGGAGGAGCAGGGTGCCGCTGGCCGAGGTGCTGGCCACCTCGGTGATCGTGCTGCCACCCTCGGTCACCTCGCGGCAGGCGTTGGAGACCGCCGTCGCGGCCACGGGTGCGTCGTACGCCGATCGGCTGGAGGTGGCCAACGGGACGGTGGCCCAGGCGCTGGCGGCGTCCGGGCGCGGGGTGGCGGTGGTCTCCGACGATCCCCGGTTCGGGTTGGCCAGGGTCGCCGTCGACGACGGCGACCACCCGCTCGGGGTGCGGTTGATCGCGGTCTGGGACCGCCGACACCCGGCCGCCGCGACCATCGAGACCCTCGCCGCCCGGATGGGGGAGTCGGTGCGGGAGCGGTACGGGGTCACCAACTGACCGATTCCCGTACGTTCCGCACCTCCGGAGCGAGCTTTTGGTGCAGAACGTACGGGAATCGAGGGCTCAGCCGAGGCTGGCCATCACGTGCTTGAGTCGGGTGTACTCCTCCAGGCCGTACGACGACAGGTCCTTGCCGTGGCCTGAGGACTTGAACCCGCCGTGGGGCATCTCCGCGACCAGGGGGATGTGCGTGTTGATCCAGACGCAGCCGAAGTCGAGGGTTCCCGAGACCCGCAGGGCGCGGGTGACGTCCCGGGTCCACACCGAGGAGGCCAGCCCGTACTCGACCCCGTTGGCGCACTCGAGGGCCTCGTCGTCGGAGTCGAAGCTCTGCACCGTGATCACCGGTCCGAAGATCTCGTTCTGGCTGAGCCAGTCCTCCTGACGCAGCCCGGCGATCACCGTCGGCTCGACGTAGAACCCGACCTCGCCCTGGCGACGACCGCCGGCGACGACCTTCGCATGATCCGGGGTCCGGTCGATCGCCTCGAGCACCCGGCGGAGCTGGTCGGCGTTGTTCAGCGGGGGGATCCACGCCTCCTCGTCGTCGGGGGAGCGGCCGTACGTCGTCACCGCGCCGCGAGCCTGCTCGGCGAGCAGGGTGGTGAACTCCTCGGCCACCGACGCATGCACCAGCACCCGGGTGGCTGCTGTGCAGTCCTGGCCGGCGTTGAAGTAGCCGGCCATCGCGATCCCCTCCGCGGCTGCGGCCAGGTCGGCATCGGCGAAGACGATCACCGGCGCCTTGCCGCCGAGCTCGAGGTGGGTGCGTTTGAGTCGTTCACCGCCGGCGGCGGCCACCTTGCGGCCGGCCGCCACCGAGCCGGTGATCGACACCATCTGCGGGGTCGGGTGCGCCACCACCGCGGCACCTGTGTCCCGGTCGCCGACGACCACGTTGAAGACACCGGCGGGAAGGTGTCGAGCCGCGATCTCGGCGAGCATCGTGGTCGACGTGGGGGTGGTGTCGCTGGGTTTGAGCACCACCGTGTTGCCGGCGGCCACCGCCGGCACGAACTTCCACACCGCCATCATCATCGGGTAGTTCCAGGGGGTGACCTGACCGATCACGCCGATCGGCTCCCGACGTACCCACGAGGTGTGGCCGGCCAGGTACTCGCTGCCGGACTTGCCCTCCAGCAATCGGGCGGCGCCGGCGAAGAAGCGGATCTGGTCCACCATCGGGCCCACCTGCTCGGCCTTGTTGATGTGCGCCGGTACGCCGGTGTGTCGCCCCTC
The DNA here is from genome assembly GCF_016827675.1 of Nocardioides limicola. Classification (GTDB taxonomy): domain Bacteria; phylum Actinomycetota; class Actinomycetes; order Propionibacteriales; family Nocardioidaceae; genus Nocardioides; species Nocardioides limicola. The sequence continues at coordinate 519,187 of NZ_JAERJA010000002.1, read as the reverse complement.
CACCTCGACGAGTTCGTCGGCGTGCGCCTCGACGTCGTCGGCGAAGGCCAGCAACGCACGTTGACGTTCCGAGGGCGTGGTCCGACTCCACCCGGTGAAGGCGCGCCGGGCGGCCGCGTAGGCGCGGTCCACGTCCTCGGCGGTACCGATCTGGGCCACGCCGTTGCACTCGCCGGTGCGGGGGTCGACCAGCTCGAAGGTGCTGTCACCGGAGGAGTCGACGTACTCGCCGTCGATGAAGCTACGGACCGGGTTCGGGTTCATGGGGCTGGTTCTCTCTCTCGGGGGTCAGTTGCTGTCCGCGTCGCGGGTCAGTCGCTGCGACAGGTAGACCGGCACCATCGAGACGAGGATGATGACGGTCGCCACGACGTTGAGCAGCGACTGCTGGTTGGGGCGGGCCATGTTGTTGAGCATCCACAGCGGCAGCGTCTCCACCCCGGGCGGAGCGGTGAAGATGCTGACCACGATCTCGTCGAAGCTGAGCGCGAAGGCGAGCAGTCCGCCGGCGGCGAACGCGGTCCGGAAGCCGGGGAACGTCACCTTCCGGAACGTCGTCAACGGGCCGGCGCCCAGATCGGCAGAGGCCTCCTCCAGTCGGGGGTTCATCCGGCTCAACCGCGCCTGCACGTTGTTGAAGACCATCACCACGCAGAAGGTCGCGTGGGCCACGATCAGACCGAAGAAGCCGACCTGGATGCCGATCGGCTCCAGCACGTTCTTGTAGGTGTTGTTGAGCGCGACGCCGGTGACGATCCCGGGCAGCGCGATGGGCAGGATGATCAGCAGGTTGATGGTGTTCTTCCCGAAGAAGTCGTAGCGCTGCAACGCCATCGCGACCATCGAGCCGAGCACCAGTGCGATCGCGGTCGCGCCCAGGGCGGTCACCAGGGACACCCAGAGCGCCTCCCGGATCGCGTCGGTCTGGGAGGCCCGTTGCCACCAGTGCAGCGAGAACGACTCGATCGGCCAACTGGAGATCTGGGCCGCGTTGAACGAGTTCGCCATCACCAGCAGCAGCGGGGCGTACATGAAGGTGAGCACGGTGGCCGCGACCAGGCCGAGGGCCCATTTGGTGGCGGGGGCGAGGTGGAACATTGCGTCAGAGCTCCTTCAGGGCGCCGGTACGCCGGATCGCGAACAGGTACAGGCCGACCGCCAGGATCGGGACCACGGAGAGCGCTGCAGCCAGGGGCGGATTCAGGTTCACGTTCTGGTTGATCAGGGTGCCGAGCATCTGCACCTTGGCGCCGACGAACTGGGCGGCGATGAAGTCGCCGAGGCTGAGCGAGAAGGTGAACAGCGATCCGGCGATCATTGCCGGCATCAGCAGTGGCAGTACTACCGTCCGCAGCGTCCGCCAGGTGCCGGCCCCGAGGTCGGCGGCGGCGTCGAACAGGTTCGGGGGGATCTGCCGCAGCGCCGTGTAGACGGGCAGTGCCATGAACGGGAACCACAGGTAGGTCAGCGTCAGCACCACCGCCGGCAGTCCGTAGCCGGGGCCACTGAGGCCGTAGGGGGCCAGCAGCCAGTTCACCGGCCCGGAGTCACCGAGGCTGATCCGCATCGCGAAGACCTTGACCAGGTAGCCGGCCCACAGCGGCAGCGTGATCGCCATCGCCAGGAAGTTCCGCCACCTGGGTGAGGCGACCTTGGCCATGAAGACGCCCAGTGGCAGCGCCAGCGCCGCGCACAGCAGGGTGACCAGCAGGGCGACCCCCACGGTCCGTGCCGCAGTGCGCAGGTACGCCGGGGTGGTCAGGATGTTCTCGAAGTTGCGGAGCGTGAAGCCCGGGATCACCTTGGAGGTGAACGGGTCGGTGGTCCAGAACGCGGTCACCAGCAGCAGGGCCAGTGAGACGAGGTAGACGCCGACCATCCAGGCCAGCGGCAGGCTGAGCAGCCCGTAGAGGCGAAGTCGCGGGTGAGCGTGCAGCAGGGTGGCGAGCCGGTTGCCCGCGGGGCGGGTGGCCTCCGGTGGGTGCGCGGTGTCGGTGGGGCGGGTGTCGAGCATGCCGTCGTCCTTCGTGGGAGGGGACATCGGTGGCGGGCCGGGTCGGCCCGCCACCGATGGGGTCAGCCCTTGACCGAGGCCCAGGCCTCGGTCCACTGCTGGTAGTTCGTGCAGCTGACGTCGGTGCGGCCGTCGATGCACTGCTCGATGGGCGTGGTCCAGAACCAGACGTTGGAGTAGTAGTCCTCGTCGGTGGCGTGGAACGTCTCGCAGTGCGCCTCGTTCTCCGGGGACCCCTCACAGGCCTTGGAGTTGGCCGGGGCCATCCCGAAGTTGCGGGAGATGGCGCCGTTGATGTCGGCCTGGGTGGCCCAGTCCATCCACAGGTAGGCGCAGTTGGGGTTCTTCGGCTCGGCGGCGATCATCCAGGTGTCGGACCAGCCGGTGGAGCCCTCCACCGGGAGCACGCCGTCGTACCCCTCGCCGAGCACGTTGAGGATCACCTGCCAGCTGGTGCCGACCGTGCTGGTGCCGCTCTGGAACGAGGAGACGTTGTTGGTGTAGAGCGCCCAGTACTCGCTGACCAGGTCGTTCTGCTGCTTCAGCAGGTCTACGGCCGCCTTGAGCTGGTCGCTGTCCAGGGCGTAGGGGTTGGTGATCCCCAGGTCGGGCTGGTGGTGCATCAGGTAGACCGCTGCGTCGGCGATGTAGATCGGGGAGTCGTAGGCGATCACCTTGCCGGCGTACGGGCTGTCCTTCTCCCACACCACGTTCCAGCTCGTCGGCGGCGCCTCCACGTCGGCGCTGTTGAACTGCAGGATGTTGGCGCCGCGACCGATCGGGACACCGTAGGCCTGGCCGTTGACGTGGTCGTAGATCTGGCCCTTCATGCCGTCCACCAGGTCACCGAAGTGCGGCACCAGGTCGAGGTTGATCGGAGCCACGTCGCCGCCGGCGATCAGTCGCAGGCTGGCGTCACCCGAGGCGGAGACCAGGTCATAGTCCCCGCTGCGCATCAGCGTCACCATCTGGTCGCTGGTCTCACCGATGCGACGGTTGACCTTGCAGCCAGTCTCGGCGGTGAACTCGGTGACCCAGTCGGCGTCGGGGTTGTTGGAGCCGTCCTCGACGAACCCGGGCCAGGCGATGATGTTGACCTGGCCCTCGGGGTCCCCGAGCGCCTCGTGGGCAGGGATGTCGGGGACGTCCAGAGTGAATCCCGAGCTGCCTTCGTCGGAACAGCCGGCGACAGCCAGCGTCAGGGCTGCGGCCAGACCGGCCGCGGCGGTGCGCTTCAACTTCATGGTTTCTCCTAGGTGGTGCGGGTGGGGGAACCGGGGATGGCGTAGAGGTCGCTGGGCGACCAGGTCAGGTGCACGGCGTCGCCGCGTCGGTGGCTGGCGGAGTCGTCGCCGGCCGGGCGGGTGGCCATCACGGTGGTGCCGCCACGGAGCTCGACGACGTAGGTGGTGGCCGGGCCGGAGTAGACGACCTCGGTGACCACGCCGGTGACCGTCGGGGCGCTGTCGGTGGGTGCGGCGGCCGAGAGACGCAACCGCTCGGGGCGGATGCTCAGCAGTTCGCGGCGGCCGAAGAGTTCGTCGGCGAGCTCGGGCTCGATGATGTTCGCGGCGCCGAGGAAGCCGGCGACGAACGTGGTCGCGGGGCGTTCGTACACCTCGGTGGGGGTGCCCACCTGTTCGATGCCGCCCTCATGGAAGACGGCCACCCGGTCGCTGAGGGTGAGGGCCTCGTCCTGGTCGTGGGTGACCAGGACGAAGGTGATGCCGACCTCGCGTTGGATCGCCTTCAGCTCGATCTGCATCTGCTCGCGCAGTTTGCGGTCCAGGGCGCCCAATGGCTCATCGAGGAGCAGCACCCGTGGCCGCAGCACCAGCGCCCGGGCCAGCGCCACACGTTGCCGCTGGCCACCCGACAACTGGGAGGGGAGCCGGTCGGCGAGGTGGTCGAGGTGGACACGAGCCAGGGCCTCGGTGACCTGTCGCCGGAGCTCGTCGCGGGCGACCTTGCGCACCGCCAGGCCGTAGCCGACGTTGTCGGCCACGCTCATGTGCGGGAAGAGCGCATAGTCCTGGAAGACCGTGTTCACCTCGCGGTCGAAGGGGGCCTTGCGGGTCACCTCGGCCCCGTCCAACAGGATCCGGCCGGCGGTGGGCTGCTCGAAGCCGGCGATCATGCGCAGCACGGTGGTCTTGCCCGAGCCGGAGGGGCCGAGCATCGAGAAGAGTTCGCCCCGGGCGATGTCCAGGTCCAGGTTGCGTACGGCGACCGTCTCGCCGAAGTGCTTGGCGACCCCGCGCAGCGAGATGGCGGGCGCTGAAGCCTCGGCAGCCGGGGGAGTGATCGTGGCAGGTGCCGTGGTCGATCGCATGGCCTTGCTCCTTGGTCGGTGTGATGCAGGACACTGACCATAACATCTGGAACCAGATGTTTAAGTAAAGATTGTGTTTCAGATGTTTTAAGTCCTGGTGGTCCGGGAGACAATGGCCGGGCACCGCGCCCAGGCGGGGCCGGGAAGGGCGAGGAGGAGCCGTGAGCAACGGGGCTGCGCATGTGTCACGGATGCATGCCGGCGTCTTCGCGCCGTTGGGCGACGACGGTCGTGCCGCGCTGGTGGAACGCCGGATCGCCCAGGGCATCCGGGCCGGGGTGCTCGGCGACGGGCAGAAACTGCCCAATGAGTTCGAGCTTGCCAAGGCGTTCGGGGTGGCAGTGGTCACCGTCCGTGACGCGCTCGGCAACCTCCGTGATCAGGGGCTGATCACCACCCGACGCGGCCGCGGCGGTGGCAGCTTCGTCTCCGCGTCCCGCAGTGAGAGCACTCGGGCCAACGAGTCGTTGCTGCTGGCCACCCCCCGGGTGGTGCTCAACGACCTGGCTCTGCACTACCGAGCCATCGCCACCGGTTGTGCCGAGCTGGCCTGCCAGCGGGCGGCCCCGGGTGAGACCGACGTCCTGCTCGCGATCCTGGAGCGCAACGCCGACGCCGACGCTCAGGTGTGGCGCAACGTGGTCACCGACGTCCAGTTGGAGCTCGCCGCCCTGGGCCGCTCGGCTCGGCTCACCCGCGAGCACATGGCCCTACAGCGAGAGTTGGCGCCGCTGTTGTCGTTGCAGGACAGCGACCCGAGCGCCAGGCGCGCCAACCACGCACACGTCCTCGATCACCTCGAAGCGGTCCGGGCCGGCGATGTCGACGCCGCCCGTGCGGTGCTCGCCGCGAGTGTGGACGAGACCGTGGTGTGGCTGCTCAAACGACGCCAAGTGCTGCTGCGGGAGACCGCCATCGAAGACAAGGGGCTCGACCATGCTGACCGGAACTGAGCGGGACGAGCTGCCGGTGGCAGCGGAGCGGATGGACGCCTTCTTCGAGCGGATCCTCGGGGTGCTCAGCGAGTGGCAACCGATGCTGCGTCGGGACCTGGGGGATGCGCTGCGAGCCGGCCGGTTGACCGCGGAGCGGATCGAGTCGCTGATCCAGCCGGCCGCGCACGAAGCGATCGACCAGAGCTTCATCTTCGGCGCCGGCTTCATCGTGGACACCGAGGTGCTGGTCGGCGGCGGCAGCCCGCTGGCCTGGTGGCAGGGCCCGGAGAAGAGTCGACTGGCCAGTACCAGCGAGTTCGCCGACCGCGGCTACATCGAGTACCAGCGACTGGAGTGGTTCCGCGTGCCGCGAGAGACCCGGCGTACCCACGTCACCGGACCGTATGTCGACTACCTCTGTAGCACCGAACTGACGTTGACCACCTCGATGCCGCTGACCCTCGACGGCGTCTTCGTCGGGGTCAGTTGCATCGACGTGCTGGTGGAGTCCCTGGAGCCGGCTCTCACGCTGGCCTCGGATGCCGCCGGTGCCGACGTCTCGGTGGTCAACGCCGACGGCCGGGTGGTGCTCTCCACGTCGCCGCGGTGGGCGACCGGTGACGTGCTGCCTCCGGGGTCGGAGGACCTGCCGGCGGCGATGTGCCGGGTGGCCCCGTTCCGGGTCGTGCGGCACTGACCGCGAGGGCGAGCCGGAGGGGACCGGGGGCGGCTACTCGGCCTGAAGATGCTCGACCAGGTCCGTCCGGATCGCCTCGGTCAGGTCGTCGGTGACGGTCCGCGACGTCTCCTGGGCCAGCTCGCTCGAGGACCAGGCCTGCTCGATCGCGGCCGCCACGTCGATGGTGCGGGCCTTCTCCACATGCGGCTTGCTGACCTCGCGGGCCACGTACCTGGCCACGAACCGCTTCACCTCGACCTCCATGCCGACGACCCGCTGCAGCAGACTCCCGCGCAGCCCGGATGCGCGCAGTTCCAACTCGATGTCCCGGGCCCGGGGCGCGGTCACCTCGAGGCGCAGGGCCGGCGGGTGCATGGCCTTGGCGGTGAGCAGCAAAGGCACGGTGAGGTCGGCGGTGAAGCGGTGCGTCTCCACCTGCAGGTCGACGGTGAACTCCAGGCTGACCGGAAGCGCTGCCATGAAGGTGACCTCGTCACCGGGCACGGTGGTGACGGTGGCGGCGCCGATCTTGCCGGTGGCCGCGACCTTCGCGAGCTTCCCCGGGCCGACCCCGATCGGACCGAAGTCGATCGGCTGGCCGGCGAGGAAGTCGATGCCGGCCTCCACCCGCTCCCGGGACACGGCCACCTCGAAGAAGGCACGCCCGAACTCCGCATAGCTGCAGTACTCGTCGGCCATGTGGTGATGCTACTCGCGGTTCCGCCAGCGTCCACGGTGTACGACCTCGTCGGTGCCGATCCGGACGCGACGCGACGGCGAACCCGACGAGCCGGCATCGTCGATCCGGTGCCCGATGGTGAGGGCGCCGACCGGCCGGTGCGAGTCCGGGATCCCGAACTCGTCCCGGAAGGCGTCCACCCGGGAGCCGGGGATGCCGAAGAAGCAGGCGCCCAACTCCTCGTCCACCGCGGTCAGCAGGATCAGCAGGGACGCCATGCCGGCGTCGACGTACCAGTACGGAACCGGCCATCGCTCCTCGGAACGGTCGGTCCAGCCCTTGTCGGGTTGGGCGTAACGATCGAGATAGGCACCCTTGTCCGTCAGCGGCACGATCACCACCGGGGCGGTGCGCATCCCGTCCAGCCAGGGATTGCTGGCGTCCGGGTCGGGGCTTGTGCTGCGCCAGAAGCGGGCGACGTCCGCAGGCGTGTCCAGCCGCAGGAACGCCCACCCCTGGCTGAAGCCGGCGCTCGGGGCTCGGATCGCGTGCTCGAGCAGGCGGTCGACGACGGCCGGGTCGACGGGCTTGTCGGCGTACCGGCGCACCATCCGCCGCCGGCGCACCACCTCGCGGAATTCCATGCATCCAGCCTTCCATGGTCCATCGAGCCGCCGCGAGTGGTGTGGCTGCCGAGGGTGGGGGCACACTTGGTCGGCGTGACCGACTTCCGCTGCTCCGCTGCCGGGTCTGCGGAGCCGTTGGCGGGCACGGCGCCCACGGACTCGTCGTGGTTGTTCGTGGAGTACGCCGGGCCGTGGGGTGCCAAGGCGGTTGCCGAATCCCGGTTGCCGACCGACGTCAGAGAGTTCCTGGGCGGTCTCGACGGGGTCCGGGTGCAGTTGATCCGCCGGCACGGCGAGCGGGTCACGCCGGGCGTGCGGATCTTCGTGGCCCGGTTCGGCGATCACGCGGACAGTCGGGTCGAGACGGCGGTCCTCGACGACCACCGGGACCTGCTCGACCTCGACCTCGACCCCCCGCGTCTCGGCGTCCCGGGTCTCGACCCGCCGCGTCTCGGCGTCGGCACCGGGCTGACGCCGTACGCCGAACCCCTGTGGATGGTCTGTACCAACGGGAGTCGGGACCGCTGCTGTGCCGAGGCGGGGCGGCCGATCGCGGCGACGTTGGCTGCGCAGTGGCCGCAGCAGACCTGGGAGACCACGCATCTGAGCGGACACAGGTTCGCCGGCACCCTGCTGGCGCTGCCCAGTGGGGAGTGTCTGGGCCGGCTGGATCCGGAGTCGGCGGTCGCCGCCGCGCAGGCCCTCGAGGGCGGCACGGTGCCGCTGACGGTGTCGCGGGGGCGGGCCGGCTGGTCCGGCGAGGTCCAGGCGGCCGTGCAGGCGGTCCGCGACCGACAGCAGGCCACCGGACTGGCCGAGGTGGCGGTGACCGGAGTGGAGTCGCACGACGCGGGCGCGCGGGTGCAGCTCGCGGTCCGCGGTGAACGCTGGGACGCCCTGGTGCGCACCACGACGGGGCCGGCGATCCGGATGAGTTGTGCCGACCTGCCACTCAAGCCCGCCCCCCGGCACGAGGTGGAGCTGGTCCGCGGCGAGTGACCGCAGGCCGTTCGCCTGCCCAAGGCCGTGGCCTTCGACGAGTCCGTCACCGAGGTCGAGGTGACGGTCGTCGGCGAGGCGCGGGTGATCTCGCCCGGCCTTGCGCGTGCCGCAGGGCTGAACCTGGTCACCAGGAGCACCGCCGAGTTCGAGAGGGTGGAGCGCTTGCCGGTCGAGCGCTGGTAGGGGCCGTGCGCGCACCCGACTGCTTGACTGGACGTCATGGGGACACGACCGACCGCGCTGGTGCTGGGTGGGACCGAGTTCCTCGGGATCCACGTGGTGGAAGCTCTGCTCCGCGACGGCTGGGAGGTCTCGCTCTTCAATCGTGGCGTCACCAACCCCGACCTGTTCCCTGCCCTGGAACGGCTGACCGGCGATCGTGACCACGACGCCTCCGCCCTGGCCGGTCGCAGCTGGGACGTCGTCTACGACCTGTCGGGTTTCCACCCCGACCAGATCACCCGGGTCGCCGAGCATCTCACCGGAGGATGCGGGCACTACGTCTTCGTCTCCACAGTCTCTGTGTACGCCGGGTTCACCGAGCCGGGCATGACCGAGGAGGCGCCGCTGGCCGAACTGCCCGGACCGGTGCCCGACAAGATCGACCAGGCCTCGTACGGCGCCGGCAAGGCCCTCTGTGAACGCCGGGTGGCCGAACGGTTCGAGAGTCACACGATCGTCCGCCCCACCATCATCGCCGGCCCACACGACCCGACACCCCGCTTCACCTACTGGCCGGTGCGGCTGTGTGAGCCGGGGCCGCACCTGGTGCCGCCCCGGCTGGACGTCCCGGTGCAGTACCTCGACGCCCGAGACCTGGCCGACTGGCTGGTCCGGGTGGGCGCCGGCCGGATCGCCGGTGTCTACAACGCCGCTGCCGACCCGATGCCCTTCGCCGACTTCCTCGACCAGGTGGTGGCCGGAATCGACGCGCAGCTGCAGGCGGTGCGGTTGACTGTGGAGCAGGCGGAGGCGGCCGGGCTGCGCCCGTGGGTGGACCTGCCGCTGTGGCTGCCACCCGCAGAGACCGCGATGCGGGGGTTCCTCCAGGTGGACGCCACCGCCGCGCAGGCGCAGGGGCTGCGGACGCGCCCGCTCGCGGACACCGCTGCGGACACCCTCGCCTGGGCGCTCGAGGGCGCCGCCCCCGACTTCGCGTTGACCCGGGAACGCGAGGCCGAGATCATCGCCGCCCATCGCGATTAGCGAATCTGTGCCCGCAGCATCCTGGCGGCCGCGTCGACCGTGACGTTCTCGCCGATGCGGTCACCGGGTCGATGGTCGAGTGCCGCCGAGGGACGAGGCGGTGTATCGAGGCCATCACGGTCGACCAGTGGCCTCGATACGTCTGCTCGTTCCTCGCAGACACTCGACCACCGAAGTCACGCTGCCGTGGACCGTCGCAGCCTCAGAACGCGGCTCGGACCTGCTCCTCGGTGAGGCCGTAGTCGGCCAGCGAGTAGTGGTGCGCTGGCCGACGGCCGCCCGATCGGGATTCCGCGTCGATCGCCGCCACGGCGGCTTCGGCGGCAGGGGTCCAGTCCAGCCCGAACGCGGCGTAGATCTTCTGCACCGTCGCCACCGGCTCGGTGACGAACTCCGCGTAGTCCACGTCGATGAACTGTGCCGGGTCGTACGACGCCCGGGCCTCGGTGAAGCGCCGGTAGGAACGCGACAGCATCTCCAGCTGGGTGCGCCCGATCGTCTCGCTCACGAACGTCGTCGAGTGCCCCGCGGTCGCCTCGGCCGACAGTGAGCACGCGGAGGCGATCGAGGTCACCGGATCGCGGTGCGTGTAGACGATCAGCGCATCGGGATACACCGTCATCAGCGCGTCCAGGGCCACCAGGTGCGAGGGGTTCTTCAGCACCCACCGCTTCTCGGTGTCGTTGAGCCCGATCACCTGCAGGTTGGCCTTGTGCCGCGCATAGGCGTCCGTCCAGTCCGTCTCGGCCAACCACGCGGAGTAGCGCGGCACATGCGCCAGCGACTCGAACCCGATCGACTTCCCCGTCTGCCGCAGCAGCCGCCAGCACTCCTCCGGGCTGGTCGCATCCATGTAGTGGATGCCCATGAACTCGGGGTTGGTGACGTGATGCTCGGCGAAGGCCGACTGCATGGCGGCGAAGATCGGGTCGGACTCCCAGGTCTCCCGCGGCGGCCGCGGCTGCGGGTACTCGGTCAGCCACAGCTCCAGGCCCTGGTGCCCCGGGTCCGCGCACAGCAGTCGGTGCAGCGCGGTGGTTCCGGTGCGTGGCAGGCCGACCACGAAGATCGGCCGCGTGATCGGCACCTGCGCGTACGACGGATGGGCCGCCATCTGCGCCTGCATCAGCAGCCGCCCCACCAGGGCGCTCTTGACCTGCGAGCGCTGGAAGTAGTTGCCGACCGGGGTCAGGCCGGCGTCCGGGGCGGCGAGGTCATCGACCAGCAGCCGTAGCCCCTCCTCGTGCGCGGTGCCGCCGAAGTCGTCCAGGCCGGTCGTCCGGATCGCCGCGGCGGCGATGTCGTCATAGCTCCCGACGTCGCCGCGTTGCCGGGGCTCAGTTGGCATGGAACTCACCGCAGTCGACGTTCAGCATCTGGCCGGTGACCGCGCCGGCGAGGTCGGTGGCGAAGAAGAGCGCCGCGCGGGCGACCTCGTCGGGAGTGGCCAGCCGCTTGAGGTCCGTCGGCGCCGCCTTCTCGGCGTACACCTCCTCGTGGGTGCGGCCCGATTCGGACGCCAGCCAGTCGAAGTACGCCTTGTTGACGTCCTCGTAGATGTAGGACGGCGCGATCGAGTTCACCCGGATCCCGCGCGGGCCGAGTTCGGTGGCCAGCGACGAGGCCAGGTGCGCCAGCGTGCCCTTGGAGAGCTTGTAGCCGGCGAACTCCGGCTGGGACTGGTAGAGCACTGCGGAGTTGATCATCACGATCGAGCCGCTCGACTCGGCGAGCGCGTCGGCGAAGAGCGCCGAGAGTCGCAGCGGAGCAAAGACGTTGGTCTCCTGGGCGCGTCGCAGCCCGTCCAGGTCGAGGGTCGTCAGCGGGTCCATCGGCGGGATCCCGAAGGCGTTGTTGATCAGGCAGTCCACTCGCCCGAACTCGGCCACCGCGGCATCACGCAACCGCTCCCGGTCGGCCTCCGAGGTGATGTCGCAGGGCACCACCAGCGCTCGGCGGCCCAGCTCCCGGACACGGGCGGCCATCTTCTCCAGGCGGGACTCGGTCCGGCTGGCCAGCACCAGGTCGGCGCCGAGCCGGGCAGCCTCCTCGCCGAGGGCGCGGCCCAGGCCGGGGCCGACCCCGGAGAGCACCACCACTTTGTCCGTCAACAGCGTCACGAGATCATCCTCCTGGCCACGCCGACCTGGCGGGCTTCGATGCGGGTGGCGTAGTCGGCCGGGGTGACCCGGCCCGCCTCGGGATACGGCAGGTGTGCGGCGAGATCGGCGAACGGCACCACCTCGACGCGGGGGCCGTCGGCGGCGGTCAGGTCCCGGCTGAGGCGCTGCCAACGCAGCATCATCACCCCGCGCCGATGCCCGGTCGTCTCCAGCCAGTTGGCCAGCCCCGGATCGGACTCACAGACGACGTAGCGGATCTGGCCGTCCGGGTCGATCTGTGACTGGGCCTTGGCCAGCGACGTCTGATGGTGCTCGTAGTCGGTGGAGACGTACCACCTCGAGCCGATCTGGATCGCCTGGTACGGCGCGGCGTCACAGGCCGGCACGGTGATCACCAGCGCCTGCTCACCGCCGGGGGCGTCGGGCCCGGCCAGCTCGTAGTGGCCGAGCGAGGAGAACTGGCTGGCCAGGCCGCCCGGTGTCGACTTCGGCACGGTCAGGGTGTTCACCGGCTCGGTGTAGGTGAACCACTCGGGGAACGCGAACCAGGTCTTGATCCGGCCGATCAGCATCTTCGCGGCCACGCCGTAGCGCTTCGCCACCCGGTCCACCTCGGCCGGCCCGCGCGGGACGCCGGCGGTGTCGAGTCGCTGCAACCGCAGCGTCCCTCGCTCCTCGCGCACCCAATCGTCGTACACCTCACGGACGATCAGGGTGGCCCCCTTGGTCAGCCCCAGTTCGGGTCCGAATCGCCACTCGAAGCAGCCGTCGTCGCCGATCTCCAGCTGCCGGTCGTCGAAGGCGGCCAGCGTGTTCGGTGCCCCCGCGGCGGAGTAGGTGCCGTCCATGATCTGGAAGGAGAGGTCGACGGTGCTGCCGCGGCGGCCCGTCAGCAGGTACGACGCGCCTTCGGTCAGGTAGGCGTTGAAGTAGACCGCGTCCGGATTGTCCAGCCCCTGCCGGGCGTACTGGTGGGTGGGGTTGATCAGCACCGGATGGTCGAGGTCGTAGTCGAAGGCCATCTGCAGCGACGACCGGATCGACCCGGCCAGGTAGTCCAGCCCCTCGGCGAGCTCCTGCTCGCTGATCTCGAACGGCGGATTGCGGATCAGCTGCTCGGCCTCGGCCACCGCCTCGACGAACGCCCGGGACGCATCGTCGGCCATCAGGACACCTTGGCGATGACGTTCTCGGCGTACCCCTGCAGGTGCTTGATCTTGACCTCCAGCGGCTCGGTGTCCGGGCCCTTGATGTAGGGGACCCGGAAGCCGACGATGCAGTCGGTCACGCCTCGGTCCTCGAGCCGCTTCACGCCGTCGGGGGTGTAGGCGTCGAACGAGATCACGTGCACCTCGAAGTCGTCGCGGTCATCGCCCTCGGCCTTGCGGATCTCGGCGAGCCGGGTCAGCAGCCGGTCGAGCTCCTCACCGTCGCCGCCGGCGTGCATCCAACCGTCGCCCTTGAGGACGGCCCGGCGCAGCGCCGCGTCGGAGTGGCCACCGACCAGGATCGGCAGCTTGGCGCTCGGTGCCGGGCATTGCTTGATCTCGGGCAGTTGGTAGAACTCGCCGTCGTAGCCGAAGAAGTCTCCGGTGAACAGGCCGCGCAGGATGTCGATGCACTCGTCGGTGCGCTTGCCGCGTCGGGCCCACGGAACCCCGAGTGCGGTGAAGTCCTCCGGCCACGGGGAGAGGCCGACGCCGAGGGTGAGCCGGTTGCCGGAGAGGTGGGCGATCGAGGAGGCCTGCTTGGCGACCAGCACCGGGGGGCGGACCGGCAGCTTCAGGACGAACGGGGTGAACCGCAGCGTGGTGGTCACTGCCGCCAGGTGGGCGCAGAGGATCAGCGTCTCGATGAACTCCTTGTCCTCGAGGAACTCCCGGTCGCCGGTGTCGGTGTAGGGGTAGGTCGCGTCGGACTCGCGCGGGTAGATGAGTGAGTCGGCCACGGTCATCGAGGTGTAGCCGGCCGCCTCTGCCGCCTGGGCGAGCGGGGCGTAGTAGGACGCGTGCGTCATCGCTTCGGCGTAGGTGAATCGCATGACTCCTACACTAGAACGTGTTCTAGAATTATGGAAGGGTGGTGGCATGGACATCACCGAGATCTCCGACCGGCTCGAGATCACCGCTCTGATCACCCGCTACACCCGTGCCGTGGACACCGCCCAGTTCGACGGCATCGACGAGGTCTTCCTCGACGACGCAGAGCTGGACTACAGCTCCGCAGGCGGGCCGGTGACCACGCCGGCACAGGCCAAGCCGTTCATCGCCAACCTGCTCGGCTTCGAGCGGTGGCAGCACGTCATCGGCCAGGTCGAGATCACCCTCGACGGCGACACCGCCCACGCCACGGCGTACTTCATCAACCCGATGGTCGCCAAGGGTGCCGACGGTGGCGAGCAACTGTGGGAGGTGGGCGGCTACTACCACCACGACCTGGTGCGTACGCCGGACGGCTGGCGTTCTCGGCGGATGGTCGACGAGTTGGTGTGGACCCGGATGCCCTGACCTCGCCCCGGAGGACGCCGGGTGTGCTGGCGATTCGGTGGGCTTGGCGCTCTGCAGCAGAATGCAGGCGTGAGGTTCGGTGAAGAGCGGCCCGTGCTGGCCGGCCTGGTGGCCCTGTTCGGGGTGGCGCTGGCCGTGGGAGTGATCCTGGGCGGCGTCGTCATGCTCGGGGCCAAGGTCACCGGCATCGGTGGCAGTGCCAGCGACCCGGCAGCCACCGGCACCGGGGGTGGCGAGACGCTCTACATCCCGGAGTTCACGGCTCCCGACCATGCCGGCGAGCCGACGGTCACCCTGGCGCCGGGCGACGAGGACGAACCCGAGGACCTGGTCGACCCCGAGGCGTCGGTGGGGCCGGACGAGGACGAGGAGCCCGAGTCGATCAACCTCAGCGCCTCGCAGACGTCGGTCAGCCCGATGGGACGGATCGACCTGACGGGGACCTGGCGCACCGGCGAGGGTGCGATCCTGATGGTGCAGCGGTTCGACAACGGCGGGTGGATCGACTTCGGCGTCACCGCCTCGGTCCGCGGGCAGACCTTCAGTACCTACATCCAGACCGGCCGCCCCGGCGAGCAGCGGTTCCGGATGCGGGACACCGACTCCGATGCGGTGTCCAACGAGGTCACCGTCGCGGTCGGCTGAGGTGACCCGCCGCCTGGTCCAGTTGGTCGCGTCCTGCCTGGTGCTCGGGCTCGGCGTCTCGCTGCTGTTGGATGCCCGCCTCGGCTCCGACGGCTATTCGACCCTGCTGTCGGGGCTGACCAAGGCGACCGGAGCGAGCTTCCTGCTGGTCTCGCTGGCGGTGGGCCTGCCGCTGATCGGCATCGCCTGGCTCCGTGGCCGACCTCCCGGCATCGGGACCCTCGCTCAAGCCGTGCTGGTCGGGTTGACGGTGAACACGGCGTGGCCGCTGATGCCCTCACCGGAGTCGTTGCCCTGGCGGGGTGTGGAGCTGGTCGCCGCCTTCGTCGTACTCGCTGTCGGGGTCGCCGGCTATCTGGCCGTCGACCTCGGCGCCGGTCCGACCGAGGTGATCGCCCAGGCCTTCGACCCGCCGGTCCCGTTCCGGTGGGGCTACACCACGGTGCAGGCCACCGGGATGGTGGTGGGTTGGCTCTGTGGCGCCGATGTCGGAGTCGGCACCGTGATGGTGGTGGTGGGCCTGGGGTACGCCGTCTCCCGGCTGATCCCGCCGCTCACCCCGGCCGCTACCTCCGCCGCCCCTCCGCCGGCCACCCCGCCCCCGGCACTCGGCCGCGCCGGAACGCCCTGACGTCAGGGACTGTCGACTGTTGTCAGGGGTTGCAACCCCTGACAACAGTCAGAACGCCCTGACATCAGGGTGTTCCGTCACAGGGGGAGGGCGGGGTTAGTCGGGGACGTAGTCGAACGCGTCGGGGTTCGGGCCGAGGCGGCCGGCCTCGCCCTCGTCCAGTCCGCTGATCCGGGCCATCTGCTCATCGCTGAGGGTGAAGTCGAAGATCGCGAAGTTCTCCGCCATCCGGGCCGCGTGCATCGACTTGGGGAAGACGATGTCGCCACGCTGCACGTGCCAGCGCAGCGTCACCTGGGACGGTGTGCGACCGAGCTCTGCCGCGACCGCACCGATCGTCGGCTCATCGAGCACCTTGCCCTGGCCGATCGGCGCCCACGCCTCGGTGGCCACTCCGTGCCGGGCGTCGGCCTCGCGCACCGCGGTGTTGTCGAAGAACGGGTGCACCTCGACCTGGTTCACGGCCGGCACCACGCCGGTCTCGGCGATGATCCGGTCCAGGTGGGCCGGCTGGAAGTTCGAGACGCCGATCGAGCGGGTCAGGCCGGCTTCGCGCAGTTCGATCAGCGCCTGCCAGGTCTGCACGAAGTCACCGTCGTACCGGGTGGGCAGCGGCCAGTGGATGAGGAACAGGTCGACCACGTCCAGCCGCAGCAACTCCAGCGACCGGGACAGCGAGGCCTTGGCCTCGGCCGGCAGATGGAATCCGTTGTTGAGCTTGGTGGTGACGTAGACGTCGTCGCGGGCCAGGCCCGAGGCGGCGATCGCGTCGCCGACCCCGGCCTCGTTGGCGTACATCTGCGCGGTGTCGATGTGTCGGTAGCCGACCTCGAGGGCGGTGGCCACGGTGGTGGCAGTCTCCGCCGGCGGGACCTTGAAGACTCCGAAGCCGAGTTGTGGGATGGCTGTGTCGTCGTTCAGTGCGATGGTGGGAACGGTCATATCAGGTGCCAAGCCGATCCGCGGCGGCTTCATTCCCGCGCGGGTCGCGCAGGGTCGCCAGGGCCACCGCAGCGGCGGTCAGGGTCAGTACGACGCCGATGCCGGCGGTCATCCCCACCCCGCTGGTGAACGCCTGCTGGGCGGAGGCCAGCAGCGCCTCGGCCGTCCCGTCGGGCAGGCCGGCGGCCACCGTGCTGGCGCCGCCGAGCGTCTCCGCCGCGGTGTGCGCCTCGGACGGTGTCAGGCCCGCGGGAAGCTCCACGGAACGGCGGTAGGAGGCGCTGAGGATGCCGCCGAGCACGGCCGTGCCGAGCACCGCGCCGACCTCGTACGCCGTCTCCGAGATCGCCGAGGCCGCTCCGGCCCGGGAGGGGGGCGCGCTGGAGAGGATCAGATCGTTGCTGATCGTCTCGGCGGCGCCGATGCCGACCGTCAACAGCACGAACGCGGCCGCGATCACAGCCAGCGTCGCGGAGCCGCCCAGCAGTGAGATCAACAGGTAGCCGAGGGCGGAGATGGTCAGCCCGCCGGCGACCACCGGCCCCGGCGGCAGCACCCGGGCCACCCGCACCACCAGCAGGCCGGCCACCACCATCGCCACCGTTCCCGGCAGCAGGGTCAGGCCGGCCTGCAGGGGCGAGAGCCCGTGCACCAACTGCAGGTCCTGGGAGACGAAGAAGAGGAAGCCGACCAGGGAGAAGACCGACAACAGGTTCACCAGGACGCCGCCGGTGAAGGTCGACACCCGGAAGAGGCGTACGTCGAGCATCGGCACCGGGCGGCGCAGCTGCCGGCGGACGAAGACGGCTCCGGCCGCGAGGCCGACGCCGGCGAGCGTGATCGCGGTGACGGTCGGGCCGTGCTTGGTGGTCTCCTTGATCGCCCACACCAGTGGGGTCATCGTGCCCATCGCCAGCAGCACCGAGGTCACGTCGAGCGGACCGGGAGCCGGGTCGCGTGACTCGGGCAGGAAGGCGGGGGCGGCCAGCAGGAAGACCACCAGCACCGGCACTGCGAGCAGGAAGACCGAGCCCCACCAGAAGTGCTCCAGGAGCAGCCCACCCACGATCGGGCCCAGGGCGGCGCCGGCGGCGAAGCCGGCCGCCCAGATCGCGATCGCCAGTCGGCGTTCCTCGCGGTCGGTGAAGATGTTGCGCAGCAGCGACAGTGTCGATGGCATCAGCATCGCGCCGAAGAGGCCCAGGCCGGCGCGCGCGGCGATCAGCAGTGCCGCGGTCGGCGCGAAGGCTGCCAGTGCCGAGACGGCAGCGAAGCCGGTCGCACCGATCAGCAGCAGTCGACGTCGCCCGACCCGGTCGGCCAGTGACCCCATCGGCACCAGCAGGCCGGCCAGGACCAGTGGGTAGACGTCCACGATCCACAGCAACTGGGTTCCGGTCGGCTGCAGGGCCTCGGAGAGTTGGGGCAGGGCGAAGGCGAGCACGGTGTTGTCGACCGACACCAGCAGCACCGGCAGCATCAGTACGGCGAGCGCCACCCAGCGGCGCGCTGTGGATGAGCCCGCCCCTGGCTGACGATGCGTCGTCACCTCGAGGGTGGTCACGACTTGGTTCCTCTCGATACGGCGGACGGCCAGGGCGTGGTGTCACCACGGACTTCTATACCGTCCAGACGGTATAGTAACCTCGATCGACGTTAGGGTTCAACTCATGCCGCCACCCCCTGCCGCCCGCGCCAAGGTGCTGCGTGCGTTCGCCGAACTGCTGGTCGAGTCCGGAGAGCGGTCCGCGACCCTGGAGGCGGTCGCCCACCGGGCCGGGGTCTCCAAGGGCGGACTGCTCTACCACTTCGGCTCCAAGGACGCGCTGGTCGACGGGTTGTTGGAGTGGGGCGCCGAGCTGGCCGCCGCCGATGTCGCCGCGATGCGCGCGGCGCCCGAGGGTCCGGTCGCCTACCTGCTACGCACCTCGGTGGACTTCGACGGGGAACTCGAGCTGGTCTACCTGGCCATCACCGGGCTCGCCCAGGGGAGCCATCCCCGCGCCCGAGGCGCCCTGGATGCCACCCATGCCGGATGGATCGCCGCAGTGCAGGAGCAGGTGGGGGATCCGGTCGTCGCCGAGGCGGTGGTGCTGCTCAGTGACGGGCTGTACGCCCGCGCTTCGGTCGGGGCCGAGCGGCCCGACCTGGAGGCACTGCTGGCCTTGGTCGAGCGGCTCACCGCGGGCGCCGCAGCGGAGGGCTCACCCGCCGCGGGCTAGGGTCGCCCGGGAATAGGATCGCGCCGACCGTTGTCACAATAGTTGAGTTGATTCGACTCAACTATTTTGCAAGACTCGCCCCGGTGCCGGAGAGTGGTCCGACACCCCACAACGTGACACCGACAATCCCCCGGGGACGACACCGTCCCCACACTCAATGGAGGTAACCCATGGCACGCGCGGTCGGCATCGACCTCGGTACGACGAACTCCGTCGTCTCAATCCTCGAAGGTGGCGAGCCCACCGTCATCGCCAACGCCGAAGGTGCTCGCACCACCCCGTCGGTGGTGGCCTTCGCCAAGTCCGGTGAGGTCCTGGTGGGCGAGGTCGCCAAGCGGCAGGCCGTCACCAACGTCGACCGCACCATCCGTTCGGTCAAGCGGCACATGGGCACCGACTGGAAGACCCAGATCGACGACAAGTCGTTCACCCCGCAGCAGATCAGCGCCTTCGTGCTGCAGAAGCTCAAGCGCGACGCCGAGGCCTACCTGGGCGAGCCGGTCACCGACGCGGTGATCACGGTGCCGGCGTACTTCTCCGACTCCCAGCGCCAGGCCACCAAGGAGGCCGGTGAGATCGCCGGTCTGAACGTGCAGCGGATCGTGAACGAGCCCACCGCCGCGGCGCTCGCCTACGGTCTGGACAAGGGTGACGACCAGACCATCCTGGTCTTCGACCTCGGGGGCGGCACCTTCGACGTGTCGCTGCTGGAGATCGGCGAGGGTGTCGTCGAGGTGAAGGCCACCTCCGGTGACAACCACCTCGGTGGCGACGACTGGGACAACCGGGTCGTGGAGTGGATGGTGGACAAGTTCAAGGCCGCCAACAACGTCGACCTCGGCGCCGACAAGATCGCCAAGCAGCGTCTGCAGGAGGCCGCGGAGAAGGCGAAGATCGAGCTCTCCTCCTCCAGCGAGACCACGATCCACCTGCCCTACATCACCCACGGTGAGACCGGCCCGCTGCACTTCGAGGAGAAGCTGACCCGCGCCGAGTTCCAGAAGATCACCGCCGACCTGCTCGAGCGCACCAAGAAGCCCTTCCAGCAGGTGCTCAAGGATGGCGGCGTCGCGATCGCCAACATCGACCACGTGGTGCTGGTCGGCGGCTCCACCCGGATGCCCGCGGTCACCCAGGTCGTCACCGACCTGCTCGGCGGCAAGCAGCCCAACAAGGGCGTCAACCCCGACGAGGTCGTCGCGGTCGGCGCCGCGCTGCAGGCCGGCGTACTCAAGGGCGAGGTCAAGGACGTGCTGCTCCTCGACGTCACCCCGCTCAGCCTCGGCATCGAGACCAAGGGCGGCGTGATGACCACCCTGATCGAGCGCAACACCACCATCCCCACCAAGCGGTCGGAGATCTTCACCACCGCCGACGACAACCAGCCGTCGGTGGAGATCAAGGTCGCTCAGGGCGAGCGGCAGATGTGGGCCCAGAACCAGCCCCTCGGCAACTTCGAGCTGACCGGTCTGCCGCCGGCGCCGCGCGGTGTGCCCAAGATCGAGGTCACCTTCGACATCGACGCCAACGGCATCGTGCACGTGACCGCGAAGGACCAGGCCTCGGGCAAGGAGCAGTCGATGACCATCTCCGGCGGCTCGGCGCTGTCCAAGGACGAGATCGACCGGATGGTCAAGGAGGCCGAGCAGTACGCCGAGGAGGACGCCAACCGTCGCGCGGCCGTGGAGTCGCGCAACCAGGCCGACTCGCTGGTCTACACCACCGAGAAGTTCCTCGAGGAGAACGGCGACAAGGTCCCCGACGACGTCAAGTCCGAGGTCAACGCCGACGTGGAGGCGCTCAAGGCCACCCTGGCCAACGAGGAGGCCAGCGCCGACGAGCTCAACGCCGGTATCGCCAAGCTCGGTGAGTCCAGTCAGAAGATGGGCGCCGCGATGTACGCCGCGGCCGAGGCCGACACCGCGGCCGCCGGTGAGCAGGACTCCTCCACCGGCTCGGCCGACGACGACGTCGTGGACGCCGAGATCGTGGACGAGCCTGCCGAGGGTGACGACAAGTGACCGCTCACCCCGGTGACCGTGACGACCCCGAGGTGCAGGCTGCGGAACAGGAGATGGTCGAGGAGGGCGCCCCGCTGGCCGAGGGCGAGGACCTTCCCGGCGAGGATTCCGCGGCCGACGAGCTCGACCAACTCCGCGCGGAGTTGGTCGAGCGCACCTCGGACCTGCAGCGGCTCCAGGCCGAGTACCTCAACTACAAGCGCCGGGTCGACCGGGACCGGGAACTGATCCGGGAGAACGCCAGCTATCAGGCGTTGGCGCCGATCGTGGAGGTGCTGGACACCATCGACCGGGCCCGGGAGCACGGTGAGCTCGACGGCGGCTTCAAGGCCGTCGCCGAGCAGTTGGAGCGGGTGGTGAGCCAACTCGGGCTGACCCGCTTCGGCACCCCCGGTGACGCGTTCGACCCGCAACTGCACGAGGCCCTCTCCCACCTGGGGGAGGATCCCGAGGTCGCGGTCACCACCTGCAAGGTAGTGCCCAAGGCCGGCTACCGGATCGGTGATCGGGTGGTCCGCGCCGCGCAGGTGCTGGTGGTCGACCCGCCGGCGGAGACACCGCCGCAGCCGGACCCGGCCGACGACAATCTGGAGTGACTGACCGCAGAGGAGGTGCGAGATGAGCGACGCGGACTGGATCGGCAAGGACTTCTACAAGGTCCTCGGGGTGTCCAAGGATGCCACCGCGGACCAGATCAAGAAGGCCTACCGCAAGCTCGCCCGTGCCAACCACCCCGACTCCAATCCCGACGACAGTGCGAAGCACGAACGCTTCAAGGAGGTCGCCGCGGCCTACGACGTGGTCGGTGATGCGGAGAAGCGGAAGCGGTACGACGAGATCAGGTCGATGCCACACGGCTACGGCGCCGGTGGTGCCGGCTTCGATCTGTCGGACCTCTTCGGGCAGCGCAGTTCCGGCGGCCTCGGCGATGTCTTCGGTGACATCTTCCGGGGCGGTCGGCAGCAGCAGCGCAGTGTCCGGCCGCAGCGGGGGCAGGACGTCGAGACCACGGCCACCATCGGATTCGACGAGGCGCTGGACGGGGTCACCGTCTCGCTGGCGTTGAGCAGTGATGCCCCGTGCAGCACCTGCGCGGGCACCGGTGGGAAGCCGGGCACCAGGCCGAGGGTCTGTGCCGAGTGTGACGGTGCCGGCTTCGTGGTCGCCTCGATGGGCGGCGCGTTCAACCTGAACGAGACCTGCCCCTCCTGTGGCGGCCGTCAACTCGTCTACGACGAGCCGTGCCCCACCTGCTTGGGCAGCGGCCGGGGTCGTTCGGACCGCAAGGTCCAGGCCAGGATCCCGGCCGGTGTCAAGGACGGGCAGCGGATCCGGCTGCGCGGCAAGGGTGGCTCCGGCGAGCATGGAGGCCCTCCGGGGGATCTGTACGTGACCGTCAAGGTCGCTGCCCATCGTCTCTACGGCCGCTCCGGGGACAACCTCACCCTGCAGGTGCCGATCTCGTTCGACGAGGCGGTGCTCGGGGGTGAGGTGCGGATCCCTGTCCGGGGCGGTGCCGCGGTGACGTTGAAGATCCCGCCGGGGACACCGACCGGCCGCACCTTCCGGGTGCGCGGCAAGGGGGCGACCCGGCGTGACGGCAGCCGCGGCGACCTGCTGGTCACGGTCGAGGTGCACGTGCCGGCCACGGTCGACAAGGAGGCGCGGCAGGCGGTGGAGGCCTACCGGGCCGCCACCGTGGACGCGCCGCTGCGCAGCGCGATGTTCGAGGAGGCGTGATGAACGCCGTCCCGGGCGCCGACGCTGCTGTCTACGTGATCAGCGTCGCGGCCGAGCTCACCGGGCTGCATCCGCAGACACTGCGGTCGTACGAGCGGATGGGTCTGGTCGCCCCGGGTCGCACCGGGGGCGGTGGTCGGCGCTACTCGTTGCGTGACATCGAACGACTCCGCACCATCGCCGAGCTCACCGCCAGCGGTATCGGCCTGGAGGGGGTGCGCCGGATCCTCGACCTGGAGCGTGAGGTGGAGCGGCTCCGGGCCCAGAACTCGGCCCTGGCCGAGGAGGTGATGGCCACCCGCGAGGCGCTGCGGCAGAGCCTCGCCCGCAGACCGCCGGTCACCCAGCCCAGCAGACTCCCCGCGCTGCCGGGCGACGTGCCCGGCCAATCCCTGGTGGTGTGGCGCCGTGGCCGCTGAGCAGGGCTCCCGGTTCAGCGGACGGATGCAGGAGCTGCGCCGGGAGGCGATCCTGGACGCGGCCTGGCGGCGTGCCGCCGAGGTGGACTGGTCCGAGGTCCGGGTGGCCGACCTTGCCGAGGAGGTGGGGGTGGCCCGGCAGACGATCTACAACGAGTTCGGTGCCAAGCCCCAGTTGGCGGCGGCGTTGATGGCGCGGGAGATGCAGCATGTCAGTCGCGGCCTGGTCGCCTGCACCGCCGAGGCGGCGGACCTGCCCGGGGCGGTCCGGGACTCGCTGCGCTGGCTGCTCGAGCAGGCGCGCGCCAACCCGGTGGTGAGTCGCTCGCTCGCGGCCGCCAGGCGGGGCAGTGACGAGACGCTGCTGCCCCTGCTCACCGTGCACAGCACCGAGATCCTCGCTTCGGTACGCCGAGTCCTGGTCCAGGAGTACTTGAACCGGTGGCCCGAACTCGACCCGGCACGACTCGAGGCGGTCAGCGAGATCGTGATCCGGTGGACGTTGAGTCAACTGCTCTCGCCCAGTGACCTGGACGAGGATCCGCTGATCGATCAGGTGGCGGCCGGCGCCGTGTTGGTGGTTCAGGGCTGACGGGACGGCACGTAGGCTCCGCGGCATGCAACGCAGGTGGCAGGTGCCGGTGGCCTTCGTGGTCGGAGCTCTCGTCGGGATCGTGGGCACCATCGGGTTCGGCCAGCTGAGTGGTTCGCTGCGGGTCGTCGGCGACCCGCTGGACTATGTGACGGTGGTGGATCGCTCCCGACCGGTGACCGCGCGACCGGAGCGGATGATCGAGCGGCTGGAGACGGACAGCGGCGTGGACTGGTCGCTCCGGCTCTTCCAGGACCTGGACGCGTTCTATGGCGGCGAGTCGCTGCGCGAGCACCGGGAGGAGTTGTCGGCCCGGGCGGTGCTCGCCGACCCCGAGACCTGGCGGACCCTGGGGGTGCTCAGCAACGTGCTCGACCCTGAGGCCGCCGGCGAGCACGGCTCGCTGCACGTGATCTGGTTCAGCCTGGCCACCAGTGCCCGCACCTGGCTGGTCAACGACCCGGTCGTCTTCATCGATGCGACGGTGGAGGAGGGGCGGCGTACCTGGTGGACCGGCAGTTTCGTGGCCTACTACAGCCCCGGGGAGCAGGACCACACAGACGCCGTTGACGACTGGGTCCGCAAGGTCACCTACTGCGCCACCCATGCCGACCCCTGCGTCCTCCCCGACTGACGAAGTCTCACATCTGGCCGCGCGAAGTGTCACAAATGGTCGCTCCAGGTGTCACTTCTGGGCAGTCGAGAGTCCCGATCTGGGCAGTCGAAGGTCCCCGATCTCGTCGGTCGAATCAGCGCAGTGACACCGAGTTGTCGATCCGGCCGAAGCCGCTCCACGGGAGCAGTCGCACGTTCAGCGTCGCCGCGATCTCGGCCTCGGTGATGAATCCGTAGTCCCTGGAGTCGTCGGACCCACCCCAGTTGTCGCCCACCACCCAGTAGTGGCCGTCCGGGATCGTCACCCTCATCGGTTCGCCGCTGATCAGGCCGTCCGGGCCGCAGCAGGGACGAGGGTTGTCGCCGGGCTGGTCGGTCCACGCCGGGTTGTCCACCACCCTCGCCCGATCGGCGCCGGCCGGGGTGACCCGGACCACCGGAACGCCTGCATTGATGCGGACGATCACTGAGTCGCCGGGCATCCCGATGACCCGCTTGACCATCGATCGACCGTTGCCGAACTGCACGTGCACCAGGTCGAACCGCTGCACCCGGTCCCGGGCCAGCACGTTCATCAGCAACCGGTCATCGGGGGCCAGGGTCGGCGACATGCTGAGTCCGGTGACCCGCACCGAGAAGGTCAGCGCGGCCACTGGGATCAGGATCCCGATGAGGCAGGCGGCCACCAGGATCCACCCCAGCAGGCGCAGTCGGACACCCCCCGACTCGTTTGACACTTCGCTGACTATGTCCACGACTTTGACCATCTCCCAAGGGTGTCGACATTCCGATCATGCTCGGTTAGTGTGCCTCACGCCACATCCGCGGGGCCGGTTCTGGGAGGGGCCGCCCGCAGGGCAGGGAGCGCTCGAAGGGTGTGGCGCCTGCCTCGCATCGGGAGCCTTCGGGTGCCGTCTGCGGGAGTGGGGTCCGCGACCCCGCATCGTGTGGGGCGCAACCATTGGGAGGGAACATGAAGGAAAAGGGAATGGGCCGTACTCGGCTCGGACGGTTCGCGGCAGTGACCGTGCCCGCCACCGCCGCATCGCTGGGCCTCGGCCTGGCGATCGTGCAGGGGTCGGTCTCGGCATCGTTGTCGTCGGCCGAGCCGTTCCAGGTGGCCAGCCCGGCAGCAGCCGGAACTGGCCTGGAGTTGTCGATGCGGGCGGCCACTACGGCCACCAGCAACGCCGACGTCAGTCCGACCAGCAAGAAGTCGGCGATGGTGACCCTGAAGGGCGGCTCGCTCAACGGGCTCTGCCTGGCCGCCAACCAGGACACCATCATCGGCAACATCGGATTGACGATCGCCTCGCCGTCGAACGTGTCGGTGGGCGACCTGGACATCAGTGCCGATTCGGTCACCGCCGACACGGCCACGCTGCCCTACACCGAGATCGGCATCGCGGAGAACGAGCTCGATCACCAGAGCTCGACCTCGGCGAACCCCGGCGGTTTCGGTATGCAGTCCGACGGCGCAGTGTCGCTAGCTGGCCTTGAGGCCACCGCCTACGGCCTGACGCTCGCCAACGGTCTGACCCTTGCGGATCTGCAGATCGCACCGGTGCTCGGCACCGCGTCCTGCTCCTGATCCGTCCGGTGGGGGCGGGGCTGGTGCCCCGCTCCCACCGTCCGACATGTGAGGTGAAGAGACCATGATCGACGTTCCCGTCGCCACCAGGGCAGCGGCCGCTCCGGCCCGGACGCTGCTGTACCCGCTCTACCGGTTCTACCGGACCCGCCCCTTCTGGGGCTGCCTGCTGCTCGCCCTCGGCGGCTGGTTCGTGCTCAAACCGGTGCTGGGGGGCTCGTTCGAGTTCCTGGTGCATCTCGGCGCCCGCGGCGGCGCCGTCTACATCCTCGGCGGCGGCATGATCGTCGCCGCCTGTGTGGCACTCGTGATGCCGGCCCAGCGCCACTTCCCGGCCCTGATGGCCGCCGGATTCTCGGTGCTCTCACTGCCGATGGCCAACTTGGGCGGCTGGCTGATCGGGATGCTGCTGGGCATCATCGGCAGCGGGCTCATCTTCGCGTGGACGCCGTACACCGATGAACAACTGGCCGCCTTCGCCGAGCGCCGCCGGCTCCGCGCCGAGCGACGTGCCGAGCGGCGTACCGCGCGGAGGGCTCCATGACCGGGTCACGTCGGCGCTCCTGGACGGATCCAGCCGCCGGCTGGCGACGCCAGGTGGCCGAGCGCCTCGAATCGGTCACCGCGCGGAGCAGGGAATCCAGATACGGCACCCGGCGGCGCAGCTGGGGCATGGTCGGCGGCGGCTTCGTCGCCCTCGGCGCGATGTTCGGTCTGGTATCGGGCAACGTGATGGCCGTCGACTTCACCTCGGCGAACCAGTCCTACAAGATCTACACCGACCGTGTCGTCGGCGAGTACGCCGCGGGCTACCTGAGCGCGCAGAGCACCCAGGACGGCAGTCGTGCGATGGCTCAGGTCGGGTTCAAGACCGCCGATCTCTACGGCCTCTGCGCCATCGCGCACCAGGACCTCCCGGCCCCGCTGGGCACCGTGTCCCTGGTGATCACCGGTGGTGAGGTCGTGGACGGCAACCCGACCAGCGGTGCCGGCGAACTGATCAGTGCCAACGAGCTCTACATCGCCAGCGACTCTCTCGCCGGCCAGGGGCAGAACATCGCCCAGATGACGCTGGGACAGGACGCCGGCACCCTGACCATGGACGACATCGACACCCATCGGGGTACGCCGGGTGCGTTCGGCCTGCAGGCGCGGCTGATGGACATCGCCGACCTGGACGCCCAGTCCTACGGGATCGACCTGCGTGGCAGCATCAATCTGCCGGGGCTGCGGATCCGGGTTGTCAACGGGGCGGCGTCGAAGGCGGCCGGACACTGCGAGCCGTGATGTCGACAACCGTGCTGAGTCACAGTGACCGCTGCCGCGCCCGCCTCACGGCTGCGTGGCGGCTCTTCGCCGCGTTCCGTCGTACCCGACCGTTCTGGGGCGGGCTGTGGCTGATGCTCGCCGGATACGTGGTCATCCACTTCGCCGGCGCACCCCTGGCGACCGCTCTGGGCCTCGGCTGGGGCGGTACCTCCGGCTACATCCTCGGGGGCAGCATGCTGCTCTTCGGCCTGATGGCGTGGACCAGCCCGCACAACTCCACGATGCTCGGACTGCTGGGCGTGCTGGCCGCACTCGCGGCGTTCGTCGCCGCCAACCTCGGCGGGTTCCTGGTCGGCTCGGTGCTCGGTGTGCTGGGCGGCTCGATGGTGTGGGGCTGGGGCGAGAAGCGCGAGAAGCGCGAGAAGGGTGTGGCACGCGGCCGACGGGCCAAGGTCGGGGAGTCGATCCGATGACCGCTGTTCTCGCCCGGTCGCCGCGGGGGCTGTGGAGTTTCGCCCGCTGGCGTCAACGCCGACCGTTCTGGGGCGGAACGTGGCTGATCCTGGCCGGGGTCCTGGTGGCCAGGACGTCCGTGCTGCCGGTGGCGGTGGTGGTGACGGGGACCCCTGGGCGGAGCCTCGGAGTCGGCTTCGGCGGACTGCTGATCCTGCTGGGCCTGCTGGCCTGGGTGGTGCCCTACTACCGGCACGCGTGGGGAGGGCTCGGCATGTTCGTCGCGGTGTGTGCGCTGTTGGGCTCCAACCTGGGAGCACTCGGTCTGGGCACTGCCTTCGGCATCCTGGGCGGCGCGATGGTGCTGGCCTGGGCTCCGGCGGGGGTGGCCGATGACTGAGCCGTCCCGCCCGGGCGTCTGGGTCCGGTTGACCGTGGTGGCGGTGCTGGCTGCCGCCGTCACCGCGTTCCTGGTGGCACCGGGCGCCGAGCAGGGCCGCGCCGACGCCAATCCGCTCTGTGTCAAGGACACCACCAGCGGCAACAGTTCCCAGGGCCGGGCCCCGCTGAACGTGTGCGTCTCCCCGGCGCCGGTGACCATCCGGATCGAGCGCGGCTACTTCGACGGGCTGCGCTACGAGGGCACGGCCACGCTCACCGTCGCCGACGGCAGCACCCGCAACGTCGGCGTCTACACGTTCCGGGATCTCGGCATCCGCAGTCACGGCAGCTATCCGACCAACAACTTCCGGCTCTCCGACACCCACGCCAGCCGGGACTACCGGCTCACCATCACCTCGGGTGACCCGAACACGAAGGTGGGCTCGCAGGGCGTCTACTCGACGATGTACGGCAGCGTGGACCGGCTGCACCTCTTCTTCGGCTACTGCTCGCTGCTCAACTACTCGTTCGCCTCCACGTGGAACTGGGTCAGCGCGTCGGAGATCTGCAACACCACCATCACCGCGTACGTCGTGCACAGTTACCGCGCCGAGTCCACGTCGGGCAGCAACCGGGCGCCGGTGGACCTGCGCCAGATGCACATGTCGGTGACCCCGTGACAGCGGCGCCGATTCGTCGCGCGCGCACCCGGTGGCGGCGGGCGCTGCTGGTCAGCCTGCCGGCGGTGGTGGCGTCGCTGGCGCTCGGGCTGACCCTGGCGCACGGCAACTCGCTCACCCAACTGGTGGTGCAGGGCACGAAGGTCGACCTCGCCGTGGCCGGGTTGTTCGCCCGTGAGGCCGGCTTGGGCGTGGTCACCGTGCAGCGCAACGACTGCGACGTCGACGGGAACAACTGCACGCTCCGGTCGGAGAAGGTGTTCCGGCTGGGACTGGCCGACGGCAGGATCAATCAGCTCTGCCTGGCCGCGCCGCAGACGCTGCGGCTGGGTGGGGTGGCCCAGAGCTACACCGTGCTGCTCACCGCGGGGGATTCGGGCGCAGATCGCCTGGCCACCTGGGACATCACCGCGAAGAACATGGTGATCGACCTGACCCAGGCGCAGGTCGGCGGCTTCGAACTCGACGGCAACGTGCACATCAACACCACCGCTGAGGGGGTCACCACGATCGTGGACGAGCAGGGCAATCCGGTGGTGAACCCGCTCGCGGCCGACGCGGGGGCGCACCGGTTCGGCATCCAGGCGTCGTACGCGAAACTCAAGGACGTCCGCCAGGCGTCGGGCTACGTGATCGTCGTGGAGGACCTGCTCCGCCTCGACGACCTGCACATCGAGGTCCGTTCCGGGACCGTCTCCTGCCCGTCGCAGGGGACCGCCACCTCGTGGCCGTTGGCGCCGATCAAGGGAGCGGGTCGGTGTATGGACGTGTCCGGCGGCAACCTCGCCGACGGCACCGCCGTGGTCGTCTGGAACTGCAACAACCAGGTCAACCAGGACTTCTATGTCGAGACCAGCACCAAGCTCTCGATGCTGGGCACCAAGTGCCTCACCGCCGACGGCACCACCGCCGGGTCCCCGGTGCGCAGCCGCACCTGTGACTCCGGCCTGGATGCCCGGCAGAAGTGGACCTACGACGCCGACCTCACCCAGACCCAGATCCGCAACACCGCTTCAGGACTCTGCATCGAGGGGAGTACGACGAACGGGACCGGGTTGACGCTGCGAGCCTGCGATGCGGGCAAGACGGTGCAACGCTGGGACCTGCCTCGATGAGTCGCCGCCGAGGGATGGCGGTGCGACGCTTCGTGGTCTGGACCGGCAGTTGTCTGACCGGCTGCCTGGCGATGGCCGGGGCTGTGGTGCTCGGCCTCGTCCCGGTCTCGTTCGCCGCCGCCGAACCGTTCCCGGTCTCCAGTAGCGCCGCGGTCGCGGACCGGATCCAGGTCGCCTCCGGGAGCGCCGGCTCGGTGACCGGGCTGTCCCCGGCGGCCACCGAGGCGGTGGCGGCGATCCGGATGGAGCACGGCCGCCTCGATGACCTGTGTCTGACCCCGGGCCTGACAGTGCCCGGGTTGGGTCGGGCCGGGCTACGGATCCGCAGCGCGGCGCCGGTCCGGTTGGGCGTCGTCACCCTGGCTGCCGGAGCCACCGAGATCGACGAGGTGACGCTGGCCGGTGTGACCGTGGGCGCGTCGCTCTCGGATCCGAGCCCGGGCGCGATGGCGGTGCGTTCGGCGCCGGGACCGGCGTCGGTGCGGATCGCCGGCCTGGACGGTGCGGCCTACGGGTTGGTGCTCGACCAGGGTCTGCGACTGCGCCACCTGTCGCTGATGCCGACCCTCGACCGACGGCCATGTCGGTGAGCATCTCGTCTCGTGGGACGGTGTGCGTAAACGCGAGTTACAGGTACCCTCAGCGGGGGAGCGATGAGACAACCGTCACCTGCGACGGTGAGACGATGAGGCGGTGAGTCCAACGCTCGAATGGTTCGTCGAGTGGATGTCAGACGTGAACTGGCTCCACTTCGGGACGATTCCCATCTTCACGGGCGTCATCGGCTGGCTGATCAACTGGACCGGCCTGTGGATGCTCTTCTCGCCGATCAAGTTCTACGGTTTCAACGTCCCCGGTCTGCGCGAGGTCGCCTCCATCCTGCCCCGAAAACTGCAGGAGGTCCCCGGCTGGACCGAGGGTGGCCTCGGCTGGCAGGGCATCATCCCCGCCCGGGCCGCCAAGATGGGCTCGATCGCCGTCGACAAGGCGATCGCCAAGCTCGGTACGCCGGCTGAGTTCTACCAGCAGTTGGAGCCGGACAAGATCGCCGAGCACATCGTGGCCACCTTCCGGCCCGAGATCCCGAACCTCGTCGACGAGGTGATGCGGCGGGAGCACCCGCAGCTCTGGGCCGACCTGCCGCTGCCGGTGCGGGAGGCGATCATCGACCGGGTGCAGCGCCAGTTGCCCCGCCTGGTCGGCAAGGTGACCAAGGAGATCGGGATCCACATCGATCAACTCCTGGACCCCAAGATCATGGTCATCGACCACTTCCGGAAGAACCCGGAACTGGTGGTGCGGGTGTTCCGCGACGTCGGCCAGCGCGAACTGAACCTGATGGTCCTCTTCGGCTTCATCTTCGGATTCCTGCTGGGCGTCCCGGTGGCCTTCATCGACCACGCCTTCCACAGCCAGTGGTGGGTGCTGCCGACCTTCGGCATCGCCGTCGGCTGGATCACCAACCTGCTCGGCATGTGGCTGATCTTCGAGCCGGTGCAGCCACGCAAGATCGGCCCCTACACCCTGCAGGGCCTCTTCCTCAAGCGGCAGGAGCAGGCCGCCGACGTCTACGCCAGCATCATCGCCGACGACGTCATCACCCTGGAGCGGATCGGCGACTTCCTGCTGGACGGGCCTCGTGGCGACCGGACCCGCCGGATGCTCGCCGAGGCACTGAAGCCTGCGATCGAGGACGCCGCCGGCCCGGCCCGGACCGCAGTGCGGATCGCGGTGGGATCCCGGCGCTTCGACGGGATCCGGGACTCCTTCTCCGAGGCGGGTGTCGGTCTCACGCTCACGCCGTTCAAGGACGCCGAGTTCAGCCGGGCCCAGGGCGACAAGATCCGCACCCTGGTGGCCGCCCGCACCAAGGAACTCCCTCCCGAGGACTTCGTCGAGATGATGAGATCCGCCATCAAGGAGGATGAGTGGATGCTCTACGCTCACGGCGCGATCATGGGCGCCGCGGGAGGGTTCCTCCACTACGCCATCTTCATCCTGGGAGGTTTCGGATGACCGACGAGTCGAGCGACGGTGGCCTGGAGGTGCGCGGCTCCGGCCGGGTCGAGGACCTCCGCGAGAACCTTCCGGGCCTGGTCCGGATCGCTGCCGGCAGTTGGTTGCACACGGCCGAGTGGGGCCTGGTGTCGTCTCTCCGGCTGGGGCGGCGCGTGGTCGACGTGGCCACCCATCCGAGCAAGGCAGGAGATCTCGTCGGTGACGCCGCCAAGGCGGCAGGCGTGGTCGGTGAACTGGCCCGATCGGTGACCCGCGGAGTGCCGCTGCCCAAGGCGCTGATGGACACGGCGGTGTCGCTGGGCGCGGTCGTCGGCAACGGCACCGGTGACGCCAAGACCCCGCGCTACCAGCAGGTCGCTCCCACGGCGTCACTGAGGCAGCGCGGCGAGGACCTGCTCAACCGCTCCCGTGACGTGTGGAACACCGACGTCGCGCACCCGGCGTACGAACGGATCCTGGGGGAGTTGGCCCCGGACGAGGCGCGGATCCTGGTGCTGTTGATCCGCAGTGGCCCGCAACCCAGTGTCGACGTGCGCACCGGTGGCCCGGTCGGCATGGTCTCCTCCGAGTTGATCGCACCCGGACTGAACATGATCGGCCCGCGGGCCGGGGTGCGCTACCTGGACCGGGTGCCCGCCTACCTCAACAACCTGTTCCGGCTCGGCCTGATCTGGTTCTCCAGTGAGGCGCTGCGTGACGGGTTGGAGTACCAGGTCGTCGAGGCCCAGCCGGACGTGCTGGAGGCGATGCACTCGGTACGCTTCGCGCGGGTGGTGCGGCGCAGCATCCACCTCACCTCCTTCGGCGAGGACTTCTGCCGGATCTGCCTCATCGACGAGCAGACGGTCCCCGAGGCGCTGCCGGCCCACGCGCCACGTCCCGACAATGACGGGGACGAAGCTCCGACCCCGTGACTCAAAGTTGAGTGGAATGGACTCAACTTCTGGCGTGTTGTGTCAGTGCGGGCCACCATGGTGCCCCGGGATCTGATCAAGGCAAGTTCCGCCGGAGGAGGGCGACGTTGAGCACGTTCGGAGCAGAGAAGTTCACCACCCGGGCCCGTGAGGCCATCGAGACCGCACAGATCGCCGCCACCACCGGCGGCCACACCGCCACCGAGCCGGCACACCTGCTGGCCGCTCTGCTCCGCGACGCCGACGGGGTGGCCCGGACCCTGCTCACCCGTAGCGGCGCCGACGCGGACGCGATCGCCGCCCGCGCCCAGCAGGCTGTTGCTGCGCTGCCCAGCGCCACCGGCTCCACGGTCCAGCAGCCCGGCGCGTCCCCGGCCCTGACCCGGGTCCTCGCCGCGGCGCTGCAGTTGGCCGAATCGATGAAGGACGACTACGTCGCCAGCGAGCACCTGCTGGTCGCGATCGCCGGGGTGGAGAGCCCGGCCGCCAAGGCGCTCACCGACGCCGGTCTCACCGAGGCCGGGCTGCGCGAGTCGCTGAGCGCGGTCCGGGGCAACCGCAGGGTGACCAGCCAGGACGCGGAGTCGACGTACGAGTCGTTGGAGAAGTACTCGGTGGACCTGACCGGCCTCGCCGAAGAGGGCAGACTCGATCCGGTGATCGGCCGCGACTCCGAGATTCGGCGGGTGATCCAGGTGCTCTCGCGGCGCACCAAGAACAACCCGGTGCTCATCGGTGAGCCGGGCGTCGGCAAGACCGCCGTCGTCGAGGGGCTGGCCCAGCGGGTCGTGGCCGGAGACGTGCCCGACTCACTCAAGGGGCGGCGAGTACTCAGCCTCGACCTGGCCGCGATGGTCGCCGGGGCCAAGTACCGCGGCGAGTTCGAGGAGCGACTCAAGGCGGTGCTGGAGGAGATCAAGGATGCCGGCGGTCAGGTGATCACCTTCATCGACGAACTGCACACCGTGGTCGGCGCCGGGGCCGGCGGCGACTCCGCGATGGATGCCGGCAACATGCTCAAGCCGATGCTCGCCCGCGGGGAACTGCACATGATCGGCGCCACCACCCTGGACGAGTACCGGGAGCGGGTCGAGAAGGACCCCGCCCTGGAGCGCAGGTTCCAGCAGGTGTTCGTGGGGGAGCCCAGCGTCGAGGACACCGTGCAGATCCTGCGGGGCATCCAGGAGAAGTACGAGGCCCACCACGGGGTGCGGATCACCGACGCCGCCCTGGTGGCTGCAGCCACCCTCTCCGACCGTTACATCACCGGCCGGCAACTGCCGGACAAGGCGATCGACCTGATCGACGAGGCCGCCAGCCGGCTGCGGATGGAGATCGAGTCGTCGCCGGAGGAGATCGACCAGCTCCGTCGCGCAGTGGACCGGCTCAAGATGGAGCAGTTCGCGTTGGAGAAGGAGTCCGACGAGGCCTCCGCCGAGCGCCTGGACGCGCTGCTCGCCGACCTCGCCGACCGGGAGGAGGAGCTCCGGGCCCTGGAGGCTCGCTGGGAGGCGGAGAAGGAGTCCCTCGAAGGTGAGGGCGAACTCCGCCGACAGCTCGACCAACTGCGGATCGAGGCCGAGCGGCTCCTGCGCGAGGGCAATCTCGAGGCGGCCAGCAAGATCAACTACGAGTCCATCCCGACGCTGGAGCGCAAGATCAGCGCTGCCGTCGACGTCGAACGCTCCGAGACCGAGCCGCTGGTCGGCGAGGAGGTCGGGCCCGAGCAGATCGCCGACGTCGTCGAGGCCTGGACCGGCATCCCGACCGGGAAGCTGCTGCAGGGCGACACCGCGAAATTGCTCGAGATGGAGTCGGTGATCGGCGGCCGGCTGATCGGTCAGCGCGCCGCGGTGACCGCGGTGAGCGACGCCGTACGCCGCTCCCGTGCCGGTATCAGCGACCCGAACCGACCCACCGGCTCCTTCCTCTTCCTGGGCCCCACCGGCGTCGGCAAGACCGAGCTGGCCAAGGCGCTGGCCGACTTCCTCTTCGACGACGACCGGGCGATCATCCGGATCGACATGAGTGAGTACTCCGAGAAGCACTCGGTGGCCCGGCTGGTCGGTGCCCCTCCGGGCTATGTCGGTTACGACGAGGGCGGCCAACTCACCGAAGCGGTCCGCCGTCGCCCCTACTCGGTGGTGCTGCTGGACGAGGTGGAGAAGGCGCACCCCGAGGTCTTCGACATCCTGTTGCAGGTCCTCGACGACGGCCGTCTCACCGACGGCCAGGGCCGCACGGTGGACTTCCGGAACACGCTGCTCATCCTGACCAGCAACCTGGGCTCGCAGTTCCTCGTCGACCCGACCCTGGACCCGGAGGCGAAGCGCAGTTCGGTGATGAGCGTGGTGCGGACGTCGTTCAAGCCGGAGTTCCTCAACCGGCTCGACGAGATCGTGGTCTTCGACGCGCTGACCCGCGAGGAGCTCGCGCACATCGTCGGCCTGCAACTCGCGCTGCTGGAGAAGCGGCTGGCCGGCCGGCGGATCGACATCGACGTGACCGAGGCCGCGCGCACCTGGCTGGCCGAGAGTGGCTTCGACCCGGCCTACGGCGCGCGACCGCTGCGGCGGCTGATCCAGACCGCCATCGGTGACCCGCTGGCGCGGATGCTGATCGGCGCCGAGATCGCCGACGGGGACACCGTGCTGGTCGATCACGTCGACGGCTCCGGGGAACTGGTGCTGAGCACGCGCTGACCCGCGGCCCGGGGCCTCACCGGCTGCGTGATGGAATGGGCGGGTGACCCAGAAAGCGCCCGCCCGTCCACCGCAGGTGACCATGGTCGGCTGGCTGATCATGGTCGGCTCGGCGTTCGTGGTCCTGTCCGCCTTCGACGTGATCGGTGGCCTGCGAACCCTGGAGACCAGGGAGGCCGTGCAGACGTTCCTGGCCGAGCCGCCGGGCTCCGGGCTGGGTCTCACCGTGCCTCAGGCGCTGGAATGGCTGCGGATCTCGGCGATGGTGGCGGCCGCGTGTGCGACCGCCAGCGGGGTCCTGGGGTTCATGGTGCTGCGCGGCGACCGTGGCGCCCGGATCGGACTCAGCGTGCTCGCGACGCCGCTCTTCGTCAGCGGCCTGGCCACCGGGGGCTTCATGTCCTCGGTGGTGGCTGCAGCGGCGGTGCTGCTCTGGATCCAACCGGCACGGGCCTGGTTCAACGGTGAGCCGATCCCGCAGCGGAAGCGGCCCCGCGCCGCTGAGCCGGGTGACTCCGCCGAGCCGCCCCCCGGCTCTCACGCCGACCCGGAACTGCCCTCGGTCCGGCCGGGCACCCCGGAGACGGGCCGGCCGTGGCAAGGTTTCGGCGACAGTGGATCCCGGGCGACCGGCTCCACGGACGACCCGGCAGCTCCGGCAGCTCCGGAGACCGCGCCCGGCCTGCCGAACACCCCGCCGCCGTGGACGGACACCGCGTGGCCCCCCGGTGCTGTGGCCGCGCCGCCCGCCCCGACGGCCTCGGGTGTGCCCCGCCCCTCGGCCCGGCCCGGCCCAGTGCTGGCCGCCTGCCTGATCACCTGGATCACCTGCGGGATCGTCCTGATCGGCACCTTGATCAGCCTTGTCGGAGTGCTGGTCGCGGCCGATGAACTCCTCGAGGAGGCGCTGCGGCAGAACCCTCAGTTCGCCGACGTCGGGCTGGACGCGACGGCGTTGACCATCGGTGTCGTGGCGATGGTGATTATCGTCGGCTCCTGGTCTCTGGTGGCGGCACTGGCGGCGGTGGCGGCGTTCCGCCGGCTCCGGTGGGGTCAGATCCTGCTGATCGTCTCGGCCGTCTGTGCCGGGCTCCTCTCGCTGGTGCTGGTGGTCAGCAGCCCGGTGTCGCTGCTTCCCGCCCTGGCCTGCGTGGCCACGGTGGTGCTGCTGCTCCGCTCCGACGTGCGTGCCTGGTACGCCGGATGATCGTCCGCCCTGCCCGCGTCAGTGCTTCAATGGCGCCATGAGCGACCAGCAGCCGCCGCCGTACGG
This sequence comes from Nocardioides limicola, assembly GCF_016827675.1. GTDB lineage: Bacteria > Actinomycetota > Actinomycetes > Propionibacteriales > Nocardioidaceae > Nocardioides > Nocardioides limicola. Next base: position 482,860 of record NZ_JAERJA010000002.1, on the reverse strand, counting down.
GGCATCCCCGCCGCCACCGCACCAGAGCGGCCAGCAGCCGCCGCCGTACGGCGCCTACCCTCCGCCGCCGCACCAGAGCGAACCCCTGCCGCCCACCGCGCCCTACGCAGTCGGGGGCCAGGTGCCCGCCGACCCCGACCGTCGCCCCGGCACGGTCACCGCGGCCGCCTGGGTCGCCATCGGCTCCTGCCTGATCTCGGTGGTCTTCTTCGTGGCCCTCGGATTGTTGGCGATGGCCACCGGCGGCCCGCTCTACGCCGAGATCGAGCGTGAGATCAGCACCGACCCCGACATGGCGCAGCTGATGCGGGAGATGCGCGAGGCGGGGATCGACCTGCGCGTCGATCAGGTGCTGGTGGTGATCGGGGTGGCCCTGCTCGGAGCCGCCGTGTGGTCGCTGATCGGTCTGGTCCTGGGAGTGCTGGTGCTGCGGCGCAGCAACATCGCCCGGATGCTCCTCGCGGTCTCGGCCGGTGTGGCGGCCGTGCTGTCGGGGATCGCCGGCCTCTTCGTCGTGGTCCCGTTCCTCTTCGCGGCATTGGCCGCGCTGGTGGTGGTGCTGCTCTTCGTGGGCGGTGCCGGGGACTGGTTCGCGCGGCGAACGCCGGCCGCAGCGACCGCGGCCTACCCCGGTCCGCCCCAGTAGGTCAGGCCGCGCCCGGGTGTCGCAGCTCGGCGGCCGCCAGCCGGGCGAGCCCCTCCTCGATCACCGCCGGCTCCTTGCAGAACGCCCACCGGACGAGGTGTCGGCCCCGGGCGGGGTCGGTGTAGAAGCCCTGCAACGGGATCGCCACCACCGAGGCCAACTCCGGCAGCGCGCGGCAGAAGGTGTCCCCGTCCGGCCAGCCCAGCCCGGCGATGTCGGTGACGGCGAAGTAGGTGCCCTCGGGACGGCGTACGCGCTCCGTCACTCCGGCCGCGACCAGCCCGTCGCAGAGCCGATCCCGGGCCGTCTGCAGGCCGGCGACCAGCCCCGCCGGCCAGGAGTCCTCGGCGTTGAGGGCATGGGCCACCGCTGACTGCAACGGCCCCGCAGAGGTGAACGACAACCACTGCTTGGCGGCCAACACCGCCGAGACCAGCGGTGCCGGGCCGGTCGCCCAGCCCACCTTCCAGCCGGTGAACGAGAAGGACTTGCCGACGCTGGAGAGCGTCAGGGTGCGCTGCCACATGCCGGGCAACGCCGCCAGCGGCAGATGTGTCCGTCCGTCGAAGGTGAGGTGCTCGTACACCTCGTCGGTGACCACCAGCAGGTCATGGTCACCGGCCACCGCCGCGATCGCCTCGCTCTCCTCGCGGCTGAGCACGGTGCCGGTCGGGTTGTGCGGGGTGTTGATCAGCAGCAGCTTGGTCCGGGGGGTGATCGCGGCCCGCAACTCGTCCGGATCGAGTCGGAAGTCCGGACCGCGCAACGTCACCGGCCGCACCAGGCCGCCGGCCATCGTGGTCATCGCCGCGTAGGAGTCATAGAACGGCTCCAACGCCACCACCTCGTCGCCCGGGTCGACGAGTCCGAGGATCGCCGCCGCGATGGCCTCGGTGCAGCCGGTGGTGACGCACACCTCGGTGTCGGGATCCACGACCAGGCCGTAGTGCCGGGACTGGTGGTCGGCGATCGCCCGGCGCAGTTCGGGGCGGCCGATGCCCGGGGCGTACTGGTTCTCGCCGCGGCGCAGCGCCGCCACCGCCTCCTCGATCACCGAGGTGGGGCCGTCGGCATCGGGGAACCCCTGGCCGAGGTTCACCGACCCGGTCCGCACGGCCAGGGCGGACATCTCGGTGAAGATGGTGGGCGGGATCCCGGCCAGTCTGCGGGCGAGGGGAGCAGGCATGGGGCCACGGTACGCAACTTCGCTACCGAGCCCGCGGCGATGATGCGACACTGGGGGGCATGTCCCAGACCATGCGGGTGACGCGCACCGAGTCGACGCGTCCCGCCCGGCCGTCGTTCCTGCGGCGGTGGACCCGTCGTCTGGGGTACGGACTGATCCTGACCGGTCTGGCGATCCTGGCGTGGATCGCCTGGCAGTTGTGGGGCACCAACTGGCAGTCCGAGCGGTTGCATCGCGAGATCGTCGCCCAGCTCGAGGAGGACTGGTCCGGTCCCGGGGTGGCGATCGTGCGGATCCCGAAGTTCGGTGAGGACTACGCCGTGCCGGTGCTCGAGGGCACCACCCCCGAGGTGCTGGCAGCCGGGTTCGGCCACTTCGAGGAGACTGCCGGGCCCGGCGAGGTCGGCAACTATGCGATCGCCGGTCACCGGATCACCCACGGTGAGCCGCTGCGACGGATGCCCGAGCTGGTCGCTGGCGACCACGTGATCATCGAGACCCGACATCAGATCCACACCTACGTGTTGGACACCGGCGGCGCCGACCTCCGGGTCGACTTCACCCAGGTGTGGGTGCTCGACGAGGTGCCCACCAACCCACGCGCCGGCGGCGTGCAACCGCCCTCACAGGAGCCCGGACAGCGGTTGATCACCCTCACCACCTGTGCGGAGCTGTTCCACACCAAGGACCGGCTGATCGCGTTCGGTCACCTCGTGGAGACCGTGGACAAGTAGTGAGTAGCCGACCCCTGCCCGCCCGGGCACTGCGCCGACCTGCCCGGTTGCTGCCGCTGGACCTGATCCGCGGGTTCCTGATCGGATGCGCGGAACTGGTGCCGGGCGTCTCCGGCGGCACCGTCGCGCTGGTGACCGGTGTCTACGAGCAGCTGATCGCCTCCGCCTCCCATCTGATCGATGCCGCCCGGCGGCTGCTGTTCGGCCACCCCGACGGGCGACTGCGGGGCGGGGTGGCCGAGTTGCGTCGTACCGACTGGATGCTGGTGCTGCCGGTGATGGCCGGGATGGGTACGGCGCTCCTGGTCGCTGCCGGTGTGGTCTCCGGATTCGTCACCGAGCACCCCGAGCACGCCCGCGGGCTCTTCCTCGGGCTGGTCGCGGCCAGCGTGCTGGTGCCGATCGGGATGCTGACCGGCCCCCGGGTGCGGGGATCCCGGCTCGTCGAGGTGCTGATCGTGATCGGTGCCGCGGCACTGGCCTGGACGCTGATCGGGATGGCTGGCGGCGGGGAGATCGAGGAGCCCTCCCGGGTGCTGCTGGTGGCCGCCGCCGCGGTGGCGATCTGTGCGCTGGTGATCCCCGGCGTCTCCGGCTCCTTCTTCCTGCTCGCGATCGGCCTGTACGCCCCGACCCTGACCGCGATCGCTGAGCGCGACCTCGGCTACCTGACCGTCTTCGCCGCCGGCGCCGCGCTGGGCCTGGTCTCGTTCGTCCAGGTGCTCCGGTGGCTGCTGGTGCGGCATCGCCGGGTCACCCTGGTGGTGATGACCGGGCTGATGATCGGGTCGTTGCGGGCCCTGTGGCCCTGGCAGCAGAGGATCGATCACGGCGCCGGCGCGCTGGTGGCGCCGTACTCGCCGGTGGCCGGACCGCTGCTTCTCGCCCTCCTCGGGGTGGCCTGCGTGCTCACCCTGATCGCTGTCGAGCGCGGCCTCCACCGTCGCCACCCCCAGCACCCTCACCCCTGACCCCCGAGTTGGGCCCCATCCGCATCGAGTTGGGCCCTATCCGCATCGAGTTGGGCCCTATCCGAATCGAGTTGGGCCCCATCCGCATCGAGTTGGGTCTGGGCCGGACTATCCCCGGGCCTTGGCGCGCCGGTGCCGGACGCCCTCCCAGACCAGCGGGATGGCGAAGAAGACCAGGATCGCCAGCATCGCCAACTCCAGGTTCTCACCCAGCGAGGGCACCGAGCGGCCGAGGAAGTAGCCCAGCGTCGTGATCGACACCACCCAGATCACGGCGCCGATGAAGCTGAACAGCCAGAACCTGCGGCGATCCATGTTGGTCGCGCCGGCCACGACGGTCACGAAGGTCCTGACGAACGCGAAGAAGCGTCCGATGATCAGCGCCGCGCTGCCGTGCCGTTCGAAGAAGAGGTGTGTGGAGTCGAAGTACTTCCGTTTCAGGATCCGCCCGTCGCGTTGATAGAGCGGCGGACCGACCTTGCTCCCGATCTCGTAGCCGACCACGTTGCCGGCGAACGCCGCTGCAGCCATCAGCACCAGCGCGATGGCCAGGTCGATGAGTGGACTGTCGGAGATGAGGTCGATCCGTCCGGTGGCGACGAAGAGGCCCACCGCGAAGAGCAGGGTGTCGCCGGGCAGGAACGGGAACAGCAGTCCGCACTCGATGAAGATGATCGCCAGGCAGACCCAGAAGAAGGCGGCCCCGAACTGATCCAGCAGCCAGGTGGGGTCCATCCAGTCCATGCCGAGGACCATCGGGATCAACTCGACGAACTCCGGCACCCGCCCACCCTAGCCGCCGACCCCAGGGCTCCGGGCGGAGAACGCTAATCTCACCCGCATGCCCGACACCGACGCCGAGCAGCCCGAGCGGGCGCCGTACGACCCGATGCCGCACGGCCCGGCCGAGGTTGGCGTCGGACCGTGGCCGGGCGGCCGGGCGGCCTGGCCATCCGGTGAGGAGTACGACGAGCAGTTGCTCGCCGAGGGCGACCGGCGCAACGTCGTGGACCGGTACCGGTACTGGACGATGGAGGCGATCGTCGCCGACCTGGACACCCGTCGGCACGACTTCCACGTCGCCATCGAGAACTGGCAGCACGACTTCAACATCGGCACCGTGGTGCGGAGCGCGAACGCGTTCCTGGCTGCCGAAGTGCACATCGTCGGCAACCGGCGGTGGAACCGGCGCGGCGCCATGGTCACCGACCGCTACCAGCACGTGCGGCATCATCCGACCCCCGCGGATCTGGCCGACTATCTCGGCGAGCGCGGGATACCGCTGCTGGGCATCGACAACCTGCCGGGTTCGGCGCACCTGGAGACGATGACGATTCCCCGCAAGGTCTGCTTCCTCTTCGGGCAGGAGGGGCCGGGGCTGTCGGAGGCAGCGCGATCAGCCTGCGACGGCACCTTCTCGATCGCCCAGTTCGGCTCCACCCGGTCGATCAACGCCTCGGCCGCCGCCGCGATCGCGATGCATGCGTGGATCGTGCAGCATGCCGATCTGTCCGCCGACCATGCATGGCGGGGCTGACCGGCCGCAGGATCCGCGGTTGTGCTTTCCGGCGGGGACACTAGGCTGACGGTCGACCCGTCCGTCCAGTCGACTCGTCGCACACCCTCGAGGAGCAGTACGCGCCATGCCGATCGCCACCCCTGAGAAGTACTCCGAGATGCTGGCCGCCGCGAAGGCCAACGCGTTCGCCTACCCGGCCATCAACGTCTCCTCGTCGCAGACGCTGCATGCGGCGTTGCAGGGGTTCGCCGAGGCTGGCTCGGACGGCATCATCCAGATCTCCACCGGGGGCGCCGAGTACCTCTCCGGCCCCACCGTCAAGCACATGGTCACCGGCTCGGTGGCGTTCGCGGCGTTCGCTGCCGAGGTCGCGAAGAACTACCCGGTCAACATTGCGCTGCACACCGACCACTGCCCCAAGGACAAGCTGGACGGGTTCGTGCGGCCCCTGCTCGAGATCTCCAAGGAGCGGGTCGCCCGCGGTGAGGCGCCGCTCTTCCAGTCGCACATGTGGGACGGCTCCGCGGTCCCGTTGGACGAGAACCTGCAGATCGCCCAGCAGTTGCTCGCTGACTGCGTCGCCGCCAAGATCATCCTCGAGATCGAGGTCGGTGTCGTCGGCGGCGAGGAGGACGGTGTCGAGAACGAGATCAACGAGAAGCTCTACACCACCCCCGAGGACGCCCTGGCCACCGTCGAGGCGCTCGGCTCCGGCGAGAACGGCCACTATCTGACCGCGCTGACCTTCGGCAACGTGCACGGCGTCTACAAGCCCGGCAACGTCAAGCTGCGCCCGGAGGTCCTCAAGGCCGCCCAGGAGGCGGTGGCGCACGCCACCGGCAAGGACCGTGCCTTCGACTTCGTCTTCCACGGGGGTTCCGGGTCACTGCCCGAGGAGATCGCCGCCGCCGTCGACTACGGCGTGGTGAAGATGAACGTCGACACCGACACCCAGTACGCCTTCACCCGTCCGGCCGCCGACTTCATGCTCAAGAACTACGACGGCGTGCTCAAGGTCGACGGGGAGGTCGGCAACAAGAAGGCGTACGACCCGCGCGCCTGGGGCAAGCTCGCCGAGGCCGGGATGGCTGCACGGGTGGTGACCGCGTGTGAGAACCTGCGGTCCGCGGGCACCACGATCGGCTGACCCGACGACGCCCACTGTCACGCACAGTGATGGCTCCTGAGGCCCTGGCTGGCCCGGATCTCAGCAGCACCGACGAGCACCCAGGCGGAAGGTGGGGGGCGTGAACGGATCCTCGTTCGAGGAGTTGACGATCCTGCTGCTGCTCGGGGCGGCCGTCGGGCTCGTCGGCCTGATGCTCAGGCAGCCGCTGATCGTCAGCTTCATCGCAGCCGGTCTGATCGCCGGACCGTCCGGGCTCGACCTGGTCGGCGACTCCGCGCAGATCCACGCGCTCGCCAAGCTCGGGATCGCCCTGCTGCTCTTCCTGGTCGGCCTGAACCTGGATCTCGGCCTGATCCGCCGGTTCGGTCGGGTGGCGGCGCTGACCGGGCTGGGTCAGGTGCTGTTCACCTCCGTGATCGGCTTCTCGATCTGCCTGGCCCTCGGGATGAGCGTGGTCACCAGCGCCTATGTCGCGGTGGCCCTGACCTTCTCCAGCACGATCATCATCGTCAAGCTGTTGTCGGACAAGCGTGAGCTCGACTCGCTGCACGGCCGGATCGCGCTGGGGTTCCTGATCGTCCAGGACCTGGTCGTGGTGGTGGCGATGGCGGTGCTGGCCACCGTCGGCGCCGCTGGTGGGAACGAGGGTGCCGAGGCGCTGATCCGGGTCGGGGCAGGCGCGGTCGCCCTGCTCGCGGTGGCGGCGCTGTTCATGCGCTACCTCGCCGAACCCATCCTGGCCAGGATCTCCCGCTCCCAGGAGCTGCTGGTGCTCTTCGCGCTGGCCTGGGCGGCGAGTTTCGCGATGGCCGCTGACTACCTCGGGCTGAGCATGGAACTGGGCGGCCTGGTCGCCGGAGTCTCGCTTGGCTCGACCAGCTTCCGGGACGCGATCGCCTCCCGGCTCTCCAGCCTGCGGGACTTCCTGCTGCTCTTCTTCTTCCTCGAACTGGGCTCGATGCTCGACCTGGGGCTGATCGGTGACCAGCTGCCGGCCGCGATCCTGCTGTCGCTGTTCGTGCTCGTCGGCAACCCCTTCATCGTGATGGTGATCATGGGGGTGATGGGCTACCGGCGGCGCACCGGCTTCCTCGCCGGGCTCACTGTCGCCCAGATCAGCGAGTTCTCGCTCGTCTTCGTGGCCATGGGGCTGACCCTGGGCCACATCGGCGTCGAAGCGGTCGGGTTGACCACGGTGGTGGGTCTGATCACGATCGGCACCTCCACCTACATGATCCTCTACTCCGCATCGCTGTACGCGCGCCTGGAGCGGTGGCTGGGGCCCTTCGAGCGGCGCAATCCGGTCCGTGAGGACCGGCACGAGGAGCCGGACGACCTGCCCGTGGTGGACACGGTGCTCTTCGGGCTCGGCAGGTACGGCACGGCGCTGGTCGAGGAACTGCACGCCCGTGGCCGGACGCTGCTCTGTGTCGACTTCGACCCGACCGCCGTCCGGCACGCGGCGGCAGCTGGCATCCCGGCCGTCTACGGAGACGTCACCGACCCGGACTTCCCGGCGTCGCTGCCACTGCACACGGCACGGTGGGTGGTCAGCACCATCGCCCATCCGCACGGCCCGCTGGCGGGACCCGATCCGCAGTCCGCGCTGGTGGAAGCGTTGCGCACGCACGGATTCTCCGGACGTATCGCGCTGACCGCCACCTCCCCGGCCCAGGCGCGGGTGCTCGGCGAGCTGCGGCCCGACGTGCTGCTCACCCCGTTCATCGACGGCGCGGCGACCGGCGCCGACAAGTTGGGCTGAGTCCGGCCCGCTTCGCCGGGGCGGCACAATGGCCCCATGAGCCCCCAGGACCTGATGGCCGGACCCCCGCCCACCCACCTCCCCGACGACCCGGCGCAGTCCTCGTTGTCGGCGGGCAGCGCGCCCCGCGACGTGGTGGCCGAGCACCCCGAATCCCCGGCCGCGTGGGCGGCGTTGGCCAGGCAGGCGCGGGAGGCCGCGGCGGACCCGGTGACCGTCTATGCGTACGCCCGAGTCGGCTACCACCGGTCGTTGGACACGCTGCGCCGCAACGGCTGGAAGGGCAACGGGCCGGTGCCCTGGGAGCACGCGCCCAACCGCGGCTTCTTGAAGGCACTCGCCGAACTGGCACTGGCTGCCAAGGCGATCGGTGAGGACGCCGAGTGGCAGCGGTGCGCGGACTTCCTGCGCGACTCCAGCCCCACGGCGTACGACGAACTGCTGGGCTGAGCAGCGCACGCCCCCTGCCCGCGGTTCGGGACGGCGTCGGCGCCGCCGGTACCCTTGCCCGGTGAGTGACACCCCAGCAACCGCCCCGGACGCCGTCCAGCAGGCCCTCGACGCCGCAGCCGCAGAGGCCGGCGAGCAGCGACAGGTCCGGCTCGGCAAGCGGGAGAAGATGCTGGCCGAGGGGCGGGCGCCGTACCCGGTCCGGGTGCCGCGCACGCACACGTTGGCGCAGGTCCGCGACGGGTGGGGGCATCTGGAGGCCGGTCAGGAGACCGACGACGTGGTCGGTGTCGCCGGCCGGGTGGTCTTCCTGCGCAACACCGGCAAGCTCTGTTTCGCCACCCTGCAGGAGGGCGTCGGCACCCGGCTTCAGGTGATGCTCAGCCTGGCCGAGGTCGGTGAGGAGGCGCTGGATGCGTTCAAGCACACCGTGGATCTGGGTGACCACCTCTTCGTCACCGGGCGAGTGATCGCCTCCCGGCGCGGCGAACTGTCGGTGATGGCGGCCGAATGGGCGATGGCGTCCAAGGCGTTGCGGCCGCTGCCGGTGCTGCACCACGACCTGTCCGAGGAGCACCGGGTCCGGCAACGCTACGCCGACCTGATCGTCCGCCAGGAGGCCCGGGACATGGTCCGCGCCCGGGCGGCGATCATGCGGGCGATCCGCGGCGTACTGGAGGACCAGGAGTACCTCGAGATCGAGACCCCGGTGCTGCAGTTGATCCACGGCGGCGCCAAGGCGCGCCCGTTCCGCACCCATATCAACGCCTTCGACCAGGAGATGACGCTCCGGATCGCGTTGGAGCTGAACCTGAAGAAGGCAGTCGTCGGTGGCATCGACCGGGTCTACGAGATCGGCCGGATCTTCCGCAACGAAGGCGTCGACTCCACGCACAGCCCCGAGTTCACGATGCTCGAGGCCTATCAGGCCTACGGCGACCAGCACACCATGGCGGCGCTGATGAAGGACCTCTTCCTGGCGGCCGCGGATGCGGTCGGCTCCCGGCAGATCGAGACCCCGGCCGGGGTGATCGACCTCGACACCGAGTGGCGCTGGCTGCCCGTCTACCAGGCCGTCTCCGAGGCGGTGGCGGACACGATCACCCCGGACACCGAGGTGGCCACTCTCCGCGCTCACCTGGACCGTCACGAGATCGAGTACGACGACAAGGCCGACGCCGCGTCGCTGGTGATGGAACTGCTCGGCGAGCTCGTCGAGCCCACCCTGGTGCAGCCGACGTTCCTGTGCGACTACCCGGCCTCGGCGCAGCCGCTGGCCCGGCAGCACCCCGACGACCCGCGACTGATCGAGGCGTGGGACCTGATCATCGGCGGCATCGAGCGGGGCACCGCGTTCAGTGAGTTGATCGACCCGGTCGTCCAGCGGGAGGTGCTGACCACGCAGTCGCTGCTGGCCGCCGCCGGTGATCCCGAAGCCATGCAGTTGGACGAGGACTTCCTGCGGGCGTTGGAGTACGGCGCCCCGCCGATGGGTGGACTGGGCCTGGGTGTCGACCGGCTGGTGATGCTCTTCACCGGAGCCGGGATCCGCGAGACGATCCTCTTCCCGCACCTCAAGCCCGAGCAGCACTGACTGAGCACCGACACCGAGCACACCGACAAGGAGCGCTAGATGCCTGCGATCGTGATCCTGGGCGCCCAATGGGGCGACGAGGGCAAGGGCAAGGCGACCGACCAGCTCGCCACCACCGACACCATCGACTACGTGGTGCGGACCTCCGGCGGTCACAACGCCGGCCACACCATCGTGGTCAACGGCGAGAAGTACGCCACCCACCTGCTGCCCAGCGGCATCCTCACCCCCGGCGCCACCAGCGTGATCGCCAACGGCGTGGTGGTCTCACCCGAGGCGCTCTTCCGGGAGCTCGACGGCCTGATCGAACGCGGCGTCGACGTCGCCGACCTGGTGGTCAGCGCGAACGCCCACGTGATCGCCTCCTACCACTCCACGATCGACAAGGTGTCGGAGCGGTTCCTCGGCAAGAACCAGATCGGCACCACCGGTCGCGGGATCGGCCCGGCGTACGCGGACAAGGTGAACCGGGTCGGGATCCGGGTGGCCGACCTCTTCGATGAGGGCATCCTGCGGCAGAAGGTCGAGGCGGCGCTGGACCTGCGCAACCACCTGCTGACCAAGGTCTACAACCGACGTGCGGTCGAGGTGGAGGCGATCGTCGCCGAGCTCACGTCGTACGCCGAGAGGTTGCGGCCGATGGTCGCGGACACCTCGCTGCTGCTCAACCAGGCGCTGGACCGGGGCGAGACGGTGCTCTTCGAGGGCGCCCAGGCGACGATGCTGGACGTGGATCACGGCACCTACCCGTTCGTCACCTCGTCCAACCCGGTCGCCGGCGGTGTCTGTGTCGGCGCCGGGGTGGGGCCGACCCGGATCGACCGGGTGATCGGCGTGATCAAGGCCTACACCACCCGGGTGGGGTCGGGTCCGTTCCCGACGGAGTTGTTCGACGCCGACGGTGAGGCGTTGCAGCGGATCGGCGGCGAGATCGGTGTCTCCACCGGCCGCACCCGCCGGTGTGGCTGGTACGACGCGGTGATCGCGCGCTACTCGGCGCGGGTGAACGGGCTGACCGAGTTCTTCCTCACCAAGTTGGATGTGCTCGACTCGTTCGAACGGATCCCGGTGTGTGTCGGCTACGAGGTGGACGGCCAGCGGGTCGATGAGATGCCGATGACGCAGACCGAGTTCCACCACGCCACGCCGGTGTATGAGTACTTCGACGGTTGGAAGAGCGACATCTCCGGCTGCCGCAGCTTCGGTGAGTTGCCGGCGAACGCGCAGACCTATGTGAAGGCGCTGGAGGAGATGTCGGGGGCGAAGTTCTGGGGCATCGGCGTCGGTCCGGGCCGCGAGCAGACCATCGTGGTGCACGGCTGATCGGTCGGTGTGCGGGCCGCTGGTGCGGCCCAAGTCCGGCCTTGGATGTGGGATTCCAGTCACTGGGTGACTGGAAAGCCACACCTAGTGGGAACCAGCCCGGCCAGGCGGGCCCTGATCAACGGCGGCACCTTGTGGACGCGCGACGTCACACACTTCCCGATGTTCGGCGACCTGCGTCCGCCCTAGTGAACCCGGACGGAGGCCGCAGGAAGGGCCCGTAGACTCACCGCCCGTGAAGACCCTCGTGATCGGCTCTGGTGGACGTGAGCACGCACTGGCCCTGGCCCTGTCCAGGGACCCGGGCGTGACCGAGGTGCACGCCGCCCCGGGCAACCCCGGCATCGGCCAGTTCGCCACCCTCCACGACGTGGACCCGATGAACGGTCCCGAGGTGGCGGCGCTGGCCCAGCGCATCGGCGCGGACCTGGTCGTGGTCGGCCCGGAGGCGCCGCTGGTCGCCGGAGTCGCCGACGCGTTGACTGCGGTCGGCGTGGCCTGCTTCGGCCCGTCGCAAGCTGCCGCGCAACTCGAGGGCTCCAAGGCATTCTCCAAGGAGGTGATGGCCGCCGCCGGCGTGCCCACCGCCCGCGCCCACACGTGCAGCAGCTCCGAGGAGGCCGCCGCGGCCCTGGATGAGTTCGGTGCGCCGTACGTGGTGAAGGACGACGCGTTGGCCGCCGGCAAGGGCGTGGTGGTCACCAACGACCGGGACGAGGCGCTCGCCCACGCGGCGGCCTGTGGCCGGGTGGTGATCGAGGAGTTCCTGGACGGCCCCGAGGTGTCGCTGTTCGCGGTCTGCGACGGCGAACGAGCCTATGCGCTTCAGCCGGCGCAGGACTTCAAGCGCATCTTCGACGGCGGCCGCGGCCCCAACACCGGCGGGATGGGCTCCTATACGCCGCTGCCATGGGCGCAGGACGACCTGGCCGAGCAGGTGCTGGCCGCGGTCGTGCAGCCGACGCTGGACGAGATGGCGCGTCGGGAGATGCCGTACGTCGGTTGCCTGTACGTCGGTCTGGCGCTCACCGAGGCCGGCCCGCGGGTGATCGAGTTCAACGCGCGTTTCGGTGACCCCGACATCCAGCCGGTGCTGGCGATGCTGGAGTCGCCGCTGGGTGAGTTGCTGCTGGCAGCCGCCCAGGGACGGCTCGACGAGGTGGCTGCGCCGCGGTTCGCCCAGGGCGCTGCGGTGACCGTTGTGCTCGCCTCCGCTGGCTACCCCGAGTCATCCTCCAAGGGGGACGTGATCGTAGGGGTCCCGGATGCGGACCTGCTGCCGGGCATCGACGTGATCCACGCCGGCACCGCGGTCACCGACGCCGGTGACCTGGTGACTGCTGGCGGCCGGGTGCTGGCGGTCCGGGCGGTCGGCGCGGATGTTGTCGACGCCCGCGCCCAGGCGTACGCGGCGGCCGACCTGATCTCCTTCGACGGGATGCAGCTCCGCTCCGACATCGCCGCCGAACCCCTCGGGGTGATCGAGGGGGCGTCGGTCCTCGACGGCTGAGTCAGCCCGCGGCCGGCGAGGCAACGAGCCGGGAGGTGCTGAACAGCAGGACCACGAACCAGATCACCAACACGAAGCCCGCGATCGCTGCGGTGAGGACGATCGCGGTGAGCAACGGTGTCTCGGCGGGCTCGTAGCTGGTGACGGTCACGGCGGCCACGGTGATGACACCGGTCACCGCCAGATCGGCCCAGCGGATGACGTTGGCGGTGGCCCGCTTCTGGGGCGCGAGCGCCATGATCGCCGTGCATACCGCGAAGGTGAAGACCACCATCAGCACCGGCTCGATGATCTCGATCGGGGGGTAGCTGTGGCCGAGCCAGTCCGGCAAGGCCACCACCGCGGCCACGCCCGCGACCAGCGCCGCGAGGCGAAGTGCTCCGGACCGGTGACTGACCTTCCCGGCGAGTGAGGTGCACGCCAGGGACGCCATCAGCCAGCCCACCGGGTCCGGGATCAGGTCGATGCCGGGGTTGCCGAACCGGAGATCGGCGATCACCAGGATCAGGCCCCAGGCCACCACCGCGAAAGGCCGCAACGTTGCGTGCTCGTCCATCCCGTTCCCCGTCGTCGAACTGCCGAGTACAGTCGCTCGGCCCGATGCTAGCCGTAGCACGCGAACGCTGGTGCAGCTCGCGTCGATCCGCGTGGGAGAATGCGGGCCGTGACAGTCCCCAACGTTCTCGCCACCCGCTACGCCGCCGCCGACCTCGCCCAGATCTGGTCGCCCGAGCACAAGATCGTCCTCGAGCGACAGTTGTGGATCGCGGTGATGAAGGCCCAGAAGGACCTCGGCATCGAGATCCCCGACGGCGTCATCGAGGCCTACGAGAAGGTCGCCGAGGTGGTTGACCTGTCCTCCATCGCGGACCGGGAGCGGGTCACCCGCCACGACGTGAAGGCGCGGATCGAGGAGTTCTGTGCGCTGGCCGGCCACGAGCACATCCACAAGGGGATGACCAGCCGCGACCTCACCGAGAACGTCGAGCAGCTGCAGGTCCGCCAATCCCTCGAGCTGATGCGCAACCGCGGTGTCGCCACCGCAGCCCGGCTGGCCCGGCTGGCCGCCGAGCACGAGTCGACGGTGATGGCCGGGCGCTCCCACAACGTCGCCGCCCAGGCCACCACGCTGGGCAAGCGGTTCGCCTCCATCGCCGACGAGATGCTGGTCGCGCTCACCCGGATCGAGGAGATCCTGGCCCGCTACCCGCTGCGCGGCATCAAGGGCCCGATGGGCACCGCCCAGGACATGCTCGACCTGCTCGGCGGCGACGGCTCCAAGCTCGCCGCCCTGGAGTCACGCGTCGCCGCCCACCTCGGCTTCGACGAGGTGCTCACCTCGGTCGGCCAGGTCTACCCCCGCTCGCTGGACTTCGAGGTCGTCTCCGCGCTGGTGCAGCTGATCGCCGGCCCCTCCAACCTGGCCACCACGATCCGGCTGATGGCCGGCAACGAACTGGTCACCGAGGGCTTCAAGGAGGGCCAGGTCGGCTCCTCGGCGATGCCGCACAAGATGAACACCCGCTCCGCGGAGCGCGTCAACGGCCTCGCGGTGATCGTCCGCGGCCACTTGTCCATGGTGGGTGAGTTGGCGGGCGACCAGTGGAACGAGGGCGACGTCTCCTGCTCGGTGGTACGCCGGGTCGCACTGCCCGACGCCTTCTTCGCCACCGACGGGCTCTTCCAGACCTTCCTCACCGTTCTCGACGAGTTCGGTGCCTTCCCGGCGGTGATCCAGCGCGAGCTCGACCGTTACCTGCCGTTCCTGGCCACCACCAAGGTGCTGATGAGTGCGGTCAAGGCCGGTGTCGGCCGGGAGGCCGCCCACGAGGCGATCAAGGAGAACGCGGTCGCTGTCGCGCTGGGGATGCGTCAGGGCCAGGCCGAGAACGACCTGGTCGCCCGGCTCGCCGCCGACGAGCGCCTCGGCCTGGATGCGGCCGAACTGGAGGCGCTGCTGGCCAACCCCATCGAGTTCACCGGCGCCGCCGTCGACCAGACCCGCGCGGTGGTGGCCCGGGTGCAGCAGTGGGTGGACCGGCATCCCCAGGCTGCGGCGTACACACCGGGCGCGATCCTCTGACAGGTCGCGTGATGCGCACTGGCGGCCTCAGCGTTTGAGCGGCCAACCCCGCGCGGCGAGCGCCCGCGACACGACCTCGACGTCGAACTCCACGGGCGTGGACAGCAGGATCTCCCCATCCGGGGCGACGAAGGTCAGGTGCAGCGGCTCGAAGAGCTGCGGGTCGCCGTCCCAGCGCACCTCGGCCACCTCGCTGCGGATGATCCGCCAGCCGGTACGGCGCCACCCGGACTCGTCGCGCACCTCGTCGGTGTCCACCACCAGCGACTCCGGGGAGAGGAAGTAGGCCAGCAGCGCCACGGCCGCGACCACCCCGATCACCAGGGTGATCTCGGGGTTGGTCCATCGGCGCAGCAGGAACAGCGCCACCACCCCCGCGCCGACGGCGATGAAGAATGCGGTCACCGACAATCGGACGAAGACCGAGTCCTCGAACCGGATGGGTCCATCCGCATCGAAGCTGCGACGCTTGAAGAGCCTCATACGATCCGTCCGATCCTTGTCCGGGTCACCAGCAGCCAACCTAGCCAGAAGCAGCCGGCCAAGCCGGCCACCATCACCAATGGTGCCTTGATTTCGGCGGGAAGGGGCAGTGGTCTGATCGCCACCGCGATCAGGATCAGCACCGGCCCCTGCAGGATGAAGGCTGCGAACGAACTGCGCGACATGTGCGCCCAGAAGGGGCTGGACCAGCCCAACTTGAGTTGGGCGAACCGCAGCAGCCAGCAGGATCCGAAGACCACCAGGATCGCCTCGTAGGTGGCCAACACTGCCGACTCGACCCGCCACCCGGACAGGAACGGGGTCAGGTCCCCGCTGGTGTCGTCGATCCCGAAGATCACCGCCACCAGCGGCACCGTCAGCACCGTGCCCAGCGCGATGAAGCCACACTGTCGCCCGATCGGCTCCTTGACCCGCTCCAGCAACCCGCGGCGGGCGCCGATGATGCCCAGGATGAACAGGGAAAGCAGTTGCGGCCACTGCCACACGTGCAGGTCGAAGTACTCCGGTGCCCGGGCGTGGAACCAGCGCCGGATGAAGAAGGTGACCGCGAAGACGATGATCGCCAACAGGATCAGGTGCCTCATCGTGATCGGCCCGGGGTCGGGGCGTGCGGCCGGGCCGAGCCACCGCCAGACGGCGTAGAACAGGGAGAAGATCAGCAGCACCTCGGCGAACCAGAGTCCACCGGAGTCGATCAACCGGTCCCGACCGGTGAGCAGGAAGCCGTAGCTGACCGACCGGCCACTGGACCGATACGCCACCCACATCGTCATCGGCCAGATCACGAACGCCGAGGCGACGAACGGCAGTCCGAGTCGCAGGGCCCGCTCCCGACAGAACGCGAGGACACCCTTGCGGTTCACCGACGCCGGCGTGAACAGCCCGGCGACCAGGAAGAAGGTGCCCATCAAGAAGATCGCGCTGGGCCCCAGCACCGCGGCGAGCACGAACTCCACCTTCGGCAGGAAGGTGACCTCCTGGACCTCGTCGTACCCCCAACCACCGATGGCTGAGTAGCCGAGCAGGGCGTGACCGCCGATGATCCAGGCGATGAGCAGGGTGCGCAGCGTGTCCAGGGAGGGGTCCCGGCGCGCGCCGGTCGTCTCGGTCATGCTTCGGGGGAGACGTCCAGCACCACGTCGAACTCGAGCAGCTGGGCGCCGGAGGCGACCGGCTTGGCGTGCTGACCGGCGTGCGCAGCCCGGGCGTCCCCGTCCCGCCAAGCGGCGAACGACTCTTCATCGACCCACTGGGTGACCACGAAGTAGCGGTCCTCCCCGGCGGTGGGGCGCAACAGTTGGAAGCCGAGGAACCCGGGGGCGTTCTCCACGGCTCCGGCGCGCGCGGCGAACCGGCGCTCCAACTCCTCCCCGGCCCCCGCAGGCACGGAGATGGCATTGATCTTCACGACTGGCATGAGTCCACCCTAAGCCGTTCCTCCGGTGCGGCCCCGCGGCCCGCCCCCGCTAGGCTGCCGCCCATGCTGAACCTGCCGCCCGCCCCGGCCATCGACGGCACCACCCACCTGCACTCGGGGAAGGTGCGCGACCTCTACCGCATCGATGCCGGAGAGCACGCCGGGCGGCTGCTGATGGTCGCCAGCGACCGGATCTCCGCCTACGACCACGTGCTGAGTACGACGATCCCGGACAAGGGCGAGATCCTCACCCGGATGTCGCTGTGGTGGTTCGAGCAACTGGCCGACATCGTGCCGAACCACGTCGTCTCCACCGACGTGCCCGCCCAGGTGGCCGGTCGGGCGGTGATCTGCGAGCAGTTGGAGATGTTCCCGGTCGAGTGCGTGGCCCGCGGCTACCTGACCGGCTCCGGCCTGCTGGACTATCAGGCCACCGGCGAGGTCTGCGGGATCGCGCTGCCGCCCGGGCTGGTGGACGCCTCCCGGCTCCCCGAGCCGATCTTCACCCCCGCCACCAAGGCCGACCTCGGCGATCACGACGAGAACGTCTCCTTCGACGCGGTGGTCGCCACCATCGGCGAGGCCGAGGCCGAGGTGCTCCGCGAACTCACGCTGGCCGTCTATGTGCGTGCCGAGGAGTTGTCCCGCGAGCGCGGCATCATCCTGGCCGACACGAAGTTCGAGTTCGGGGTCCGCGACGACGTGGTGGTGCTCGCCGACGAGGTGCTGACTCCCGACTCGTCGCGCTTCTGGCCGGCCGACGAGTGGCAGCCCGGCCGCACCCAGCCGTCGTACGACAAGCAGATCGTGCGCAACTGGCTCACCTCGCCCGAGTCGGGCTGGGACCGGAGCGGCGACGCCCCACCGCCGCCGCTGCCCGAGGGCGTGGTCGCGCACACCCGGGCTCGCTACATCGAGGCCTACGAACGCCTCTCCGGCCTCCGCTTCTGACGGGAGCGCTCCGGATTGTCGTCGACGACAACCGGACCCGGGCGCGTTGTGCGTTCAGAACTGGACGCACCGCGCAGTCGCGGCGGTAGGTTGGTGAGCGCCGCCACAGAAGAGGGAGAACCATGGCCACCTACAACCTTGCCTCGCTGCTCGAGGACTCTGCCGCCACCTACCCCGACCGCACCGCGCTGGTGATCGGAGACCTGCGGCTCAGCTACGCCCAGGTCAACGGTGCGGCCAACCAGGTCGCCCACGCGCTGGTGGCCCGCGGCATCGAGCCCGGTGACAAGGTGGCGCTCAGTTGCGCGAACCTGCCGCACTTCACCATCGCCTACTACGGGATCCTCAAGGCCGGCGCCGTGGTGGTGCCGCTGAACGTGCTCCTCAAGGGCCGTGAGGTCGCCTACCACCTGGCCGACTCCTCGGCCAAGGCCTACCTCTGCTTCGAGGGCACCGCCGAGCTGCCGATCGGCGCCGAGGGGTACGCCGGGTTCTCCGACACCCCGGGCTGCGAGACGTTCCTGATGATCACCGTCGACCCGGCCGCTGCCTCGCCCATCGACGGCACCGAGACGCTCGGTCAGGCGATGGCCGGGCAGCCGCCGACCTTCGACACCGTGGTCCGCGACGAGGACGACACCGCGGTGATCCTCTACACCTCCGGCACCACCGGCCAGCCCAAGGGCGCGGAGTTGATGCACCGCAACATGCGCGACAACGCCCTCTCCGGCGCCGCCCTCTTCAGGGCCGACGCCGACCGGCCCGACACCTACCTGTGCGTGCTGCCGCTCTTCCACTCCTTCGGCCAGACGGTCATCCAGAACGGTGGCCTCGCCTACGGCGGCACCATCGTGATGCTGCCCCGCTTCGAAGCCGCTGCGGCGCTGGCCACGATGGCCAAGGAGCAGGTGACCTTCTTCGCCGGCGTACCCACCATGTACTGGGGCCTGCTCGGTGCCCTGGACGACTCCGTCGACGTGGCCGCGCTGGCTCGCCACCTGCGCGTCGCTGTGGCCGGTGGCGCGGCGCTGCCGGTCGAGGTGCACAAGGAGTTCGAGAGCCGCTTCGGGGTCACCATCCTGGAGGGCTACGGACTGTCCGAGACCTCGCCGGTGGCCAGCTTCTCCCGGCTCGGTGAGCCGGTCAGGGTCGGCTCGATCGGCACCCCGATCCCCGGGGTGGAGATGAAGCTGCTCGTCCCCGAGACCTGGGACGAGGTGCCCGAGGACCCCGACGCGGTCGGTGAGATCGCGATCAAGGGCCACAACATCATGAAGGGCTACCACGATCGGCCGGAAGCCACCGCGGAGGCGATCCAGGACGGCTGGTTCCGCTCCGGCGATCTGGGCCGGCGTGACGCCGACGGTTGGTACTACATCGTGGACCGCTCCAAGGACATGATCATCCGGGGCGGTTTCAACGTCTACCCGCGCGAGATCGAGGAGGTGCTGATGACCCATCCGGCCGTTTCGCTGGCCGCGGTGATCGGCGTACCCCACGACAGTCACGGCGAGGAGATCAAGGCGGTGGTGATCCGCAACGCCGACGTCGAGATCACCGAGGACGAGTTGGTGGCCTGGGCCAAGGACCAGATGGCGGCCTACAAGTACCCCCGGATCGTCGAGTTCGTCGACGCCATGCCGATGACCGCCACCGGCAAGATCTTGAAGCGGGAGCTGTCATGACCCGCGGCCAGACCATCGGCGTGGTGGCCGGGGTGCTGATGCTGCTGCTCGGTGGCCTGTGGACGCTGCAGGGGCTGGGCTATGTCGAGGGCAGCCCGATGACCGGCGAGCAGACCTGGGCGATCATCGGACCGATCGTGGCCGGCGTCGGAGTCGCCGCGATCATCGTGGCCCTGCAGCGGCGCTGACACCGGTCGCGCCTGCCGAGACCCCTGACCCGGGGGCCGTTCCGGGCGACTAGACTGCCCTCGCAGCATTCGCGCCAGTTATCAGGAGTCGCCCCGTGGCCCGTGTCGTGGTTGATGTCATGCCCAAGCCCGAGATCCTCGACCCGCAGGGCAAGGCCGTCCTCGGCGCGCTGCCGCGGCTTGGCTTCTCCGGGGTCGCCGACGTTCGGCAGGGCAAGCGGTTCGAGTTGACCGTCGACGGCGAGATCACCGACGAGGTGCTCGCCGAGGTCGACAAGATGGCCGAGACGCTGCTCTCCAACCCGGTGATCGAGGACTATTCGGTGCGCGTCGAGGTTGACGCATGAGGGTCGGGGTCGTCACCTTCCCTGGTTCCCTCGATGACGTTGACGCCGTCCGCGCGGTTCGCCTCGCCGGCCATGAGGCGCAGCCGCTGTGGCACGGGGATGCGGACCTGCGCGGTGTCGACGCCGTGGTGCTGCCCGGCGGCTTCTCGTACGGCGACTACCTGCGCGCCGGCGCCATCTCCCGGTTCGCGCCGGTGATGACCGAGGTCGTCGCGGCCGCCGGCCGGGGGATGCCGGTGCTCGGTATCTGCAACGGCTTCCAGATCCTCACCGAGTCCCACCTGCTGCCCGGTGCGCTGATCCGCAACCACCACCGGAAGTTCATCTGCCGCGACCAGGCCCTGGTGATCGAGAACACCGCGACCGCGTGGACCAGCGGCTACCGGACCGGCGAAGAGGTCACCGTGGTGCTCAAGAACGGCGAAGGTGCCTTCGCTGCCGACGAGCAGACCTTGGACCGACTCGAAGGCGAGGGCCGAGTGGTGGCCCGGTACGTCGGCAACCCGAACGGCTCGATGCGCGACATCGCCGGTGTCACCAACGAACGCGGCAACGTGGTCGGGCTGATGCCGCACCCCGAGCACGCGGTGGAGGAGGGCTACGGCCCCGGGGTTGCCGGCCTCGGCTTCTTCACCAGCCTGCTGGAGACCGTCGCCTCGTGACCCCGGCGCGGGTGTTCCGCACCGTCGCCATCGCCGAGGCGATCACCTGGGCGCTGCTGCTGGTGGGGATGTTCCTCAAGTACGTCACCGGCACCACCGAGCTCGGCGTCACCGTCTTCGGGATGCTGCACGGGGTGGTCTTCATCGGCTACTGCCTGGTGACGGTGCTGGTCTGGGTGGACCAACGGTGGCCGTTCCGGGTCGGCGTACTCGGCCTGGTGGCAGCGGTGCCACCGCTGGCGACGGTCCCCTTCGACTTGTGGGTGGAGCGTCGTGGCCTGACCCGCGACCACTGGCTCACCCACCCCGACACCAACCGCAACGCGGCCGAGCGGGTGGTCTGCTGGCTCTTGCGGCACCACCGCCTCGGGATCGCCGCATTCGTGGTGCTGGTGGCGGCGATGACCGCGGCGGCGTTGGCGGTCGGACCCCCTGTCGGCTGAGCCGGCCCGCCTCGCCTGAAACACCTCGGCCGAGTCAGCGCCGTCCCTCGGTCAGCACCTGCCACCGGTCCAGGGAGATGACCCCACTGGCGGTCACGCCGACCTTGCGTTGGTACTCCTTCACGGCGGTCTCGGTGGCCCGGTCGAAGGCGCCGGTGATCGCCAGCTTCGGTCCGCCGGCGGCGTTCATCGCGCGCTGCACACGTCGTACAGCAGGGCCGGTGGAGCCGACCTTGAGTACCGGCTGGCCGCCGCGGGCGTGGAGTTGCACCCAGTTGCGCCGGTTGAAGGTGGCGGCGACCTTGCCCGGGTGCGCGGCCCGGAACGCGCGGATCGCCCGGCGCAGATTGTCGGTGTAGCGGTCGTTGACCTTGCCCTGGTAGAAGCCCTGCCGCTTCAGCAGGCACTTCAAGGCCTTCGTCTGGGCGGGGCGGGCGTTCGCGGGGCCGACCTTGCGATAGACCGCGAAGTCGACCTTGGTGCCGCACAGCCGTGACTTGGGGCGCGGACTGGAGCCGCGGCCGAGGTCGAGCCAGTTGGAGTCGATGTTGATCGTCACCCCGCCCCAGGTCTCCAGGTGTCCGCCCAGGTACTGCTTGACCCGGCCGCCGGGGCGCCAACCGTCCTCGCGGATGAAGCTGCTGGAGGTGTTGGCGATCCCGTCCCAGCGGGCCAGCCAGATCCGGTCGGGCAGCGTGAAGGTGCCGGGGCGGTTCACCCGGGCGTCATCGAGTGCCTTGATCCCGGAGCCGGCGCTGGAGTAGACGCCGGAGACGTAGCCCCTCTGGTGCAGCCGCTCGGTCCAGGCGGACAGGAACCACAGCACCGACTCGCGGCAGCGGACCTTGGTGATGTCGAAGGCCTCGATGTCGTACCAGAGGGTGCTGCCCGCGACGATGCCGAGCCGGAGAGCCTCGGTCACCGCCTTGTCGGCCTCGGCGACGGCCTGGGCGCGTGCCCTCGGGTAGGTGCCGTCACCGACCCTGCGGCTGATCACCGGGTCGTTGCCGTACCTGGGGAAGTGCGGGCTGCAGCCGGCCTGGGGGCCCAACGTGATCGGCAGCAACCGCCAGCCGTTGGCCAGTTGGGTGCTGATCCAGGTGGGGGTGAGGTTCGGCTGGTTGCGGCAGCCGCGCGAGTCTCCGGTGATGTAGATGCCGACCGCCCAGAAGGGGGAGTGGTGCAGCCAGGTGTCCATCGCCTTCTGGGTGGGCGCCAGGCACTGGTCGAAGCCGTAGCCGGTGAAGTCGCCGGGGGTGGCGCGGTTGCTGGCCTGCGCTGGCGCGGCGATGGTCAGGGCCGCCAGGAGGGCGGCGGCGGCCGCGGTCGCGACGGTACGACGGATGCTCATGGGGGCTCTCAGCGCGCAGGTTGCCGGTCGGGGGATGGTGCACTTTAGTCCCATTGGCCTCAGAAGCAACAGAGTCCTTCGGCCTGATCCGGGCTGCGTCGCCCGGCAGGCCGGGCCAGCGTCCCACCCCCTCGCCCTGCGCTCCGGCGTACCGCCCGGGGCCGGTAGATTGCCCCCTGTGACAAGCGCCCTGGACACCGTCGCCGTTGCTGCCTCCGACCCCGACCGCACCCAGCCGTGGGCCGAGCTCGGACTCAAGGAGGACGAGTACGCCCGGATCCGCGAGATCCTCGGCCGCCGGCCGACCAGCAGCGAGTTGGCCATGTACTCGGTGATGTGGAGCGAGCACTGCTCCTACAAGTCCTCCAAGGTGCACCTCAAGCAGTTCGGCGAGCTGAGCCAGGAGACCCCGGTCGGCAAGATGCTCGCCGGCATCGGCGAGAACGCCGGCGTGATCGACATCGGCCACGGGTACGCCGTCACCTTCAAGGTCGAGTCCCACAACCACCCCTCCTACGTGGAGCCCTATCAGGGCGCGGCCACCGGGATCGGCGGCATCGTCCGCGACATCCTGGCGATGGGCGCACGCCCGGTCGCGGTGATGGACCCGCTGCGGTTCGGCCCGCTCGACGCCCCCGACACGCACCGGGTGCTCCCCGGCATCGTGGCCGGGGTCGGCGGCTACGGCAACTGCCTCGGCCTGCCCAACATCGGCGGCGAGGCGGTCTTCGACGCCAGCTACGCCGGCAATCCGCTGGTCAACGCGCTCTGCGTGGGTGTGCTCAGGCACGAGGACCTGCATCTGGC
Source organism: Nocardioides limicola (assembly GCF_016827675.1). Lineage (GTDB taxonomy): Bacteria > Actinomycetota > Actinomycetes > Propionibacteriales > Nocardioidaceae > Nocardioides > Nocardioides limicola. The sequence continues at coordinate 459,598 of NZ_JAERJA010000002.1, read as the reverse complement.
CAAGGCGTCCGGTGTCGGCAACCAGGTGATCCTGTACGGCGCCCGCACCGGCGGCGACGGCATCGGCGGGGTCTCGGTGCTCGCCTCCGAGACGTTCAGCGAGGACGGCCCCGCCAAGCGGCCCAGCGTGCAGGTCGGTGACCCGTTCATGGAGAAGCTCCTGATCGAGTGCACCCTCGAACTCTTCGCGGCCGGCGTGGTGGCCGGCATCCAGGACCTCGGCGGCGCCGGACTCTCCTGCGCCACCTCCGAGCTCGCCTCCGCGGGCGAGGGCGGCATGCACGTGGAGTTGGAGCGGGTGCCGTTGCGCGACTCGACGCTGTCACCCGAAGAGATCCTGATGAGCGAGTCCCAGGAGCGGATGATGGCGGTCGTCGAGCCCGCCGACGTGGACAAGTTCCTGGCCATCTGCGCCAAGTGGGATGTCGAGGCCACGGTGGTCGGTGAGGTGACCGACAGCGGCCGGCTGCATGTGGACTGGCACGGCGAACGCGTCGTCGACGTCCCGCCGCGGACCGTGGCGCACGAGGGTCCGACGTACCAGCGCCCGTTCGCGCGGCCGGACTCCCAGGACGCGCTGCAGGCGGACCGGGCCGAGGCGTTGCCCCGGCCGGCGACCGGCGACGAGCTGCGGGCCACCCTGCTGCAGTTGCTCGGCTCGCCGAACCTGTGCGACAAGTCCTGGATCACCGACCAGTACGACCGCTACGTGCGCGGCAACACCGCGCTCGCCCAGCCCGAGGACGCCGGGATGATCCGGGTCGATGAGGAGACCGGGCTCGGGGTCGCCGTCTCCACCGACTGCAACGGGCGCTTCGCGCTGCTCGACCCGTACGCCGGCGCGCAGCTGGCGCTGGCGGAGTCCTACCGCAACGTCTCGGTCGCCGGTGCCACCCCGCTGGCGATCTCGGACTGCCTCAACTTCGGCTCCCCCGAGGAGCCGGGGGTGATGTGGCAGTTCGCGGAGGCCTGTCGGGGCCTCAAGGACGCCTGCGCCGAGCTGGGCATCCCGGTCACCGGCGGCAACGTCAGCCTGTACAACTCCACCGGCGACACTGCGATCCTGCCCACCCCGGTGGTGGCGGTGCTCGGGGTCATCGACGACGTCGAGAGTCGGACGCGCGCCGGCTTCGCGGCCGCCGACGAGGTGGTGGTGCTGCTCGGCGAGACCCGCGAGGAGCTCTCCGGTGGTGAATGGGCGCACGTGGCGCATGGGCACGTCGGCGGTCTGCCCCCGCGGGTCGACCTGGCGGCGGAACGGTCGCTGGGCGAGCTGCTGGCTCAGGCGCGCGGCGTGGTCACCTCTGCCCACGACCTCTCCGATGGCGGCCTCGCGCAGGCGCTGGCGGAGTCGGTGCTGCGCCATGGCGTCGGCGCCACGGTGGCGGTGCCGGGTGATGCGTTCGTGTCGCTCTTCTCCGAGTCGGTGGCACGCGCGCTGGTCACGGTCACCGTCGATGATCTGCCCCGCCTGCAGGAGCTCGCGGAGCGTCACGGCGTACCGCTCACCCAGCTCGGTGCCACCGGCGGCGACTCCCTCGTCATTGCGGGCCTCTCCCAGACCGCAGCCCCGGAATCGGTGACCTTCTCGATTCCAGTCAGTGAACTCCGCGAGACCTGGACCTCTACTCTCCCCGCGATCCTCGACGCCTGACCAAGTACGACGCCCAGCCGCGCGAGGTGGGGTTTGTGGCCGCGCGAGGTGGGCGTTGTGGCCGCGCCATGGGCCACAAACCCCACTTCGGCGGGCCACAAACCCCACCTCGGCGGTCGGTCAGTCGGCTTGCGGGTCGGGGTGCACGGCGATGAAGAGTGAGATCGCCTTCCCGGCCGGGTCGGGGGGCAGGTCCTTGAACTCGTTCAGCAGCGCCCGCAACCGGTCGTTGAATTCGTCGAGGCGGGGCTGATCGAGCTTCAGGCCGAGCCTGATCGTGTCGAGTTCGGTGGGGGCGATCTCGGCGACCTCGGCCAGGAACGTGTCCAGGAGCAGATGGTGCTGTCCGTCGGCCAGCGGCGTGTCCCAGGAGGCCCCGGTCGCGGAGTAGGGGATCTCCTTGGCGCCGCGGTTGCCACGGCGCGACTCCTGGGCTTCGAGGAACCCAGCCCTGGTCAGGGTGCGCACATGGTGCAGGGCTGCGGCCGGCGTGATGCCGAGTACGTCGGCGATCTCCTTGTTGGTCCGCGGCTCGTGCAGGCAGATCCGCAGGATGCGGAGCCGCAGCGGGGAACTGAGAGCCCGCCCGCGAGCCAGCGCATCGTCAGTCACCTGTTCATCGTAGTCCCATAAGTGATTGGCAATGCCTAATCACTGTGGCATGATGCGAGGCATGGCGACGGCAGACGAACGCATGACCCCACCTTCACTGAGCCGCGACCGCAACTTCCGGCACCTGTGGGCCGGCGAAACCATCGCCCAGTTCGGGGTGCAGATCGGCCAGATCGCCATCCCGGTGATCGCGGTACACCTGCTGATGGCGAGCGAGTTCCAGATCGGCCTGCTCAACACCTTCGCCACCGCCGCCTTCCTGCTCATCGGCCTCCCTGCGGGCGCTTGGGTCGACCGCTGGCTCAAGCGCCGGGTGATGATCGCCGCCGACCTGGTCCGCGCCGGAGCGCTCACCGCGATCCCGTTGCTCTGGTACACCGATGCCTTGCAGATCTGGCACCTGTACGCCGTCGCCGCCGTGCTGGGTGTGGCCACCACCTTCTTCGACGTCTCCTACCAGTCCTATGTGCCGATCCTGGTCCGACCCGACCAGATCTCCTCGGCCAACTCCCGACTGGAGGCGAGCTTCCAGGTCGCCCGGATCGCCGGCCCGGGCGTGGGCGGGCTGGCCCTCAAGGTGATCAGCGCCCCCCTGCTGGTGATCGCCGACGCGGTCGGCTACCTCGTCTCGGCGCTCTTCCTGGCCCGGATCCGGGACACCGAGGTACGCCGTACCCCTGCCGAGCGAGACTCGCTGCTGCGCGAGATCGGTGAGGGGCTCGGTTTCGTCTGGCGTCACGACCTGATCCGCCGGATCACCCTGTGCACGGCGATCGGGAACTTCGGCATGACGATGGTCTTCACCCTTGCTCCGCTGTTGATCCTCCGAACGCTCGGCTTCGAGCCGTGGATGATGGGGCTGGCCATCAGCGTCGGTGCCGTCGGCGGCATCGTCGGCGCGGCTCTCACCCCGGCACTGAGCCGCCGGATCGGTGAGGGCACGGTCATCCCGGTGGCTGCCGTCGGGATGGGGGTGGCCGGCTTCCTGCTGCCGCTGACTGTGCTGGCGCCGACGCAGCCGGCCAGGTTCGCGATGCTGGTGGTGGCCGAGTTCGCCATCAGTTTCGGCGTCCTTGCCTACAACGTCACCCAGGTCAGCATGCGCCAGCGGGTCTGCCCCCGGGCACTGCTGGGCAGGATGAACGCGTCGATCCGATGCCTGGTCTGGGGAGTGATGCCGATCAGCGCGTTCGTTGCCGGAGTGGTCGCCTCCCAGGTCGGCGTGGTGCCCACTGTGTGGCTCGGCTGTGGCATCTCCTTCGTGGCCGCAGCCCCGGTGCTGTTCTCGCCGCTGCGTGGAATGCGCAGCCTCCCCGATGCTGAGACCGCCCAGCAACTACGCTGACTCGGTGCCGCCACGCCTCCGTCCAGCCGACCCGTTCGAGGTGAACGACGCGCTGGCCAGGTTCGGCGGCGACGAGGCGACCTCGGCTGACCTGAGGCTTCTCTGCAAGCACTACCTGGCGCTACTCAGCGTGATCGCTCCCGGTCGGTCGGTCGAGGTGCGGATACCTCCGTACGCCGCCGCGCAGGTCGTCGCCGGCGTACGGCACACCCGTGGCACGCCGCCCGCGGTCGTGGAGATGACGCCGACGCTGTGGATCCGGCTCGCCATCGGCCAGATCACCTGGGCTCAAGCCACTCAGTCGCCGGAGTTCACCGCGAGCGGGGAGCGAGCCGACCTGTCGGCGTACCTGCCGATCCGCTGATCGAACTACCCCCGGGCGAGCCACCGGTGCGCGGCGCGGTCGAATGGCTCCCGCCGCTCGGTCAGGGCCTCGCCGACCTCGCGCCAGGCCTCGAGGGCGAGTTCGACCCATGCCCGCGGATAGGTGGGGGAGCGGAGTTCGAAGTCGTCACGGTCCAGCATGGACACCGACCCGTCGGCGGCGCGCTCACAATCCAGGTCCAGGTCGATGAACCAGCGCAGCCCGGGTTCGGTGGTGAGGTCGGTCGCCACGTCCACGCGCACGCTTCCGTCGGGCTGGAACCATGCCACCCAGGATTGCGTGGACGGGAACAGCAGTGCGCCTGCCTCAGATGGGACCCACAGCCACTCACCCCAGGTGTCGACGCCCAGCGATCGCGCGGTCCAGGTCGCGCGGACGACGCCGCCGACCTTGCGTTTCTGCACCCGCATCGGTGTGGCCTCCGGTCCGATGAGTGGGGGACCCTGCCACGGTACCGAGAGTCTGTACAGCGTCGATATGTGACACCTCGGCCGCCGAGATGGGCTACTTCGGCCGCCGAGGTGGGCTACTTCGGCGGGGGGCTAGGGTCGGGAGCCATGGACGTCACCAGCCCCCACGACTCCGGCCACGATTCCGGCCACGATTCCGGCCACGATTCCGGCCACGATTCCGGCCACGACTCCGGCCACGACTCCGGCCGCGACGATGCCGGCACCCTCAGTGTCGCTGAGGTTCGGAGCCGCCTGGCCGCCGAGATGCCACGGCTTCGCGCCGACCTGGAGGCGCTGGTCGCCATCGAGTCGGTGAGCGCGGACCCGGCCCGGGCCGGCGAGGTGGAGCGCAGTGCCGAGGCGACCGCCGCGCTGTTGGCCGCGGAAGGGGTCCGGACCGAGATCGTCCGGGCCCACGAGGGCGCACCGCCGGCCGTCCTCGGTCTCAAGCAGGGGCCGGTCGGGGCGCCGACCGTGCTGCTCTACGCCCACCACGACGTGCAGCCGGAGAACGACCACGCCGAGTGGGACTCGCCGCCGTACGTCGCCACCGAGCGCGGGGAGCGGCTCTACGGCCGAGGGGCCGCCGACGACAAGGCCGGCATCATCGCTCACCTGGCCGCGCTGCGGATCTGGGGCGACGACCTGCCGGTCACCGTCAAGTTCTTCATCGAGGGTGAGGAGGAGGTCGGCTCGCACACACTCCCGGCGCTGCTCGCCGCCCATCAGGACCGGCTCGCCGCCGACGTCATCGTGATCGCCGACTCGGCCAACTTCGACGTCGGGGTGCCCGCGCTGACCACCAGCCTGCGCGGCATGGTGCGCGCCGACGTCGAGGTGCGCACCCTCACCCACGCCGTGCACTCGGGGATGTGGGGAGGCCTCGTCCCCGATGCGCTGATGACGCTGAGCCGCCTGATCGCCACCCTCCACGATGACGCCGGCAACCTCGCCATCGCCGGCCTGTACGCCGGTCCGGCCGCCGACGTCGACTACCCCGAGGCCCGACTGCGGGCCGAGTCCGGCGCGGTCGAGGGACTGCAGCTGATCGGTGACGGCACCGCCGTCGAGCGGCTGTGGACCCGGCCCGCACTGAGCATCACCGGACTCGACGCCCCCCAGGTCGAGGGCGCCTCCAACACCCTGGTGCCCGCCGCCCGGGCCCGACTCTCGTTGCGGATCGCGCCCGGCGACACCACCGACAACGCCGCCGACGCCTTGCGCCGGCACGTCGAGTCGCACACGCCCTGGGGTGCGAGCGTCACGTTCACCCTCGTCGACACCGGCGAAGCCACCCGGATCGACGCCCAGGGTCCGGCGTACGACGCGGCCCGGGCCGCCTTCACCGCCGCCTGGGACGGCACCGCGCCGATCGACATGGGGGTGGGCGGATCGATCCCGTTCATCGCCGAGTTCCTCGACGCCTTCCCGTCCGCCGCGGTGCTGGTCACCGGCGTGGAGGACCCCGACACCCGGGCCCACGGAGCCAACGAGGGGCTGCACCTGGCTGAGTTCGAGCGGGTCTGCGTGGCCGAGGCGCTGCTGCTCGGGAACCTGGCCGCCGAGTGACCTCGGGCACACTCCAGCCCGGATGCGCGTCCGGCCCCCGTCGCCGACTCGGACCAGCCACCCGACTCGCCTAGACTGACCGACGTGCGCCCAAGCAAAGGTGGCGACGGCCGCCTCACCGCAGCACTGGACCCCCAGGACCAAGGACCGCAGGACGCCTGCGGAGTCTTCGGTGTCTGGGCGCCCGGTGAAGACGTCGCCAAACTCACCTACTACGGCATCTACGCGCTGCAGCACCGCGGCCAGGAGTCGGCCGGGATAGCGGTCAGCAACGGGAGACAGATCCTCGTCTACAAGGACATGGGGCTGGTCTCGCAGGTCTTCGACGAGTCCACGCTCGAGTCGCTGCGCGGACACGTGGCGATCGGCCACTGCCGCTACTCCACCACCGGGGCGCCGACCTGGCACAACGCCCAGCCGACGTTCCACCCCACCGCCGAGGGCTCGATCGCACTGGCCCACAACGGCAACCTGATCAACACCGCCGAGCTCGCCGACATCCTCGCCGCCAGGAACCTGGACGCCGAGCTCGATCTGCACCTGCGGATGCCCGGTGAGACCACCAACGACACCGCGATCGTCACCCAACTGCTCGCCGACCATCCGGGCAGCACCGTCGAGGAGCGCGCCGTCGAACTGCTGCCCCAGGTGCGGGGTGCGTTCAGCTTCGTCTGGATGACCGAGCAGACCCTGTACGCCGCCCGGGACCCGCAGGGGATCCGGCCGCTGGTGCTGGGCCGCCTGGAACGCGGCTGGGTGGTCGCCTCCGAGACCGCCGCACTGGACATCGTCGGCGCCTCCTACATCCGTGAGATCGAGCCGGGCGAGATGGTGATGGTGGACGAGGCCGGGCTGCGGTCCCGGCGGTTCGCCGACGCCGCCCCGAAGCACTGCCTGTTCGAGTTCGTCTACCTGGCCCGGCCGGACACGCTGATGAACGACCAGCGGATGCACAGCGTCCGGGTCGAGATCGGCCGCAAGCTGGCCAAGACCTACCCGGTGGAGGCGGACCTGGTGATCCCGGTCCCCGAATCGGGCGTCCCGTCGGCGATCGGCTTCGCCGAGGCCTCCGGCATCCCTTACGGCACCGGGCTGGTCAAGAACTCCTACGTCGGCCGCACCTTCATCCAGCCCAGCCAGACGATCCGGCAACTCGGCATCCGGCTGAAGCTGAACCCCTTGCGTGACGTCATCGAGGGCAAACGACTCGTCGTCGTCGACGACTCCATCGTCCGCGGCAACACCCAGCGCGCCCTGATCAGGATGCTCCGGGAGGCCGGCGCCAAGGAGATCCACGTCCGGATCGCCTCCCCGCCGGTGAAGTGGCCGTGCTTCTACGGCATCGACTTCGCCACCCGGGCCGAACTGGTCGCCAACGGGCTCAGCCCCGAGGAGATCGGCCGCTCCATCGACGCCGACAGTTTGGGCTACATCTCCCTCGAGGACCTGGTCGAGGCCACCAACGTGCCGATGGACAACCTGTGTCGGGCCTGCTTCGACGGGGAGTACCCGATCCCGCTGCCCGACACCGAGAAGCTCGGCAAGGACCTGCTCGAGCAGCGCGCCTCCCTGCGCACCGACGCCGATGGCCTGGCCGTCTCGACGACCGGCGGCGGGGCCGTGGACGCCCTGAGTCGTCCCTGACGCCGAGCCGACCGTGACCACCCACCTGACAGGAGCCAGATGAGCGAGAACGCCTACGCCGCCGCCGGAGTCTCGATCGAGGCCGGTGACCGGGCCGTGGAGCTGATGAAGACCTGGGTGGAGAAGGCGCGCCGCCCGGAGATGCTCGGCGGCATCGGAGGCTTCGCCGGACTGTTCGACGCGTCCGCGCTGAAGTCCTACGACCGCCCGCTGCTGGCCAGCTCGGCCGACGGCGTGGGCACCAAGGTGGCCATCGCGCAGGCGATGGACAAGCACGACACGATCGGCTTCGACCTGGTCGGGATGCTCGTCGACGACCTGGTGGTCTGTGGCGCCGAGCCGCTCTTCCTCACCGACTACATCGCCTGCGGCAAGGTGGTCCCGGAGCGGATCGCCTCGATCGTCCGCGGCATCGCCGAGGCCTGCGTGGAGGCCGGCTGTGCGCTGATCGGTGGCGAGACCGCCGAGCACCCGGGGCTGCTGGAGCCGGACGAGTACGACGTGGCCGGCTCCACCACCGGCGTGGTCGAGGCCGCCGACCTGCTCGGCGCCGAGCGGGTCCGTGCGGGTGACCTGGTGATCGCGATGGAGGCCTCCGGCCTGCACTCGAACGGCTACTCGTTGGTGCGGCACGTGCTCCTCGGTGACCCCGCCCACGGCGGCGCGGGCTGGTCGCTGGACGCGCACATCGACGACTTCGGCCGCACCCTGGGTGAGGAGTTGCTGGAGCCGACCCGGATCTATGCCAAGGCCTGCCTGGCGCTGGCCCGCCGTACTCAGACGCACGCGATGTCGCACATCACCGGTGGTGGCCTGGCCGCCAACCTGGAGCGGGTGCTGCCGGAGTCGGTGACCGCCACGGTGGACCGCACCACGTGGACCCCGCAGCCTGTCTTCGACGTGGTCCGTCGCGTCGGCAAGGTGGACCAGCCGGACCTGGAGATGACCCTGAACTGCGGCGTCGGGATGGTCGCCATGGTCGACCGGCAGGACGCCGATGCGGCGGTTGAGGTGCTGGCCGAGTTCGGCATCCGTGGCTGGGTGGCCGGGGTCGTCGGCGACGCGACCGGATCCGACGGCGGCTCGGTCCGGATGGTCGGGCAGCACCCCGGCTGGTGACACGTGCCACACCAGAGGCATTTTCGCTGACGGCGTAGTCCAAATCCGCCGCCCTGGTGTGCAGGAATGACCGTGGAGCAGGTAGCGTTGGCTCTACGAGACAGACTGAGATCCCGGGCACAGCCCCGGCCGATGCGTGCGAGGGGGTCGGACCCTATGGGGCGCGGCCGAGCGAAGGCCAAGCAGACCAAGGTTGCCCGCGAGTTGAAGTACCGCACTCATGAGACGGACTTCGGCGCGCTGGCACGAGAGTTGCATGGCGATGACAAGAACGAGACCGACACGTCGGAGGACCTTGACTGGCCCGACAAACCCGACATCTCGCGCGATGACTGATCACTCCTCGCCCGAGGCCTGCGCCTCCTGAACTGGACGGAGCCCGGGCCCCTCGGTCGAGGAGGCCCGAGTTCACGCGATCAGGCTGCCTCTCGGCGGCCGGCGCGCAACCGTTCCTCGGCCAGTCGGTCCGCTGCGACCGCGGCCGGGACGTGGGTGCGTCGGGCGAGCTCGAAGACGGCCGTGGTGGTGTCGAAGATCCGTTCGGCGCGGTTCCGGGCCTCGGTGGCCGAGTAGCCGTACACCTCCGAGGCGACCTGGATCAGTCCGCCGGCGTTCACGCAGTAGTCGGGCGCGTAGAGGATCCCCGCTGCCGCCAGGGCCTGCTCGATGCCGGGGTGGGCCAACTGGTTGTTGGCGGCACCGCAGACGACCGCCGCCTGCAGGGCGTCGACCACGTCGTCGTCCAGGGCGCCACCCAGCGCGCATGGTGCGTAGACGTCGAGGGTGCCGGTGACGAGGTCGCGGGTGTCAGCCACGACGCGGACCTCGGGATGGTCGGCGACGAGCTGGTCCACCGCCGGCTGGTACACGTCGGTGACCACGACCTCGGCGCCGTCGGTGAGCAGGTGCTCGACCAGGTGTCGGCCCACCTTGCCGACACCGGCCACGCCCACCCGGCGTCCGGCCAGGGTCGGCTCCCCCCAGACCTGCGCGGCCGCGGCCTGCATCCCCCGGAAGACGCCGAAGGCGGTCAACACCGAGGAGTCTCCGGAGCCACCGGCGGCGCTGCTGCGGCCGGTCACGTGCTGACACTGGCGTGCCACCACATCCATGTCGGCCGGGTAGGTGCCCACGTCGCAGGCGGTGATGTAGCGGCCATCGAGCGACTCGACGAGCCGCCCGTACGCCTCGAGCAGGGCGTCGGTCTTGGCGGCCGCAGGATCACCGAGGATGACCGCCTTGCCGCCGCCGAGCGCCAGCCCGGCCAGGGCGGCCTTGTAGGTCATCCCCCTGGACAGGTTCAGTACGTCGGCCAGCGCGGCCTCGGTGCTGGGATAGGGGTGGAAGCGGGTGCCGCCGAGGGCGGGTCCCAGAGTGGTGGAGTGGATCGCGACGATGGCCTTGAGGCCGGTCTCGGGGTCGTGACGGAAGACGACTTCCTCGTGATCGTCGGCGAAGACGTCGTACGCGCCGGATTCAGCGGACATGCAATCTCCTCGGTCGGGTGCCACGCGGGTGGGTGGCACTCTTGATCCCGGCCACGGAGGTGGTGTGACCGGTAACACAATCCTAGACCCTGCGGCTCATTCCGATGACCCGAGCAACAGGTCGCCGTGGCTGCCGTAGCCCAACAGCGCGCCACCGTGCTCGGTGCCGTCGAAGGTCACCCAGCACCACCCATCGCGGTGACGGGCGAGGGTGGGCCAGGGGATGTTGCTCGGGTACGGCGCGGTCAGGGTGCCGACCTCGGTCAGGGTCAGGTCGAAGACGGGGTACCGGCCGCCGGTGCCGCGTGGGCTCCGTGGCCCGTCGCTGGCGACCAGCCGCCAGCTGCCGTCGACCTGGAGCAGGGTGACGCCCTCGGTGGCGGTCCGGGACTCGTCGGCGGCCAGCAGCTCCAGCGCATCCAGGGTGGGGCCGGCGGCCAGTGCGGGGTGGAAGGAGAAGAACCGGGTGGCGGAGACGAACGCCACCAGCCAACCAGCATCGGTGCGGACCAGGTGCGGATCCCACACGCCCACCGACCGGGCCAGTGCCTCGGTGGGCAGTCGCAGCGGTACGCCGTCGAGCAGGTGGGTGCCGGTGAGCAGGTCGGCGTCAGTGCGGGAGAGGGTCACCTCGACCCGAGCGCCCGGTCGGTCGGGGTCGAAGTCGCCCCAGGTGCTGGCCGCGACCAGCCACTGGTCGTCGTCCCTGACCAGGTGGGTGGCGTGGTCGCCGAAGATGCCGCCGTCGCGGCGGAAGAACAGATCCGCCCGGTGCTGGAGCCGCCCGGTGTCGGGGTCGAGCGACCAGACGCCGGTGTGCGCGGTCGGGAAGAACCCCGGTCCGGCGTGGGTCAGGGTCAGCCAGAGTCCGTCGTCGGTGCGGTACGGCGTCCCGTCGGCGTGGCTGACGAAGCGAGGGTCCCGGAACCCGAGCTGGCCGAACGGGCCGCACTCCAATCCCGTCACCGGGGGCGGGCCAGCGCCGCGCCAGTGATGCCAGGGGGTGAGGTCGGCGAGCAGCCGCGGGTCGTGGCAGTCGATCAGGCCGGTCAGGTCGGCGCGCGCCCGGGCGGTCCAGGCGCCGTCGGGTGCCTGGGTGAAGAGGGTGAGCTGGGGTCCGGTGAGCGTGAGCGCCAGGGCCGTCGCCGGTGCGGACACGGTGCCGTGGCGGCGGCTGCGGTGACTGGTGGCGCCGGTGCCGGCATCGACGGTGAGCCTGGTGCGGCCGGTGGTCGCGTCGTACCAGCCGGCGAGTGAGATCCGGTCGGTGCGCCAGCCGATCCCGAGCTGGCCGGGGGCAGGATCCCCGGACAGGTGAGCGAGCACCGTCGTGCTGGGAGCCACCGGCCGGGAGGGGTAGGTCTCCTCGACCGGGGCGGTGCCGGCGGCCCACCGACGCACGTGTGCGGGGGTGGAGATCAGCGCGACCGGGCGGACCCGGCGGTCGAGCTGGAGAGGCGGCAGCACGTCAGCCAGTCTGTCAGCCGGTGTGTCAGCGGAGCCGGGCCAGGTAGGCACCCGCGCGCCGGACCTCGGCCAGCCGAGCCTCCCAGGTGGCTCCGACGGTGACGAGCAGCGTGCCGGCCAGGCCGATCAGGATCCACGGATGGATCGCGCCCAGCCAGGGGGAGGCCTCGCTGAGGACCAGGGCGATGCCGACCAGGCCGCCGACGGTGATCGGTGCGCTCCACCGGAGCCTGACCCCGACCAGGATCACGACCAGCGCGGCCAGTCCGACCGCAGCTGCCCGCGGCGAGATCGGGTCGACCACGGCCCAGAGCAGGCTGGGCACCAGAGCCAGCGCCAGTCCTGGGGTGAGCGCCACTCGGGTGGAGGCGTCGGGGTTGCGGTACAGGTGCAGGACTCCGACGATGAGCAGGACGATGGCTGCAGGCAGCGTGTACGGCTCTGGCTCGCTGACCCCGATCTCGTGCAGCCGAACCCAGGTGGCCAGCACCAGCAGCGCGCCACCGACCCACCCGAACTGACGGCGTTCCACGTTGACCAGGGCGGTGGTGCAGATGATCGAGCCGAGCACCGTCAGGTGGATCGCAGCCCACGTCTGGCTGGCGACCGCTGCCTCGGTGGCGGCCACCGCAGCCACCGTGCCCGCGAACAACGCGGACACGTCCCCCGCCGGCCGCGGCCGGGCCACCACGATGGACCCCATCAGCAGCAGCGCCGGCACCGCGCGCCAGTGTGGATCGACCTCGGTCAGCTCACCGATGGCCCAGAAGAACCCGGCCAGCGCGGGGAAGAGCGCCAACTCCCCGCCGATCCGGCCAGCCTGGTCGCTACGGGTGAGCATCAGCGCCACCGAGACCAGCGCGATCAGTGCCAGCACCACGGCGGCCGTCCAGGCCGTGCCGATGGCAGGGACCAGGGCGGCGAGCAGCAGGGCGGCACCGGCCACCAGTCGGGGGTCTCGCGTGGAGGCCCAGCCGAGACTGCGACCGGGCACGTCGATGAGGCTGCTGCCCAGCGCCACCAGTGCGGCGACGGCCAGGTGCACGGTGACCCAGTTGTCGGCGGTCAGGTCGTGGGCCGGCTGCGCGTGGCTCAGGGCCGTGGCCAGGGCGACCAGTCCGGTGACGCCGGCCGTGGCGTCGGCGAGTGGTCGCGGCGCCAGGGTCACCGCCAGGCCGAGCGCCAGTACGACGGGCATCGCCCGGTGCTGGTCGGGAAGCGCGGCCAGTTCGGCCAACGCCCACAGCATTACGGCGATGGCGGGGTAGCCGACGAGCTGACCGAGCTGGGCCACCCGGTCGGAGCCACGCCACCGGCAGGCGACGGCGTACCCGGCCAGGGCGAGCATCACTGCGGCGGTGGTCTCGGCCGTTGCCAGGGCGGGGAGCGCGGCCAGGCCGAAGAGACCGAAGGTGACCGCCAGCCACCGGGAACGGTCCGGCCACGCCCACAGCAGCAGTACGACGATCACGGCGGCGAAGGCGGCCAGGACGGCGAGCAGTGGGGCGTCGTACAGCAGGAGTGAGGCGACCGCGACCCCGCCGACGATCAGCGCCGCCATCCCGGGCAGCCCGGTGCGGTCTCGCAGCGCCTCGCGGCCGGGCCTCAGCGCGGCGAGTCCGGCGACGAGGAGTCCGGCGACCAGCGGAGCCAGCAGCCACGGCGGGGTGAGTGGGACCAGATCGGTGCCGGTGGTCTGGGTGACCGGGCCCTGCCAGAGGGTGTCGGGCAACAAGGCGACGGCGCTGGTGATGGCCAGCTCGGCCAACGCGAGGCCCGGCACCACGGCTGCGAGCAGCATCGGCGGCAGCGCCGCCCTGGCCCACGGCAGTGGGGCAGCCCAGGAGACGACCGCCACCGCGACGAGCAGTGCGAGCCAGGTGGAGACGTGCACCGCGGCAGCCTCGTCGAGGGAGGGCAGTGCGATGATCCCGACGCTGAGTGTGCCGGCGACCGCCGCGGCAGTGAGTCGGAGGCCCCGGGGGAGTGCCACCAGCAGCGCCCCGGCCAGTGCGATGCCGGCCGCGACCAGGAGGGGCCAGACCTCGAAGTCGACCCACAGATAGTCGTGGGACAGCGCCCAGTCGGGGTCGTAGGAGCCGACACGGAAGATGCGTCCGAGCCCGTTGATCAGCAGCACCAGCCACCACACGAGTCCCGCGCCGGCCAGCATCGCTGCCGCCCAGCGCCGCTCGAGCCGCCAGGCGAGCCCGGCCACCAGCAGTGTGGCCGGGGCGCCCACGGCGGTGACTGCCGCGACGGACCAGTTCCCGGTGGCCAGGGCGCCGAGCACCACCAGCCACCCTCCGATGGCCGCGATCACCTCTCCGGCCAGGATCCGAGGCAGCCGGGTCGGGACCGCGGTGCTCGCGGCCCCGGCCAGGAGCAGGGCGAGGCCGGTCACCGACGTCGCCTCGGCTGCGGTGAGGTCTCCCAGCCATCCCGCGTGCCAGGCACCGACCACGTCGAAGGCCAGGAATCCCAGCGCCACGGTCAGCAGCGACTCCGCCCCCGCTCGCAGGCCACGCCTGGCCATCAGCAGGCTGCTGATGGCAGCGACCCCGGTGAACCCGATGAGGACGCCGGTGCGGCCGCCCACGCCGAGCAGTTGCCAGGTGACTGCCAGGAAGACCAGTGCTGCGACCAGCAGGCACAGGGCGCCGAGCCCGAGCAGGATCTTCGGGACCGACGCCGCGGCGAGCCCGGTGCGGCGCGCCGCCGCGGGGACGGGCGGCGCGGGTGCTGCGGGTGCGGGTGCCGCTGGTGCGGGCGCCGCGGGGAGAGGTGGTGCGGGGAGAGGCGGCGCGGTGGCCGGCGTACTCGGGGATGGCGAGGGCTGCCGCGGGACGGCCTCGGTGCGGAGCCTGCCCAGGAGTCGATCGGCATGGGTCAGGGTGGTGAAGAGCTCCTGGGCGGTGGTGCCGCGCAGGGGGAGGGAGCAGGCCGGGCAGGACTCGTCTGCTGGCGTGATCGGGCCATCGCAGTCGGGGCACCGAGACGGGTCGGCGTAGGTACGCATGGGCCCATTCACCCATGGATCGCCGACTCCTCGCAGCAGGCGCGACACCCACCCGGGCTGGGTACCCGTACTCAACCCGACTCTGGCCCGCCTCCGCGGTTCGGTGGTGGCCTCGATACGTCGGCTCGTTCCTCGCCGACACTCGACCACCGGAGCCCGCCCCTCCTCGCCGACACTCGACCACCGGAGCCCGCCTCTCCTCGCCGACACTCGACCACCGGAGCCCGCCTCTCCTCGCCGACACTCGACCACCGGAGCCCGCCCCTCCTCGCCGACACTCGACCACCGGGGCCGGTCGTTCCTCGCCGACACTCGACCACCGGGGCCTGTCCTTCGGTGGTCGAGTGCCGCCGAGCTTGCGAGGCGGTGTATCGAGGCCACCATCAGCGCGTCAAACGGGGTAGATTGCACCCACCAAACAAGAACCTGTTTCAGAAATGGAGACGAGATGGCCGCCAGCAGGGAGCAGATCCTGGAAGTGATCGAGCGCTACATCGATCGCGTCGCCCACGGGACCGCCGACGAGATCGTCGCGCTGTACGCCGAGGGCGCCACGGTCGAGGACCCGGTCGGCACGGAGCCGCTGACCACCCGGGCGCAGATCACCACCTTCTACAGCCAGTTGGACGGCCTCGAACAGGAGGGGCGGCTGCTCACGGCCAAGATCGCCGGATCCGAGGCGGCCTTCAGCTTCGAGCTCGTCACGATCGCCGGTGACCAGAAGTACACGCTGGCACCCATCGACGTGATGACCTTCGACGACGAGGCCAGGATCACCAGCATGCGTGCCTTCTGGGCCGGTGAGGACATGCAGGTCAGTTGAGGTTGACCGGCACCCGCCCCATCTGGGCATGATGGGGGCATGAGCAGCCAGGAGCCGACGGCCGTGTGGCCGTGCCTCAGCTATCGGGACGCGCCTGCCGCGATCGACTTCCTGACGGACGCTTTCGGCTTCGTCGCGACCACGGTCCTGACCCACGACGACGACCCGAGCGTGATCCTGCACGCGGAACTTCGGTGGCCGCCCGGCGGAGGGATCATGCTGGGCAGCACCGGCAAGGACGACTCGCCGTTCGGGCAACGCACCCCCGGCCACGAGCTCGTCTACCTCGTCTGCACCGATCCGGACGGCCTGCACGCGCGGGCGATCGGCGCGGGCGCCGACCTGGTCCGCGGTCTGGCCGACGAGGAGTACGGCTCGCGGGGTTTCACGGTGCGCGACCCCGAGGGCAACATGTGGAGCTTCGGGACCTACGCCGGCGAGCCGCTCGGCAGCTGAGCCGGCGCCGCCAGTTCAGTCGATGGGCCAATGCACCCATCGACGCCGATGAGCAGTTGGGTGTTCTGCCCGATGTGGGGCGCGGTACGCCGTACCTAGCGTCGGCGGCATGACCACACAACACATCGAAACCCTGATCATCGGCGCCGGCCAGGCCGGCCTGGCGACCGGCTACCAACTCAAGCAGCTCGGCCGTGAGTTCGTGATCGTCGACGGGATGGCCCGCATCGGCGACAACTGGCGGTGCCACTACGACAGCTTGACGCTGTTCACCCCCGCCAGGGCCAACGGCCTGGACGGCCTGCCGTTCCCGGGCGATCCCTGGCACTTCCCGACCAAGGATGAGTTCGCGGAGTACCTCGAGCTCTACGCCGTCAGCAACGACCTGCCGGTGCGCATGCAGACCCGCGTGGAGCGGCTCTCCCGCAGCAGCGACGGCCGGTTCACCGCCAACCTCGGCTCCGACGAGATCACCTGTGACAACGTCGTGGTGGCCACCGGCACCTTCGGGCGTACGGCGAAGGTCCCGGAGCTCGCGAGCACGATCGACCCCGGCATCCGACAACTGCACTCGAGCGAGTACCAGCGCCCCGACGACCTTCCCGACGGGCCGGTGCTGGTCGTTGGGGCGTCGCACAGTGGCTTGGACATCGCCTACGACGTGGCGGCGAAGCACCCCACCACGCTGATCGGGCCGGAGCGAGGCAACGTCCCCCTCGAGTGGGGCTCCGGGCGGTTCCGGCGGGCCTTCCCGGTCATCGAGTTCATGTTCAACCACGTTCTCACCCGGCGGACCCCGATGGGCCGCAAGGTGATGGCGAAGATCCGGCATCACGGGGCTCCGCAATTGCGCGTCAAGCGCCAACACCTCGGTGAGCGAGGCGTCGAGTGGATCGCCGATCACGTGACCGGCGTGGTGGACGGGCGGCCCTGCCTCGACGACGGCCGAAGCTTCGACGTGGCGAGCATCATCTGGGCCACCGGCTTCCGGCAGACCTATGACTGGATCGACCTGCCGGTGCAGGTCGAGGACGGCTGGCCCGTGGAGTACCGCGGCGTCGTCGAATCGATTCCCGGCTTCTACTTCTGCGGCCTGGCGTTCCAGTACTGCTTCGCCTCAGGCGAGGTCAACGGCGTCAGCCGCGACGCGGAGTACCTCGCGCGCCGCATCGCCGACCGCACTCCCGCCGCAGCGCCAGCGGTGGCATGACATCGACGGACGAAGCAGGAAGTCATGGAGCTCTCCGCCCGGGTGAGCCGACGCACGAGCGCCGCCTGAGCTGTGAAGGGTGGCCGCCCGCTCGCTCGGGCGGTTACGCTCGTGACGCGAAGGGATGATGCGCCATGAGCGTGCTCGACGACTTGCGTGAGGCCCGCGAGGCCTACGAACGTCGCGAATGGGTCGCGGCGTACGACGCACTCTCCGGGCTCGAAGCCGTGGACCTGACCCCCGACGACTTCGTCGCGTTGGCGAACGCGGCGTACCTGCTGGGTCGGCGCAACGACGTCATCCAGTCCCTGCAGCGCGCCTATCAGGAGTACCTCGACCGCGACGACGTGCCCGGCGCCGCGCGGGCCGCCTACTGGCTGGTCGCGACGCTCTGGGGCGGTGGTGAGGTCGCGGTCGGCAACGGCTGGCTCGCCCGCGCCCAGCGGCTGCTCGACGAGTACGACGGGGACATCGTGGAGCGCGGCTACCTGCAGGAACGGGTCACCTTCGGCCACGTCATGAAGGGAGAGTTCGGTGACGCGGTTGCCGCTGCCCCCCTGGTCACCGAGTACGGCCGCCGCTTCGGCGATCCTGATCTGCTGGCCATGGGGCTGCATGTCGAGGGGCGGATGACCATCTTCAGCGGCCGCGTCTCCGAGGGCCTGCGACTGTTGGACGAGGCCATGATCTCGGTGATCGCCGGCGAGGTCTCGCCGATCTACTCGGGAGTCATCTACTGCTCGGCGATCGAGGCCGTCCAGCAGATCTCCGATCTCGATCGCGCCGGACAGTGGACCCACGCCCTCACCGCCTGGTGCGACGGGCAACCGGGCCTGGTCGCCTACACGGGGCAATGCGCCGTGCATCGGGGGCAGCTGATGCGGCTGCACGGTGCGTTCGATGACGCGTTGCAGGAGTTGCAGCGAGCGATACGGCGCTACGCCGACGCGGGCGGCAGTGCCGCGGTCGGTGAGGCGTACTACGAGCAGGGCGAGGTGCTCCGCCTGCGCGGTTCGCACGACGACGCCGAGGCCGCGTACGACCGGGCGGCCGAGCATGGCCATGCCACGCAGCCCGGGCGCGCGCTGCTGTGGCTTGCGCGAGGTCGTCGCGATGCTGCCCTGTCCGCCGTCGAGCGGTTGCTGGCGGAGCGGCAGGACCCCGTGCATCGGTCGCAGGTGCTTGCCGCGGCGGTCGAGGTGATGGTCGACGCCGGCAGGGCAGAGGACGCCGCGCCGCTCGCTGCGCAGCTCAGCGAGCTCGGCACGGAGTTCGACTGTACGGCGCTGCAGGCGGCCGGAGCCCACGCGATGGCGCTGGTGGCGCTGGCTCGCGCGGAACCCGAAGCGGCCCTTCTCGCGGGACGACGGTGCACCGACGCCTGGAGCAGCCTGGATGCACCGTACGAGGTCGCCCGAGGGCGGGTGCTGATCGGCAGGGCGCTGCGACTGCTCGGTGATGAGCGGAGTGCGGTGGCGGAGCTGTGCGCCGCGCGGGACGGGTTCGCAGCGCTCGGGGCTTCGCCCGCGGCGCGTGCTGCCGATGACCTGGTGGGCGACACTGCGGTGCCCGCAGGGCTGAGCCCCCGCGAGGTGGAGGTGCTGCGCCTCGTCGCCGCGGGCCGGAGCAATCCGCAGATCGCGGTCGAGCTGGTGCTCTCCGAGAAGACGGTGGCCCGCCACCTGTCCAACATCTTCGCGAAGCTCGACGTGGGCTCGCGCACCGCGGCCGCTGCCTTCGCCTACGAGCACGACCTCGCCTGAGCCGGCACCGGCAGCTCAGTCGACGTCGGGGTCCGTGCTCAGATAGGCCAGCAGCACGGGCTCGTCCTGGCCCTCCCAGGTGCCGGTCAGCCTCGGGCACGATTCGTCGGGCTCCGGATGGTGGTCCAGCCTGCGCACCAGAACCGGGAGGACGCCCGCTGTGCCGCCACTGCCACGCACGTGTGCCGTCGTGGGACGGGGCTCGAGACCGCCGGGGGTGGCCACGAACTGCTCGGCTTGGGTCCCTCCGGTGCGGATCACCCGGGTGAGTTCGGCGGTGAAGACCGGGTCGCCTGCGGCGTCGTAGACCCAGCGGGTGCCCAGTACGGAGTGCTCGGTGGTGCCGACCAGGAAGTCCTCGGCCTGAGCCAACGGGGCGCCTCGGTAGGTGAAGGCGCCGTGGATCCGCTCGCCGGCCACGTCGAGGATCATCCCCTCCATCCCGACCTCGCCGGCGGGATCATCGAAGCGGTACGACGCCACCAGTCGTGGCTCGCCGACGACGTCGGCCGAGAGCCAGGGTTGGTCGGGCAGCCAGTCGGCGAGCAGAGCCAATTTGGGGGGCTTCATCGTCGCCCGGTGCAGGATCGCCATGGCGGCACCCTACTCACCCCGCGTTGCTCACCCCGGACTCGTCGAGGAAGGCTACGAAGCCTGGTCGACCTCGCGGTGCGTGGGCGGGTCGGCCCCCTGTCGGCCGCAGGTGATGGCGGCGATCCGGGCAGCGCGTTCGAGCACCGTGGTGAGCACGTCGTCGCTCGCTGCGGCCAGGTGAGCGGTTCGGTCGCCGCCCAGCAGATCGTGTCGCCGCAGGGAGTCGACCAGTCCGGCGGTGAATGAGTCCCCGGCGCCCACGGTGTCCACCACCGTGGTCGGGACCGCCGGGACGCTGATCCTGGCACCGGCGGCGGTGATCGCGACGGCGCCGGCCCCGCCCCGGGTCACCACCGCGACCGCTGGCCCGGCCGAGACCCAGTCGGCCAGTACATCCTCGGGATCCGCGCCCGGGTGCAGCCAGGCGATGTCCTCGTCGCTGGCCTTCACCACGTCGGCCAGTGCGATCAGTTCCCGCCACCGGGCTGCCACCGTCTGCTGCTCGCCGATCAGACTGGCCCGGATGTTCGGGTCCATGACGATGGTGCTGCGGCCGGTCTCCCGTTCTCTCACCAACAACCGGTGCAGCGCCGCGGCGCCGGGCTCACGGAAGACCGCGATCGAGCCGGTGCACAGCGCCTGTACGCCGTCCGGGAGGCGTGCGGGCAGGTCGGCGTCGGTCCAGCCGAAGTCGGCGGTCCCGGTGGCATAGAAGTCGTACGACGCGGCGCCGGCCGCGTCGAGGGACACCACCGCCAGGGTTGCCGGGTCGGAGGTGGACACGGCCAGATCGAGCCCCACCCCGTTGCCCGCCACATGCTCGCGGATCTGAGGGCCGAACCCGGACGCCGCGATCCGGCCCAGCAACTGGGTCCGGCAGCCGAGTCGAGCCAGGCCGACGGCCACGTTCGCGGGGGATCCGCCGGGCACCGCCCGGAAACTGCCGGTCGTCGTGTCCGGCACGAGATCGATCAGGGCCTCGCCGGCCACGGCCACATAGGACTCCATCGCCCACTTCTACCACTTGCCCGGTCACGCCTGGGCCGGTGACCGGTCAGTGGTGCCGGATGTGCTCCAGGACGATGTCGGCCTGCGCGCGGGCGCCGGCCGAGTTGGGGTGCGCCGGCACCGCGACCGCGACGTCGTTGAGGGAGACGATGCCCAGCCCCTCGACGTACCTGACGTGCGGCATCTGGCAGATGTCGTGGCCGACGGTCGGCGTGTAGGTGTCCACGAACTCGGCCCCGCCCTCCTGGGCTGCTGCCTTGACCATCGCGTTGAGCTTGCCGAAGCTCTCGTACAGGTAGCGCAGGTCCTCCTCGCTCACCGGGGCGAAGAGCGGGCACCAGCCCTGCTCCGGAATCGCGGCGATGTAATCGAGGACGAGGATCCGGGCGTTCGGCGCCAGGGCCCGGGTCCGGGTGATGGCGGCGACCACCTTGGGCTTGGCTGCCGCGATCTGCTCCGCGAGGAGGTCTCGGCCGCCGGCGGTGAAGTGGTCCTTGCAGCCGCCGACTGGGAGGTCGGAGCCGAGCATCGGGATGCTGAACGGCAGCGGCGGGAGCGGCAGCACGTCGGCGGGGTAGACGCCGAGCGTGGCGTCGATGCACTTCATCGCGCCGGAGGCGATGCCGGCGTCGTTGCCTCCGATACCGATGGTGACCAGGTCGGTGGTCGGGCTCAGCCGGTCGAACTGGGGGGCATTGGTGCCGCCGAGCGGCAGTGCCTGGGGGCCGGTGAAGTCGTCGGTGGTCGCGCTCCCGCAGGTGGCGTCCCGGTGCACCGGAATGCCCAGCTCGGCGGCGACCAGCTTCGGGTAGTTCACGTGGGACTGGGCGCAGTCGATGGGGGCGTGCTCGGTGGCCGGCGGTCCGTTCAGGTCGAAGAGGACCACGTCGGCCGACCACGAGTCGCCCAGGGAGACGTACTCGAGGAACCCATCACGCTGCACCGGAGCCGCTGCCTTCTTCGCGGCCGCCAGCCGCTCCTTCACGCGTGCGCACCGGCGGGCCGCCGTGCGGGCGCGTTGCCGTTGCTGACGGGTGACGGTGCGGCCCCGGTCGAGGCGCCGCTCGATGGTGCGGGCGCGCTTCCGGGCGGTGCCACAGACCCGCTTGCGGCGCTCGCGCAACTCGTCGATGTCGGCGCCGGATCGGGACGCGATGCTGGGCGACTCCGTCGCCACCCCGGATGCGGACAGTGGGGTGGTGGAGCCGATCAGCAGCGCGAGGACGCTGCCGAGCAGTGCGGTGAGGAGCAGTCGAGTACGCAACGGGGGCCGCCTTCCGGTTCTCCGGTCCCCTTGGTCAACGCCACAGGGCGGTCGGCGTTACTCGGGTCAGTCGACGCGGGGAGCGCGCAGCCGCCGGTTCGCGCGGCCACTGGCCCGGGCGACCAACTCATCGCCGTGGGTGACCCGCACCTCGAAGAGGTCCTCCTTGGGCAGCCGCTCGGCGACCCGCGCGGTGGCCACCAACGTGTCCCCGGGCCGGGCAGGCCGGACGTAGTCGATGTGCACGGCGCTGACCACCCCGGAGTGCTCGGCGTCGTTCGCGGCCGCGGCGAGCGCGATCCCGGCCAGCGAGAAGAGGAAGGAGCCGTGCGCGGTGCCGTGCGGATTCAGGTGGTGCTCGGCGACGGTGACGCTGGCTTCGGCGTGGCCGCCGCCATGTCCTCGTACGTCGATCTGGAGCAGGGCGGCGTAGGCGTCGGGGGCTGGTGTGGTGCTCATCGACGCGGATTCTGCCCCATCGGTGCGGCCGCGGGGTGTCCCGCTCACCTTGTGGCACACGCGAACGCCCCCGCCGGTGACCCGGCGGGGGCGTTGTCCGAAGTTCTTCCGAACCGCGGCGCTGGTGGGCAGGGGCGGGGTCGAACCGCCGACCTTCCACTTTTCAGGCGGACGCTCGTACCAACTGAGCTACCTGCCCCAGCGGAGAGAACCTTACCGCAGCCGTCGACGCATCCAGAATTCGGCCCCGGCCGCGTCGGTGGGGGCTGAATTGGTGACCCCGTGCCGGGGGACCTATGCTTGGCGGACGCGTCGCGCAGCGGCGCAGGCCCCCATCGTCTAGTGGCCTAGGACGTCGCCCTTTCACGGCGGTAGCACGGGTTCGAATCCCGTTGGGGGTGCGGCACCAGTGGTCCGGTTCGGGCGGCTGGCCCCGATTGGGAATCCCTCCCGGTTGTGGGCTAGGCTTCGCACGGTTCCGCCGGTGCACACCGGTGAAACACCTGGCCCCGTAGCGCAGTTGGTTAGCGCGCCGCCCTGTCACGGCGGAGGCCGCGGGTTCGAGTCCCGTCGGGGTCGCCATCCGGGCGCCACGCACTACGCGTGGCGCCCGCAGTCATTTCCCCGCGGTCATCCCCCGCAGTCACCACCGGGGCCGTGCGGTCGTTTGCAAGGATGGCGACATGCCCGTGCAGATGGACCGCCCCGAGTTCGAGGCTCTCGTCGAACGGGCACTCGACGAGATCCCCGACGAACTCGCTGCCCTGGTCAGCAACGTGGTGGTGCTGGTCGAGGACGAACCGCCCGAGGAGGACCCGGACCTGCTCGGGCTCTACGTCGGGATCTCGCTCACCGAGCGATCCGCCAACCACACCGGCCTGCCCGACCAGGTCTTCGTCTTCCGCAACCCGCTGCTCGAGATGTGCGAAGACGTCGACCAGTTGGTCGAGGAGGTGCGGATCACGGTCGTCCACGAGATCGCGCACCACTTCGGCATCGACGACGCACGGCTGCACCGACTCGGGTACGCCTGACGCTCAGGTCACCAGCGCGAACCCGGCGAAACAGCCCAGCAGGGCCCCTCCGAGCGTCGCCACGACGTACACCGTCCCGCGGCCGCGGCCGAGCGCATGCGCCTTCACCGCGAACGAGGAGTACGTCGTCAACGCGCCACAGAAGCCGGTGCCCAGCAACGCGGCCGCGTTCCCCTCCAACGCCAGCCCGGAGAAGACGCCGAGCAGGGTGGCCCCCACGACGTTGACCAGCAGCGTGCCGCGTGGGAAGTCGCCGTCCCAGAAGTGGCCGGTCAGGTAGCGCATCACCGAACCCGCGGCGCCGCCCAGCGCCACCAGGAGGAGGATCATTCGTTGCCCTCCTCGGCGTCGAAGACCGCCCGCTCGCTCCGGGTGGACCAATGGTCGGCCACCATCACCGCCGCCAGGCAGGCGCCCAGGGTGAGGGCCAGGTAGCCGGCTGCCACCGCAGCCTGCCCGCTGGCCACCAGCGCCCGGGCCTCATCGGTATGGATCGACAGGGTGGTGAACCCGCCCAGCAGACCGGGGCCGAGCCCCTGCGCCAACCAGGGGGTACGCCGCACCACGGCCACCGCTGGCAGCAGCGCCAACGCGAAGCAGCCCACCACGTTCACCGTCAACGTCGTCCACGGGAACGACGGCCCGGCGTCGCCGAGGCCGCCGGCCAGCCAGCGCAGCAGCGCCCCCACCGCACCGCCGACGGCCACCGCCGCCACCCCGAGGCGGGTCAGGGGTGGGCGCGTCACGGGACCTCCTGCTCGTCCTGATGGTCCTGCCACGGCCGCGGCTCGTGGCCGTGGCACTGTCGGGTGATCTCCCCGAAGTACCAGTCACGCAGTCGGGCCTGGGTGGGGTCGAGCGCCACGGCCAGCAGCCGCTCGGCCTTGCTGAAGTCATCGGCCAGCTCCAACAGCCCCCGCATCGTGGCCGCGGTGGTGGCGGCGTCCGGCGACACCCGCAGAGTCAGATCGACCGTCGGTTCACCGGCGGCGAGGGCGGCCCGGAGCCCGGCCGATGCCATCGGCGAGGGCACCTGGGTCTCGAACCGGCTGAACAGCGAGGAGAGTCGTCCGGCCAGCGGATACTCGGACCCCTGGGCGAGGGAGAGCAGTCGCAGTTCCCGCACCAGTTCGCGGTACTGCCGGGCGCTGGACACGAACAGGGCGACAGGCAGGCCGAGCAACTCGACCTCGATCGCCTCGGCATCGTCGGGCTCAGTCGCTTCGACAGGCTCGGCTTCGCTGAACACGGCACCGGTCGGCGGCGGCCCGGGATGCTCGCCGGCGGCGGGGACGAACCAGACGGACTTGCCTCCCGGCTTCGTCGTCGCCCCCCACGCGACCGACGTCATCGCCACCATCTGCAGGCCGCGGCCGAAGGTCGACAACTCATCGGCGTCGTGCAGCGGCGGCGGCAGTTGCGGCGGTCGCGGGGAGCCGTCGTGCACCTCGAAGCGAGGCAGTTGCGGGGTGCCGCCGACCTCCAGCACGATCGGAGGCTCGCCATGCAGCAAGGCGTTGGTGACCAGTTCGGTGATCGCGATCCGGGTGGAGTCGACCAACTCCGGCCGGCCGAGTCGTTCGCACACCTGAGCCGCCCACTGTCGGGCGACCGCCGCGCTCTGGGGGTCGTCATCGAGGGTCAGCGACATCTCGGACTCGGGCACGATGCCACTTTGCCCCCTCGCCGCCTGCACCTGTCCACTTCCTCACGTCGACCCCGATGTGCCTATGACCCCGGTCACTGCCCACAATAGGAGGCCTGGAGGCGCTGGTGGTGGAACCGGGCGCCCGGATCGTGTGGAAGGCAAGTGGATGACAGCCACGAACGACCGGCACAAGGTGGTCGTGATCGGGTCGGGTTTCGGTGGACTCTTCGGCACCAAGGCCCTGCGCCGCGCCGACGTGGACGTGACGATGGTGGCCAGAACCACCCACCATCTCTTCCAGCCGCTCCTCTACCAGGTGGCGACCGGCATCCTCTCCGCCGGCGACATCGCGCCGCCCACCCGCGAGGTGCTGGCCTCGCAGAAGAACGCCCGGGTGCTGCTCGGCGAGGTGACCCGGATCGATCTGGCCAACCGTACGGTCGTCTCGGAGATGCTGGGCCGGGAGACCGAGCTCGCCTACGACTCGCTGATCGTCGCCGCCGGGGCCGGCCAGTCCTACTTCGGCAACGACCACTTCTCCGAGTTCGCGCCGGGCATGAAGAGCATCGATGACGCGCTCGAACTGCGCGGCCGGATCTTCGGCGCCTTCGAGCTGGCCGAGATCGGCGCCACCCGCGGCGACAACGTCGACCACCTGCTCACCTTCGTGGTGGTCGGGGCCGGCCCCACCGGGGTGGAGATGGCCGGTCAGATCGCCGAGCTCGCACACCGCACGTTGAAGAAGGACTTCCGCGCCATCAACACGCGCACCGCGCGGGTGATCCTGCTCGACGCCGCCCCCCAGGTGCTGCCCCCGTTCGGCGCCAAGCTCGGCGAACGGACCAAACGCGAGCTCGAGAAGATCGGCGTCGAGGTGCGACTCGGGGCGATGGTGACCGACCTCGATGAGCGTGGCCTGGAGGTCCGCCACAAGGACGGCCGCACCGAACGCATCGAGGCGCTCACCAAGATCTGGGCCGCCGGTGTGCAGGCGAATCCGCTGACCCGCACCCTGTCGGAACAGACCGGCGCCCCGCTGGACCGGGCCGGGCGGATCGCGGTCAACCCCGACCTGACGCTCCCCGGCCACCCCGAGGTCTTCGTCGTCGGCGACATGATCAGCCTCGACAACCTTCCCGGTGTCGCCCAGGTCGCCATCCAGGGCGCCAAGCACGCCGCCAAGGAGATTCAACGCCGCCTCGACGGCAAGCCCGGACAGGGCCCCTTCCACTACTTCGACAAAGGGTCGATGGCGATCATCAGTCGCTTCCGGGCGGTCGCGATGGTCGGCAGGCTGCGGCTCACCGGTGTGGTCGCCTGGCTGATGTGGCTGGGCGTCCATCTCGTGTACATCACCGGCTTCAAGAACCGGGTCTCGGCACTGCTGAAGTGGGCGATCTCCTTCTTCGGGCGCGGCCGGTCGGCGCGCACGATGACGCTGCAGCAGATCTTCGCCCGGAACGCTCTGGCCCGCCTCGAACGCGGCGCCACCGACCTGGTCAGCAGGCCGGGGGAGTACGACGAGGCGCGCCGAGCCGAGCTCGAGGCGCAGGCGGCCGAGGAGGCCCGGCTCACCGATCAGGGTGCCCGCGGAGTGCCCGTGGAGCAGCGCTCGGCCGGCTGAGTCTCACTCGAAGGCCGTCGGCTTGGCGGCCGCCATCTGCTCCCGCGCCCAGCGCGGGAGCACGAACAGTCCCTCTGCTTCGACGGTGACGCCGTCCGCGTCACTCAACTGGCCGGCCACCTTGGTCTTGACGCCGTCACTGGAGACGACCCGTGCCTCGGCATGCAGCGCACCCAACGGCGTACCCCGGCGGTAGCGCAGCGTCAGGGTGGCGGTCATCCCCGGTGTCCCGCCGTCGGCGGCCGCCTCGCCGAGCACCTGGTCCAGCAGCAGGGCGCTGACCCCGCCGTGCACCAGGCCGGGCGGCCCCTCGTACGCGGCCCCCAGGTGGAAGTCGGCGTACACCCGGCCCTCCCCGGTCTGGTGGATCTCCAGCGGGGGTGCCACGGCGTTGCGGAGCCCGACCACCGCGTTGCCGCTGGCCCGGACGCTGCCGCGGCCGGTGGTGCGCACCCCGAACGACCCGGGGCTCTGTCGAGTGCGCAGCCGGGCGGTGATCGCCTCGATCTCCGCGGTCGCCCGCCGGATCTCCTCCGCGTCCACCTCGGTGCGGATGGTCGCGTCGACGAGCCCGCGCACCGCATCGGCGAACGGGCGGTGCAGAGCCTTCTCGGCGGCGATCTCGTCGTCGGTGAGCTCTTCGAGGGTGTAGTTCAGCATGCCGCCAGCCTACGACAGGTTGCAGAGCCCAACTGAACAGTCGGCCGGCCGGTCGCCGCGTTCACCGGCGGTCGGCTAGGTTCTGCTACCCATGGGGCACTCACACGTCCAACACGGACCCGATCCCGAGGTCGGCCAGCTGGCGCGGACGCTGCTGATCGGTGGTCTGCTGCTGGCCGGCGTCGCCACGGTGATCTCGGTCTGGATGCTGTGGCCGGCCGCGGAGGATCGTGTGGACACGGTGCCGTACGCCGTCGAGGGATCCCACACGCTCTCCGCCGAGGTGCTCACGGTGGGGTCGGTGTGTCCGGTGATCGTGGTCGATCCGGCAGTTCCGGGTGGATCGTTCGACTTCCCCGACGGCTGCAACGAGGTGACCTTCTCGGTGCCCGAGGAGGCGGCCCCGGTCACCTTGCAGGTGCCGCCGTACCTGGCCAGGGCCGGACTGCGTGCCGGGGACAAGGTGCAACTCTTCGTCATCCCCGATGCCACCCCCGAAGGTGCCCTGTACGGCGTGGTGGGGATCGAGCGCAGCACCCCGATCGCGCTGCTGGCGGTCATCTTCGTGATCGTCACCGGGCTGGTTGCCCGACTGCGCGGCCTGCTCGCGCTGGTCGGACTGGTCTTCGCCGGGTTCGTCCTGGCCGAGTTCATGCTGCCGGCATTGCTCGCCGGTCAGACCGGCTTCGGGGTGGCGCTGGCCGGCTCGAGCCTGATCATGATCGTGGTGCTCTATCTCGCCCACGGCGTCTCGATCCGCACCAGCGCCGCGCTGGCCGGCACCCTCATCTCGGTGTTGATCACGGCGATGATCGGGTTGTGGGGGATCAGGTCGGCGCGCCTCTCCGGGATCAGCGACGACACCGGCGAACTGCTGATGCTGCACGCCAGCGACATCTCCTACTCCGGCCTGCTCGCCTCGGCGGTGATCATCGCCGGCCTCGGGGTGCTCAACGACGTCACCATCACCCAGACCTCGGCGGTGTGGGAGTTGCGCGCCGCGGCTCCGCAGATGAGTCGGGCGCGACTCTTCTCCAGCGGGATGCGGATCGGGCGCGACCACATCGCCTCGTCGATCTACACGATCGTCTTCGCCTACGCCGGAACGGCCCTGGCCCTGCTGATGCTGATCTCGATCTATGACCGGCCCCTGCTCGGGCTCTTCGTCGATGAGCCGATCGGTGAGGAAGTGGTCCGCACCCTGGCCTCTGCGATCGGGCTGGTGCTCGCGGTGCCGGTCACCACCGCGATCGCCGCGCTGACGGTGGCCGGGCCGCGAGCCGTGATCAGTCCAGCTCTGGACGGATGATCCGGACCACCTTCATGAAAGCGACCGGGTCGACCATGGCCGGCGTGATGACGTAGGGCGACATGTTCCGACGGTTGATCAGCAGCCGCCAGCCACGCTTGCCCGGCGTGCCACGCTCGGTCAACTCCACGTGCGGGTTGCTGAGGTCGAACCGGTGGTGGGAGTTGTTCGCCAGCACGTCCAGGGTGCCGTTCTCCAACCTGACCTGGGCCGGCACGGTGGTGGACCTGACGCCGTGCACGACCAGGAGCAGCGCACCCAGGACCGCCGCGATCGCGATGGTGGTCGGCGACTGGTCCTGATAGGCGGCGTACCCAGCGACGGCGGTGCCGCCGAGGGCGACCAACTCCAGGATCCCGGTGATCCGGCGGGCGTTGGTGCGGGGCTTGAACTTGACCACGCTCGGGATCGCCATCGGCGCGTCCACGCGGCTGCTCACCTGCGGGTGCCCGCGGCGTCGGGGCGTCTCGACCGGCTCCTCGGCAGGGGTCGCCGGGGTGGTCGCCTTGGCGGTGGCGGACTGGGCGGCCTTCGGTCCCTTGGCGGGAGTGGGCGACTTGCGGGCGACGGTACGGCGCTGCAGTGCCTCGGTCTCGTGGCGGGCGCGCTCGTCGGCTGCCAGGCGGGTGGCTTCCAGCACCAGCCGCTCCGCCTCGGCGCGGGCCGCCTCCTCCTGACGGATCCGCCCTTCGGCGGCGGCGGCGGCGCGCTCGGCCTCTTCGCGGGCGATCCGCTCCATCTCGGCTTGCTCCCGAGCCAGTCGGGCGGCCTCCAGGGCGGCCTCGAGTTCGGCGTCCCGGACCCGGGTGTCGGGGCGGGTCTCGACCGGGGTCGGGGTGAGTGCTGCTGCTTCCGCGTCGGCTGTGGCCTCGGCCTGCGCTGCGGCTTCGGCCTCGCGCTCGGCTTCGATCACGGCGGCGGCCGATGCCTCGGCGGCGCGGCGGGCCGCTTCTGCCTCGGCGGCGATCCGGAGGGCCTCGGCTCGCGCGGCTTCGGCCTGTGCTGCCTCGACTCGTGCGGCTTCGGCCTGGGCCGCTTCCTCAGCCCGGACGGCTTCGGCCTGTGCGGCGAGGCGCTCTGCCTCCTCGGCGTTGGCCGTCGCGGCCGCGCGCTCGGCGGCCAGCTTCTCGGCCTCGGCGCGAGCCTCGGCCGCGACGCGCTCGGCCTCGAGACGAGCGGCCTCCTCCTGGCGGATGCGTTCGGTGGCCTCGGCGGCGGCGCGCTCGGCAGCCTCGCGTGCCTGCTGCTCGATCAGGATCTGTTCGCTGGCCTGGCGAGCCGCGGCGCGCGCCGCTTCAAGCTCTGCCTCCATCTGGGCGCGGCGGTCGTCCACCTCGGTGACGGCGGCGGCTGCCTCCCGCTCGGCGACGGCACTGGCCATCTCGGCGGCGGCTTCACGCTCGGCGGCCTCGTGCGCCTCCCGAAGTTCGGCTTCCCAGGTGTCGTCGGCCAGTGCCGCCAAGCGCGCGGCGGCCTCGGAGATGGCCAGGTCGTGTGCTTCGTCGGGGTCGCTGATGCGGTCACCGTCCGGCGACGACGGTGTCGTGTCCGTGACGTCCTCGACCGGCGTGTCGTCTCCCCAGATCCTGCGGAGACGCTCCAGGGGGTCGCTGTCGGGCATCGGCGGCGCCGGCGCGGTCCACGAACGCAGGTTGTCGGAGTAGCTGGACCGTGAGTCGGCGTCCTCGACCGCGCGCAGGGTCGGGGAGCCCTCGGTGGCCCGGTCGACGGTGGCCGTGTCGGCGCTGCTAGCCACCGGGGTGGCGGTGAGGGGGGTGTCGGTGCCGCGGGTGTCGGGGACGCGGGGGTGGCCGTTCGCGGTGCCGAGTTTGGCGCTCTCAGGTGTCACCTGGAGCAACAGGTCGCTCATCATGGCCTGGGCATCGAGGCCCATGGTGGGACGCCCCAGCGGGGGTGGCGCCACGCGGCGTGGAGGCAGCAGGCCTTCCTGCTCGGCGACTGCTCGGCGGGCGGCCTGGGCCTCAGCCTCCTCCTGCTCCGCGCGAGCGCGGGCAGCCCGGAGGCGGTCACCCATCGACCCGCCCCGGCCAGCCTGTTCACCGTCGGACTCCTGGTCCGGCTTGTCGTCGTTGGCCCCCAGGTGCGTGAACCACTGCCCGAGGAGGTCTGCCTCACCCGGTTGCGGATTGCTGTGTGTCGTCATGTGATCACGTGCCATGTGTGCCGGGCCGCCGGATCATCACCAGGGGGGTGCTGATCGTTCTGCGGCGAGTGCGGTCAGGGTATCGCCGTGCCTGTCATGTCGGCGGCGATTGTCCGTAAACCTTGATCAAGGTGAGATCGCTGGTCCGGGGCCAATGCCGTCATAGCAGGGACGGATGGCCCGGGTGTCCATGACGTGGATCACGTCGACCTTCGGGCGCGAGGTCCTGACGCCTGTGCGCGCCCGGGCGGGGGTGAACCCGTCCGCTCGCCACATCTTCCACGTAGGCCCCGTGGGACTCGAACCCACAACCCGCGGATTAAAAGTCCGCTGCTCTGCCAATTGAGCTAGAGGCCCGCACTCCCGAGCGGGACGACCCAGTATCCCGCATCGCTGGTCGGTGGCCGACCTCGGTGTCCGGCGTACACAGCAGTGGCGCCGAGCCCAGGGGGACTCGGCGCCACTGCAGGGAGGTCAGGCGTTGCGGATCGCGGAGATGTCGAAGTCGAGCTTGATCTTGTCGCTGACCAGGACGCCGCCGGTCTCGAGGGCGGCGTTCCAGGTGAGGCCCCACTCCTTGCGGCTGAGGGCGGTCGAGCCCTCGAAGCCGACCCGGGTGTTGCCGAACGGGTCCTTGGCCGAGCCGGTCTGCTCGAACTCGATGGTGACCGGCTTGCTGACGCCCTTGATGGTCAGGTCGCCGGTGATCTGCCAGGTCACGTCGTCGCTGCGCTCCACGCGCGTGGAGGTGAAGGTCATCACCGGGTGGGTCTCGACGTCGAAGAAGTCGGCGGAGGTGAGGTGGCCATCGCGGTCGGCGACGCCGGTGTCGACGCTGCTCATCTGGATGGTCAGGTCGACCTTGGAGGCGGCCGGGTTCTCGGTGTCGATGGTGGCGGTGCCGTCGAACTCCTTGAAGGCGCCGCGGACGGTGGTGACCATCGCGTGGCGGGCCGAGAAGCCGAGGCGGCTGTGGCTGGCGTCGAGGGTGTAGTCGCCGGCGATGTCGGTGACGGCGGTGGTGGCGGCGTCGAAGTCGGTGGTGGTCATGGTGGCCTCCAGGCAATGAAGTAGTTGAACGTTTAATCAGTACCTTACGACGAAGTGGTTGAGATGTCAACAGTGCGGGGATTGGAGGGGGCCTGTGGGCCGTGGGGGAGCTCGCGGGTGTGACGGGCGACATGACTCGCCGTCACCGCGTCGTTGCGAACCCTTCATGTCGTTGTCACGCAAATGAGGGTCCCAAAGCTCGCAAAGTGGGGTTTCGTTGGTAAGGTCGTTCCCGCACCTGGTGCATAGTTTCCAGCAAGGCTGACGCCCGCGGAGTCTGTGATCCAACGGCGTTTCTTCTCGCGTGGGGGACCACGCAAGTCGGAGCGACGTGTCACCGCAGCAGGTGTGGGTCGACGAAGTGTCGGCTCTCGCCCCGACTAAGGAGTAGATGAGCAATGGCTCAGGGCACCGTGAAGTGGTTCAACGCCGAGAAGGGTTTCGGTTTCATCGCACAGGATGGTGGCGGCGACGACGTCTTCGTCCACTACTCGGCCATTCAGACCCAGGGCTACAAGTCCCTGGACGAGAACCAGAAGGTCGAGTTCGACGTCACCCAGGGCCCCAAGGGCCCGCAGGCGGAGAACGTCCGCGCGGTCTGACGAACTGACCGAGCCGGCTCAGCCGGCTCACTCGGTCGGACGAGGCTCCACCCCCCGGGGTGGGGCCTCGTCCCATTTGTCTGTCCGGGCGAGGTCTGTGGGGCTACGCTCGGATCATCAGTGGAGGAGGTGTGCGGTGACCGACCCACTCGACGTGACGCTTGAGGATGCCGACCTCCTCGACGAGGTCGAACTGACCGCCACCTTGATGGTCGCGGCCAGCGAGTCCCCGGGGCGCCTCAGTGTCGAGGAGATCGACCAGCTCCTCGGTGTGGTCAGGACCACGGACGCTTGATCGCTATACCCCTAGGGGGTATGCTTCCCGGTATGGCCCACCAGCACGGCTATGCCGACCACAAGCAGGACGTCCTCAAGCGCCTCCGGCGCATCGAGGGTCAGGCTCGCGGGTTGCAGCGGATGGTCGACGAGGACTCCTACTGCATCGACATCCTCACCCAGGTCTCCGCGATGACCCGGGCACTGCAGTCGGTCTCGCTGACGCTGCTGGAGGAGCACATGAACCACTGCGTCGTCGACGCAGCCCGGGCCGGCGACGAGCAGGCGGAGCAGAAGATCGCCGAGGCCGTCGCCGCCATCACCAGGCTCGTCAAGTCCTGACCCGACACGACCCGCCCCAGACTCAATCGATCGAGAGAGAGACGACATGAGCACCACCAGCACCTGGACCGTCACCGGCATGACCTGCGGGCACTGCGCCGCGTCGGTGAAAGAGGAGATCTCCGAGATCCCCGGCGTCGAGAGTGTCGACGTGGTCGTGGAGACCGGGCAGGTCACCGTGGCCAGCGCCGCCGAGCTCGACGCGTCGGCAGTCCGGGCGGCCGTCGAAGAGGCCGGCTACGTCCTCGTCCGATGACCAACTCCCTGACCCGAGTCCTGCTCATCGTCGTGGCCGCCCTGGTCGTCTTCTGGGGCGCCTACGCGCTGGGCCAGACCGTCGCCGGCGACTCGGAGGCACCCGACGCGTCGGCGTCGCCGAGCCCCGAGCACGGCGTCCACGAGGACGACCCGCACGCCCCCGAGTCGGCCGACGTCGCCGGGCTGAACGCCAGCGACGGTGGCTACACGATGGCGTTGCTGGAGGAGGACCACCCGGCCGGCCAGGAGGTGTCGGTCGCGTTCCGCATCGTCGGCCCGGACGGCTCGCCGGTGACCGAGTACGACGTGGTCCACGAGCGGCCGCTGCACCTGATCGTCGTACGCCGTGACCTGACCGGCTTCCAGCACGTGCACCCGACCCTGGTCGATGACACCTGGACCACCGAACTCGACCTGACCCCCGGCGCCTGGCGGGTCTTCGCCGACTTCCGGCCCTCCGGTGATCAGCCGAGGGTGCTCGGCGTGGACCTGACGGTCCCCGGGTCCGCCGATGACCCCGCGACCCCGGCCGACGCGTCCGTCGCCGAGGTGGACGGCTACACCGTCGCGCTCGCCGGCGACCTGGCCGCCGGCGCCGATGCCGAACTGACCGTGACGGTCACCCGTGACGATGCGCCGGTGGCGCTGCAGCCCTACCTGGGCGCCCACGGGCATCTGGTGGTGCTGCGTGCCGAGGACCTCGGCTACCTGCACGTGCACGCCGACGATGCGGCCGCGGACCGGGGCGAGTTGACCTTCCACGTCGGGGTGCCCAGCACCGGCGACTACCAGTTGTTCCTCGACTTCCAGGTCGACGGCCGGGTGCACACCGCGGCGATGGCGGTGGGCGTCACCGAGGTGGCGGACGAGGAGGACGACCATGGCCACTGACGTCGAGTTGGCGATCACCGGGATGACCTGCGCCTCCTGCGCGAACCGCATCGAGCGCAAGCTCAACAAGCTGGACGGAGTCACCGCCTCGGTCAACTACGCCACCGAGAAGGCACGGGTGACGTTCCCGGACGAGCTCGGCACCGAGCGCCTGCTGGAGACCGTCGCCCAGGCCGGGTACGCCGCCTCGCTGCCCGCAGCGCCGGTGGCTGGTGAGGATGACGCTGCCCACGACCCCGAGGTCGATGCGCTCCGGCAGCGGTTCGTGGTCTCGGCCCTGCTCGCCGTACCGGTGATCGCGATGTCGATGGTGCCGGCGCTGCAGTTCACCTACTGGCAGTGGGCCTCGCTCGCGTTGGCGGCCCCCGTGGTGGTCTGGGGGGCGCTGCCGTTCCACCGCGCCGCCTGGATCAACCTGCGCCATGGTGCCGCCACCATGGACACCCTGGTCTCGATGGGCGTCTCCGCGGCCTTCGCCTGGTCGCTCTACGCCCTCTTCCTCGGACACGCCGGCGAACCGGGGATGACGCATGCGTTCAGCCTCACCGTCTCCCGCAGCGACGGGGCGGGCAACATCTACCTCGAGGTGGCCGCCGGGGTCACCGCGTTCATCCTGGCGGGCCGATGGTTCGAGACCCGCTCCAAGCGTCAGGCCGGGGCAGCACTGCGCGCCCTGATGGACCTTGGCGCCAAGACGGTCACGCTGCTCCGCGACGGCCACGAGGTGCAGGTCCCGGCCGACGAACTCGGTGTCGACGACCTCTTCGTGGTTCGCCCCGGCGAGAAGATCGCCACCGACGGTGTTGTCGAGGCCGGCACCTCGGCCGTCGACACCTCCCTGGTCACCGGCGAGTCGGTGCCGGTCGAGGTCAGCCCCGGCGACGCCGTGGTCGGCGCCTGCGTGAACGCGGGCGGACGACTCGTCGTGCGCGCCACCCGCGTCGGCTCGGACACCCAACTGGCCCAGATGGCCAGACTCGTGGAGGAGGCTCAGTCCGGCAAGGCGGCGGTGCAGCGCCTCGCGGACCGGATCTCCGGGGTCTTCGTGCCCCTGGTCCTGTTGCTGGCAGCGAGCACGCTCGGCTACTGGCTGGGGTCCGGCAGCGGAGCCGGGATGGCCTTCACCGCGGCCGTGGCGGTGCTGATCATCGCCTGTCCCTGCGCCCTCGGCCTGGCCACTCCGCTGGCGCTGATGGTCGGCACCGGCCGGGGTGCCCAACTCGGAATCCTGATCAAGGGGCCCGAGGTGCTGGAGTCGACGCGTCTGGTCGACACCGTCGTGCTGGACAAGACCGGCACCGTCACCACCGGACGGATGGAGTTCATCGGCCTCCTGGCCGCCGATGGCGAGCGTGACGACGACGTGCTGGCTGTGGCCGGCGCGGTCGAGAGTGCCTCCGAACACCCGATCGCTCGGGCCATCACCGAGGCCGCTCGGGCGCGCGGGACCGCCCTCGAAGCCGTGCTGGACTTCGCCAACCAGCCCGGCATGGGAGTGCAGGGCCAGGTAGGTGGACGCGCCGTGGTCGCCGGCCGACCGTCACTCCTGGCCGACTGGGCCCAACCACTGCCGCCGGGCCTGGCCGAGTTCGCCGCCGCCGCGGAGGCCCAGGGACAGACCGCGATCGCAGTCGGCTGGGACGGCGCCGCGCGCGGCGTGCTGGTGGTCGCAGACACGGTCAAGGACTCCTCGGCCGAGGCGGTACGCCGACTCCGTGGGCTGGGGCTGCACCCGGTGCTGCTCACCGGCGACAACCAACGGGCAGCCGAGGCGGTGGCCGCCGAGGTCGGCATCGAGGAAGTCATCGCCGAGGTGCTGCCCGCCGACAAGGTGGCGCAGGTGCGGCGACTCCAGGACGCCGGGCGCGTGGTCGCCATGGTGGGCGACGGTGTGAACGATGCCGCCGCTCTCGCCCAGGCCGATCTGGGACTGGCCATGGGCACCGGCACCGACGTGGCCATCGAAGCCTCCGACCTCACCCTGGTCCGGGGAGACCTGACCGTGGCTGCCGATGCGATCCGGTTGTCACGTCGTACGCTCCGGACGATCAAGGGCAACCTGTTCTGGGCATTTGCCTACAACGTCTCTGCGCTGCCACTGGCCGCTGCCGGACTCCTCGACCCGATGATCGCCGGTGCGGCCATGGCGTTCTCATCGGTCTTCGTGGTCACCAACTCGCTTCGTCTGCGTTCCTTCTCCTAACCGCCGAGTTGGGCCTTATCCGCATCGAGTTGGGCCCCGTACGCATCGAGTTGGGTCCTTCTCGCGGATAAGGCCCAAGTCGGCGCGGATAAGGCCCAAGTCGGCGCGGATAAGGCCCAAGTCGGCGCGGATAAGGCCCAAGTCGGCGCGGATAAGGCCCAAGTCGGTCAGCAGGTGGCGAAGAGGACGGGGCCGTTGCTGATCGCCGAGAAGGCGTACCGCTCGGTCGGCGTCAGGTCGAGGCGTGCGGTGACCCCCGACGAGCTGGCCCCCTCGACGGTGAACGGCCAAGCGCCGCCCTTGCCCGGGGCAGGCCCCTGTGCCAATCGGGACCGGGAGTCGGCGTTGGCGCGCGCCTGTTCGGCACTCTCGAACTCGAACGCGACCCGGAGACCCCCGCCCGGCTGCGCCGCCACCACCAGCCCCTGGAGCGGGTTGACCCGACCGGCCTCGGCGATCAGGGAGCGGGCCGCCTCCTGGTCATCCGCGCTCGCATGATGCATGGAAAGGCTCGTGCAGGCCAGGTCGCCGACCAGGTGCACCGCCGCCACCGGGTCGCCCGCCGCGGCCAGTGACTCGCCGACGGTCATCGTGTGACCGTCGAGGAACTTCGTACGCATCTCCTCCACGTACTGCGCGCGGTCGCCGAACATCACCAGCCGCCGATCGCGGAACAGTACGGCGTACTGCAACATCGGGCTCAGTCCGGCGTCGAGTTGGGCGATCACGGTCGGCCCACCCCGCCAGAGACCCACGGCATCGGCCGGGCGGGTGAAGCCGATCTCGGAGAGTGCAGTCCCGACCCGATCCACGGCGTCGGGGTCGTCCAGGCCCAACAACAGGACAGCGCCGTGGGTGGACTGGGCCATCAACTCCCAATCCAGCGTCCGGGGGGAGAAGCCGAACTCCGCGTCGATCACCTCGGCGCGACCGGTCAGTACCGACGGGGATGAGAGGTCCGCCTCGAACGCGGCCCGGACCAGTGACGTCACGGGCTGGTCCGCGGCATCGAGTTCGTGGCGGACGGCCGCCCAGTCGACCCAGGTGATCCGGGCGGTCTCCTCGGGCGCCAGCGACGCCGCCGCAGTGAATCGGGAGTCGTCGTCGCGCAGCAGCCACACCCCGACGACCGCCACCCCGAGGACCAGCACCAGGGCCAGCGATGCGAACAGGGCGCGACGTGATCCCACGGGTCTCTCCTCAACTGGGGGCAGGTGGTGTGACACTAGCGCCATGGGTGACATCGAGGCCGCCGGTGCCGTGGTGCTGGGACCGTCGAAGCAGGTGCTGGTGGTGCACCGCCCCAAGTACGACGACTGGTCGTTCCCCAAGGGCAAGATCGACAAGGGCGAGCACCGGTTGACGGCCGCCGTTCGGGAGGTGGCCGAGGAGACCGGCCTCCAGGTCCGCCTCGGCCCGCCGCTGTCCACACAGCACTACTCGGTCGGTGGCCGCGGCAAGAACGTGCACTACTGGACCGCCCGGGTGGTCGGCGACGACGACGTGAGCCGCTACCGCCCCAACCTCGAGATCGACAAGGTGCGCTGGGTGCACCAGGAGCAGGCGTTGGGCATGCTCAGCTACGACCACGACCGGGCCACCCTCAAGGAGGCGATGGCTCGCCGGGCGCGCACCCAGGCGCTGGTGGTGCTCCGACACGGACGGACCCGAGCCCTTGCCCTGGTGCCGCTGCTGGCGGCGTACGACGTGGCCGTGGTGGCCAGCTCGCCGGCGGTCCGCTGCACCGGAACCGTGCGTCCGTACGCGGAGGCTGCGGGCTGGCCGATCGCGATGTACGACGGGTTGAGTGAGCAGTTGGCCTCCCCGGGTTCGGTGGCCAGCGTGCTCGACGACCTGATCGCTCGGGGTGATGGCGCGGTGCTGTGCACCCACCGTCCGGTGCTGCCTCAGGTGTTCGCGGCGTTGGGGATCCCGCCGACGCACTTGGAGCCGGGCGGATTCGCGGTCGTGCACCTGCGTGGCGGCCGGGTGGCCGCGGTGGAGGTCCACGCCGCCTCCTGAGCGGCGCCGGTGTGCCAGCGCGGTTCAGGTGATGTACGTCTCACCCTCGCCTGTAGGTGACCGAATGGGCGGGCAGCGTTCACGCGTCGTTCACTGAGTGCCGTCGAACCGGTCACTTCGGCTCCCTAACTTCGGCCCGTCAGTACCTCCACCCAATCAGGAGACCGAAGTGAACCGCACTGCATTCCGCCGGGCCGCTGTTCCCGGCATCGCCGCCCTGGCCCTCGCCCTCACTGCGTGTGGCGGCAGCGGCGGAACCGACGCCGACGTTCCCGAGGGACTCTCCGGCGAGATCAAGATCGACGGCTCGTCGACGGTCACCCCGCACACCATCCCCGCCGCTGAGCTCTTCTTCGAGGCCACCGGCGGCAGCGTGAAGGTTCCGGTGGCCACCTCCGGCACCGGCGGTGGCTTCGCCAAGTTCTGCGCCGGCGAGACCGACATCTCGATGGCCTCGCGTCCGATCAAGCAGGACGAGGCCGACATCTGCGCAGCCAACGGCATCGAGTACGTCCAGTTGGGCATCTCCAACGACGGCCTCGCGGTGGCGATCAACAACGACAACGACTGGGCCACCTGCTTCACCGTCGATGAACTCAACGCGTTCTGGGCCGACGGCAGCACCGTGAGCACCTGGCAGGACGTGAACCCGGAATGGCCGGCCGAGGAGGTTCGGCTGTTCGGTCCCGGCCACGATTCCGGCACCTTCGACTTCTTCACCGAGGTCGTGAACGGCGAGTCCGGCAACATCAACACCGGCTACACCGACATCGGTGAGGACGACAACGCCGCGATCGAGGGCGTGGCCGGCTCGGTCGGCGCGATGTCCTTCGTGCCGCTCTCCTACGTGCTCGAGTCCGGCGGCAAGGTCCAGGCCGCGGCGATCGAGAACAGCAGCGGCGAGTGCGTCGAGCCGAGCCTGGAGACCGTCCGCGACGGCTCCTACGAGCCGCTGGGTCGGCAGTTGTTCATCTACCCGTCCGGCTCTGCTCTGGAGCGTGACGAGGTCAAGGCGTTCATCGAGTTCTACGTCGCGAACCAGGAGGAGATCGCTCTGGAGGCCAAGCTCATCCCGCTGACCGACGAGCAGGTAGCCGAGGTCGAGTCGCGGGTCGCCGAGCTGACCGCTTCCTGATCGATCGCTCCACCACCGAGAGGGCGCGCATGAGCACCACCTTGTCCGATGTCCAGGACGGAGAGACTCCACCGATCAACCTGGGTCCGAGCAGTTCCCGCTTGGGCGAGAAGGCGATCGTGGGCTGGCTGCTCCTCTGCGCGTCCCTCTCGGTGCTGATCACTGTCGGGATCGTGGCTGCCCTGCTGGGCGACACGATCCGCTTCTTCCAGCGGGTGCCGCTGAGCGAGTTCTTCCGGGTCGGCCAGTGGGCGCCCTGGCAGGGCGACTTCCCCGTCTTCAACCTGGTGATGGGGACGCTGAACATCACGATGTATGCGCTGATCATCGCGATCCCCGGCGGGCTCGGGGCGGCGATCTGGCTCAGCGAGTACGCCAGCAACCGGACCCGGAAGATCGTCAAGCCGGTGATCGAGGTGCTCGAGGGTGTCCCGACGGTCGCCTACGGCCTCTTCGCCCTGCTCTTCATCGCACCGATGCTCAAATCGGTCTGGCCGACCTGGCTCCCGGGCAAGCTCGGCCAGGAGCCGGAACTCCAGTTCGCCGGCGCTGCCGCTCTGGTGATGGGGGTGATGCTGATCCCGACGATCGCCTCCATCTCCGAGGACGCGATGCGAGCGGTGCCCTCGGGCCTGCGCCAAGCGGCGTACGGTCTGGGAAGCACCAAGATGCAGGTGGCGCTCAAGGTGGTGGTGCCGGCCGCGCTGTCGGGCATCGTGGCCGCCTTCGTGCTCGGCATCTCGCGCGGGATCGGCGAGACGATGCTGGTGCTGATGGCCGCCGGAGCGACACCGAACGCGTCGCTGTGGCCCAACGATTCGGTGCTCACCATGACGGCCTTCATCGCCAGGACGGCCGGCGGCGACATCAGCCATGGGTCGACCGAGTACTACACGATCTTCGCCGTCGGTTCGGTGCTCTTCGTGATGACCCTGGGCATGAACATGATCGCCGACTTCTTCGTCCGCCGCTTCCGGGAGACCTACGAATGAGGAC
Organism: Nocardioides limicola; assembly: GCF_016827675.1. Lineage (GTDB taxonomy): Bacteria > Actinomycetota > Actinomycetes > Propionibacteriales > Nocardioidaceae > Nocardioides > Nocardioides limicola. The sequence continues at coordinate 419,054 of NZ_JAERJA010000002.1, read as the reverse complement.
CGCTGCGCACAACCGGAACGCGGTCAACGCGGCCCGGGAGATCACCTTGGCCCAACTGGACGGCAGCCAACGTCAGGGGCGGTGGAAGGGGCCTGCCTTCGAAGCGGTCCTGCTCACCGCCATCTTCGTGGCGATCCTGACGCTGCTCGCGGTCATCCTGTGGGCGTTGACTGCGGGCTGGGAGAGGCTCGACCTCAACCTGCTCCGGAACATGCCGTCCGGGATGGCCAGTCGGCTCGGTGAGTCCGGGATGCAGTCCGCGATCATCGGCACCTTCTACGTGATGGTCGGCCTGATCGTCACCGTGGTGCCGCTGGGGGTGAGTGCCGCGATCTATCTGGAGGAGTTCGCCGACCACGACACGTGGTACGTGCGGATCATCGAGATCAACCTGCGCAACCTGGCTGCGGTGCCGTCCATCGTCTTCGGCATCCTCGGTCTGGCGTTCTTCTACCGCGGCGGCCTGAGTCTGGGCTCGGTCGTCTACACGGGCTCGCTGACGCTGACCATGCTGGTCCTGCCGACGGTGATCGTCACCGCCCGTGAGGCGATCCGGGCGGTACCTCCGTCGATCCGCCATGCGTCGATGGGGATGGGAGCCACCAAGTGGCGCACCATCTGGCATCAGGTGCTGCCCTCATCGATCCCGGGGATCGTCACCGGCACCATCCTGGCGCTGTCGCGAGCCATCGGTGAAGCTGCGCCGCTGATCATGATCGGCGCGGCCACCTTCGTCGGCTGGAATCCGGACGGGCCCTTCGAGGGCTCCTTCACGGTGCTGCCGGTGCAGATCTTCTTCTGGTCAGCGCAGGCCAACACGGACTTCCACATCCTCGCCGCCGCGGGAGTGATCGTGCTGCTGGGCATGCTGCTGATGATGAACTCGTTCGCGATCTGGCTGCGCAACCGATTCACCCGAGAGTGGTGACCCCGACTCCATGACGATGACCACAGCACAGACCCCAGGAGACACCGTGTCAGACGCCCACGCCCCGCTCGTCGAGGCCTCCGCCACCCGCACCGTGCCGGACGCGCCGCTGAACCCGGTGATCGAGGCGGTCGATCTGAACATCTACTACGGCTCCTTCCATGCCGTGTACGACGTGAACCTCGCCTATGGCAAGAACGAGATCACCGCGATGATCGGCCCCTCCGGCTGCGGCAAGTCGACGGTGCTCCGCTGCCTCAACCGGATGAACGATCTGGTCGCCTCGGCCCGGGTCGAGGGCACGGTGACCTACCACGGCATCAACATCTACGACCCCAAGGTCGACCCCATCGAGGTGCGTCGACACATCGGGATGGTCTTCCAGAAGCCGAACCCCTTCCCCAAGTCGATCTACGACAACGTCGCCTACGGCCCCAAGGTCACCGGCATGAAGCTGGAGTCATCCCTCGATGAGCACGTCGAGTGGTGCCTGCGCAAGGCGGCGCTGTGGGACGAGGTCAAGGACAAGCTCAAGGAGTCTGCCTTCAGTCTGTCCGGCGGCCAGCAGCAGCGGCTCTGCATTGCCCGGGCGATCGCGACCAAACCCGACGTGATCCTGATGGACGAGCCCTGCTCGGCACTGGACCCGATCGCCACCGCTGCGGTGGAGGACCTGATGGTGGAGTTGCGCAACGACTACACGATCATCATCGTCACCCACAACATGCAGCAGGCGGCTCGCGTCTCCGACCGGACCGCGTTCTTCACTGCGCGTCCGGACGAGACCACCGGCAACCGGACCGGTCTGCTGGTGGAGTTCGACAAGACCACGACGATCTTCTCGAACCCCTCCGACCAGCGCACCGAGGACTACATCTCCGGCCGCTTCGGGTGAGGTGTGCCATGACGGGAGAGCAGGCTCGGCTGTCCCCGGGCGCATCGGCGCATGACAGCATGTGCGCCATGTCCAGGCCCGTACCCCCACTCAGTCGGAGACTCGTAGCCGAGTTCGTCGGCACTGCCTTCTTGCTGATGGCGGTGCTCGGCTCAGGGATCATGGCGGCCGCTCTCTCGCCCGACGACGTCGGGTTGCAGTTGCTCCAGAACACGATCGCGACCGGCGCGATGCTGACGGTGCTGATCCTGATGCTGCAGCGAATCTCGGCGAGCTTCAATCCCGTGGTCACCCTGGCTGATGCGGCACTCGGCAACGTGCCGTGGCGGGAGGTGCCGGTGCTGATCGCGACTCAGGTGGCGGGCGGCATCGGTGGCGCGATCTTGGCCAACCTGATGTTCGATCTGCCCGCGGTGCACTGGTCAGCCAAGGATCGCAGCGCCGGCCACCTGTGGCTGGCTGAGGTCGTGGCCACCGTCGGCCTGCTGCTGGCCATCTTCGTCACCGCCAGGGTCGGCCGCGCTGACCGGGTCGCCTTCACTGTGGGTGGCTTCATCACCGCCGCCTACTGGTTCACCTCCTCCACCAGCTTCGCCAACCCGGCGGTCACCATCTCGAGGATGTTCTCCGACACCTTCGCCGGGATCGCGCCGGCCAGCGCTCCGATGTTCGTGCTCATGCAAGGGGTGGGTCTGCTGGTGGCGCTGGCCCTGATCCGGGTGCTGGTTCCGGTCGCGGCACCCGTGCCTGAGGGGGGAGTGCTGACTACTACCGCGAGTCAGCTCCCGGGCACCCCGACCGCCGAGAAGGAGCCCCGATGACCAAGCCGTCCGTCCTGTTCGTCTGCGTGCACAACGCCGGCCGTTCCCAGATGGCTGCGGCGTACCTCACCGCACTCGCCGGCGACGCCGTCGAGGTCCGGTCCGCCGGTTCGGCACCCGGCGACCGGGTGAACCCGATGGCGGTCGCGGCGATGGCCGAAGAGGGTATCGACATCGCCGCCGAGGCACCCAAGGTGCTGACTGCCGAGGCGGTGCAGGCCTCCGATGTGGTGATCACCATGGGCTGTGGCGACGAGTGCCCGTTCTTCCCTGGCAAGCGCTACGAGGACTGGGTGCTGGACGACCCGGCCGGGCAGGACCTGGAGTCGGTGCGGCCGATCCGCGACGAGATCAAGCGCCGGGTCCTCGACCTGATCGACTCCCTGGGGTGAATCCCGCCCCCGCGTGGATCAGAGGAGTACCTCGAGGACCAGGTGGCACACCCAGTAGCTGACGGCGGCCACCAGCCCCGCCATCGGGAACGTCAGCACCCAGGCCGTGACGATCGAGCGGGCTACGCCCCATCGGACCGCCGAGAACCGCTTGGTGGCGCCGACGCCCATCACCGCCGAGGTGATGGTGTGGGTGGTGGAGATCGGGGCGCTGAAGGCGAACGCGGTGGTGTACAGCACGCCGGCTGCCACCGACTCGGCGGCGAACCCGCGGGGCGGATCCAGGTGGATGATCCGCCGGCCCAGGGTCCGCATGATCCGCCAGCCGCCGGCGTAGGTGCCCAGCGAGATCGCCGCCGCGGCGGAGAAGATCACCCAGAACGGCAGAGAGTCACCCTGCTGGGCGTAGCCGCCGGCCAACAGCGCCAGGAAGATGACCCCCATGGTCTTCTGGGCGTCCTGCAGGCCGTGCCCGAGCGCCATCGCAGCCGCCGAGACCGTCTGGGCGATCCGGAAACCCTTGTTGGTCGGGGCGGGCAGGGAGTCCTTGAACGCCCACATGATCACGACCATGACGCAGAACGCGGCAGCGAACCCGAACAGCGGTGAGGCGATCATCGGGATGACCACCTTGTTCACGATCACGTCCCATTTCACGCTCACCCCGGCTGCCATCGCGGCGCCGACCAGCCCGCCGATGAGGGCATGGGAGGACGACGAGGGGAGGCCGTAGTACCAGGTGATCAGATTCCAGATGATCGCGCCGAGCAGTCCGCCCATCACGATCACCAGCGCATGGGACCCTTCGCCGGGGTCGATCACGGAGCCGACGGTGTTGGCGACCTCCTGCCCGAGGAAGGCGCCGATGAAGTTCATCACCGCAGCCATGGCCAGCGCCACCCGTGGCGTCAGTGCCCGGGTGGACACCGAGGTGGCGATGGCGTTGGCGGCGTCGTGGAAACCGTTGGTGTAGTCGAACACCAAGGCGACGACGACCACGGTGATGACGATCGCGAGCTCCACGGGCTCAGGACTCCTTGACTGCGATCTGCTCCACGATGTTCGCCACCGCTTCGAAGGCGTCGATCGCGTCCTCGAGTGCCTCCACGATGTCCTTCAGCTTGATCACCGTGAGCGTCTCGAACTCGCCGCTGAACAGGTTCGCCAAGGTACGCCGGTACGCCTTGTCGCCGATGTTCTCCAGCCGGTTCACCTCGATCCAGAACTCCTCGAGGTCGCGCATCGCAGCCAGCTTCGGCATCGCCTCGGCGGTCAGGTCGGCGCAGCGCTGGATCACCTCGATCAGCGGTGAGAGCGTCTCGGGGAGTTCGTGCACCTCGTAGAGGAGGACCAGGTCGACCGCGTGGTCCATCTCGTCCATGATGTCGTCCAGACCGGACGCCAGCGCGTAGATGTCCTCGCGGTCGAACGGGGTGACGAATGTCTGGTTGACCCGGCGGATGATCGCGTGGGTGGTCTCGTCGGCGGCGTGCTCGGCGTCGCGCATCCGGGCGGCGATGGCTTCCCGGTCGCCGCCGTTGGCGAGCATCTCGGTCAGCAGTGAGGCCCCGGTGACCAGGTGGTTGGCAGACTCGGTGAACAGGTCGTAGAAGGACCCTTCCACCGGGCGAAAGCGAAAGCGCAAGGTGAACTCCAGACCATCGGCGCGGAAACTGAGGCAATGCTAGGGGCAACCGCCCCGATCGCGTAGCCCCAGGTGCTGAACCCCCGTCCGCGCGACGACGCGGACGGTGCTGCCGGTCAGCGGCGCCGGTTGCGTTGGTCGATCAGGATCTGCTGCAGGTGGGTGCTGCCTACGTGCCGACTCCAGTCGCCGTCCGGAGCCAGATGCCAGGCATCGGTGTCCTCGGCGAAGGCGAGGTCGAGCAGGTCGGCGATCTCGAGCGGCAGGTCGCCGGGCAACCGCACCAGCGCCTCGACGCGGCGGTCCAGGTTCCGGTGCATGAGGTCGGCCGAGCCGATCCAGGCCTGCGGTTCGCCGCCTCCTTCGAACCAGAAGATCCGGCTGTGCTCCAGGAACCGACCGAGCACCGAGTGCACCCGGATGGTCTCCGACAGCCCCGGTACGCCGGGTCGTAGGGCGCAGATGCCGCGCACCCACAGGTCCACCGGGACCCCCGCCTGCGAGGCGAGGTACAGGGTGTCGATGAGCGCCTCGTCGACGATCGAGTTCACCTTGATCCGGATCCGGGCAGGCCGCCCGGCGAGGTGGTGGGCGATCTCGCCGTGGATCGCGGTCACCAGCCCGTCGCGGACCGAGTCCGGGGCGACCAGCAGTTCGTCGTAGGTGGCCTTCCGGCTGAAGCCGGAGAGGTTGTTGAAGAGGTGCGCCACGTCCAGGCCGATGGCCTCGTCGGCGGTCAGCAGCCCCAGGTCCTCGTACAAGCGGGCGGTCTTGGGGTTGTAGTTCCCGGTGCCGATGTGGGTATAGCGGCGGATGCCCTCCGGCTCGTCGCGGACCACCATCGACAGCTTGCAGTGCGTCTTCAGGCCCAACAGTCCGTAGACCACGTGGCAGCCGGCATGTTCGAGTTTGCGGGCCCAACGGATGTTGTTGGACTCGTCGAACCTGGCCTTGATCTCCACGATCACCAGCACCTGTTTGCCGGACTGGGCGGCGTCGACGAGGGCGTCGATGATCGGTGAGTCGCCCGAGGTCCGGTAGAGCGTCTGCTTGATGGCCAGGACGTGGGGGTCTGCGGCCGCCTGCTCGAGGAAGCGCTGCACCGAGGTCGCGAACGAGTCGTAGGGGTGGTGCAGCAGCACGTCCTGGCGTCGTACGGCCTTGAACACGTCGACCGGGGAGGCGGACTCCACCGGAGCCAGCAGGTGGTGCGTCTTCGGGACGAACGTGGGGTACTTGAGGTCGCCTCGGTCGAGGTCGGCGATGTCGTTCAGCCCGGTGAGGTCCAGCGGACCCTGCAGCCGGAACACCTCGTCGGCGTCCACCTCCAGCTCCGAGATCAACAGCTTCAACACTCGTGGATCGATCGACTCCTCGACCTCCAGCCGGACCGGCGGGCCGAAGCGGCGCCGGAGCAGTTCCTTCTCCAGGGCGGCGAGCAGGTTCTCAGCATCGTCCTCCTCGACCTCGAGGTCCTCGTTGCGGGTGACCCGGAACGTGTGCACCTGGAGGACCTCCATGCCGGGGAACAACCGGTGCAGGTGCACCCCGATCACGTCCTCCAGGGGCACGAACCGCTGGTTGCCGACGGAGACGAACCGTTCGAAGATCGGCGGAACCTTGACCCGGGCGAAGTGCTCCTTGCCCGACTGGGGGTTCCGGACCAGCACGGCCAGGTTCAGGGACAGGCCGGAGATGTAAGGGAACGGGTGCGCCGGGTCGACCGCCAACGGGGTGAGCACCGGGAACACCCGGTCCTTGAAGAGCCGTTTGCAGTGCTTCTGCTCCTCCCGGGCGAGGTCGTCCCAGCGGACCAGTTCGATCTCCTCGGCCCGCAACGCGGGGACGATCTCCTCCCGGAAGACGCGCGCGTGCCGTTCCATCAACTCCTTGGTGCGGGTGAGGATCGCGGCGAGCACCTCCCGGGGAAGGTGACCGGAGGCTGCCCGGACCGCCACGCCGGCGGCGATCCTCCGGCGCAGGCCGGCCACCCGGACCATGAAGAACTCGTCGAGGTTGCTGGCGAAGATGGCTAGGAAGCGGACACGCTCCAGCAACGGGAGGTCGGGATCCTCGGCCAGGATGAGCACCCGCTCGTTGAACTTCAACCAGGAGATCTCCCGATCCGCGAAGCGGTCCTCGAACGCTTGGACGGCGGCGAGTTCGTCGGCGTCGGGGACGTACGGCGGGTCCACATCGAAGGTGTCGCCGCCGATGGCGGTCAGCCCGGTGTCCAGCGGGCCGTCGTCCAGGGTCCGGGACGTGCCGGTGGACGCGGTGGCGGGCTCGCTGGTCATGGATCCGATCATGGCAGGTTCGGGTGAACGGCAGGTGAAGTCAGCCCGAGTGGGATGGACTCGTAGGATTCGCGCATGCTCCCGGCCCCGCTGCTGAACCTGGTCGATCGTGCTCAGGGCCCCCTGTTGCGCACGGCACTGGCCCTACCGCCTGCGCTGCTGCGCCGAGCCGCAGGTCGGCCGGTGGTGATCGACGGCCAGACCCTCGACCCCGAGCAGCAGTTGGCGTTGCGGATGATGCGGCTCTCCGGGCTGCCGGGAGCAGAGACGGTGCCGATCCCTCAGGGACGGGCGATTCTTCGGGAACAGTCCATGATCGTCGGCAGCGGGCAGCCGATCGGTTCGGTCCGGGACCTGCGCGTCGACGGGGCGGACGGTGAACTGCCGGCGCGGCTCTACGTCCCCCGGTCGCTGGTGACCGGCGCCGGCCCCGACCCCCTGCTGGTCTTCTTCCATGGCGGTGGCTGGGTCTTCGGTGACCTCGACAGCCACGATGCCCTGTGTCGAGTGCTGGCCGAGCAGGCCGGAGTGCGCGTGCTCTCGGTCGCGTATCGCCTGGCGCCGGAGGCGGCCTTCCCTGCTGCTCACGACGACTGCATCGCGGCGTACCGGTGGGTGCTGGACAACCTGGACCGGCTCGACGCCGACCCCGACCGGCTGGCCGTCGGGGGAGACTCTGCCGGCGGTTGCCTGGCGGCCACCACCGCAATCGCCGCCGCCGAGCAGGGCTGGCCGCTGGCCTTCCAGTTGCTCATCTATCCGGGCACGGACATGACCGGCGGGTCGGCCAGTCGTGCTCTCTTCGGTGAGGGGTTCTACCTCACCCAGCAGTTCATGGACCTGCCCCGAGCGTTGTACGTGGCCGATGCCGACGAGACCGACCCGCGGGTATCCCCCTTGCACGCCGACCTGCCCCCGGGCCTGGCGCCGGCGTACCTGTGCACCGCCGGCTTCGACCCGCTCCGCGACGAGGGTGAGGCGTACGCCGCGAAGTTGACCGACGCCGGTGTGCAGGTGGAGGTCCAGCGCTTCGAGGGGCTGATCCACGGGTTCGCGAACTGGGTGTCGGTGGGGCGCAGCTGTCCTGCAGCCGTCGCGGTGCTCGCCGACCGGCTCCGCGCCGGGCTGTCGGGCTAGCGCCGGTACTGCACGTGGGTGCGCACGGGGGTGAAGCCGAGCCGCTGATACAGGGCCAGGGCCGCGGTGTTGTCCCCTTCGACGTAGAGGTGCACGCGCTCCACCCCTGACGCGGCCAGATGGTCCAGCCCGGCCTCGAGCAGCACCCGCCCGAGCCCGGACCCCTGAGCAGTCGGGTCGACTCCGATCACGTACACCTCGCCGGCTCCGGAGGCGTGCCGTTTGGTCCAGTGGAAGCCGACCAGACCGCTCGGACCGACCGCGACCAGGAGGTCCGCCGGATCGAACCAGGGCTCAGCCATCCGTCGGGCCAGGTCGGTGGCGTCCATGCCACCCTGCTCGGGGTGGTCGGCGAACGCCGCCGCATTGACCCGCAGGAGTTCGTCGGCGTCCTGCGGTTGCCAGTTGCGGATCCGCACTCCCGGCGGTGGTGTCGGGGCTCCCCGGCGGGGCTCGGTGGCCAGCACCAGGAGTTCCCGGGCCCGACGCATCCCGGCCCGCGGCGCCAGCACGGCCGCCGCCGGATGATCGCTGTGGGACCAGGCCCGCAGCGGCGACTCCGGGGCCACCACGGCGAGCGCCTGCTGCATCAGCGCACCCCCGGCGCCCCGACCCCGATGCGCGGGGGAGACCACCAGAGTCAACTCGTCGTCGATGAGCAACGCGAACCCCGCCTCGCTTGTCCAGAGGTGGAGACTGTCGGGGTCCTGGTGCCGCAGCGCCAGCCGGGTGGCCTCGTCGACGGGGTCGACCTGGTCGAGGCTCTCCGCGTCGGCGGCGACCGCCTCGACATGCCTCAGCAGCGCCGGGTCCACGCCTGCGGCGGTCAGGAGACCGAATCCTCGGTCTCGACCGCCTGCTCCTTGGGGGTCTGCTCCTTGGCCGGGAGGACGAACCGGTACCCGACGTTGCGCACGGTGCCGATCAGGGTCTCGTGCTCGGGCCCCAACTTGGCCCGCAGCCGGCGGACGTGTACGTCCACGGTCCGGGTGCCGCCGAAGTAGTCGTAGCCCCACACCTCCTGCAGCAGCTGCTGCCGGGAGAAGACCCGGCCCGGGTGTTGGGCCAGGAACTTGAGGAGCTCGAACTCCTTGAAGGTCAGGTCGAGCGGGCGGCCACCGAGCTTCGCCGTGTACGTCGCGTCGTCGACGACCACTTCGCCGGAGCGGATCACGTGCGACTCGGGGTCGTCGGCCTCGCGTTGAGCGGCGAGTCGTCCGATCGCCAGCTTGATGCGGGCGTCCAGTTCGGCCGGACCGCAGGTGTGCAGCACCACGTCGTCCATGCCCCAGTCGGCCTGCACCACGGCCAGGCCGCCCTCGGTGGCCACCAGGATCACCGGCACGTCCGAGCCGGTGGCCCGGATCAGCCGGCACAGGTCGCGGGCGTGGGCCAACTCGGTGCGGCCGTCGACCAGCAGCAGGTCGGCGTCGGGCGCCTCCAGCAGGGCGCTGCCCTCGGCCGGCAGGATCTTGACGTGGTGTGCCAGCAGCGAGAGGCCGGGCAGTACGTCGGCCGACGGCTGGAGTGCGCTGGTCAGTAGCAGCACGGTACTCACGTGGTGCCACCTCCAATCAGCCGATGAGGCAGGATACTTGACATGACCGATGACGAGCACGTGTCCCCGCCGGCGCGGGACGCGGGCGAGGCTCCGACTGCGTCGGTGACGGTGCACTACTGGGCGGCTGCCCGCGCCGCCACGGGCATCGCCGAGGAGCAGTTCCGGGTCGCCGATCCGGTGACGCTGGCCGACCTGCGCGGGCTGGCTGCAGACCGCCACCCCGACGCCACGGCGGTGCTGAGGGTCTGCTCCGTGCTGATCGGTGACCGCCCGGTCTCCTCCGAGGATCCGGACCTGGTGCAGGTGCGCCCGGGCGACACCGTCGAGTTCCTGCCGCCCTTCGCCGGTGGCTGAAGGAATGTCCCGGGTCATCGCGGAGTTCGGATGTCCATGACCACCGAGACCATCGTGCTGATCGGCGCAGTCGCCGGCGCGCTCGCGTTCGGGGGCTACCGCGCCTTCACCGACGGTCGGTTCACCGGCACCCACCGGGTCCGCGGCGGAGCCGAGGAACCCGAGCAGCACGAGGGCGAGCGGGTGCTGGCCGGCACCGAGTGGGCCGACCAACTCGGCGAGCGCGCCACCCTGCTCCAGTTCTCATCGGCGTTCTGCGCGCCGTGCCGCGCCACCCGCCGGATCCTCACCGAGATCACCGAGGTCGTCCCCGGTGTGCGTCATCTCGAGATCGATGCCGAGCATCATCTCGAACTGGTCCGGGAGTTGGGCATCATGCGCACCCCGACCACGCTGGTCCTCGATCGATTCGGTCGCGAGGTACGCCGGGCCCAGGGGGCGCCGGCCAAGCAACAGGTGCTGGCGGCACTCGCCGAGGTCTGAGTTCGGACCTGCTCAGCGGAAGCGGCGACGGTAGGTGGCTCCAGCGGCGAGGACGGCGAGGGCGAGGACGCCCACGCACCAAGCCAGGGCAACCACGAGACCGGAGCCGACCGGTTCTGCGTTGAGCAGGTCCCGGATGGTGTTGACGATCGAGGTGACGGGCTGGTGCTCGGCGAAGGCCCGGACCGGCCCGGGCATGGTCTCGGTGGGCACGAAGGCCGAGCTGACGAAGGGCAGCAGGATCAGCGGGTACGAGAACGCGCTGGCGCCCTCCACCGAGGTAGCGGTGAGTCCGGGGATCACGGCGATCCAGGTCAGCGCCAAGGTGAACAGGATCAGGATCGCGCCGACCATCAGCCAGGCCAACGGCCCGGCGGGGGAGCGGAAGCCCATCGTCACGGCGACGAGCAGCACCACTGCGACCGCGACCAGGTTCGCCACCAGGGAGGTCAACACGTGTGCCCACAGCACGGACGAGCGGGCTATCGGCATCGACTGGAACCGTTCGAAGATGCCGCTCTTGACGTCATTGAACAGCCGGAACGCGGTGTAGGAGACCCCGGAGGCGATGGTGATGATGAGAATTCCGGGCAGCAGGTAGGCGACGTAGGAGTCGGTGCCGGAATCGATCGCTCCGCCGAAGACGTAGACGAACAGCAGCATGAACGCGATCGGCATCACGGCGGTGGTGATGATCGTGTCCGGGCTGCGAGCGACGTGTCGCAGTGATCTCCCGAGGAGGGCAGCCGAGTCGGCGAGGTAGGTGGACATGAGGGTGCTCCGTATCGGTCAGTCGGCGCCGGTGCTGTCGGCGCCACGGGGGTCGTGGGTGGGGTGGGCATCGCCGACGAGCGCCAGGAAGATCTCCTCGAGCGTCGGCCGCTTCTCGACGTACTCGATCCTCGTGGGCGGCATCAGTCGGGTGAGTTCGGCCAGAGTCCCGGTCACGATGATGCGACCCTGATGCAGGATTGCGATCCGGTCCGCGAGCTGCTCGGCCTCGTCGAGGTACTGGGTGGTCAGCAGGACCGTGGTGCCGGCGCCGGCCAGCTCCCTGATGCAGTCCCACACCTCGGTGCGGGACTGGGGATCCAGTCCGGTGGTGGGCTCGTCGAGGAAGGCCACGGGGGGATTCCCGATCATGCTCATCGCGATGTCGAGCCGGCGCCGCATGCCTCCGGAGTACGTCGCGACTCGGCGGCCGGCTGCCTCGAGGAGCGAGAATCGCGTCAGGAGTTCGTCGGCGACCCCGGCCGGGTCGGCGACATGTCGCAGCCTGGCCACCAGCGTCAGATTCTCTCGGCCGGTGAGGATCTCGTCGACCGCAGCGAACTGTCCGGTGAGGCTGATCGACGCCCGCACCTGGGCGGACTCGGAGGCGGTGTTGAATCCGTTCACCTCTGCGACCCCGGAGTCGGCAACCAGCAGCGTGGCCAGGATCTTCACCAGCGTCGTCTTGCCGGCTCCGTTCGACCCCAGCAGGGCGACGATGCTTCCTGGAACCACGTCAAGGTCGATACCGCGCAGGACCTCGAGATCCCGGTAGGACTTGGTCAGTCCCCGCACCCGGATTCCCGACTGTTGTGTGGCGAGTGTCATCGGTCTTGTCTCCTGCTCCTGGTCACGGTGGTCACGACTCCTGGGCAGCGAGAAGATCGATGGCCTTGGTGAGACGCGTCCGCTCCTTGCTGATCCATTGCGCCTCGGAGTAGTTCTGGACGAACTCCTCGGCGAACTCCACGGGGTCGGGGCCTACGAGTGCGCGGATCGAGGTGCCGTCCGCCGCACCCTGCTCGAAGAGGTCCGCGAGGTCTTCGAGCATCGACATCAGCACGTCCCCCTTCGTGATGGCCGCGTAGTACATCAGATACCTCTCCAGCGCCTCGACCGCCGGTCCGTAGGGGGCGGCAAGGCGCGCGGTGCGTGCCTTGTACCGCTTCCAGCGGCGCTTCTCGCCGACAAATTTCCTGATCATCGGTGTTCTCCTCTTTCGCTTCTATCGTTGAGTTGCTCGATGCGTTCCACGAGGAAGTTCCAGGTGCTCCAGAACTCGTCGAGCTGGTCGTGTCCGGCGTCGGTCAGTGAATAGACCTTGCGGGGTGGGCCCTTCTCCGAAGGCACCTTCTCCGCAGCCACGGAGCCGCGCTTCTCGAGCCTGACCAGGAGCGCGTAGATCGTTCCCTCGGCGATGTCGCTGAGGCCGCGCTCACGCAGTTGTGCGGTGATCTCGTATCCGTACGCCGGCCGGATGGCCAGGATCGCGAGGACGATGCCCTCAAGGGTGCCCTTGAGCATCTCGGTGATCTGCTTGCCCATTCGACCCTCCGCAGTATCTAGTGTTACTGAGTACTGGTAGATAGTAGCACTGAATACCGGGTTGGCAAGTCGCTCCGGACCTCCCCCGCCCCACTCCCCCGATGGGCCACCGCGTCTCCCTGCGCGAAGGTCTAGAGTGACCCTCGACCCGAGGAGGACGACACGTGTGGCGCACGGTTTCGGCTGACATTCAGGCCAACGTCTACCGGCCGCCCAGCGACGGCCCGGTGCGGTGGCAGGTCGGCTACTGGGTGAAGGTGGCAGGCAAGTTGCTGATCACCCCAGCCGTCCAGGTGGTGGTGCTGCACCGCGTCGCCGCTGCTCTGGCCCGCACCCCGCTGCGTCCGCTGGCCTTCGTGCTGCGCTCACTGTCGGTGACCCTCGGCGGCGCCGAGATCCACCCCGACGCCCGGCTCGGTCCCGGGTTCGCCCTGGTGCACTCCACCGGCGTGGTGATCGGCGGTGGCGTGCTCGCCGGGCGTCGCTGCCGGCTCAGCCAGGGGGTCACCCTCGGCGAGAAGGGCCGAGCCACCCCCCACGCCCGCAACGGCTCACCGACGCTCGGCGACGAGGTCGAGATCGGTGCCGGGGCGGTGATCCTCGGGCCGGTGCGGATCGGCGACCGGGCCATCGTGGGGGCCAACGCCGTGGTCACCGCGGACGTGCCGGCAGACACCATCGTCGGCGGCAACCCCGCCAAAGTGTTGAGGAGCAGAGACACCGCATGACCAACGACGTCACCGTCATCGTTGAGCCCGACCCGGGCGGGCACCGTTTCCAGGCCGTCGCCAACGTCGCCCGGGTCGCGGCCCGCACCGACGACGTACTGCTGCTCACCTCACAGGTCGGCCGCTCCGACAACGCCTACCAGGTGCTGCTCGAGGGCGCCGGACTCGAGCTCGACGTCGAGGTGCCCTTCGCCGAGATCTACCCGCCGACCGCGCAGATCGCGGCCGCGATCGCCGAGGTGTGTCGGCGCCGCCCCGTCGCCCGAGTGGTGGTGATGGACGCCGACCAGTCACTGAAGCGGTGGTGGTGGGTGGCCCGGCGTGAACTCCGGCGGCTGCCGCGCCGGCCGAAGGTGATCTTCATGCTGACCCGCTACCCGGCCCGCCTGCAGCCGTGGGACACCTTCGGCTGGAAGCTCCGCGTGGCCAAGGCATCGCTGGCGTTACTGGCGATGATCACCGGCACCCTGCACCGTGTCGCAGGATTCGCCGGCCGCGAGGACATGGCCGCCGGGTGGCTGGTCAAGCGCGTGCGTGACCCTGCCGTGTGTGAGGCTCACTCCCGGGACCGGGCCAGGCTGCGGGCCGAGCATGGACTGCCGCCGGACCGCAGACTGGCCGGCATCTTCGGCGCGGTCACCGAGCGCAAGAACGCGCCGCTGGTGCTGGCGGCGCTGGATGCGGCCGGTGGAGAGATCGACCTGCTGCTCGCCGGAGGGCTCAGCGACGAGGTCGCGGCATGGCTCGACGGTCTACCGGCCGAGCGACGTGACCGGGTGCTCACCCGGGACGGGTTCCTGCCCGACAAGGTCCTCGACGAGCTGGTGGCCTGCGTCGACGTGGTGCCGATAGCGCTGACCAACAATGGCCCCAGCGGCATCATGGGCAAGGCGCTGGCTGCCGGGGTGCCGGTGGTGACAGCCGGATCCCAGGTGCGCGCCCGTGAGGTGCGGGCCACCGGAGGCGGTGTTGCCGCCGAGGTTGACGCTGACTCGATGGGCGCCGCAGTGCTTCGAGTACTGGACCCCGCCTGGAGCCCTCAAGGACGTGTCTCGCTACCTACAGCGGACGAGTTCGCAGAAGTGCTGCTCGGGGTCCGCTGAACCGATCGGGTCAGCGGACCGCTTCGACCGCGATCTGGGCGCCACCCTCGCGGGTGGAGTTGTCGAGCCCGTGCAAGGCCGGATGGGGGCTCTCGCCCAACTCACAGCGCACCACGTTGGAGAACCCGGCCCTGGTCAACTCCGCGGCCAAGGTCTCGTAGTCGTAGACATAGCCGACATGGTGGCCGAAGGAGCCGATCGGGATGCGGACGAGGTCGATCGGATGCTCCACGGTGAGGCCGATACTGCGGTAGTGCCTGCCCGCCGCACTGTTTGCCGGGTCGTCGCCGTTGAGGTACATGTCGACATGAGCCCGGATGTCGGGCGTGACCAGTCGAATCACCCCGCCGGGCTGGAGGCACCGGGCGGCCTCGGCCAACAGCGCCCGCCCGGCCTCGAGATCGATGTGCTCGATGACGTTGTCGGCGTACACGACCTCGACCGAATCGTCATCGAGCGGCCACCGGCGCGTCGCATCCAGGTAGTTGCGTGCGACGGCATTGACGTTGGTCACCACCCAGCCTTCCCGGGCGACCAGTCCTCCGATCTCGAGTCGAAGCGGGCGAGGGGCTTGTGCCAGTGCTCGACCGAGCCGGAGCTTGGCGACGGGGGTGTTCACGGTGCGGACGCTCGCTCGGGCCACTGCTCGAAGTCGGGGATTCACGAGCGGAAGGCTACCGCGCGGGCTTCCGCGTCGGCCAGTCGTGTGCGAATGATCCTGAGAACGCGCAAGGGCACTCTCGTGAGGCGATAGGGTCGCGGGGTCCGCCAGAGTCTGGCGTCGCTGACGAGGAGGAGTGCGACGGTGAGAATCGCAGTGCTGATGACCGGCCTGACGGCGTACCAGGATCGGTGCTTCCAAGCGCTGAGCGATCGGGGCGATGAGTTGTTGCTCGTGCATCCGGACTCCATGGCGTACGCCCCCTTCGACAAGGATCGGTTCAGTGCCAGCGTGATCCGACACGTGTGGTCGGAGATGCCTGGCCCGGACGTGATGGTCCCGCTGGTCGAGGAGTTCGCGCCGGACGTGGTGATCATGTGGTCCTGGGACGGCAAGGGCTATCGCGCGGTGATGAAGAGGATGAAGGGTCGCGCGCTCCGAGTGGTCTTCACCAGCAACTTCTGGCATGGGTCGGTGAAGCAGTGGGCGGGGCTGCTGGCACATCGCTTCTATGTCGACCCGCTGTTCGACTGCGCCTGGGTGCCGGGAGAGAGGTCCGAACTGTTCGCGCGCCGGATCGGCTTCACCGACTTCATCCGGGGTGCCAACTCGGCGGACACGGAGCTCTTCGACCGAGGCGCACGGGAGGCCGGCGAGCTCGCGAGTCGTCGGCGGTTCCTGTTCGCCGGCAGACTCATCTGGCACAAGGCTCCGGCGGAACTCGCCGCGGCCTATCGCAGCTACCGCACGAGAGTGTCCGACCCGTGGGAACTGCACATCGCAGGCGACGGGCCGCTGAGGACCGAGTTCGAGGGGATCGACGGTGTCGTGCTGCATGGATTCACCCAGCCGGAAGGCCTGGCTGACCTCATGCACACCAGTTCGGCGCTGCTGCACCCGGCGCATATCGAGTGGTACGGGGTCGTCCTGCACGAGGCAGCGGTGGCGGGCCTGCCGATCATTGCCTCTGATGGGGTCGGTGCGGTACCCCATCTGCTCCAGGACGGCTTCAACGGCTGGACCGTCCCGGCCGGTGACGTGGACGTGCTCGTGGACGTGATGGAGAGGATGACCCGGACGGATGACGCGCGTCTCGCTGCCATGTCCGAGGGCAGCCGGGCGCTCGGATCCAGGCTGACTCCAGAGATCTGGGCTCAGAACCTTCACGAACAACTCGCCTATCGCGTCGATCGGAGCCATGACTGATGGGCGGCGGAGTTCGTCATCGGACGGCGCGGTTGCTGGCTGCCCGGCTGGCCCGCGGCGGCTTCGAGGTGCGTCGACATCCGGCCAGTCGCCGCCAGAAGCTTCTGCAGGCGCGCGGCGTGGACGTCGTCCTCGACGTCGGCGCCGCCACCGGAGCGTACGCCGGGGAGTTGCGCGAGTTCGGCTACCGCGGCCGGATCGTCTCCTTCGAGCCGATGAGCGCTCCGTTCGCCGAGCTCGTGGCCCGTGCGGCTGTTGACGAGAGTTGGGATGCCCGGCAGATCGGACTCGGGGACACCGCCGGTGAGGCCACCATCAACATCGCCTCCAACAGCACCAGCAGCTCGCTGCTGCCGATGCTCGACGCGCATCGGGAGGCCGCGCCCTGGGTGGACTACGTCGGCACCGAGACCATCACCGTCGCCCGGCTCGACGACGTCATCGACCAGGTGGCGCCGGGGGCGGAGCGGCCGTTCCTCAAGATCGACACCCAGGGGTTCGAGCGGGCGGTCCTGTCCGGTGCGCCGGAGACGGTGGCTCGATGCGTCGGTCTGCAGCTGGAACTCTCCTTCGTGCCCCTCTACGAGGGCGGGCCACTGGTCGACGAGATGATCTCCTGGGCCTACCAGTCGGGATTCACCCTGGCCGTGGTCGAGCAGGGCTATGCCGCCCCCACCGGGGAGATTCTGCAGATGGACGGCATCTTCCTGCGGCCCGAGACCCACTAGGCTGCGACCCATGTCCGAGCCCTCCCTCGACGTCGCGACCGGATCGTCTGCCGACACCATGAGCTTCTCCGAGCTGGTCTTCTCCGACTACGCCCGGTACCGGCCCGACCGGGCCAGCTGGCTGAAGGTGCTCCTTCGGCTGCCGACCCTGCCCGGTCTGCTCGCCTCGATCATCCTGCGCGCCCAGCAGTGTCTCTACCGCTCCGGGCACGAACGCCTCGCCCACATGCTGCGCACCCCGGGCAACACTCTGGTAGGTGCCGACTTCGGGGCCGGGATGCGGATCGGGAAGGGCTTCATGCTCGCCCACCCGGTCGGGGTGACCATCGGTTTCGGACTGACGATCGGCGACGACGTGAGCTTCGCCGGCGGGGTGACCTGTGCCGCGCGCTACTACGAGGAGGGCAAGGAGCAGGAGTTCGCCGTCATCGGCGACGGTGCCGCAATCGGTGCCAACGCCGTGCTCGTCGGTGGGGTCACCATCGGCCGCAACGCGATGGTGGGCGCCAACTCCGTGGTCCTGAAGGACGTCCCCGACAACGCAGTGGTGATGGGCTCGCCGGCCCGCCAGGTAGGGACCAGGGAGGCGGCACAGTGACCGACGTCGGCTACGACCCTGCCGAGCACTACGACCATGTCACCAGGGCATGGCACCTGCTGCTCGGCGACGAACTCCACTACGGGGTCTTCGCCACCGGCGCCGAGCCCCTCGACGTCGCCACCGGTGCGCTCACCCGACGGATGATCGAGGCGGCACAACTCGCGCCCGGCCTGCGGGTCCTCGACGTCGGTTGCGGGTCCGGTGCTCCCGCCTGCGACCTGGCCGAGGAGTTCGCGGTCGAGATCCTCGGGATCACCACCAGCGAGGTCGGCATCGCCGAGGCCACCGCCCGGGCCGCAGCGCGCGGCCTGTCCGGGGTCGACTTCGAGCTTCGGGACGGCACCGCCAATGGCCTTCCCGACGCCAGCTTCGACCGGGTCTGGGTGCTGGAGTCCTCGCACCTGATGCGCGACCGGGCCGCACTGATGAACGAGTGCGCCCGGGTGCTCCGTCCCGGCGGCCGGGTGGTGCTGTGCGACCTGATCGCGCACCGGACCATCCCGTTCCTCGAGGTCCGGGAGCGCCGAGCGGAGTTCGCGGTGCTCCGAGCCGCCTTCGGCGAGGCACACCTCGCGTCGCTGTCGACCTACGCCGACGGGTTCAGCGCCGCCGGCCTCGACGTGGACGTCGTCGATGACCTCACCCAGGCGACGCTGCCCACCTTCGACCGTTGGCGGGCCAACGCCGAGGCACACGCCGTCGCGGTCACTGAGATGATCGGTGGCCAGGGTCTGGCCGACTTCGTGTCCTCGTGCGACATCCTCGAGGGATTGTGGCGCGACGGCACCTTCGGCTACGGACTCATCGCCGCCACCAAGCCCACCGCCTGACCTGCACCTGCACCACCGACTCCGAAGGAGAGCCCCGCATGACTGCTGCGGCCATCGAGAAGACCGTCGTGGACTTCCTCACTCGCACCAAGAAGCTGCCCACCGACTTCCACGTCGAGATGAACCTCTACGCCGACGGCGTCGGCCTCGACTCCCTGGAGACCGCGGAACTGTCGGCGCTGCTCGAGGACGAGCACGGCGAGGACCCCTACAGCAGCGGCACGATGCCCCAGACCCTGGCCGAGATCCTCGCGTTCTACGCGGCCGGGGCGCAGGCTTGATCGAGCTCATCCGCCGGGTCGCCGAGAGTGCCGGCGACCGGGAGGCGATCGTCACCGGTCAGGTGACGACGTACGCCGCCCTGCTGGCCCGCTCCGAGGCGGCTGCCGCCGCGTTGGCCGGGCGTGGGGTGACCCGGTTCGCCATCGCCGACCACGAGGCCGAGGTGGTGCTGCCCCTGCTGGCCGCTGCCTCGGCGATCGGCGCGGAGGCGTGCGTGCTGCCGCCCGACCCACCCGCGGTGCTGGCCGAACTGCTGGGTCGCTTCGAGCAGCCGGTGCTGGTCACCGACCGTGCCGACCTGGCGGACCTCGAGGTGACGGCGTACTCCTCGACCGAGCTCTTCGGGGCCCCGGCCGCCATCGGCACCGAAACGGCACCCGCCCGCCCGCATCTGGTGCTCACCACCGGCACCACCGGGGCACCTCGCGGCGTCCGGCACGACTGGGCGAGGCTGCTGCGCGGCGTGCGCCGGGTCCAGCCCGCTCCCGACGAGCGTTGGCTGCTCGCCTACGGCCTGCACCAGTTCGCCGGCCTGCAGATCCTGCTGCACGTGCTCGCCGCCGGCGCCACGCTGGTCGCTCCCGCGCCGCGACGCCCACGCGAAGGCCTGGCCGCGATGCGCGAGCACCATGTCAGCCACGCCAGCGCCACGCCGACCTACTGGCGATTCCTGCTGGCCGAACTGACCTCGGACGGGGGGGCCGTGCCCCAGTTGCAGCAGATCACGCTCGGCGGCGAAGCCATCCCCGGGCCGCTGCTGGCCCAGTTGCGCGGCACCTTCACCCAGGCCCGCGTCTCCCAGGTCTACGCCGGCAGTGAGTTCGGTTCCACCGGCTCCACCCGGGATGGTCGCGCCGGCCTACCGGCGTCGGTGCTGAACCGTCCCGAGGACGCGGACGTGGCCTTCCGGATCGATGACGGGGAGCTGTGGATCCGGTCCCGCACCGGCATGCTCGGCTACTACGGGGAGCCACCGGTCGACCCGGACGGCTGGCGCGCCACCGGTGACCTGGTCGACCTGGACGGCGATCGGATCGTCTTTCGAGGCCGGGCCAGCGACATCATCAATGTCGGCGGCGTGAAGGTGCATCCGCTCCCCATCGAGGAGCGCGTCGCCGCCGTGTCCGGGGTGGCCCTGGCTCGGGTCTACGGCCGTCCCAACGCCATGACCGGCACCATCGTGGCAGTCGAGGCGGTGGCCACTCCGGGGGCCGACCCCGACCTGGTGAAGAACGCCATCCGCGACGCCTGTGCCGACCTGCCTGACGCTGCCCGACCCCGCAGCGTCAGGATCGTCGACGAGATCACCACCGCCGGGGGCAAGATCGTGAGGAGAACCGATGTCTGAGCAGCACACCGAGACCGGACCGCGGGTGGTCATCGTCACCGGCGGCAGCCGCGGCCTGGGAGCCGGGATCGTCCGGTCCTACCTGGACTCGGGGGACCTGGTCGCCACCTGCGCGCGCAGTCGCACCGCCGAGGTCGACGGCTGGGAGTCCGAGGCGCCGGACCGGTTCCTGTTCGTCCCGGCCGACCTGTCCAAGGTCGAGGACTGCGAGGTCTTCGTCAAGGCAGTGGTGGAGCGTTGGGGTCGCGTCGACGTGCTGATCAACAATGCCGGCGTTGCCCGGGACGGGATCCTGGGCCTCTTCAGCGACGAGGACATCGATACCGTCGTCGACCTCAACCTCAAGGGCACCATCTACATGACCCGTCTCGTCGGCCGACGTATGCTCGCCCGGCGATCGGGCAGCATCGTGAACATCTCCTCGATCGTCGGCCGCTCCGGCTACCGCGGCCTCGCGGTCTACAGCGCCACCAAGGCGGCGATGGACGGGATGACCCGCGCGATGGCCAGGGAGCTGGGCACCCGCGGGATCACCGTGAACGCGATCGCGCCCGGCTACCTGCGCACCGAGATGAGCCACGGGCTGGACGAGGACCAGTTGCAGCAGATCGTCCGGCGCACACCGGCCGGTCGTCTCGGCGAGCCCGACGACATCGCCCGGGTCTGCCAGTTCCTCACCGACCCGGCGGGCAGCTACCTGACCGGTCAGGTGCTGGTGGTCGACGGCGGCCTGACCGGCTGACGGCGCGCGACCACCGCGCCCAGCGCGATGCAGGCGATCACCCCGACGACCAGCATCGCGACCCCGACACCCTCCAGGCTCTCGTAGTGGGCCGAGATGAGCACGCCGACCACGAGTACCGGGGTCAGCGCGAGTTCGATCCACGAGGCGGTGCCGCCGCGGCCCTGTCCCTGAAGGACGCTGATCAGCACGGTCCGGAACCCCAGGAAGCCGACCGCCAGCACCAGCCATCGGGCCACCGTGATGGCGCCGGTGAACTCCTCACCGAAGGCGATCCTGATGGCCGGCGCCACGATCGCCTGCACCGCCAGCACGATGACCACGATCAGGGCTGCCGAGAGCAGCAGCCAGCGACGGATCACCGCCCGTTGGGCCTCCGGGTCGTCGTGGTACATCGCCACCCGCGGCAGGGTGATCACCGAGACCGCCTGGCCGACGATGCTGCACAGGAACGCCACCGCCACCGCTGCGGCGTACAGACCCAGCGCGAAGGTGCCGAGCAGAGCGCCGACCAGGATCCGGTCCAGGCCGATCCCGTCGATCGGCCTGACCGAGCTGACGTAGGCGTGCCGGGCGTCCGCGAAGAGCCGACCCTGGTCGAGCTCGTCCTCGACCCGCCGGGTCGGTCGGGCCAGCGCCCTCCAGCCCAGCAGGACACCGATGAGCGAGGCCACGAAGAACGACGCGAGCACGTCCAGGGCGCTCCACTGCCAGCCGGCCAGCCAGGCCGTGGTCAGCGCGATCGTGAACAGTGCCTGCGGGGTCATCGCGACCAGGGCCATCCGGCCCAGATGGCCGATCTCGCCCTGAAGCGAGCCGACCAGCATCCGGAAGACCAGTGTCTGCAGCGTCATCACCGCCACCGCCACCGCCAGCCCGTAGCGTTCGCCGCCGCTGGCATCCCGCTCCAGCAGCAGCAGCATCACCGCGGCCAGCACACACGGCAGCAGCAGCATCCAGCCGCGCCGCCGGGCCAGACGCCGCAATCCATCGCGGGCGGCCAGTCGGCGTTCGGCCAGGTTCTTCGCGATCGCGACCGGCAGGCTGCCGCCGAAGGTCACCTGCGACAGCATCAGGCCGAGTGCGAAGACCAGCGCTACCTGTCCGCGGCCTTCGACGCCCAGCAGACGGGCGCTGATGATCCCGGTGACCAGGGTGAGGCCCTGCAGTCCGAAGGTGCCCATGACGACGACCAGGAAGGTGAAGCGGTCTCGCATGTGGCCGACAACCGGAGCATCCGGGGCGCTCTCTTCGGACTTCTCCGGCGGTGTGGTCACGCGTGGCAGCATACTGTCGGCTAGCCTGCGCCCGAGTATGGCCAACCCCGTCGTCGAGTCCCGGAGACGCTGATGTCAGAGCCCCTTCCCGTGGGTGCCGTCCAGATGCCGTTGCGCATCGTGGTCAAAGGCCCCAGCACAGTGAACTGGACGTCGTGGATGGGAGGGCCACGCACCGACTTCCCGTTCCCCAGGGCGATGGAGGAGTACTTCCTCGCCCAGGGTCGCCCGGCCGAGCTCCGGGTCTTCACCCAGCCCGGCGAGAAGGCGGTCACCAACCTGAGCACCTGGCAGGAAGAACTGCTGGGCTTCTCGCCCGACGTGGTGGTGCTGCTGAGCGGCCAGTACGAGGCGTTGCACCTGTTCCTGCCGAAGTGGCTGGAGCGGCATGCCAACAGCCTCAGAGGACGGCCGCGCCGGTACGTCGACTTCTACCGGCAGCACCTGCTGCGCCCGGTGTGGCGGGTGTTGAGCAAGATCCAGGCCCGGGTGGACCGGATCGTGAACCCGAACATCCGGCGTCGCCGGCCACACCGAGTGGTGGCCGACCTGGAGCGCTACGTGACGCACGTGCAGAAGCTGGGCAGCCCGATGATGGTGTTCTTCGAGTTCCTCGGTCCCAGCGCGCGGAACAAGGACTGGTATCCGGGCTACGCAGCTCGCCTCGAGGTGATGAACGACGCGATCCGGCAGATGGTGGAGCGGTTGGACCAGCCGCACATCATCTGGTTCCCGGTGGCCGAGATCGTCGAGGAGATGTACGGCGGCGACCTGGACCTGGCGCTCCCCGACGGCTTCCACTACACCCCTGAACTACACCGCGAGATCGGACATCGGTTGGGGGCCGTGGTGGCCGAATGGGCCGACACCCAACCCCACCTGATGGTCCGCGACCGCGACCAGCGTCCACTGGCGTAGGGTCAGCGCTCATGGCCAGCCTTCGCCACCGCGTCGCCGCGTTCCTGCCCGCATTCCTGGTGCACTTCGGTGACCGGCTCGTTTTCCGCCTCCGCAAAGGATGGATCCGCTCCGTGCACCGCTTCTTCGCGGTGCTCGGGCTCAACGTGGTCAAGCGGGCGGACTACTACTCGACACTGCCGGTGCTCACCGAACTCGAGAAGAGCCGGGCCCGCTGGGACCGGCCCAGTGACCTGCCCGGCGTGGACATCGACGTCCCCACCCTGCAGAAGCGACTCGAGGCACTGGGTGACGCCTGGCAGGCCGAGTACGACGAGGTCGCCGGCGACCACGTCGCCAACACCCAGCGGGGATTCGGCCCCGGCTACCCGGAGTTCGACGCCCGGACCCTGTACTTCATGCTCCGCGAGCACAAACCGCGCCGCTACCTCGAGGTCGGCTCCGGCCTGTCCACGTTCTACGCGTCGTTGGCCGCGGCCCGCAACGCCGCGGACGGGTCACCGCTGAGTCTGACCTGCGTCGAGCCGTACCCCTTCGACGCGCTCAAGTCGTTGGACGCGGACTTCACCCTGGTCGAGAGCATCGTCCAGGATGTCGACCTGGAGGTGTTCGCCGAGTTGGAGGCCGGCGATGTTCTGTTCATCGACTCCTCGCACGCGTTCAAGATCGACAGTGACGTGGCATATTTGTTCACCGAGGTGTTGCCGCGGGTCAAGCCCGGGGTCTACGTGCACATCCACGACGTGCACTTCCCCTTCAACGGCCCGTATCCGGCCGATTTCTGGCTGTTCGGTGAGCGGTGGCCGGTCTACTGGAACGAGGCGATGCTGGTGCAGGTCTTCCTGGCCCACAACTCCGCCTACCGGGTGCTGCTGTCGACGCCGATGCTGAGGCATGCCGACGAGCAGTTCCTGATCGACCGCTTCCCCGGGTACACGCCCCTGGCGAAGGACTCGAACCCGCCCTCATCGCTGTGGTTGCAGCGGGTCTGATCCCGAGTCAGCGGGTGCGGAGGAAGACTCCGTCGACCTGCAGCAGCCGCCCGTCAGGGCCGGAGATGCCGGTCTCGAGCTGCCAGAGCTCAAGCCCTGCCTTGCGCATCCGGTCCACCAGCTCGTCGAAGAGCGGTTGGCCGGCGTACAGCTCGACGAACGAGAGCTCCAGTTGGACGCCGGCGAACCGGTCCAGCAGGTCGCCGGCGCTGTCCAGGACCTCGCCTTCGAAGCCTTGGGTGTCCACCTTCAGCAGCGTCGTCTCCGGGGACAGCCCGTACTGATCCATCAGCTCGATCACGGAGACCAGCGGCACCTCTTCGGTGGCGATGACCTCGGAGCCGGGCGCGGCCCTCAGGTGGGCGTCGGTGAGTGGCAGGATCGACGAGGAGAACGAGTTCGCGGAGACGTTGATCGTGGCCGTCCCACCGCCGCTGCCGATGGCGGAGTTCAGGCAGGTCCAGCGGGAGTCCTTGGCGGCGCGGGTGTGCAACTGCGCATAGGCGCCCGACAGCGGCTCCACCGAGACGATGTCTCCGGAGAAGCCCGCCCGGCGCAGCATGGTCGCGTACTGGCCGACATTGGCGCCGACGTCGAGCACCGCGGTGATGTCGGCGTGGACGAGGCTGCGGGCGAGTCGTTTGGTGAACGGGTCCTTGCCCAGGTCGAGGTCCATCCGGTGCAGGACTCGACGGATGGCCAGCTTGCCGCGTTCTCTGGTGCGATTTGTCCACGTCTGGTCAGTCACGGGAGCAGACTACGCGGCTTCGCGGTAGCGTGATCCGCACGTCCGCAGCGGTGCCGCAGTGACCGAGGGCCGCTGCTCTCGTTGACCAAGCAAACGTCGTTGTCGAATCCAAGTAGGAAGGCTCGAACCGTGTCCAAGAGTGTGGATGCACTGGTCGCAGGGGGCGGGGGTTTCATCGGGGGCCACCTCGTCGCAGACCTGCTCCGTCAGGGTCTGACCGTCCGGTCGGTGGACGTCAAGCCGACCGAGGAGTGGTACCAGGTCCATCCGGATGCGGAGAACTCCGTCGCTGACCTGTCGTTGCTGGAGAACGCGATGAGCGCCACCGACGGAGCGGCCCAGGTCTTCATGCTGGCCGCCGACATGGGTGGCATGGGCTTCATCGAGAACAACAAGGCCGCCTGCATGCTCTCGGTGCTGACCAGCACGCACATGCTGCAGGCCGCCAAGGAGGCTGAGGTGGAGCGGTACTTCTACTCCTCATCCGCCTGTGTGTACGCCGCCGACAAGCAGACCGACACTGCAGTGACGGCGCTGAAGGAGGCCGACGCCTACCCGGCGATGCCCGAGGACGGCTACGGCTGGGAGAAGCTCTTCACCGAGCGGATGTGCCGGCATTTCGCCGAGGACTACGGGATGGTCACCCGGATCGCCCGCTACCACAACGTCTATGGCCCGCACGGCACCTGGACCGGCGGCCGGGAGAAGGCGCCCGCGGCCGTCTGCCGCAAGGTGGCCACCGCGGCGATCACCGGCAACAAGGAGATCGAGATCTGGGGCGACGGTCACCAGACCCGCAGCTTCATGTACATCGACGACTGCGTGCACGGAAGCAAGATGATCCTCGCCGGTGACTCCGGCGAGCCGGTGAACCTCGGCTCGTCCGAGTTGGTCTCGATCAACCAGTTGGTCGACATCGTCGAAGGCATCGCCGGCGTGACCTGCGAGCGCCAGTACAAGCTCGACGCACCGCAGGGTGTCCGGGGCCGCAACTCCGACAACACCCAGATCATGGCCACCTACGGCTGGGAGCCGTCCATCTCGCTGCTCGATGGCCTCACCCAGACCTACGCGTGGGTGTACGACCAGGTCAAGGCCGAACTCGCCTAGATGCGGATCCTGGTCCACGACTACAGCGGGCACCCGTTCCAGGCCGAGCTCAGCCGGGAGTTGAGCGGTCGTGGCCACGAGGTCACCCACTCGTGGTGTGCCGCCCACGTCTCCGGACGTGGGCGGCTCGCCGCGGAACCGGGGGAGTCGATCCGGTTCGACCCGATCGGGGTCGGCGAGAAGATCGACAAGCTCTCCTTCGGACGCCGACTGGTCCAGGAACTGCGCTTCGGTGGGCAGCTCATCCGGCAGGTGCGGCGGCTGCGGCCCGACGTCGTACTCGCCGGCAACGTGCCGATCCCGATGCTGGTGGTGGTGACCGCCTGGCTGTGGGTCACCCGGGTGCGCTGGGTGCTCTGGCACCAGGACGTGCAGGGCATCGCGGTGCGGTCCTTCGCCGGAGAGAAGTTGCACCCGGTCTTCCGGCTGGTGGCGGTCCTCATCGCGGCCGGAGAGCGGTGGGCCTGCCGCCGAGCCGCGGGCATCGTGGTGATCTCGGACGCCTTCCTCGACGTGCATCGAGGGTGGGGGACTGCGGACAAGACCGTGGTGATCCCGAACTGGGCGCCCATCGACGAGATCGTGCCCACCGAACGGCTGAACCCGTTCTCCCGCGAGCACGGGCTCGACTCGGTGAAGACGCTGGTCTACTCCGGCACCCTCGGACTCAAGCACAACCCGGAACTCCTCGTCGGCCTGGCCCGCGAGGTGCTGGACGCCGGCATTGACCTGCACCTGTGTGTGGTCAGTGAGGGCCCGGCCATGGACGTGATCGCCCAGGAGGCGGCCCGGTTGGCGGTGCCGGTGACGTTGTTGCCGTTCCAGCCGTATGAGCGACTGCCGGAAGTGCTCGGCTCCGGAGACGTGCTGGTGGTGTTGCTGGAGAAGTCCGCCGGCGCCTTCTCGGTGCCCTCCAAGACCCTCTCCTACCTGTGCGCGGGCCGACCGGTGCTCGGCCTGATGCCGGCGGAGAACCTGGCCGCGACGCTCATCGATTCGGTCGGCGGCTGCGTGCTGCCCCCGGAGGAATCCTCGCTGGCCAAGGCCGGCGACTGGGTACGCCGGGTCCTGGAGGATCGCGAGCTCGCCGACCGGGTCGGCGCTGCGTCCCGGGAGTTGGCCGAGCGCGAGTTCGCGCTGGCCGGATGCGCCGATCGCTTCGAGGCTCTGCTGGCCACCGCCAGCTCCTGATCTCAGAATATGGATGAGCGGTCCATTATTCGAGACGCCTCTTTGGCGATGTTCGCGCCCCCGGCCTAGAGTGCTCCCCATGTTCTCGACCATGCTGACCAAGCGCCGCGCAGTGGATCACTGCCGCGTGCGCTCGGCGCTGTGTCGAATGTCCTGACCGGACACCCCTCTCCGCTGACGCCGTCGTTGCGTCCTGCCTGCAGGTGTCCGAGCACACGTCCACTCTGACCTCAGGACCTCAGGAGAACCATGTCCACCACCGGGATCGACCCGCGCGGGCCCCGCTTCTCGGCCGCCGTCACCGTCGTACTGCTTGCTGCAGTGCTGCTGCTGGCGCCGCACCGGGCTGCCGTGGCCCTGCTCGCCCTGCAGGCGCTCTTCTTCGCACACGCAGCCCTGCTGGGTGTGCAGCGGACGCCGCACGCCTGGATATTCCGTCGACTGATCCGACCGCGTCTCAGTGCGCCGACCGAGCTCGAGGACCCGGCCCCGCCGCAGTTCGCGCAAGCGGTCGGCCTCGTCTTCGCGGTCGTCGGCCTGATCGGGTACCTCGTCGGCGCGCCCCTGCTCGGCGCCATCGCAGTGGGAGCGGCCCTGGCCGCCGCACTCCTCAACGCAGCCTTCGGCTTCTGCCTCGGTTGCGAGATCTACCTGTTGTTCAAGCGCAGCACTGCACCCCTCACCGTCAGCACACCCACCACCACAACCAAGTAGGAGCATCACACTTATGAGTCGCGAGAACTCACTCGTCTCCGCCGCCTGGGTCGAGGCCAACCTCGACACCCCCGGCATCGTCCTGATCGAGGTCGACGAGGACACCACGTCGTACGACAAGGGCCACATTCGTGGTGCCATCAAGCTGGACTGGAGCACCGACCTGCAGGATCAGGTGCGTCGTGACTTCGTGAGCCGGGAGCAGTTCTCTGCGCTCCTCTCCGAGCGCGGCGTGAGCAACGACGACACCGTCGTGCTCTATGGCGGCAACAACAACTGGTTCGCCGCCTACGCCTACTGGTACTTCAAGCTCTACGGGCACGGGGACGTCAAGCTCCTCGACGGTGGCCGCAAGAAGTGGGAGCTGGACTCCCGCGAGCTCGTCAACGAGGTGCCCAGCCGCCCCGCCACCGAGTACGTCGCCAAGGACCAGGACCTGTCCATCCGAGCGTTCCGCGACGAGGTCGTGGCCGCGATCGGCACCCAGAACCTGGTCGACGTGCGCAGCCCCGACGAGTTCGCCGGTCGGCTCCTGGCTCCCGCCCACCTGCCGCAGGAGCAGGCGCAGCGCGCCGGGCACATCACCACTGCGGTCAGCGTCCCGTGGAGCAAGGCAGCCAACGACGACGGCACCTTCCGGTCCGACGACGAGTTGCGCGAGATCTACACCGAGGCCGGCGTCGACTGGAACAAGGACACCATCGCCTACTGCCGGATCGGTGAGCGCTCCTCGCACACCTGGTTCGTGCTGCAGGAGATCCTCGGTGAGGAGAACGTGAAGAACTACGACGGTTCCTGGACCGAGTACGGCTCCCTCGTCGGTGTGCCGATCACCCTCGGCGACGAGCCCGGGGAGGCCTGAGCATGTGCGGAGCCACTGAGGGTGGGCTGTCCCTGGACGGCGTCAACACCAAGATCGAGGCCATCATCCAGGGCCAGGTGCTGCGTGGCGGCGAGCCGGTGAGCACCGGCTACGTGCGGCTCCTGGACCGCACCGGCGAGTTCACCGCCGAGGTGCCGTTGTCGGCGTCGGGTCACTTCCGGTTCTTCGCCGGCGACGGCGACTGGACGCTGCGCACCCTGGTGCCGCAGGCGGACCCGGTCGACCGTGCCGTGGTCGCGAAGACCGGTGTGGTGGCCGAAGTCGCCATCGACGTCTGACGCCACGACGGGCCCCGACCGCTTCGGCGGTCGGGGCCCGTTCTGCATGCTGCGGCCCAAGTCGATGCGGATGGGGCCCAAGTCGATGCGGATGGGGCCCAACTCGGCGCGGATGGGGCCCAACTCGGTCAGGGGGAGTCGAGAATCAGGGTCACCGGGCCGTCGTTGACCGAGGCGACCGCCATGTCGGCGCCGAAGACGCCGCGGGCCACCCGCACACCCAGACCGGCGAGGTCATCACAGACCGCGTCGTAGAGGGGTTCGCTGACCGGTCCCGGGGCGGCGGCCTGCCAGGTCGGCCGGCGACCCTTGCGGGCATCGCCGTACAGCGTGAACTGGCTGACCACCAGGGCCTCGGAGGGCTCGCTGGCGGCCACCAGGTCAGACAGCGAGCGTTCCTCACGCAGCAACCGGAGGCCGGCCAGCTTGCGGGCCATCCAGGCCACCTGCTCCGGACCGTCAGCGTGGCTGACACCCAGGTAGACCAGCAACCCCGGTCCGATCTCGCCGACCAGCACACCCTCCACCTCGACGGAGGCGGCGGTGACGCGTTGGATCACCGCACGCACGTCAGCCGGCCAGCAACTCGGTGACCATGTCTGCGAAGACGTCGGGGTCCACGGTGATGTCGTCGTACACGTTCTGCATCGGCGCGCCCGGCGGCCTCGGGTCATCGGGCAACCCCACCAGGTAGCGGTACTTCGACTCAGCGATGTTGGCGGTGATCGTCCAGTAGCCCGGGTTCAGATAGCGTGGCGCGAAGAGTTCCAGCACCCGCACACCGACCGGAGCGAAGACCAGATTGGTCAGACCGGCTCCGTGCGGTCCGACCACCACCTCGGCTGCGGCGAACTGGTCGATCTGATCGGCGACCGAGTGCTGGCCAGGGTCGAAGACCTCGAACCCCAGCGGGGTCAACAGGCGCAACAGGGCCTGCTCGTTGACCACCCGGCGACTGTTGCGTCGGTCGCCACGGGTCACGTAGATCCGTTTCGGAAGCCCTTGGGTACGCCGGGGCCTGAGGTTCTCCCGGATCCACGCGGTGGTCTGCGGGGGAGCGAGGTTCTCCGCGTTCGGCAGGCTCGGCGCCCAGAGTCGATCCGCCTGCAAGGCGACGTGCTTGGTGGCCTCGATGCACGGCACCTCGTCAAGCCCCAGCAGTGTCAGGTACTCCCGTGCGAACCGGGTGTTGCGGTTCACCAGCACCGCATCCGGGTGTGCCCCGGGCATCGACTCGGTGAAGATCGCGTACCTCTCCACCAGGTCCATCAGCACGTGGTAGTAGTTCACGCCGGTGCCTCGGGTCGCCAACGACAGCAGGTCCCCGGAGACGTGCTCCATCCGGGGCAGTCGCGGCCGCAGGTACAGCGGATGCTCGTGCCAACCGTGCACCCCGAAGTAGTGGCTGGTCTCGAAGTCGAGGAGTCCGCCCGGTGTCAGGTGCGCGGCGTAGTTGCCGACGACCCGCCCGTGGTCGATCTCCAGGGTGAACCGAGCCCCCAGGTCGACGTCACGCAGCGACTCGAAGTACCAGTGCCCCGGCGGGGTGCCGATCGGTGCCGGCCGGCTCAGTGAGGTGGCCGGGCCACTGGTATGGATCCGGACCGCGTCCGGTTCGGCCGCGACCGTGTCCACCGACCGGGAGGTGCCCCGGACCGGCAGCGCGCGTGGGCCGGAGTAGCGGTGCGCGAGCCGCCGGGTGAGCGCCCCGGTCCGTCGGGTGGCCATCCGGTGAGCCCGTTTGACCAGCGGGAACGCCGGTTCCAGTGCTGCAGGGAGCCGTGGCACCTGGTCAGGCTCCTCGGGAGAACCAGGCCAGCCCGAGCCCCGGGCGACCTTCGGGCCGGTGCTGGACCAGATCGAGGCCGACCCGGGCGAAGAAGTCGACCAGCTCCTCGACGCTGTGCCCGGGGACCGGGTGGTATTCCATCACCACCCGCTGCACCGGAGCCCAGATCGCCTCCGGTGAGCTCAGCACGGCGTCGTACTCGGCCCCCTCGGCATCCATCTTGACCACCTCGACCCGGCCGCCGGCCAGTGCGACCGCCGTCGCCATCGTCGCGCAGGGGACGGTGACCATGGTCGCCGTGTCGCCGGGGGCGGTGATGCCGTTGTGGACGCTCGCAGCGCCGAGGTCGGCGAACTCGAGCGTCCCGTCATGGTCGGAGATGGCCACCGCGTGCGGATGGATCCGATCCCCGAGGTCATTGCCGGCGACGTTGCGCTGCAGCCACTCAGCTGTCTCCGGGGACGCCTCGTAGGCATGCACGTGCGCCTGGGGGGAGTGCCGGGCGATGGCCACCGCGAAGGCACCGACCTGACTGCCGACGTCGAGGACGTGGAAGTCCGGCCGCAGGCCGGCGGTCAGGTCCCCGAGCCGGTAGGTGTCCTCGACGAAGTGCTCGTAGACGGCCAGTCGCGCGCCCGCGACGTTGGGGGTGGCGACCGCCGCTCCGCTGCGGGTGCGGAAGGTGAGTTCCGCACGTGGCCAGGGGGAGCGGGACGAGGCCATCGCAAGCAGCACGGACGGACCATTGGCGAAGCGCAGGGTCTGACGGACCCGGCGCAGGGCGTACGACGGTGGGCGCATGGCGGTCAGGCTATCGCCGGTCGAGCCAGAGGATGCCCGCGGTGCCGCCGCTCTCCCGGCGTGTCACCTCGAAGCCGGCGCCGACCAGGAACCTCTCCAGCTCCGCAGCGTCCTGGCCAGGGACGGCGTGGTGCTCCAGGACGATCCTGGAGACGGTCTCCCAGTCCTCGGCGGAGCTGTTGAGGACGATGTCGTACTCGGCACCCTCGGTGTCCATCTTGACCAGGTCCACGGTGCCGCCCGCGGCCCGCACGGCATCGCCGAAGGTGACTGCCGGGACGGTCGCTATCGCGGTCGGGTGCCCGCTTCGCTGGGCGGCGGTCACGCCGTTGAGTCCGCTGCCTCGGCCGTTGTCGGCGAACTCGAGAGTGCCGGTGACTCCAGCCACAGCGCTGTGGTGCGGGTGCACGCGGTCGCTCAACTCGTTCTGCTCGACGTTGCGGAACAACCACTGGGCAGTGACCGGTGATGCCTCGTAGGTGTGCACGCGGGCTTCCCGGCTGTGCTTGGCCAGGGCGACCGAGAAGCAGCCGACGTGGCCACCGATGTCCAAGGCCACCAGGTCCGGGCGTAGGCCTTCGGTCAACGCGTCGTAGTCGTAGGCGTCCTCGACGAACACCTCGTAGATGGGCACCCGGGCGCCCGGCTGGTTGGGCGTGTCGATCACCGTGCCGTCCTTCATCACGAAGCGCAGCGCGTCACGACGCAGGGGGGTGCGGCTGGTGGCGATGGACCACAGCACCTGGGGCGCGTTGCGGAAGCGCCCGGTCTGGCGCAGTCGGTGCATCGCGAAGCTGGGGTTGCGAATCACGTGGTCTCCTTGGCGGGACTGAACTCGGTCCGATCATGGTCGCTTTGCTGTGGATCGGTGTCGGGCACCGAGGCAAGGATGCCCAATGCCAGACCGACCCAGACAATCCGGTCCCAGACGCTGGGCGTCACCGGCGCCACCACGGCGTACGAGACCGCCACGTAGCAGAGCGCTCGACGGTCGCCGCGGGCGAAGAGTGGCCGCATCAGCGACCAGCCGATCATCAGGAAGCCAGCGAGGCCGACGACGCCCAGTGCCACTGCGATCTGCAGGTAGGCGTTGTGTGCCTCGAACTGTTCGTTGGTGAACCCGTTGCCGAGCAGCGGACTGGCCAAGAACTGGTCCCAGTAGATCTCCAGGGTTATGTTGCGGTGTTGGTCGGACAGGCTCGCCCCGTAGTCGCCGGGCAGGATCCGGGCCACGGCCGAGCCAGGCCCCAGATAGTCGACCAGCCACTGCAGGGTCAGCGCCAACGTCAGCCCTCCGGAGAGGACCCACCAGGCCGACAGCACCGAGCGCTCGATCATCACCACCATCAGCACCAGGGCGATCAGCCCGAGTGTCGAGGCGCGGCTACCGCTGACAAGGCCGCCGTAGAGGCAGATGCCGCCGGCGACCCAGACCACCCACCGGTACTCCCGGGGCGTGCGGTGGTGCAGGTAGATGCACAGGGCTACGGCGACCATCGCGGCCAGGCCGTAGTAGTTGGGGTGCCGGGTCAGCCCGACATGGCGACCGTGCACGGTGCCACCGAGGGTGAGGCCGTAGACGGTGCTGACCACCTGGCCGCCGACGTACCCCCAGCAGAGCGCGTTGACCCACCGCGTCGGCGGTGACCACCAGGCGAACGCCAAGGGGAGCATGACCGCGGCAATGAGCAGTCGGATCGCCAGCATGAAACTCTCGGTGGGGTTGCTGGCCATGGCCGAGGAGAGCAGCACCGCGGTGAGCAGCACGGCCACCCCGAGCAGGTAGAGACCGGGCACATGGGCCCGCCGCCGCATCATGGTGGGCACCAGCAGGGCGAAGCCCACCGCCACCGCCATGTCGGAGGCGTTGAGCAGCGACGTCTCGCCGGGCCGGATGTCGTCGAGCGGCGCCAGTGCCATCGCGGCGATCAGGCAGAGGGCTCCGGTCAAGCGGGGCCCGAGCACGCAGACGACGGTGAGTCCCAGCGCAGCCCCGACGGCCAGGATGGCGAAGATGGTGCCGCGGGTGGCCAGCCCGGCCAGGGCGACCACGAGCAGGCCGAAGGTTGCCACCAGGGCGACCCGGCCAGTGACACCGTCACCGGTCACGTCAGGGGCTCACTTGCTCACGTCGGCGCCGTCATCGGCTCGTTTGCGGGCACTGCGAGAGGACTTGGCTCTGTCGCCGGCACGGCTCTTGTCGCTGCGCTTGGCCTTGGCCCGGTCCCCCTTGCGCCCGAACCTTCCGGGCGTCTTGCGGCTGGTGTCGGCACCAGGGCGGGTGGCCTCGTAGTAGTAGTAGTAATAGTGGTAGCCCTCGGCGGCGCGCTTGGGCACCATGTTCACCACCACGCCGTGCAGTCGGCCGCCGACGCCGCGGACCCGGGCCGAGGCGACCTCCAACTGCTCCCGCTTGGTCTTCCCATAGCGGGTCACCATCAGCACGCCGTCGGTGATGGTGCCCAGGATCGAGGCGTCGGAGACGGGCAGCAGCGGCGGCGCGTCGATGACCACGGTGTCGTAGGAGTCGCGTAGCGCGTGCAGCAGGTCCCGGGCCGCGTGCGTCTGCAGGATCTCGGTCGGGTTCGGGGGTGTCGGGCCACTGGCCAGCACGTGTACGCCGGACTCCTGGTGCACCTGGATGGCCTCGGCCGGGGTGTTCCGGCCGACCAGCACGGTGGTGAAACCGATCGAGCGGTCCAGGCCCAGCAGTTGGGCGACCCGGGGCCGACGGAGGTCGGCGTCCACGATCAGGACCCGTTGACCGGCCTGGGCCAAGGTGATGGCCAGGTTCACGGCGGTGTGGGTCTTGCCCTCGCCGGCGACGGCGCTGGTGATCACCAGCGACCGCAGGTCGTGGTCGATGTCGAGGTACTGCAGGTTGGTGCGCAGCAGCCGGAACGCCTCGCCGCGGGGCGAGAAGCCGCTCACGTCGGTGAGCAGCGGCTCCTTGGGGATCCGCCGTTCGGTGCCCACGCTGGCCATCACCGGCGCCGCCGCGAGCTCCTTGATGTCGTCGGCGAGCTTGACGGTGTTGTCGAGCAGCTCCCGGACGGTGGCCAGGCCCACGCCGAGCAGCAGGCCGATCAGCGCCGCGACCGAGAGGTTGAGGGCGATCTGTGGTGAGACCGGGTTGGGTTGGAAGTCCGCGGCGTCGGTGATGTGCGCGTTCACCTGGGGCTGCAACTGGCCGGGCGGGGTCTCCAGTTCCTCGACATAGGTGACGAGCAGTTGTGAGCCGGTGCGGGCGATCACTTGCGCCCGGGCAGGGTCACGGTCGGTCACGGTGAAGGTGAGGATGACCGTGTCGACCGCGGACTCCGCGCGGATCTTGCGACCCAGTTGGGTGGTGGACTCGGGCAGCGACAGTTCGGAGATCATCCGGCTGGCCAACTCGGCGTGGCTGGCCAGTTCGGCGTACGACTTCATCCGGGAGGCCACATAGGCGGCGCCGGTGTAGAGCTCGGAGACGATCTGGGCGTCGACGGAGACGTAGATTCTGGCGGTCGACTCGTACTGCTTGGGCATCACGTACGAGATGGCGCCGCTGACCACGAGTCCCAGGAGCAGCATCGAAGTGATCGAACGCCAACGTCGTCGGGCGATCTTCAGCAGGTTTTTGAGTTCCACTCCGTGCCTTCACCGATCAGGGAAACGGTCCGAGCCGTCAGGACCTCCGCAGTCTAGCGGCGTGGCCGAGCCTTCGTGGTCAATAGACCAGCGCTTGGGTGCCTTCGGTGAGGATCTCCTCCACGAAGCCCGCCGCCCCGGCGATCCGGACGCCGTCGAGGACGTCCTCGGCGCCGATGCCACGCCGGTCCGCGCACTGGGTGCACAGGGTGACCTGGCCGCCGGCGAGGACCGCCGCGAGCAGGTCGGCCAGCGGGGCGGCGAGTGGGAGGGCGAACTCCTCGGCCCGTCCGGGCACGGCGAACCAGGCCGCCTCGCCGGTGAGCCAGAGCCCGACATCGGCGCCGGACGCGACCGCGGCGGCGGCCACCGTGAAGGCCTGGTTGCACCGTTCGGGGTCCTCGCCGCCGCAGGTCACCTTGATTCGTAGCCGTGTCATACCCCGACCTTAGCCACTGCGTAGACTCACTGCTGTGGACGCCGTCTTCATCGCTGCAATCATCGGATGCGTTCTCGTGGGCGCCGGTGTCCTGGTGGTCACCGCGGCCCAACTGGCCCGCGGCCGTCGGGTGAAGGGTGAGTGACGCGATGCCGTTCGAGCTTCCGGAGAATCTGCACCCGGACTGCGCACCGATCGCCTGGCTGCTCGGCACCTGGCAGGGCAACGGGCACGGCGACTACCCGAGCATCGATCCGTTCTCGTTCGGCCAGGAGATCATCTTCACCCACGACGGTCGGCCGTTCTTCCACTACCTGGCCCGCTCCTGGATCGTTGACGAGGACGGCAACAAGGTGCGCGACGCCGCCATCGAGACCGGCTTCTGGCGCGCGCGTCCGGGCGGGAAGGTCGAGGTGCTGCTCGTGCATCCGACCGGCATCAGTGAGGTCTGGTACGGCGCGGCGGCGGACGGGCGGGTGGAACTGCACACCGCCGGAGTCTCCTTCACCGAGTCGGCCAAGGAGGTCGCCGGTGGCAAGCGGATGTACGGCAACGTGGACGGGGACCTCCTCTACGCCTACGACATGGCCGCGACCGGACACGAACTGCAGCCGCACCTGTGGGCCAAGCTGACGAGGCGATGAACTCGGACTGGCGGGCGCGGCTGCGGGAGCGGGGCTACCGGCTCACCCCGCAACGCGAACTGGTGCTCGGTGCCGTCGAGGAGTTGGGCCACGCCACCCCCGACCAGGTGCACGCTGAGATACGCCGGCACTCGGCCGCAGTGAATCTCTCCACGGTCTACCGGACCCTGGAGGTGCTCGAGGAGATCGGGCTGATCCGACACACGCATCTCTCCGATCGGGCGCCGACCTATCACTCGATCGGGGGCCGGGAACACTTCCACCTCGTCTGCCGGAATTGTTCGACCGTGACCTCGGTTGACTCAGGTGAGGTGGCCGACCTGACCGGACTGCTGGGGGAGCGCTACGGCTTCACCCCCGACATCGGTCACCTGACCATCTTCGGGACCTGTCACCACTGTGACGGTGCCACCTCTGAGGGGAGCGTTGAGTGACCAGCCCACTGGTGGATCTGCCGGGCGCGGTGACCGCCGCGGGTGTCGACGCCCCGGTCGCCGCGCACTACGGCTCGTTCAACACCGAGCAGCGCACGCTCGCTCGAGGCGAGGGTTTCGTGGACCTCAGTCACCGTGAGGTGATCCGGATCGC
Source organism: Nocardioides limicola (assembly GCF_016827675.1). Lineage (GTDB taxonomy): Bacteria > Actinomycetota > Actinomycetes > Propionibacteriales > Nocardioidaceae > Nocardioides > Nocardioides limicola. Next base: position 381,994 of record NZ_JAERJA010000002.1, on the reverse strand, counting down.
CGGCCCGGACCGACTGCGGTGGTTGCACGACCTGACCACGCAGCACCTGCTGGAGCTGCCCCCGGGCGAGTGGACGACGACGCTGATCCTGAGCCCACAGGGCCATGTCGAGCATGCTTTCACCGGCGTGGATGATGGCGAGGTGTTCCTGGCTCACACCGAGCCCGGTCGCGTCGGCCCCTTGATCGAGTTCCTGGACCGGATGCGGTTCCTCAACCAGGTCGAGGTCACCGACGCGAGCGCCGACTGGGCGGTGACCTGGCGGCCCGATTCTTCCGGAGCGGAAGCGGCGCCGGGTCGGTTCGACCTGGTCCCGCGGGACCGACTGGTCGAGTACGCCGGAGCGCTCGGCCCCGCGTGTGGCCTGTGGGCGTTCGAGGCGTTGCGGATCGCCCGGGGCGAGCCGCGGCTGGGGATCGACACCGACCACCGGACCATCCCCAACGAGGTCGGCTGGATCGGCTCGGCCGTGCACCTGGACAAGGGTTGTTATCGCGGTCAGGAGACGGTCGCCCGGGTGCACACGCTGGGACGGCCGCCGCGGCGGCTGGTGCTGTTGCACCTGGACGGTTCGGAGAACCGGCTGCCGACCCCGGGCGCCGAGGTGCGCACGGACGGCGAGGGCTCTCGTGCGGTCGGGTTCGTGGGCAGTGCGGCCCGGCACCACGAGTGGGGCCCGATCGCGCTGGCGCTGATCAAGCGGAACGTACCCGTCGACGAGCAGTTGCTCGCCGACGGGCTCCCCGCAGCTCAGCAGGTCATCGTCGATCCCGAGGTCGGGATGCACGTGCGACCGAAGCTGCGCTGAGTTCGAGTCAGCCGTTGATCATCCCGGCACCGACGGTGATCCCGGTGGCCTCGTCGATCAGGATGAACGAGCCGGTGGTGCGGTTCTTGGAGTAGGGGTCGCACAGCAGTGGCACGGTGGTCCGCAACTGCACCCGGCCGATCTCGTTCAGGTTGAGTTCCTGGCTCTCCTGATCGCGGTGCAGCGTGTTCACGTCCAGCCGGTACTGGATGTCCTTGACCAGGGCTCGGCCGGTGCGGGTGGTGTGCTTGATGGCCAGTTTCTGCCGGGGGCGCAGCGGCTGGTTGGTCATCCAGCAGACCATCGCGTCGATGTCCTGGCTGGGGGTGGGCGCGTTCTTCACCCGGGCGATCATGTCGCCTCGGGAGACGTCCACGTCGTCCTCCAGGTGCACAGTCACCGACATCGGCGGGAACGCTTCGGGGATCTCGCGGTCGAACAGATCGATGCCGGAGATCCTGGTGGTCATCCCCGAGGGGAGGACCACGACCTCGTCGCCGGGCTTGAGGATCCCGCCGGCCACCTGGCCGCCGTACCCGCGGTAGTCGTGGAAGTCGTCCGACTTGGGCCGGATCACGTACTGCACCGGGAAGCGGACATCGACCATGTCCCGGTCCGAGGCCACGTGCACGTGCTCGAGGTGGTACATGAGTGTCGGCCCGGAGTACCAGGGCATCTTCTCCGAGCGGTTCACCACGTTGTCGCCCTGCAGGGCGGAGATCGGGATCACCTGGAGGTCGGGCACGTTCAACTTGGTGGCGAACTGGGTGAACTCGGCGTAGATCCGCTCGAAGACCTCCTCGCTGAAGTCGACGAGGTCCATCTTGTTCACCGCCAGCACCAGGTGCGGCACCCGCAGCAGCGACAGGATCACCGCATGCCGGCGGGACTGCTCGGTCAGGCCCTGACGGGCGTCGACGAGCACCAGGCCGAGGTCGGCGGTGGAGGCGCCGGTGACCATGTTCCGGGTGTACTGCACGTGCCCGGGGGTGTCGGCGATGATGAACTTGCGGTTCGGGGTGGCGAAGTAGCGGTAGGCGACATCGATGGTGATGCCCTGCTCCCGCTCGGACCGCAGTCCGTCGGTGAGCAGCGCCAGGTCGGTGTAGTCGTACCCCTTGGACTGCGAGGTCGCCTCGACCGCCTCGAGCTGGTCCTCGAAGATGGACTTGGAGTCCATCAGGAGTCGACCGATCAGCGTCGACTTGCCGTCGTCGACCGATCCTGCGGTGGCGAAGCGGAGCAGGTCCATCCCGGTCTGGGTGGTCATCAGAAGTAGCCTTCCTTCTTCCGGTCCTCCATCGCGGCCTCGGAGAACCGGTCGTCCCCGCGGGTGGCGCCACGCTCGGTGACCCGGGCGACGGCGACCTCCTCGATGATCTCGTCGATGGTGCTGGCGGTGCTCTCGACGCAACCGGTCAGGGTCAGGTCGCCGACGGTGCGGAAGCGGACGGTCCGTTCGGCGGCCGTCTCGCCCTCACGGAGCGGGTTGTACTCGCTCTGGCTGAGCAGCATCCCGTCGCGCTCGAACACGCTGCGCTGGTGGCTGAAGTAGATCGACGGGATCTCGATGCCCTCGCGGCCGATGTAGTCCCAGATGTCCAGTTCGGTCCAGTTGGAGATCGGGAAGATGCGCATGTGCTCGCCCTCATGCAGCCGCCCGTTGTAGAGGCTCCACAGCTCGGGGCGTTGCATCTTCGGGTCCCACTGACCGAACTCGTCGCGGTGGGAGTAGACCCGCTCCTTGGCGCGCGCCTTCTCCTCGTCGCGGCGACCGCCACCGAAGGCGGCGGTGAAGCCGTTCTCCTCGATCGCGTGCAGCAGGGTGCCGATCTGGAGCCGGTTGCGGCTGGTCTTCCCGTCGTCGACGACGATGCCGTCCGCGATCGCCTGCTCGACACTGGCGACGATCAGGCGTACGCCGAGGCGGTCCACCCAGGAGTCGCGGCAGGAGAGCACCTCGGGGAAGTCGTAGCCGGTGTCCACCTGGAGGACCGGGAACGGGATCTTCGCCGGGTAGAACGCCTTCTCGGCGAGTCGGAGCATCACGATCGAGTCCTTGCCGCCGGAGAACATCAGCACCGGCTTCTCGAACTCGGACGCCACTTCACGGAAGATGTGGATCGACTCCGCTTCCAGCTGGTCCAGCTGGCTCAAACGGTAGTCAGCATACGTCTGCGACATGGATGCGTTGGCCTCTTCTCATTGCGACGAGCGGCCCTCATGGTATCGGCAGGAGGAGTACGCGGCGAACCGGTGCCCGCAGGGTGGCTGTCACGGCGCCCGCACCTTCGGCGCGGGTCGGCCGAACGCGGGGCCGGGCCGGTCAGTCGCGACCGTAGATGTCGCGGGTGTAGACCTTGTCGGCTACATCCTCGAGCAGGGCGGTGCGCCGGTTGGCGATGATCACGTCGGCAGCCTTCTTGAACTCGTCGAGGTCGCGGATCACCTCGGAGTTGAAGAACAGGTCGTCCTCGAGCTCCGGTTCGTAGATGACCACCGGGATCCCCTTCGCCTTGATCCGCTTCATCACTCCCTGGATCGAGGACATCCGGAAGTTGTCCGAGTCCGACTTCATGATCAGCCGGTAGATGCCCACTACCCGCGGGTTGCGCCGCAGCACGTCGGTGGCGATGAAGTCCTTGCGAGTGGTGTTGGCATCCACGATCGCACTGATCAGATTCTGTGGGACATCGCGGTAGTTCGCCTGCAACTGCTTGGTGTCCTTGGGCAGGCAGTAGCCGCCGTACCCGAAGCTGGGGTTGTTGTAGTGCGATCCGATCCTCGGGTCCAGTCCGACGCCTTCGATGATCTGTGCGGTGTCCAGCCCATGGGTCACGGCGTAGGTGTCGAGCTCGTTGAAGTAGGCGACCCGCAGTGCGAGGTAGGTGTTGGCGAAGAGCTTGATCGCCTCGGCCTCGGAGGATCCGGTGACCACGACCGGCACGTCGGCGGTGATCGCCCCCTCGACGAGCAGTTCGGCGAAGCGGCGGGCCGGCTCGGTCTCGCTGCCGACCACGATCCGCGACGGGTGCAGGTTGTCGTGGAGGGCGCGCCCCTCGCGGAGGAACTCGGGGGAGAAGAAGATCGTCGCACCCGGGTACTCCTCACGGACCGCGGCCGTGAACCCGACCGGCACCGTGGACTTGATCACGATCGCCGCGTCGGGTCGAGCCGTTAAGGCGTCCTTGATCACGGCCTCCACCGAGCCGGTGTCGAAGTAGTTCGTCTGCGGGTCGTAGTCCGTTGGGGTCGCGATCAGTACGTACGCCGTGTCCGCGTACGCCTCGTCCTTGTCGGTGGTTGCGGTCAGGTTCAGTGGCCGGGTGGCCAGATACTCCTCGAGTTCGCGGTCAACGATCGGGGACTCCCGTCGGTTGATCCGGGCCACTCTGTCCGCGTCCACGTCCAACGCGACCACTTCGTGGTGTTGGGCGAGGACGACCGCGTTCGACAGGCCGACGTAACCAGTGCCGACGATGGTGATCTTCATGCAGGACAAGGTACGCCGCGAGCGGGCAGTCGGGTCGGGACTCCCACGATGTTCACCTGTGTGACGTCGGATCGTTGTCTTCGCTCAGGGGATCAGGAGTGGTGGGGTGGGATCAGCCGGGGCAGGATCTGGTCGATGCGTGCGGTCATCAGGGCAGCGGCCTCCTGAGCTGCGGCGCGCCCGCGGCGGTAGGGGTCGGGGATGTCGTCGGCCGGGTCCGCGTGGCCGCGCCGGTCACCGAGGTGCTCGATGAGAGCGTGACCGGTCAGGTCGGCGTCGGTCCTGCCGACCTGAGTCGCGAACTGACCGAGGGTGAACACCTTGCGAAACTCCGCGGGATGCTCATCGAGAATGAACGTCCGGTGGCCCGTAGTCGCTGTCAGTACGACGTCGGCCCGGGCGACTATCTCGGCGGTGAGTCGCCGGCTTCGGAAGCCTGAGGCGTCGATGTCGAGGTCGGCCAGAGTGTCGACCACGGTGCGGTACACCGGCTGATCATGGAATCCGTGGGTGCCGGCGCTGGCCACCTCGAGTCCGGCCTGCGCTGAGCAGTACAACTCCATGAACGGCGATCGGCAGATGTTGGCGGTGCAGACGAACAGCACTCGGACCGGTGGGCTCACGTGACCTCGTCCTCGAGGTTGGTGGTGAGGTCCAGGTGCCCGGTGGCGCGCAACGCGGTGAGCACCTCCGACAACGCCTCCTCGATGCTGCGCCCGGTGGTGTCGACGCGTACCGCGGCATCGGTGGGCTCCTCGTACGGCGAGGAGATACCGGTGAAGTCGGGGATCTCGCCTCGGCGGGCCTTGGCGTAGAGGCCCTTGCGGTCGCGGCGTTCGCACTCGGCCAGGGGCGTGGCCACGTGCACCAGGAAGAAGGAGCCGCCGGCTTCCTCCACCATCGTGCGCACCCGCTCGCGGGTGGCTGAGAAGGGGGCGATCGGGGAGCAGACGGCCACCCCGCCGTGGCGGGAGATCTCGGCTGCGACCCAGCCGATCCGGGCGATGTTGGTCTCTCTGTCCTCGCGGGAGAAAGACAATCCGGCGGAGAGGTGGCGTCGCACCACATCGCCGTCGAGGGTGGTCACGGTGCGTTCACCCTGCTCCAGGAGGCGGTCGACGAGTGCCCTGGCCAGGGTGGACTTGCCGCTGCCGGACAGGCCGGTGAAGAAGACGACCAGCCCCTGATCGGCCGGTTCCGGCCGCTCCGCATCCAGGATCCGCAGCACGTCCGGAGGGAAGGTGGCGTCCGGACCAGGGTCGGCGAGGCCGAGCACCACGTCGTCCTGGGCATAGTTGGCGGTGACCCTGGTGCCGAGTTCGTGGTCGACCTCGGCATCGCCGTGGCTGGCCAGCGGGACGGCCACCACCTGGGAGTCATCGACGTACTCCGCCGCGGTGAGGGTGGCCCGGATCAGGCCCACCGGGCTGAGTCCCTCCGGGGTGCCGGTGCCGGCGAACGTCAGCAGCACCACCGGGCCGCCGAGGGCCGCCAACTGGTCCAACTGGGCAAGGCACAGCGGACCGGTGACCGGGACGAAGGTGGCACCGGCGTGGCTGGAGCGGACCTGGGCCGGGGTCAGGTACAGGTGGCGGAACGGACCGAACTGGGCATGGGTCAACGGCTGCACGGTCCCGTCGGCAGCGAGGGTGGCCAGTGGGAGGCCCTCGGGGTCGATCAACTCCACGGGACGGCCGACCAGTTCGTCGGGGAGAGTCAGGGTCACCGGGGATCCCGGCTCATTGAAACGCGCGAGCGGCGCCAACGCCCCGGAGAGTAGCAACTCAAGGTCGTCCAACTCGCTGGGGGTGGGGCAGTGCTGGGGCAGCGGCTCGAGGCTTCCCGGGGTTGTCGTGGACACCCCGCCATCTTGCCAGCCGTACGGCGAGAGCGGATGCACCGGAGCCCTCCAGCCCCGGTGCTAACTCTGGCTAGCGCCGTCTCCTGCAGAGATTCACCGCAAGAAATAATGGTTATGTGAGCAGCCTCACGAGCCATGGATTTGCACTCTGCTTGCAATAGTTAGCACTATGGGGGCATGGCACGAGGAATGGTCTCCAAGACAGTCGAGTCCCTCGGCGACTACCTCAGGGAGCAGCGGACCGAATCCAAGCTCTCTCTGCGGCAGCTCGCGGAGCAGACCGGCGTCTCCAACCCCTACCTCAGCCAGATCGAACGCGGCCTGCGCAAGCCTTCGGCAGAGGTGCTCCAGCAGATCGCGAAGGCTCTGCGGATCTCGGCGGACCAGCTCTATGTCCGCGCCGGCATCCTCAGCGCCGAGGACGTCACCTCCGACTCGGTCGAACGGGCTGTGCTGGCCGACCCAGCACTCACCGAACGACAGAAGCAGTCGTTGCTGGACGTCTACTCGTCGTTCCTCGCCCTGAACGAGGCAAGGCACGCCGGGACCGACTCCGCATGACCGACGGCCCCGGACCCGGGGCGTCGCACCAGAAGATGAACAGATCGAGGAGAATACCGATGGCCAAGTTCGACATCCTGTCCGAGGCGACCAAGGGCCTCTACGCCGGCGCCGGCGTGGCCGAGATCGCCGTGGAGAACGTCCGCGAGACCGTCGCCGACGTGCAGTCCCGCTTGCTCGCTGCCCAGAAGGACGCCAAGGCTCGCGTCGAGGACGTCAGCAAGCAGTTCGCCGACTTCGACTTCGCCCCCAAGACGCTGAGCAGCCAGGCTGGCGCGCTGGTGACGGCTCGCATCGAGGCGCTGAGCAGCACCGCGCAGACACGTCGTACCGAGATCGAGGCACGGGTTGCCGAGTTGCGCGGCCAGGCCAAGGACCTTCCGGCCAAGGTGCAGACCCTGGTCGACGAGAAGGTGACCTCCTTCGGTGGCACCTACGCCGAGCTCGCCAAGCGTGGCGAGGGCTTCGTCGCCAAGCTGCGCAGCAGCGAGGAGTCCGCCAAGAAGGCCGCCGCCACCGCGACCGAGACGGCCAAGAAGACCACCGAGGCCGCGAAGAAGACCGCCACCAAGTCGGCCGCGACCGCCAAGAAGACGGCCAAGAAGACCGCTACCTCCGCGAAGAAGACGGCCAGCAAGACCGCCGCCACCGCGAAGAAGGCCACCGCGAAGAAGGCCACCGCGAAGAAGGCCTGACCTTCTCGCTCGTCGGAACAGCCTGATGTCAGGTGGTTCTGACTGTTGTCAGGGGTTGCAACCCCTGACAACAGTCAGCAACCCCTGACATCAGGCTGTTCTGTCAGTAGGCGCCGCGGGCGCTGAGCACCGCGCGCAGGGTGCGGAACAGGATCGACAGATCCTGCAGCATCGACCAGTTGTCGACGTAGTAGAGGTCTAGTCGGACCGACTCGTCGAAGGTCAGGTCGGACCGGCCGGAGACCTGCCAGAGGCCGGTCATCCCCGGACGAACCCGGAGCCGGTGCCGCATCTGGGGCGGGTACTGGGCCACCTCGGTCGGCAAAGGCGGGCGCGGGCCGACCAGGCTCATCTCGCCGCGCAGCACGTTGAAGAGTTGGGGCAACTCATCGAAGGAGTACCGGCGCAGCCAACGCCCCGGCACCGTGATCCGCGGGTCTTCCTTCAACTTGAAGAGCCCGACGTGACCGTCCACCTTCAGTTCGGAGAGTCTGAGCTCCGCGTCCGGGACCATGGTGCGGAACTTCAAGCACGGGAACGCCTCCTCGTCCTTGCCGATCCTGGTCTGCCGGAAGAAGATCGGCCCCCCGTCGTGGGCCTTGATCCGCAGCGCGATCAGGAGCAGCAGGGGCGAGAAGGCGGTCAACAGTGCCAGCGATCCGACGATGTCGAACAGGCGCTTGGCGCCCCGGGTGGCGGCCCGCCACCGAGGCGCCTCCAGGTGCATCAGCGGCAGCCCCGCCATCGGGCGCACCGTGATCCGACCGGCGGCGATGTCGGTGACGCCGGGCGCCACCACCACCTGTACGCCGTGGGGTTCCAGATCCCAGACCACCTGGCGGGTCGCTTCGGCACTGGCATAGGCGCCGGCGGTGATGAAGACGACGTCGGCATCGTGCTCGGCGGTCACGGCGGCCACGTCGAGGGGATCGCCGAGCACTGGCCAACCGGCGAAGGTGGACTCGGGCCCTCCTCCCGGCGTGAGCGTGCCGACCACTCGGTAGCCCATCCACCGCTCGCGCCCGAGCACGGCAGCGAGCTCGTCGACGTGTGAGGGGCTGCCGACGATCACGGCCTTCAGGCCGACACTGCCACGCTGCCGGGCCGTGTGCAGCGCTGCGCGCAGCGTGAACCGGCCCAGCAACAGCAACGGGACACCGACCAGCACGGCGGTCAGGAAGAAGCCGCGGGAGAGCGGGTAACGGGTCAGGTAGCAGAGGGTTCCGATCAGCCCGGCCGCCAACAGCGAGGCCTGGGCGACCCGACGATACTCATCAGCGCCGGCACCGAAGATCCGGCGCGAGTACCCCCCGATGAGACCGATCGCCAGCAGCCAGCCGACGAGGATCACGGGCAGAGCGACGACGGCGGCATCCTGGGCATCGATCGACGCGGGGGTGGCGAGCAGACCCAGCTGACGCAGCACCAGGGCTACTCCGCAGGCGAGCAGCAACACCAACGCATCGGCGAGCAGCGCGGTGGCCGGGAGCAGGGTCAGAGCCCTGAGGCTGGCACGCGAAGAGAGCGATTCGGTGTCGTGAGTGACCGAGCTGCTCGGCGCTTGGGCGATCGTCGGCGGCACGGGTCGAGGTGCCGGTACGGCGGGCTCAAGCGAGGAGATGGTCTGACTCACGGATCGACCTCCCTTGTCTGGGGGACTTGGTGTCCGACGAAACGCTCTCGGGAGGGTCAACGCGTGACCCGAGCAGAAGTTAGGTGCCGACTCCGCTAAAGTTGAAAAGTGACCGACGCACTCAGCATCCAGGGCTACCTGAGCCTGGCGATCGTGCTTGCCGTCCTGCTGGTCAAGTTGTTCGCGTTCGTCAACGCGGTGATGTACCCCTCGGCCGCCTACGTCGCTGCGGGCAAGCTCACCAAGCCGGCCTGGGCCACCATCTTGGGCCTGGGTCTGGCCGCCCAGGTGCTCTTCCTCGGTCGGGGGCCGCTCGGACTGCTCAACATCGTCTTCACGATTGCGGCGATCGTCTACATCGTCGACGTGCGGCCGGCGCTGGCCTCGGTGACCCGTCCGCGCCGCTGAGAACGATTTTCGTCACCTAGGGGTGCCGGGCTCGTTGCACCGGTACTGTCTGCCGTGTGTTGTCCAAGGAAGAGGAGATCATGTCGCCCATGTCGGAGTCTCGACCCTGGGGGTCGTGGCATGTCATCGACGTCGGTCAGGGCTACAAGGTCAAGAGGATCCACGTGCATCCGGGCCAGCGCCTGTCGTACCAGACCCACGCGCACCGTTCCGAGCACTGGGTGGTGATCTACGGGATGGCCACCTGTGTGGTGGATGGGGTCACCATCGTGGCTGGTCCGGGTGAGTCGATCGATGTCGGTCAGGGTGCGGCCCACCGGATCACCAACCAGCACGCCGAGGAACTGGTGATCATCGAGGTGCAGCGCGGCGCCTACACGGGTGAGGACGACATCTGCCGCCTCGAGGACGACTACGGTCGGGTGGACGAGGTTCGCAGCGAGCCCACCAGCATGTAGGCGAGGACCGCGACGCCGGTGAGCAGACCGGCGCCGGAGGAGTCGAACATCCACGCCACGGCGAAGCCCAGCCCTGTCGAGAGTGCCGCCACCAGCAGGATCATGAACACCAGCGACGCCGGACGAGGCTTGTTCCGGCGATCGACACCGGACGAGGTGGTGACGCGCTGCGCAGGCGGCCTCGGGGCCACGCGGGCGGCCGCAGGTTTGCTGACCGGAGTTGCCCTGGGCCTGGGAGAGGCGCCGGACGAGGACGTGCTCGCACGCCGGCGACCCGCTTCCTCTGCGCGCTTCAGTACGGCCTCGTCGCTGGCCTGACCCGGTGCACGAGGGGCGCCGGGGACGGCGTGGGACGCTGCTGAGGGGGTGCCCTCCGGCGCCCGAGCCGCATGGCGTGGCCCGGCCGCTCCGCCTCCCAGCTGGTCGGCGGCAGCCTGCTCGGCGGCCACCCTCCGGCGTACCGCTTCCTCAGCGAGCGCGATCTGCTGGGCGGCGCGTTCTTCGGCCTCCGCGCGGAGGCGAGCCGCTTCCGCGGCGCGGGCGATCTGCTCGGCAGCCTCTCGCTCCGCCTCGCGACGGGCCTGGACCAGACCCTCCTCGGTGGCCTTGGCGCGGGCTCTGGCAGCGCTGTCCTCCAGCGCCGACACGCGCGCTTCAGCGGCCCTCTCCAACTCCTCGGCACGGCGTCGAGCCTCGGCCTCCAGGGCAGCGGCACGCGCGGTGGCATCGGCTTCGATCTGGGCGGCCCTTTGGGCGGCTGCCTCCTCGGCCGCTGCACGCTGCTCGGCCGCGACCCGTGCCCGCTCCGCGGACTCGGCGGCTTCACGTTCGGCCTGCAGACGTCGGGCGGACGCCTCCTCGGCCTCACGGGCCCGTTCGGTCGCCGCCTGCTCGGCGCGGGTGCGCTCGGCGGCAGCCTCGGCGGCCGCGGCCTGCTCGGCCCTGGCCAGCTCCGCGGCCTCGGCGAGTTCGGCGGCGGCCCGCTCCGCAGCGCGCTGGGTGGCGTCGTCGCGCACCGGATGCCTGGGCGCGGGGACCCGGTCGGCGGAGCCTCGGTCACGCGAGGTGGGGGCCTCCTGCTCGGCCTGAGTCGTCTCGGGGGAGTCGAGGGATTCGTCCTCCGTGGCGCGGCGGCGCCACCAGCGCCGGCCGCCTTCGTCGAAGTCCTCGGGCGCGTCGTCGAGCCCCTCGGTGGCGATCCTGATGACCAGGTCGTCCGAGGGGAATGGTGGCTTCTGCTCGCTCATGGCGTGGGTCTCCAGTGTTCGTGCTCAGTGGTACAACGCAGCACGCGGGGCAAGGTTAGGCGTCACGCTCCCGGAGGCGAGGATACGCAGGTTCTCAGCGCTGCAACTCGGCTTCCATCATTCTGGTCACCAGGGTCTCGAAGTCGACGGTGGGGCGCCACCCCAGCAGTTCTCGTGCCCGGGTGGCGTCACCCGCCATCACCCGGGTCTCCGGGGGGCGGGTCAGTGTGGGGTCGGAGGCGACCAGCGGCTCCCACTCGGTGATCCCGGCGCAGGCGAAGGCCGTGGCCACGAACTCACGGACCGGGCGACTCGTCCCGGAGGCCAGCACGTAGTCGGTGGCGTGTGGAGCCCGTGCCGCCAGGACCATCGCCTGCACGTAGTCGGCGGCCCATCCCCAGTCCCGCCGGGCGCTCAGGTCGCCGAGCAGCAGCCGGTCGGCGCGGCCGTGGGCGATGTCGCTGACTCCAGCGGTGATCCGGCGGGTGACGAAGTCGCGTGGCCGCCGGGGGGATTCGTGGTTGTACAGGATCGCCGCACAGGCATGCAGTCCCCGGCGCCGGTACACGTCAACCATCAGGTGTGCGTACGCCTTGGCTGCGCCGTAGGGGTTGGTGGGCCGGATCGGGGTGGATTCGGTCTGCGGAGCGCTCGGTGGCTCGCCGAAGATCTCCGCACTCGAAGCCTGGACGAAGCGGACCCGATGTCCCCGCGCCTCCTGCACCTGCCAGGCGCTCTCCATCAACGAGACGGCCGCGGCGCCGTTGACCTGGGCGACCAGGTCGGGCTGCTCCCAGGAGCGGGCCACCGAACTCACCGCGGCCAGGTTGTACACCTCATCGGGCTGTACGTCGTGCAGCAGCGCGCGGACCGTCGCGACGTCGCTGAGGTCGTGCTGGTGCAGCACCACCGAGGCGGGCAGGGTGGTCGTGGAACGGGTCCCCGGTTGTGCCAGGCCGTGCACCTCGGCGCCTTCGGCGGCCAGTTGCTCGGCCAGCAGGCTGCCGTCCTGGCCGTGGACCCCGGTGATGAACGCCGTCGTCATGACCTGGCGATGCGGGACTGTTCCGCGAGGTCGTGCTCGACCATCGACTCGATGAGTTCGTGGAAGCCGACCCTCGGCTTCCAGCCGAGAACCTCGCGGGCCTTGGTCGCGTCACCGACCAGCTGATCGACCTCGGCGGGGCGCAGGTAGGCCTCGTGGCTGCGCACAAACGGTGCCCAGTCGTCGATGCCGACCGCGGCGAACGCGATGTCGAGGAGGTCCCGGACCGAGTGCATCTCGCCGGTAGCCACCACGTAGTCGTCGGCGACGGGTTGTTGGAGCATCAGCCACATCGCCTCGACGTAGTCGCCCGCGAACCCCCAGTCCCGCTGGGCGTCCAGGTTGCCCATCACGAGTTCGTCAGCGAGGCCGAGCTTGATCCTGGCCACGCCTCGGCTCACCTTGCGGGTGACGAACTCGGGGCCTCGGCGAGGGGATTCGTGGTTGAACAGGATGCCCGAGGAGGCGTGCATGCCGTAGGACTCGCGGTAGTTGATGGTGAGGTAGTGGCCGTACACCTTGGCCACCGCGTAGGGGGAGCGTGGCCACAGCAGGGTCTTCTCGCGCTGGGGGACCTCCTGCACCTTCCCGAACATCTCCGAACTGGATGCCTGGTAGAAGCGGATGCTGCCGGGGTCCTCGCCGGCCTGGAGGCGGACCGCCTCGAGCATGTTGAGCACCCCCTTGCCGGTGACATCGGAGGTGACGTGCGCGTTCTCCCACGAGTACGCCACGAAGGAGACCGCGCCGAGGTTGTACACCTCGTCCGGCTCGGAGTCGCGCATCGCCCGCATCAGGCTGGACAGATCGGTGAGGTCGCCGTTGTGCAGCACCACGTCCGGCACGGTACGACGTACCAGTTCCCGCTTCGGGTTGTTCTGGCCACGGATCACGCCGTGGACGTCGTACCCCTTCTCGAGGAGCAGCTCGGCCAGGTACAGGCCGTCCTGTCCGGTGATTCCGGTGATCAGCGCGGTAGGCATGCCGCGGCCCTGGTGACAGTCATGGGGAGGAGGCTGCCACATTCGCCCCTGGCCGGGCACAGAAGGTCAGTTCCACACCCGCATGTAGTCCACGCTCATCGTTGCCGGCAGCTGGGTGCCGATCAGCAGGTTCTCGTTGCCGTAGGTGCCCAGGGCCTGGGTGAAGGCCAGGATGTAGGGCTTGCGGAAGGCCTTGTCGCCCGAGGTGTTGACCAGGCAGCTGCGCCCGTTGATCAGGATCTCCATCCGGGTGGCACTCCACACCAGCGTGTAGGTGTTGTACACGCCCCTCTTGGCGGCGCAGTCCCAGGCGGTGTTCAGCCCGGGGATCGGGCCGCCGTTGTCGTTCTTGGTGTAGTGCAGGAAGGGGATAGCAATGTCGGGATAGCGCGAGTAGTTCTCGCCGATGTCGATCTCGCCCGCCTCCGGCCACACGGTCCCATCGGAGTAGCGATCGTCCGGCCACAGCCAGAACGCCTCCTGCAGACCCCGCTGGCGGAAGTCCTTCACCTTGTAGCGAGCCTCGAACTTCCCGTACTGCTGACTGAAGCGCCGGTACGTCGACACCATGCCGCTGCTGAAGAGGGCGGTGAGCCGCTTCTTGTGGTCGCAGGGCTTCGGCAGCAGTTCGCTGCGCAGCGTCAGGTGCAGGTTGCCGTTGGAGACCGAGATATTGCGAGGGCTGTCGTAGTAGCAGGCGTACAGCAGGTCCGTGCCGGTGGAGAAGTGCGTCTGTGGCATCCACTTGGTGCGGTCGAGTTCGGTGCCGTTGAAGTCATCGACGAAGGTGCACCGCCAGTAGGTGCGCTTGAAGTAGCCGCCGCCCTTGCTCTGCCGTGGGCCGCAGCCGTCGCGCCGGGACAGCACCCGGACCGACTTGGTCACCGAGGTGCCGCGGGCGGAGACGGTGCGGAAGGTGCGCACCCGTGGTCGCCCGGTCTTCTTCCACCGGGCCCGGTACTGGCCCTTGTTGTTGACCCGGGGCCGTCGGACGGTGACCCAGCTTCCCTGGCGCCGCTCCTGGACGCGGACCCGTTTGACTCCCCGGGCCTTGCCGCGGACCACCAGGCGGGTGCCGCGGACCACTTCCTTGGGGACCCGGATGGTCACCGGCCGGGTCGCGGCGCGCTGGGCCACATCCGACTGGGCCACGGCGGTCTCGCGGACCTCGGTGCCGGCGGCGACGGAGGTGACACTTCCGGCAGCCACCAGCAGTGAGCCGAGAAGGGCGAGACAAAGGAATACGGTCAGACGGGGATGCATGCGGCTACGTGATCTCCACTCTCCCCGTGGTGATGTGCCTTCTTTTACTTAACGGAGAAAGGCGGACATCATGACGCGGGGAGTCGGTGAAGGCTCACCACAGCATCGGGACCAGGGCCACGGTGATCACCACCACCATCAGCGAGAACGACCAGCCGAGGCGGGCGTAGTCGGTGAAGCGGTAGCCGCCGGGGCCGTAGACCATCATGTTGGTCTGATAGCCGATCGGGCTCAGGAACGACGCGGAGGCAGCGACCGCGACCGCGATCGCCGCGCCCCGGGGATCCAGACCGGTGGCGGCGGCTGCAGTGACCGCGATCGGCAGCATCAGCAGTGCGGCAGCGTTGTTGGTGACCAGTTCGGTCAACACGATGGTGGCCAGGACCAGGCCGAGCAGCACGCCGCGGTCGCCGAATCCGCCCAGGGCGCCGACCAGGCCGTCGGCGATGGTGCTGGCCAGCCCGGAGCTCTGCATCGCAGCGGCCAGTCCGAAGGCCGAGGCGATCACCACGATCACCTCGATGTCGATGGCTCGCCGTGCCTCCAGGGGGCTGAGCACCTTGGAGGCCACCAGCAGGATGGCTGCGATCAGGGACCCTTGCAGGATCGGGAACAGGCCGGTGGCGGCCAGCACGACGACGGCCAGCAGCAGGGTGACCGGGATCCAGGCACGGGAGGTGGCCACTGGCGGCGTCCCGTCGAGGTCGGCCACCAGCAGGAAGTCGGCACGGTCGCGCCACCGGTCGCGGAAGTCGGGGTCGCTGACCAGGATGAGCGTGTCACCCAGCCGGATCCGTTCGGTGCCCAGCCGGTTGCCGACCAGATGTCCGGACCGGTGGATGCCGAGGACGGCGGCCTGGTAGGTGGAGCGGAAGCCGACATCCTTGAGGGTCTTGCCGACCAGCGGGGATCGGGAGCCGACCACTGCCTCGAAGTAGCGCACCGACGGTTCGTCGAGGTCGATCACATGCTCCAACTCGGCCGACCGCAGGCCGCGCATGTCCTGGAGGTCGACGACCCGGGTGATCGGACCGACGAAGTGCAGCCGGTTGCCTCCGCGCAGCACCGTGCCGGGTCGGACCGGTGCGATCACCGTGTCACCGCGGTCGACCGAGGCCAGGAAGAGGCCGGACAGGTTCCGGAGTTGGGCCTGCTCGACGGTCTTGCCGTCGATCGGACCGCCCGGCTCGACGATCATCTCGAACGAGAAGTGCCGGCCGGCGTCCTCCATCTCGGCGCGGGCCGAACGTCGGTCCGGCAACAGCACGGGGGCGAGCACCAGCAGCATCACCAGGCCGAGGAGGGCGATCGGCAGGCCGACCTTGCCGATCTCGAAGAAGCCCATCTCGGACAGTCCCAGCGTGGACATCTGCCCGGAGACCACGAGGTTGGTGGAGGTGCCGATCATGGTCAGCAGACCGCCCATCACGGCAGCGAAGGAGACCGGCATCAGCAGCTTCGAGACGCTGACCCCGCGGCGGGCCGCCCAGGACGTCACCTGGGGGATGAGCATCGCCACGATGGGGGTGTTGTTCAGGAAGGCCGAGGCGCCCATCGTCGGGGTCAGCGTGCGCAGCAGCGGCCGGCGATAGGAGCCACGATTGCCCAGCGTCGACTGCATCAGCGGGGTGAGGGCACCGGTCTTCTCGATGCCTGCCGCCAGCACGTACAACGCGGCCACGGTGATCGGCGCGGGGTTGGAGAAGCCCGAGAATGCCTGCTCAGGGGTGATCACTCCGAGCACCAGCACACCGACGGCTCCGCCGAAGACGACCACCGAGGGCGAGACCCGGCCGCGTACCAGGGTCGCCAGGACGACCACCACCACGGCCAGGGTGAGCCATGCGTCGATACTCATCGTTTCCTCCTCGTCGGCCGCCGGTGCGGCCGACGAGGAGAAACGTTAGTGGGTGTGCGGTCAGTTCCAGACCTTGATGTAGTCGATGCTCATCGTGGCCGGAAGTGTTGCCCGCCCGTCGTAGCCGTTGAACGACGTCCCCAGGGCCTGGGTGAAGGCCACGATGTAGGGCGTGTTGAACGCCTTGTCGCCGGAGGTGTTGAGCAGGCAGCTCGTGCCGTTGACGAAGACCTCCAGGTGCTCGGCGCTCCACTCCAGAGCGTAGGTGTTCGGGACGCCGCGGTGTGCGACACAGTCCCAAGCGGTGTTCAGTCCGGGGATCGGGCCGCCGTTGTCGTTGGCGGTGTAGTGCAGGAACGGGATGGCCAGGTGGGGGTAGAGCGAGTACGTCTCGGCGATGTCGATCTCGCCTGCCTCAGGCCAGTGGGTGCCATCGGAGTAGCGGTCGTCGGGCCACAGCCAGAAGGCCTCCTGGAGGCCGGGCTGGGTTTCGGCCTGCACGGTCATCCGCGCCTCGAAGCGACCGTACTGCTGGCTGAACTTCCGCCAGGTCGAGACCATGCCGCTGGTGTAGATCGACTCCTTGTAGCTGGGGTGCGCGCACGGTTGGGCCTTGTTCTCCTTGCGCACTGTCAGGTGCAGGCTGCCGCCGGAGACGGAGATGTTGTCCGGGTGGTCGCGGTAGCAGGCGTACGCGGTCTCGGTCCCGGTGACGAAGCTCGTCTGCGGCACCCAGAGATCGCGGTCCAGCGCGGTGCCCTCGAACTCGTCGACCAGAGTGCAGGACCACAGGGACCCGTCGGCCTTCATCGGGCGAACGCCGCAGGCATCCGTCAGGGGCTCGGGCTCCTGGCTGTCCTTCGGCTTGCCGCCCTTGCCGTGGCCGTTGCCGTTCGACGCTTCGGCGACGTCCACGTTGACCGCCAACACATGTCCCAGCACAGCCACGCTGAACAGAATGACCAGAAGACGCTTCATGCTCCCACTCCCTCAGGTTGATCCCCCGGTGATTCGGTTGGACTGCCCACCCGTGAAAGCAAAGACGAACGTAAAGTAAAGAACGGGTCGGTGTCCACCGTGGAGACGGGCGGCGGATCGTCCTGTGACGCAGGTCGCTACGGTTGCCATCCCCAGACACTCGCCCCTGAGGAGAACCCGTGGCCGAATCACCGCTGTCCCAGATGACCATCGCCGTGCTGGGTGGCACCGGTCCACAGGGCCGGGGACTGGCGCGCCGCTTCGCCGCCGCCGGGCTGAATGTCGTGCTCGGCAGTCGCAGTGCGGAACGCGCCGAGGCTGCCGCTGCCGACCTGGCCGAAGCCACCGGCGGGACCGTCACCGGCGCCGACAACGCCGGAGCGGCCGCCCGCGGGGACCTGGTGCTGCTGGTGGTCCCCTTCGACGGGCACGCTGAGCTCGTCGCCGAGTTGGCGCCGGTGCTGACCGACAAGATCGTGGTGGATTGTGTGAACCCGCTCGGCTTCGACAAGCAGGGCCCCTTCGTTCTCGACGTGCCCGAGGGGTCGGCGGCCCAACAGGCCGCAGCGCTGCTGCCCGCCTCCCGGGTGGTGGGTGCGTTCCACAACGTCAGCGCCGTGCTGTTGGAGGACCCGGCGGTCGCCTCGATCGACACCGACGTGCTGGTGGTGGGAGAGGACCGCGAGGCCTGCGACCTGGTCTGCGACCTGGCCTCGGCCATCCCCGGCGTCCGTGGTGTCTTCGGTGGCCGACTGCGCAACGCCGGTCAGGTGGAGGCGCTCACCGCGAACCTGATCGCCATCAACCGGCGCCACAAGATCCACGCCGGGATCAGGATCACCGACCTGTAGCGCCGAGCGCGATTGCGGTCAGTTCGGTGGCGCCGATCATCACCGTGGCCAGGGCCAGCACAGCGGGCGCCCGACCCCCACGGCGGGCCGGCCGCTGCCTCGTGCCTGCCTGGTCTGCGTAGCGGAGCCAGGACTCGGTGAAGATCCAGAGTCCCAGCACCAGCGCGACTGCCAGGGCGACCAGCGCCCAGGTGCCCAGCCTGTCGACGGTGAGCCGGGCAACGATGGCCGCACCCGCGGTGACAGCCAGTGCGGTGCGCTGCCAGGAGAGGGCGGTGCGTTCGTTGGCCAGGCCCACGTCGCTCATCAGGCGACCATCAGCACGATCACCCCGGCCAGCACCAGGCAGAGGGTGAGGACGCCGGCGAAGCCGAAGGAAGGCAGTGGCTGGCGGCGACGCATCGCTCGCTCCGCAGCGGCCCAGCGCAGCCAGGCGGCCACCGCAGCCAGCAGGCCCAGACCGACCAGCAGCGCGGCCAGCCCCCGACGTACCGGCTCGTCCAGATCCAGGGGTACGACGTCCACGGCGACCCCGGCCGCCAACAGGGCCAGCGCGGTGCGCAGCCAGGCGAGGAACGTGCGCTCGTTGGCGAAACTGAACCGGTAGTCCGGTTCGGTGCCCTCGGCATAGACCCATCCCGGCCAACGCTTGCTCACTCGCTGCTCCTCCCGATCCGCCCGAGCACGTCAGCCGCCTCGACCAGCGACGGTCCGTACCAGGTCACCAGTCTGCCGGAGACCAGCTGTGTGGGGGTGTGGGTGAACTCGGCGGCATCGTCGGGGCCGAACCGATAGGGCTCGTCGGGGAGGAGTACGAGATCCGCCCCGCTGGCCTGCACCTCCTCGATCCCGGTGAGCGTGGGGTAGCGGTCGGCGGCGTCGGCAAGGACGTTCGGCAGCCCTGCCCGGGCGAGCAGGTCGGAGGCGAAGGTGTCCCGTCCCACGACCATCCACGGGTCCCGCCAGATCGGCACCACCGTGGTGGCGCGGGCGGGAGGTGGCGTCCCGCACCAGAGGCGCTCCGCCTCGCCGAGCCACTGCGGTTCGGCCCGGTCCAGAGCGGTGAGCAGTCGGCGGATGCTGGCCACGGCCTGGGGCACCGACTCGATCACCGTGACCCAGACCGGGACGCCGGCGGCGCGGAGCCGGCGGACATCCAACTCCCGGTTCTCCTCCCGGTTCGCCACCACCAGATCCGGCTGCAGCGCCCTGATCACGGCCAGGTCGGGGTTCTTGGTGCCGCGCACCCGGGTCACGGGCTCGGCGAGATCGGGGCACCAGTCGGTGACCCCGACCAACGCGCCGGGGTCGACGCTGGCCAACGCCTCGGTCAGGGAGGGGACCAGCGAGACCACGCGGCGTACCGGCTCGACGAGGTCGATCGCGTCACCGAGGTCGTCCCGCACGCAGGGCACGCTACTCCTCCGGTGGGCCGAGGTCGTGCAGGGCGGGCAACAGCGCCTCCAGGTCGGCGGCGACTCGGCGGGCGCGATCGGCCAGGGTGGGCGAGGGCGCGATCGCTCGCCCGAAGGGGGCCGGCATCACCGTGCGAACCATCGCCATCGCGGCGTCGAAGTCCTCCGTGGGAGTGTCGGTGAGGCCGCGCAGCCAGCGTCGGAGGACGAAGTTGTGGCCGGTGACGATCGCGTTGGCCACCAGCTCGGCACGCAACTCGTTCTCCGCGTCTGGACCCAACCAGGTGCCGAGGAAGGTGCGGAACACGCGCTGGAAGGCGATCTGTCCGGCCACTTCGCGGGTCCGCAGCGAGGGGACACTGGAGACCAGGTGGTAGCGGGTCCGGGCGCGTTCGCCCTCGTCGAGATAGTGCTGGAGCACCAGCCGGGCGGCCTCGGTCACCGCCAGCACGGCCGCGTTCGGATCACTCTCGGGGCGGGCCGCGGCCAGTCGGGCCTCGACGGCGCCCAGCAGGGCGTCCAGCTCGGGAAGGATCACCTCCTCCTTGGACGCGAAACTGCGGAAGAACGTGGAACGCCCGACCCCGGCGCGGCGGGCGACGTCATCGACGGTGGTGGCGTCGAAACCCCGTTCGGCGCAGAGGGCGAAGGCAGCCTCCACGATCCGTTCGCGCGTGGACATGGTGCTCCTCGAGTTCTGGTTACTCGACGGTACTGAGTACCGTGAATCTGGAATCGAATCCCAACGGAAGTGAGCGTAGCGCCCATGCAGAAGATCGGTGTCGTCGGCTGTGGACTGATGGGTGCGGGAATCGCCGAAGTCTGTGCTCGCGCCGGCCTGGACGTGGTCGTGGTGGAGTCGAGTGAGGGGGCGGCCAAGGCGGGCCTGGCGCGACTGGAGAAGTCGCTGGCCCGGGCTGCGGCGAAGGGTCGGATCGCCTCGGCCGACGAGGTGCTCGCCCGCCTCACCGTGGTCACCGACCTCGAGGCGCTGGCTGATCGGCAGCTGGTCATCGAGGCGATCATCGAGGAGGAGTCGGCCAAGATCGACCTCTTCAAGCAGCTCGACGAGATCGTCGTCGACCCGGACGCCATCCTGGCCTCCAACACCTCGTCCATCCCGATCATGAAACTCGGCGTGGTCACCTCCCGGCCCCATCACGTGCTGGGCATCCACTTCTTCAACCCGGTGCCGGTGCTGGCCCTGGTCGAACTGGTGCCCTCGTTGCTCACCGCGCCCGAGGTCACCGAGCGGGCCCGCGACTTCGTCGAGGCCGTGCTGGGCAAGTCCGCGATCGAGGCCGGTGACCGGGCCGGCTTCATCGTCAACGCGCTGCTCATCCCGTTCGTGCTCTCCGCGATCCGGATGCTGGAGTCCGGCTTCGCCACCGCCGAGGACATCGACCGTGGCCTGGTCCTCGGAGCCGCCCACCCGCAGGGGCCGCTGGCGCTGGCGGACCTGATCGGCCTGGACACCACCAAGGCGGTGGCCGAGTCGCTGTACGAGGAGTTCAAGGAGCCGTTGTACGCCGCGCCGCCGCTGCTGGCCCGGATGGTCGATGCCGGGCTCCTCGGCCGCAAGACCGGCCGGGGTTTCTACACGTACTAGCCTGATGGCGCGAGGGCCTCAGACGTTGCGGCGGTACTGACCGCCGACCTCGAAGAACGCCTCGGTGATCTGACCGAGTGAGCAGACCCGCGCGGCATCCATCAGGGCCGCGAAGATGTTCTCCCCGCCGGTGGCAGCCTCCTTGAGTCGCGCCAGCGCCTGCTCGGAGTCGGTGGCGTGTGCGGTGTGGAACGCGCGCAGCCGCCGCAGTTGGGACTGCTTCTCGTCCTCGGTGGCACGCGCCAACTCGACGTGCTGCGGGGTGCCGTCGTCGCCGGGGCGGCGGAAGGTGTTGACACCGATGATCGGCAGCGACCCGTCGTGCTTGCGTTGCTCGTAGGTCATCGACTCGTCCTGGATCCGGCCCCGCTGATAGCCGGTCTCCATCGCGCCGAGCACGCCGCCGCGCTCGGAGATCCGGTCGAACTCGGTCAGCACCGCAGCCTCGACCAGGTCGGTCAACTGGTCGATGATGAACGATCCTTGCAGCGGGTTCTCGTTCATCGCCAGCCCCCACTCGCGGTTGATGATGAGCTGGATCGCCATCGCCCGGCGGACCGACTCCTGGCTGGGCGTGGTGACCGCCTCGTCGTAGGCGTTGGTGTGCAGCGAGTTGGCGTTGTCGTAGATGGCGATCAGTGCCTGCAGGGTGGTGCGGATGTCGTTGAAGTCCATCTCCTGGGCGTGCAGGGAACGACCTGAGGTCTGCACGTGGTACTTCAGCTTCTGCGAGCGTTCGCTGGCGCCGTACCGCTCCTTCATCGCCACCGCCCAGATCCGCCTGGCGACCCGGCCGATCACCGAGTACTCCGGGTCCATGCCGTTGGAGAAGAAGAACGACAGGTTCGGGGCGAAGTCGTCGATGTCCATGCCGCGGGCCAGGTAGGACTCCACGTAGGTGAATCCGTTGGCCAGGGTGAAGGCGAGCTGACTGATCGGGTTCGCCCCGGCCTCGGCGATGTGATAACCGGAGATCGACACCGAGTAGAAGTTCCGCACCCGATGCTCGATGAACCACTCGGCGATGTCGGCCATGCACCGCAGCGAGAACTCGGTGGAGAACAGGCAGGTGTTCTGCCCCTGGTCCTCCTTGAGGATGTCGGCCTGCACGGTGCCTCGCACAGTCTGCAGTGCGGTCGCCGCGTCGATGCCCCGCTCGGCCGCCTGATCCAGCACCGTGTTGAGGAAGAAGGCCAGCACGGTGGGTGCCGGTCCGTTGATCGTCATCGACACGCTCGTGGTCGGGTCGAGCAGGTCGAAGCCGTCGTAGAGCACCTTCATGTCGTCCAGGGTGGCCACGCTGACGCCCGAGGTGCCCACCTTGCCGTAGATGTCGGGGCGCTCGTCCGGGTCGCGTCCGTACAGCGTCACCGAGTCGAACGCGGTCGAGAGACGGGTCGCCGGCGTGTCCTCCGAGAGCAGCTTGAACCGCCGGTTGGTGCGGAACGGGTCCCCCTCGCCGGCGAACATCCGGGCCGGGTCCTCGGCATCGCGTTTGAACTCGAACACCCCGGCGGTGAACGGGAACCGGCCGGGCAGGTTCTCCCGACGCCAGAAGCGCACCAGTTCGCCATGGTCGGTGTACGCCGGCAGGGCGACGCGGGGGATCGGCGTACCGCTGAGCGACTCTCGGGTGAGGCGGGTGCGCAGTTCGGTGTCGCGGACCTTCACCACCCGCTCGTCGCCGCGGAAGGACTCGACCACGGTCGGCCATGCGGCGAGTTCGTCGGCGACCTCGTCCGGCAGCCCCCGGCGGGCCTGGCTCCAGAGCTCCTCCACCTCGTCGACCTCGACCCCGAGAGCGGCCCGGACGGCCTCGATCGACTGCACTCGTCGGGCGGCGGCAGCCAGTTCGTCGGTGGTCGCGTGGTAGTCGCGCACCGTCTGCGCGATCTCGGCCAGGTAGCGGGTGCGCTCCGGGGGCAGCACCTGCTGGATCCGGGTGGACTGCTTCCCGGTGACCGCCGGGAGGGTGCCTTCGTCCAGGGCCAGACCGCGCTCGCTGAGCAGTCCGCGCAGGTGTTGGTAGAGGGCGGTCACCCCGTCGTCGTCGAAGGTAGCCGCCGAGGTGCCGAAGACCGGCATGTCCTCCCAGGACTGTCCGAAGGCCTCCTGGTTGCGGACCAGTTGGCGGCCGACGTCTCGCAGCGCGTCCGCCGCGCCGCGGCGCTCGAACTTGTTGATCGCCACCACGTCGGCGAAGTCCAGCATGTCGATCTTCTCCAGCTGTGACGCGGCGCCGAACTCCGGCGTCATCACGTACAGGCTGGTGTCGACGAACGGCACGATCGCCGCGTCTCCCTGGCCGATGCCCGGGGTCTCCACGATCACCAGGTCGAAGCCGGCCGACTTGACCACGGTGAGGACGTCGTCGAGATGGGCGGGGAGTTCGTGGGCGCCGCGGGTGGCCAGGCTTCGGAAGAAGACCCGATCCCGGTCGAGCCCCTCCAGGTCGAGGCTGTTCATCCTGATCCGATCGCCGAGCAGCGCGCCGCCCCCGCGTCGTCGGGTCGGGTCGACCGCGATCACGGCGACCCGGAGCTTGTCCTGCTGATCGACGCGGAGTCGGCGTACCAGTTCGTCGGTGAGGCTGGACTTGCCGGAGCCGCCGGTGCCGGTGATGCCGAGGACGGGCACCTGGTGGCTGACCGAGGCCGCCCGCAGCCGCTCCACGAGGTCGGTGCTCAGTTCCCCTGTCTCGGCCCCGGTGATCGCCCTGGCCACGGCGGCACGGTCGCCGCTGAGCACCTGCTCGGCGGTGACCGCCCCGGCCTGCCACAGGTCCACGTCGCAGTCGGCGACGACCGAGTTGACCATCGCGGCCAGCCCCATCCGCTGGCCGTCCTCGGGGGAGAAGATGGTCACCCCGCAGTCGCGCAGCCGGGCGATCTCGTCGTGCACGATGACCCCGCCGCCACCCCCGACCACCTGGATGTGCCCGGCGCCGCGTTGCCGCAGCAGTTCCACGAGGTACTCGAAGTACTCCACGTGGCCGCCCTGGTAGGAGGAGACGGCGATGCCGTGCACGTCCTCCTCGATCGCGGTCTCGACGATCTCGGCGACCGACCGGTTGTGGCCGAGGTGGATCACTTCACAACCCTGGGACTGGAAGATTCGCCGCATGATGTTGATCGAGGCGTCGTGGCCGTCGAAGAGGCTGGAGGCGGTGACCAGACGCACCTGGTGAGCGGGGGTGTGCAGCGTGGACACGGGATCCTCCGGGAAAGATAGTAGGTGACCCTAGTAATTAGTAGGATATCCTACTAATTCACCGCCACCAACCCCTGTCTACGGTGGGGTGCATGACCTACGGGTACGACGATCCGGTCCGGCGACCGACGCCCGCGTGGCAGCGGGCGTTGGTGTGGATCGTCGGGTTCGTGGCGCTGCTCTGGCTGGTCGAGGCGGCCGACGTGGTGATCTTCGGCAACGCCCTGGATGCCCAGGGCGTTCGACCGCGCTCCCAGGACGGGTTGGTCGGTGTGCTCTTCGCGCCGTTGCTGCACTTCGGGTGGGGCCACCTGATCGCCAACACCGGCCCGCTGCTGGTGCTCGGCTTCCTGATCCTGCTCTCGGGTGTGGGCCGCTGGCTGATGGTCACCCTGGTGGTCTGGGTGGTCGGCGGTGTCGGCATCTGGGTGGTCGGGGCACCCCAGTCCATCCATGCCGGGGCCTCGATCCTGGTCTTCGGCTGGCTGATCTACCTGATGCTCTACGGACTCTTCAGTCGCCGACTCGGTCATCTGGCGATCGGAGTCGCGGTGATCATCTACTACGGCGGCGCTCTCTGGGGAGTGCTCCCCGGTCAGTCCGGGGTGAGCTGGGAGGGTCACCTCTTCGGAGCCGTCGGTGGCGGGCTGGCCGCGTGGTGGCTGGCCCCCGAACCGCGCCGTCGCGAACTCCGCTGACTGCCGCCACGGAGAACGCTGTTCCCCGGGGCGCCGGGCGGGCAGAGGTCCCCGCACGCGTCGATTCGGGCTACAGTCTCGCCTCGTGACCACCGAGCCGAGCCCGGACGGGCAGATGGGCGTGACCGAGGCCGACGTGCCCGCCGCACTGCTGGAGGGGTTGGAGGAACTGGTCGGGGCCGACCAGGTTCCGGGCCTCGACGAGCCGCCCGCAGCCGGTGACGAGGTGGCGGCGGAGTCCACCACGGAGCCCGGGGCGGAGCCGATGACCTACGGGGAGTTCGGGGAGAGCTTCATCCGTCAGATCCTGCACACCGATCGGGTGATGAAGTCGATCGACCGGGTGCTCGGCGACAGCCTGAGCCTGGGCCCGATCAAGGCAGGCCCGGGGCGGCGCTTCGCCACCATCAACGCGTTGGCCCAGTTCCGACCGACGTACGGGCACGAGATCCCCGGCGAGCGGCTCAGCTATCAGGTGTACCTGCCGCTCACCGCGGACTTCGAGGTCGACATCAACGTGGACCTGCATCGGTTCCGGGCCGAGGTGCTGGTGCCGCTGATCCTGACCGTGCGGGTCGAGCCGCCGTTGATGATCGTCTGGGAGATCACCCCGCCGGTCGAGCAGCACGTCAAGCTCGACATGGTCACCGACAAGCGCCGCAGCGCCTGGCTGCAGAAGGTGGCCGGGCTGGACGCCGAACTGCGCCGGTTCCTGGTCAAGGTGGTCACCAAGGAGCTGAACAAGCCCCACGTGGACAAGGCCACACACATCGACATGTTCGCCGTCATCGATGGCGCCTGGCCGCAGATCGCCGACCAGTTCCTGCCGACCGACGAGGCCGACCGGCTCGGGTGAGGCGCGCCGGCTAACGCTGGTTGAGCACGGCGAGGGCGTGCAGCACGGCCCGGATGTGGGCGACCTCGTGCACCCGCAGCAACTGCACGCCAGCCAAGGAGGCGAGCACCGCGAAGAAGCCCTCCGCCTTGCGGAACTCGGCCTCGAAGACGTCCAGGGAGTGCGGCAGCACGGTGCACACCGGCACTGCTAGGGGACGCAGCCGGAACGAGTTCAGCAGCACGTTGGCCTGATGGCGGACCCGGACGTGGGGGTCGGTCAGGTTGCGGTACTGGAACCCCATCCCGGGGTCGATCACCACCCGCTCGACGCCGAGCTCGCGGGCGCGCTCGAGCCGCGGTCCGAAATGCTCCAGCAGCGCCTGCACCGGGTCGTCGGTGAGCGGGATCTCCGAGGTCTCCCGGACGTTGGCGGCCTCGCCGTAGCAGAGCACCACGGCCGCGTCGTACTCGGCGGCCAGGGTGAGCATCTCCTCCTCGTGGTCGCGGCCGGTCATGTTGAGCACCCTGGCGCCGGCCGCCAGGCAGGCCTCGACCACGGACGGGTGGTAGGTCTCCACGGAGACCACTGCCTCGGCTGCCAGCGCCTCCACCACCGGGATCAGGGCGTCCTGCTGGGCCTGGGGGGAGACCCGTGCGGCGTGGGTGGCCGAGGACTCCGCGCCGAGGTCGACGATCGCAGCACCCTGGGCGATCTGGACCCGACCGAGTCGGATCGCCGACGCGGTGGTCGGAGCGATGCTCTCCCGATAGGTGGAGTCCTTCGACAGGTTCACGGTGCCCATCACCGTCACCTGCTCGTCCCCGATGCGTACGCCGTGGGGCAGGTCGACCGTGGCCACCGGGTGGGTCAGCTCCGAGCGATGCTCGTCGTGCAGGCGGGCCAATTCGCTCAGGCTGATCATCGGGTCAGTCTGGCACCCGACAGATGCCGAGGAACCGGCTCCCCGGCATGATGGACCGATGACCGTGCTGCGTCAGTGGGCCGATCTCGGCGAGGAGGAGCTGGCGGACGCCTACGCCCCCGGCGGTGACCCGTGGCTGCGGCTGAACTTCGTGGCCACCGTGGACGGTGCGGTGCAGGGACCGGACGGGCTCAGCCGGAGCATCAACAACGAGGTCGATCATCGGGTCTTCGGGCTGCTCCGGGAGCTCGCCGACGTGGTGGTCGTCGGTGCCGGCACCATCCGCGACGAGGAGTACCGCCCGAATCCGAAGCCTTTGGTGGTGGTCTCCCGCTCCGGCCGGGTGCCGGATTCGCTACGCGCCGGCGACCTCGGCCAGGTGGTGGTGGCGACCGGTGCCGACGCGCCGTTCCTGGCCGAGACGAGGGAGTTGTTGGGTGCCGATCGGACCTGGCTGCTCGGTGACGCCGCGCCGGATCTGACGGCGCTGCGCCGCGCGTTGGTCGATCGGGGGCTCACCCAGATCCTCTGCGAGGGCGGGCCCAGTCTGGCCCGCGACCTGCTCGCCGCCGGTCTGGTCGATGAGTTGTGCCTGACCACCGTCGCGCGGTTGCTGGCCGGGGACCATCTGCGCCTGGCGGACGGGGCGCCGGTGGACGTGCCGCTCACCCTGCGTCAGCTCGTGGTCGCCGACGACGGCACCCTGCTGGCCCGCTGGTTCACGCGCTGAGGACGCCGGGTCACCGGTCGGCGACGTGCAGCGGGCCCGGGGACCCGGCGGCCAGCGACCGGCCGATCACCATCCGCTGGATCTGGTTGGTGCCCTCGAAGATCTGCATCACCTTGGCCTCACGCATGTACCGCTCCACCGGGAAGTCGCGGGTGTAGCCGTAGCCACCGAAGACCTGCACCGCGTCCGTGGTCACCTTCATCGCGTTGTCGGTGGCGACGAGCTTGGCGATCGACGCCTCCCGCCCGTAGCGCAGTCCCCGGTCCTTGAGCCGGGCGGCATGCAGCGTCATCGCTCGCGCGGACTGGACGGCGGCCTCCATATCGGCCAGCAGGAAGGCCAGCCCCTGGTGGTCGATGATCGCCCGTCCGAACGTCTCCCGCTCCTTCGCGTAGGCGACGGCCTGGTCGAGGGCTCCCTGGGCCAGTCCGGTGGCCACCGCCGCGATGCCCAGCCGGCCGGCGTCCAGGCCGGCCAGCGCGATCCGCAGCCCCTCGCCCTCCTCGCCGAGTCGGCGGTCGGCGCTGACGCGCACCTGGTCGAAGAGCATGGTCGCGGTGGTGGACCCGGTCAGCCCCATCTTCTTCTCCGGCACGTCCGCTGTCAGGCCCGGTGTGTCCGCGGGGACCAGGAAGCAGGAGATGCCGCCGCCTCGGGACGTGTCGGTGTCATCGCTGGTGCGGGCCATCACCTTGTAGAAGTCGGCCTCGCCACCATGCGTGGTCCACGCCTTCACGCCGTTGATCACATAGTCGTCGCCGTCGCGACGAGCGGTGGTGCGCATCGCAGCGGGGTCCGAGCCCGCGTGCGGTTCGGAGAGGCAGTAGGCGCCCAGCAGGTCGCCGCCGAGCATCTGGGGAAGCCAACGCTGTCGCTGCTCGGGCGTGCCCTGGGTGGCCAGGCCGAAGCAGCTCAGCGCGTGCACGCTCACCCCCACGCCGACGCTGGACCAGACGGCCCCGATCTCTTCGAGCACCTGGAGGTAGAGCTCGTACGGCGCCCCGCCGCCGCCGTACTCCTCGGGGTAGGGCAGTCCGAGGACGCCGGCCTGGCCGAGGGTCCGGAAGACGTCGCGCGGGAACGCCTCGGTCGCCTCGGCCGACGCGGCCCGGGGGAGCAGTTCCCTGGTGGCGATCTCGCGGACCAGGTGGATCAGGTCGGCGGCCTCCTGGGTGGGCAGGACACGGCTGGCGGGCACAGGGACTCCTCAAGAATGATACGAAAGATCGTGCTAGCGTACGCCTCAACGTACTGTCCGTCCACTCGGGAGCGCCGCATGACCCAGCGACTCACGCGACGTCAGGTCGACCTGCTGGAGCGGCTCGTCGCATTGCTGGCCGCGGAGGGCTTCGCCGACTTCACGGTCGACGACCTCGCAGCTCGGCTGCGTTGCTCCAAGACCACCCTCTATGCGCTGGCGCCGACCAAACAGGAACTCGTCGTCGAGGTCGTCAAGCAGTACTTCCGGGCTGCAGTGCCGGTGGTCGAGGCGCGCGTGCAGGAGGCGGACGATGCCACCGGGCGAGTGCAGGGCTACCTGGCCGGGGTCGCCGACTACCTGACCCCGCTGTCGCGCCGCTTCATGGAGGATCTGTCCGCATTCGGGCCCGCGGCCGAGGTCTATCGGCAGCACACGGTCGCGGCGGCCACCCGGATCCGCGAGCTCATCGAGGCGGGGGTCGAGGGCGGGGAGTTCCGCACGGTGAACGCGTCCTTCGTCGGGGAGATGGTGGCGGTGACGATGTTCGAGATCCAGCGGGGCGAGGCCTTCTCCCGCTTGGACATGTCCGATGCGGACGCCTACGCGGAGCTGGCGTCGCTGATGACCCACATGCTGACCCGAAGCCGCTGACTCAAGGAATAGACTTAACTTCACGGAAGTGAAGCGATACTCTGGAGTCATGTACACGCTGATCGGCGATCTCGTCGGCAGTCGGCGCCTGGCCGACCGGCCCGGAGTTCAGCGACGGCTCAGCAGTGTGCTCGACGAGGTCAACGCGGTGGTCCCGGCCGTGCAGTCGCTGGAGCCCACGGTCGGGGACGAGTACCAGGGCGGCTTCGACTCCCTCGCGAAGGCCTGCCTGGCCGGGCTTCTGGTGAGGCTGGCGATGATCGAGCACGTGGACGTCCGCTGTGGGCTGGGTGTGGGTGAGGTGACCGTGCACGACCCGAGCCGACGGCCGTTGCTCCAGGACGGGCCGGGGTGGTGGGCGGCCCGCGAGGCGCTGGAGAAGTTGGCGACGCCGGCCCGCTCCGGCGCGCGCACCTGGTACGTCGGACCCGACGCGTGGGTGCAGCCGTTCCTACTCACCCGGGACGCGCTGGTGGACCGGTTCAGCGACCGTGGCCGACGGATGCTGAGGCTCGCGCTGCTTGGCCAGACCCAGCAGCAGATCGCGGCGCTCGAGGGGATCTCGGCCTCGGCGGTCTCCCAGCAGTTCGCGCGCGGCATCGCCGCCGTCCGGGACGCGCATGCGATGCTCGCCGAGAACGACCCTGAGGAGACCTGATGCTTGCCGTGGCCGCCTTCGTGCTGGTCGTCGCCGGGTGCGACCTGATGCGGGCCGGGAGTGACCACACCACCGGATCGCGGCGACTCGCCATCGACCTGCTCGGCGTGCTCGGCTTCGCCTTCCTCGCCCTCCTCCTCGACCTGCGTGGTGCCGCGCTGCTGGGGCTGGTGCTGGTGTGGGTGGTGGCCTTCGGGATCTGGGTGCACGCCTCGGCGGCGGCGCTGACCCGATCGAGCGCCGTGGCCCGGGCCCTCGCCTTCGTGGCGCTCGGTACCGGCATCGCCCTCAGTGTGGTGTGTGACTCGCTGCGCGGCGATGACATGGCCGCGACGGCGGCGCAGACCGAGGGGTTGGCGACCGGCCTGGTCCTCGCGGCAGCGGTGCTGCTGCAACTGTCGACCGCCAACATCGTGGTCAGGCTGATCCTCGACGCCGTCGGCGTGCCGGCCACCACGGGCGAGAAACAACTCAAGGGTGGGCGGGTGCTCGGCCCGATGGAACGGCTCTTCCTGGTCACCCTCGGTGGCCTGGGGCACCTCACCGCGGCGGTCGTGGTGGTGGCGGCCAAGGGGTTGCTCCGATTCCCCGAACTCCAGCGTGGAGCCGCCGAACCGGGACCGTCCGATGTCACCGAGTACTTTCTGATCGGCAGCTTCGCCTCCTGGCTCGTCGGCCTGGCCGGCGTGGTGATGATCGCCTTCGGCGCCTGACCCACTCCCGGTGATCGAGTGCCGCCGAGGAACGAGGCGGTGTATCGAGATCCCGCCTCCCGGTGATCGAGTGCCGCCGAGGAACGAGGCGGTGTATCGAGATCCCAGACACAGTCCTCGCCCTGGAGCCCCGGAACTCAGGCCAGCGCGGCGGCGAGGTCGCCGATCTGGTCCAGCGGCGCGTCGTACCCGGGGAAGTAGCAGCAGACCCGCTCGGCGACATCGCCGAACCGACGACGGATCTCGGCGGCGCACTCCTCAGGAGTGCCACGGACCGCGATGGTGTCCACCATCTCGTCCGACACCAGGTCGAACATGCTCATGATGTCGCCGGTCTTCGAGGCGGCGTTGAGAGCTGGCTGCAGATCCCCCCACCCCTCCACCTCCAGGACGGAGCGGTACGCCGGCGTCGATCCGTAGAAGGCGAGCAGCCCACGGACTCCGATCGAGGCGGCCCGCAACTCCTCGTCGCTGCGTCCCATCGCCACGATCGCCTGTGGGTACAGGGCGAACTCATCCCGGCCAGCTCGTTCCATGCCCTCGCGCACCGCCGGCATGGTCCGCTCGCGGAAGTGTCGGTGGGAGTGGAACGGCATCACCAGCAGCCCGTCGGCCACCTCGGCCGCGGTCCGGGTCATCAGCGGCCCCAGCGCGCCGAGCAGCACCGCGGGTGGTCCGTACGGGTTGGGGCCGGGCACGAAGGTCGGGGGCATCAGGGTGTGCCGGGTGTGTTCGCCGATGAAGTCGAGCGTTGTGCCGTCCTGCCAGGCGGTCAGGATCGCCTTGACGGCGAGCACGATCTCCCGCATCCGAGCCGCCGGCGGTGACCAGGTGGCGCCGTACCGCTTCTCGATATGCGGCCGGATCTGTGAGCCGAGGCCCAGCCGGAACCGGCCGCCCGACATCAACTGCAGGTCCCAGGCGGCGTGGGCCAGGTGCATGGGGCTGCGCGGCATCGCGATCGCGACGTTGGTCATCAGGTCCACCGGCACCCGGCCGGCGACGGCCGCGAGTGGCAGGAACACGTCGTGCGGCCCCTCGAAGGTGAACAGGCCGGCGGCACCGGTATCGGCCAACGCCCTGGCCCGGTCGGGGCACTGGTCGGGTCGGGCGTCGAGTTGCAGATCGAGCAGCATGCCCCCATCCAAGCGGATCCCGGCCTATCTTTGCAGTATGAAACTGATCTTCGCGCTGCATGTCGCCGAGCTCGATCTCCTTCAGCCGGACTTCCATCGCCGGTTGGCCGAGGCCGGGGTGACCCGGCTGCAGGTCAACCTCGACGACGAGCCGGTGGCCGACGCGATGCGCTTCGGGCCCGGCCGGCCCATCACCGCGGTGATCTCGGCCTGGACCGGGTCAGCCCCCGATGACGTGGCGGAGGCGATCCGCGCCGTCGACGGGACCGCTGACGGCTGGGTGGTGGCCGAGCGGATCCCCTTGCCCCCGCCATCGGTCCCCGACGGTGTCCGGGCGCCGGCACTGGCCAACTGGGCCTTCCTGCGACGACCGGCCTCGATGACGGCCGCCGAGTGGACTGCGGACTGGCTGGACCGGCACACCCAGATCGCGATCGACACCCAGGGCACCTTCGGCTACCTGCAGCACCCGGTCCTCGCACCGGTGACACCCGGGGCGCCCGACGTCGCCGGGATCGTGGAGGAGCTGTTCCCGATGGCCGCGATCAGCGACCACCACGCCTTCTATGGCAGCGGCGGTGACGAGGAGGAGTTCCAGCGCCGGTTCGCCGTGCTGATGGCCAGTTGCGCCCGGTTCGGCGCAGATCAGGGACTCGACCTGGTGCCGACGAGTCGGTACTGCTTCTCCTCGCTCGGCTAACCGACACGGCTGCCGCGCACGGTCACGGCGAGGGTCGCCGAGACCACGCAGACGGCGGCGAGGGTGAGCGCCGCGGCGGCGAAGGCTCCGGCGCCGCCACCGAAGAGCGAGATGAGCGCCACGCTCACCGCCGAGCCGGCCGAGAAGCCCAGGTAGCGCAGCAACTGGTTGAAGGCCATCGCGCTGCCGGTCTCGGCGGCCGGCACGTGCGGGACGATCAGGGTGGCCATCGACGAGAACGTGAAGCCGCTGCCCAGGCCACCGATCGCCATCGCGGTCAGCACCTGCCACAGGTGGTCGTGGACCAGCGCCATCATCACCAGCGATGACCCGAACACGAGTGCCCCGGTGGGCAGCAGCACTTTGGGGCCGACCGCCCTGGAGACCGCCAACGCGACCCGGCTGCCGGCCACGCTCAACACGGCGTACGGCACCAGCACCAGGCCGGCGGCGGCCACCGACAGGCCGAGGCCGAAGCCGGCGCTGCCGTCGGCGCGGACCACGATCACGGCGAAGGTGAGCAGCGCGTACATGCCCATCCCGACGCCGAAGGCGACCAGGTTCGGCCCCACCACGCCACGGCGTCCCGCCAGCGACAGGTCCACCAGCCGGGTGGTCCGCGGTGTCGGGTGCCGGCTCCAGATCACCCAGGTGGCGCTGGCTACGAATCCCGCGACCGCCAGCGCCAGGATCGGAGTCGAGCTCCAGCCCCACTTCTCGCCCTGGCTGACCGCCAGCAGGAACGACACCGAGCCGACTGAGAGGAGTGCGAAGCCGATCAGGTCCACCCGCGGCGCGGGGCCGTCGCCGACCTGCGGCAGGTACCGCCAGGCCAGCAGCAGGGTCGCCAGCATCAGTCCGGCCCCGAACCAGTAGGCGCCGGTCAGCCCCAGCCACTGGGCCAGGCCCGCGGTGAGCGGATAGCCGAGACCGGCGCCGGCGACCGTGGTCACCGACAGGTAGGAGAGCCGCGACGCCAACACCGAGCCGGTCCACAGGTCGCGGGCCACCGCGAGCACCAGCGGGATCAGGGCGAGGCCGATGCCCTGCAACGCCCGGCCGGCGATCAGCGCTCCCAGCCCCAGTGGCAGGGCGGTGAGCAGGGAGCCGAGCAGCACCGCCCCCAGCGCCGCCAGGATCACCGGCCGGCGCATCCGGCCGCTGCCGCACCTGCCGAGGACCGGAGTCATCACCGCGCCGGCAATCAGCGTCGAGGTCAGCACCCACTGCGCCGTCGTCAGGGGTACGTCGTACTCGGCTGCGATGCTGGGCACCAGCGGCGCGCCGAGGCTGCTGACCACGGCGGCCACGGTGCCGATGGTGGCCAGCGTGGTGAACTGCCACCGGTCCTGACTCATCGTCTGGTGGCCGTGATCGCGTGGTGCACGGTTGCATTGTGCACGTGGGAGCGGTCAAGGATGCGCCCAGGTCGCACCAGGTGCGAGCCCAGCACATCTCAAGCGCACTCAGCGCCCGTCACGCACACTCGGCACACGTCACGCACACTCGGCACAGGGTGACACTCGGCCCGTCCAGCCGCGCCGCCCGAGCAGTGAACCGATCCAGGTGGCCGTCCGGCACTGCTCGGCGAAGACCAGCCCGTAGGTGATCCGGGCGGTGAGCGCGCCGTCGACCGCGAGCTCGGCCAGGTCACGCAGCGCGTCGCGGTCCCGTGCCCGGGCTGAGTCGTGGTGGGCGCGCCCGTCGAGTTCCACGATCACGCCGTACCGCTCGTAGCGCACATCCTGCACAGTACGACGCCCAGTGGCTGTGCGACGCCCAGTGGCTGTGCTCGCGCGCTGTCTCACGCCGCGGGGGAGGGCGTGGGCGCGCTCGACGCGGTGGAGATACCCCCGCTCCAGGACCGAGCAGACGCCCTCCTCGAGATCTGCGAGCATCTCCTCCAGCACGGATCGCCCTGGTATCCGTCGCCTGATGGCCAGCGCGTCACGCACGTGAGCCGTGCTGGTCTGCCGCGAGTGCATGATCTCGGTGAGCCGGGCGTAGGCGTCGGCGACCCGGTCCCGCGCGATGAGTTCGCTGACCACGTCGACGGTCGCGTGCTCGAGGTGCACCCGTGGTGGGGAGCGGCGCCAGTCGACCCGTTCGTCGAGCCGCGCCATCCGTCGTACCACTGATCTCTCGGGCATCTGCAGTCGGCGGCCCGATGCGACCGCTACCTGGATGACGGGTGATGACGGTGCGGGCAGGGCGGAGTCGAAGGCGAGTGCTGCGGGCCAGGCTGACTGGACCGCGATCCACTCACGTTGTGCGCGCGACGGAACACCGGTGTGGTTGAGGTAGACGCCAGGATGGGCGACCACCAACTCTCGCCGGCGCAGCAGTCGCTCGATGTCACTGGCGGTGGCGCCCAGATCAAGCAACTGCCGGCGCGCGACGACACCGTCCTGCACCCACCGGAGCAGGTGTGCGACATCGGGATGCCCGAGCTCGAAGCGCATGGGCGTGACCGTGCCACGATTGGCCGGCCGCTACCAGCCCTGCCGAGGTGAGCTGTGGATAACGCTTAACGATGTGCTGAGGTCGCACCAGGTGCGACCTCAGCACACGTCAAGCCATCTCAGCGGTTCTCGCGGCGGGCGCGGGCGGAGATCTTGGCGCGCTCGTTGCTGTCCAGGATCAGCTTGCGGATCCGCACGGACTCCGGAGTGACCTCGACGCACTCGTCGCCGCGGCAGAACTCCAGGCACTGCTCCAGCGACAGCTTGCGCGGCGGGATCAGCTTCTCGAAGTTGTCGGAGGTGGCCGACCGGATGTTGGTCTGCTGCTTCTCCTTGGTGATGTTCACGTCCATGTCCTCGGCGCGGGAGTTCTCGCCGACGATCATGCCCTCGTACACCTCGGTGCCGGGCTCGAGGAACATCACGCCGCGCTCCTGCAGCGAGGTCATCGCGTACGCCGTGGCGGCGCCGGCGCGGTCGGCCACCAGCGAGCCGGAGTTGCGGGCCCGGATCTCGCCGGCCCACGGCTCGTAGGCCTCGAAGATGTGGTGGGCGATGCCGGTGCCCCGGGTCTCGGTGAGGAACTGCGTACGGAAGCCGATCAGGCCACGAGCCGGGACGACGAACTCCATCCGCACCCAACCGGTGCCGTGGTTGGTCATCTGCTCCATCCGGCCGCGGCGGTGTGCCAGCAGTTCGGTGATGGTGCCGAGGTACTCCTCGGGGGCGTCGATGGTGAGCCGCTCCATCGGTTCGTGCAGCTTGCCGTCGACCTCCTTGGTGACCACCTGCGGCTTGCCGACGGTGAGCTCGAAGCCCTCCCGGCGCATCTGCTCCACCAGGATCGCCAGCGCCAGCTCGCCGCGGCCCTGCACCTCCCACGCGTCCGGCCGGTCGGTGGGCAGCACTCGCAGCGACACATTGCCGACCAGTTCGGAGTCCAGCCGGTCCTTGACCAGTCGGGCGGTGACCTTGGCGCCCTTGACCCGACCCACCAGCGGGGAGGTATTGGTGCCGATCGTCATCGAGATCGCCGGCTCGTCGACATGGATCAGTGGCAGCGCCTTGGGGTTCTCCGGGTCGGCGAGCGTCTCGCCGATCATGATGTCCTCGATGCCGGCCACCGCGACGATGTCACCGGGCCCGGCGAGCTCGCCGGGCTTGCGCTCCAGGCCCTCGGTGATCAGTAGTTCGGTGATCTTGACGTTCTTGATATCGCCGTCGCGACGCATCCAGGCGACCGTCTGGCCCTTGCGCAGGGTGCCCTGGTGGATCCGCAGCAGCGCCAGTCGACCCAGGAAGGGGGATGCGTCGAGGTTGGTCACGTGGGCCTGCAGCGGGGCGCCCTCGACGTACTGGGGCGCCGGGACGGTCTCCAGGATGGTCCGGAACAGCGGCTCCAGGTCCTCGGCGTCGGGCAGCCCGCCGTTGTCGGGGACGTTGGTGGAGGCCCGGCCGGCCTTGGCGGAGGCGTAGACGATCGGGAAGTCCAGCGCCGCGTCGCTGTGGTGCTCGTCGAGCAGGTCCATGAAGAGCTCGTAGGTCTCGTCCACCACTTCGGCGATCCGGGCGTCGGGGCGGTCGACCTTGTTGACCACCAGCACCACGGGCAGGTCGGCGTTGAGTGCCTTGCGGAGCACGAACCGGGTCTGGGGGAGCGGACCCTCGGAGGCGTCGACGAGCAGCACGATGCCGTCCACCATCGACAGGCCTCGCTCGACCTCGCCGCCGAAGTCGGCGTGGCCGGGGGTGTCGATGATGTTGATGGTGAGGTCGCGGTACCGGATCGCGGTGTTCTTGGCGAGGATGGTGATGCCCTTCTCCCGCTCCAGGTCACCAGAGTCCATCACCCGGTCTGCGACACCCTCGGCCTCGTGGGCGGTGAACGCGCCGGCCTGGTGCAGCATCGCGTCGACGAGGGTGGTCTTGCCGTGGTCGACGTGAGCGACGATCGCGACATTGCGCAGGTTCGCGCTCTTGGTGGTGGTCATGGTGCTGCGCCGGCCTTCCGGTCGAAAAGAGTGGGGAGGCCCGACGGGCCCGGGCAAGCCTACCTGCCGGCAGTGCCTGCACGCACAGTCGCGGCGTCGCGCACCGCGGCCTCGGTGACCCAGATCACGGGGCCGGATAAGGACAGCCTTACCTGATCAATGTAAGGTGAGCCTCACCTCAATCCACCTTAGGAGCTACACCATGCGCACTCGTCGCATCCTGGGCGTCGCCGCGGCGGCGGCCCTGATCGCCGGTCTGGCCGCCTGCGGCACCGACGCGGAGTCGGAGGCCAACGGCACCGGGACCCCGACCACCTCCGAGGAGCAGCAGCCGCTGGTCATCTACTCGGGCCGCAACGAGAGCCTCGTCGGCCCGCTGCTGGAGGACCTGGAGGCCGCCGTCGGCGTGCCCGTCGAGATCCGGTACGCCGACACCGCCGAGCTGGCCGCCCAACTGCTCGAGGAGGGCGACCGCACCCCTGCCGACCTGTTCTTCAGCCAGGACGCGGGAGCGCTGGGCGCGCTCGCCAAGGCCGGGCTGCTGACCGAACTGCCCCAGGACGTGCTCGAACTGACCGGCAAGGAGTTCCGTGACGCCGGCGGTCGCTGGGTCTCCACCTCGGCGCGTGCCCGGGTGCTCGTGTACAACGACGACGCCCCCGAGGTCGCCGGCGTCGACTCGATCGACGACCTGCTCGACGAGCGGTACCGCGGCCGGATCGGCTACGCGCCGACCAACGCCAGTTGGATGTCCTTCGTCACCGCCCTGCGGGTGATGCGCGGTGAGGACGGCGCCGAGCAGTGGCTCACCGAGTTCGCCGACCTCGACCCGGTCGGTTACGAGAAGAACGGGGTAGTGCTCGAAGCCGTCAACAACGGTGAGGTGGCCGTCGGTCTGATCAACCACTACTACTGGTTCCCGATGGCTGCCGAGCTGGGCGCCGAGAACATGAACGCCAAGGTGCACTACCTCAACTCCGACGACCCCGGCGCGCTGATCAACATCGCCGGCGCCGGCGTGCTCGCTGCCAGCGACAACGTCGAGTTGGCCAACAAGGCGGTCGCGTTCCTGCTGTCCGAGCAGGCGCAGCAGTACTTCGTCGACTCCACCGCCGAGTTCCCGGTGATCGACGGGGTCTCCAGCACCGTCCACGACACCGGCTCCCTGGCCGACATCGCCGGGGCCCGCCTGGACCTCAACGACCTCGACACCCTCGAGGAGACCCAGGCGCTGCTGGAGAAGGTCGGTCTGCTGTAACCACGGCAACCACGGGCGCGAACTGCGGTAGGACGCCCCGTCCCGGCGACCCCGGGGCGGGGCGTTCCGCGTCTCTGAGGGCGGCCCAGAACCACCCCGAGAGCCCGCGGTTCCGGCTGCGACCCGGCTCACACCGGGTGTGACATGGGCCAACTTCAGTTTCGCATCACGGGAGGAAGTCCGTATCGTCTTGTGACTGTTGGCCGGGAATGGCAGAGTCTCGGAAGACTTGAACCCTCTCCCATGGCCCGGGGAGTACGACGAACGGAAATGTGTGCGCACCGATATCGCACGAGTCATCAGCAGCAAGCGGGCGCTGGGCGCCGTCATCACCGCAGTGACCCTGGCAGTGGTCGGCACCACCCTCGGCTACTCGATGTTGGGCACCAAGGTGACCCTGAACGTCGACGGCGAGGCCCGTACGGTCACCACCTTCGGCACCACCGTCGGTGACCTGCTGCAGTCCCAGGGCCTCGAGCTCACCGCCCGCGACGTCGTCGCCCCCGGCCTCGACGAGGCCATCGAGCCAGGATCCCGAGTCACTGTCCGGTTCGCCCGCGAACTTGAACTGGTCGTCGACGGGGAGGCGCAGACCCACTGGGTGACCGCGCTGGACGTCGACACCGCCCTGAACGAGATCGGCCGCCGCTACGGTCGCGCCGCCCTGTCGGCGAGCCGGAGTGCCGCGATCGGCCGGGATGGTCTCTCCCTCGAGGTCAAGACCCCCAAGACGTTCGTCGTCACCGTCGGCGCCGGCGAGGCCGAGGAGCACGTCCTCCCGGCACTCACCGTGGCCGATGTCCTCGACGAGCTCGACATCGAGCTGGGCAGGCGCGACGAGGTCGTGCCGGCTCTGGACGAGGCACTGCCCGAGGGCGGCGAGGTCGCCGTCAACCGGATCCGCGTCGTCACCCGGGACATCAGCGACGAGGTCGTGAAGTTCGGCACCGTGACCGAGCGTGACGACTCCCGCTTCACCGACGAGAAGACCGTGCTGAAGTCCGGCGAGACCGGCCTGCGCAACGTCACCTACCGGCTCCGGATCGTGAACGGCGAGATCGTCCGTCGCGTCGAGCTGGCCTCCGAGATCACCAAGGAGGCCGTCGACCAGGTGGTCAGCGTCGGCACCAAGTCGCGCCCCGCCCCGTCGTACTCGGGCAACACCGTGTGGGACCGCCTCGCCCAGTGTGAGTCCGGTGGCCGCTGGAACATCAACACCGGCAACGGCTACTACGGTGGCCTGCAGTTCAGCCTCTCCACCTGGCGTGCGGTGGGTGGCACCGGCTACCCGCACCAGCACAGCCGCGCGGAGCAGATCAAGCGTGGCCAGATCCTGCAGGCCCGGGCCGGCTGGGGCCAGTGGCCCGCCTGCTCGCGCAAGCTGGGCCTGCGCTGACGCGTTCACGTCCGACCGGCCGACACCTGCGGGTGTCGGCCGGTCGCATTTCTGCGGTCGGTCTTGCATAGGGTGACCCGCATGTCCCTGGTCCGCCTGCTCGGTCCCGCCGAGGTCCGTGCGCTGGCAGCCGAGCTCGAGCTGCGCCCCACCAAACAGCGGGGGCAGAACTTCGTGATCGATGCCAACACCGTGCGGCGGATCGTCCGAGACTCCGCCGTCACCGCCGACGATGTGGTGCTGGAGGTCGGTCCCGGCCTCGGCTCGCTCACCCTCGCCCTGCTCGAGGTCACGCCGCGGGTGACGGCGATCGAGTTGGACGGACTCCTTGCGGACCGGTTGCCGGCCACCGTCGCCGAGTACGCCGGCGATCGCGCGGCCGGGTTCCGGGTCGTCCACGCCGACGCCCTCAGGGTGACCGAGATCCCCGGGCCGCCGCCGACCGCGCTGGTCGCCAACCTGCCCTACAACGTCTCGGTGCCGGTGCTGCTGCACCTGATGGGACTGCTGCCGTCACTGCGGCACGGTCTGGTGATGGTGCAGGCCGAGGTGGCCGACCGGCTCGCCGCCGCGCCCGGTTCACGCACCTACGGCATCCCGTCGGTCAAGGCCGCCTGGTACGCGGAGGTCCGCAGGGCCGGGGCCATCGGCCGCAACGTCTTCTGGCCGGCCCCCAACGTCGACTCGGGCCTGGTCGCCTGGACGCACCGGCCGCCGCCGGACACCACTGCCACCAAGGAGCAGGTGTTCGCCGTCGTCGACGCCGCCTTCGCGCACCGCCGCAAGGCGCTCAGGGGTGCGCTCAGGGATCTCTTCGGCTCCGCGGAGGCCACGGCTGCCGCCCTGACCGCGGCCGGCGTCGACCCGCTGACCCGCGGTGAGCAGCTGACGATCACCGACTTCGCCAGGATCGCCGAGGGACTCCCCGGAGGGCAGCGATGACAAGCATCACCGTGCGCGCCGCCGCGAAGGTGAACCTGCACCTGGGGGTCGGGGCCCCGCGGCCGGATGGGTATCACCCCCTGCACACCGTCTACACCACCATCGGCCTGCACGACGACGTGACCGCCACCGCGGCCGCCGAGCTCGGCGTCACCCTCACCGGGCTGGGCGGGGTCGACGTCTCCGACGTCCCGGTCGCCCCTGGCAGCAACCTCGTGCACGCGGCCGCGGCTGCGCTGGCGGACCTGCACGGGGTCGCGGTGACGGGGGCGTTGCACATCGCCAAGTCGATCCCGGTAGCCGGAGGCCTTGCGGGCGGCTCGGCTGATGCCGCCGCGGCCCTGGTCGCCCTGGACCGCCTGCTCGACCTGCAGACCAGCGACGACGACCTACTGCGGTTGGCCGCCGCGCTGGGCAGTGATGTCCCGTTCGCGCTGCTCGGAGGCATCGCCGTCGGCACCGGCCGCGGCGAGATCGTGCAACCGGTCCCGACCGACGTTCACCTCGCCTGGGTGGTCTGCACCGACCCGCAGGGTCTGTCCACTCCCGAGGTGTACCGGCACTTCGACCGGCTCTTCCCCGACGCCGACCCGACACCCCCCGCCCCCGACGCGCTGCTCGCGGCGTTGGCCGCCGCAGACGTGACCGGGATCGCGGAGGCCCTGCACAACGACCTGCAGGACGCCGCCGTCGACCTGCGCCCCGAGTTGGGTGCCAGGGTCGACCACGGGGTTGCCGCCGGCGCACTGGCCGGCCTGGTCAGCGGCTCCGGTCCGACCGTGGTGCTGCTGTGCGCCGACCCCGAGGCTGCCCGGGCGGTGGCCGCCGAGATGGCCGGCCGCAGCCCCGGCGTCCAGGTCGCGCACGGACCGGTGGCCGGCGCGCACGTGGTCGAGTACGCCGACTGACCTCACTGGTCGACGGTGGTGGTCCGCGCCTCCGAGCGGGCCAGGAGCACGGCCAGCGCGGACGCGAGCAGTACGCCGATCCCGGTGAGCAGCAGCCGTTCGACCGCCAGCTCCACGGCCACGCCGCTGACTCCTGAGGACCCGACGAGGATCACTGTCGGGGTCAGCAGGGCCACCATCCGCATCGTGTCTCCGGCCAGCGCCCACGCCACCGTGCCGAGCAGGCCGGCGATCGCTGCCACCAGCACCAGGGGGGCCGGAGCCAGCAGCACCACCGCGATGGCGATGCCGACCCGCACCACCGTCCCGACCGCCCGGTCCCGGGCGTTGCGGGTGGTCTCGGCCCGGGCCGGCCGGAGCACCGCCAGGATGGCGATGGTCATCCAGTAGCCGTGCGGGATGTCCCGCGCGGTCACCAGCCAGGTCGCGGCACCGGCCGCGGTGGCAGCCACCGCGGCGTGTCGCCACGCCCGGGCTGCCGGGATCGGCTCGGCCGGCGCGGACACCCGCAGGAGTTGCGCGACGGCGAAGACCAGTCCGCCGCCGACCAGGGTGGCCGCGGCCAGCAGTGCAGGTGCCTCGGTGAAGCCCACGGAGGCTGCCACCGCGGGCGCGGCCGGCAGCATCGCCGCGATGCCGACCGATCGCCGATGCAATGGACCCTGGCTCAGGGCGATGGTCGCCACGCCGACCATGGCGGCCGCGGCGGCAGCCCGACCGCCCACCAGTCCGACGGCCCCGATCCCCGCCAGCAGCGGGGTCACCACCAGCACGCTGCGCTGCAGCATCGCGCCCGGCGGGACCAGCCACGTCATGGCGCACCATGCTAGAGCCGCATGACTGGCTAGGGTGCGGCCATGTCGGATCCGTCCTGGCCGGTGCTGCTCGGCGCCGCGATCGTGTTCGCCGAGATCAGTCTGCGCCTGATCGCCCTGGGGGTGATCCCGGGGAACCGGAAGCCCTCGACGGGGATGGCCTGGCTGCTGCTCATCCTCGTGCAGCCGATCCTCGGCTTCCTCTTCTTCAGCATGTTCGGTCGCACCGCGCTCGGCCGCCGTCGCCACGAAAGGCAACGCCGCGCCCATCGGGCGATCGCGGAGGCTCGCGCCGAGCACAGCGGCGTACTGCCCGCGATCCCGGACCAGGTGGCCACGGTCATCCACCTCAACCGCACCCTTGGCGCGATGCCCGCGGTGGCCGGCAACACCGTCGACCTGCTCGCCGACTACCGGCAGACCCTGGCCGCGATGACCCGGGCGGTCGAGGCCGCCGAACGCTACGTGCACGTGGAGTTCTACATCGCCGCCTGGGATGAGGAGACCGATCCCTTCTTCCGCGCCCTGGTCGCTGCCACCGAGCGGGGGGTCACCGTCCGGTTGCTCTTCGACCACCTCGGCTCACGTCGGCTGGGTGGCTATCGTCAGATGCTGCGGAGGTTGCGAGGTACCGAGATCCAGTGGCGCCGGATGCTGCCCATCCAGCCCCTGCGAGGCCGCTGGCGCCGCCCCGACCTGCGCAACCACCGCAAGCTCGTGGTTGTGGACGGGGCGGTCGGCTTCACCGGCTCCCTCAACCTGACCGAGCCGGGCTACC
This sequence comes from Nocardioides limicola, assembly GCF_016827675.1. Lineage (GTDB taxonomy): Bacteria > Actinomycetota > Actinomycetes > Propionibacteriales > Nocardioidaceae > Nocardioides > Nocardioides limicola. The sequence continues at coordinate 338,821 of NZ_JAERJA010000002.1, read as the reverse complement.
ACAACCCCAGGAACCATCGCCTCGGCCGGGAGTGGGTGGAGTTGATGGTGCGGCTCCAGGGCCCGCTTGTGGCCGACCTGGACGCGGTCTTCGCGGCCGACTGGTACACCGAGACCGCCCAGGTCACCGAGCTCACCGAGCCGCCACCCGCGACCACTGCCGGGACCGTCGGTCAGATCGTCCCCAGCGGCCCGGGCTTCGCCAGTGAGAACAACCTGCGGATGTTCACCTCGCTGATCTACTCCGCCACCCGGCGGGTGTCACTGACCAGCCCCTATTTCGTCCCCGACGAGTCGCTCCTGTACGCCGTCACCACGGCCGCTCAGCGCGGGGTTGACGTGGAGCTCTTCGTCAGCGAGGTGTCCGACCAGTTCATGGTCGGCCATGCCCAGGCGTCGTACTACCAGGCGCTGCTGGAGGCCGGGGTGCGGATCCACCGCTACCCGGCGCCGTACATCCTGCACTCCAAGCACTTCACCATCGATGACGACGTCGCCGTGGTGGGCACCAGCAACATGGACCTGCGCTCGTTCGCGCTCAACTACGAGATCTCGGTGATGCTGCTCGGTGTCGACGTGGTGGCCCGGATGCGGGAGGTCGAGGATCGCTACCGCGAGCTCAGCACCGAGCTGTTCCTCCCGGACTGGCGCCGTCGGCCCGCGCGCACCAAGTACGTCGACAACGTGATGCGGCTGACCGCAGCACTGCAATGAGCCGGTCGCTCCCGCCTGGGTTGGGTCCTTCGGCCCTAGGGCGGCGACGCTCGGCCGGGCTACCGTCCCGAGAGTGGATCGGGGGCCGGGTCCACGTCATCAGGGGTCAAGGGACCGGGAGCAGAAGCATGGAGCAGCGGAGTGGGCAGAGCGGGATCATCGAGGCGGCGCCTGTGTGGAGGTTTGCCAGCGCGATCGAGGCAGCACGGATGGTGAGTGTGCCCGGGCAGGATCAACGGCCAGGGAGCAGCAGAGTGGTCGAGCGGCGCCGAGTCGAGGAGCGCGACCGGGCCGAGGACTGAGCTGCCCGTCCGGATCCACCCCAGTCGCCGGACGAGGAAGCGCAACTGCCCTGCAGTGAGTCAGCTGTCCTGGTCGGACGCTTCGAGCCACTGGTCCTCGGCTGCCGCCAGCTGAGCCTGCAGGCTGCCGAGCTCGTCGACGAGCGGCCCCAGGCCGGCGTAGTCGTCGGTGTCGTGGGCCGCGATCCGCTCCACCTGGGTGCTGACCTGGCGGGTGAGTCGGTCGATGGTCCGCTCCAGCGAGGCCAGCTTCTTCCGGGCGGCGTGCCGGGCCGCCCCGGAGAGCTCGCTGCGCTCGGCAGGGACCGTCGGCGGGGGACTGGACGCCCCGGTGGCAGGGCGTGCGCTGGCCGGTGCCTGCCGGCGCAGTCGCAGGTACTCGTCCACCCCGCCGGGCACGTGACGTAGCGAGCCGTCCAGGACGGCGTACTGCTGATCGGTGACCCGCTCCAGCAGGTACCGGTCGTGGGAGACCACCACCAAAGTGCCTGGCCAGGAGTCGAGCAGGTCCTCGATCGCGGCCAGCATGTCGGTGTCCACGTCGTTGGTCGGTTCGTCCAGCACCAGCACATTGGGCTCGCTCAGCAGCACCAGCAGCAGTTGCAGGCGGCGCAGTTGGCCGCCGGAGAGGTCCCGCACCGGTGTCGACAGGTGTTCGCTGCGGAACCCGAGGCGCTCCAACAGTTGCGAGGGGCTCAGCTCCCGGCCCTCCACGGCGACGCTGGTCTTCTCCCGGGCCAACACCTCACGGACCCGGTCGTTGGCGATCTTGTCCAGGCCGGCGAACTGCTGGTCCAGGGTGGCCAGCCGCACCGTCTTGCCCCGTTTGACCCGGCCCGCGGTCGGTGTCACGGTGCCGGCGATCAGTCCAAGCAGCGTCGACTTGCCGGCTCCGTTGGCGCCCAGGATGCCGGTGCGCTCGCCGGGGCCGATCCGCCAGGTGACCTCACGCAGCACCTCCAGGTCGCCGTAGCTGACCGAGACGTCGAGCAGGTCCACCACGTCCTTGCCCAGACGGGCGGTGGCCAGTCGCTTGAGCTCGACGGTGTCCCGGGGCGGCGGCACGTCCGCGATCAGCTGGTTGGCGGCCTCGATCCGGAACTTGGGTTTGGAGGTGCGGGCCGGGGCTCCCCGGCGTAGCCAGGCCAACTCCTTGCGCATCAGGTTCTGCCGTCGTGCCTCGGATGAGGCTGCCTGCCGGTCCCGTTCGACGCGCTGCAGCACGTAGGCGGCGTACCCGCCCTCGAAGGGGTCGACGATGCCGTCGTGCACCTCCCAGGTGGCGGTGCAGATCTCGTCGAGGAACCAGCGGTCGTGGGTGACCACCAGCAGCCCGCCGGCGTTGCGCGGCCACCGGGCCTTCAGGTGCGCCGCGAGCCAGGTGATGCCCTCCACGTCGAGGTGGTTGGTCGGTTCGTCGAGGGCGATCACGTCCCAGTCCTCGACCAGCAGCGTGGCCAGCGCGACCCGGCGCCGCTGACCGCCGCTGAGGGTGCTGATCGGTGCCTGCCAGGGCACGTCGGCGACCAGGCCGGCCAGTACGTCGCGGACCCGCGCGTCACCGGCCCACTCGTGCTCGGGGCGGTCCCCGACGATGGCGTGTGCGACAGTCTGCGAACCGTCCAGGTCGTCGCTCTGGCTCAGCACCCCGAAGCGCACGCCGCTGCGTCGGGTGACCCGGCCGGCGTGGGGTTCGACGAGCCCTGACAGCATCCCCAGCAGGCTCGACTTGCCGTCGCCGTTGCGGCCGACGATGCCGATCCGGTCGCCCTCGTCCACGCCGACGGTCAGGGAATCGAAGACCACGCGGTGGGGGTACTCCAGGTGGAGACCCTCGGCTCCCAACAGATGTGCCACCGCGCAAGCCTAGTGAGCGTCCCGGCGACCGTTGCGGCGGCCTCTGCCGGGCTGCTGGAAGAACGCGGCCTGACCGTCGGTAGTCACCGGGTAGCCGACTCCCGGCGGGGAAGCTCCTTGGTTGAGATCCACTCCCGCGTCAGGACAGTGTTGAACTCGATCACTGCGGGGGCGTTGACGTCGAGTGCGGTGCTGTCCTGAATCAGCACGGTTTCGTCGCCGGAGTACTTGCCCGTTCGGGTATCGAACAAGAAGAACCGTTGCTGGAAGCCATCGGGATCGGTGATTGCGAAGACCTCACTGGTCTGGTCACGGCGGTCCTGTGCGGTTCCGACGTAGACCATGTCGTTGGCGCCGATGAGGGCACGCAGGAGGGCTGCCCTCAAGTCAGCAGACGGCACCGAGTTGAGACCGAATGTTTGGATCGCATTGACGATGCACGTGCCCTCGATGCCCGCGCACTCGCCCGTGGTTCCGAGGATCAATGCGCGAAGCTCTGCAGGGTTGCGTGGCAGCAGGTCGGGGCTCGCGAGTGCATCGTCAGGTCCTGGCGGGAAGGTCTCGTCGGTGCGGACACCGCTATCGGGCTCCTGCGCCGAGGCCACGGCTCCGTCAGGATCGAGAGGGGTGCCCTTGGCGGTGACGATCCGGGTGCCGCCCCCCGGCAGCCTGTAGGTGTCCATGATGACGGGAGTCACGCGGCTCTTCGGGGTGCCGGACTCGTTGTCCGTGTCGAGCCACCAGCCTGCTGCCCTGATCCACTGGACCTCGCCCGAGCCGGATGCTTCGGGATGGGCCCCGGCACGTTCAGCGAGCTGTTCCAGGTGTGCGTCGGCGGGCACCCCTGCCAACGGGAAGTCGGCATCGTCGATGGACGAGATGCGCAGGAGCGGAGGCGTGGCGGCGTAGACGGCCTTGTCGCCGCCCAGCGGCCAGATCGCTAGTCCTATTCCGATGAGGAGGACGACTGCGGCGGCCGAGGCAAGTGCCGCGAAGGAGCGGCGCCAGGTGACGACCGGTAGGTGGGTCGCGCCGTGCACGGCAGGTTCGGTCGGTGAGCCGAGGATGGATGCGAGCGTCTCGGCAGCTCGACCGTCCACACCTGCTTGCTCACCGGGCGGAAGGTCGAGGACTCTCGGCTCGATCCCGTACCCGACCCTGAGTACATCGATGAGCTGTTGCTCGGTCTCGGCGAAGTCCTCGTGCTCACCGTCGTGCTGTGATGTCATCCTCAACCTCCTCTCCGAGACTGAGTCGCCCGTTGAGGCGTTCGCGTGCTCGTGCCAGACGCATGGAGGCAGCTTTGGGGGTGATTCCGAGTATCTCGGCAATCTCGCGTGTCCGGAACCCTCCGATCACGAGGTTCACGACCTGCCTGTCGTTGAACTCCAACTGAGCAAGGGCGTCGACGACGACACTCGGCACGACCGCTTCAAAGGTGGGATCGTCACCGGGGATCATCCTCAGCATGCCCTGCTGGTTTGCGGCGCCTTCCCTGCTGAACTTCTTCTCGGCGTTGGACACATGGCCAGTGGCGATCTTGTAGGTGAGCTTCCGCAACTGTCGCAGTTCAACGTCATTCTTCGGGGCAGGGATGTTCTTCCGCCACAGGGTCAGCATCGTCTCGCTGGCCAAGTCCTCGGCCAGCGATGAGGAGAATCGCGCCCGGATGAACTTGTGCACCTTGGGCAACATGTCGGCGAAGTAGTCGGCGTAGAACGTCCCCCCCCACCCAACAACTCCTTCACATCGCGACCTTCCCGACGCGATGAAGGAGTCTGCGAGGGTCAGCATCCCCCCGATGCAAGGTACACCTTCGATGCCGTCTGATAGGCCGAGCTCAATGACCCGTTCTGTCCTCCGGCAGCGTAGCAAGTGGAGGATGCGCCTGTGTTCGTTTAGAGGCGAGCCGATGCTGAACGGTTGTTCCAGATCGATCTGATCGTGTCGGTCAGGCGGTGTGTCACGGCTGATCCAGACTTGTAGCGGAACGACCCCTGAAAGTTGATGAGCGACCACAGGCAGAAGCGGCCAGCCGAACACCGGCTCAGTGAGGAGATCCCTGCGTCCACGGCGACGAAGACTGTTCCGTCGGGGCGGAAGACCCTGTTGCCGATCACTGTGCCAACCAGATCGCGATCCAACTCCGACGCGAGGGCCTGGGCAGCCGTTTGCTCTCGGGAGTCGCGAGTTTCCGTCGCAAGGGCCGGCGAAGTGGTGAGCCATACCAGGCGCCGACGAGTGCGGCGACAGTCACGGAGGACTGCAGTGTTAGGGATCTCATACAGGGTGCTGTCGGCTCAACGCCGATAGCCGCAGCGAGGACGGGCCGAGCTGCGATCCCGAGGGGAGGTGCCGCGCGCGCCGTTCGTCACTGGCCACATGCGAGATTGACGCGCCGAAGGTTAGCCAACCTTGGGTTCAAGTACGTCCAACGGGTCCTGTGAGCTGGCGCGATAGGCAGGCCATGCGGACGCGATCATCAAGGTGGCCATGCATCCGAGGCCAAGCCCGGGCAGTGCACCGGTGCTGAGAAGGCCCGCGTTCGTGCCAAAGGCTGATTGCGCGATGGCGTTGGCTAGTGGCTGAGTCAGGTAAGCGATGCCGACTGCTCCCAGCAGTCCTAGGGCGACCGTCAGTGCCACTTCTGCCCATACGAGGAAGGCGATGTGCGTGCGCCTGGCGCCGAGCGCCATCGCAAGCCCGAACAGCCACATCCGATCGCGGACGACGATGAGTTGAGAGACCAGCAGACCCAGCGCCCCCAAACCGAGCACACCCCAACCGATTACGGCGAAGATGGTCTTGACGCCCTGGCTGGCGGCGCGGATCTGGTCACTCGTGTCGAGGCGGGTGATGAGGAAGTCGTTGGACACGTTCGGGGCACCGAACCGGACCCCATCCTCGGCGAACGCGGTACTCAGGGCTGTACGGAGCTCGGGAGTGCTGTTGCGCTCACCGGTGGTCACGATGAACCGATAGGTGCGAGGCTCTGCCGACATCAGCGCGGCGAGCGACTGATACTCCGGGGCGATCGCCAGTCCGTCGCCCCACCGGTTCCTCGCAGTTTCCCGAGGGCCGTAGACCGCTCGGCCGGGGACTGCCGAGCCAGCCAGGCACACCTTGGTCTTGACCGGCAGCGCCTCCCCGAAGGGCAGCGGATAAGCCGTGCCGTCCGAGTTGAAGACGAATCGCACCGTGGTAGTGCCGAGTTGGTCGTAGGGCGGGCATTCAGGGCGTATCCCTTCATACCCGATCACGTAGGGGATGGGCTTCTGACTGAGCCCTGACAGACTTGCCAACGCGCGCTGGAGGAAGACCTCCTGAGGCAGACCGAAGGTCGTCCTCGTGTCGATCGAGTAGCTCCCCATCACGCCGGAGTCCGCGTCGATTGCGTCATCCAAACCCGATGCGGCGATCCGAGACAGCTGGCTGACGACGAGGTACACCGTCAGTGCCAGGGCGACGAGCACCGTTGACAGGAAGACCCTGAGTCGGGCCGACCAAGCCAGCCGCATGCCCAGACTTCCAACCGCACCAAGGTCACTCCATCGCATGGTACGAACTGTCTCGGCGGGCGATCTGACCATGCGAGAGTTCCATGCGAGTCTGAGCGAGTCCGGCAATCGCTCGGTCGTGCGTGACGATGACCAGAGCAGTGCCAAGCTCGGCGGGCAGCGATAGCAGAAGCTCACCGACCGCCGAAGCGTTGCTCTCGTCGAGGTTGCCGGTCGGCTCGTCCGCGACCAGCAGCGAAGGCCGGGAGAACAAGGCTCTGGCGATGGCCACTCGTTGGCGCTGGCCGCCGGAGAGAGTGTGGGGACGCCGGCCAGCAAGGTCCGCGATGCCGACGCGCTCCAGGTCTCCGAGGACGCGCTCACGAGCGGCGCGCCGGCCCATCCCCGCCGGCCGGAAGTGCCAGGCCAGGAGGACGTTCTCGGTCACCGTCAGCCCGGGCTCGAGATGAAACGCCTGAAAGACGATCCCGATCTGGCTGGCCCGTAGGTCCGCGATCTTCTTGGCCGGGAGCAGCGAGACGTCGTGGCCGTCGATGAAGACGGTTCCGGTCGTCGGCCTACGCAATAGGGAGAGGACAGACACGAGCGTCGACTTTCCGCTGCCAGAGCGTCCCATGAACGAAGTGCTGCTCCCAGGGGAGAGTCTTAGATCGACGTCCCGGAGAGCATGGATGGCCGCGCCGGCCGACTGATAGGTCACTGTGACGCCCATGAGCCGGGCCACCTCGTTGGTCATTCCCCTGGATCATCCTCGTCGGTCTCGGAACCGGCCAGGGACGCCGTGTCGGCATCGGGGAGTGCCAACCGATCGTCTGCTGCAACGTCGCCCGAGATGACTCGGACCACGCCATCGGTTGGGCCGACGCCCACGGGCACCGACACGAACTCACCCGCCCGCTCGACTCTCAAGAAGTAGTGATCGGCCTCAGAGTCGTACCCGATGAACATGTTCGGGGCGAGCAGCACGTCCGTGACCGCTTCGGCAGCGACGGTGAGGGTCGACCGCAGTCCGGGCGCAGTCTCCACATGGCTGGGAAGGCGGCAACGGAGCGTGGACGCCGACTCGGACATGTCACCGGTGGATGGGCTGATCCACAGGGCATCGCATCGAACGCGGCGCGGGCCCAGCACCGTCTCCACCTGGGCTTGACCCTCGAACTCCATCGAGAGGAACCGCAAGTATTGGATAGGCGACAATTCGGCCACCACGTCAATCCCTGATGACTCAATCACGGCTGTTGACCCAACCGCCCGGAGGATCCCGGAGGCGGGTGCCGTGACCGGCCCCTCGCGGGCCGCCAGGTTGGCGAGGGTGGTGGCATTGATCTGGCCTGGGTCGTCGCCGGAGCGCAACGCGCGCGCGACATCGTCTCGGACTGTGGCGGTGCCGATTCGTTGGCCCGCCGCCACGGCGCCTCCGAGCAGCGAGTTGTCGGCGCGGAGCACGAACTTGTCACTGGGCGTGACGACGATCTCGGTGCTGCCGACCGTGACTGCGTCCAGCGTGTAGCGCAGGGTCAAGTCGCCGCGACGGACTGAGGATTGTTCGTGCCCCGGAGTGCTCGGCGAAGGGCCCCCTTCGCGTTCCCCTGCAGCGGGCTGAGTCTGGCGAGGTGAGTCTTGCTGAGGACCTCCTTGCGGCTCAGTGCACCCAACCAAGAGGGGCAGGGTCAGGAGCGCCACGATTGCTGGCCGAAGCAGAGAGCGAGTGCTGATCACCCAAAGTCCTCGATCTCGTCCTCAATGGTGGGACCGGATACGTCGCCCGGTACTGCCGGAATCCACTCACCGCAGGAGCCTGCGCCGGTCAGGAACCTGTCGCGGACCTGCGCCGGGTCGCCAGACATGAACAGACCATCGAGTCTGTCCTGCAGGTCAAGCCAGTCTGAGTACGACGGTTCCTGCGGCTCCGCCACGGTCGGGACTCGTGGCGTGGCGGGGCGGACTCCGCTGCTCAACCACGACTTGTACGCCTCGGCCGTTGCGCGGCACATCACGAAATTGATCGCGATACCCTGCGCGAGACTGTCGCGGCGCTCCTCTCCGCTGCTTCCGCTGTCATCGTCGGCTGTGCCTTCCTCATCCAGCATGGCCTGGGCCTGCGGGTGGGCAAGCACTTCTGTGACGATGGAGGGTTCGACGCCCACGAAGATGGCGGAGTCCTCGTCCAAGGTGGGCAACGCCGTCGCTTGCGTGCCGCACCCGGCGGCAGCGATCAAGGCCAGTAGCCCCAGCACCGCAAGCGGGCGAGCCGTGGCCGCAATCCTCATCCTCGGAAGGTGACCGTGTAGTTCACGTCGTAGTTGCCGACACTGAACGGATTCAGCGGAGCGCAGTCAGTTGCCGCGTAGGCTCTCGCCCGGATCGTGTAGGTACTGGGCAGCACATTGCTCCAACTGACCTCGCCGCCGACGCTGGTGTGCTTCCAGCCGGGGCGGTACTTGATGGTCATGATGTTCCCCTCGTTGAGTTGAGACCTCGTCCGGAGTGGCAGTGTCTGGTGGTACTGCCCTCGCTACTGTCACGAAGCGGCAGGAACCCACAGCCCGAGAGGAATTGTCTGAGGAGGAGTTCTCCGGGAAGGCCCACCCAGGGGCCCGATCAGGACCGCTGCGGCGGCCTCAGCCCCGGTTGGTGGGCAGGCTCCCCATCAGCGACCGCAGCAGGGTGGCGAGCCGGGCGCGGTCCCGCTCGTCGAGCACGGTGAGCAGGGCCCGCTCCGAGGCGAGCAGAGCCTCGAAGGCGCTGTCCACCGCCTCCTTGCCGGCCGGGGTCAGCCGGACCAGAACGCCGCGCCGGTCGTGCGGGTCGGGAAGGCGCTCCACGAGTCCCCGGTCCGTCAGCCGGTCGACCCGGTTGGTCATCGTGCCGCTGGTGACCAGGGTCTCCCGGATGAGTCGGCCGGGGGAGAGTTGATAGGGGTCGCCTGCCCGTCGCAGGGCGGCGAGTACGTCGAACTCCCAGGATTCGATCCGGTGCTCGGTGAAGGCCTCGCGGCGGACCCGGTCGAGCTGGCGCGCCAGCCGGCCGATCCGGCTGAACACCTCGACCGGCGCCAGGTCGAGGTCGGCCCGCTCCCTGGCCCACGCCTCGACGAGTTCGTCCACCTCGTCCCTCATGCACCCATTGAACCAGAGTGGTCGAGATTCTTGACCACGAGAGTCTTGGTCGCCGACAGGTGTGGCGACGGACCGGCGGTCAGTGGCCGGTGTGCAGGGTGGGTGAGGCGTGCAGTCCGCTCAGGCCGTACCAGGCCAGGTTGACCAGGTGGGCGGCCACCTCCTCGCGTCCCGGCTGCTGACTCTCCAGCCACCACTGGCCCGCGGATGAGACCATCCCGACCAGCATCTGGGCGTACAGCGGCGCCGTGTCTGGCTCCAGTCCACGTCGCTCGAACTGATCCACCAGGATCCCCTCGACCCGGGAGGCGACGTCGCCGAGGATCGACAGGTAGGACCCCTCGCCGCCGGGGCTGCGGTCGCGGACCAGGATCCGGAACCCGTCCGGAGAGCTCTCGATGTAGCCCAACAGTGCGACCGCGGCCTGCTCCAGCAAGGTTCGTGAACTGCCGCCGACCAGAGCGATGCGGACGGCGGCCAGCAGTTCGTTGACCTCCCGGTCCACGACGACCGCGTAGAGCCCCTCCTTCCCGCCGAAGTGTTCGTAGACGACCGGCTTGGAGACGTCGGCGACGGCAGCGATCTCCTCCACCGACGTGCCGTCGTAGCCGAGTTCGGCGAAGCGGCCGCGGGCCACCCCGATCAACTGTTCGCGTCGCTCGGCGGCGGTCATCCTGGCCATGGAGTCATCCTCACACCTGTGGCCCAGACCACAGTCCGGCACCCCTTCCGCGAAAAGTTACCGCAGAGTAATGTGAGGCCATGAGCCAAGTCCTCTCCATGTGGCAGAAGTTGACCAGTGTCCCGATGGGCAACAAGGTCTTCTCGGCCGCCTTCGCCCAGAAGGCGCCCTACTTCGCCACCATCCGCCCCACCTTCCTCGAGATCCGGCCCAACTACGCCTCGCTGCGGATCCCCAAGCGCCGGGCGGTGCACAACCACATCGGCACCGTGCACGCGATCGCCCTGTGCAACGGCCTGGAGGCGGCGATGGGCGCGCTGGCCGAGGCCAGCATCCCCGCCGACAAGCGCTGGATCCCCAAGGGGATGGAGGTCACCTACACCGCCAAGGCGGACACCTCGATCACCTGCGTGGCCGAGACCGACCCTGAGCAGTGGACCGGCGACGACCCCGACGTCGGCGTCCGCGTCCACGGAGTGCGCGACGACGGCACCGTGGTGATCGAGGGCGTGATCCGGCTCTGGGTCACCCCCAAGCCGGCACGCTGACACGTCCTGCTGCGCCGAATCTGGCCTGAATACAGGGGAAACGCCGCGACCCGGCCGAATGTGCGGGCGGCCACAGTTGCGGTCCAGGTGTTCCCAATCGGCGGACAAGAGTGTGAGAATCAGCCCGTCACTCCGGTTATTGACCAAGGCAGAAGGAGCACCATGACTGAAGAGAAGAAGAGCCCGCTGGACCAGGTGAAGGCCAAGGCCGACGAGGTCAAGGGCATCGCCGAGGCAGTGGCCGGGGACGTCAAGTCCAAGGCCGCCGCCGCCGCTGGCGAGGTCAAGGCCAAGGCGAGCGCTGCTGCTGCCGACCCGGTCGCTGCCGCGAAGAAGGCCGCCGAGCAGGCCAAGGCCACCGCCGAGGGTGCCGCAGGCAAGGCCACCGAGGCGGCCACCGACCTGCTGGGCAAGGTCAAGAAGAAGTGACCTCAGGCACACACGCCTGAACACGACGCCGGGGCGCGGTCCACATGGACCGCGCCCCGGTGCCTTTGCTCCCTCAGGCGGTCGCAGCCGCCGGCGTGGCCGGCGTACCGCGACGGAAGAACTGCAACCCCAGGATCACGCCGCCCACCGCGAGCCCGATCAGATCGCTGGCCAGGGTGCCGTGCAACATCATCAGTGCGGCCAGGGTCAGGCCCAGCCGCTCGAGCCAACCCAACTTCACAGTGGCGAACCCGGCCACGGCGATGCCGAGCATGATGATCCCGGCCAGCGCGGTCAGGATCACCGGCACGATCTTGGTGGGTTGGTTGCCGAGCAGCAGCAGCCCCGGGCTGACCACGAAGGCATACGGCACGATGAAGCCGGAGATGGCGATCCGGATCGACTGCACGCCGGTCTTCAGCGGATTGCCGCCGGAGATGCCCGCGGCCGCGAATGAGGCGAGACAGACCGGGGGCGTGATGTCGGCCAGCACGCCGAAGTAGAAGACGAACATGTGCGCGATCAGCACGTACTCCCACGCCGCGCCGGTGCCGGCGACCTTCTCGGGCAGTCCGAGGTCGGTGTAGGTGCCGTTGATGATCCCGACGATGGCCGGGGCCGCCACCACCGCCATCACCACGTAGTTGGCCGTGGTCGGCAGGCCCATCCCCAGGATCAGGCACGCCAGCATGGTGAAGAACATGACGAAGTAGAGCTGGGTGTCCGCGAACGGGATCAGGTTCGACAGGGTGCCGCCGAGGCGGATCAGCCCGTCGCCGACCTTCAGGCCCAGGCCGGTGTTGTTGATGGTGCCGGAGATCATCCCGGCCGCCGCAGTGGCCGCGACGATCGGCAGCGACATCCGGGCCGCTTCGACCAGCGCATCGGCCAACACCTTGGGGGTCAGCTTGTCGGGCATCCGCCGCCAGCCCTCGACGCCCCAGAGCAGCAGGTAGACGATCTGGACCACGATGTTGAGCAGCACCGTGGTGATCACAGCCCACATCGCGGCCCGCATCGGCGTCATCCCGATGGACAGGATCACGAAGATCAGGATCAGCGGCAGCACCAGGTAGCCCCGGTTGACCAGCAACGGCAGCACCTTGGGCAGGTGCTCCTTCGGCAGGCCGGTGATCCCCTCCCGCTTCGAGACGTAGTGGACGATGATGAACTGCGCGGTGAAGAAGAGCAGTGCCGGGATCAACGCCGCCCGGATGATGTCGGCGAAGACCATCTCCCCGCCGATCGTCTGCAACATGATGAAGGCCGCGGCACCCATCACCGGCGGACAGATCTGGCCACCCGTGGACGAGGCAGCCTCGACTGCCCCGGCGAACTCCTTCTTGTAGCCCGACCTCTTCATCATCGGGATGGTGAAGGCGCCGTTGGAGACGGTGTTGGCCACCGAGGAGCCGGTGATCGTTCCGGAGAAGACCGAGGTGATCACGCCGACCTTGGCGGTGCCGCCGATCCGGCCGCCGGCGATGCCCAACGCCAGGTTGGTGAGGAACCGCTCCATCCCGGTGCGCTGCAGCAGGGCGGCGAAGATCATGAACACGAAGATGAAGGTCGCCGAGACCGAGATCGGGATGCCGAAGATGCCGGTGGTGCCCAGGAACGCGTCCTGGACCACCCGGTTGGGGTTCATTCCGCCGTGGAAGAGGAAGCCGGGCATGTCCCGGCCGAAGAGTGCGTAGGCGATCATCGCGGCACAGACGACGGTCAACGCCAACCCGACCGCGCGGGTCGCGGCAGCCAGCACCAGCAGGGTGCCCGTGGTGGCCACCGCCAACGCGGTCGGAGTGAAACCGCGGATCAGCATGTCGTTGAACTCCGAGGCGTTGCTGGCAACCCACCAGCAGGAGAAGACGCCCAGGACGGCCAGGACCAGGTCCGGCAGCGGCAGGCCGCCCACCTCGAAGCGGACGTAGCGGGTCATCTGCAGCAGCACCAGGATGCCCATCGCGGGCGCGACCATCTCCAGCCCCATGTTGGTGCTGCTCCACAGGTAGAGGAGCACCACCAGGCCGCCTGCGGTCCAGTAGAGGCCTCGGACCTTCTCCTTCTCCTCGTTGCGTTTGGAGTTGTAGATCAAGAAGATCATCGCCAGCCCGAAGGCCAGGTGGGTGCCTCGTTGTTCGATGCTCGGCAGCGTCCCGAACCAGGCCGTGTACAGGTGGAAGAGGCTCATCGACAGGCCGAGAACCCACACCACCACCCGCCAGAAGACGTGCAGTTCGGTGCGGACCGGACCGACGACCGCCGTGATCGGGTCGGCCTCGGTCATGTTCCTGATGTCGCGGGCCGCCTGATCCGGGTCGTACGCCGGGTGGTCAGGGTGGTCCGCTGGGTCCTGCCGAGTCTCGCTCATCCGTGCTTCCCCTCGTGATGGATGCCTGGGACGTCGACCGTCCCGGCGGCGGGCCTCAGCCCGACCGCCGGGACGATCAACGGCTTACTCCAGGGCGCCGACCTCGCGGTAGTACCGCTCGGCACCGGGGTGGATGTCGATGTCGAAGAGCCCGTCGAGCGCGGTCTCGATGCGGATCGACGCCGCCACCGCGTGGTTGACCTCGTCGGCCTGCTCGTACATCGACTTGACCAGGTCGTAGACCTGGTCCTCATCGAGGTTGCGCGGACCGTAGAGGGTGGCCCAGTTGGTCACCGTCACCGCGTCACCGGCAACCCCGGGGTAGGTGCCGCCCGGGATGTCCAAGGTGGACAGGGTCGGGTCGTTCTCCTCCAACGCTGCGCGGATGTCGTCGGGGATGGTCACCATCACCACGTTGACGCTCTGCGCCACCTCGGTCAGGGTGCCGTCCGGCAGTGCCAGGATGCCGAACGCGGCGTCGATCTGGCCGTCCCGCAACTTGGCGCCGGCATCACCGAAACCGTCGGCGAAGGTGGAGGCGGGCTCGGCTCCGGCGGCTTCGAGGATGGCGAGTGCCAGCCCCTGGGTGCCGGATCCGTCCGGTCCGATGGCCACTCGCTTGCCGGCCAGGTCGGAGACGGTCTCGATGCCCGAGTCAGCGCGGGCGACGATCTGCATCACCTCCGGGTAGATGTTGCCCAGGAACGTGAAGTCCATGTCCTGGCCCTCGAAGGCACCCTGGCTGTTGATGGCCTGGGTGGCGGTGCCGTTGACGGCCATCCCCAACTGGATGTCGCCGTTGTTGACGTTCACCAGGTTCTCCACCGAGGCGCCACTGGCGACGGTGGAGACGGTGAGTCCGTCGATGCTGCCGTTCCACATCTGGGCGATCGCGCCGCCGAGCGGGTAGTAGGTGCCGCCGACGGAGCCGGTGCCCAGCACCATCACGCTGAGTGGCCCCCCGTCGCCCTCGGCATCGTCGGTGCCTGCCGAACAGGCTGCCGTGGTCGCCAGCAATCCGGCGGCCACCGCGGCTGCGAGCCGTGTGAGCTTCCTCATCCTTTACTCCTTCGGTCATGGATCGTCGTTTCACTCTGGTTCACCGAGGGGGTGATCTGCATCACCCGGCGCGACAAAGTGTCCGAACCGTTACCTGCCCGGTCCCGGCCGGGCTCCGGTGGTCGATGATGGGACCTCGCGTGGGGAGTGGGAGGTGGACGATGGCACCGCTGACGCTGGAGCGGCAGCAGGTCTGGCTCTACCTGGTGGCCCTCGGTGCGGGCCTGCTGGTCTGCACCGTCGCCCCCGTCGTCGGTCCGGTCGCCGAGACGCTGGTCTGGCCGGTGTTGGGGCTGCTGCTCTTCACCACCTTCGTCCAGGTGCCGCTGCTGCACCTGCGCGAGGCGGTGACCGACACGCGGTTCACCGGCGTGGCCCTGGTCGGCAACTTCGTGCTGGTGCCGCTGCTGGTCTGGGGGCTGGTCCAGTTCCTCCCCGACGACCCGGCGATCCGGCTCGGGGTGCTGCTGGTGCTGCTGGTCCCCTGCACGGACTGGTTCATCACCTTCACCCACCTGGCCGGCGGTGACTCGGCCCGGGCGGTCACGTTGACCCCGGTGAACCTGGTGCTGCAACTGCTGCTGCTGCCCGGCTACCTGTGGCTGATCGCGCGCTCGGACGTGGCCGGCGTACTCACCCCGGCACAGGTGGCGCCGGCAGTGCTGGTCGTGGCGGTGCCGTTGCTGGTGGCGGTGGCCACCGAGTGGGGGATCGACAGGGGACCGGTCCCCGCCTCGGCGCGCGACCGGCTCCGCTGGGGCCCGGTGCCACTCCTGGCGCTGGTGATCTTCCTGATCGCAGCCGCCCAGGTGGACGCCGTGGTCGACGCGATCGAGGTGCTGCCGTCGATCGTGCCGGTCTTCGTGGCCTTCCTGGTGGCGGTGGCCGCCCTCGCCTCGGTGCTGGCCCGGGCGGTCTCACTGCCACCTGCCCAAGGCCGGACCCTCGCCTTCACCCTGGCCACCCGCAACTCGTTCGTGGTGCTGCCGCTGGCACTGGCCCTGCCGGCCGGCTTCGAGGTGGCCGTGGTGGCCATCGTCGTCCAGTCGCTCGTCGAGTTGTGGGGGATGATCGCCTACCTGTGGTGGGTGCCTCGTGCGTTCCCCACTCGATGATCGAGTGCCGCCGTTCGGTGGTCGAGTGCCGCGGTTCGGTGGTCGAGTGCCGCGGTTCGGTGGTCGAGTGCCGCGGTTCGGTGGTCGAGTGCCGCCGAGGAACGAGGCGGTGTATCGAGGCCACCAGGGCTCGGTGTATCGAGGCCTGGGTCGGTGATCGAGTGCCGCCGAGGAACGAGGCGGTGTATCGAGATTCACTCGGTGGCGATCGCCTCCAGCACATCCAGCCGCGCCGCCCGTGCGGCCGGCAACGCGGCCGCCAGCACGCCGACCACCACGGCCACGGCCAGGAACAGCGCCAACTGTCCGACCGGCACCCCGAGGCTGGTCAGGTCATCTGACAGCGCCTGCTGAAGCAGGGTGCCGGAGAGCACCCCCAGTCCCAGTCCGAGCACGGCCCCGAGCACCGCCACCGCCACCGACTCACCGGTGATCATCCGGCGCAGTTGTGACCGCGTCATCCCGATCGCCCGAAGCAACCCGATCTCCCGGGTCCGCTCGATGACGCTGAGCCCCAGCGTGTTCACGATCCCGATCACCGCGATCACGATCGCCAGCGCCAGCAGTCCGTAGATCAGGAACAGCAACTGGTTGACCTGTCCCCGGATCTGCTCGCCGAGGTCACCCATGTCGAAGACACCGATCATCGGCCACCCCAGCGCCGCCTCCTTGAGCGCGTCGTACACCGCCTCAGGGTCGGCGCCGTCGGCGAGCAGGATGCTGACCGCGTTGTCCTGCCGCGCGAGGCCGGCCTCGGCGAACAGGTCGAGGGGGACCGCGACGTCGGCCAGAGTGTTGTTGGCCTCCATCACGCCGGCGACCGTGACGTCGATCTGCGTCCCGCCCGGGAAGGTGAGCGCGACCTGGTCGCCGAGCTGGAAGTCGCGGTCCTCGGCGGTCTTGTCCGAGATCAGCGCCTGATGGCCGGAGATCGCCGGCTCACCAGAGACCATCTCCACCCGGTAGATCTCGGTGAACAGCGCGTCGTAGCCGGCGATGAACGTCGACTCCCCGTCCACCGACGCCTGCACCCACTGCTCCCGGCTGACCGGGCCGACGCCGTCGACCTCCTCCAGGCGGTCCCCGATGGCGGCCGGGAAGGGCATGTACGTCGCGCTCTGCACGATGAAGTCGCTGGTCACGTCGGCGTCGATCAGGTCGTCGATCGACCGGTTCAATGACGAGGCGAGCACGCCGATCAACGAGACCAGGGTCAGGCCGATCATCAGCGCCGACGCGGTCGCGCCGGTGCGGCGCGGGTCGCGCATCGCGTTCTCACCGGCGAGGCGGCCGGGGGCGCCGAAGGTCCGGCTGAACAGCGCCCGGCAGGCGGCGAGCACCGGCCGACCCAGCACTGAACTGATCACCGCCACCGTCAGCAGCCACAGCAACGCGGCCGCACCGACCCACAGGGCGCTCGGGCCCGGCGCGCCGAGCAGACCGGCCGCGGCCAAGCCGGCGCCGATCAGGAGCACTCCGGCTCCGATCCAGGCGCGGCGGCGCAGGCTGCCCGGGGCCGCCACCGAGTCGGCCCGCATCGCCGCGACCGGAGCGACTCGGCCGGCCCGGCGAGCCGGGATCCAGGCCGCCAGCACAGTCACGCCGACGCCGACGGCGTAGCTGACGGCCACCACGCCGGCGTCGAGGGTGAGCCGACTGCCGGCCACCTCCAAGCCGAATGCGCCGAGCAGCGCGGCCAGACCACGCGCCAACGCCCAGCCAGCGAGGATGCCGACGCTGGAGGCGACCACGCCCATCACCAGCGCCTCGAACAGCACCGACCGGGACACCTGGCGACGTGAGGCCCCCAGGGCCCGCAGCAGTGCCAGCTCCCGGGAGCGTTGGGCGACCAGGATCGCGAAGGTGTTGACGATGATGAAGCCGCCGACCACGACCGCGATCACCGCGAAGACCAGCAGGAACGTGGAGATCACGCCCAGGAAGGCGCCGATGGCGTCCTCGGACTCCTCGATCACCACGTCGGCGGTGACCGCCTCGAACCCGTCCGGCAGCACCGCTGCGGCGGCCTCGGCCAACTCGGTCTGGCTGACGCCGTCCGCGCCGGTGAGGCTGATGCTGGTGTAGGCGTCGGCGCCATCGAGGAAGATCTCCTGCGCGCCGGCGGTGTCGAACATGATCAGCACCGCACCGGCCATCCCGCCGGCCGCGAAGTCCGCGGTGCCGACCAGGGTGACGTCGCGCTCCAACTCCCCGTAGGGAGCGATCAGCCGGACCTGGTCGCCGACCTGATAGTCGCCGTTGTCCGCGGCCCGGCCGTCCAGGGCGATCTCGCCGGGCTCGGTCGGCCAACGGCCCTCGCTGAGCTCGAGGATCTGCTCCCCGGCCAGGTTGGGGGTGTCGACGTAGTTGAACGCCAGCGTCGGGGGACCGCCGCCGCCCACCAGCGAGCCGTCCTTGGCGAGCAGGTGCATCCCGAAGCCGTCCACGTTCCCGTCGGCGCGGGCCACCTCGGGCAGCGCCTCGAGATCGGCGGCCACCTGAGGCGACAAGGTGGCGGTGCTGACCCCGCCCTCACCGGCACTGAACGACGCGCTGCCCTCGGCGCGGACCAGCCCGCTGGGGGTGGTGCCCTTGATGATCTGGTCGAACGTGGCCTGCAGCCCGTTGCTGAAGACCAGCACCCCGGAGAGGAACGCCACCCCCAGCACCACGGCCAGCGCGCTCATCAGCAACCGGACCTTGCGGGCCACCAGGTTGCGCAGCGTCAGCCGGATCATGACAGCGCTCCGGCCTGACCGGCGCGCCGCAGCGCCGCCTCCTGCAGGTCGGTCATGTGCGCCAGGATCTGGTCGCGGTCGGGGCTGTCGAGCTCGTCGACCACCCGACCGTCGGCGAGGAAGATCACCCGGTCGCAGTACGACGCCGCATGCGCGTCGTGGGTCACCATCACGATGGTCTGGTCGAACTCGTCGACGCTGCGCCGCAGGAACCCCAGCACCTCGCCACCGGAGATGGTGTCCAGGTTGCCGGTGGGCTCGTCGGCGAAGACGATTGTCGGCTTGCTGATCAGCGCCCGGGCACACGCCACCCGCTGCTGCTGCCCACCGGACATCTCACTGGGCCGGTGACCGAGCCGGTCGCCGAGCCCGACCGTGGTCACCACCAACTCGAACCAGTCCGGGTCCGGTTTGCGGCCGGCCAGGGTGAGCGGCAGCAGGATGTTCTCCTCCGCGGTCAGGGTGGGCACCAGGTTGAACGCCTGGAAGACGAAGCCGATCCGCTCCCGTCGCAGCTTCGTGAGCGCCTTGTCCTTGAGGGTGGCCAGCGCCACCCCGTCGACCACCACCTCACCGGCCGTCGGAGTGTCCAGGGCGGCCAGGCAGTGCATCAGCGTCGACTTGCCGGAGCCCGACGGCCCCATGATCGCGGTGAACTGCCCGGCGTACAGGTCAAGACTGACGCCGTCGAGGGCCTTCACCTGAGCGGCACCCGAGCCGTAGGTCTTGCGCAGGTCGGTGGTGTGCGCGGCCGATGCCGCCATGGTCTGCGTGGTCATGGCCCATAGCCTGCCGTGCCTGGGCGCATCAGTCATCCGGAATGTCCCTGAGCGACCCCCGGCGTCGTACCCTAGGGGTCATCATGACCACCCCCCGCACCTATCAGGTCCGCACCTACGGGTGCCAGATGAACGTCCACGACTCCGAGCGCCTCTCCGGGCTGCTCGAGGATGCCGGCTACGTCGCCGCCGACGACGGCGAGACCGCCGACGTCGTGGTGTTCAACACCTGCGCGGTGCGGGAGAACGCGGACAACAAGCTCTACGGCAACCTGGGTCACCTGGCGCCGGTGAAGGCGAAGCGTCCCGGCATGCAGATCGCCGTCGGTGGCTGCCTGGCGCAGAAGGACCGATCCACGATCACCGCGAAGGCCCCCTGGGTGGACGTGGTCTTCGGCACCCACAACATCGGGTCGCTGCCGGTGCTGCTGGAGCGTGCCCGGGTCGCCGAGGAGGCCCAGGTCGAGATCCTGGAGTCGCTGGAGACCTTCCCCTCCACGCTGCCGACCAAACGGGACTCCGCCTACGCGGCCTGGGTGTCGGTCTCGGTGGGCTGCAACAACACCTGCACCTTCTGCATCGTTCCGGCGTTGCGCGGCAAGGAGAAGGACCGACGCCCCGGCGAGATCCTCGCCGAGATCGAGGCGCTGGTCGCCGACGGCGTCTCCGAGATCACGCTGCTGGGCCAGAACGTCAACGCCTACGGGGTGGAGTTCGGGGACCGGCAGGCGTTCTCCAAACTGCTGCGTGCCTGCGGCGAGGTCGACGGCCTGGAGCGGGTCCGGTTCACCTCCCCGCACCCGGCCGAGTTCACCGACGACGTGATCGAGGCGATGGCCGAGACCCCGAACGTGATGCCCAGCCTGCACATGCCCTTGCAGTCCGGGTCGGATGCGGTGCTGAAGGCGATGCGTCGCTCGTACCGGCAGTCGAAGTACCTCGGCATCATCGAGCGGGTCCGGGCAGCGATCCCCGACGCCGCGATCACCACCGACATCATCGTCGGCTTCCCCGGTGAGACCGAGGAGGACTTCGCGCAGACCCTGCACGTGGTCCGCGAGGCCCGGTTCTCCTCGGCGTTCACCTTCCAGTACTCCAAGCGGCCCGGCACCCCGGCCGCGACGATGGCCGACCAGATCGACCCGGCGGTGGTCAAGGACCGGTACGGCCGGCTGACCGACCTGGTCACCGAGGTCGCCTGGGACGAGAACAAGCGACTCGTCGGCCGGACGGTGGAACTGTTGGTCTCCGCCGGCGAGGGGCGCAAGGACGATGCGTCGGGGCGGATGACGGGCCGAGCGCCCGACAACCGGCTGGTGCACTTCGCGCCTGGCTCCTCGGTGGGCGGCCCCGGCTCCTCGGCGGGCGAGAGTCCACGTCCGGGCGACATGGTCACCGTCGAGATCACCCGCGCCGCCCCGCACTACCTGGAGGCAGACGGTGCGGTGCTGTCGGTGCGGCGTACTCGCTCCGGCGACGCCTGGGAAGGTCGGGCCACCGGCAGCTCCGGCCAGGTCGGGCTCGGCATCCCCAGCGTCGGCGTGCCCGCTCCGCTGCCACCGGCGCCCGCCTGCGGCTGAGTTCTCCACAGGCCGGGTCGCTTCGCGCTGCACGCACGCGCGGAGTCGGTCAGGATGGACCGATGACTCGGGACATCTCGGAACTGTTGGTCGACCAGTCGGGTGTGGTCAGTCGGCGGCAGGCACAGGCCGTCGGCCTTGCGGATCACGAGATCCGGCGGCTGGTCCGCAGGCACGCCTGGACGCCCGTGCACCCGGGGGTGTACGCCGACCACACCGGCCCGCTGACCTGGGTGCAGCGCGCCTGGGCTGCGGTGCTGGTGGCCGGACCCGGTGCCGCACTGGCCGGCCGGAGCGCGCTGCGTGCGATCGAGGGGCCGGGCAGTGCGCTCGCCAGACGTGACCCCGATCCGATCGTGGTGGCG
Source organism: Nocardioides limicola (assembly GCF_016827675.1). GTDB lineage: Bacteria > Actinomycetota > Actinomycetes > Propionibacteriales > Nocardioidaceae > Nocardioides > Nocardioides limicola. The sequence goes on along the minus strand of NZ_JAERJA010000002.1, from coordinate 317,646 downwards.
GTCCCGTCCGCCCGGACGCCGGTGGCCCCGGCCGGGGTCGAGCTGCGCCGGGTGACCAAGCTCGGCGCGCAGGTGCAGTGGCACCGAGCCCCACCACGGCAGCGACTCGAGCACGCGGCCATCTGGGTGGCGGCGGAGGCGGCCACCGACCTGGAGGCGCTCGCGGTGATCGCTGGCCTGGTGCAGACCCGGCGTACCACCGCACAGCGCCTGCACGCCTGTCTGGGTGAACGGCAACGGACGCGGCGCGGAGTCTGGCTCGCCGCGGTGCTCGACGACATCGCCGAGGGTGCCTGCTCGATGCTCGAGCACGGCTATCTGACCCGGGTCGAGCGGGCCCACGGGCTGCCGTCGGCGGTGCGTCAGGTCCGGGCCCAGGCCACGTTGGGGATGACGTATCGGGACGCGAGCTATGGGGATCTGGTGGTGGAACTGGACGGTCGGCTCTTCCATGACACCGCCCGGCAGCGGGACCGGGACCTGGACCGGGACCTGGACGCGGCCGTCGAGGGCCTGCGCACGGTGCGGATCGGCTACGGACAGGTCTTCGACCGGGCCTGTGTCACCGCCGCCCGGATCGCGGTGCTGCTGCACCGGCGTGGCTGGGCCGGGCGGCCGACTCCGTGTGGGCCGACCTGCGCGGTCTCCCTCGCGGCTTAACTGTGGGATCCCAGTCAGCATGTGGCTGGGATCCCACAGTTAAGCCAGTTTGGAGAGGTAGAACCGCAGTTCGGCGATCGACTCCTCGATGTCGGACAGCGCCCGATGAGCCTCGGTCTTGGTGAACTTCTCCCCGAAGCGGCCCTCGAAGACCACCTTCCAGGCCGACACGTCCAGCATCCGGTAGTGCAACCGGGCGTCCAGTCGGGGCCACTCGTGCGCGATGAAGCGGCGGTCGGTGTGGATCGAGTTGCCGGCCAGCAGCACCGGAGTGTCGGCGTCGAAGTGGGCCTCGACGAAGTCCAGCAACTCGTTCTCCACGGTGCGGCCGTTCTGGCCGTCGAGGTTGGCGGCCTGGAGCGCATCGCGGACCTGGGGGTGAGCGTCCCAGAAGTCACCCACCATCCGACGCTTCATCAGCGCCGGGCCCACCTTCTTGGTGGCCTGATAGCGGCCGACCTCGGTGAACTCCCAGTCGGTGGCGATCGCGGCCACCTCGCAGATCCGGTCCTCGACCGGGTCCAGGCCGGTCATCTCCAGGTCCAGCCAGAGCAGCGTCGCGGTCATGGCGCGAGGCTAGCCGAGCCAGTCCAAGGTGCGCCCGTGTGCATGTGCCCAGGCGACCTGCCGGCCGTCGAGCGCGAGCGCGAAGTGGTGCGGGTGTGGCGGGGTGGCGTCCAGGCCGCTGATCACGCCGCTTCCCTCGTAGCTGATCCACCGGCAACGACCCGACTGCACCCGGGCGCGCATCGCCGCGGAGAACTCCGCCCGCTCCTCGGGCGTGCAGTAGACCACCACCGCGCAGTGGTAGACCACTACCGGCCCGTGTGCGGCGGCCTCGTCGATCGCCGCGTCCAGGTCGGTGAGCAGGTTGCCGGTGCGCAGTCGCGGCGGGTCGGCTCGGGCGATCTCGATCGCGGCCCGCAGCCGGAGGCGTCGGTGCTCCTGCTCGGGCCAGACCAGGTTCTCCAGCCAGGCCATCGCGTCGGCGTCGGTCACGTCGAGCGGGTTCAGGTCCAGACCGCCTCGCCAGGCGAGCCGCGGCAGGTGGGCCGGTCGCGGTGTGGGACCACTCGTCGTACATCGCAGCGTGGGTGCACCCGGGGGAGCCGCCAGTCGATGCCCGCCCCAGTCGTAGCCGTACCGGTCCGGGTAGAGACACAACCCGGCGCTGGCGCCGACCTCCAGCAGCGCCGCCGGTTCCGCACCCAACTGGGCGAGCGCGGGGGTCAGCACGGCCAGCCGGCCGACCTCGTTGGTCTGGGTCGACCGGGACTCGATCGTGGCGCGGATCGGGCCGGAGTCCTCGAGCAGGGCGGTGCGCAGGGCGTCGTACGGCCCGGGTGCGGGGACGCCGTGCCAGCGGGCGGCGGCGAAGACCAGGTTGGGCTGCTGCTTGATCGCCGGCAGGGTGGCGATCCACGCGCAGAGCTCCGGATCGGCGGCGACCTGATCGGCCCAGGAGGAGAAGCAGGCGGAGTCGTGCCGCGCCTGGCGCGCGAACGCCGCGTACTGGTCGGCCACCGGGGTGAACAGATCCATCGCGTCACATCCCGAAGGTCAGGTAGCGGTCCTCGCCACCGAGGTGCTTGATCGCATGCGCTTCATGCGGGACGAGCGGGGTGGGCAGCGCGTCGAGCGGCCACCAGCGCAGGTCGGCGCACTTGGCCGGCTCCACGATCTGCGGCTCCCCGGACCAGACCCGGGCGGTGAAGAAGAAGTCGATCCGCTCCTCGACCGGATCCCGGGCGTGGGCGGGGGTGCCGGGTGCGTTGCCGGAGCGCTGCATGCAGAACTCGAAGACCGGCTCCGCCTCGATCGCGAGCTCCTCCCGGGCCTCGCGGCGGGCCGCGTCGTACGCCGTCTCGCCGGCCTCCACGTGGCCGGCCGCGCCGGCCGCCCAGTGGCCGTCCATGTAGCCGGTGTGCTGCCGAAGCTGCAGCAACACCTCAGGCCCGTCCGCGCCGTCGCGCAGGCAGTAGACGTAGGAGGCGGGCACCACCTGGAATCGCGTCACGGCAGCCAGCCTAGGGACTCACCCCAGCCCGGGGCGCGCGGGTTTGCCAGACTGGGCGGCGTGCAGGAGCCCTGGGTGCCGGTCGTCGCTGTCGTCGGGCCGACGGCCGCAGGCAAGACCGACCTGTCCCTGGACCTCGCCGAGGCGCTCGGGGGTGAGGTCGTCAACACCGACGCGATGCAGGTCTACCGCGGCATGGACATCGGCACCGCGAAACTCCCGGTCGCCGAACGGCGCGGGATCGCCCACCACCTGCTGGACCTGATGGAGGTCACCGAGCCGGCCTCGGTGGCGGAGTTCCAGCAGTTGGCCCGGACGGTCATCGGCGATCTGCGTGGCCGGGCGGTGGCCCCGGTGCTGGTCGGCGGGTCGGCGCTCTACACCCGGGCGGTGCTGGACCGGTTCGAGTTCCCGGGCACCTCGGCGACACTGCGGGCGCGACTGGAGGGCGAGCTGGCCGAGGCGGGGGTGGCGGCGATGTACGCCCGACTGGCCGAGTCCGACCCGGTAGCGGCCGCCTCGATCGAGCCGGGCAACGGCCGGAGGATCGTCCGGGCGCTGGAGGTCATCGAGCTGACCGGGCGCCCGTTCTCGGCGACCCTGCCCCAGCTGGAGTACGCCGTGCCCGGGGCGGTGCAGATCGGGGTGCGGATCGACCGGGCCCGGCTGGATGAGCGGATCGAACTGCGGGTCCAGCGGATGTTCGACGCCGGGTTCGTCGCCGAGGTGGAGGGGCTGCTGGCTCGCGGGTTGGCCGAGTCCCGGACCGCCTCCCGGGCGATCGGCTACCCGGAGGTGATGGCGCACCTGGCCGGTGACACCACCCTGGCCGAGGCCATCGAACGCACCGTGATCGCCACCCGACGGTTCGCCCGCCGGCAGGAGGCCTGGTTCAAGCGCGACCCCCGGATCCACTGGGTGGAGTACGACGACCCGGCCCGCCTCGAGCACGCCCTCGCCCAGGTGCGGGCGGCCGTTGACGGAACACCCTGATGTCAGGGACTCCGGAACGTTGTCAGGTGTTGCAACCCCTGACAACGTTCAGCAACCCCTGACATCAGGGTGTTCCGGCCGGGGAGTCGCAGTGCGGGCGGCCAGCAGTCGAGGAGGTACGCCGGGGCGCGCGACGCCGTAGGGTGGCCGGCATGAGCCTGCCCGCACCCGGCCCCGATCGGGCCGCCCTGGTCACCGGCGCCTCCTCGGGGATCGGCGCCGAGATCGCCCGAGAGTTGGCCCGGCGCGGCCACCAACTGATCCTGGTCGCCCGCAGCGAGGACAAACTGCAGGCCCTCGCCGAGGAACTGCGCGGCACCGGCGCCGTGGCTCACGTGCTTCCGGCCGACCTCAGCGATGCCACCGCCCGGGCCGCACTGCCGGAGCGGGTCGGGTCGCTCGGGGTCGGCGTCGAGGTGCTGGTCAACAACGCCGGCCTCTCCACCGTCGGGCCCGTCGCCTCGGCGGATCCGGCCGCGGAGCTCGGCATGGTCGAGGTGGATGTGGCCAGTGTGGTCGACCTGACCACCCGGTTCCTGCCCGGGATGGTCGATCGTGGTCGCGGCGCCCTGCTCAACGTCGCCTCGACCGCGGCGTTCCAGCCGCTGCCCGGCCAGGCGGCGTACGCCGCCTCCAAGGCGTTCGTGCTCTCCTACACCCAGGCGGTGGCCGCGGAGGTGGCCGGCTCGGGCGTCACGGTGACCGCGCTGTGCCCGGGGCCGGTGGCCACCGACTTCGTCGCCACCGCCGGCTTCACCGACGAGGAGGCGCACCAGGCCATGCCGAAGGTGATGTGGCTGCCGGTCGAGGAGGTTGCCAAGGCGGCCGTGGCCGGGATGGCCAAGGGCCGCAAGGTGGTGATCCCCGGTGCCGCCAACCGGGTCAGCGCGATGGCTGCCCAGGTGACGCCACGCAGCCTCCTGTTGCCGGTGCTGGCCAAGGGGCACCCGGGATTGAAGCGCGACCGAGGCTGACGCCTAGGCTTGACCCATGACCGAGTGGACCTTCTCCAAGGGGCACGGCACCGAGAACGACTTCGTGCTGCTGCCCGACCCGATGGGCGATCTGGAGTTGTCGCCCGAGCAGGTTGCGGCGTTGTGCCACCGACGCACCGGGATCGGTGCCGACGGGGTGATCCGGGTGGTGCGCACCGACGCCAGTGACGATCCGGCCGCGGTCGCCGCCCGGGGCGAGGCTCGCTGGTTCATGGACTACCGCAACGCCGACGGGTCCTTGTCGGAGATGTGCGGCAATGGGATCCGGGTGCTCGGCCTGTATCTGGCCACGCACGCGGACGTGGACGCCCGGAATCCGTTGCGGATCGCCACCCGGGATGGGATCAAGACGCTGACCTTCGCCGCCGACGGCATCACCGTCGACATGGGTACGCCGAAGCTGCTCGGTGAGACCAAGGTGACCGTCCCCGGCCACACCTGGCCGGCGGTGCACGTGGACATGGGCAACCCGCACGCTGTCGCCTTCGTGGACGACCTGGCCGACGCGGGGGCGTTGACCGAGGCCCCGACCTACGACCAGTCGGTCTACCCCGAGGGCGTCAACGTCGAGTTCGTGGTCCGCCGCGGTGAGCACCACGTGGCGATGAGGGTGCACGAGCGCGGCTCCGGGGAGACCCGGTCGTGCGGCACTGGCGCGTGTGCGGTGATGGTCGCGGCCGCTGCCGCCGACGAGGCGCCGCGGGGTACGTCGTACACGGTGGACGTGCCGGGCGGCACGCTGCGCATCGAGTGGACCGAGGATGACCGGGTGCTGATGACCGGCCCCGCCGTCCTGGTCGCCGAGGGCGTCGTCGAGCTCTGAGCAGCACCCCACAGGGGGCGGCCCGAGTGCCGGTCCCCGGTCCGACGGGTGGAACCAGTTCCTCTAGGCTCCGCTGTCATGGACATCACAGGTAGCAGTGCCATCGTCACCGGCGGAGCTTCGGGTATCGGAGCCGCCGTCGTCCGTCAGCTCGCCGCCAAGGGCGCCAAGGTCATCGTCGCCGACCTCCAGGAGGACAAGGGGGCCGCGCTGGCCGCCGAGGTGGGCGGGGAGTTCGCCCGTGTCGACGTGACCGACACCGCCCAGATCCAGGCCGCCGTCGAGCGGGCCGTCGCCCTCGCCCCGCTCAAGGTGCTCGTGAACTCGGCCGGGATCGGCTGGGCGCAGCGCACCATCGGCCGCGACGGCGACTTCGACTCCGCCCACGACCTCGGCGCCTTCAGCAAGGTGATCGCGATCAACCTGATCGGCACCTTCGACGCCCTCCGGTTGGCCGCGACCGCGATGTCGCGCAATGAACCCGACGCCGACGGCCAGCGCGGTGTGGTGGTCAACATGGCCTCGGTGGCGGCCTTCGACGGCCAGATCGGCCAAGCGTCGTACTCGGCTTCCAAGGGCGGCGTGGTCGGCATGACGCTGCCGGTGGCCCGCGACCTGTCCGCGGCCGGCATCCGGGTGAACACCATCGCACCCGGCCTGATCGACACTCCGATCTACGGCGAGGGTGAGGCCTCCGAGGCGTTCAAGGCCAAGCTCGGCGAGTCGGTGCTCTTCCCCAAGCGTCTCGGTCGCTCCGAGGAACTCGCCTCGATGGTCGTCGAGGTGGCCACCAACTCCTACATGAACGGCGAGGTCATCCGCGTCGACGGTGGCATCCGGATGCCTCCGAAGTAGCAGGAGGTGGGTCTGGTGGCCGCGCGAGGTGTGACGCGCGGCCACAAACCCCATCTCGGAGGGCCACAAACCCCACCTCGAGGGGGCCACAAACCCCACTTCGCGGGGCCAAAAGGATTCGCGGCATGGGGGGCAGCGCCGTACTCTGGAATTACCTATGACACACGCATCTGATTTCTCCCTCTCCGCCGAACTCGAGGCGACCCGCGACTGGGACGACGACCAGGACGCCACCGCCGGGCGCGACGACGACCTGGCCGACGCTGGATCGAGCCGGTACGACGACGCCGACCCCGAGGAGCTGACCGTCGGCGCCCAGGACCTCGCCGAGCGCCATGCGCTGCGCCGGGTGGTCGGCCTGTCCACCGAGCTCACCGACATCACCGAGGTCGAGTACCGCAAGCTCCTCCTCGAACGGGTCGTGTTGGTCGGTGTCTGGACCGAGGGCACCGTCACCGACGCCGAGAACTCCATGGCCGAGCTGGCCCTGCTCGCCGAGACCGCCGGCTCCCAGGTCCTCGAGGCGATCTACCAGCGCCGCCAGAAGCCCGACCCGGCCACCTACATCGGCCGCGGCAAGGTCGATGCGGTCAAGGAGATCGTCCAGGCCACCGGCGCCGACACGGTGATCTGCGACGGCGAACTCGCGCCCAGCCAACTGCGCAACCTCGAGGACCGGATCGGCGTCAAGGTCGTCGACAGGACCGCGCTGATCCTCGACATCTTCGCCCAGCATGCGAAGTCCCGGGAGGGCCAGGCACAGGTCGAACTGGCGCAGCTGACCTACATGAAGCAGCGGCTGCGCGGCTGGGGTGGCAACCTCTCCCGGCAGGCCGGTGGCCGGGTCGCCGCCGGCGCCGGCATCGGCGGCCGTGGCCCCGGTGAGACCAAGATCGAGACCGACCGGCGCCGGATCAACACCAAGATCGCCAAGCTCCGCCGCGACTTGGAGGCGATGAAGGGCACCCGGGACACCAAGCGTGCCGAGCGTCGCCGCAACGCCATCCCCAGCGTCGCGATTGCCGGCTACACCAACGCCGGCAAGTCCAGCCTGCTCAACCGGCTCACCAAGGCGGGCGTGCTGGTCGAGGACTCCCTCTTCGCCACCCTGGACCCGACCACTCGTCGTACCACCAGCGCCGACGGTCGCGTCTACACGATGAGCGACACGGTCGGGTTCGTCAGGCACCTGCCGCACCAGCTCGTCGAGGCGTTCCGATCCACCCTGGAGGAGGTCGCCGACGCCGACCTGATCCTGCACGTGGTCGACGGCTCACATGCCGACCCGGAGGGGCAGATCGCCGCGGTCCGCGAGGTCTTCGCCGAGATCGGCGCCGACCGGGTGCCGGAGCTGATCGTGATCAACAAGGCCGACATCGCCGACCCGATGGTGCTGGCCCGGCTGCAGCAACGCGAACCGCACTCGGTGGTCGTCAGCGCACACACCGGCGAGGGCATCGAGGCCGCGTTGGCCGCGGTCGAGGCGGAGCTGCCCCGTCCCGAGGTCACCTTCACCGCGCTGCTGCCCTACGGGCGCGGCGACCTGATCAACCGGTTGCATCAGCACGGCGAGATCACCAGCACCGAGCACACCGCCGAGGGCACCCTGGTCACCGGCAGGGCGCACCCGGACCTGGCCGGCGAGTTGGCGGCGTACGCCGTCTGAACCGCTCTCGGGTCACAACGTCGGCTTGGGTCTGCGATCGTCAGCAGCCGGAGCCGGGGATAGATTCGTGGGGTTCTGTGTCCCACACGGGGGGCCAGGGAGTTGAGCACCATGCGGAAGATCGCAGTTCTGGTGGGGACCGGCGTCGTAGCGTTCGCGATGACGATCGCACCGGCGTCAGCCCACTTCTGTTTCGTCAAGAACATGAACGAAGCCGCCGTCCAGGGCATGGGCGGATCGAACGGTTTCATTCCCTTCCATGACCTCGCCCGGCAGATCACCGGCCTGTGCGATGACGGGATCATGATCCTCGCGGACGCCGGAGGCGTCGGCTGGAGCACCCCCATCCACGCGCGGACGGTGATGGCTGGTGGCTCCGGGTCCAACCGCGGTATCGGTCATCTCGACTTCGCCGGGATCGATGCGGCCTTCCCGGCCGCTGAGGCCGCCTGCCAGTGATCCACGACCGAGGCAGGTGGAGGCTGCCTCTGGGGTGAACTCTCCGACACACCGGGGAGTTCACCCCATGTGCGGCTGAGTTGGCACAGTGGGGGAGACTGTCGCTCATGTCACGAGGTGTCGTCACACGACTGCTGCTGGTCATCGCGCTGCTGGCCGGCTGTGCCGCCATCGCCATGAACGTCTCACCCCGGCTCGGGCTGGACCTCAGGGGAGGCACCCAGATCGTTCTGGAGACCTCGGACAGCGATGTGGCCGAGGCCAACGCGGAGAACACCGACAAGGCCGTCGAGGTGCTCCGCGGCCGGGTCGACTCCCTCGGTGTCGCCGAGCCCACCCTGGTCCGCCAAGGGGAGAACCGGATCCTCGTAGAGTTGCCGGATCTTCAAGATCCCGAGGAGGCCATCGAGGTACTCGGCCGCACCGCCCAGCTGACCGGCCACCGGGTGTTGGCCAGTGTGGCGCCCGAGGCGCTGCCGAGCGCGGAGGGCAACCTGATCCTGCGCTCGGACCAGGGCGACTGGATCGAAGTAGCACCGACGTTCCTGCGCGGTGACGACATCACCGGCGCTCGTGCCCAGCAGCCGGAGACCTCCACCGCCTGGGTGGTGGCCATCGACTTCACCGCCAACGGCGGCCGGCTCTGGCAGCAGGAGACCGCCGACGCGGCCTGTGTCCCGCAGGGTGACCCGAACCGGCGGATCGCCTTCGTGCTCGACGACGACGTAGTCTCCTCGCCCGCACCGGAGTCGTCGGTGGGCTGTGGTGTCGGCATCGGGGGCCGCAGCACCCAGATCACTGGCAACTTCACCTTCGAGGAGGCCGAGCACCTCGCCGTCCTCATCGAAGGAGGTGCGCTGCCCCTCCCGGTCGAGGTGATCCAGGTCAGCACGGTGGGCCCGACCCTCGGCGAGCGGGCCATCAAGGCCTCGGTCGAGGCCGCCATCATCGGTCTGATCCTCACCGGCCTCTTCATCATCATGGTCTACCGACTGGTGGGCTTCCTGGCCACGCTGGCCCTGTGCACCTACGCCCTGATCGCGTACGCCGTCCTGCTGGCGATGGGCGCCACCCTCACCCTGCCCGGCCTGGCCGGCTTCGTGCTCGCCATCGGCATGGCCATCGACGCCAATGTGCTGATCTTCGAGAGAGCCAGGGAGGAGTACGACGCGTACCCCTCCGGCGGCCTCAAGCGGTCGCTGAGCGTCGGCTTCAACAAGGCGTTCAGCGCGATCATCGACTCCAACATCACCACCCTGCTGGCCGCCGGGCTGCTGTTCCTGCTCGCTGCCGGCCCGGTCAAGGGCTTCGGTGTCACCCTCTCCATCGGTGTCATCGCCTCGATGATCTCCGCCCTGGTGGTCTCCCGGGTGCTCACCGAGGTCGCGATGAGCAGCAAGACCATCACCCGCCGCCCGGCGATCACCGGCCTCGGCTCGATCGGCCCGGTGCGCTCCTGGCTGAACCGCAAGAGCCCCGACCTGATGCGGCACAGCAAGAAGTTCCTGGCCGCCTCCGCGGTGATGGTGATCCTGGCGCTGGCCGGCATCGGGATCAAGGGCTTGAACCTGGGCGTGGAGTTCACCGGCGGCCGGGTGATGGAGTACCAGCCCGCCGTCGCGATGGACGTCGACGACGCCCGCGAGGCCGTGGCGGCCGCCGGCTTCCCCGACGCGGTGGTGCAGACCGCCTCCGACGACAAGATCGCCGTACGCACCTCCCGGATCAGCGCGGAGGAGGAGCGTCGCATCCACGACGCCCTGATCGAGGTCTCCGGGGTCGACGTGATCAAGGAGGTCGACGAGCAACTCAGCGCCTCACTCGGCACCGAACTGCGCAACAAGGCCCTGCTCGCGTTCATCATCGCGCTGCTCGCGCAGATGCTCTACATGGCGATCCGATTCATCTGGACCTTCGGTCTCTCCGCGATGCTGGCGATGTTCCACGACGTGATCATCGTCGTCGGCATTTTCGCGTGGCTGGGCAAACCGATCGACGGCGTCTTCCTGGCCGCTGCGTTGACCATCATCGGTCTGTCGGTCAACGACTCGGTGGTGGTCTTCGACCGGATCCGGGAGAAGTGGCGTGGCACCACCACCGAACACTTCCCCGACATCACCAACAAGGCGATCGTGGACACGCTGCCCCGAACCATCAACACCGGTATGGGCGCCATGTTCATCCTGGCTGCGCTGGCGATCCTCGGTGGCGACTCGCTGCAGGACTTCGCGATCGCCCTGCTGCTCGGCCTGACCTTCGGTTCCTACTCGTCGCTGTTCACCGCCGCACCCCTGGCGATCCTGCTGCAGCGGCGTTGGCCGCTGTCGCGGGAGGAGAAGGTCAAGAAGGTCCGTGACCCCCAGGACTCCGGCGCCGTCGTCTGACGCGGCCTGCGCGCGGCGCGTCGCCGCCATGGCCTAGGGTGCTCGGGTGCCTGATCCTGACCCGAGTCGTCTGCATGAGGTGCTCGCCACCGCGGTGGAGGCACTGGGCGGCCAGGAGCGGGCCGGCCAGGTGCGGATGGCCGAGGCGGTCGGCGACGCCTTCGCCCGCCGCGAGCACCTGCTCGTCCAGGCCGGCACCGGCACCGGCAAGTCACTCGCCTATCTGGTGCCCGCCCTGTTGCACCCGGACCGGGTCGTGGTCGCCACCGCCACCCTCGCCCTGCAGCACCAGTTGGTGGAGCGCGACCTGCCCCGGCTGATGGACGCCGTCGACGGCCACGTCGAGGAGACGTCGTACGCGGTGCTCAAGGGGCGCTCCAACTACGCCTGCCTGCACCGGATCCGCGACGGCGTCCCCGACGAGCAGGGCACCCTGGTCGATGTGCCTCTCGGCAACACCGGTGCCGAGGTGCTGAAGCTGCGCGAATGGGCCGAGAACGAGACCGTCGAGGGTGGCAGCGGCGAGCGTGACAACGCACCGCGGCACACCGATCGGGGCTGGCGGCAGGTGTCGGTGAGTGCCCGGGAGTGCCTCGGCGCCTCGCGGTGCGCCTACGGGGTGGAGTGCTTCGCCGAACGAGCCAAGGAGCGGGCCGCGAAGTCGCACCTGGTGATCACCAACCACTCGCTGCTGGCCATCGACGCCATCGAAGGGATCCCGATGATCCCCGACTACGACGTGGTGATCGTCGACGAGGCGCACGAGCTCAGCCAGCGGGTCACCCAGGCCGCCACCGACGAGCTCACCGTGGTGGCCGTGGAACGGGCCGCCAAACGGGCCCAACGCCACGTCGACGGTTCGGAGGCCGACGAGCTGGCCGATGCCGCCGACGCGTTGCGGGACGCCGTCGCCGGGACCATCCCGGGGCGGATCGACACGGTGTCCGACGAGCTGGCCGACGCCTTGGTGCTGGTCCGGGATGCCGCCCGCGGGTGTGTGTCCGCACTGCCGAAGGATCCCGGGGAGGACGCCGGGCTGGCCACCGCCAAGGCCGCCCTGAGCGACATCTTCGACGTGTGTGCGCGGATGACCGCCGGCTCCCAGGCCGACGTGCTGTGGCTCGCCGAGGGCGGCGACCGGATGCCCGACCGGCTCTGTGTGGCCCCGCTCGCGGTCTGGGCGCAACTGCGGGACCGGCTGCTGCCCCGGGCCACGGTCGTGATGACCAGCGCCACGTTGATGCTGGGCGGAGACTTCAACTCGGTGGCGACCTCGGTCGGGCTGAAGCCGAGCGAGCGAGTGGTCGAACCGGCAGCCCTCGAGCCGGCAGCGGTCGAGCGTGGCGAGCCCCGCGCCACCCCGGTGGGCGAGCCCGGCGAGACCCACCCCTGGCGCGGTATCGACGTCGGGTCGCCGTTCGACTACACCAAGCAGGGCATCCTGTACGTCGCCGGGCATCTGCCGCCGCCGGGGCGTGACGGGCTCGGTGCCGCGCAACTGGATGAGATCGAGGCGCTGGTGGACGCCGCCGGTGGCCGTACCCTCGGGTTGTTCTCGTCCCGGCGCGCCGCCGAGGCCGCGGCGGAGGCGATGCGGGCGCGGCTGCCGCACCTGACGGTGCTGGCGCAGGGCGAGGCGCAGTTGCCCGAGTTGGCCGCCCAGTTCGTCGGCGACCCGCACACCTGCCTCTTCGGCACCTTGAGCCTGTGGCAGGGCCTGGACGTGCCGGGGGACACCTGCCAGTTGGTGATCATCGACCGGATCCCATTCCCCCGCCCCGACGACCCGCTGATGTCGGCGCGGGCCCGGGCGGCCGACAAGGCGGGCGCCAACGGGTTCATGTCGGTCTCAGCGACGCACGCGGCGCTGTTGCTGGCCCAGGGGGCGGGCCGGCTGATCCGAACCACCGAGGACCGCGGCGTGGTCGCGGTCCTCGACCCGCGGCTGGCCACCGCGCGCTACGGCAGCTTCCTGCGCGCCAGCCTGCCGCCGATGTGGCCCACCAGCGACCCTGCGGTGGTCCGGGCTGCGCTGGCCAGACTCACCGGCTGACCCCCCCCGAGTTGGGCCCTATCCGCGTCGAGTTGGGCCCTATCCGCGTCGAGTTGGGCCCTATCCGCGTCGAGTTGGGCCTCGGGGTCGGTTCAGGGGAAAACCGGATGAGCCCGTTCCCACCTACCTGCTTGTATAGGCGCATGAATCAGGAGCGAACTCTCGGGGTCTCCGGGCTCACCAAGTCGTACGCCGGCAAGCCGGCCCTGCTGGACACCTCCTTCGAGGTGGCTGCCGGGGAGATCTTCGGTTTCGTGGGCGCCAACGGGGCCGGCAAGACCACCACGATGCGGATCATCCTCGGCGTGCTCACTGCCGATGCGGGCGACGTCACCCTCGGCGGGAGACCCATCGACCACGAGGCACGACGTCGGATCGGCTACATGCCCGAGGAACGAGGCCTCTATCCGAAGATGCGGGTGGGCGACCAGTTGGTGCACCTGGCCCGCCTGTACGGGATGGGCCGGTCGCGGGCGGTGGCAGCGATGGAGCGGTGGACGGAGCGTCTCGGGGTGGCTGATCGCCGCGCCGACGAGGTGCAGAAGTTGTCTCTGGGCAACCAGCAGCGGGTGCAGTTGGCCGCCGCGCTCACCCACGACCCGGAGGTGCTGGTCCTCGATGAACCGTTCTCCGGGCTCGACCCGGTTGCGGTCGACGTGATGAGTGCGGTGTTGCGGGAGCAAGCTGCTGCGGGTGCGCCGGTGATCTTCTCCTCGCATCAGCTCGACCTCGTCGAGCGACTCTGTGACCGGGTCGGGATCATCAAGGAAGGGCGGATGGTCGCGGTCGGCGCGACCGAGGAGTTGCGCCGCTACCCCCATCCCCGCTGGGTGATCGACGGCCCCGGAGCTGACTGGGCGGCGGAACTGGACGGCGTACGCGTGGTCTCGGCGAACGGGTCCCGCACGGTCGTCGACGTGCCCGATGCCGGCCCCGATGCCGGCCAGCGACTGTTGGCCGCGGCCAGCGCCGCCGGGACCGTGCGGGAGTTCGCGCCGTTGCGCCCGTCGCTGACCGAGCTCTACCGCGATGTGGTCGCCGACGACGAGGAGGCGGCATGAGCGCGAACTCGGGGAGCGGGCGTTCGGCGCGCGGGGCTGGCGTGAGCGGCTCCGGGGCGGTCGCCCTGGTGGCCTCGCGAGAGATCCGCACCCGCATCACCAGCAAGACCTACCTGCTGAGCCTGGCCGCCGTCGTGGTGGCGATCGTTGCCGGAGGCGTGCTGATGCGCGTCCTCGGCGACGACGACCCCACCCGGATCGGCTTCCACTCACCCGTGTCGGGGCTGGCGGGCGAGGTGGCGCTGCTGGCTGAGGCCACCGAGGTGGCCGTGGAGACCACGACCTGGGACGACCTCGACCGGGCCGAGCAGATGCTGTCGGACGGCGAGATCGACGTGCTGGTCGCCCTCACCGACGGTGGCTGGGAGTTGGTGGTGGAGCGCACCCTGCCGCCGGAGGTGGAGTGGATGTTCTTCACCCTCTCCCAGCAGCACGCGTTGGCCGACGAACTCCTCGACGTCGGAGTTGACGCTCAGCAACTGCTGGCGGTGATGGCCCAGGCACAGCCAGAGGTCCGCACCCTGGATGCGGACGCTGAGGTGGACGGCGGCCGGATGATCGCTGGATACCTGGTCGGGATCCTGATCTTCATCGCCCTGATGACCACGGGCCAGATGGTCGCTGTCGGGGTGGTCGAGGAGAAGACGAGTCGCGTGGTGGAACTGCTGCTCGCCACGGTCCGGCCATGGCAACTGCTCGCCGGCAAGGTGATCGGCATCGGTGTGATCGGGCTGGTCCAGGTGGTCGCGATCATCGGAGCGGGGGTGGCCACGGCGCTTGCCCTGGGATTGCTCGGCGACACCTCGATGCGTCTCGGCTCGGTGGCGCTGTGGTCGCTGGGCTGGTTCCTGATCGGCTACGTGAGCTACGCGGTGGTGTTGGCCGGGTTGGGCGCCCTGGTGTCGCGGCAGGAGGAGGTCAGCGGGGTCATCGGCCCGGTGACGATGCTGATGGTGCTGCCCTACATGGCAGGCATCATGGTGGCGCCTTGGGAGCCAGGGAGCTCGTTGGTGGTGGCGCTGTCGTGGATCCCGCTGTGTGCCCCGTTCGTGATGCCGATGCGGATGGCGTTCGGCTCTCCCGAGATGTGGGAGGTCTGGGGCGCTGCCGGTGTCAGCCTGGCGCTGTTGCCGGTGCTGATCTGGCTCGCTGCGCGGATGTACTCCGGTGCCGTGCTGAGCACCGGCGCCCGGGTGGGGATCCTGCAGTCCCTGCGCCGCTGAGTCAGGCGAAGTAGGAGATCACGAAGAAGCCGAGCAGCGAGACGATCAGCACCAGGGCGGTCAGCTGGGTCCACAACGGCGCGCCGGTACGTCGTGTGGTCTCGGTCGGGGTGCCGCGCAGTTCCGGGGGCAGTTCGTCGTGCCTCATGACACGCAACCTACACGGCGGCCAGGTCGCCCGGGGGATCACTGGTGGGATCACCGGTGGGATCGCCGGGCACCGGATCGGGGTTTGCGTGACGTCCGGTGGACCGGGTCAGTAGTGTCTGGCCCATGCACGGGTCGAGGAACTCGCACGGGCGGGTCGCACTGGGGATGTTGGTCGGCTATGCGGTGACGTTGACCGTGCTCGGGGTGCTCCTGCTCGCCATCCCGCTGGGCATCGCGCTGGTGCCGTCCGACGACACGCCGCGTCACGACCCGGCCCAGATCCGCTCCCTGTCGGCCCAGTTCCACCTGAGCGACACCGGCGAACTCCGCGCCCACGAGACGCTGGCGGTGGACCTGCCCGGGGGGCGACGGGGCATCTTCTGGTGGTGGGACGTCACCGACACCACCGACCCCCAGGTGCGACACCGGCCGAAGCTGGACTCGGTCCGCCGCAACGGCAACAAGGAGCAGGTCAAGCTCTCCTGGGAGAAGGGGAGGCAGTTCAGGGTGGCCCGGATCGGTGACCCCGAGCGGACCCTGCCCAGCGGCGTACACACCTACACCGTCCAATGGCACACCGAGGGCGTGATCGGGCCCGCGGACCGGGGGGACCTGAGATTCGCCACCGAGGTGCCGGGCACCGACGACCCGGTCCGTAGTTCCTTCTACTGGCAGGTGGTGCCCGGCGGCGATGACATGGCCACCGACGCGACCGCGGTGACGCTCCATCTCCCGGCCGCCTCGGGGACGGTCCGCTGCTCGGTCGGGTTCGGCGAAGGTACGCCGTGCCAGGTCACCGGGGCGGGCACCGACCGGGTCGAGATCAGCACCGGCCCCCGGCCGCCACGCACCCCGGTCACGGTGATGATCGACCTGCCCATCGAGCAGCCGTCCCGCACCACGGTCGCCTGGCCGGTGACCTGGGACGGGGTGCTGGGGGCCGATCAGCAGGTGGCCAGCGTGCTGGTGGGGCTGGGCCTGCTCGGGTTGCTGGTCGGGGTGTCGTTCACGATGTTCTCGCGGGAGTCGTCGCCGGGTGCTCCGATCAGCTATGCGCCACCGCAGGGGCTGGGCCCGGTGCAGACCTACTACGTGATGCATGAGCGGATGCCGGCCAACGCGGTGCTGGCCTCGCTGATGCACCTGGCCGAGCTGGGGTATGTGAACCTCCGACTCAATCCCGACGACACCTGGACGGTGACCCGGCTGCCCGAGGCAGAACGCACCGGGAAGGCGGACCCGATCTCGCTGGAGGTCTTCGAGTCGCTGCTCAAGAGTGGCCAGAGCTTCAGCGTCCGTGGCGTCAAGAGCGGTGAGCGGCTGCAGAAGCTGGACACCGGGCTGCCCATCGACGTACGCCGTTGGGGGAGTTCCTCCGGCCTGGTGGTCGGGCATGGCGGCGAGCAGACCTGGCGGATGCTGTGGGTACTGGCGCTGGTCGGCGCCGTGGTCGCCGGCATCGTCGGCCTGATCGTGGAGTCGACGGTGTGGGCGGTCCCGTTCGTCGGCTTCGTGCTCGGCGGGTTGCCGCTGCTGCGCCCCGGTGTGGGCACCCGGCGTTCGGAGGAGGGTCGTCGGGTCTGGGCCGAAGCGGCCGGGTTCCGTCGGCTGCTGACCACGCAGTCGGCCGAGGACCGGTTCGACTTCGCGGCCCGCGAGGAGACCTACCTGGCCTACCTGCCCTACGCGGTCGCGTTCGGCGCCGCCGCGGCGTGGGCGCGCAAGTACAAGCAGCTGACCGGGCAGGACCCGCCCTCCCCGGCGTACCTGATCGACCAGCGCCCCGCCAGTCGGCGGGGGCGGACCGTCGGCCTGCCGATCGACACCGTGGTGGCGTCGTTCCGTTCCTCGGTGCGCTCCTCCATCGGCGCCTACTCGGCGGCCCAGGCCGCGGCCCGGGCAGCCTCCAGCGGCAGCAGCAGCGGGGGTGGCTTCTCCGGCGGTGGCGGTGGTGGCGGCGGAGGCGGTGGCCGCGGCTCCTGGTGAGCTCAGCCGGCGGGGCGACAGTCGTCACCGCAGCCGGACGGCTCGGCCGAGGCGCCGCTCGGTGCCGGCGGGCCGTCCGCGTGGCTGGCGGGTCGGTGCAGCACCGCACTGTCCGGGTGCACCCGGACGTCGTCGCCGATCACGACACCGGTGCCGTCGATGAGCAGGGTGTAGCCGCGAGGCTGCCCGGGCGGGAAGACGAGGGTGACCCGGGGGTTGCCGGCCAGGTTGGCGACGGTGCCGCGCCCAGCGGCGGGGATCAGGAGCTCGCCGGCGTCCACCACCGGCTCCACCGTGACGGCCTTGACCGCGCCCTCGGGTGAGACGGTGAGCAGGTAGCCGGCTCCGAAGTCGGCCAGTGTCCGGGCCAGTTCGGCGACGTCGACGGGGATGCTCATGGGCCCGAGCCTACGACGCGTGCGTGGCGCGGTGCCCCACGCGACGTCGGTGACCGGGGGAACCCGCGGGTGCGCTGCGTGAATGGTCGGTAGGTTGGGGGGCGGGTCACACCGGGGGCCCGCCGGCGTACCGCCGGGTGAGGAAGGAGTGGTCGGATGCTGCTGGGGACTGTCCTGGTCGTGCTGGTTCTGGTGGTGCTCTTCGCACTGCTGATGGTGGTGGGCTTCAACAAGCTGCGGGTGGCCGATATCGGCTGTGAGGAGGCGCTCGGTGGGATCGACGTGCAACTGACCCGTCGGGCCGATCTGATCCCGAACCTGGTCAACACGGTCAAGGGCTACGCCGCCCACGAGTCGGCGACCTTTGAAGCGGTGACCCAGGCGCGCGCCCAGGTGGCCAAGGCCGCCGACGGGCACGACGTCGCTGCCAAGGCGGCCGCCGAAGCGGCGCTCGGTCAGGCGCTGGTCAAGGTGATGGCGGTGGCGGAGGCCTACCCCGAACTGAAGGCGTCGGCGAACTTCGCCGACCTGCAGGCGCAACTGGCCGGCACCGAGGACCAGTTGGCCTTCGCCCGCCGCTACTACAACGACAAGGTGGCCTCGTTGAACACCAGCGTCTCCACCATCCCGTGGATGCTCTTCGCCGGGATGGCAGGGGTGCGCCGGCGCGACTTCTACGAGGCGCCGGCCGCCAGAACGGCGCCCCCGACCGTCGAGTTCTGAGCCTTGTCGCCCGGCCTCCGGCTGGGCATACTGGGCGGTCCCGTCGCCACTCGGAAGGCTGGCGGGGCCGCTGCGGCGGCTGACGTGATCTCGGGTGATGAGCAATGCGACGGAACGAACGAGCCGATGACGGGGTGCCCGCGCACCCGGTGGTCTCGGTGCAGGTGGATGCCGCTGGCGTGATCAGCAACGGCCTGGGAGTCACGCTGGGGGTGGCCGGGCCGGACGAGGAGATCCCCGAGGCGGCGGTGGCCGAGGCTCGACGGGTGGCCGTCGACCTGGACCGCCCGGCGATCCGCGCGGTGCTGTTGACGCCGGAGCGTCGGATCCCGCTGGTGGTCACCGGGGACGGCCAGGTGCGCCGTCTCGACGCCGTCTCCGAGGTGGGTACGACGTCGCTGCGGCGATCCCGTTGGCTGGCGGCGGGGTCCGGGGTGGCGGCAGGGGTGATCGCGGCGGCCGCGGTGGCGTTGGTGCTGGGAGGGCCGGGACCGGTGGCGGCCCAACCGGGCGCCATGGAGCCGGGTGAGGCGCCACAGACGGCACGTCCCGCCCCGAACCCGTTGGCCCCGAACGAACGGGCCCCGAACCCGCTGGCCCAGCCGGAACTCCGGCCGGGCACCGTGCTGACTCCCGCTCCGCGGCACCTGAGCGTCACGGCCACCTCGGCAGCGCCGCACACGGTCACCGTCACGATTGTCGGCAGCCACCCGGGCGCCCGGGTGCGGCTGCGACTCCACCATCAAGGCCGGGTGGTGGCCACTCGCTGGCGTCGCGTCGACCGCGAGGCCATGGTGACGGTGGCCGGCGTACCCGAGGGCGTGCTGCGCTGGCGGGTCACCGCTGCCGACCTGGCCGAGCCGGTGGCGGGTCGGGTCCGGGTGCTGCCGACGCCGCTGCCGGCACCCGCCGCCGAGCCACACCGAGGCACCACGAACGCCGGGACGCTACCGACCCCGGCTCTCCAGAAGCCCGCCGCGCCCCAACCGGCCGCTCCGACCTCGCCGGGCTCCGGGCCGCTGCCCACCCGCGACCCGCTCGGCCCCGGGCCGCAACCCTGACCAGCGCAGCTCAGAGTCGGCGCAGCACAGCCGTGACCTTGCCCAGGATGGTCGCGTGGGTGCCGTCGATCGGCTCGAAGCTGTCGTTGTGGGGGAGCAGCCACACCTGACCGTCCCGGCGCTGGAACGTCTTCACGGTCGCCTCACCGTCGATCATCGCGGCGACGATCTCACCGTTGTCCGCGGTGGGCTGCTGGCGGACCACGACGTAGTCGCCGTGACAGATCGCCGCGTCGATCATCGACTCGCCCGAGACCTCGAGCAGGAACAGGGTGCCGTCACCGACGAGGGACTTGGGCAGTGGGAAGACATCCTCGACACGCTCCTCGGCCAGGATCGGCCCACCGGCCGCGATCCGACCGACCAGCGGGATCAGCGTGGCCTGGGGCGCCGCGTCGCCCAACCCGGTGACGTCGAAGCCGTTGTCGTCGCCCGAGGAGATCGAGCGACGGGCCGCCATCACCTCGGGCAGGAACACCTCGATCGCGCGCGGACGGTTCGGGTCGCGGCGCAGGAATCCCTTCTCCTCGAGCTGACGAAGCTGGTGGGAGACGCTGGAGGAGGAGGTCAAGCCGACCTTCTCGCCGATCTCGCGCATGCTCGGCGGGAAGCCGCGCTCCTCCAAGGAGTCGCGGATCACGTTGAGGACGCGCTGCTGCCGCGGGGTCAGGCCGGTCGCGTCCGGTGGCCCGTCCGGGAGCTCGGTGACATTGTCCTTGGCCATCTTGCGCCTCCTGGGGTGTGGTTCAGGCCACCGTAGCCAAAGAAGGGCCTCTGGTTCAAACACGTGTTCGAAGCGGCGTGTCGGACCTGGTCGCGACACGCCGGTCGAACACCTGTTCGCCAAGGTGCTTGATTCGTTCGAACAGGTGATCTAACCTCGTACATGTGTTCGATCGAACCTGTGATCGACTGAGGTGCAGGGCCAGGGCGGTCGCCCCGTTGCGCGGGGATCGCCGGGAAATGTCGGAGCCCCTCGGTAGACATCGGTGGCACGGACACGAGCGATCCACTTCCCCGGAGGTCACCATGAGCACAGCCACCCTGATCCGCCCCACCGCCCCCTATGCGGGCCGGTACGTCGACGCAGACGTGACCGGGCTGCGGCTCGCGGTGGAGTCGGCGTACGACGACCACTACGTGGCCATCCGCAGGGAGCGGGCAGCGGCGGTCCGGTCGATCGCCCCGGCCGACGGTCGTGCCGGCGGGCTGGTGCGCGGCGAGCTGCGACTGACCCGGCGAGGCCGACTGGTGGTCTTCCTGGCAGCGCTCGGGTTGGTGCTGGCCGCCGTCTTCTTCGCCGCCTCCTCGGTGGCCACCGGCGACACCGGAGAGGTGGCCCCGACCGAGACCGTGCGGGTGCTGCCCGGCGACACGCTCTGGGTCATCGCGAAGCAGATCACCCCGGCCGGCGAGGACGTGCGGGTCACCGTGGAGCGGCTGATGCGGCTCAACGAACTCGACTCGGCCTCGCTCCAGGTGGGGCAGCGCCTGCTCGTCCCGGTCGAGTGAGACTTCCGCCGGCCGACCTCGACCCCCGGCCGGCGGAACCCTCCGATCCGACAGCGGGGCCAGGCGGTGCTTGGGGAAGACCCGCCGCCCCGCTGTCGGTCGGAGCAACGGTGGCTGCGCCGACGTCGGTCGGCCCTGGCGGCTCGTCGACGTCGCAGGCGGCCCGGCTCAGTCGCCGGCCAGTGACCAGTCGGCGATGGCCCAACCACGCGAGGTCCGGACCAGGATGTGGTCGACGCGGTGCTCGGAAGCCTCGAAGATCCGCGGCGTGTCCCGCTGCGGCACCAGTCGCATCTCGCCGGTGCGGACGGTGGCCCGCATCCGGTACTCGCCGGCACGCTCGGTGTCGTTGAGCGGGCCGAAGTCGGAGACCGTGAACTCCTTGATCTTCAGTTCGGCACGGGTGGCGTAGGTCAGCCCGATCCACTCCATGCTGACTTTGCAGGTGTGGCAGGTGTTCTGGGTGACCGCCCGCAACGGCGCCAGTTCGCCGGTGGTCATCGCATGATGACCGGCCGTGCCCCAGTAGTAGGTCAGGAACGCGCGGGCACCAGCGGCGGTCTCCGGGATCGCCTCGGCCGGGACCGCGAGGTGCTCCGGCACCCCGCGAGGGGCGTTGATCCGGGGGGACGCCTCGGAGGTCGAGTTGGGTGTGGGCACCGGCGGATCCCAGTCGGTCGGTCCCTGACCGCAGGCGGACAGGCCGAGCACGGCCAGGACCGTGAGCAGGCTCAGGCGCAACTTCAACGAGGACACGCCCCCCATTCTCACCCATCGGCGAAGAGTCGTGGCGGCTGCCTCACTGGGCGACATCCCGTGTGCGACATCCCGGCGACCGTCAGCGGGCGGCCCGCTTGCCTCCGCTGGGTCTGGGCGCGGCCGGGTCGCGGGGCGGGCGTGCGATCCCGAGGTGCCTCAGCACCCGGGTCAACAGCATCAGCGCCGCGAAGAGGCAGGCGATCGCACCGAACCCGGCGACCGCCAGGAAGAGCCAGGCCGCGGTACGCCCGTCCCGGGCAGCGGTGCCGAAGTCGATGGCCGCCAGCACCAGATAGCCCCAGGCGACCAGGGTGCCGGTCACGGCAGCGGCGTACCCCAGCACGGCGATCCGGGAACTGGTGGCCGCGGGGGCGGCGTGTCGCGCGGCGCGCTTGCCCGTCTGCCCCGTGGTCATCGGCCCATTCTTGCCCATGGAGTGGTCAGCACCCCCGCACGCTCGCAGGCGTGCCGGGAATCACTTGATCGTGATCACGTAGCTGACGGTCGCAGTGTCCGGGCCCTTGATGGCGGTGTAGGTGACCAGCCACGGGGTGAGTCGGTACTCCCGGGTGTCGAAGATCGTGCCGTCACCGGTGATCTTGCCCTCGCGGCCCTCGGTGGTGAAGCCGGCCTCGAGGAGTCGCGCGCGGGCCTGCTTGGCGGCCTCGGCGGTGCTCAGGTCGGTGGTGAGCATCACCCGCCACTCGGTGCCGCTGGGTGTGTTGGACTGGGTGGCGGTGATGACGTCGCCCTCGACGTAGGGGATCTGCGACGGGAAGTCGCTGGGCAGCGCCAGCGCTGTCGGCTCGTCGCCGGCAGCCAGCGGCTCGGCCTGGTCGGCGGCCAGGTCCTCGGGGGCGCTGGTCAACGAATGTTCGGCGGCCGACTGCACCCGGGAGGGCAGCGAGTACGGCGACTCCGCGTCGGCGTCACCGCCCGCATTGCAGCCGGTCGCCGTCAGTGTCAGGACGAGCGCGCCGACGGCGGCGGCGAGACGGGGTGCTCGGCAGCGGGACACAGTGGACCTTCCTGGACGGTGATCCTAGGGGAGGTGTGGACGCGCCGAGCCGGTCCGACCTCTATCAGGGGGCAGCACATTTAAACCTCAACGGTCCACGGTTGTCATCCCGGGGTCCCCCCTCGCCCGCCTGAGCGGTGCCGACACGCCGGGCGGCGAGTCCGCTTCCGGACCGGTGCACCGGCTCTGACCTGCACGTTCGCCCGGTGGAGGGGGTGGTGGGGGCGTCCGCGAAAAATTACCTTCCGGGGCGGCTGGACACCACTGGTGTTCCCGACCTAGTGTTACCACTACATCTAGTAGTTACACCGATGTAGTTATCCACATCTAGTCCACAGGTGACGGGTAGATACCCACACGAAACGACTGGTTGTCCACAGTTTCACCCACAGCAGCGAGGCGGCCACCGGCCGCACCGGACTCGTCAGGCCACGCGAAGGAGGCGAAGGATGCACTGCCCGTTCTGTCGGCACACCGACACCCGCGTCCTCGACTCGCGGGTCGCCGAGGACGGCTCCGCGATCCGGCGCCGGCGGCACTGCCCGGCCGACTCCGGCGGGTGCGGCAAGCGGTTCTCCACGGTCGAGCAGATGCAGGTGACCGTGGTGAAGCGCTCCGGGGCGACCGAGCCGTTCGTGCGCGAGAAGGCGATCAGTGGCGTGCGGAAGGCCTGCAAGGGCCGCCCGGTCACCGAGGACCAGCTCGCCTGCCTCGGCCAGGAGGTCGAGGACACGCTGCGCTGCAACGCCAAGGCCGAGGTGCCCGCCCATGAGATCGGGCTGGCCATCCTGGGTCCGCTCCGACAGCTCGACGAGGTCGCCTACCTGCGCTTCGCCAGCGTCTATCGCCAGTTCAGTTCCGCCGAGGACTTCGAGGCCGAGATCGGTTTGCTGCGCGCCGAGCGCCAGCTCGTCTCGGCCCCCAGCGGCTGACCACAGACCGCCCGGCACGTAGTGGGGAAGCTGCGTGCCGGGCACCACTCTTCGAGCAGATCGCACCAATCCACCACACCAGCACCAGTGCCCCGGGGACGGGGAGACGGAGGAACAATGACCGAGACGGTGAGCGGGTCCGCGGCAGCGACCGGGACCGGCGTACGGATCGAGCGGGTCTTCAGCACCGAGGGCGTGCACCCGTACGACGAGATCACCTGGGAGCGCCGCGACGTCGTCCAGACCAACTGGAAGACCGGCGAGACCGTCTTCGAGCAGAAGGGCGTGGAGTTCCCGGACTTCTGGTCCGTCAACGCCTCCACCATCGTCACCACCAAGTACTTCCGTGGCGCGGTCGGCACCGAGGTCCGCGAGTGGAGCCTTCGGCAGCTGATCGACCGGGTGGTGCACACCTACACCGCAGCCGGTCTGGAGCACGGCTACTTCAGCTCCGAGGCCGACGCGGAGCTCTTCGAGCACGAACTGACCTGGTTGCTGGTGCACCAGTACTTCTCGTTCAACTCCCCGGTGTGGTTCAACGTGGGCACCCAGAGCCCGCAGCAGGTCTCCGCCTGCTTCATCCTCTCGGTCGATGACTCGATGGACTCGATCCTCAACTGGTACAAGGAAGAGGGCTTCATCTTCAAGGGCGGGTCGGGTGCTGGCCTGAACCTTTCCCGGATCCGGTCGTCGAAGGAGCTGCTCTCCTCCGGCGGCACCGCCTCCGGCCCGGTCTCCTTCATGCGCGGTGCGGACGCCTCGGCCGGCACCATCAAGTCCGGCGGCGCCACCCGACGGGCCGCCAAGATGGTGGTGCTCGACGTCGACCACCCCGACATCGAAGAGTTCGTCGAGACCAAGGCGCGCGAGGAGGACAAGATCCGCGCGCTGCGTGACGCCGGCTTCGACATGGACCTGGGCGGCACCGACATCACCTCGGTGCAGTACCAGAACGCCAACAACTCGGTCCGGGTCTCCGACGAGTTCATGCGCGCGGTCGAGGAGGGCACCGAGTTCGGCTTGCGGGCCCGCAAGACCGGCGAGGTCATCGAGACCGTCGACGCCCGCACGCTCTTCACGAAGATCTCGCAGGCCGCGTGGGCGTGCGCGGACCCGGGTCTGCAGTACGACGACACCATCAACGACTGGCACACCAACCCCGAGACCGGCCGGATCACCGCATCCAACCCGTGCTCGGAGTACATGTCGCTCGACAACTCCTCGTGCAACCTGGCCAGCCTCAACCTGCTCAAGTTCCTCCGCGACGACGACACCTTCGACGGTGAGACCTTTGCCAAGGCCGTCGAGCTGATCATCACCGCGATGGACATCTCGATCTGCTTCGCCGACTTCCCGACCGAGCCGATCGGTGAGACCACCCGCGACTACCGCCAGCTCGGTATCGGCTACGCCAACCTCGGCGCGCTGCTGATGGCGATGGGCCTGGGCTACGACTCCGACGGTGGCCGGGCGATGGCCGGAGCGATCACCTCGCTGATGACCGGTACGTCGTACAAGCGGTCCGCCGAGATCGCGGCCGTGGTCGGCCCGTACGCCGGCTACGCCCGCAACGCCGAGGCGCACAACCGGGTGATGCGCAAGCACCAGGCCGCCAACGACGCGGTCCGGGCGACCCACCCCGAGGACGCCAGCGTGCACAAGCTGGCCACCGCCGCCTGGGCCGACGTGCTCCGGCTGGGGGACGAGCACGGCTTCCGCAACGCGCAGGCCTCGGTGCTCGCACCGACCGGCACCATCGGTTTCATGATGGACTGCGACACCACCGGCATCGAGCCGGACTTCTCGCTGGTGAAGTTCAAGAAGCTCGTCGGCGGCGGTTCGATGCAGATCGTCAACCAGACCATCCCGCGGGCGCTGAAGAAGCTCGGCTACCAGCCCGAGCAGATCGAGGCGATCGTCGACTACATCGCTGAGCACGGCCATGTGGTGGACGCGCCCGGTCTGAAGCTCGAGCACTATGAGGTCTTCGACACCGCGATGGGCGAGCGGGCGCTGAAGCCGATGGGCCACGTGCGGATGATGGCGGCGGCGCAGCCGTTCCTCTCCGGTGCGATCTCCAAGACGGTGAACCTGCCCGAGTCGGCGACGGTCGAGGAGATCGAGGACATCTACCTGCAGTCGTGGAAGCTGGGCCTCAAGGCCACCGCGATCTACCGCGACAACTGCAAGGTGGGGCAGCCGCTGTCGGACGCGAAGGCGAAGAAGGCCGACGCTTCGGCGGACGACAGTGCCGAGAACACCCAGGTCATCGAGAAGGTCGTCTACGCACCGACCCGCAAGCGGTTGCCGAAGTCGCGGTCCTCGCGGACCACGTCGTTCACCGTCGGTGGCGCCGAGGGCTACATGATCTCCGGCGCCCACGACGACGGCGAGCTGGGCGAGATCTTCCTCAAGCTCGGCAAGCAGGGGTCGACCCTGGCTGGCGTGATGGACGCGTTCTCGATCGCGGTCAGCATCGGCCTGCAGTACGGCGTGCCGCTGGAGACCTACGTCTCGAAGTTCACCAACCTGCGGTTCGAGCCGGCCGGCATGACCGATGACCCGGACGTGCGGATGAGCCAGTCGATCATGGACTACGTGTTCCGCCGGTTGGCCCTGGACTACCTGCCGTTCGAGGCGCGGTCGGCGCTCGGCATCTACTCCGCCGAGGAGCGTCAGCGCCAGCTGGAGACCGGGTCGTATGAGCCGGTCGAGGAGACCGGGTCGGCAGCCGAGTTGGTCGAGACCCCGGTGGAGGTCGTCGAATCCCGCGCCGAACTGCCGGTCGTCGAGGTGGCGGCGCCCGCCGAGGTGCACACCTCGGCCGAACTGCTGGAGTCCATCACCGGCACGGCCGTGGACAGCCCGCTGTGCTTCACCTGCGGCACCAAGATGCGCCCCGCCGGTTCCTGCCACGTGTGCGAGGGATGCGGCAGCACCAGCGGCTGCAGCTGAGCCGGTTCGGCCTCGACATTCGCTGGTCGAGTGTCGTGCCAGTTCGGTGGTCGAGTGTCGTGCCTGTTCCTCGCCGACACTCGACCACCGAACCACCCTGCATCCCAGCTATCAGCCGCGCGCCCATCCACTGACCCGACCCACGCGGTCCTCGAGCTCGGCGACCTGGCTGCGGACGTCGGCGCTCACGTCGAGGGCGTGCACCTGCAGAACGTCGCCGTCGAGTTCGGCGGACAGGGTGCCGGGCATCAGGCTGATCATCCCCACCACCACACTGCGCGCGGTTCCCGGTGGGATCGCCAGCTGGTGACGGACCAGACCGGGATCGAGCGGCAGCCGGGGAGACAGCGCCTGACCGGCGACCACGACACCACCTGCGAAGGACCGGGCCAGGAACCAGCCGATCAGGCCCAGCAGCGCGCCGGTGCGAGCAGCCAGCCGCCGCGGCCGGACCCCACCGGAGCTCGGCGGGCTCAGCCGCAGGCTCAACGCCGTGGCCAGCACGACCACCACCACGCCGTAGGGCCAGCCGTACGTCTCCCCCTCGCTCACCGCCCACCAACACACGCCCAGCGCGAGGGCCCGGCACAGGCCGGCGCTCAGGTACGCCGTCATCGGACCACCCCCGCCCCGAGCAGCACCAGCAGCAGGCCGAGAGTGACCACCCCGGAGACCTCCCAGACCCGGAGCTGCTGCTCGGCACCCCTGAGCACCGATCCCGTCGCGCCGAGTCGTCGTACGCCCGCAGCGAGGATGTCGATCAGAGCAGACCGCACAGCGAAGCCACGAGCGGCGCCTCGTTCAAGCGCCCACCGGACCCGGAGGATGAGCGCCTCCTCGGGGACCACGAGGTCTCCAGGAGGCAGGAACCGTCCATCCGGGTGTGCGGCCCACCCCGGCAGCCTTTCGTGGTGGGAGAGCCACCAGGCGACGGCCGAGATCGCGACCCCGAGCAGGATCGGCCAACTCGCATCCCACAGTGTCACCGGCTCCAGATCGGGGACCGTGGTGACCGGGAACCATTCGCCCGCGAGGATCCAGGTGAGGCTGATGCCGGCCACCACGAGCACCGACCAGGAGACCAGCGGGGCGTCCACGCGGTGCGGCTGTTGCCGTGGCCCGCTCAGCAGCAGGAAGGCGAACCGGGCCAGCAGGATGGTCGAGCCGGTGGCCACCAGCGGCAGCAGGCTCACCAGGTCGACACCCAGCAGGCTCGCCTCCCCGACCGCCCCCTTGGCGGCGTACTTCGCCACCGAGCCGCTGCTGAACGGTGCACCGGCCACGGCCAGGGCGGCGCCGAGCAGGGCTCCGACGATCCACCAGCGGATCACCCCGGAGCCGTAGCGCCGCCACAGCGGGATGCCGAGGAAGAGCGCCCCCTTGGCCAGGCCATGGTGGGCCGCATAGAGGACAGCGGCCACGATCGCGGCGTCGGCCAGTTCGGGGGCCGCGAGCGCTACCCCCACCAGGGCGGCCAAGAAGCCCATCTGGCTGATGCTGCTGTAGGCGAGCGCCACCTTCGCGTCGCCCTGGAGGACACCGGCCGGCACCGCGAGGAAGGCGCCGAGCAGGGCGAGCACGACCAGGAGCAACCCCCACCCGGGCTGGGCCTCCTCGCCGAGGGGGAGGAACCGGATCCAGCCGACGATCCCGGCCTTGATCATGCAGCCGGAGAGCACCGCGCTGGCAGCCGGTGGCGCGGCCGGATGCGCCAGCGGCAGCCACACGTGCAACGGCACCGTGCCGGCCTTCACCCCGAACCCGACCAGCAGTACGGCGACGATCAACCCGGTCGACTCCGACGCGGCGACCGCAGCCGGGGCGTCGGCCAGCACCCGGCCACCCGCGGCCGCGACCAGGATCAGGCCGCCGAGGATGAACGTCTCGCTGATCACGGCGAGCACGAGGTAGATCCGGCCTGCCCGGCGCGCGAAGTCGGTCCGCTCGTGGACCACCAGCCCGAAGCCGGCGAAGCTCATCACCGCGAACGCCAGATAGAAGGTCACCGCGTCGGCGGCCACCAACAGGCCGATGTTGCCCACGAAGGAGACCAGCAGGAACGACATCAACGCAGGGGCACGCGCGGTGCCGACGGTCGCGACCGCCACCGCCGCGACGCCGTACAGGATCGCGGCGACCAGCAGCAGCGGTCGGCCGACGGGGTCGACCTCGAGCATCGTGCCGAGCAGCAGCCACGGGATCTGGACGGCCCCCGCGGCAGGTCCGGCGAAGGCCAGCGCGAGGGCGGGGAGGACCGTCGCCGGGGCGAGCAGGACCAGCCGACGTCGCCACCGCTCCGTCGCCGGGTCAGGGGCGAGGCCGACCAGCCCCAGTGCGAACACGGTCGCGACGGGGGTGAGGAAGGAGACGGCCCACAGCGTGCTCACAGTCCCAGATAGCTCCTCTCCGCGATCTTCCTGGCGACCTCCAGGGGTGAGTAGGGCATCTCCGCGAGCAGCCCGGCGAGGAGGGCGAACAGTGCGGCGGCCACGGCCGGGAGCAGCAGCGACGGCGGAGCCTCCAGACGACGTGCGGTGGTTCGGACGCCTTCCCACGGCGGAGACTCGCCCGGGTCCAGGAACCAGAGCCGGTAGACGATCGGCAGGAAGTACGCCGCGTTGAGGAGGCTGCTGGTCAGCAGGACCGCGACGATCCAGGGGTGACCTGCCTCGATCCCGCCGAGGCCGAGCTGCCACTTGGAGACGAATCCAGCCACCGGTGGCAGCCCGATCATGCCCAGCGCGCCGACGGTGAAGGCGGCGGCGGTGACGGGCATCCGCCGGCCCACGCCGCGCAGTTCGCTGACCTTGTGCAGCCCGAGAGTCTCGGCGAAGAGTCCGGCACAGAAGAAGAGGGTGATCTTCATGAGGCCCTGGTGGACGAGGTGGACGATGCCGCCGGTGGTCGACACCACGCCGACCACCGCGATACCAAGCGTCACGTAGGAGACCTGACTGACGGTGGAGTAGGCGAGCCGCCGCTTGAGGTCGTCCTGGAAGAGAGCGAGCGTGGACCCGAAGATGATGGTGGCGGCCGCCAGTACCGCGAGCGGCAGCAGCACCCCGAGAGTGTCGGCCACCTCCACGCCGTAGGTGTGGTGGACGACCCGGACGATGCCGAACACCCCGGCCTTGACCACGGCCACCGCGTGCAGCAGCGCACTGACCGGAGCCGGCGCGACCATGGCGCGCGGCAGCCACCCGTGGACCGGGATCAGCGCGGCCTTCACGGCCAGGCCCGCGATGAGGAGCACGAAGACCGCCTGGGCCAGCCGTGGCTCGGTGGTCGCGAGGTGTGCCAGTTGCTGGGCGCCGCCGGCGGTGAACTCGACGGGTCCGACCAGGTGAGTGAGCCAGGCGACCCCGGCCAGCAGCACGATGCCCCCGCTGAGGGTGTAGACGAGGTAGGTGCGGGCCCCGGCAATGGCCTGGGGAGTGCCGCGGTGGGCGACCAACGGGAACGTCGCGAGGGTGAGGAACTCGTAGAAGATCACGAAGGTGACCAGGTTGCCGGCGAGTGCGATGCCGACCGTGGCGGTGACGCACAGGCTGAAGAAGCCGAAGAAGCGGCTGCGGCCGGGCGAGCCCTCCAGGTAGCCGATCGCATAGACGGTGGTGGCCAGCCACAGCAGCGCGGACAGTCCGAGGAACAGCAGCGAGAGCTGTTCGACGCGCAGCACCAGGTCGATCCCGGGCAGGAACGGGGAGCGCCACTCCAGGCTCCGTCCGGCCACGATGGGCGGCACCAGGACGACGACCAGGCCGACCTTGGCCACGGCTCCGCTCACGTTGAGCACCGTCCGGAGGCGGACCTGCTCGTCGCGTAGGAAGAAGATCAGCACGCCGGGGACCAGGGAGGTCATCAGCAGCAGCACGGGCACGTAGTTCAGGCCGGGCAGGTCGGTGAGGTTCATGGCCCACCCCCGACCGGCGCACCGACCCCGAGGAGCCCCAGCAACCCGGACGAGGAGACCCCGAGCATCACCGCGAGGGCGGCCATCGACAGGGCGGCCCACTCCATCCGGCGGGGCACCGGCGCCAGCGGCGCCAGCTCCGCGTCCGGTGGGTTCACGGTCGCGCCCAGCACCCGGACCGTGTACGCCGCGGTGAGCAGGCCGCCGACGAGCAGCACCGGCAGCCACCACCACTGCCCGCTGATCAGGCTGGCTTGGAGCAGTTGCCACTTGCCGACGAACCCGAACGTCGGCGGGAGGCCGGCAAGGCTCGCCCCGGCCAGTCCGAACGTCAGGGTGCTCATCGGCATCCGGGTCGCCGCGCCGCGGAGGTCGGTCAACCGGTCGCTGCCGTGAGCCAGCGCCAACGTCCCGGCAGCCATGAACATCGCCGCCTTGGCCAGCCCATGCGCCAGGGCGAGACCGAGCGCCCCGGTCCAGCCGGCGTAGGCCGCCTGCGCCGCGGTGGTGCCGGCGGCCTCACCGAGACCGGGGGTGGCCAGCGGGAACAGCAGGAACAGGTAGCCGACCTGGGCGACCGTCGAGTAGGCCACGATCGGTTTGAGTCGCGGCTGGCGCAGCGCAAGCACGGCTCCCCAGACCACGGCCACGGTGCCGAGGATGCCCAGCAGTTGCGCGGCGCCAGGAGTGGCGGCC
The DNA here is from genome assembly GCF_016827675.1 of Nocardioides limicola. Taxonomy (GTDB): domain Bacteria; phylum Actinomycetota; class Actinomycetes; order Propionibacteriales; family Nocardioidaceae; genus Nocardioides; species Nocardioides limicola. The sequence goes on along the minus strand of NZ_JAERJA010000002.1, from coordinate 286,354 downwards.
CCACCGAACACCACGAACCAGACGCGGACCAGAACGAAGAGGGACGCCTTCACCACCAGCGCGGACAGGATGGCGCTCACCGCCGACGGGGCCGCGGCGTGCGCCTGGGGCAACCACGCGTGCAGGGGGAACAGAGCCGTCTTCAGCGCCAGGCCCAGGGCCATCACGGCCAGGGCCGTCGCCGTCAGTGCTGTCACGGCGGTCGTCGCGCCGTCGAGCCGCTCGCCCGCCTCGACGATGTCGAGGGTCCCCGCCTCGGCGTACACGAGGGCGACCCCCAGCAGGTAGGCCAGCGAGCCCAGCACGGCGACGAACAGGTAGCGCAGCGCCGGTGGGTAGGCGTCACGGCCGCCGAGCGCCACCAGCGCCACCGCGCTGAGGCCGACCAGTTCCAATGCGACATAGGTGTTGAACAGGTCTCCGGAGACGTAGACCGCGTTGAGGCCGGACCACAGGGCGAGCCACAACGGCCAGAAGAGCGGCCGCCCGGATGCGGCGTCGGAGCCCGTGGCGTACACGGTGGTCGCGACCCCGACGACCGCGGTCAGGGCCAGCATCGCCGCGCTCAGACCGTCGGCACGCAGGTCGATACCGAGGGGCGCGCCCCACCCGGCGAGCTCCAGATGACGAGGACCGGATCGGTACACCGCGGCCGCGGTGGTGAGCGCGAGTGCCAGCGTTGCCGCAGCCGTGACGATCCCGACCCACGGGCCATGACGGGGAAGTAGGGCTGCGAGAACGGCCCCGCCGAGAGGCAGGAGCACCAGGGCGCCGAGGGTGTCGTTCACCGGCGACCCCCCTCCGTCAGGTCGCCCTCGATGCGCCGGACCAGGCCGATCGCGAAGCCGGTGACACTGACGGTGATCACGATGCCGGTCAGCACCAGCGCGTGCAGCACCGGGTCGGGACCATCGGGTCCACCGCCGCGCAGCGCCAGCGCGACGAGGATCATCAGCACCCCGCCACTGGCCACGTTCAGAGCCAGCACCCGGGTCAGCAGGTCGCGGGTGAGCAGCAGCCGGGCCGCGCCGAGCACGGCCAGTCCGGCGCCGACGGCCAGGAACAGCTCCTCGCGGGTCATCGGGTCCGCTCCGGGCTCGAGACGCCCACCGGTGGCGTCGGCGGGTCCTGATTGGCGACGAACAGCGCCGCCAGAGTCATGGCGATGCTGACGGTCAGCAGCGCCTCGAGTGCGAGGATCGCCTCGCCCGCCCAGGCCGCCCCGAGGTCGAGCCAGCCGGCGCCCAGGGCAGCGGTCAGATAGGCCAGGGTCAGGAAGCCGGTGAGCCCGACGGCGAGCGTGGGACGCAGCAAGTCCGAGGCCGGCACGGCGCCCGGCCAACCCCCGAGGCGCATCAGGAGCAGTCCGCCGGCGAGCACGGCCCCGGCCTGGAAGGCGCCGCCCGGGGCGACCGAGCCGGCCACCAGCAGCCATCCGGCGACCACGACCAGCACCGGGGCGAGCACCCGCACCAGCAGACCGAGCAGGTCCGGCGTCCTGGTCGGCGCGGGCACCCCACGCAGGGTCGCGTCGGGTTGCAGGGCGAGGGCGGCCAGGACGGCCACCAGCAGGACCGCGATCTCCAGCAGAGTGTCGTAGCTGCGGAAGTTCAGCAGGACGGCGGTGACCGGATGACTCACTCCGGACTCATCGAGGCGGTCAGCCACCAGGTCGGCCGCACCCGGACCCGGGGACGTGAAGGGCCCGATGTCGACCAGCACCAGGGCCAGCCCGACCGCCAGCACCGCAGCCAGGACAGCACCGACGACGGCCAGCACCTGACGGTGGTGACCGGTGGCGCGCTCGGGGCGGCGGGACCGTTCGTAGACGGCGTCGATCAGTAGCGCCGAGGTCACACCGGCACCGATCGCAGCCTCGGCCAGCGCGACGTCCGGCGCACCGAGGCGGGTCCATGCGATGGCGAGCAGCACGCCGAACACCAGGAACATCACCACCGCGGTGCTCCTGCGTGGCACGAAGAGCGTCAGGCCGGCGGCGGCGAGCAGGCCGCCGACGAGGAGCGCGTCGAGTATGGTCACCGGCGCCGCGCTCATCGCCCTCCTCCCTGGTCGCCCGCCCCGGAGGCCAACAGGTGGCTGCTGGTCGCGGAGGCGAGCAGGGCCAGCGCCCAGATCAGGCCGAGCTTGAGGGCCGTGGCAGGTGAGTCGGCCTGGAGCGCCAACGCGGCCAGCACCAGACCCAGTCCCAGGTTGTCGGCCTTGGTCACCGCGTGCAGTCGGCTGTGCAGGTCGGGGAACCGGAGCAGTCCGACGGTGCCGGCGGCGAAGAAGAAGCAGCCGGCCACCGCGAGGATGACGGTGACGACGGTAAGGATCACTGGCCCCGCTCCTCGGCCCGCACCCGGACGACCACCACCAGTGCCGCCAGCGCCACCAGAGCCAGAGCCGTGTCCCGCAACGCGGCGACATCGGTCGCTTCAGCGAGGACCGCGAGCAGGGCCGTGCCGGTGGTGCCGAGCAGGATCACGCCGAGCAGGCGATGCCGGGTCGAGGGGCCGGCGAGCACCCGTGCCAGCCCGACGAGCACGTTGAGCAGCAGGAACGTCGCCACGGCGAGGAGCACACCGTCCGGCACGGGGACCACCCCTCAGCATCCGTTGGCAACGCGTCACCGGCCACCCTAGAGCGTGCCGACCACTCCCGTGGCGGGGTGGGGCCCTGCCCCTGGCGTCAGCGACCCAACAGTCGCGCCAGGAACCCGGGGCCACTCGGCTCGTTCGGGTGCCCGGGGCACCACTGGCCGGCGGGGACTCGCGCCTTGACCTGGGCGACGTGCTGGCCGCAGCCGGCCCAGGTGGTCTTGCCGCAGTTGCGGCAGCGGGTGGGTCGACACATGGTGGTGGTCCTTTCGTTGGGGTGTCAGATCAGTTCGGGGAAGGCTTGGACAGCGGTGAAGACCGCGACGGCAAGCACCATCACCGTGAAGGTGGCGGCGACCAGGTGCGCGTCGAGACGCCGGACCAGGCGGGCGCCGACCAGGGCGGCCACCGCGGCAGCCGCGGCCAGCACCAGCACCGGACCCCAGTCGGGGGCCACGCCCACGCCGGTGCGCACGGCGAGGGCCGACGTACTGGTGATGGCGATGACCACCAGCGCGGTGCCTGCGGCGTACCGCATCGGCAATGCCAGCGCCATCAGCAGTGCGGGGACGACAAGGAAGCCGCCGCCCACCCCGAGGAAGCCGGTGAGCAGCCCGACCGCGGTCGCTGCCACCAGCACCTTCAGCGCCCGTGGACACTGGCAGGCGAAGGTGGGCCGGAAGCTGATGATCGGCTCCTCCAGAGCGGCCGGGTAGGACGTGGCGCTGCGGCCGTGTCGCCATACCCGCCACGCCATCAGCGTGCCGACCAGAAGCATCAGCGCCGCGAACGAGGCCATCAGCACCTCGCCGCTGACCAGTGCCGAGGCCTTGGCGCCGACGACCGCGCCGCCGACAGCCACCAGGCCGAAGGCGACGCCGCGGCCGAGCTTCACATGTCCGACCCGGTGCGCGGCCACCGCGCCGATCAGTGCGGCAGTGCCGACGACCACCAGGGCGCCGGTGGTGGCCTGGGCGGGGGACTGGTCCAGCAGATAGACCAGCACCGGCACGGCCAGGATCGATCCGCCGCCGCCGAGCACGCCCAGGGACAGGCCGATCAGCAGCCCGGCGGCCGCAGCGATGGCGAACTCCACCTCACACCTGGACCAGTGCCAGGCCGACCTTCGCGGCGTTGTCGAAGGAGTCGTCGACGGCGACCAGGTCACGGCCGCGGGCGCTCAGCATCGACGCCGCCACCGCCGCCCGGTAGCCGCCCGCGCAGTGCACCCACACCTCGCCGGTCGGCACCTCGTCGAGGCGAGGCAGGAGTTCGTGCAGGGGGATGTTCACCGCGCCGTCGATCGCCGCAGCCTGGTGCTCGTCGCCGCGACGGACGTCGAGGATCACCACGTCGCGGTGGTGGCGCACCTGGGCCAGGTCGGCGAACGTGGCCGTGGGGAACGAGGCCACCGGACCGGTCGTCCAGTCCTCCGGCTTGCCGGTGGCCTGCGCTGCGGGCCGGTCGATACCGATCCGGACCAGTTCTCGCTGCGCTTCGGCCACGTCCTCGGCGGTCTCGCCGAGCAGTGTCAGCGGTGTCCCCCACGGGATCAGCCAGCCGAGGTAGGTCGCGAAGCTGCCGTCCAGGCCGAAGTTCAAGGTGCCTGGCGCGTGTCCGGCCGCGAACGCGGTCCGGCTGCGCAGGTCGACCACCCATTCACCGGTGTCGATCCTCCGGCGCAGCTCTGCCGGGTCGGCTTCGGCTGGGGGAGTGAGGTCGGGTGCTTCGGGTCCGCGCGCGTTCGCCGGAGCCATGTGTACGTAGTAGGCGGGCCAGTTGCTCAATCCGGCGAGCAGCTCCCGCACGTAGGTCTCCTCGTCCTGGGTCAGCACCGGGTTGTGCTTGCGCTCGTCACCGATCGTCGACTCGCTGGCCTCGGACTGGGTGGCGGAGCAGAACGAACCGAAACCGTGGGTGGGGAAGACCTCGGCGTGGTCGGGGAGCAGGTCGGCCAGACGGTGCGCCGACGCGTGCTGGTGCCGGACCAGGTCGTGGGTGTGGTCAGGCCCGAGTAGGTCGGGGCGGCCGGTCGCGCCGTACAGCAGCGATCCGCCGGTGAAGACGCCGACCTGGTCGCCGGAGCCGTCGGTGAGCGCGTAGGACAGGTGCGTGAACGTGTGCCCGGGGGTGGCCAGCGCGGTCACCGTCATCGAGTCACTCACCCTGATCACGGTGCCGTCGCCGATCGGGGTGCGCTCGAAGGTGACCTCGTCCGCGGCGTTGATCAGGTACGCCGCCCCAGTGGCCCGGGCGAGCGCGAAGCCACCGGTCACGTAGTCGTTGTGGATGTGGGTCTCGAAGACGTGGGTGAGGCGGACTCCGTGCGTGTCGAGCAGGTCCAGGACCCGGTCGATGTCGCGCTGCGGGTCGACGACGAAGGCGACCTCGCCGTCGTGGACCAGGTAGCTGCGGTCGCCCAGGGTGGGGGTGTCGATCGCCAGGATCGTCAGGCCGGTCATCGGGTCACGCCCGTCCGGACCGGGTGGCCGGCGCGCAGCCAGGCCGCGGTGCCTCCGGCGACGTTGATCGCGTCGAAGCCGCGCCCGCGCAGGAGGTCGGTCATCGCGGCACTGCGGTTGCCGGATGCGCAGATCACGTAGACGGGGCGGCTCATGTCGAGCTCGCCGGTCCGGGCGGCCAGTTGGCCCATCGGGATGTTGACGGCGCCGGCGGCGTGCACCTGGGCGAACTCGGATGGTTCGCGGACGTCGATGACGGCTGCTCCGCGGGCCACGGCGGTGGCCACCTGGTCGATCTGCTCTTCAGGCATCCTACGACTCCCTTCGTATCCCCCCAGGGGGTTAGTGGTATGAACCCTAGCATATCCCCCCGGGGGGTTATTCCACGTTCGCCCTTCCCGTGCATTGGGCACCCTGAAACTGGCCTCGCGCATGCGGAACGCACGGGAATGGCGAACATGGGGGCTGGTCTGACCTGACCTCGGGGCCCTGGTGTGCGATCAATGCTAAAGAGATCTTGCGCAAGGAACCTTTAGCAAGTTAGAGTCGTCCTCATGGCAACTCCCGACGATGTCTCGCAGGCCTCTCCCACCGCCTCCACTCCGGAGCAGATGCGTGCCCTCACGCACCCGCTGCGACTGCAGATCCTGGAACTGATGGGCGATGAGGGGGACCTGACCGCCACCCGCTGCGCCGAGCTGACCGGGGAGTCGGTGGCGAGTTGCTCCTATCACCTGCGCCAGTTGGCGAAGTACGGCTTCGTGGAGCGTGTGGACACCGCGAGCGGCAAGGAGCGCCCCTGGCGCGCCGTACGCCACTTCTCGGTGCGTCCCGACCTGGAGGTGCCCGGGGCGCTGCCTGCCGCACAGGCCTTCGGGGACCTGTGGGTGACGCGGGTCTTCGACCGGATCCGCGACTGGATGGCTCACGTCGACGGCGACGACCCCGAGTGGCTGCTGGCCTCCACTCAGACCAGCTCCCGGGTCTGGGCCACCAGGGAGGAGCTCGATGAGCTCTCCCGTGGTCTCGAGAAGCTCACCGAGCACCTTCAGGGGCGGTGGGAGGATCCCGCCAAGCGACCTCCCGGGTCGCGGCCGGTCAACCTGTTCGCCAGCGCGTGGGCGGACATCGAGTCATGAGCAAGCCTGCCGAGCTCCGCACCCCCGCCTTCCGCCTGCTGCTGGCCTCCTGGTGGGCGACCAATATCGCCGACTCGCTGTTGATGCTACTGCTGGCGGTCTGGGTCACCGATCTGACCGGTTCGGCCACCGCCGGGGGCATCACCTTCGCCGCGCTCGGCCTTCCGGCCTTGGCTTCGCCGGTCCTGGGCCGGGTTGCCGACCGGGTCTCCCGGCGCCGGATGCTGGTCACGACGTACGCCGTGGGAGCGCTGGCACTCACGCCGCTGCTGGTGGTGACCGACGCTGCCCAGGTCTGGGTCGTCTACGTGGTCACGGTCGCCTACTCGGCCATCAACTACGCCACCGGTGCCGCCCAGTCGGGACTGCTGCGCGACCTGCTGCCCGACTCCGCGCTGGGGCATGCCAATGCGCGTCTGTCGATGATCGACCAGGTGTGTCGGATCGTTCTCCCGATCGTGGGGGCGGCTGCCTACGTCGTGGTCGGCATCGTGCCGGTCGTGCTGGTGGCCATGCTCGGCTTCGCGGTCGCTGCACTGTTGCTGTCGAGGGTCAGACTGACCGAGTCCCGTCGGGTCGATGACGGGGAGCCGCTGGTGCGGCAGTTGACGGCCGGGTTCCGGCACCTGTTGACCACGCAGCCGCTCGCTGGGCTGACTCGTGCGGTGGTGATCGCGATGGCCATCACCGGACTGCTCAATGGGATCGTCTTCGCCGTCCTGGATGCGCACGGGGTCCCCACTGCCTTCCTCGGCCCGCTGATCGTGCTGCAGGGCATCTTTGGCCTTGCCGCCGGTGCGACCGCCCCCCGGTTGATGAACAGGTTCGGGCGGGTCCGGACCACGGCCTTCGGCCTGGGCCTGTTGACGCTGGGCCTGGTGCCGCTGCTGCTGCCGTGGCTACCGCTGATCGTGGCCGGCATGGCGCTGGTTGGCTACGGCGTGGTCAGTGCGGTGGTGGCTTGGGCGACCGAGCGACAGATCGCCACTCCGGCCGGACTGCAGGGGCGTACGGCCGCGGCCGGCCAACTGATGATGAACCTTCCGCAATCCCTGCTCACCCTGGCCGGAGCCACCGTGATCGTCGTCGTCGACTTCCGGTGGGTGGTAGCGGTGACCATCCTGGGCTGCCTGGTCGCGGCCGTGATGGCCATCCGACTCCGTGACCGCGCGACCACCCCCACCCACACAACCCCCACCCCCGAGTCCACCCCCACCGATCTCCTCCCCACCCCCTGACCCACCCCCGACGAAGTGGGGTTTGTGGCCGCGCGAGGTGGGGGTTGTGGCCGCCCGAGAGGGGGGTTGTGGCCACCCGGGAGGGGGGTTGTGGCCGGTCGGGGGTGTGGGCTTCGGGGTCCGGCTACGACCACACCCTGCTCTCCGAAGGGAGCGTCAGGTACCACCGCCGCACCTGAACCAGCGGGCGGGCTCAGCGGGTGGCCCTTTGTCCACAGGGAGAACCACAAGGGCTTCCCCCTGTCCGGGGTGGCTGGGTAGCCTGCCTCCTGATCTGGTTGCCTTGCTCGGGAGGTCCCCTCGTGATTCTTCGACGTCGCACCGCTGTCGTCGCTGCCGTTGTTGTGGCGATGGCCGGTGCCCTGTCCGCGTGTACCGGCGACGACCCGGGTCCTGCTCCGGAGCCGACCGTCGCGCCGACCCCTGCTCCGGACCCGGAGCCCGAGCCGACTGCGGAGCCGGTGGAGCGGGAAGACCCCGAGGACTTCATCCGCCGATGGCGTGAAGTCTCCACGGAGATGCAGAACACCGGGATCACGACCTCCTTCCGCTTGCTATGGGACGACTGTGATTCGTGCGAGGGTTTGGCTAGTTCCGTGGAGGAGTTCTACGAGCAGGGTGGCTACATCAAGACCGACGGGGTCAGCCTGAGCGACTTTGAGTATGTCGGTCGCGTGGGGCGTGTTCGGGAGTACCGATACCTCGTCGAAGCGACGCCGACTGAGTACAAGAAGTCTCGCGATGCCGAGATTGAGCACCTGGAGGGCGGCCAGTTCACTGGGTTCGTACGGATCAGGCCGGCAAACGACACATGGAAGATTCTTGACTACGGGACATACGTGCCGTGAGGCTCGCTGGCGTATTGGGATGCGGCGTGGCCCTTTCGATGGCCTTGTCTGTGCCCTCTGGACACGCGGCCGAGTCCGGTGCTGGGGCGACCCTGGACGAGGCCCACGCACAGGTAGTGACGTCGGCCGATGCCGCCAACGCGACGATTGCGCAGACGACCGCAGAGCGGGATTGGACGTGGACTCCGAGCTGCGCTCATGAGCCCTCCACCTCGTGGCAGGAGGCGTGCACGAGGCTTCGACGGTGTTCGGGGGCCAGGGAGGGTCATCTCTTTAACCTCTGGTGGAGGCCCAAGGATGCAGGTGACGCGATCCCCTGGACGTGGCACAGCCAGGCGTGTCTGGGCGAGACGGATCTTGCTGAGATTGGGACGGTGACGCCGGGGGTGGTGCAGCGGGCGTTTGAGCGGTTGGAGTGGCCGGCGGCGGAGCTGTTTGTGGAGCCGGATCGTGGGTGGACGTTGGTGCAGTTGGAGACGAACTTCTATACGACGAATACGGAGCCGAGTCGTCAGGTGGTGGTGTTGTTCGGGGTGGAGGTGGAGGTGGAGGCGTCGCCGGTGTCGTGGACGTGGCGGTTCACGGAGGGGAAGTCGGTGTGGGAGGAGCGGCATCGGGTGGTGACGACGTCGTCGCCGGGTGCTCCGTTGCCGGTGGGGTCGGTGAGTCATGTGTATCGGTGGGCGGGGCAGGTGTTTCGGCCGCGGGTGGATACGACGTATGTGGGGCGGTTCCGGGTTGATGGTGGTGGGTGGCAGGAGATTCCGGAGTCGTTGACGGTGCCGGGGGTGCCGATCGAGTTGGCGACTCGGGAGGCTGCCGCGGTGCTGGTCGACCCACACGGCTGACGAAAGGCTCGACGGCCGCACCTCGATCTGTCAGGCTGCCGAGCGTGACCACACTGTCTCGGCTCTGGCATGCCGTCATCGCGCTGATCGTCCTCGGCTCGCTGGTGATCCAGATCATCATCGCCGTCGAGGCGCCCAGTCAGCCGCCGGGACACGAGGTGGGTCTGCTCGCCGGAGCCCCGCTCGCCGAGCGCATCGTCCGGGTGTTCAGCTTCTTCACCATCCAGAGCAACATCCTCTGTGGGATCGTCGCAGCAACCCTAGTGGTCAACCCGGATCGCGACGGACCCTTGTGGCGCCCGGTGCGCGTGGCCGCGGTCTTCGGGATCACCGTGACCGGCATCGTCTACGCGACGATCCTGGCCGCCATCCACACCCCCGTCGGCTGGATGCAGGTGTGGAGCAACGCTGGCTTCCACTATGTCGTGCCGGTGATGACCCTGGTCGGGTGGCTCATCTTCGGGCCACGACCCCGCGTCGACCGGCGCACGATCGCGCTGGCCATGCTCTGGCCGATCATCTGGACGGGCTACACCCTGCTCCGCGGCGCGGCGACCCAGTGGTACCCCTACCCATTCATCGACGTGGCCGCCCACGGCTACTCGGGCGTCGCCATCAACATCGTCGCGATCCTGCTCGGTGGGCTGGTGCTGATCGGCATCATGGCTGCCCTGGACAGGGCGTTGCCCGCCACCGGCGTCAGATCTGCTGCAACATCCTCGGCAGCACCTGGGACAACACCATCCGCGCATCGGCGATCAACTCGTCACGAGCAGGACGATCCGGATCAGCCAGCCACAGCCCGCTGAGCTTCAAGCCACCGCCCACCAAGAAGGCGCCCAGGAAGGTGCGCTGCCCTGGGGTCAGTGCCCCGGCTTCGAGTTCGAACAGGTCGGCAGCATCGGAGATGAACTGCCGGTTCCACTTCCGGGTGATCTGATCCACGCGGGGGCTGACCCCGCGGATCTCCACCAACTGGATCCGCGCTCGTTCCGGGTACTTCTCGGACCACGCGAGATAGGCGTCGAGTTGGACGAGCAGCTTGTCCACGGCGTTCGATTGGGTGGTCACCGCGTCGGACAGGTGAGAGCGCAGGTCCTCGACCACCGTCGTATAGACCTCGGCCAGCAGATCCTCGAGCGTCTCGAAGGACTCATAGAAGTAGCGTTTGGTCAGCCCCGCCTCGGTGGCCACCGCGCCGATCGTGGCACCCCGAAAGCCTCGCGAGCCGAGCACCGTGATCCCGGCATCGATCAGCCGCGACCGGCGCGCCGCAACCCGCTGGTCCTGTCCGACCCCGCGATAAGTGCGACTGGTGTTCACTTCGAGAGTGTGACAGGGTGACACAACCCCGCGTCCTTAAGGTTCTACCTTCATTCCAGTCACATTCAAGTGCTTGGCTTCATACCAGGGTGCCGGGGTCATCCGGCACATCCACCGCATGCTCACGCAGCGCTTCGACCGGGATCACCTCAAGAGCTCTGACGTTGGTGCTCGCCAGCACCACCGGTGCCGCCGCGCCGTCCTGATAGGCCTGCAGCCATCGCGCCGCCACCACGCACCAGCGATCGCCTGGCGTCAGGCCGGGGAACTGCCACTCCGGTCGCGGCGTCGACAGGTCGTTGCCGACGGCGATCTGGTGTGCCAGGAACTCCTCGGTCATCACCACACACACCGCATGTACGCCGACGTCGTCAGGCCCGCACGTGCACACGCCGGTGCGGTAGAAGCCGGTCATCGGGTCGGTGCCGCACGGTTCCAAACTGCCGCCGAGGACGTTGAGTTCGGTCATACCTCCAGCCTGCCACGGCTACGACGACGGACCGCCGCCCGGACCCACTGAAATTTCTGCCATTCATCAGGTTTCAACTCACCAGGGCTGGGTAGAACTCACGATGGCGGCGCCAAGTCTGCCGGTCGTTCATCTCGGGTACGACCGGCAGGCACCCCGTCAATCGAGTCGGCGATCCTCCGAACCGGTGAGAAGTGCGCGACACTGACCACCGTGAATGACGTCCTGCAGGCCTCGCCGCCGCACTCCTGGGTCGATGACCTCTTCGCCATGGCCAGTGGCACCGTGGTGGTCTCCTTCGGGGTGCACCTGCTCAGCTCCGTGGAGGCCGTCACCGGGGGCACGGCGGGACTCGCCCTGTTGATCTCCTACTGGACCGGGCTCGCGTTCGGTTTAGCCTTCGTGGCCATCAACCTGCCCTTCTTCGCCCTCGCCCTGGCGCGCAAGGGCTGGCGTTTCACCGCCCAGAGCCTGATCGCAGTGCTGCTCGTCGGGGCCCTGTCGGCGGTGCACCCGCGACTTCTCGACGCGTCGGGGATTCAGCCGACATACGCGATCCTGCTGGGCAACCTGTTGATCGGCATCGGCCTGCTGATCCTCTTCCGGCACGGCTCCAGCGTCGGTGGCTTCAACATCATCGCGTTGCTCGCCCAGGAACGCCTCGGCTGGCGGGCCGGCTACGTGCAGATGTCCCTCGACGTGGCCGTGGTGCTCGCTGCCTTCGCGGTCGTCACCCCGTCAATGGTGCTGCTCTCCGCGCTCGGCGCGGCACTGTTGAACCTGGTGCTCGCACTCAACCACCGCCCCGGCCGCTACTTCGGGATCTGATCTCGGACCACGCTCAAGCCGCCTCGTCCATCGGCACCGGCGCGATATCGGTGTCGTTCGCCAGGTGGATCACCTCCAGGCTGACTCCCTGCCGCTGCGCCGCGGCGTACACGGCGGCGGCCGTCTCCCGGTCCCGAGGAGCGGGCGGCCCGGCACCTGGCCGGGTCAACAACAGCGCCACGCTCCCGCCGGGGAAGAACTCGCGCAGCACGTGCTCGAGGAAGTCGATGAGTTGGTCGGCGTCGGCGTCGGTGAAGACCGGTGGCAGGTCGTCGACCTCCAACAGGTGCGGCACCGCGTGACCGTCGGCCTCCACCATGCAGGCCCACAGGGCGTGTTGCGCGAACCCGAGTGGCTGCATCAGCGTCCGCCACAACTGCTCGACATCGGACTGGGTGTGAATGAGTGGTGTCTCCATGCCACCAGCCTTGCGGCAGTCACCTCCACCCAACCGAGTTCATCCACAGCAGGGCGCCGGCGTCGAGGCTGTGGAACACAACTGGTCGTGTGCTTTGCTGGTGGCATGACTCAGGCGTTTCGAACCCTGCAGGTGATCGTCAGTGCGGTGATGGGCACCGTCGTCGTCCTCGGAGCCGTCGTCTACGTCGCGCTCGGCTCGGTCGACCCGTGGGCGATGCCCCCGGTGTGGGTGCTGCCCGTCGTGGTGGTGATGGGTGTCAGCGCCGCCCTCATCACCTACGCGATGAACACCCAACTGCCCCGGCTCGACCCGACCGCCCCCCGATCCCAGACCAACGCCTTCGGCCCCTTCCAGGCCAACACCATCCTCAAGATGGCGACCGCCGAGATGGTCGCTCTGGTCGCCCTGGTGCTGGCGTTCCTGGTCGATGAAGGGTCGCTGCTCACCTACGTCGTCGGCGCGGCCATCTCGCTGGTCATCCTGGCCACCCTGGTGCTGCCCACCCGCTCGGTGATCGCTCGCGCCGAGCAACAGATGGACTCGGCCGGTGGGCGTTCCCACCTGCTGGAGTTGAGTGGCCTGGAACCATGGTCCGGAGACCACTCCGACAATCCCAACCACTGATCGGAGCCCCCATGTCCACCTCACTCCTGGTCGCCGCAGTCGTGGTGGTCGGATTCGTGATCCTGCTCGGCCTGTTGCTGGGGATCATCGCGCTCGCCCGCCGTCAGTGATCCAGCCCCTTCCACCCCCTCGACAACGGGGCGTCGGCACGGTACACAGGAGGTGGAGGTGGTCGAGATGCGCGCGAACGTCGGAGACCGCGTCGTGACCGAGGGCAAGCACGTCGGTGACGCACGCCGCGAAGGGGAAGTGATCGAGGTCCGTGGTGAGAACGGAGGGCCGCCCTTCGTGGTCCGCTGGGACGACGGCCATGAGGGCCTCACCTGGCCCGGACCGGACACTCACGTGGTCTGACGGCGCATCGGCGCCTCAGCCCTTGTCCGCCAGCCACGCCTCCAGCATCCGCGCATCCAGCCTGGCGCCGACCCGCGCCTGGATCCGCTGCGCCGAGGCGGCGAGTGCGGCTGCCGGCTCGTAGATGTCGGCCACCACCTCGGCGGCGTACCGGGCCCGCTTGGCGGCCTTGCGCAGGTCATGAGGGTCCGAGTCGGCTCGCTTCGCCAGCCGGGCCCGCTCCCGGGCGGTCACCTTCTCGGCCGCCTCGACGGCCCAGCCGCCAGCAGGCCAGTCAGGACCGGTGACCGCTGCGTCCCAGGCGTCCAGCAACCGCCGGGTACGACGGTGCGTCACCGCGCCGCGTGCCTCGGCCAGCCTGCGCTCACGCTCGCGGTGCAGGTGGTCGGCGTACTCGTCGATCCCACGCTGTCGGAGCAACTCGGCGATCACGTCGACATCGCGCAACGGCGACAGGCCACGGGCCAGCCGCTGCCACCCCGGGCCCAGGTCGACGACCTCGTCGGGCAGATAGACCCGGTACGCCGAGACCACGCTGCGCAGCCGTCGGATCCGGACCCGTGCGACGTGGACCTGCCGAGGCACCGCCACCTGGGGGAGTGCCTCGCCGAGTTCCCGACGCTGCTGCTCCAGCCAAGGACGCAGCAGACCGGTCGTGGTCAGAGGTCGCACCCATCCATCCTTGCACCCGGGCTAGCATCAGCGATCGTGTCCGATCAGAGCGAGCAGTCCAGCCCAGCCAACGCCACTCCAGCCACCATCAGCATGGCCGACGGGCAACTGCTGTTGACCCGCACCCCCGGCGTGCTCACGGTAACCCTCAATCGCCCCGAGCGGATGAACGCGATGACGTCGGGGATCTACGCCGCGCTGGCCGAGGTCGCCGCCTCGCTCACCGGAGACCGCGACACCCGCGCGGTGGTGATCACCGGTGCCGGCGGGAAGGCGTTCTCCGCCGGCAACGAGATCTCCGCGTTCACGCAGATGTCGACGGGGGAGGAAGGCGTCGGCTACGAAGCCGGCATCCGGGAGGTGATGCGTGGTCTGGCCGAGCTCGACCAGGTCACCATCGCCGCCATCGACGGTGCCTGCGTGGGCGGCGGACTCGCGGTGGCCACCTACTGCGACATCCGAGTGGCCACCACCGGTTCGCGCTTCGGGTATCCGATCGCCCGCACCCTCGGCAACGCGCTGGCGGCGCCGGTGCTGCACCGATGCGTGGAGACCTTCGGGGAGTCGCTCACCAAGGAGATGCTGCTCGCCTCCCGGCTCGTCGACGCGGACCGAGCGTACGCCGTCGGCGCGCTCGCCGAAGTGGTCGCGGACCGAGCGGGGCTGGAGGCCGCTGTCGAGCGGATCACGACGGGGATCCGACGGGCCGCCCCGCTCACCCTGGCCACCACCAAGGCACAGCTGCGTCGCCGCGCCACGATCCTCGACGCCGTCAGCGGTGACGAGGAGCTGCTGATCGCTGCCTACGGCAGCGCTGACTTCGCTGAAGGAGTGCGTGCGTTCGTGGCCGGGGAGAAGCCCACGTTCACAGGCCGGTGAACGGCCTCGGTGGGACCTTCGGCCCGCTACCCTGAGCGGGTGCCGGACGAAGAGATCGAGTTCCGACGGGTCCGCCGTCGCAGCAAGCGGTGGCGTCGGCGGCAGACCGAACGCCGCCTGAAGATCGCCGGGGGCATCGCCCTCGGCGTGATCGCGCTGGGGGCGCTACAGATCGGGCTGGCCTCCTGGCAACTTCAGGTGGCGGCCTGGCGGGTCACTGACGCCCAGACGCACCTCAGCCACGGGGATGTCACCGGAGCTCGCGAGGCGACCTCGCTGGCCCGGCGCGCTGCCACCCGATCACGCTGGATCGCCGAGGGTCCGCACCTGTGGGTGGCCGGGCGATTGCCACTGGTCGGCAGTGACGTACAGGCGGTCCGCACCGTCGCCAAGGCCACCCGGGAGTTGACCGGGCCAGTGGCCGACGAACTCTTCGAACTACGGGTGATCCTGGACCCCGAACGCATCCGGCCGGTCGACGGCCGCGTCGACCTGGCCCCGTTCCATCAGGCAGCGCCGCACATGCGCTCGGTCGCGGATCGGGTCAGTGAGGTGCACGCCGACCTGGCCGCCAAGGTCAACGCTCGACGGGTGATGCCGCTGCTGCGTCCCGGTGTGTTGGAGGCGTCCACCCAGGTGGCCCGGTTGCAGCACGAGACCGACTTCGCTGCCGGGGTCCTCGAGATCACGCCGGCGATGCTGGGCGCCGAGGGCCGGCGCACCTATCTGGTGGCCTTCCAGAACAACGCCGAGTTCCGCAGCACCGGAGGCATCCCCGGTGCGTTCGCGGTGATCGACATCAACAAGGGCGCCTTCAAGATGCGCGAGCAGGGGGCCGGCCAGCACTTCGGCGGCGGCCTCGACGAACCCGTGCTACCGCAGACCGAGGAGGAGGACGCGCTCTTCGGTGACAAGCTCGGCCGGTTCGTGCAGAACGTGAATCTGACCCCCGACTGGTCACGCAGTGCGGAGCTCCTCGCCGCGATGTGGGACCGCAGCGCCGGGCGACCGGTGGACGGCATCTTCTCGGTGGACCCGGTGGCGCTCGCCCACGTGCTGCGTGGCACCGGCGCGGTGGCGCTTCCCGACGGCAAGGTGGCGACCGCGGAGACCGCGGTTCCCGTGCTGCTCAACGAGACGTACCTGGACTACAACACCCAGTTGGAGCAGGACCTGTTCTTCGAGGAGTCGGCCCGGCGGATCTTCGAGGACCTGACCCAGGGTGTCGGTGACGCCGGCGAGGCGCTGCGCGGCCTCTACCAAGGAGCCCGGGAGGGCCGCGGCTACGTGTGGCTGGCCGATGCGGACGAGCAGGCGAGGATCCTGCCCAACATGGTGGCTGGCTCGTTCGCGTCCGGAGATCCGAACCGTCCCGAGGTGGGCGTCTACCTCATCGACAACACCGGGACCAAGCTCGACTACTACCTGACCTCGCGCACCGACGTCACCCGGATCTCCTGCCGCGGCGGCGGCCAGCAGTTGCAGGTGCAGACCCACATCTCCTCGGCGGTCCCCGCTGATCAGGTGCACCTGTTCCCGGCGCTCCTGCTGGGAGCTCCGGTGCCGAATGCCCCCGAGGGCAGCGTGCTGCTGTCGATCAACGCCTACGGGCCTCCCGGGTCCACGATCTCCGACCCGCTACTGGACGGCGATCGTGGCGCCCCCGCAGAACTCGAGCACGAGGGTCGACCCGTGGTGGCTCGCACGCTGATCGTGGAGCCGGGCCAACAGGTCACCCTCGGCTGGACGATGGACGTCCCGCAGACCGGGGCGCCGAGGCTGCGGACCACGCCCGGAGCCTGGTCATCCGGCGTCGGGCATGTGGAGCGGCACGGCTGCGAGTGAACGCACGGCTGCGCGTGGCCAGCACCGGCCCGTCGAGGCGTGCCGCTGGGGCTCAGACGTGCTCGACCTCGCGGTCCCGCGCCTTGCGGACCAGGTAGTAGCCGACGCCCAGAGCGATCGCCGCGAGCAGCAGCAGCCACCACCAGAAGCCGCCGGTGTTCGGGAGCAGGCCGCCGATCGGCGAGGTGCCGCCCTTGGTCTCATCGGTCTTGGGGCCACCGACGTCGGCGCAGTTGGGCGCGTCCTTGGTGAACGACGACCGGGCGCTCGAGGAGGTGAAGTTGGAGCCCGCGGCCGGCTCGAAGACGGCTTCGACCTGGTTGTCGCCACGCGGGATGTCGCGGTTGGGTACGGCGAGCCGGGCGACGCCGTTCGCGTTCACCGACGAACTGGCGAGCACCTGACCGTTGAGGGAGAAGGTGACCCGACCCTCGGGTGACTGGGTGGCGGCGTCGCTGTTGACGGTGGCCCGGAACGTCGCTTCGCTGACGAAGCAGAGGTCGCCCGCCTGCAACTGCAGGCTGGTGCGTGCTGACGGCTGGTAGCTGCTGGCCGCGGCTGGGACGGCGATGAGCGCCGCGAGGGCGATCGCCAGCATCGCTGCGAGGCGTATGGAACCAGTGCGCATCTTCAAAACCCCTGTCTAGGCCCGGATCTGCGGCCGATACTACGCCCAACGAGCGCTGACCGGACAGGTCACGGGGGGAAACACGCCGATCTCGGTGGGACAAAAGTCCCCCGAGTTCAGGTGGCAGGTGGCGTGCGGGGCGGCCCGATCAGGCTGGTTCGGCCTCCCGAGCGCGTCGTACCAGGTAGTAACCGGTGCCGAGGGCGACCGCTGCGGCGAGCAGCAGCCACCACCAGAAGCCGCCGGTGTTCGGGAGCAGACCGCCGCTGGGGGTCTGTCCGGCCTTCGGGCCATCCTCGGTGCCGGGTCCGACCGCGGAGTCACGGACCTCGATCTGGGTGCGGGCGGTGGCGGTGAGATAGCCGGAGCCGGCGTCGGGCACGTAGGTCGCCTTGAGGGTGTGCGTGCCCTTGGGCAGCACCCGCGCCGGCACGGTGGTTCTGGCTACCCCGTTGCGATTGGTGCGCACCGAGTCGATGACCTCGCCCGCGATCTCGAAGTGGATGACGCCCTGCGGCGCGGTGCCGCTGCTGGCCAGAGCGAACTGGAGTTGGCCGTCCCGGGTGTCGCCGTCGAGGGCCTGGGTGTCGCTGGAGACTCGGGCGACGGCGGGGGAGGAGGAGCCGACCCGGATCGGGGAGCGTGCCTCGACGGTCAGCGAGGCGCGTACGCCGGGCTGGTAGCTGTCGCTGGCCTGGGTGGCGGGGACCATGAAGGCCAGCACGCTCCCCAGCATCACCATGAGGGCAAGTTGGGACGTGCGTCGGGCAACGCGCATGGGAACTCCTGAACCCCTGGGGACTACGGTCTGAGTGGGACCTAGGTCCCGCCGCGCTCACCCTAGCGAACGCTGATCTCGTGTGTGTCACCGTGTCTCACATTTCATCGAGCGTCAGCCTCGCCCGGTCGGATAGGTTTCCCGACGTGGCTGAGCGACTGCGCGAGGACGACCGTTCCTCGATCGACGCTGACCGGGCCACCCTGCACCTGATCGACGGGGACAATCTGGCCGCGATGCGGTTGCTGGAGTCGGCGTCGGTGGACCTGATCTATATCGACCCGCCGTACAACACGGGCAACAAGTTCGCCTACGCCGACCGGCTCGGCCACCAGGCCTGGCTGGCGATGATGCGACCGCGACTGGTCGAGGCGCGGCGACTGCTCAAGCCCACCGGCGCGATCTTCTGCTCGATCGACGACAACGAGGTGGCCAGGCTGCGCCTGCTGCTGGACAAGGTGTTCGGCGAGCAGAACTTCATCGGGTCGATCGCGGTCAACCTGAACCCCAAGGGGCGGCAGTTGGGGCCGTGGTTCGCGACCAGTCACGAGCACCTGCTGGTGCATGCCCGCGAGATCGGCCGGTGTGCCCTCGACCCGACCACCACCGAGTCGGTGGACCCGGCCGACTTCCCGTTGTACGACGAGGCGAGTGGCCGGCGGTACCGGCACCTGCCGCTGCGCAACACGAACAAGAAGTTCAACCCCGACACGGTGCCGACCCTGCACTATCCACTCCATGGCGACCCGGTCACCGGACGGGTGGCGGTGAACGAGTTCGCCGGCGCGGTGCCGGTGTGGCCGGTGTTCGGCGACGGCACTCCGGCCGTGTGGCGATGGTCGCGCCCGTTGGTGGAGAGCCGTGGCGAGGACCTGGTCTGCCGCCGGGTCAACGGCCGACTCGGTGAGCGGGTCGACATCGCGCAGCGGGACTGGCTGCACGAGGGGCGTCGCAAGAAGTTGCCGACGATCTGGACGGCCGCCGAGGTGGGGTCCACCGATGTGGGTGTCGCCGAGGTCCGGTCGCTGATCGGGAAGGTCTTCGAGTCACCGAAGCCGACCGGACTGCTCCGTCGGATCGTGGCCACCTACCCCGCCGACGCGACGGTGCTGGACTTCTTCGCCGGTTCTGGCAGCACCGGTCATGCGGTGGCGCAACTGAATGCGGCCGACGGTGGGGGACGACACTGCGTGTGCATCAACTCCCCGGAGCCGACCAGGGAGGGTTCGCCGGCCCGGCTGGCGGGGTTCGAGACGGTCTCGGCGATCACCGAGGCACGGCTGCGGGCGGTGGCCGCGGATCTCGGGTGCGGGTTGCGGGTGTCCCGTCTCGCCGAATAAAGTTGGTATTGACAAATAGAACACGTTCCACCACAGTGGATGTGCTGTGATTCGAGTCACATGCGTCGCGGCATCGACCCCAGGAGGAACGACGTGAACCAGGCACCCCCGCCGGCTGACATGACCCTGCAACGCTCCAGTCGGGACGCGGACGCCGTCCGCTCCCGCCTCACCTCCTGGCTGGAAGGCGTGCTGCCGGCCGGCCAGGACCCGGAGGTCACCCTGCACGCGGGCGTCGACAGCAACGGCATGTCCAGCGAGACGGTCCTGCTCGCGGTCACCCGCACCGTCGACGGGGCCAGGGTCAGCGAGGAGTACGTCGCCCGGGTCGCCCCGGCCGCCGACGACCTGCCCGTCTTCCCGTCGTACCGCCTCGGCGACCAGTACCGGGTGATGCAGTTGGCCGCGGAGCACAGCGGCGTGCCGGTGCCCGCGGTGCGCTGGCTGGAGGAGACCGGCGACGTGCTCGGCACCCCGTTCTTTCTGATGGACCGGGTCGACGGGGAGGTTCCCCCCGATGTGCTGCCCTACACCTTCGGCGACAACTGGCTCTTCGACGCGTCCGCCGAGGACCGGGCGGCCTTGCAGCGGCGCAGCGTCGGGGTGATCGGCGACCTGCACGCCATCCCCGATGCTGCACGCCTCTTCGACTTCCTCGACCCCGCCGTCGCGGGACATCAGGGCGACACGCTGCTGGCCAGGAATCTGGCCAAGACCCGGGACTGGTACGAGTACGGCGCCCGCGGCTTGGCGCCCTCCCCACTGGTGGAGCGCGGCCTGACCTGGCTGGAGGAGCACCTGCCCGCCGCCACCGGCGACCCGGTGCTCTGCTGGGGTGACGCGCGGATCGGCAACGCCATCTATCGCGACTTCACCCCGGTCGCGGTCCTCGACTGGGAGATGGCCACCCTGGGCCCCCGCGAGATGGACCTGGGGTGGATGGTCTTCGCGCACCGGGTCTTCCAAGGCATCGCCGAGATGATGGGGCTGCCCGGGATGCCCGACTTCCTGCGCGCCGAGGACGTCGCCGGCAGTTACACCGAGCTCACCGGGACCCCGGTCGGGGACCTGACCTGGCACCAACTGCACTCGGCGGTGCAGTGGGGCTGTGTCTTCCTGCGCACCAGCGCTCGACAGATCCACTTCGGCGAGATGGAGCGCCCCGACGATGTGGAGCAGGTCTTCCACCACCGAGCGCTGCTCGAGGAGCTGCTCGCCGAGGTGGGCGCCTGATGCGCGAGTACGCCGGCATCGGCCCGCTCGACGAGTACCCCATCCACCAGTCGCCTCGACCGGTGGCCTGGCCGGAGTCGAGCGACCGGAACTTCTACGACCGCTGCTACCTCAACGCCCACGACCGCACCGGCGACCTCTTCCTGATCACCGGGTACGGCGTCTACCCCAACCTCGGCACCAAGGACGCCTACCTGCTGGTGCGCCGCGGCGATGTCCAGACGGCGTTGCACTTCGGCGACGCCCTGGACCCACGCGGAGCGGACCGGATGGAGCAGCAGGTCGGGAACTACTCGATCGAGGTGCTGGAGCCGCTGCGGCGGCTCAGGCTGGTGGTGGAGGAGACCGAGGGGATCGCCGTCGACCTGACCTGGGAGGGCTCGTTCCCGCCGGTCCAGGAGCAGCGGCACGTGATGCGGCAGGGTTCCGGCACCACCTTGGACGCCCAGCGGTTCGCCCAGGTGGGCACGTGGGCGGGAACGGTGTTGATCGACGGTGAGGAGTTGGAGGTCACTCCGGACGTCTGGGTCGGCACCCGGGACCGCTCCTGGGGGATCCGGCCGGTCGGTGAGGCGGTGCCCGCGGGCAAGCCCCACGACCCGCCCTTCGACGGGATGTGGTGGCTCTACCTGCCGCTGCGCTTCGACGACTTCGCGGTGGTGATCATCATCCAGGAGACCCCGGAGGGGTACCGCACCCTCAACGACTGCACCCGGGTCTGGCCCGACGGTCGCGTCGAGCAGTTGGGCTGGCCCCGGGTCCAGATCACCTATGCCCCCGGCACGCGTGAACCCACCGGGGCCACCGTCACCTGCAGCACCCCCGCGGGGGAGACGCTGGTGATCGAGGTGACCTCGGAGCTGGGGGTGGCCCTGCACATCGGCGGCGGCTACGGCGGCGACCCGGACTGGAACCACGGCGTGTGGCGCGGTGCCGGCTTCACCGAACGCGTCGACTACGACCTCAGCGACCCGGCGGTCAACGGACGGACCATGTTCGGCGTGATCGATCACGTCGGCCGGGCGGTCCTGCACGGTGCGGGTGCGGACGGGATGCAGGGGTGGGGCCTGTTCGAGCATGCGGCGCTGGGGCGCCACGACCCGACCGGCTTCACCGACTGGTTCGACCTGGCGCCCTGACCGGCAGGGCCTCCCGCCCCGCAGGTCCGCCCCACCCCGCAGGTCCGCCCCACCCCGCAGGTCCGCCAGGCGGCCTCAGGCGACCCCGCTGGCCTGCTCCAGGGCGGCCAGTTCGTCGTCGAGGTGGGTGAGCAGCCGCTGCAGCGACGGCAGGGTGCGCCGGCATCCGGTCAGGCCGAACCCCATCTGCCCGTCATAGCTGGTGCAGGTGATGTTCAGCGCCATCCCGTGGATCGGGATCGACAACGGATACATGCCGACCAGTCGGGAGCCGTTGAAGTAGTGCGGCGTCTGCGGGCCGGGGACGTTGGAGATGATCACGTTGAAGGGAGGCCGGATCAGCCCGTTCATCCGCAGTGCCGGCCAGACCAGGGCGGGCGCCATGCCCAGCGCACTCATCGCCAGGATCTGGGTCTGCGTCATCGACGAGAGTGCATCCTTGCCGTCCAGCATCGACTTGTGCACGGTCATCAGTCGGCGGGCCGGGTCCTGCTCGTCGGTGCCTAGTTTGACCATCACCGCGCCGACTGCGTTGCCACCGTCGGAGGACGCGACGCCGGCGTGCTTGGCGTTCAACCCGACCGGCACCATCGACACCAGGGAGGTCGTCGGCAGCGCGTCGCGCTCCAGCAGGTAGCGGCGCAGCGCTCCCGAGCACATCGCCAGCACCACATCGTTGAGGGTGGTGCCGGTGGCCTGTCCGATCCCCTTGATCCGCTCGATCGGCCAGTCCTGGGCGGCGAACCGCCGGGCGCCGGTGATCCGCTGGTTGATGATCGTCTGCGGGGCGTAGAGCGACAGTGCCGAGGTCTCGTTGCGGATCCCCTTGTTCAACGTGCTGACCAGGGCACCGGGCAGTCCGGCCGCCTCGGCGAGCACGCCCATCCCGGTGCGCAGCGCGCTGGCCGGCACCCGTTCCACCCGCTCCAGGGCGGTGGCGGTCGACTGCGGCCTGGGCTTGCGCGGCCGGGCGGCGAACGGTGCCGGCATGTCCAGATCGTCGGGATCGGTGGAGAGCACGTTCTGCAGCAGTCGCATCGCCGAGACCCCGTCGACCAGGGCGTGGTGCATCTTCGTGTACAACGCGACCCGGCCGTCGCGGAGACCCTCGATCACGTGCATCTCCCACAGCGGCCGCTCGTGCGCGAGCCGGGTGCCGTGCAGTCGGGAGCACAGGTCGAGCAGCTCCCGGACCCGGCCGGGCTTCGGCAGTGCGCTGTGGCGCACGTGGTGGTCGATGTCGAAGAGGGCGTCGTTGCGCCAGGTCCACTGGCCGGCCGTCGCCAGCGAGCGGTAGGGGCGCTTGAGGAAGATCGGCGCCACCGTCTGTTCGGCGCGCATCTGCTCGTACATGTCGCGCACGTAGTTGCGGCCGGCCCCCTCGGGCTTGCGGAAAAGCTGCAATCCGCCCACGTGCATGGGCATGCTGCGACTCTCCGCGATCAGGAACGCTGCGGATGCCGGGTCGATCGGGGTGACCACGTCAGGTGCCTCCTTGGATGCTGCCTTCGTCAACGAGCCAGATCGTCAACTGACACGGCACGCTAGCGTGTCCGCTCAGAAGTCCGCACGCAGTTCCGCCACCACCGAGTCGACCACGGCCCGCAGGTCGCCATCGTGGTCGTCGGCGACCCGCCGCTGGCGCTGGTACGACGCACCCCGGCGCGGGATCTCGGCCACCGCCGCGAGCTCGTCGGCGCAGCCCAACCGGGCCGCGGTCGGTGTCAGCCGCTCCAACAGGTCGTCAAGGTCATCGGTGACCAGTCGCTCCGACGACGCGGCATCGAGGATGATCTCGGCATCCAGGCCGTAGCGGGCCGCCCGCCACTTGTTCTCCTGCACGTGCCAGGGCGGCAACATCTCCACCGGGTCCCCGGCGGCGATGCGGGCGTCCAGATCCACCACCAGACAGTGCATCAGTGCGGTGAGGGCGGCGAGCTCGCCGAGGTTGGAGACCCCGTCGCAGACCCGGTTCTCCAGGGTGCCGTGCTTGGGGGCGGGGCGCACGTCCCACCGGATCTCGTCGATCTCGTCCACCACCCCGGTGACCACCTGGTCATGCACGAACGACTCGAACTCGGTCCAGGTGGTGAACTGGAAGGGCAGCCCGGCGGTCGGCAGCTGCTGGAACATCAGCGCCCGGTTCGAGGCGTAGCCGGTGTCCAGGCCCGCCCACACCGGTGAGGACGCCGACAGTGCCTGCAGGTGCGGGTAGGAGGTCAGCAGCCCCGAGAGCACCGGCATCACCCGTGCGGTCGACGGCATCCCGACGTGCACGTGCACGCCCCAGATCAGCATCTGCCGCCCCCACCACTGGGTGCGGTTGATCAGTTCGGCGTACCGGTGCCCTTCGGTGAGCTGCTGCGCGGACCACTGGGCGAACGGGTGTGTGCCGGCGGCGAAGAGGTCGACGCCCATCCGGTCGGCCTCCGGCAGGATCACCTCCAGGGTGCTGCGCAGGTCGGCCATCGCCTCCGGCACCGAGTCGCAGACGCCGGTGACCACCTCGACGGTGTTCCGGAGCAGCTCCTTGTGCAGTTTGCTCGGATCGGGGAGCCGGTCCTGCGCGGCGGTGAAGAGTTCCGAGGCGCGGTTGGCCAGGTCGCGGGTCTCCTGGTCGACCAGCGCGAACTCCCATTCCACGCCCAGGGAGGGGCGCGCCGACTCGTGGAAGACGATCTGCACCCGACCAGAGTTCCACATCAGGTCCGTCTGCGACCATGAACGACGTGGCTGATCTGACCGATTCCGAACGGCAACTCGTCCTGGACCTGTGTCTGCGCGTCGGCGAGGTGTTGCTCGCCTCCGGTGCCGGGGCCGCCGACGTGACCGTGACCATGGACTCGGTCGCCCGCCACCTCGGTCTGCGTCAGCACGAAACGGACGTCACCTTCACGTCGCTGACGATGAGCCACCAGGTCCCGCAGACCGACGAGGACCAGCCGGCGCACCCGCCGATGGTGATGATCCGGCGGGTCAAGCACCGCGACATCGACTACGCGACGCTGACCGAGGTGGACCACCTGGTGGGCGACATCCTCCGGGACCGCGCCGACGTCTACCTGGCCCGGAGCCGGATGGCCACCATCGTCACCCGGGCCGGCGGCACCCGCCGCTGGCTGATCACGCTGGGCTGGGGAGTGATGTGCTCCGGGGTCGCGGTGATGCTCGGTGGCGACTGGCTGGTGACCCTGATCGCCTTCCTGGCCGCGGGCAGCATCGACCGGCTCAAACTGCTGATGGCCAAGCGTCGGCTGCCGGGGTTCTATCAACAGGTGGCCGGGGGCGGCGTCGCGACCCTGTTGGCCGTGGCCGCCGCGGCCAGTGGGCTGGAGGTGGACTCCTCACTGGTGGTGACCGCCAACATCATCATGCTGCTGGCCGGGGTCGGGTTCATGGGTGCACTCCAGGACGCACTGTCCGGCTTCTACGTGACCGCCGGAGCGCGGATGATCGAGGCGCTGCTGGCCACCGCCGGGATCATCGGCGGGGTCAGTGGCGGCCTGGCGGTCGGCCAGATGGTGGGGGTGAACCTGGGTCGCCTCGATCCGGGAGCGGCGATCACCTGGAACTCGGCCGCCCCGGTGATCGTCGGCGCTGCCGTGGCCGCCGCCGGGTTCGCCTTCGCCAGCCAGGCGCCACCGCGCTCCTGGCTGCCGGTGGCGCTGGTCGGCGGGGCCGCGATCTCGGTGTTCAGCGGCGTGGACGCGGCCGGCTTCGGGCGGCCCTGGGCCGCCGGCACCGCCGCCTTCATGGTCGGCCTCGTCGGCTACTCGGTGGCCGGCCGGGTGCGGGTGCCGCCGCTGGTGGTCGTGGTCTCCGCGGTGGTGCCGATGCTCCCCGGCCTGTCCATCTACCGAGGCCTGTCGCTGCTGGCCGACGGACCGGGCTCGAGCAGCGCCGGGCTGCTGGCGATGGTCACCGCAGCCTCGGTGGCGATCGCCCTGGCCTCGGGGGTGATCCTGGGCGAGTACGTCGCCCAGCCACTCAAGCGGGAGGCGGCGAAACTGGAGAAGCGACTGGCCGGTCCGCGGTTGGTCGGCCCGTTCCGGGCGCGACGTCCGCGGGGCTGAGCAGGTCGGCGAGTACGTCGAACCACGGCGCCGCCGTGTCGTCGTACGGGGCGACGCGTTCGCGCAGCGCCGACTGCACGAACTCGCAGCTGACGGCGGCATGCGAGACCAGGTCGGCCGGGTAGTCCCAACGCACCCGGTGGTCGGCGAACTCGTCCTCGTCGTCCACCCAGACCCGCCCGCCGGGGCTGCGCACCACGTCCAGGTCCAGGTCCACCGCACGCAGCACGGTGCCGTCCCAGACCGGTGGCGTGACGATGTCGACGTAGACGCTCAGCGGGGCGCCGGCGGGGTGGAAGGTGGCGATCCAGCCGACCTCGGGGTCCAGGCCGGCGAGCAGCGCGGCCCGGGACCCGATCCCGCCGCTGCCGGGTCCTCCCGGGGTCGGGGGCACCAACACCACCTGGGGGAGGGCGGCATGGGTCTCCACGCCGGGGCGGGCCAGCGGGGTGCCGGCCGGAAGGCCCAGCCAGCGGCCGTGCTCGTCGCTGCCCAGGTGCACCGCGTCGAAGCACCAGTGAGGTCGGTCGACCCACTTGGTCATCTCGACGCGGACCCGGTGCCCTGGCTGCATGGGGTCAGTTCTACCCCAGCGGTCCACCCCGGCCCCGGAGGCGGGTCAGTCGATCGGCTTGGGCAGGAGCCGTGACGAGATGGCGGCGACGACGTCCTGGTAGCGGGCGCCGGCCAGTTTGGCGCCTTGGTGCACCGCATGCGCGTCCAGGCCGATCAGCAGCCGGGGCTTGCCGGCCAACGCGGCCTTGAGGATCTGGGCGGCCGCCGACTCGGCCGAGGTGCGGGCCAGTCGCTTCTCGAAGAGGTCGTCGATCGCACTCGCGTTGGTGTGCGCCGTCTTGCGGCCGTTGCGGGCGATGCCGGTCTTGATCCCGCCGGGGTGCACGCAGGTCACCGAGACCGGGTGCCCGTCGATGAGCATCTCCTCGCGGAGCGCCTCGGTGAAGCCGCGGACGGCGTACTTGGTGGCGTTGTAGGCGGTCTGACCGGGCATCGACACGAGTCCGAACAGGCTGGAGATGTTGACCAGGACGCCGTCGCCGGAGGCGATCAGGTGCGGCAGGAACTCCTTGGTGCCGTTCACGACACCGCTGAGGTTCACGCCGACGATCCAGTCGAACTCCTCGTACGTCATGTCCTCGAAGTGGCCGGTCATGGTGACGCCGGCGTTGTTGACCAGCATCCCCACCTCGCCGAACGTCTCCACCACCTGCGCCGCCCAGGCAGCCATCGCGTCGCGGTCGGCGACGTCGACCGTGGCGCTGTGCACCTTGGCGCCGGGAGCGCTCGCCTCGATCAACCGGACGGTCTCGGCGAGCCCGTCCGCGTTCCAGTCCGAGATGGCCAGCGAGGCGCCCTGGTGGGCGGCCTGCAGGGCCAATGCCCGACCGATGCCTGATCCGGCTCCGGTGATCGCGACCACGCGGCCCTCATTCGTGCGCTTCATCGGGCAGTCCTCTCGGTGATGACGTACTTGTCGGAGTCGAAGTTGGCCAGCAGTCGACGCAGGCTGATCGTGGTCCGTGGCCACAGGGTGGTGTTGCGTCCATGATCGTCGAGATACCACGACGCGCACCCACCGGCGCTCCACACCGTCGACTGCATCCGTCGCTGCAGGTCGGCGTTCCACGCGTCCTGCACCTCCGGGCGCGGCTCCACCGCCGGCCAGCCGGCCTGGCGCTGGGTGCGCACCGCGTCGATGATGTAGGCCAACTGGGACTCGATCACGAAGACCATCGACGAGTGCCCCAGGCCGGTGTTCGGCCCGACGAGCTGGAACAGGTTCGGGAAGCCGGCGATGCAGGTGCCCTTGTAGGAGGCCATCCCGGTCTCGCTCCAGTGCTCGGCCAGGGAGCGGCCGTCGCGACCTCGGATGTGGTGGGCGATCGGCTGGTCGGTGGTGTGGAAGCCGGTGGCCACGATCAGGACGTCGATCTCCCGCTCGGTGCCGTCCTCGGTGACCACGGCACCGGGAGTGATCTTGGTGATCCGGTCGGTGACCAGATCGGTGTTGTCGGCGTCCAGGGCCGGGTAGTACTCGTTGGAGATCAGGATCCGCTTGCAGCCGATCTGGAAGTCCGGGGTCACCTGCGCCCGGAGTTCGGGGTCGGTGATGCCGCGCCGGATGTTGGACTCAGCCAGCCGCTTGGCCGGCGCGGTGAGCTGGGGGAACCTGGTGAAGCCGGGGACGTAGGTCTCCCGGCCGAAGTAGATGGCGGAGCGGTAGGCCCGCTGCAGGCCGGGCACGTGTTTGAGTGCCAGCCGCTCGATCGTGGAGTAGGTGCGGTCATGGCGAGGCAGGATCCACGGGGCGGTGCGCTGGTAGACGTCCAGGTGGGCGGCCACCTTCTGCACCTGCGGCACGATCTGGATCGCACTGGCGCCGGTCCCGATCACCGCCACTCGCTTCCCGGTCAGGTCGATGTCGTGGTTCCAGCGTGCGGAGTGGAAGATCTCGCCGTCGAAGCCATCGATGCCGTCGATGTCGGGGAGCTTGGGCTCGGACAGTCCGCCGCTGCCGGTGATCAGGTTGGTCGCCCGGACCTGGCCGGCGGTGGTGTCCACCACCCACTCTCCGGCAGTGTCGTCCCAGGCGGCTTCGGTGACCGCGGTGTCGAAGACGAAGCGGTCCAGGGTGCCCGACTCAGCGGCGACCCGCTGCAGGTAGGCGAAGATCTCCGGCTGCGCCGAGAACGACCGGGACCAGTCGTTGCGTGCGAACGAGAACGAGTAGAGCTGGCTCGGCACGTCGCAGGCGGCGCCTGGGTAGGTGTTGTCGCGCCAGGTGCCGCCGACGTCGTTGCCCTTCTCGACCACGAGGAAGTCGTCCTCACCGATCTCGGCCAGCTTGATGGCGGCGCCGACACCGGCGAAGCCGGCGCCGACGATCAGGTGACGGACCCGGGTGGGAAGTGCGGGAGTGGTTGCGCTCATGGTTCCACGGTACGGGGGCTATTGAACGACCGTCAATAGCCTTGTTGAACATAATTCAGTAAGATGAGCCACATGAGCACCCGAGTCCGGCTGAGCGCGGACAATCGCCGCGAGCAGTTGCTGGAGCTCGGAGTGCGCCTGCTCGGCACCCGATCGCTCGAAGAGTTCTCCATCGACCTGCTCGCCGAGGAGGCCGGGATCTCGCGAGGGCTGCTCTATCACTACTTCGGCAACAAGCGGGAGTTCCACACCGCCGTGGTCCAGCGGGCCGTCGAGGAGCTGGTCGAGCTCACCGGTCCCACCGGCGAGGGGGACGCGGTCGAACAGCTCAACCACTCGATCGACCAGTACCTGTCCTGGGTCGAGGGCAACCACGCGGCGTACATCTCCATCGTCCGGGCCTCCGCCGCCGACCCGCAGATGCGCGCCATCCGCGAGGACGCCCGCAACCAGCTCACGGACCGGATCTTCGCCAGTGCCGCCGCCGAGGAGCTGGCCGAGTTCGGGATCGTGGACACCCCCGCCGTGCGGATGCTGGCCCGCGGCTGGGCAGCGCTGGTGGAGCAGGTGGTGCTCGAGTGGATCGAGGACCCACGGGACCTCGAACGAGGCGCGCTGCTCACCTCGCTGACCACCAGCCTGGGCCTCATCCTCGCCACCGCCCCCTGAGCCGGGTCCGGCTCGTTTCGGGCCACCAGCGAGAATGCAACCGTTGTGCACATCCACTATCCCCCCGAGCTCCCGGTCAGTGACCGTCGTGAGGACATCGCTGCGGCCATCCGCGACCATCAGGTCGTGATCGTCGCCGGCGAGACCGGCTCGGGCAAGACCACCCAGCTGCCCAAGATCTGCCTGGAGCTGGGGCGCGGCGTCGACGGCAAACGGATCGGGCACACCCAACCCAGGCGGATCGCGGCCAGGTCGGTGGCCGAGCGGATCGCCGACGAGCTCGGCACCGAACTCGGAGACCTGGTCGGCTACCAGGTCCGGTTCGCCGACCGGACCTCGCAGGCGAGCCGGGTGAAGCTGATGACCGACGGCATCCTGCTCGCCGAACTCCAGCACGACCGGCAGTTGCGCCGCTACGACACGATCATCGTCGACGAGGCGCACGAGCGGAGCCTCAACGTCGACTTCATCCTCGGCTACCTCAGACAGCTGCTGCCCAGGCGCCCCGACCTGAAGCTGATCATCACCTCCGCGACCATCGACCCGGAGCGGTTCGCGACCCACTTCGCCCAACCCGACGGGACACCGGCGCCGATCATCGAGGTGTCCGGACGCACCTACCCGGTCGAGGTCCGCTACCGACCGCTGCGCAGCGAGGTCGACGACGTCGACTCCGACGGTGAGCCGGTGCTCCGGGACCGCACCGACGCCATCGTGGATGCGGTCAAGGAACTCTCCGCCGAGGGTCCCGGCGACATCCTGGTCTTCCTGCCGGGGGAGCGCGAGATCCGCGACGCCGCCGAAGCCATCACGGGGGCCCTCGGCCTGGACCGTGCGGACCCCCGCCGGCCGCACCATGTCGAGGTGCTGCCGTTGTACTCGCGGCTGTCGGCGAGCGAACAACACCGCGTCTTCGCGCCCCACGCCGGCCGCCGGGTGGTGCTCGCCACCAACGTCGCCGAGACCTCCCTCACCGTCCCCGGCATCCGGTACGTCGTCGACACCGGCCTGGCCCGGATCTCCCGCTGGTCGGCACGGACCAAGGTGCAGCGGCTGCCGATCGAGGCGATCAGTCAGGCCTCGGCCAACCAGCGCTCCGGTCGCTGCGGCCGGGTCGCCGCCGGCGTCGCGATCCGGCTCTACGACGAGGAGGACTTCCTCGCCCGCCCGGAGTTCACCGACCCCGAGATCCTGCGCACCAACCTGGCGTCGGTGATCCTGCAGATGGCCTCCCTGGGCCTCGGTGACATCGCCCGATTCCCGTTCGTGGAGCCCCCGGACCGGCGACAGGTGACCGCCGGCCTGCAGTTGCTGGAGGAGCTCGGCGCGCTGGTGCCGGCCGGTTCCGGCCGCGACAGCGGGCGCCCGAAGCTGACGAAACTGGGCCGACGTCTGGCCCGACTGCCGATCGACCCACGGCTGGGCCGGATGATCCTGGAGGCCGAGCAACTCGACTGCCTCCGCGAGGTGCTGGTCATCGCGGCCGCGCTGAGCAGCCAGGACCCCCGCGAACGTCCCGCCGACGCCCAGGCGCAGGCCGACCAGTTGCATGCGCGGTTCACCGACCCCACCTCGGACTTCATGGCCTGGCTGAACCTGTGGCGGCACCTGCGCGGGCAACAGCGCGAGTTGTCCTCCTCGGCGTTCCGGCGGCTCTGCAAGCGGGAGTACCTCAACCATCTCCGGGTCCGGGAGTGGCAGGAGTTGGAGTCCCAGCTGCGTCGGGTCTGCAAGGAGATGGGCCTCCGGCTCGGACCCCAGTCCGACGGTGTCGATGCGGATGCGGTGCACCAGGCGCTGCTGTCCGGGCTGCTCTCCCATATCGGGATGCTCGAGGAGCGTCAGCCCGGCGGCCCCGGCAGGGACCGCCGCCCCGGTCCCCGCGAGTACGCCGGCGCTCGCGGCACCAGGTTCGCGATCTTCCCCGGCAGCGGGCTGAAGAAGAAGCATCCGGCGTACGTGATGAGCGCCGAGCTCGTCGAGACCACCCGGCTGTGGGGGCGACAGAACGCCGCCATCGACCCCGAATGGGCAGAACGGCTCGGTGCCCACCTGGTCAAGAGGAGCTGGTCCGAGCCGCACTGGTCGACCAAGCGGGCCGCAGTGCTGGCGCACGAGAAGGTCACCCTCTTCGGGGTCACCCTGGTGGCCGACCGACTGGTCAACTACGCCCGGCACGACGCGGCCGTGGCCCGGGAGATGTTCATCCGGCACGCCCTGGTCCAGGGGGAGTGGCAGGGACTGGAGCGCCATCAGTTCGCCCGCACCAACCGCCGGCTGCTCGCCGAGGCCGAGGAGCTCGAGCATCGGGCTCGACGCCGCGGCATTGTCGTCGACGAGCACAGCCTCTTCGACTTCTACGACGCCCGGGTCGGTGCGGACGTGGTTTCGGGGGCGCACTTCGACGGCTGGTGGAAGCAGGCCCGCCGGGACCGCCCCGACCTGCTCACCTTCGACCTGGAGATGCTCACCCGGGACGCCGCCGACGACGTCGACGCGCAGGAGTACCCCGAGGTGTGGACGTCCGGCCCCGGGCTGGAGCTGTCCCTCAACTACCACTTCGAACCGGGCGCAGCCGACGACGGCGTCACCGTCGACATCCCGCTGTCCTCACTGAACAGGCTCAGTGACGACGACTTCTCCTGGCACGTGCCCGGGTTGCGCGAGGAGTTGGTGACCGCCCTGATCCGGAACCTGCCCAAGCCGTTGCGGGTCAACTTCGTGCCCGCCCCGGACCGGGCCCGGGAGTTCCTCGCCTCGGTGCCGCCCGGCTCCGAGCCGCTGCTCGATGCCCTGGAGCGCTGGTGTCGGGCCACGGCCGGGGTCGTGGTGCCCCGTGAGGCGTGGCGGGTCGACGACCTCCCGGGTCACCTGCGACCCACCTACCGGATCCTCGACGAGGACGGTCGGGAACGTGCCCGCGGCAAGGACCTGGCCACCCTCGCCGCTCCGTTGGCCCCGGCGGTGGCCCGCGCCCTGGCCGACGTCGCCCACGAGTCCGGGCTCAATGCCACCGGGGCGACCGCCTGGACCTTCGGGGAGATCCCGGTCTCCTTCACCGAGCACCGGGCCGGCCACGAGGTCCTCGCCCACCCGGCCCTGGTCGATGAGGGGACGACGGTGGGTCTGCAGGTCTTCGGGTCGGCCGACGAGGCGACCGCCCGGCACCGGCTCGGGGTACGCCGGCTGCTCCAGCTCAACGTGCCCGTCCCACGTCTCCTCGACGCGTTGTCGACCACGGACAAGCTGGCGCTCGCCGCCACCCCCTACGCCACGTCGGCCGACCTGGTGGCCGACTGTGCCGTTGCCGTGCTCGGTGCGCACGTCGACGACGCCGACGAGGTCCGTGACCCAGCGACGTTCGCCGCCCTGCTGGCCGCTGCCAGAAGGGACCACGAAGCGGAGGTCCGGGCGCTGCTGAGCGACGTGCTCCGGGTGCTGGCCGCTTGGCGCACGGTCGACAAGGCGCTGTCCGGGCGGGCGGACCTGCACACCCTGCCGGCGCGCAACGACATGGCCGCCCAACTCGGGCGGCTGCTCGCGCCGGGCTTCATCGCCGACGCCGGGCCGGTGCAGCTGCGCCGCTACCCGGCGTACCTGAAAGCGCTGCTGCACCGCCGTGAGCGTCTCGACGAGCAGGTGGCCAAGGACCGTGAGCTGATGAGTCGGGTGACACCGCTGCAGGAGGCGTGGCAGCACCGGATCGACGCACTGGCGCCGGGCTGCCCGCCCGGAGCGGACCTGCGTGCGGTGCGGTGGATGCTGGAGGAGTACCGGATCTCCCTGTGGGCCCAGCACATCGGCACGGCGGGGCCGGTCAGTGACGCACGGATCCGCAAACTCCTCTGACCAGCACCTACGCTGGGGAGGTGACCAGGGAACACCACCGCCCGATCCGCGCCGAGAGCGAGTTCTTCGAGGGCCTCGAGGGCGGTCACGACCCGGCCCAGGCCCGCGCCGCCGCGGACCTGGCGGCCACCGTGCTGGTCCGCGGTGCCAGGGCCACCGCCGATCCGGGCGTCGCCGAGCGGTTGCAGAGGCTGGCCGAGACCGAGGGTTTGGAGACGCTCGCCGAACTCTGGTCCGGTGCCCCGGCCGAGTCGCTGGCCGGGTGCCTGTGGCGGCTCTACGTGCTCCGCTCGTGGGTGTACGGCGCCCCGGATCTGGCTGCCGAGGAGTTCAGCGCCGGCCGACACCGCTCCGACGTGGCCCGGGTGGTTGCCGGAGTGCCCGACCCGCCGCATCCGGACGAGGTCCGGACGATGATCGACGAAGTGCTCCGCGGCATCGCCGAGCGGGAGTTCGCCGATGTGCTGTTCCGGGCTGCGGCCTTCGCGCACGTGGTCGCGGTCGGCAGAGCAAGGACCGGACACGACGGCGCGGAGCGCCTGCTGACGGTCGCCGAGCAGCTCGAGGCCGCTGGCCACCTGGAACTGGCCGGGTCACTCTCCTGAACCTTCGCCGTTGGCGGGGTACACTCAACCCGGTGCGCCGGACCGCGGCAGCCCCGGGTCCCAACTTGAGCCGCTACGAGCGGCGACGCGCCGTGAGGCGCTCCCGGTCCGGCGCCCCAACCTCTCCCAGCCCAACCTCGCGCCGCCTGTGACCCTCGCCACGTGGCCACCGCCAGCTCGGCTGTTGGTACCCATACCGCCGGTAGACTCCCCTGCGCAGGCCGGGCCACTGACACCCGGACGAGTGCAGGAGAGGAGCCCGGGTGTTGTTCGGAGAACGCATGCGCACCGCCACCGTCTCGGTGACCACGGGGTTGGTGCTGTTGCTGGTCGGCTGCACCGGGGACCCAGCGCCCGAGCCCACCGTCGAGCCGACACCCGAACCCACCGTGGAGCCGGTCGAGCCGACCACGCTGACCGTCTCCCTCTTCGGGCCCGAGGAGATGCTCGCGGCCTGGCGGGACGTGCTCGGCGAGTACGACGAAGCCACCGAGACCGTCCAGGTCGAGTTCATCGCGCACCCGGACCGGGAGTCCGCGATGGCCTTCCTGGACAGCGGCGAGCAGCCCGATCTCTTCCTGGTCGACCGACTGGACCTGGGCGCGGTGATCGAGGCCGACCTCAACCAGCGGGTCGACGGACTCCTCGCCGACCGGAACGTCGAGTTCGGCGACGGCTACCACCGTGCCGGGCTGCAGGGATTCAGTAGCGCTGGCGCGCTGCAGTGCATGCCCTATGCGCACTCGCCGCTGGTGATGTACTACAACACCAATCTCATCGACTTCGACCGGATGCGGGCGCGGGGGCTGTACGCGGCCCGCCCCGGCGGCCGCTGGAACTTCGCCCAGTTCGAGGCAGCTGCCGAGTTCGCCACCCGTCCCCGACGCAACACCCGGGGCTTCGCGGTCTCCCCGGACCTCTTCTCGTTGACCCCTTTCCTGATCGCCGGTGGCGGACGACTCTTCGACGACGCGCTCACTCACCTCGCGTTCACCGAGCCGTCCAGCCAGGCGGCCTTGGAGGCCTCGCTGGAACTGCTGCGGAGTCCGCACCTCACCCCGACCGAGAAGCAGCTCCTGCGCCGCGACCCCGTCGAGCTGTTCGAGGCGGGCCGGATCGCGATGGTGCCCGGCTACCGCGACCTGGTGCCCCGGCTGCGTCAGGTCGAGGGCCTCGAGTTCGACATCATGCCGATGCCGAGCATCGAACGCCGGGCCACCGTCGGCAAGCTCACCGGACTCTGCCTGGGCAGTCAGACCGAGGACCCGGAGCTGGCGGCTGACCTGCTGGCCCACCTGATCAGTGACGAGGCGGTCACCCCGGTCAGCGAGACCGGCTACATCCTCCCGTCCAACCTGGCCGTCTCCGGCTCAGACGCCTTCCGGCAGCCGGGGGAGTTCCCGACCCACCCGGAGGGCTTCATCCGGGATATGCGGGACGTGGTGCACCCGCCGCTGATCACCGTATGGGACGAACTGACCACTGCCGTCGCGGACCTGATGGTGGAGTTGCTGCTGACGCCACTGCTGGATCTTGAGGACGTCGCGCTCCGCATCCAGGAGGCGTCGATGCAGATCCTCGCCCCCCACCTGCTCCTCGACGAGGAGGAGTCAGCCGACGAGGAGTCGGCCGACGAAGGCGCCGGGGACGAAGACTCCGGGGACTGACCAGCACTCAGTCATCCGGGCTTCGGCCGTGGTGAGGGCCCGGCCCGCAGGTGGGCTCAGTCGTCCTCGGCGATCAGCACCGCCGTGGTGAGCAGCGGCGCCATCAGTTCGATCTGCCACTCGCGGGCGCGGTGCTCCCGGAGTTGGTCGGCAATGGCGCCCGCCAACGTGGACTCGTCGCGCGGGACAGGCGGGCGCCACAGCACCCGCCGCAGTGTGTCCGGGGTCAACAGGTTCTCCGCCGGCGTGTTCACCTCGTCGCTGAGTGCGGTCACCGACTCCTTCGCGTGGGCCAGTCGGCGTGCGGCCACCGGGTCCTTGTCCGCCCATGCCCGCGGCGGCGGGGGGCCGTTCCCGGCACCGGACCTGGAGGGCAGTTCCTCCTCGGGCAGCGTCCGGGCGATCTCGATCGCCTCCAGCCAGTCGGCGGCGTGCCGGGCGGCGCCGCGACCGACGAAGCCCTGGACGCCGAGCAGGGCCCGACGACTCGTCGGCATCGCCGACGCTGCTGCGATGATCGCCGAGTCCGGGATCACCTTGCTCGGGGTGATGTCACGCTCGGCCGCGATCCGGTCGCGGGCCTCCCACAGTGTCCGCACCGCGGCCAGCATCCGGCGACCACGCACCTTGTGGGTCCCCGAGGTGCGCCGCCACGGTTCAACGCGAACGGTCGGCTCGAAGCTGAGCAGATGCTCGAACTCCTGCCGCGCCCACTCGGACTTCCCGGTCTCCTCGAGCTCCTCGACCAGCAGCGCCCGCAACTCGACCAGCACCTCGACGTCGAGCGCGGCGTACTGCAGCCACGATTCGGGCAGCGGCCGGGTGGACCAGTCCGCCGCGGAGTGCTCCTTGCGCAGCCGCTTCCCCAGCAGGGCCTCCACCTCGGCGGCGAGACCGACCCGGGGATAGCCGAGCAGCCGGCCCGCCAGTTCGGTGTCGAAGAGGGATGCCGGACGCAGCCCCACCTCGGCCAGGCAGGGCAGGTCCTGGGTGGCCGCGTGCAGGATCCACTCGGTGTCCCCGATCGCCTCGGCCAGCGGCGCGAGGGTGTCCACGGCGATCGGGTCGACCAGGGCGGTGCCGGCGCCCTCGCGGCGCAGTTGCACCAGATAGGCGCGTCCGGAGTAGCGGTAGCCCGAAGCCCGCTCGGCGTCGATGGCGACCGGCCCGGAGGCAGCCGCCAGGCGTTCGCTGACCCGGGCCAACGCGTCAGCCGAGTCGGTGACCTCCGGGAGCGGATCCCGCAGCTCCAGCAACGGCACCTCCGGCGGAGGTGGTGCCGACTCGGCTTCGGTCATCCCCGCTGGCCTCGGCGGCTAGGTATCGCGGTGACCCCTTCGGGCACCGGCGGCAGACCGACCGTCGTACAGAGCAGTTCACCCCAGGCCTCGGTGTGCGGGGCCATGTCGACCACGCCGTCCTCATCCGGCAGCGGCGACCAGGATGCCCGGATCTCGACCTGGGCGGTGCCTTCGTCCTCGGCCATCTGGCCGAACCCCTTGGTGGTCACGCTGGTGACGGTGCCCGCCTCGCAGTCGTACGCCGCACCGTGCGCGGCGAGCGCCTCGGTGAGCCAGCTCCAGCCCACGTCGGCCAGCATCGGGTCGTTGATCAGCTCCGGATCCACCTCGGCGCGGACGTAGCATACGCAACGGAAGGTGCCCTGCCACGCCTCGTTGCCGGCCGGGTCGTGCATCAGGATCAGTCGCCCGGTGCCCAGGTCCTCCTCGTCCACGGTGACGTCGGCGGAGAGAGCGGCCGCGAACGGGGCGATCCGTTGCGGTGCCGGCATGTCCTCGCAGTGCACCTCTGGGCGCAGCGATGCCGCCCGCATACTGCGCACCGCATCCTCGTACACCCGCGGAGGCGAGCCAGCACGGGACCCCGGGTGCGTCTCCTGGGGAGCCACCATGCCTCCACAGTAGGCCTGACCCTGCCTCCCCGACTCGCCGCCACGCCGCCTGACCTGCGAGGATTCGGGCTGTGACGCCCCCCATCCCCGCTCCGGAACTGGCCGAGTCGACCTTCTTGCGCGCGCTGCGTGGAGAGCCCGTCGACCACACTCCTGTGTGGTTCATGCGTCAGGCGGGCAGGTCGCTTCCGGAGTATCTGGCGGTCCGTGAAGGGATCGGGATGCTGGAGTCCTGCATGGACCCGGCACTGGTCACCGAGATCACCCTGCAGCCGGTGCGCCGGTACGGCGTGGACGCGGCGATCTTCTTCTCCGACATCGTGCTGCCGCTCAAGGCGGTCGGCGTCGACCTCGACATCGTCGCCGGAGTCGGGCCGGTGGTGGCCAACCCGGTGCGCACGCTGGCCGACGTCGAGGCCATCGACGACCTCACCCCCGAGCACGTCGGGTACATCACCGAGGCGGTGCGGGCGCTGGTGAGCGAGCTGGGCGGCACCCCGTTGATCGGCTTCGCCGGCGCCCCGTTCACGGTCGCCTCCTATCTGGTGGAGGGCGGTCCGTCCAAGGAGCACGCGAAGACCAAGGCCCTGATGTTCTCCGCGCCCGAGGTCTGGGATGCGCTGATGCGCAAGATCGCCGGCATCGCCTCGGCGTACCTGAAGGTGCAGGTCGACGCGGGCGCCTCGGCGATCCAGCTCTTCGACTCCTGGGCCGGCGCGCTCACCCCCGAGGACTACCGCCGGCACGTGATGCCGCACTCAGCTCGGGTGCTCGACTCTGACCTGGGCGTGCCCCGGATCCACTTCGGCGTCGGCACCTCCAATCTGCTGACGCTGATGGCCGATGCCGGCGCGGATGTGGTCGGGGTGGACTGGCGCACCCCGCTGTCCTCGGCGATCGCCCAGGTCGGCGACCGGGGGGTGCAGGGGAACCTGGACCCGACCCTGGTCTTCGCGCCCACCGAGGTGATGCTGGAGCGTGCCGCGGAGGTGATCGAGGCGGGTCGGGCCGCGAAGGGTCACGTCTTCAACCTGGGCCACGGCGTGATCCCCAGCACCGACCCGGACCAGTTGGCCCGGCTCACCGAGTTCGTGCAGTCCTACCCCTTGTGACGGCGACGCCACCACAGCACCAGCGGGAGGACCAGCACCAACGCGACCGCCACGAACGGCGTGACCACACCGAGCACCGTCAGTAGCCCGGTGGTGAAGGCCACCAGCGCGTGCCAGCCGGTGACCAGACCGTGCCAGAAGCCGGCTCCGTCGTCGCTGCCCGCCTCGCTGCTGCGTTGGAGGTGGACGGTGATCGTGGACAGCGTCGTCTGGTCGGCCAGCCAGGCCTGCTGGGCGAGCAGGGAGTCCAGGGTCGCCTGGCGGCGCGTCAACTGAGCCTCGATCGCGACCAGGTCGCCCAGGTCCCGCGCCTCGGCCAGCAGCGCCTCGATCCGCTCCAGGCTGGCGCGCTGGGCGCGAACCCGGGCCTCGGTGTCCAGCACCTGGGTGGTCACGTCCTCGCTGCTGCGGGTGCTGCGGACCAGTTCGGCAGTCTGGGCCAGCTGGGTCATCGCGGTGGAGAAGCTGTCGCTGGGCACCCGGACCACGAGTCGGGACCGTCGTACCTCGCCCTCGTTGTCCGTCTCGGTGTCCTCGTCGGTGATGGTGCCGCCGAGCTCGTCGAGGACCTTCTGGACCTCGAACCGGGCCTCGCCGACATCGTCGGCACGGAGGCTGACGGTGCCGGTGGAGATCACCGCCGGCGTCATCGTCGCCCGATCCGCCCCGGCTTCTCCGCTCCCGTCGTCAGCGCTGGGCTGTTCGACACCGGGAGCCTCGGCAGGATCGTCCATGTCGAATCCGGGCATCTCCCGGCCACCATCACCGGCGACCCCGTTGGGCGCGCTCGGGGCCACGTCGGCGCTGTCCCCGGCGCGGCCGAAGCCACAGCCGGTCAGCACTACGGCGATCAGGATGCCGATGGCAATCATCCGAAGTCTCATGTGGGTGGGACGCGGGGTGCGGGTCCGCGGT
This sequence comes from Nocardioides limicola, assembly GCF_016827675.1. Taxonomy (GTDB): domain Bacteria; phylum Actinomycetota; class Actinomycetes; order Propionibacteriales; family Nocardioidaceae; genus Nocardioides; species Nocardioides limicola. The sequence continues at coordinate 246,935 of NZ_JAERJA010000002.1, read as the reverse complement.
TCCCGAACCCGTGCCACGCTGTCACCATGAAGGTGATCGTGGTCGGTGGTGGCGTCGCCGGATTGACCGCTGCCCACGACCTCGGTCTGGCCGGGCACCGGGTCGAGGTGCTCGAGAGCACCGATCGGGTCGGTGGCAAACTCCGGCGAGCCGAGGTGGCCGGGGTCGGTGTGGATGTCGGCGCGGAGGCGATGCTGGCCCGGCGCCCCGAAGGCCTCGCGCTCTGTGCCGAGTTGGGCCTGGAGGTCGCCCACCCCACGGCGGCGTCCCCCCGGTTGTGGATCGACGGCGCGCTGCGGCCGCTGCCGTCGTCGGTGATGGGGGTGCCGTTGGATGTCGACGAGGTGGCCGCAGCCGGCGTGCTGTCGGCGGCGGGGTTGGCCAGGCTGCGTGCCGAGCCGACGACCCGGATGGAGATCGCCGAGGATGTCTCGGTGGGGGACCTGGTCGACCATCGGCTGGGGCCCGAGGTCACCGACCGGTTGGTGGAACCGCTGCTGGGCGGGGTGTACGCCGGCCAGGCCCGGCAGATCTCGCTGCGTGCCGCGGTGCCGGTGCTGGAACTGATGCTGCGGTCGGGGTCGTTGCTGGCCGGAGCCGCCGCGGCGCGCCCCGACCCGGGTGCCCCCCGGCAGCCGGTGTTCGCGGCGCTGCCGGGTGGGATGGCGCGGCTGCCCGAGGCGCTGGTGGCCGCAGGCCACTTCACGGTGGCCACCGAAACCACCGTCACCGAGATCAGCGGCGGCCCGCACGGGTTCCGGGTGCGCACCGAGGACGGTGCGGTGCGTGCGGCCGACCGACTGGTGCTGGCCACCCCGCCGGCGCCGACCGCCCGACTGTTGCGCGATCTCGCGCCGGCCGCCGCCACTGACCTGTCCCGGATCGAGACCGCCTCGGTCGTGGTGGTCACCTTCGCCTTCCGTGCCGAGGACGTGCCCGACGCCGGCGCCTCGGGCTTCCTGGTGCCGCCGGACCAGGGCCGCCGGATCAAGGCGTCGACGTTCTCGTTCGCCAAGTGGGACTGGGTGCGTGAGGCCGGGCGTGGTGCCGGGCCGGCGGATGAGGACCTGCTCTTCCTGCGCACCTCCCTGGGACGCCACGGAGAGAGTCGGGCGCTGGCGGTCGAGGACTCCGCACTGGTGGCCGCCTCACTCGCCGACCTGGCCGACGCTGCAGGGATCACCGCCGACCCGGTCGACGTCCACGTGCAGCGTTGGGGTGGTGGCCTGCCTCAGTACGCGGTCGGTCACCAGGAGCGCGTGCAGCGGATCCGGGACGCGGTCGGCGCCGTCCCCGGGCTCGCCGTCTGCGGTGCGGCGTACGACGGAGTGGGTATCCCCGCCGTCATCGCCTCGGCGCGGCGCGCCGCGTCGGATGTGCTGGCTGACTGAGGTCAGGCGCCTCGGTCGAGGCACCTCGGATGGGATGTCTGTCCACCCCGGTTCGAGCGCGAACTCGTGGAGGCCGGTCACTGACCGGCGGACCCGACCTGAGCCGCTGAGCCGGCCGCTTCGGTGGGCAGGCAGAATGGCGCCATGGCATCACAGGCTGCGCGGGCGCGGGAACTCAACGACACGATCCGGTACACGATGTGGTCGGTCTTCCGGCTCGACGACGTGCTCGGGGACGCCGACCGCAAGGCCGAGGCGGTCGAGGTCGAGGAACTCATCGACGCGCTCGCCACTGAGGACATCGTGGTCCGCGGGGTGTACGACGTCTCCGGGCTGCGCGCCGACGCCGACCTGATGGTCTGGTGGCACGCCGCCGACAGCGAGCAACTGCAGTCCGCCTACCACCGGCTCCGCCGGACCGCCTTCGGTCGCCGGCTGGCGCCGGTGTGGAGCCAGATGGCACTGCACCGGCCCGCCGAGTTCAACAAGTCCCACATCCCGGCGTTCCTGGCCGACGAGGAGCCGCGCCGGCACATCTGCGTCTACCCGTTCGTGCGCTCGTACGAGTGGTACCTGCTCGAGGACTCCGAGCGGCGCCGGATGCTCGCCGAGCACGGCAAGATGGCCCGCGACTACGGCGACGTGCGCGCCAACACCGTCGCCAGCTTCGCGCTCGGTGACTACGAGTGGATGCTCGCCTTCGAGGCCGACGAACTGCACCGGATCGTCGACCTGATGCGGCACCTGCGCGCCTCCGATGCCCGTCGGCACGTCCGCGAGGAGGTGCCCTTCTACACCGGCGCCCGGGTCAGTGTCGCCGACCTGCTGGACCGGCTCCCGTGAGGCGGGCGGCACTCGCCGCTTCGGCGCTGCTGCTGGCGGCAGCCGGCTGTGGTGGCGTCGACGAGGCCGAGCAGAAGGTCATCGACGGGTTCGTCGAGATGCTCGCCGACGGCGACGCCCCTGAGAGCCAGCGCTTCGCCGAATGCGCGGCCACGGCGCTCGTCGAGGAGGTGGGCATCGAGCAGTTGAAGGACGACGGGCTCGTCGACGACGCACTCACGGTGTCCAGGCCGGCCGGCGACCTCTCCGCGGAGACCGCCACCGGGCTGGCCGAGGCGGTGGTCTCCTGCAACGACTGGGACGACCAGGCCGCGATGCTCAAGGCCAACGAAGCCCTCGCCGCCGAGGACAGCCTCGTGGACGACTACGTGTCCTGCATGAAGTCGGTCGACCAGGGCGACCATGTCGCCATGCTCACCGGCGAGTTCAGCGGTGGCCAGCATGGCGACGAGGAGGCGGGTGAACGGGCTCGCACCGTGATCCAGGACTGCCAGGCCGACCTGCTGGCCTCCTCCGGCATCGGCACCGACTGACCCAGCGAACGCCACGCCCGAACGCGCCGTTTTTGGTCAGGTCAGGACCATGGGCCCGGTTCTGGGTCAGAATCGGGCACCATGGACTCCAAGCGGCACCACGTGGTGGTCATCGGCTCCGGCTTCGGTGGCTTGTTCGGCACCAAGGCGCTGAAGGGGTCTGACGTCGACGTCACCCTGGTCGCCAAGACCACCCACCACCTCTTCCAGCCGCTGCTCTACCAGGTGGCGACCGGGATCCTCTCCCAGGGCGAGATCGCTCCGCCGACCCGCGAGGTGCTGGCGAAGCAGCGGAACGCCCGGGTGATCCTCGGCGAGGTCACCGAGATCGACCTGGCCGCCAAGACGGTGGTCTCCAACATCCAGGGCCGCCAGTCGGTGACGTCGTACGACTCGCTGATCGTGGCCGCCGGTGCCGGCCAGTCCTACTTCGGCAACGACCACTTCTCCGAGTTCGCGCCCGGCATGAAGAGCATCGACGACGCGCTCGAGCTGCGCGGCCGCATCTTCGGTGCCTTCGAGCTCGCCGAACTGGCCCAGACCGAGGCCGAGATCGAGCGCTACCTCACCTTCGTCGTGGTCGGCGCCGGTCCCACCGGTGTGGAGATGGCCGGCCAGATCGCCGAGCTCGCCCACAAGACGCTGCGCCGCGACTTCCGGCGGATCAACACCCGCGACGCCCGGGTGATCATGCTCGACGCCGCACCCCAGGTGCTGCCACCGTTCGGGGCCAAGCTCGGAGCGGTGGCCCAGAAGTCGCTGGAGAAGCGCGGCGTCGAGGTGATCCTCGGCGGGATGGTGACCGACCTGGACGAGCGCGGCCTGACCGTGCAGTTCAAGGACGGCAGTGACCGCCGGATCGAGGCAGCCACCAAGGTGTGGGCCGCCGGAGTGCAGGCCAACGCGCTGACCCAGACCCTCGCCGACCAGACCGGTGCCGGCCTGGACCGGGCCGGACGGATCTCGGTCAACCCCGACCTGACGCTGCCGGGCCACCCCGAGGTCTTCGTGGTCGGCGACATGATGGCGTTGGACAACCTGCCCGGCGTCGCTCAGGTGGCGATCCAGGGCGGCAAGTACGCCGCCAAGGAGATCACCCGCCGGGTCGAGGAGAAGCCCTCCCAGGGGCCGTTCAAGTACTTCGACAAGGGGTCCATGGCGACCATCTCCCGGTTCAGCGCCGTCGCCCTCGTCGGCAAGGTGCACCTGTCCGGGTTCCTCGCCTGGCTGATGTGGTTGGCCGTGCACCTGCTCTACCTGACCGGCTTCAAGAACCGGTTCACCGCGCTGATGCACTGGATGGTCACCTTCGTCAGCAACGACCGTCAGGAGCGGACCGCGACCGTGCAGCAGATCTACGCGCGCCGAGCCATCAAGAAGCTCAAGGGCGGCACAGCGTCGGTGGCCTCCTCGCCGGTGGAGTGGAACTCGGTGCGGACCAGACTGGAGGCCCAGGCCCTGGAGGAGGCCAGACTCACCGACGCCGGCGAGCGCGGCGTCCACACCGGCTGAGCGGGCGAGTCAACAGATGAAGCGACTCCTCGTCGCGGTCCTGTCCGCGGCACTGCTCGGGCTGGTCACCGTGCCGGCACACACCGCGATGACGGTTCCGGAGCAGCGCGTGGTCGAGCTGACCAACAAGTTCCGGGAGAACAATCAACTCCGCACCTTGGGCCGCAAGGGCTGCCTGCGCCGGGCGGCGCAACGCCATGCCAGGCGGATGGCCGAGCAGCAGCGGTTGTTCCACCAGTCACCCGCCAGACTCCGACGGGTGATGCGGCGGTGTGGGATGAGCCGCATCGCGGAGAACGTCGCCACCGGCTTCTCCACACCGCGCCGGGTGGTCCGGGCGTGGAAGCGCTCGCCCGCGCACCGGGCGCACATGCTCGATCCGGGTTGGCAGGTGATGGTGGCCGGGATGGCGTCCGACTCGGGCGGGCGCCGGTACTGGGTGCAGATGTTCGCCGGCTACTGACGATGCCTTCATGCGGGCGGCCTCAGTCGTCGCGGGGCTCCAACGTCAGCGCGATCGAGTTGATGCAGTAGCGGTCCCCGGTCGGAGTGCCGTAGCCGTCGGGAAACACATGCCCCAGATGCGAGCCGCAGGTCGCACAGCGCACCTCGGTGCGACGCATCCCGTGCGAGGTGTCCTCGATGTACTCGACGGTGTCGCTGAGCGGCTGGTAGAAACTCGGCCAGCCGCACCCTGAGTGGAACTTGGTGTCGCTGCGGAACAGTTCGCTGCCACAGCCCTTGCAGGAGTAGACGCCGACGGTCTCGGTGTCGGTGTACTCGCCGGTGAACGCCGGCTCGGTGCCGGCCTTGCGGAGCACGGCGTACTCCTGGGGGGTCAGTTCGGCCCGCCACTGCTCATCGCTCTTCGCCCGCGGTTCCATGTGTTTCAGGGTACTGGGCGCCAGAGCACGCAGCGGTGCGGCGGCGGCGGCCCCGCCCCCCAGCGGCGCCCGTCAGCCCACCCCCGGGGGGGGGGGGGTCCGGCTCAGCGTCGTGTACCCGGTCTTGCGGCCGGTCACCCGCACGGTGATCCGGCGGCCCTTGTCCTTCTGGGTCAGTCGGTACCGCTGCTTCGTGGCGCCCTTGATCCGCTTGCCGTTGCGCAGCCACTGGTAGCGCAGTGTCACCTCGCCGGGTCCCCAGGTGCCGGCCGCGGCGCGCAGGCTCCGGCCGGGCCGGGCGGTCCCGCGGATCTTCGGGCGTGCGCCCTGCAACGTTCCGGGTTGAACCGTCTTCGCCGTACTGGTGCTGTGCGCGCTGGCGAAGCCCTGTCGCTCGCCGGTCACCCGGACGCTCACCGTCGTGTTCAGGTCCGCGGCGGCTAGGCGGTACGACGGGCCGGTAGCCGCCGGGATCGGCTTGCCGTTGCGCAGCCACTGGTAGCTCAACGTGACTCCTTCGGGGCTCCATGTGCCAGGTGAGGCAGTGAGCCTTTCGCCGACCTTGAAGGTGCCACCGATCGTCGGCGTGGCGGTGGTGACCTTGCCGGGAGCGACCGTGATCGTCACGGTCGCCGGACCGGACTCTTGGAGAGCCTCGTCCCGGATCCTGTAGGTGAACGTGTCGACTCCCGTGAAGCCCGGCTTCGGGGTGTAGGTGAACGCCCCGGTGTGCTGGTCATAGTCGACGGCGCCGTGCTGGGGCAGTGTGATGCTGATGATGCGCAGCTTCTCGCCCTCCAGGTCGACGTCGTTGGCCAGCAACCCACTGCTCGCAGGAACCACCAGCGGGACGTCAACAACGGTCTCGTAGTGGTCGTCGTGGGCGACGGGCGGGTCGTTGAAGACGGTGATCGTGATCGTGGCGGTACCGCTCATGTTGCCTTCGCTGTCGATCGCCCGGTAGCCGACGGTGACCACACCCTGCCAGTTCGGCGCGGGGACGTAGGTGAAGGCTCCGGTCTTCTTGTCGAAGGCGGTGAAACTTCCATGGGCGGGCGGGTCGACACTGTCGATCTCGATCGTGTCGCCGTCGGCATCGGTGTCGTTGGCCAACGGCCCGAGGTGAGCCGGCACCACCAACACGCCGCCGCGGCGTACCTGGTAGCTGTCGTTGTGAGCCACCGGAGGGTGGTTCTGGCCCGCGGCCACCACCGTGATCGACACGGTGGCCCAGTTGCTGTAGTTGCCGTCGGGGTCGTTCAGCCGGTAGGCGAACTCGTCGCCGCCGCTGTAGCCGGGGTTGGGCGTGTACGTGATGGTGCCCGCCGCCTGGTCCCAGGCCACGGTCCCGAACGTCGCCGGGAAGAAGCCGGCGATGCTGAACTCGGAGTCGGGGTCGTGGTCGTTGGCGGTCAGCGAGGAGACCGGGATCACCAGGGGAGTGTCCTGGGAGACCTGGAAGTGGTCATCGACCGCCACCGGTGACATCGTCTTGACTTCGAACGTCACCGTGGCCAGGTCGCTGATGTTGTCCTCCCCGTCGACCAGGTAGTACTTCATGGAGTCGATCCCGGTGAATCCAGGGTCCGGGGTGTAGGTGAAGGTGCCGGTGTAGGAGTTGTAGTCGCTGATGGTGCCGTGCTTGGGGTCGGTGTAGCCAGCGACCCGGAAGAGGGTGGAGTCTGGATCGTGGTCGTTGACCAGGAGTCCGTTGGCCTCGGTCACAGTGATCTTCTGGTTCCTGGGGACCTCGTAGTGGTCGTCCTTGGCGACGGGATTCTGGAACGGCCCGGGATCGGTGACCACGATCGTGAACACTTGCTCGGTGCGGTTCACCCCGTCGGTCACGCTGTAGACCAGTCGCCGCTCACCCACGAAGCCGGTGGGTGGCCGGTATCTCATCGCCCGGTCGCCCAGCGCCGGGACGCCGAGCATCTCCTCGCCGGGCAGGAAGGACTGAGATATCAACGAAGCGGCGGGTTGAGAGACCAGGTGCTCGAGATTCGTCATGTTGTAGACGCTCACCGGCGCGCCCTCGGGGTCCACGTCGCCGGCAGTCAGTTCGGCGTCTTTGTCGCGGAAGAGCAACCAGCGGTCCTTGCCGATGGTGAATGTCTTGGGCTGGGCGATGACCGGGGCATTGCCGGGACGTCCCACGGTGATGTGGTGGGCCTGCCACGGGCTGACGTTGGTGCCGTCGGTCAGCTTGAAGAAGATCGTCTGCACTTGGTGTGCGTCCGGGCTGAGGGCCCCTGGGGTGAAGGTGTAGTTGCAGGTGGCCGTGTCGTAGGTCAATTGGTGGCTGCTGGACACCGTGGCCTCGGCAACCGAGATCGGGTCACCTTGCGGGTCGGTGGCCCCGGCACAGAAGTTGCCGTGTAGTGGTACGCCGGCCGGCGTGCTCAGGTAGAGACGTTGGCCGGTCGGGGCGTCATCCGGGTTGTTGGCGTGGCTCGCCGGTGCGGACGCGAGCACCACGACGGAGGTCGCCAAGGCAGTGATCGCTGCGACGGCGCGGGTGGAGAGGGACATGGGTCATCCTTCGTTGTCTACAACTGGTGCTCCCACCCTGGCGGGCGAGCCCCTCGATCCGGATGGGCAACGGCTGCTCATCGGGCTGCTCAAGTGCGGGGAAGGATTGCTCACCCCGGTTGCCCCGATTACTCACCCGCACGGACTCTCGCGCCCCTAGAATCGGCCGCGGAGGGAGGAAGGAGGTGGGTCCGTTGGGGGATCGGCCGATGAACCAGGGGATCTCGAGCCGGTGGCCGCTGGTCGGGCGTGAGGACGAGATGGCTACGGTGCTGCGGGCCCTCGGTGGTCCGGCGTGGATCGTCACCGTGCACGGGGAGGCGGGCGTAGGTCGGTCGCGACTGCTGGCCGAACTGGCGCACCGTCTCGGTCCGGACGTGGGCCATGTCGTGCACGTGACGGGCAGTCAGATCCTGGCCACGGTGCCGCTGGGGGCGTTGTCCGCGCACCTTCCCGCCCACGCCCTCCATGACGATCGGTTGGCCGATCCGGGACAGTTGTTCGCCTTTGCCGGGGCAGCGCTGGGCGGGGAGGCGAAGGGTCGCCCCACGGTCGTCATCGCCGACGACGTGACGTTGCTCGATCCGACGTCCCAGCTCCTCATCGCCCAACTCGCGGCGGCGCGCCGGATCAAGGTTCTGGCCGCGGTCCGCGCCGGTGAACCGGTCCCGGATGCGTTCGTTGCCGCTTGGAACACTGCCTGCGACGTCCGGGTGGATCTGGGCCCCTTCACAGCAACGATGGCTCAGCGGCTCCTGGAAACCGTGCTCGGCGGCCGTGTGGCCCGGCGAGCGGTGACAACGCTCCACGACGCCAGCGGGGGAAGCCCCCTGTACCTTCGCGAACTGACCAGCGCTGCTCTGGCCGAAGGAACGCTGGCCGAGAGGTCCGGGATCTGGCAGCTCATCGGGGATCCTGGGACGACGCCTACGCTGCGGGACCTCGTCCTGGCCAGGATCGATCACCTCGATCCGGACGGTCGCGAGATCGTGGAGCGGCTCGCGGTCTGCGGTCCACTGCGGCCGATGCACCTGCCTGGGACCGAGGTGCGGCGTCACCTGAGGGTTCTTGAGGACGAGGGCCTGATCAGCGTCAGCGACGACCGGGTGACACTGGCCGACCCAGTCGTGACCTCGGTGGTTGCCGACACGATGGCTCGGCTGCGCCGAGAGGACATCCTCACCGAGCAGGCGGCTCTGCTGGCCGGTGAGTCAGGGGGCGAACCCGACCTGCTCCAGGTGACCACCTGGCAACTCGAGGCTGGCGTCACACCGAACCTCGATGCCCTCCGGTCGGCTGCCCGGATCGCCGCCGCGGCCCGGGACCACCTCAGCGTGCTCAGGTTCACCGCCGCCGGGCTCTCGGGCGTGCCGGAGGATCCGGAACTGTTGCTGCTGCGGGGCGCCGCGCTGCTGCGCACCGGGCGGACCGAGGAAGCGATGCTGGTCCTGGGTCGTCATCCGCATGGGCTCGAGGTGACGCTGCCGATAGCCATGGTGGCGGTGTTGACCGGCAGGGGACCACACGCCGCGCTCGAACTGCTGGAGGGAGTCGCTGCCACCGGTCCGCTGGCCCAGGCGGGTGTCAGTCTGGCCAGGGCGATGGCCTTGTTGCCAGCAGGCCAGGCCGCTGCTGCCGAAGGCGCCGTCGCGGCGGCAGCGGAACTCTTGGGCGACTCGGAGCCGGAACAGGCCGTCCTGGCTCACGCCTGGGCGCTCCCGCTCGCCTGCCGTGGACAGCAGTCCGCGGCCGTGGCGGCTGCCGAGCAGGCGATGGACTTCGCCCGGGATTCAACTTTGCAGGTGCCTGGTCTCACGGTCGGCGAGACCGCGTTGACGCTGGCCACCGTGCAGCACCTGTGCGCAGACCATGCGCGTGCGCGTGCCACGGCTGTCCGAGCACTCGAAGAGGGGTTCACCTCGCGCGACGAGATCGTCGTGCGCTGCGCGGAGTACCTGCTGGGCCGGATCGCGCTGGAGGCCGGGCAACTCGATGCGGCGCAACGTTGGCTGGATGAGACGGTCAGCAGCGCGACGGCCGTCGGGCCGCCTGGCCTGGCGTCGCTGGCCCGCCTCAGCCTGGCCGCCGCGCACAGTCTGGCCGGTCAGGTGGAGCAGGCCAGCGCAGTGCTGGAGGCGGTGGCTCCGGGTGAGGTGGCCGGGCCGCTGCGGGAGATCTCCCAGGCCTGGCTCGCGGTGGCCTCGGACGACATCGAGTCCGCGGTGGCAGCAGTCAGGTCAGCTGCCAAGGAGGCTCACGCCGCGGGGCACCTGCAACTGGCCGCGCATGCTTGGCAGTTGGCGGTCGAGGCGGACCGGGCGGCTGAGGCGGTCACACCACTGCGAGAGATCGCCGAGGAGGCCGGCAGCCCCTACCTCGACCGACTCGCCAGGCACGCCGAGGCGAGTGCGGCCGGCGACCACGAGGCACTGATCGCGGTCGCCGGCGAATGGGAGGAGGCGGGGGCTTTCCGGCTGGCCGCAGCAGCCGCTGCGACGGCGACCCGTTCGTTGCCGCGGGGTCGGGACATGGGACCGACACGGGCGCGGGCCGAGGAGCTGGCGCGCCGTTGCCCCGAGGTCCAGGTCCCGGCCCTCCGTGTGGTCGACTCCGCGGACCCGCTGACACCCAGAGAGCGCGAGATCGCGCGGATGGCGGCCGCTGGTGCCACCAGCAAGGAGATCGCCGGACACCTCTTCCTCTCCTCGCGGACGGTCGACAATCACCTGCAGTCGGTCTACGCCAAGCTGGGCATCAGCAGTCGGCGGGAGCTTGCTCAGATGTGACGATCTGCTCCCGAAGTCCGTCCATCCGGGTGCGCACCTCGGTGAGGATCTCCTCGTCAGCGCCCAGGTCCCGCAACGCCAGCACCGCATGCTCCACGGTCCGGTCGAAGGCGTCCCCGCTGATCGCCAGCCGGGCGTGAGCCGCAGCGACACTGCGACCGGTGAAGTGATCGGGTCCGCCGAGGATATGGGTCAGGAAGGCCTGCTGGTGGGCGCGTAGCCGTTCCATGTCGACGCCGGCGAAGTACCCGGCCAGGGCGGGGTCGTGAAGCACGCGCTGATAGAAGACGCTGACAGCTGTCATCACCGCTGACGCACCGCCGAGCCGTTGATAGTTGTCCATCGGGCCTCCTCGCTACCAGCGCAGAGCCTAGGCGGCCGCGAAGCCGTGCGCCTGAGTAGCGGCTACTCATCTAGGTTGGGGCCATGGCGAAGAGTGAACAGGCTTTCGTGTCGGTGGGGGAGCGCGAGGTGCGTGTCTCCAGCCCGGACCGGGTGATCTACCCCGCCACCGACCACACACCCGAGGTCACCAAGGTGATGGTCGCGCAGTACTACGCCGATGTCGCCGATGGACTGATGCCGGCGCTGCGGGACCGGCCCACCGCCCTGGAACGTTGGCCCCGAGGAGTGCTGCCGGGCATCCGGCTGGCCACCGGCCCTGGTGACAAGGCCGACGCGTTCTATCAGAAGCGGGTCCCCAAGGGGGCTCCCGACTACGTCGAGACCGCCCGGATCACCTTCCCCTCCGGACGCACCGCCGAGGAGATCTGTCCGACCGAACCGGCGGTGATGGTCTGGGCCGCGCACATGGGCACCGTCACCTTCCACCCCTGGCCGGTGCGGCGCGCCGACGTGGACCGACCCGACGAACTGCGCCTCGACCTGGACCCCCAACCCGGCACCACGTTCGCGGACACGGTGCGCGTCGCCGGCGCGGCCCGCGAACTGCTCGAGGAGTTCGGCCTGACCGGCTTCTGCAAGACCTCCGGCAACCGCGGGGTGCATATCTACGTGCGGATCCGGCCGGACTGGGAGTTCGGGGACGTCCGGCACGCGGCGATCGGGTTCGGTCGGGAGCTGGAGCGCCGCGACGACCAGGTCACCACCGCCTGGTGGAAGGAGGAGCGCGGCGAGCGGATCTTCGTGGACTACAACCAGAACTGCCGCGACCGCACCATCGCCTCCGCGTACTCATTGCGACCGGTGCCGGGAGCGGCGGTGTCGACCCCCCTGACCTGGACCGAGCTCGCGGACCTCGACGACCCGGGCGCACTGAATCTCTTCACCGTTCCCGAACGGCTCGCCGAGCACGACCCGTGGGCCGATCTCGACGAGTCGGCGCACGACATCACGCCCCTGCTGGCGCTGTATGAGGAGTCAGGGCTGGGGGAGATGCCGTTCCCGCCCGACCACCCGAAGATGCCCGGCGAGCCGCCCCGGGTGCAGCCGAGCAAGAAGGTCGCCGAGCACTGGGACGACGACGGGAACAGGGTGGAGTGATCTCAGTCCGACTCGTCGTGCTCCAGCAGGTGCAGCACCGGGACGCCGAGTTTGCGGCGAGCCTGCGAGGTCCAGTCCACGTGGAAGAACTCCGCGACCACGTGCGGTCGGGTCAAGATGATCGCCTCCTGACCGTCGATCGTGCTCAGCGTCTCGGCGAGCGCGTCGACCGGATGCCCGGTGATCAACTGTCCCTCGACGTCCGCGCCGACGTCCCGCAGCCGCTGCAGCGTCTGGTCGAGGGCGGACTGGGAGCGGTCGTGGCAGTCCCGGCGGACCGCCTCGATCTCGGCCTGGTCGATGACCATCGCCGGTGAGGCGAGCGCCTCACCGCCGGCGAGCGAGCCCATCGCCGCTTCGATCCGGCCGGCGGCATCCTCCATGGGCAGCAGTACGTGGTAGTGGACGTCGTCCAAGGCCTCGTGCAGCGACTGCACCTGCGCTGCGTCCGCGGGTGTCAGCGCCTGCTCCACGAGCAGTACGACGTTGTAGGGCCCCTCCAGGGCGGGGTCTGCTTCAGCGGTCACTGCCATCGCCTCCCGATGAGTCAGGATGTACCCAGAATACGCGCGAGATCGTAAGTCTGCGGCTCCTCGAGCTGGTCGTAGCCACAACTGGCCGGCTCGCGATCCGGCCGCCATCGCTTGAACTGTGCGGTGTGCCGGAACCGCCGACCTTCCATGTGGTCGTACTTGACCTCCAGCACGCGCTCGGGCCGCAACGGGGTGAAGCTGAGGTCCTTGCCCTGGCTCCACCGGCTCTGGGTGCCGGGCACCCGGTCGGGGTTCGCGACCGCCCAGTCACTCCAGGCGCCCCACGGGTGGTCGGCCAGGTCGCACACCAGGGGCTGGAGTTCGTCGATCAGTTCGGCGCGGCGGGCGGCGGTGAAACTGGCCGAGACGCCGACGTGCTGCAGCGTGTCGCCGTCGTACAGGCCGAGCAGCAGGCTGCCCAGCAGCGGCCGCTGCTCGGTGCTGGTCTTGTGTTCGCGGTATCCGGCGACCACCACGTCCGCGGTGCGCTCGTGCTTGAGCTTGCCCATCACCCGGGCGTTCTCGGTGTACGGCGCCTCCAGCGGTTTAGCGATGACACCGTCCAGGCCGGCACCCTCGAAAGTGGTGAACCACTCGGCGGCCACCTCCGGGTCGGTGGTGATCCGGGTCAGGTGGCACGGCCCGGCCAGCCCGGTCAGCGCAGCCTCGGCGGCGGCCCTGCGCTGCCCGAACGGACGGTCGACGTACGACGTGTCGCCGAGGGCCAGCAGGTCGAAGGCCACGTAGGAGGCCGGAGTCTGCTCGGCGAGCAGGGCGATCCGGGAGGCGGCCGGATGGATCCGCTCCTGCAACACCTCGAACTGGAGCCGGCCCTGACCGTCCGCGCTGGTCCGGGCGACGAAGAGCTCCCCGTCGAGCACGCAGCGCGCGGGCAGTTGTTCGCGGGCCGCGGCGACCACCTCGGGGAAGTAGCGGGTCAGCGGTTTGGTGTTGCGGGAGGTCAACTCCACCTCGTCGCCGTCCTTGAAGAGCAGACAGCGGAAGCCGTCCCACTTCGGCTCGAACGCGTAGTCGCCGACCGGCATCCTGGACATCGACTTGGCCAGCATCGGCCGGATGGGCGGCATCACAGGGAGGTCCACGCACCTCAATCTAGCCGCGCGACCGTGCCGGTTCGTGGAACCGGCGCGCGCTTCATTAGGGTGGTGGGGATCAATCCCCGGTTGGTCTGCCGGCAGGGCCCGCCTGACTTTGAATCAGGATTAGCGACGTAGGTTCGACTCCTACCCGGGGAGCCAGTTGTCCCCCTTCGATGCGTCCCCCCACCGGGCTTGGCGCATCTCGGTGGCTGGTCGCCTACAGTGACCGAGTGCCGAAGAACCTCACCGTGATCGTGCTCGCCGCCGGCGGCGGCACGCGCATGAAGTCCAAGACCATGAAGGTGCTGCACCCGATCGGGGGCAGGTCGATGATCGGCCACGTGCTCACCGCGGTCGCCGCCTGTGAGCCGGAGCGGATCGTGGCCGTGGTCGGCCACCAGCGTGAGCAGGTCGGCCAGCACATCCAGGAGTGCGCCCCCGGTGCCGTGCTCGCCGTCCAGGAGCAGCAGTTGGGCACCGGACACGCGGTCAAGGTGGCCATGGAGGCCTGCGACTGCCGCACCGGGACGGTGCTGGTCGCCGCCGGCGACACACCCCTGCTGCAGGGAGACGCGCTACGCCGGTTCGCCGAGGAGCACGAGGCCGCCGAGCGCGCGGTCAGCATCCTCTCCGGCGTGGTGGCGAACCCGTTCGGCTACGGCCGGGTGGTGCGCGGTCCCGAAGGCGACGTCGAGGGCATCGTCGAGGAGAAGGACGCCACCCCCGGGCAGCGGGAGATCCGGGAGATCAACTCCGGGATCCTCGCCTTCGATGCGGCCTTCCTCCGCGAGGCCCTGGACCGGATCGGCAACGACAACGCGAACGGGGAGTTCTACCTCACCGACGTGGTCGGTATCGCCCGTGCCGACGGCCTCACCGTCGGCGCGCACACGGTCGAGGACGTGCGACAGACCGAGGGCGCCAACGACCGGGCGCAACTGGCGGCGCTCGGTGCGGAGCTGAACCGTCGGATCGTCACCCGGTGGATGAAGGACGGGGTGAGCGTCATGGATCCGACCACCACCTGGATCGATGCCGACGTGGTCCTCGCCGCCGACGTCACCATCCTGCCCAACACCCAGTTGCTCGGTGCCACCGTCGTCGACGAGGACGCGGTGATCGGACCCGACACCACCCTCAAGGACTGCGAGGTGGGTCGGGCGGCCCGGGTGGTCCGCACCCACGGCGAGCTCGCGGTGATCGGGGCCGAGGCCACCGTCGGCCCCTTCGCGCACCTGCGCCCCGGCACCACCCTGGGCGAGGCCGGCAAGATCGGTGGCTTCGTGGAGACCAAGAACGCCGACATCGGTCCGGGGGCCAAGGTGCCGCACCTGACCTACGTCGGCGACGCCGAGATCGGTGAGGGGGCCAACATCGGCGCCGGCACGGTCTTCGCCAACTACGACGGCGTCGCCAAGCACCGCACCGTCGTCGGCCGGCACGCCCGCACGGCCTCCAACAGCACCTTCGTCGCCCCCGTGGTCATCGGTGACGGGGCCGGGACCGGCGCCGGGACGGTGGTACGCCGTGATGTGCCGCCGGGTGCGCTGGCCGTCTCCGCTGGTCCCCAGCGCAACCTCGAGGGGTGGGCGCTGCAGCGTCGACCGGGCACCGACCAGGCGGCGGCCGCGGCGGCTGCCGGGGCCGAGGTACCCGAATCGGAAACCTCCGGTGAACGCGACGTGTCTCACGACACTGCGTCCCGAGTTGGGGAAGCTGGCGGGGGTGGGTCAGAATCACCACGTACCCCCTCGTGAACCGCACCGCGTGAGAAGGGCAGCCAGCGTGAGCGGATTGAAGCGCACCACCGAGAAGAACCTGATGATCTTCAGCGGCCGGGCGCACCCCGCGCTCGCCGAAGCAGTCGCCGACGAGATGGGCGTCAAGCTGGTCGGCACTTCGGCGTACGAGTTCGCCAACTCCGAGATCTATGTGCGCTACGAGGAGTCGGTGCGCGGCTGCGACGCGTTCGTCATCCAGAGCCACACCGCTCCGATCAACGAGTGGATCATGGAGCACCTGATCATGGTCGACGCGCTCAAGCGTGCCTCGGCCAAGCGAATCACCGTGGTGATGCCGTTCTGGGGGTACTCGCGCCAGGACAAGAAGCACCGAGGTCGCGAGCCGATCTCCGGCCGCCTGGTCGCGGACCTGTTCAAGACCGCGGGCGCGGACCGGATCATCTCCGTCGACCTGCACGCTGATCAGTTGCAGGGCTACTTCGACGGCCCAGTCGACCACCTGATGGCGCTGCCGCTGCTCACCGACCACATCAAGGCCAAGTACGGCGACCAGCCGCTGGCCGTGGTCTCGCCCGACGCCGGCCGGATCAAGGTGGCCGAGCGCTGGTCGGCACGGCTCGGGGGAGCGCCGCTGGCGTTCATCCACAAGACTCGTCGCACCGACCGCCCCAACGAGACCGTGGCGAACCGTGTGGTCGGCGAGGTCGAGGGCCGGATGTGCGTGCTCACCGACGACATGATCGACACCGGCGGCACCATCGTGAAGGCGGCCGAAGCGATCATGGCCGAGGGAGCAGCGGGCGTGATCATCGCCGCCACCCACGCGATCCTCTCCGACCCGGCCGTGGACCGGCTCAAGAACTGCCCGGCCGTCGAGGTCGTGGTCACCGACACGTTGCCGATCGACGAGGCGCGCCACTTCGACAAGTTGACGGTGCTCTCGATCGCCCCGCTGCTCGCCCGGGCGATCCGCGAGGTCTTCGAGGATGGCTCGGTGACCTCGATGTTCGACGGTCAGGCGTAGCGGACCGATTCGGCGTCAGGGCCCGCCACCCGATAGCATTGCCAGGTTGCCTCGGCGAGGGAGTTCGACTCCGTGATCGACAGGGCCGGCGAGATTCGTGCCGTGCTGTCGTGCGCGGCCCCTCCGCTCGACGGGGACACACCCCAGACTTCGTCGTAGTCCAGAGCAGGAGACCAGCATGTCCGAGTCCAAGATCGTCGCCGAGACCCGCACCGAGTTCGGCAAGGGCGCAGCCCGTCGGATCCGTCGCGCCGACAAGATCCCCGCCGTCATCTACGGCCACGGGAACGACCCGATCCACGTCACCCTGCCCGGCCACGACACCTGGCTGGCCCTCAAGCACGGCGGTGCGAACGCCCTGCTCGAGCTGAGCATCGACGGCAGCACCCAGCTCGCGCTGACCAAGCAGGTCCAGGTCGACCCGATCCGTCGCGCCATCGAGCACATCGACTTCGTCGCGGTCCGCAAGGGCGAGAAGGTCACCGTGGACGTCCCGATCCACCTGGTCGGCGAGGCCGTGCGGCTCAGCCTGGTGGTCACCGAGAACACCACCATCCAGATCGAGGCCGAGGCCACCCACATCCCCGAGTTCATCGAGGTCAGCATCGAGGGCGCCGAGGTCGGCACCCAGGTGTTCGCCAGCGGCGTGATCCTGCCCAAGGGTTCGACGCTGCTCACCGACCCGGAGACGCTGATCGTCAACGTGACCAACGCGCCCACCGAGGAGCCGGAGCCGGTCGTCGAGGGCGAGGCGACCGAGGCCGAGGCCGAGGCTGCCGCCGGCGACGACGACGCCGCCGCCACCGAGGAGTGACGATCTGGCTGGTGGTGGGGCTGGGCAATCCCGGCTCCACCTACGCCGGCCATCGGCACAACGTCGGCCAGATGGTGGTCGACGAGCTGGCCCGCAGGGTCGGCTCGTCGTTCAGGGCCGACAAGTCCGGACGTGCGGTCGTGGCCGAGGGGCGCCTGGGCGCCCCCGGCCCCGACGCGCCCCGGGTGGTGTTGGCCAAGTCCCGGGGCTACATGAACACCTCCGGCGGGCCGGTCGCCACGCTGGCCAGGTTCTACAAGGTGGAGCCCGACCACCTCATCGTCATCCACGATGAGCTCGACATCGACTTCGGCGCCATCCGGGTCAAGCTCGGCGGCGGCGACAACGGCCATAACGGCCTCAAGTCGATCCGGGCCTCGCTGGGCACCGGTGACTTCTTCCGGGTCCGCGCCGGCATCGGTCGGCCCCCCGGCAGGCAGTCGGTGCACGACTACGTCCTCTCGGACTACTCGACCACGCAGCGCAAGGAAGTGCCGCTGCACATCGTCGAGCTCGCCGACGCCGTCGAGTCGCTCGCCCGGGACGGGCTGGAGCTGACCCAGCAGCGATTCAACCGCTGATGTGACGGCTCGCACACTGAGACCGTCACCGTGAGTGTCACAGCGGGTTATGGTGCCGTGGTGATCGACGCACTCCTGGCCAAGCACCCCCTTCCTGAGGCAGCCGCCACCGACGACCATGTGTTCGCCACCTGGGCGGCGACGGTGGCCGGCGAGCGACTCCTCCAGGTCCGCGCCGAGGGCCTCGAGGGCAAGGCCCTCAAGGATGCGGGGGATGCCGCAGCGCACGACCTGCTGATGGAGCTGGTGGCTCGCTACCGTCCCGAGGACGACGTACTCAGCGAGGAGGGCAAGGACAACCCGAACCGGTTGCTCGCCGACCGGGTCTGGATCATCGACCCGCTGGACGGGACGCGGGAGTTCTCCGAGCCGCCGCGCGACGACTGGGCGGTGCACGTCGCCCTGTGGTCCTCGGCGGAC
Organism: Nocardioides limicola; assembly: GCF_016827675.1. Classification (GTDB taxonomy): domain Bacteria; phylum Actinomycetota; class Actinomycetes; order Propionibacteriales; family Nocardioidaceae; genus Nocardioides; species Nocardioides limicola. Next base: position 228,737 of record NZ_JAERJA010000002.1, on the reverse strand, counting down.
AACGGCACCCTGGTGGCCGGCGCGGTCGCCCAGCCGGTGCTGGGAGAGACCTTCAACACCGGCGCGGCGCCCGTGGTCCCTCCGCGCTCCGCGCCGAAGGTCCGGATCGCGGTGTCCCGCAGTCGCCCGCCCGCTTTCGTCGAGGCGCTCGCCGCGGCGCTTGACGCCGAACTGGTGCCGATGGGCTCGGCCGGGGTGAAGATGATGTCGGTGGTGCGCGATGTCGCGGATGCCTACGTGCATGCCGGGGGTCAGTACGAGTGGGACTCCGCCGCCCCGGTGGCGGTGGCGCGGGCGGCCGGACTGTTCACCTCACGGGTGGACGGCTCCGAACTGCGCTACAACCAGGCCGATGTCTACCTGCCGGACCTGATCGTCTGTCGTCCCGAACTCGCCGAGGACATCCTCGCCTTCATCGCCGAGCACGGCACCGACTGAAGGATCCGCCCGGCACGATCCCGGTCAGTGGCCTATACTGGAACCTGTTCTAGTTTTCGACGACACAGGACGGTCCCATGGCCACCCCCGCGATCGACGGCTGGTTCACCACCGGTGAGCAGCCCAGCCTGCTCGGCACCCGGTGCGTGACCTGCGGTTGCGTCTACTTCCCCAAGCAGGACGACTACTGCCGCAACCCGGGCTGTGACGGGTCCGAGTTCGTCGAGCATGCGCTCTCCCGGACCGGCACCGTCTGGTCCTACACCGACGCCCAGTACCAGCCGCCGCCGCCCTATCAGCCGCCCCCGGGTGACTACCGCTCCTTCGGACTCGCGGCGGTGGAGCTCCCCGAGGGGATCACCGTCCTCGGTCAGCTCGCCGACGGTTACGGCGTCGACGACGTCCACGTCGGCTCCCCGGTCGAGCTCGTCGTCGAGACGCTCTACGTCGACGACGAGGGACCCCGGACGATCTGGCGCTGGAAGCCCACCGATCTCGATGGAGGTACCCGATGAGCGACGTGGCAGTGCTCGGCGTGGGCATGCACCCGTGGGGCAAGTGGGGTGACAGCTTCGTCAAGTACGGCGTGGCCGCGGCCCGCGCCGCCCTTGCCGACGCCGATGTCCCGTGGACCGACGTCGACCTGGTCGTGGGCGGTGAGACCGTCCGCAACGGGTACGGCGGCTACGTCGCCGGGTCCACCTTCGCCTCGGCGCTGGGCTGGAACGGCGCCCGGATCGCCACCTCCTACGCCGCCTGCGCCACCGGCGCCCAGGCCCTCGACGTGGCCCGAGCCAAGATCCTGGCCGGCCAGTCCGAGGTGGCACTGGTCGTCGGCGCCGACACCACCCCCAAGGGCTTCCTCGCCCCCAACGCGGGCGAGCGCTGGGACGACCCCGACTGGTTGCGGTTCCGGCTGCTCGGGATGACCAACCCGGCGTACTTCGCCCTCTATGCCCGCCGCCGGATCGACCTCTACGGCGCCACGCCTGAGGACTTCGCCCGGGTCAAGGTCAAGAACGCCCGCCACGGTCTGAGCAATCCGAACGCGCGCTACCGCAAGGAGGTCGCCGTCGCCGACGTGCTCGGCTCACCGGTGGTGGCCGACCCGCTGCACCTGCTCGACATCTGCGCCACCTCCGACGGCGGCGCCGCGGTGCTGCTCACCTCGGTGGACTACGCCCGCCGGCGCGGCCTCACCGACCCGGTGCGGGTGCGGGCGATCTCGACGGTCACCCCCACCTTCCCGCAGACCGTCATCGACATGCCGCTGTTCTCCACCGACCATGCTGGGGTGGTGCCGGCAGGGGAGCGGACCTTCAAGGAGTCGCTCGCGCACGCGGCGTACGAGGAGGCCGGGCTGGCGCCCGAGGACGTCGACGTGGCCGAGGTCTATGACCTGTCCACGGCGCTGGAGCTCGACTGGATGGAGGATCTCGGACTCTGCGACCGGGGGACGGCCGAGGAGTTGCTGCGCGCCGGTGAGACCACTATCGGCGGTCGGATCCCGGTCAACCCGTCCGGGGGGCTGGCCTGCTTCGGCGAGGCGGTCCCCGCGCAGGCGCTGGCCCAGGTCTGTGAGCTCACCTGGCAGCTGCGTGGCCAGGCCACCGGCCGCCAGGTCGAAGGAGCCCGGGTCGGTATCACCGCCAACCAGGGGCTCTTCGGCCATGGCTCCTCGGTGATCCTCTCCCGTTGACGTAACGCAGATCACCTCCAGATCGTTGTAGGGGCCATGCGACGTCTGGCCCTGCCTGCTGCCCTGCTCCTCGCCGCCTCCGCGGCGGCCGGTGTCAGCACCGCCGCGGCCGAGGCGCCGTACACGGTGCAGACCTTGCACTTCGGGGTCACCGTCGGTCCCGACGACGCGACCGAGTGCCGGATCATCGGCGACCTCTACCTGCCTGCCGACGCCACGCCGAACGCCCCGGTCCCGGCGATCCTGACCACCAACGGATTCGGCGGCTCCAAGGAGAGTCAGGCGCCGATCGGTCACTCGTTCGCCCAACGGGGGTACGCCGTGCTGGCGTACTCGGGGCTCGGCTTCGGTGGCTCCACCTGCAAGATCACCCTCGACCACCCCGACTTCGACGGCAAGGCGGCCAGCCAACTCGTCGACTACCTGGCCGGGGACGACGGCATCGCGCACCTCGACGCCGGGCTCACCGAGCCGGCGCCCACGCTCGACGTGATCGCCCTGGACGGTCCCGGCGACCCGCGGGTCGGCACCCTCGGTGGCTCCTACGGCGGCGGATTCCAGTTCGCCGTCGCCTCGATCGACCCACGGATCGATGCGCTCGCCCCGTTGATCACCTGGAACGACCTGAGCTACAGCCTGGGCCCGAACGGCACCGACGCGAGCACCGGCGTCAGCTCCGTCGCCCCGGGAGCGGTGAAGCTGATCTGGGGCCTGGCCTTCTCCGGCCTCGGGATGGCCTCCGACCTGATCAACCAGCAGATCCCCCCGGACCTGCTGCCGTGCCCGAACTTCGCGGACTTCGTCTGCCCGGCACTGGTCACTGCGGGCGCCACCGGCTATCTGCAGCCCGAACACGTCGCCGAACTCCGGGCCGCCTCGGTCTCCTCCTACCTCGACCGGATCAACGCACCGGTGCTGCTGATCCAGGGGCAGCACGACACCCTGTTCAACCTCAACGAGTCGGTCGCCACCTATGAGGCTCTCCGGGCTCGCGGCGTGGAGACCAAGCTGATCTGGCAGTCCACCGGTCACTCCGGCGGCGCTGTCCCCGGCGAGCTCGACTTCGCGAACCCCGAGGCCGGCTACGTGAGCGGACGGATCCTGGCGTGGTTCGAGCACCACCTCAAGGGTCGGGCGGTGGACACGGGCCCGCCGTTCAGCTTCTTCCGGGACTGGGTCGACTATGACGGCAATGCCCGCCCGGCGTACGGGATCTCCGGGAAGTACCCGGCCGGCAGCGAGCGCGTCTGGCGCCTCTCCGGCGACGGCCGCCTGGTCACCGGCTCGGCGCCCACGCTGTGGGGAACCCAGAGCCTGCTCACCCCGGCCGCCGGGCTGCCCACCAGCATCGACGAGGCGGACGTGCTCGGCAGCTACACCGGGGCGCCCACGCTCACGCTCGGGGACCTGCCCGGCACGTTCGCGCAGTGGACCTCGGCGGCCCTGACCGCCCCCATCGACGTGGTGGGCATCCCGACCGCCCGGCTGCGGGTGATCGCTCCCGGCGCCGCACTCACCCAGGGGCTCGGCCCGAGCGGCCAACTCGTCCTCTTCGTGAAGCTCGTCGACGTCGCCCCGGACGGATCCGCCCGGCTGATCAAGGGCCTGGAGGCGCCGGTCCGGATCCCCGACGTGACCAAGCCCTTCGACGTCGCGCTGCCGGGGATCGTGCACCGCTTCGACGCCGGCCATCGGCTGCGGCTGGTGGTCGCCGGTGGATCGCTGAACTACCGGGGCGGACTGACTCCGGTCGCGGTCACCATCGCCGGCGGCGACGGGCAGCAGTTGACGCTGCCGGTGGTCCGCTGACACCGTTGCCACGGACAGGAGGTCTGCAGTGGCAGCCGAACCGTTCCGTCCGACGTACCACTTCACTCCCCAGCGGAACTGGATGAACGACCCCAATGGACTCGTCCACTACGAGGGCGAGTACCACCTCTTCTTCCAGTACAACCCGCACGGCACCGACTGGGGGAACATGTCCTGGGGACACGCCGTCAGCCCGGACCTGGTGCACTGGCAGGAGCTCCCGGTCGCGCTCGCAGCCACCGAGGCTGAGGAGATCTTCTCCGGCAGCGTGGTCGTCGACCACGACAACACCTCGGGCCTCGCCGGCTCCAGCGGCCAGGTGCCGCTGGTGGCGATCTACACCAGCGTCGACACCGGCACCGGGATCCAGGCGCAGTCGATCGCCTTCAGCCTGGACCGGGGGCGGAGCTGGCAGCGGTACGCCGACAACCCGGTGCTGGATCTGGGGTCGACCGAGTTCCGCGACCCCAAGGTGTTTCGACACCACGACCACTGGGTGATGGTCGTCGTGCTCGCCGACGACCGGGTGATCCAGTTCTATCGCTCCGACGACCTGCTCTCCTGGACGCACCTGAGCGACTTCGGTCCCGCTGGGGCCTTGGACGGGGTCTGGGAGTGCCCGGATCTTGTTTGGCTGCCGGAGCCGGAGACAGCCGGCGGGGGACGGTGGGTGCTCGTGGTGAGCGTCCAGGACGGTGCGCCCGCAGGCGGTTCGGGAATGCAGTACTTCCTCGGTGACTTCGACGGTGTCGCCTTCACAGCGGACGGGGCCGCCCGATGGTTCGACCACGGCGCCGACTGCTATGCCGCGGTCTCCTTCGACAACGCCCCCGCCGGGCTGATGATCGGGTGGCTGGGCAACTGGGCCTACCAGAAGTCGGTGCCCACCGAGAGCTTCCGGGGCGCGATGACCCTGCCTCGGCGGTGCGCGTTGCGCCGGTCCGGCGCGGACCTCCGCCTGGCCCAGGAGCCGGTGCTGCCGCAGCTGGGGCCGCCGACGTTGGAACTGGGCAGCACCGACGTGGAGAGCGGCGAGCGGCCGCTCCCGGTGACCGGCTCCGCGCTGCTGGTGGAGCTCACCCTGGTGGCAGGGTCAACGGGATTCGCCGGGATCGCGGTCCGGGTCGGCGGAGCCGAGCGGACGCTGATCGGGTACGACGCCGATGCCGGTGAACTGGTCCTGGACCGGACCCGATCCGGGGCTGTCGACGTCGGCGACGGCTTCGCGGCTCGGCACCGGGCGGCGTACCGGCCGGTGGACGGGTCGATCCGCGTGCGGATCCTGATCGACACCTGCTCGGTCGAGGTCTTCGCTGGAGACGGGGAGATCGTCCTCACCGACCAGGTGTTCCCGTCCCCGACCAGCACCGGCCTCGCGTTGGTCGCCGAGGGGGTCGGCATGGAGGTGACCACTCTGGTGGTGCGCCCCGTGCTCGCGGTCGACCCCCGCTGAGGTCAGGGCCGGATGTCTCACCGACCCTGACGCGGCGGTGTGCTCACGTCGGGGAGGCGTCCTCGTCGGGCTGCTCGACCGACGGCTCCTCCGGCACCGCCGGGTCGGCGCTCGCCTCGGCGGCGGCCCGCTCCGCCTGCTGCTCGCGGTATCGCCGCCGCTGCTCCTCGGCGCGCTCACGCACCTGGCGCAGGAACTCGGCATCCGCGTTCGGGTCGACCGCGGCAGCGCGGCCCGGACGGTCGTACTCGGGGAACGCCGTGGCCGGCCCGTACGGCGACTGCTTCGGCTTGCGCGGTCGGCCCACCACCAGCCAGGCGATCGACCCCACCAACGGGAAGAACAGCACCAGCAGCAGCCACCCCACCTTGGGCAGATGTCGAGGCTCGTCGTCGCGGGTCAGGATCACGTCGATCACACAGAACAGCCACAGCGCCAACAGCAGTGGGCTGGCCAACAGTCCAAGACGCATCATGCTCGTTCCCCTCTTCGCCGCGTCCGCTATCGTGACGAGTATCCACCACGGGTGCCCCGGCAGGGGCTGAGATGGGGCTGATGCCGCCCTGACCGTCGAACCTGCTCCGGGTAATGCCGGCGAAGGAAGTGAGGGGCGATGTCTACGCCACGCATTCCGCGGCTCTTCTGTCTGGTCGACCAAGGGCACCTCGAACGGCCCGGCCTGCTGCCACGACTGGCCGAGGTCGGGGTCGGCGGATTCCAGGTCAGGGCCAAGGGGCTCGACGACTCCACCCTGCTCACCCTCGCCGGCGCCGTCATCGACGCGGTCCGCAGCCACGGCGCGATGGTGATCGTCAACGACCGCGTCGACATCGCCCTGGCCGCAGGCGCCGACGGTGTCCATCTCGGTCGCGACGACCTGCCCGTGCCACACGCCCGCCGGATCGCCCCCGACCTGATCATCGGCGCCACCTGCCGCTCCCGGCAGCACGCGGTCCAGGCGGCCGCGGACGGCGCCGACTACGCCGGCTTCGGGCCGATCCGGACCAGCACCTCCAAGGTCGGGCTCCCCGCACCACTGGGCTTCGAGGCGCTCCGTGCCGCCGCCGGCCCGCTGCCACTGGTCGGCATCGGTGGCCTGGGCGTCGACGATGCCGCCCGGGTCCGCGCCGCCGGCGGTCACGGAATGGCCACCATCGCCGCCATCTGGGAGGACGCCGACCCGGTGGCGGCGGCCGGCCGGTTGGTCAACGCGCTGGCTGTGGCATGACCCGGATCCGCGTGCTCGGCGCCGGCATCATCGGTCTCAGCGTCGCCGACGAACTGGCCCGCCGGGGCCACCGGGTCCAGATCGTCGACCCGGCGCCCGGCAGCGGTGCGTCGTACGCCGCCGCCGGGATGCTCAGCCCCGGCGGCGAGTTCTGGCACGGCGAGGAGGAACTGACCCGGCTGGGTCGGGAGTCGCTGGCGCTCTGGCCGGAGTACGCCGCCCGGCTGGGCGTGCCCTTGCACACCGGCGGCACGGTGCTGGCCGGGGTGGATGCCGCCGACGCCCAACAGGTCGACCGCCACCTCGCAGCCCTGACGGACGCCGGTGTGCCGGCGACGCCGCTCAGCCGCGCCGACCTGCGCGACCGTGAACCCTGCCTGGGGAGGGTGACCCGGGGCGCCTGGCTGCCCGACGAGCGCAGCGTCGACCCCCGGCAGGTGCTGGCGGCACTGCTGTCGCGCCACCAGGTGCAACCGAGCGCAGCCGGCGAGGTCGACACCACCGTGGTCGCCACCGGTGCCACGCTGCCGGCACCCTTCCCGCACCTGGTGCGCGGCGTCCGCGGCGAGATCATCCGGGTGCGCAGCGACGATCCGCCCCGCGGCACGGTGCGCGGCTGGGTCCGCGGCCAGCCGGTGTACCTGGTGCCGCGGCGCCCCCGGGACGGAACCGCAGAAGTCGTCATCGGCGCCACCTCGGAGGAGCACGACGCGGCCGCCGAGGTGACCGTGGAAGGGGTGCGCCGGCTGCTCGAGGCCGCTGGCGAGCTCGCACCGGGCCTGGACCGAGCCACCTTCGTGGAGGCGATCGCCCGGGACCGGCCGGGCACCCCGGACAACCTGCCGCTGATCGGACCGTCCGGCCGGCCGGACGTCCTGCTGGCCGCCGGTCACTACCGACACGGCGTCCTGCTGGCGCCGCTCACCGCCAGGCTGATCGCCGACCACGTGGACCGGGGCGTCCTCGAGCCCGCCGTCGACCCACAACGCTTCGAGACACCAGGAGCAGCATGAGGATCACCGTCAACGGAGAATCCCGCCAGGTAGCGGACGGCGCCACCGTCGCGACGCTGCTCCCGGCCGACGCCGCCGGCGTCGCCGTGGCCGTCAACGGCGCCGTGGTGCCGCGCTCCCGGCACCAGCAGGAGTTGCGCGAGGGCGATGACGTCGAGGTCGTGACGGCGGTGCAGGGCGGATGAACGCAGATCTGGTGATCGCCGGGCAGAAGCTCGGGTCCCGGCTCTTCCTGGGCACCGGTGGGCTGCCGCGCACCGCACTGTTGGCGCCGGTGCTCGACGCTGCCCGGCCGGGCCTGGTGACGGTGTCGATCCGGCGTACCTCAGGGACGGGCGGTGGCGGCGTGCTGGCGATCCTGCGGGACGCCGGCGTACCGATCCTGCCCAACACGGCGGGCTGCCGGACCGCCCGGGAAGCCGTGCTGACCGCCCAGTTGGCTCGTGAGGCGCTGGAGACCGACTGGGTCAAACTCGAGGTGATCGGTGACGAGACCACCCTGATGCCGGACCCCGTGGAGTTGCTCGAGGCCGCCGAGCAGTTGGTCGCCGACGGGTTCACGGTGCTGCCCTACAGCACCGACGACGCAGTGCTGGCGCGACGGCTGGTCGACGCGGGGTGTGCGGCGGTGATGCCGCTCGGCTCGCCGATCGGCACCGGGCTCGGCGTCCTCAACCCCTATGCGATCGAGTCGGTGGTGGCCGCCGTCGACGTCCCGGTCGTCCTCGACGCGGGGGTCGGCACCGCCAGCGACGCGGCCCTGGCGATGGAGCTCGGCTGCGCCGCGGTGCTGACCGCGACCGCGATCACCCGGGCCGACGACCCGGTGTTAATGGCCCGCGCGCTGCGCCTCGGAGTCGAGGGTGGGTACGCCGCCCGGTTGGCGGGCAGGATCCCGCGCCTGGCGACCGCCCGGGCCTCCAGCCCGATGGCCGGGAGGATCGGATGACGTTGCCGCCGGTGGTGCTGCTCACCGACCGGTCCCAGTTGCGGCTGGGCCGCGGCCTGCTGCGCACCGTCACCGAGTGTGCCGAGGCCGGACTGCGCGCGGTGATCGTGCGCGAGCACGATCTGCCGGCCGAGGCCCGGCACGCGCTGATCGAACAGTTGGCCTCCGTCGACGGCCTGACCGTGATCTCCTCGCGGATCCCCGACCCGGCCGCCACCGGGGTGCACCTGGCCGCCGACGGAGCAGCCGCGGGCGGCTGGTGGGGGAGGTCCTGCCACGACTCGGCCGCGGTGCATCGGGCGGCCGCCGAGGGTGCCGCCTGGGTGACGCTGTCGCCGTACGCCGCCTCGGCGAGCAAGCCCGGCTACGGGCCGCCGCTGCGGGCCGGTGACTATGCCAGCGCTGCCGGGGCCGGCATCGACGTACTCGCCCTGGGCGGCATCGCCGTCGGCAACGCCGCCCAGGCGTGCGCGGCCGGTGCCACCGGCGTTGCGGTGATGGGCTCGGTGATGCGGGCGGCCGATCCTGCCGCCGAGGTGGCCGCCCTGCTCCGGGTGGTGTCGGGATGACGCCGCCGGTGGTGCTCACGATCGCCGGTTCCGACTCCGGTGGGGCGGCCGGGATCGCGGCCGACCTGACCACCATCGCGGCCCTGGGAGGACACGGTGCCTGTGTGGTGACCGCGGTGACCGCCCAGGACACCCTCGGGGTGCACGGCATCCACCCGGTCCCGTGGGAGATGGTGGCCGCCCAACTCGACGCGGTGCTGGACGACCTGCCCGTGGCCGTGGTCAAGACCGGGATGCTCGGCTCGGCCGAGGTGGTGGCGCTGCTCGCGGACCGGTTGAGCGGACTTCCGCTGGTCGTGGACCCGGTGCTGGTCGCCACCAGTGGCGCCGTACTCGGAGACGAGGCGGTCCGGGTCGCCTACCGGGAGCTCCTGCTGCCGGTGGCCACCGTGGTCACCCCCAATCTGGACGAGGCGCGGGCCCTGGCTCAGGGCGACGGCACGGCCCAGGAGCTCGCCACCCAGCTGGCCGCACTCGGCCCCGCGGTCGTCGTCACCGGCGGACCCGAGTGGACCTCCACCGACTCCGACCCCGACCGCGAATCCGACCGCGAATCCGCGCCCGAATCCGCGCAGTGCACCGACTGGCTCGCGCTCCCACCCCCCTCCGCCGCCCCCCAGTCGGAACAGCCTGATATCAGGGGTTCCCGACTGTTGTCAGGGGTTGCAACCCCTGACAACAGTCAGCAGTCCCTGACATCAGGGAGTTCCGCGGGGCGGCCGGTGCCGGTGCGGCATCCGGCGGTGCCGACCCGCAACGACCACGGCAGCGGCTGCACGTTCAGCGCGGCCCTGGCCACCCGCCTCGCCCACGGTGACGACCTCACCGCAGCGGTACGCCGGGCCGGTGCGTACACCACCAGCCAGCTGCGCCTGTCGGCGTCCTGGCAGCTCGGCCGCGGCCGAGGTCCGATCGCCCATGTCTCGACCCGTCCCCCCATCGAAGGAGATCCCGCATGACCGTCCACGAGTCACACACCCGCATCCACCACACCGGCAGCCGCCCCGACATCCAGGTGCCGTTCACCCGGGTGGCGCTGACCAACGGCGAGTCCTTCGACCGCTACGCCACCGAGGGCCCCGGCTCCGACCCCGAGGTCGGCCTGCCGCGGTTGCGGCAGGAGTGGGTCGCCGAGCGTGCCGACACCGAGGAGTACGACGGTCGGGAGACGCAACTGCTCGACAACGGTCGCGCGGCGCTGCGTCGCGGCGCTGCCCGGGACGAGTGGCGGGGCGAGCGGCTGCGACCCCGGCGGGCGATGCCCGGGCGCAACGTCACCCAGATGCGGTACGCCAAGCAGGGCGAGATCACCCCGGAGATGGAGTTCGTCGCCCTTCGTGAGGGTTGCGACCCCGAGCTCGTCCGCAGCGAGGTGGCGGCCGGGCGGGCGATCATCCCCAACAACGTCAACCACCCCGAGTCCGAGCCGATGATCATCGGGCGACGGTTCCTGGTGAAGGTCAACGCCAACATCGGCAACAGTGCGGTCACCTCGAGCATCGCCGAGGAGGTCGACAAGCTGACCTGGGCGGTGACCTGGGGTGCGGACACGGTGATGGACCTGTCCACCGGTGACGACATCCACACCACCCGTGAATGGATCATCCGCAACTCTCCGGTGCCGATCGGCACCGTGCCGATCTATCAGGCGCTGGAGAAGGTGGACGGCGAGGCCGACAAGCTCACCTGGGAGGTGTTCCGGGACACCGTGATCGAGCAGTGTGAGCAGGGCGTCGACTACATGACCATCCATGCCGGGGTGCTGTTGCGGTACGTGCCGATGACCGCCCACCGGGTCACCGGCATCGTCTCCCGCGGCGGTTCGATCATGGCCGGCTGGTGCCTGGCGCACCACCAGGAGAACTTCCTCTACACCCACTTCGACGAGCTCTGCGAGATCTTCGCCGCCTACGACGTGGCGTTCAGTCTCGGCGATGGGCTGCGTCCCGGCTCCACGGCCGATGCCAACGACGAGGCGCAGTTGTCGGAGCTGCGCACCTTGGCCGAGTTGACCCAGCGCGCCTGGGCCCACGACGTCCAGGTGATGGTGGAGGGGCCGGGGCACGTGCCGCTCAACCTGGTCGAGGAGAACGTCGTACTCCAGCAGGACTGGTGCCACGGCGCGCCCTTCTACACCTTGGGCCCGTTGGTCACCGACATCGCGCCCGGCTACGACCACATCACCTCGGCGATCGGGGCGGCCACCATCGCCATGCACGGCACCGCGATGCTCTGCTACGTCACTCCCAAGGAGCACCTGGGGCTCCCGAACCGCGACGACGTGAAGACCGGGGTGATCACCTACAAGCTCTCCGCGCACGCCGCCGATGTCGCGAAGGGGCATCCGCACGCCCGGGACTGGGACGATGCGCTCAGCAAGGCGCGCTTCGAGTTCCGGTGGCGGGACCAGTTCGCGCTCTCCCTGGACCCGCACACGGCGGAGGCCTTCCACGACGAGACGCTGCCGGCCGAGAACGCCAAGACCGCCCACTTCTGCTCGATGTGCGGCCCGAAGTTCTGCTCGATGCGGATCAGTCAGGACGTGCGGGCGCGCTTCGGCAGCGACCTTGATCCCGAGGTGGGCATGAAGGAGAAGTCGGCCGAGTTCCTCGAGATGGGTGCCAGCGTGTACGTCGAGCCCCAGCGCTGATGATCCGCGGTGCGGTCAGTTCGCCCCCGAGATGGTGCACCAGACGGTGACGTCGGCCGGCACTCGGCCTTGGGGGTCGAGCTGCTCGCTGCTCAGCAGGACCTGGACGCCGTGGGGGAGGGTCACCGGGTCGGCGCCGAGGTTGGCGACGAGCAGGAGGCCCGCCTCCGCGAGCGTGAAGGCGACCACGGTGTCGTCGAAGCCTTCGGTCCAGGCGAGGGTGCTGGTGGCGGTACGCCGGGCGCGGCGGATGCGGATGGCCTCGCGGTAGAGCTCCAGGGTTGATCCATGGACGCCGACCTGGCGGTCCGCGGCGTACCGCCCGTAGGACTCCGGCAGCGGCAGCCAGGAGCGGCCCGTGCTGCTGAAGCCGTAGGCGGGCGCCTCCGAGTGCCAGGGAATCGGGACGCGGCACCCGTCCCGGCCGGCCACCTGGCCGTTGTGTCGGAACCAGGACGGGTCCTGACGCACCTCGTCCGGCAGGGTGGTGTGCTCGGGCAGGCCGAGTTCCTCGCCCTGGTAGAGGTAGGCCGACCCGGGGAGAGCCAGCATCAGCAGGCTGGCGGCGCGGCCGCGGCGCAGGCCGACCTCCTCGTCCGGTTGTGGGTCGTTGGGTCCGATGCCGTTCACCAGCCCGCCGTCGGGGGCGATGCTGAGCCGGGTCGGGTGCCGGATCACGTCGTGATTGCTGAGCACCCACGTCGACGAGGCGCCGACGGCCGCGTTGGCGGACAGGGACTCGGTGATCGCTTCGCGCAGCGGCCTCGCACGCCAGCCGGAGCACAGGAAGCCGAAGTTGAAGGCCTGGTGCATCTCGTCGGGGCGGACGTACTGGGCCAGTCGCTCCGCGGGTGAGACCCACGCCTCGGCCACCAGGATCCGGTCGCCGTAGGTGTCCAGGATCCGGCGCCAGCCTCGGTAGATCTCGTGGACGCCGTCCTGGTCCCACATCGGCGGACGGAGGCCGTCGGCGGTGGCGCCCTCCAGCAACTCCTGTCCGTGGTCCCACTCGGGCAGACCCTCCGCTTTCACCAGGCCGTGGGCCACGTCGACGCGGAAGCCGTCGACGCCTCGGTCCAGCCAGAAGCGGAGGATGTCGTGGAACTCCTCGACCACCTCGGGGTTGGACCAGTCCAGGTCGGGCTGGCGCGAGTCGAACAGGTGCAGGTACCACTGCCCGGGGGTGCCGTCAGGGTCCTGGGTCCGGGTCCAGGCGCTGCCGCCGAAGACGCTCTGCCAGGAGTTCGGCGGCTGGTCTCCGGAGGGGCCCCGGCCATCACGGAAGTGGTAGCGGGCCCGCGCGGCGGAGCCCGGCGCCGACGCCAGCGCCTCGCGGAACCACACGTGGTCGTCCGAGGTGTGGTTCGGCACCAGGTCGACGATCACCCGGATCCGACGCTGATGGGCCGCGGCGATCAGGTCGTCCGCGTCGGCCAGGCTGCCGAACTGCGGGTCCACGCTGCGATAGTCGGCGACGTCGTAGCCGGCGTCGGCCATCGGGGAGGTGTAGAACGGCGACAGCCAGAGGGCGTCGATGCCGAGCCGCTGCAGGTGATCGAGCCTGGAGATGACACCGCGAAGGTCGCCGGTGCCGTCCCCGTTCGCGTCGGCGAACGAGCGCGGATAGATCTGGTAGATCACCGCGGTTCGCCACCACTCGCTGGCGGGCGTGGAGTCGGAGGGTGCGGTCATAACGGCGCTGGACTTGGTCACCGGACCATGGTGAGGCATGACACACGGTTTCAGCAAGTGCAATATCTTGCTGAACGAGAACTTTCAGTCGATGGGCGCTCGTGCCGAGGATCCACGGACCACGAGCTCGGGCCTGAACAGCAGCTCCGACGTGGCGGGTGGCTCCCCCGCGATCTGGTCCAGCAAGGCCTGCGCTGCGGCATTCGCGACCGGGGTCACCGGCTGCCTCACGGTGGTGAGGGACGGGTCGGTGAACTCGACCAACAGGCTGTCGTCGCTGCCGATCACCGAGAGCTGCTCCGGCACCAGCAGGCCTCGCTGTCGTGCGGCGCGGATCGCACCGAGAGCCATCAGGTCGGAGCCACACACGATTCCGGTGACACCCTGGTCGAGGAGGGTGTGGGCGGCCGTCGATCCGCCCTCGACGGTGTAGACCGTGAAGGCCTGGAGGTCGGCGAGCGCCTCGTCGGTCAAGGACGCGTCGACGTGCCGGCGCATCGCGTCCCCGAAGGCGTCGCGCTTGCGGATGGTGGGTGTGAAGCGCTCCTGGCCGAGAGCGAGACCGATCCTGGTGTGCCCCATCTGAGCCAGGTGTCCGACGGCGAGATCGACCGAGGTGGCGTCCTCGTAGGCGATGAAGGTGGCCTTGAGATCGTCCAGGTAGCCGTTCACCAGGACCAGGGGGAGACCGGCCTCGCAGAGCTCCTGGTAGCGCGTCGGGTCGGTGTCCGCGATCGCGTGGATCCCGGAGACGAAGATGATCCCGGCGACGCCGTGGTTGCGAAGGGTGCGTACGTAGGCGTCCTCGTGGATCCCGCCGGCGCGCTGCGAGCACAACACCGGGGTGTAGCCGTGCTGGGCCAGGGTGACGGAGACGGCCTCGGCGAACCGCGGGAAGATCGGGTTCTCCAGTTCGGGCACGATCAGGCCCACGAGACCGGCACCTTTGGCGCGAAGCCGACTGGGACGCTCGTAGCCGAGGACGTCGACCGCGCCGAGTACGGCGCGCCGGGTGGCCTCGTTGACGCCGGGCTTGTCGTTGAGCACGCGGCTGACGGTGGCAACGCTCACCCCGGCGCGTTCAGCGATCTGGGACAGACGGACCTGCATGGGGCGAGAGTAGTGGCTCTGCGGCACGAATGCGGCCAATGGGCTCGAAATTGTTTGCAGAGGTCACAGAATCTTCCTGCTGCGTAGGCGACAATCCGCCCTGCCTGCGGGAACAGTTTGCTGCAAGGTCTTTCCAAGCCCTGCAAACTCTTGCTACGGTGTGCGGCACGTCACACTGGCAGACGCCGACCTTCCCCGGCCGCCGTCGACCCACCGAGGAGAACCATGCGAAAGAGTTCCAGGACCAGCATCCCTGTTGTGGTGGCCGCCTTCCTGTTGGCCGCCTGCGGTGGCGGCGGCACCGACCCCGTCAGCGAGGTCGCACCCGAGGAGGAGTCGGTCGAGGCGCCCACCCGTGGCGACGCCGACCTGGTCATCTGGACCGACGCCCTCAAGGAGGCTGCGGTCACGAGTGTGGCCGAGCCGTTCGGAGAGAGGAACGGGATCTCGGTGGCGGTGCAGGTCGTCTCCTCGGACCTGCAGGCCAACTTCGTGACCGCGAACGCAGCCGGCAACGGCCCCGACGTCGTGGTCGGCGCCCACGACTGGATCGGGAACCTGGTGCAGAACGGCGCGATCGAACCGCTCCAGCTCACCCCGGACCAGCTCGCCGGCTACTCCGACGTCGCAGTCCAGGCGACGACGTACAACGGGCGCCTCTACGGCGTGCCCTACGGAGTGGAGACCCTGGGCCTGTACCGGAACACCGACCTGGCTCCCGAAGCGCCGACGACCCTCGACGACGCGATCGAGGCGGGTCAGGCTGCGGTGCGTGCCCACGCCGAGGTTGACTCGGCGCTCAACGTGCCGGTCGGCGACCTCGGCGATGCCTATCACATGCAGCCGCTCTTCACCTCGCTCGGCGGCTACCTGTTCGGCACCGACGCCGACGGCGGCTTCGACCCGCAGGACCTGGGTGTGGGCGGGCCCGGCTCGATCGCCGCCGCCGAGCGCATCCACCGACTCGGCGAGCAGGGCGACCGGGTGCTGCGCCGCTCGATCAGCAGCGACAACTCCATCGCCCTGTTCACCGAGGGCAAGGCCGCCTTCCTGATCTCCGGCCCGTGGGCCCTCGGTGACATCCGCAACAGCGGCATCGCGTACGACGTGCAGCCGGTGCCCGCGTTCGCCGGTGCCGAGGACGCCAAGCCGTTCATGGGTGCACAGGCCTTCATGGTGGCTGCCGCCGGCAAGAACAAGGCCTTCGCCCAGGAGTTCGTCACCCGCGCTGTCAACACCGAGGAGGCGATGATCACGATGTTCGAAGGCGCCAAGCTGCCGCCGAGCATGACCGCGGTCGCCGAGTCGATCGCCCAGTCCGACGCGGACATCGCCACCTTCGCTGCCGCTGCCGCCGTGGCCGCGCCGATGCCGGCGATCCCGGAGATGTCGGCGGTGTGGGAACCGCTCGGCAAGGCGTATGCCGCCATCGTCGGTGGCGCCGACCCGGAGAAGACGATCCGTGACGCCGGCGCGACCATCCAACGCAACATCGGCTGACCTTCCCCAGAGGCGGGGTCGACCGCTCGTCGGCCCCGCCGCCCGTCCCGGAGGACCGGATGATGAACGCTGACATCTCTGCCGCCGCCCGCTCCCGACGGGCCGACCGGCGACGGGCGGTGGTGGGTCCGCTGCTGCTCAAGGTGCTCGCACTCGGCACCGTGGTCGGGACGGCCTTCGCCCTCACCCCGTCCCTGGTCGGGCAGGAGCGGTGGCTGTTCCTGGCCGCGATCTGGGTCATCGCGGGAGTGCTGGTCGCCACCTACGCGACCGGCCGCGGGCTGCCGGCGAAGTACCTGGTGCCCGGCGGGCTGCTGCTCACCCTGTTCGTCGTCTACCCGATCGTGATGACCGGCCAACTCTCCGCCACCAACTTCGGTGACGGCACCCGCACCAGCAAGGACGAGACGGTCGCTCGGATCATCGCCTCGTCCGTGCAACAGACCCCTGACGCGCCCCGCTACAACCTCGCCATCGCCACCAGCGGCACACCGCAGAACGGGCCCTACGCCTTCTTCCTGGTCGACCCCGGCTCGGGATCGGTCTTCCTCGGCACCCCCGAGGGGCTCGAGCAGCTCGACCCGGGCGACGTCACCATCGTCGACGACTTCGTGACCGAGCCACCCACCGGCTTCACGCTCCTGACCCCCAGCGAGGTCAACGCGGCCGGCCCCGAGCTGGCCGAGTTCGCGGTGCCCACCGACCGGGGAGCGATCCGCCAGCTCGGGATCAGCCAGGCGTTCGAGGGCCGCACCACCCTGGAGTACGACGAGGCGCGCGACACCATCATCGACACCGAGACCGGCACCGAGTTCACCCCTCAGCAGGTGGGCGACCGCGAGTACTACCAGTCGGAGAGCGGACAGCGCATCTCCGACCAGTCCTGGCTCGCCTACGTCGGGTTCGACAACTACCTCCGGGTCTTCGGCGACGACAGGATCAGGAACGACTTCCTCCGGATCTTCGTCTGGACGGTGCTCTTCGCGACCCTCTCGGTCGGCTCCACGTTCCTGCTCGGCTTCGCGCTCGCGGTGGCGCTGAACGACCGCCGGCTGCGTGGCCAGAAGATCTACCGCGCGATCCTGGTGCTGCCCTATGCGATCCCCGGCTTCATCTCACTCCTGATCTGGGCGAGCTTCTTCAACCGGGACTTCGGGCTGATCAACCAAGTGACCGGGCTGGACGTGAACTGGTTCGGTGACCCGACCCTGGCCAAGGGGGCCGTGCTGCTGGTCAACCTGTGGATGGGCTTCCCGTACATGTTCCTGGTGTGCACCGGCGCCCTGCAGGCGATTCCGGAAGAGCTCAAGGAGGCCGCGGAGCTCGACGGCGCCGGCGGCTTCACCCGCCTGCGACTGATCACGTTGCCGTTGCTGCTGGTCGGGGTCGCGCCGCTGCTGGTGGCGTCCTTCGCCTTCAACTTCAACAACTTCAACGCGATCGCACTGCTCACCCAGGGTGGCCCGTTCTCGCCGGACAATCCGACCGCCGGCGGCACCGACATTCTGATCAGCTACACGATCCGGCTCGCCTTCGGGGCTGGCGGCGCGCAGATCGGCTTCGCCTCGGCGATCTCGGTGCTCCTGTTCATCCTCACCGGAGTGATCGCCGCCCTGCAGTTCCGCGCGACCAAGAGCCTCGAGGAGGTGCACTGAAATGACCCAGGATCTGGCTCCTTCGATCGTTCCGGACGCACGACGGACCCGCCGGAGGGCTCGTTCGTCGCGCAGCCGCTGGTGGCGGGAGGTCGGCTGGCGTCACGCGGTCGGACTCATCGCGGTCATCTGGGCGCTCTTCCCGATCAGCTACATCGTGTCGGCCGCCTTCAACCCCTTGGGCAACGTCGTCTCCACGGGCGTGATCCCGCGCGACTTCAGTCTGGTGCACTTCGAGACACTGCTGAACTCGCCGTCGATCCCCTTCGGGCGCTGGGCCATGAACACCCTCTTCGTCTGCGCCACCGTCACCGTGACCCAACTGCTGTGCAGCGGGCTGGCGGCGTACGCGTTCTCGCGCTTCCGGTTCCGGGGCCGCCGCGGCGGGCTGCTGACCCTGCTGCTGATCCAGATGTTCCCGCAGTTCCTGGCGGCGGTCGCGCTGTACACGCTCTTCACCGAGATCGGTCACACGATTCCGATGCTCGGACTGAACACCGTGTTCGGCTACACCCTGGTGCTGCTCGGTGGCGCCCTCGGCCAGGTGTGGCTGATCAAGGGCTTCTTCGACACGGTGCCGCGGTCGCTGGACGAGGCGGCACGCATCGACGGAGCCAGCCATGCTCAGACGTTCTTCCTGATCATCCTGCCGCTGGCCAAGCCGATCTTCGCAGTCTCCGGCCTGCTCGTCTTCGTGGGTGTGGTCGCGGAGTTCCTGCTGGCATCGATCTTCCTGACCGACCCTCGGGTCAAGACGCTGTCGGTGGGCCTCTTCGGTCTCATCGACAGCGACCGGTCGAACAACCTCGGCGTCTTCGCTGCCGGTGCCCTGTTGACCGCTCTGCCGGTGGTCCTGGTCTTCCTGTACCTGCAGCGGTTCATCGTCGGCGGGCTCACCTCCGGTGGAGTCAAGGGGTGACCCGCCCGGGCCTCGCGGACCCGCACCACGACGGGTCGCCGCTCTACGTCGACACGCAGACCCCCGACCTCGGTGACCGGATCGGCCTCCGGGTGTGGGTCCCGCACCGCGCCGACGGGTCCCCGGCAGCCACCACGGTGGTGCTTCGGTCGGTGCGGGACGGAGAGCCGTGCGTCACTGCGGCGGTGTGTGCCACGACGGAGGCCGCCGGCGCCTGGTGGAGCGCCGAGTTGGAGTTGCACAACCCGGTCACCTCCTACCGCTTCCTCCTCGTCGACGCCGAGGGAGGATTCCGCTGGCTCAACGGCAGCGGAGTGCACCGGCGTGACGTCACCGATGCCGCCGACTTCCGCATCAACACCACGCACCGCCTTCCTGACTGGGTCCTGGATCAGGTCGGCTACCAGATCTTCCCGGACCGGTTCGCCCGAGGAGGCGCCGCCCCGCCGGCCCCGGACTGGGCCCACGTCGCCGGATGGGACGACCCGGTCGTCCACCAGGGCCCCGACGTGCCCTTCCAGTGGTACGGCGGCACGCTTGCGGGCATCCGCGACCACCTCGACCATCCAGCCGGGCTGGGTGCGACGCTGCTCTATCTGACCCCGGTGTTCGAGGCGCGCTCGAACCACCGCTACGACGCCGTCTCCTTCGACCGGGTGGACCCCGTGCTGGGTGGCGACGAGGCACTGGAGGCGCTGGTGGCCAGCGCCCACGACCGCGGGCTCCGGGTCGTCGGAGACCTCACCACCAACCACACCGGCGACGGTCACGACTGGTTCCTGCGGGCTCGCCAGGACCCGGACTCGGTGGAGGCGTCGTTCTACTACCTCCGTGAGGACGGCGAGGGGTACGAATCCTGGCTGGACATCCCGAGCCTGCCGAAGCTCAACCACGCCAGCCCGGAACTGCGGGCACGGCTCTATGACGGTGACCGGTCGGTGGTGGCCCGCTGGCTGGAGCGGGGACTGGACGGCTGGCGGATCGACGTCGCCAACATGACCGGACGGTTCCGGGACGACGACTTCGCCCATGACGTGGCCCGGACCCTGCGCGCCACGGCGACTGCGACGCGCCCCGACGCCTGGGTGCTCGCCGAGCACGGTCACGACGCGACGCTCGACCTCCACGGTGCCGGCTGGCACGGCACCATGGACTACGCCGGCTTCACCCGGCCGCTGTGGTGTTGGCTCAACGGCGGCGCCCCGCACGGGCCGGGGCATCCCCACGGCCTCAACTACCTGGGTCTCCCGGTCGACATCCCGGTGCTCGACGGAGACGCGGCCGTGCAGACGATGCGCGAGGTGCACGGCGCCATGTCCTGGCAGGCCTGGACCTCGTCGACCTCGCACCTGGACTCCCACGACACGCCTCGGTTCCGCACCGTGACCGGCGGTGGCACCGATGGCTGGATCGATCGCGACGGCGTGGGCCGGGATCGGCATCTGCTCGGGCTGGCACTGCAGATGACGATGCCCGGTGTGCCGGTCGTCTTCATGGGCGACGAACTCGGACTGACCGGCCTCGACGGCGAACACGCACGGACGCCGTTCCCCTGGGAGCGTGCTGCCGAATGGGACCACGCGACCCTGACGGCGTACCGGACCTGGGTGGCGCTGCGCCGTGACAACGTCGCGCTGCGCCGGGGCGGGATGCGCTGGGTGGACGTGCAGGCCGACTCGATGACCTTCCTGCGCGAGCACCCCGCACAGCGCCTTCTCGTCCACGTGGCCCGGGCCCCGCACGACCCGGTCAGGCTCCCGGCCTGGCGTCTCGGGGTCGACTCCGCACGCCAGGTGACGCCGCTGTCGCCCGAGAGCAGCCGGCCGCAGGACGAGCCCGGCGAGCTGGTCCTGCCGGGTGGAGGGCCCGCGGCCCACGTATACGCGATCGGCTGACCGGCCCACTCGCTAGGCTGGCGGGCATGAATGACCCACTGCAACTGCGCATCTCGGACGAGGATCGACACACGGTGTCCGAGGTGCTGCGCGAGGCCGCCGGGGAAGGCCGACTGGAGGTCAACGAACTCCACGAGCGGTTGGAGTCGGCGTACGCGGCGAAGGTGTACGCCGACCTGGTGCCGCTGCTCGCCGACCTGCCCGGTGCCGGCCCACGACTGCCGGCCGTGGCGGCCGGTGGCGTGCCGGTGCCGGTGACCGCTGCCGGCCTCACCGACATCCCGCGCCACGACAAGTCGTTCGCCCTGATGGGAGCCCAGGATCGCAAGGGTGTCTGGACCATCGGTGCCGAGCATGCGGCCTTCACGCTGATGGGCGGCATCACCTTGGACCTGCGGGAGGCGCACTTCGCCTCGCGTGAGGTGGTGATCAACGCCAACGCGATCATGGGCGGCATCGACGTGATCTGCAACCAGTGGACGCAGATCTCGGTGGAGGGCGTCGGCATCATGGGCGACTTCAGCCAGGGCCGCGACAAGGTGCAGCTCGAGGTGCATCCGGGCTCGCCGATGGTTCGGGTCAAAGGGGTCGCGCTGATGGGCGGGGTCTCGGTGGTCCGCAAGCCGATGCCGGGGGAGGGTGCCGCCGCCAAGTGGCTCAAGCGGCTGGGTCTTCAGTGACCCGAACCGGACAAGGCCCAAGTCGGCGCGGACAAGGCCCAAGTCGGTGGGGGGTGTGGGGGTGAGGGGGATGCCGCTGCTGCCGCTGCTGCCGGGGCCGAGCCTGCGGCACCGGATCGTGGCCGCCGCCATCCCGCGGCTGATGCCGCGCAGCGAGATCCGGGACATCGAGAAGTTCCGTACCGCCCTGATCCGCCGGAACGAGGGACGGGCCACGGTGCCCCCGGCCGCGATCCGGCGCCGCTGGCGGGTCACCTCCCGGGACATCGGCTTCCCGGCCTGGGAGTTGGCCCCGCGCAGCGGCAGCCACCGTCGCACCGTCGTCCACCTGCACGGTGGCTCGTTCACCTCTCCGGCAGTGCCGCAACAGTGGCGGTGGGCTGCCCGGTTCGCCGACCACCTCGACGCCCGGCTGGTCTTCCCGGCGTACCCGTTGGCACCGCAACACTCCTGGCGCGACTCACACGAGCCGTTGGTCGAGCTGATCACGGAGCTGTTGGCCGAGGGGCCGGTCCTGCTCTCGGGCGACTCCGCCGGGGGTGGGCTGGCGCTGGCGCTCGCCCAATCGCTGCGGGACCGCGGTGGGCCGCAGCCGGAGAAACTGGTGCTGCTGGCGCCCTGGGTGGACCTGACCGGTTCCGCCCCCGGCTTCGCCGAGGCCGCGGCCCGGGACCCGTGGCTCTCCTACGACAACCACGACGCCTACGCGATGTTCTGGGCCGGTGATCCCGACGACCTGGCTCGGCCCGAGGTGTCACCGGGGCTGGGTGATCTGACGGGGCTGCCGCCCGCGCTGGTCTTCTGCGGCACTCACGACATGCTGTACGCGGGCTGTGTCGAACTGGTTCGTCGGGCCGGGGAAGCGGGGTGGCCGGTGCAGTTGGAGGTCGGCGAGGGGCTGCTGCACGTCTACCCGATCCTGCCGATCGGCGAGGCTCGTCCGGCGATGCGGCGAGCGGTGCGTTTCGTCACCGGGTGAGCGGGCTCAGGCTCGGTCGGCGTTGTTGCGGATGATGTCGGAGAACACGCCGAAGAGGGCCGGCGGCAGGTCGTGGCCCATCCCCTTCATCTCCACCAGTTCGGCCCCGGGCACCGCCCGCGCGGTGGCCCGCCCCCCGGAGATGTGCACCAGTTTGTCGGCCGTGCCGTGCAGCACGGTGACCGGGCAGGTGACGTCGGCCAGGGCGGCGGTGCGGTCCTCCTGGCTGACCACGGCCACCATGTGCCGGACCACCCCGCTGAAGCTGATGCCCCGGTCCCAGGTGTCCGCGGCACGCTGCCGCCGCCGCTCCGGGGTGGACGGGTACGCCGGCGAGCCGATCATCGCCCAGTAGTCCGCCGCGGAGGCGACGTACAACTCCCTGTCCCCGCTGCGACGGGCGAGCAGCCCAGGCAGCAGGCTGGGGTGCTGCCAGCCGACGGTCCGCCGGCCGGTGGTGGACATGATCGAGGTCAGGGTGCGGACCCGATCCGGATGCTCGATGGTGAGCGCCTGCGAGATCATGCCCCCCATCGACACCCCGGCCACGTGGGCCGAATCGATGGACAGGTGGTTGAGCAGGCCGACCGCGTCCCGGGCCAGGTCGCCGATCCCGTAGGGCGCCTGGATGGGCAGTCCGAGGAACGCCTTGACCAGGGTGGCCCGGTCCACGCGGTGCTCGATCCGGGTGGACCGGCCGGTGTCCCGGTTGTCGTAGCGGATCACGTGGAAGCCACGACGGGCCAACTCCACGCAGAGGGCGTCGTCCCACCAGATCATCGGGCCGCCCAGCCCCATCACCAGCAGCAGCGGCTCGTCGGTGGGGTCGCCGAATGTCTGGTAGCACAGCGACACCTCACCGAGGTCCGCGAAGGCCTCGTCGGAGGTGAGGATGTCGCCGGCCATGGCTATTTCTCGAAGTCGATGGCCGAGTAGGAACGGAGCTTGGACAGCCGGTGCTCGCTGGTGATCCGCCGGATGGTGCCCGAGCGTGACCGCATCACCAGCGAGTCGGTGGTGGCGCCACCGGCGCGGTAGCGCACGCCCTTCATGAGTTCCCCGTCGGTGATGCCGGTGGCGACGAAGAAGCAGTCGTCGCCGGTGACCAGGTCGTCGGTGGAGAGCACGTGGTCGGGGTCGAGGTTGTGTCCGGCGTCGATGGCGCGCTGCCGCTCGTCGTCGTCGACGGGCCACAGGCGGCCCTGGATGACGCCGCCGGTGCACTTCATGGCGCAGGCGGCGATGATCCCCTCCGGGGTGCCGCCGATCCCCAACAGCAGGTCGATGCCGGTGTCGGGCCGGGCGGCCATGATCGCGCCGGCCACGTCCCCGTCGACGATGAACTTGATCCGGGCTCCGGTGGCCCGGATCTCCTCGGCCATCTGCTCGTGCCGTGGCCGGTCCAGCAGTACGACGGTCACGTCGGCGGGCGAGGAGCCTTTGGCCTTGGCGATCCGGTGGATGTTCTCAGCCACCGGGTAGCGGAGGTCGACCACATCGGCCGCTTCGGGGCCGGTGACCAGCTTCTCCATGTAGAAGACCGCCGACGGGTCGTACATCGAGCCCCGTGGGCTGACCGCGAGCACGGCGATGGCGTTGCTCATCCCCTTGGCGGTCAGCGTGGTGCCGTCGATCGGGTCGACGGCCACGTCGCATTCGGGGCCGGTGCCGTCGCCGACCCGTTCGCCGTTGAAGAGCATCGGGGCGTCGTCCTTCTCGCCCTCGCCGATCACCACGGTGCCGTTCATGCCGATGCTGGAGATCATCACCCGCATCGCTTCGACGGCGACTCCGTCGGCGCCGAGCTTGTCGCCGCGGCCGACCCAGCGGCCCGCAGCCATGGCCGCCGCCTCGGTGACGCGCACCAACTCCAGGGCCAGGTTGCGGTCGGGCAAGGACGGACGGGGGGCGCTGGGGGAGTGGGCCTCTGCCATGCCTCGGATGTTATCTGTTCGACCGGGACGGTGGCCGCGGTGACCGCCCCTCAGCCGCTCCTGGGGGCGAAGGTGAGCCGGGTGGCCAGCTCCTGGATCGCTGCTGGGCCGGCGGTGCCGTAGACGAGCAGCACCTCGTCGTCGGACAGTTCGGCGACCAGCACATGGTCCTGATCGGTGGTCCACACCGTCCAGTCCGTCACCTCGGCGCTCGGCAGGCGCAGGCTCTCGCCCTCCTCCGCGTCCTCACCGACGACCGCCAGCAACGCGTCCTCGACGCTGGTGACCTCCTGTCGGACGCCGACGAACCTGCGGTCGTCGGTCACCATCAGCAGCGACCACAGGGTGCGCGGCGCGAGCCGGTAGTCGAGCGGCTCGCGCACGTGCCAGCCCTCGGGCAGCGGGTCGGGCCAGGCCACCTGTGTGTCCTGCTCCTGGAGGTAGCGGACCGCGGAGTGCCACTCCACCGGGCGCGGCTCCACGGCGACGTTGTCGCGCAGGACGCCGCGGAATGCGACGAAGCCGATCACGGCCACCAGCGTGACCACCAGTGCGCCGATCAGGCCGGCGAAGGAACGGGTGTGTCGGGATTGGCTCACCGGGCCATTGTCCGGCACCGCCTACTCGTCGGGTTGCGCGGCCTCCAGCTTGCGGCGGGCGCCGTCCAGCCACTCCTGACAGCGGGCGGCCAGCGCCTCGCCGCGCTCCCACAGGGTGAGTGACTCCTCCAGGGTGGTGCCCCCGGTCTCCAACCGGGTCACGATCTGCACCAACTCGTCCCGGGCTGCCTCGTAGGAGAGGGTGGCAGGGTCGACGGTCTCGGACATCAGGACTCCTCCGGCAGGGCAAGGGGTTCGGCGTGGGTGGTGGTGGCGTGCAGGCGTCCGTCGGCGACCCGGACCAGGATCTCGGCTCCTACCCCGACGTCGGCCACGGACGAGACCAGGCGCCCGGCCGGGTCGGTGAGGACCGCGTAGCCCCGTCGTAGCGTGGCCAGCGGCGACAGGGCCCTGGCTCTGGCCAGCTGGTGTCCGATCTCGTCGGTGGCTCGGTCGAGTCGGTGACCGACGGTACGACGTCCACGGTCGGCGAGTTGATCGATCTCCTCGGCGTGCCGGTCCAGCAGGGTGCGAGGGTCGGCCATCGCCGGCCGGGAGCGCAGCGCATCCAGCAGCGCCTGCTCCCGGTCGGTGCGGTGCCGGATCGAGGCCCTGAGCCGGTCGACGGCGACGGTGAGCCGGTGGGACTCCTCGGCCATGTCGGGCACCACCAGCTTCGCCGCATCGGTCGGGGTGGCGGCCCTCAGGTCGGCGACCAGGTCCAGCAGGGGGGTGTCCTGATCGTGGCCGATCGCCGAGACCACGGGTGTGGTGACGGCGAAGACGACGCGGATCAGACCGGCGTTGCTGAACGGCATCAGATCCTCGACCGAGCCGCCGCCGCGGGCCACGATGATCACATCGACCTCGGGGTCGGCGTCCAGGCTCCGGATCGCGGCGATGTTCTCCTCCGCCGCCCTGGTGCCCTGCATGGTGGCCGCGGCCACCCGGAACCGGACCTGTGGCCATCGCCGTCGGGCGACCTCGAGCACGTCCTGCTCGGCCGCCGAGCCCGGGGAGGTGACCAGCCCGATGCACCGGGGCAGGAACGGCAGGCGCCGTTTGCGTTCGGGCGCGAAGAGCCCCTCCGCGGCGAGCAGGCGCTTCTCCCGCTCCATCCGGGCGAGCAGTTCGCCGAGCCCGACCATCCGGAACTGGCGCGCCTCCAGCGACACGGTGCCCTTCGGCACGTAGTACTGCGGCTTGGCGTGGACGACCACCGAGGCCCCCTCCACCAGCGGCGGATCGAGGGAGTCCAGCACGTCGCGGCGCGCGGTCACCGTCATCGATACGTCGGCCAACGGATCCCGCAGCACCAGGAAGGCGGTGGCGCTGCCCTGGCGACGACTGATCTGGGTCACCTGGCCCTCCACCCACAGCGGGGTGAGGTCATCGATCCGGTGGGCGATCCCGGTGGCCACCGCGCGCACCGGGACCGGCGACTCGGGACTCGTCTGCAGGGCCACCCGGCCAACCCTAGGCGAGGAGTCCGACATCGCTGTGCGATTGGACACGCGCTCGTCTCAGAAGACCACCTTCGGGGGAGGAGAGGCATATCCTTCGAGGCGATGACTGACTTCAGCGAGGCACCGGGCGACGCCGACGAGAGTTCCCCACGGCGGTGGCGCCGCCGTGGCCCCTCCCCGGTGCCGTTGGGCGAGCCACCGACCCCGGCCACCGTCACGTTGCAGCAGGCCGAGGAGATGGTCGCCGCGGCCACCGCCGCCGCGGCGCGGGCGGAGCAGTTGCGCGAGTCCGCGGAACGGGCCGCCGCCGAGCATGCGGCTGAGCGGATGGTCGCCGACGAGGCAGCCACCCGGGCGGCCGAGGCGCTGGTGGCTGCGCAGACGGATGCCGAGCAGGCCAGCGCCGCCGCCGCGCAGGCGCATGCGGCTCGGGCCGCGGCCGAGCAGGCCGTCGAGGCCCTGGCCGTCGAGCAGGCAACCCGCCAGACCGACCTGACGGCCCGGCTCGACGCGCTGGAGGAGCGGGTCGCCAGCAGCGTCGCCGAACGCGAGTCGGCGCTCGCCGAGGTGGCTGCCGCGACTGAGGCCCGCCGGGTCGCCGAGGAGGCCGTCGAAGCGGCAGCCCGGGCCCGCGAGGACGCCGAGCGGCGTGCCGACGAGGCCGCCGAACGAGCCGCGGCGGCCGAGGCCGCCCGCGCCGATGCCGCCGACCGGGCCACCGACCAGGCTCGGTTGGCCGAGCAGGCGCAGGAACTACGTCTGGAGGCCGAGCAGGCCGCCACTCAGCAGTCGGCGATGGCGGCCGAGGCCAACGTCGCCCTGGTCGATCTGGAGTCCCGCACCGCCGCGCTGGCCGAGATCGTGGCCGGCGTCCAGGCGACCATCGGTGAGGCGGAGGCTGCCGTCGCGCGTCAGGCCGAGTTGGCTCAGGCGGCCCAGGAGGCCCGGGAAGCTGCCGAGGACGGGGCCAGGGCTGCCGCCGACGTCGCCGCTGCGGCACAGCGCGCCGCGGCTGACGCACAGCGCTCCCGGGAGGGCGCCGAGCGGGTCGCCCAGGATGAGGCGGCTCGGGCTGCGGAAGCACTGGCGGCGCGTACGGCGGCCGAGCAGGGCGCGGCCGAGCAGGCCCAGTCGGCGGCCGAGGCCGAGCGGGATCGTGCGGCAGCCGAGGAGCAGACCCGGACTCTGGCCATCCGGCTGGCCGAGACCATCGAGGCCCGGGAGGTCGCCGAGGCGGCCGCCGCCGACCAGGCCCAGGCCCGTGCCGCTGCCGAGCTGGCCGCCACCGAAGCGGCGACGCTGCGGCAGCAGGCCGAGGAGCGCGCGTTGGCCGAGGCCGAACGCGCCGAGCAGGCATTGCGCCAGCGTCGCGAGGCCGAGCAGGCGCTGGCCGAGGCGGCCGAGGACGCCCGGCAGCAGTTGGCCGATCAGACGGCGCTGCTGGACGCGGCGTACGCCGCCCGCACGGACGCCGAGCAGGCGGCTGCCGAGGCGATCGCGGCGCGCGCCGCTGCCGAGGCGGTCGCCGCCGAGCGGGAGACGGACCGGGCCGCGGCGGAGGCGGCGGTGCTGCGCAGCACCGAGATCGCCCAGGCGGCGGTGGTCGACGGGCACGCCAGCGAGGAGCGGGCGGGCCGGATGGCCGTGGAGCTCGCCGACGTCCGTGAGGCGTTCGCCGTGCATGTCGAGCGCAACGCCCGTTGGTGGGGCCTGCGGCTGCGGGCGCTGACCGCGATGCTGGTGATCCTGGCGGTCACCGCTGGCGGTGCCTTGGGCTGGCTGGTGGCCGAGGAGCGGTGGCGCACCCCCGAGGCCGCCGGGGTGGCTGCGGTCGGGCTGCTGCTGCTGGTGGCCACCTGGCTGGTGCGCTCGGGTCCGCCGAGGGTGAAGCGCGGCGTCGGCGCCGGGGCATCCGACGTCACCGGCCCCGCGTAGACTCACCCACCATGAGCATCGACCTCGGCACGCCCTCCGTCCTGACCCCCGAGGAGGCGGAGCGGAGCGTCCAACTGGCCGCTCCCCGCGGCTACTGTGCCGGCGTCGATCGTGCGGTGATCACCGTGGAGAAGGCCCTCGACCTGTACGGCGCTCCGGTGTACGTCCGCAAGCAGATCGTGCACAACAAGCACGTCGTCTCCACGCTCGAGGACCGCGGTGCCATCTTCGTGGAGGAGCTCGACGAGGTCCCCGAGGGGGCCACGGTGGTCTTCTCGGCGCACGGGGTGTCGCCCCAGGTGCATGCGGACGCGGCGGAGCGGTCACTGAAGACGATCGATGCGACCTGCCCGCTGGTCACCAAGGTGCACCACGAGGCCCGCCGGTTCGCCGCGGACGACTACGACATCCTGTTGATCGGCCACGAGGGCCACGAGGAGGTCGAGGGCACCGCCGGTGAGGCGCCCGAGCACATCCAGTTGGTGCAGAGTCCTGACGACGTGGCCGGCATCGTGGTCCGCGATCCCGCCAAGGTCGCCTGGCTGTCTCAGACCACCCTGTCGGTCGACGAGACGATGGAGACCGTGGCCGCGATCCGGGAGCGGTTCCCGCTGCTGATCGACCCGCCGAGCGACGACATCTGCTACGCCACCCAGAACCGTCAGTTGGCGGTCAAGGAGATCGGTCACGACGCGGACCTGGTGATCGTGGTCGGGTCGGGCAACTCCTCCAACTCGGTGCGGCTGGTCGAGGTGGCCCTGGAGGCGGGCGCGAAGGCGTCCTACCGGGTCGACGACGCCTCCGAGATCGAGGAGGCCTGGCTGGAGGGCGTCACCAAGGTGAGCGTCACCTCGGGTGCCTCGGTGCCCGACGACCTGGTGCAGGGCGTGCTCGGTTTCCTCGCCGCGCGGGGCTACCCCGACGCCGAGGTGGTGCACAGCGCGGAGGAGTCGCTGATCTTCGCGCTGCCGCCGGAGCTGCGCCGCGACATCCGCGCCGCCGGACGCGGCTGACCCCGGAGCCACGCCGGTCGGCGCAGCCCCGGGGACCGGGGGATCAGCGGAAGTCCCGGCTCAGCAGCGCACGTTCGGGTTCTGCGCTGCGAACACGCCATTCGGGTTGGCCTGCCACACCCACGCGTGCAGGGTGTGGAACGGCGGTCCGCCGTGGGGCGGGTCGAACTGCACGCCGAAGAGGCTGGCCGGCGCCCAGGAGGCGTACTCGACCGCGACCAGTCGCAGCTTCCCGTTCGGCAGCGGAGCGTAGACCAGGATCTCCGGGTCGGTGGCCACCAGTTCGCTCTGGTCGGCTGCCACGCCCCGCACGTAGTGGTAGCCCATGTTCGGGACACAGGGGCTGCCCAACTCGTAGCCGGCCGCGATCGCACGGTTCACGTCGTGGTACTTGGCGGTGGCGGCCCGCACCTGGGCCAGTTCCTGGTTCACCGAGGACGCGGCGAATGACGGCGTCAGCGCCGCCATCACTGCGAGGCAGAGAGTCGCTGCGGTGACCGCAGCGGCAGTTCTGATCCGCTTCATGTGTGAGTACTCCTCCACCCCCGTGTCGGCTGAGCCCCGGTCCCGTGGCCCAGTGGAAGGCCCTGCCGGGCCCAGGACCACGCTAGGGAGCCGAGGAGTCCGGTGACCATCCCCTGATTGGGGGGATCGGTGGGCTTGTCCGGCTGCTCGGCTCCCGTAGATTGGCGACATGGCTCGCTACCTCGACGTTCATCCGGAGAACCCCCAGCCCCGACTGATCAGCCAGGTGGTGGAGGCACTGCGTGACGACGCGTTGATCGCCTATCCGACCGACTCCGGCTATGCGCTCGGCTGTCAGCTCGGCAACCGGGACGGCCGGGACCGGATCCTGCGGATCCGGGACCTCGACGACAAGCACCACTTCACCCTGGTCTGCAAGGACTTCGCACAGTTGGGGCAGTTCGTGCATGTCGACAACGCCGCCTTCCGGGCCGTCAAGGCGGCCACTCCCGGGCCGTACACGTTCATCCTGCCGGCGACCCGGGAGGTGCCGAAGCGGCTGTTGCACCCCAAGAAGCGCACCGTGGGCGTCCGGATCCCCGACCATGCGCTGGTCGCCGCACTGCTCGACGAGCTCGGTGAGCCGCTCCTGACCAGCACCCTGATCCTCCCCGGGGAGACCGAGCCCCGGACGATGGGCTGGGAGATCAAGGAGGAGCTCGACATGGCCGTCGACCTGGTGATCGAGGCCGGCGAGGTGCTGCCGCAGCCGACCACCGTCATCGACTGGTCGGACTCGGCTCCGGAGGTGCTCCGGGTCGGCGCCGGTGACCCGTCCCGGTTCGAGGCGTGATCAGGCGAACTGCCTGCTGAGCACCCGGTGCCGGATGGCCAGCAGCAGCAGGCACAGGGCGTAGCCGGAGACCAGCGTGGCGCTGTGGGTGGCAAGCCCGGAGAAGACTGCCTGGATCACGCGGTCATCGGCGGCTCCGACGGTGCCCGGGCGGAGCACGCCGAGCAGCACGAACACCGCCACCAGCAGCAGCGGCGGGAGCACGCCGACGGTGAAGAAGTCCTCCGGACGCACCACCAGCGCCAGCACTCCACAACTGGCGATGAACGCCAGCCCGAAGAACATCGTCAGCTCACCGGACAGGACGAGGTCCAGACTCACCGCGGAGAGGGCGAGGGCCAGCCCGAGCACGACCACGTTGCGGCCGCGCTCCTGGCCCTCCTCCCAGAGGGTGCGGGGACGGGTCGTCGCCCCGGTCCGAGCCACGCTCACCCGTTCACGGTACGGCGCCGCTCAGGCGCCCTGGGCGCGGCGCGCCGCAGGCGGCTCCGGCAACTCCACCAGCGTGGGCGAGCGCGGTGCCGCGTCGACCAGCCTCGGACTGGGCAGCGGCTGCTCGGTGACGCCCATCTCGGCGAACCGGCGCGCGGTCACCAGCACCCGCGACTCCAGTGACCCGACGGCGGAGTTGTAGTTGCCCACCGCCTGGTTCAGGGAACGGCCCAGCCCGTCCAGGTGGCCGGCCATCACGCCGAGCCGGTCGTGCATCTCCACGCCCAGTGCCCGGACCCGTTCGGCCTCCTCGGTGAAGGCGTGCTGCCGCCAGCCGTGCGCCACGGTCCGCAGCAGGGCGATCAGGGTGGACGGGGTGGCCAGCACCACCTGCCGGTCGGCGGCGTACTCGATCAGCGAACCGTCGCGCTCCAGCGCGCCGCTGAGGAACGCCTCGGCGGGCAGGAACAGCACCACGAACTCGGGGGCGTCCAACTCGCGCCAGTAGGCCTTGCTGCCCAGTTGGTCGATGTGGGTGCGCAGGTGTCGCACGTGCCGGGCCAGATGGGCGGCCCGCTCGTCGGCATCGTCACTCTCGAGCGCGTCCAGGTAGCCGGTCAACGGCACCTTGGCATCCACCGGCAACTGCCGGCCGCCGGCCAGGTGCACCACCAGGTCCGGTCGCAGACCGCGGCTGTCGGTCTGCTGCTCGCGGAAGTCGCAGTGGTCCACCAGTCCGGCCACCTCCACGGTCCGCCGCAGGTGCATCTCGCCCCAACGCCCCCGCACCTCGGGGCGTCGCAGTGCGCCGGCCAGCGACTGCGTCTCGACCCGAAGCGACTCGTTGGCCTGCACCATCTGTCGCACCTGGGTGACGAACTGACCTTGCCAATCCGCCTGGTCGCGCTGCAGGTGACGCAACTGCGAGTCCAGTCGGTCGATGCCGTCGCGGAGCAGCGCGTCCTCGGCGGCCCGACGTTCCAACTCGGCCTCCCGGCCGGCCGGCGCCGGGCTGGGCCGACGGGCTCCAGCGGTGTAGCCGACCAGCAGCCCCAGCCCGACCAGCAGCAGGGCGACCAGCAGTGTCAGCAGCGTGGTGGTGTCCATACGACCAGCATGGCCGAAGCCACCGACAGAACCGGTGAACCGCGAGCGCTCAGGCCCGCCAGCGTGGCCGTCGTACGCCGTGATGGGCAAGGTCGGCGAGCAGGTCCTGGGCCGACATGGGTTCGCCCAGGTGTGGGCCGAGGGCCTGACCGATGCCCAACCCGTGCACGTGCTCGAGTTGCTCGCGGGTCTCCACGCCCTGGGCCAGTCCGGGGAT
Organism: Nocardioides limicola; assembly: GCF_016827675.1. GTDB lineage: Bacteria > Actinomycetota > Actinomycetes > Propionibacteriales > Nocardioidaceae > Nocardioides > Nocardioides limicola. The sequence goes on along the minus strand of NZ_JAERJA010000002.1, from coordinate 196,478 downwards.
CCGCAGGTCGCTCAGCATCTGGGCGACGTGGCGCAGCATCAGGCGTCCCTGCGGATCGTCGCGGCCGGAGACCAACGAGGCATCGATCTTGACCTGGTCCCAGTCCCAACTGTTCAGCAACGAGAACGTCGAGTGGCCGGCACCGAAGTCGTCGACGGCCAGCCGGATGCCCTGCTCGCGCAGCCAGTGTGCGATCCGGTCCTGGCTGGGGCCCCAACGCCCGAAGTGGCGCTCGGAGACGTCCAGCATCAACGTGACGCCGGAGTCGGTGAGCCGTCCCGGCAGTGAGGCCAGGAACTCGTTGCCCGGGTCGAGTTGGGCGAACTCGACATCGAGAGCGAGCGTGATCGGCAGCGTGGTCTCCTCGGCGACCTTCGTCATCGTCGGGATGGCCTGGGTGGCCATGGCGTCGGCGAGATCATCGAGCAGACTCAACCGCTCGGCGGCGCCGACCAGCATCATCTGCGGCAGTGTCCCGAAGTCCTCGTCGGCGGTGTGCAGGAGTGCCTGGTAGCCCACCAGGCGCCCTCGCGGCAGGTCGATGATCGGCTGGTAGGCCACCTCGATCCGGTGACGGCCCAACAGGCCCTGCACGAAGGCTCGCTCGTTGACCCAGCGAGGGCTCGCCCGGTGGTTGCCCGCCCGCGACTGCTTGGCGGCCAGCACCTCGTCGCGGGCCTCGTCGAGCAACGCGTTGAGGTCGTCGTCGGGGTCGGCGGACAGCGCGGCTCCGATGGTGACGTCCATCTGCAGCAGTTGCGATCCCACGGTCAGTGGTTCCCCGACGAGCTCTGTGAGTCGCTCCCGGGCCGTCGCCACCTGGGCGGCGTCGGCGTGCCGGACCAGGATCGCGAACTCGTCGTCGACGACGCGGGCCGCGGCGGCACCGGCGGGCAGCTCGCAGTGGAGTCGGCTGCCCATCACGCGCAGCACCTCATCGCCGTCCAGGTGGCCAAGTTGGCTGTTGACCTCGCCCAGTCCGTTGAGGTCGAGGTAGAGCAACGCCACCTGCTCGGCGGGGCGGCGTTGCCGGGCGGTCTCCTCCAGCAGGTCGTCGAAGCCGACCTTGTTGGGCAGGCCGGTGAGCGGGTCCACGGAGAGGTGGGACTCCGACCGGACCCGCCGCCGGGCAGTGGTCCGTGAGGAGTCCGCCATCACCACCAGCGCGGCTGTCGCCGCCACGTCGCGGCGGGTGAAGGGCCGATTCCAGCGGGCGCGGTCGAGGACCAGGTAGCGGCCGTCGGCCAGTTGGGCGCTCAGCCGGGCGCCGGTCCCGGGCTCGGCGCTGATCCGGGCGCCGGCGTTCGGCAGGGCGCGCGCGGCGGCCTCCTGGAGTTGGGTGTCCACGTCGGGCCAGGGCTGCTCGGAGGCGGCCTGGGACAGCACCTCCAGGGTCCGGCCGCGCTCACTGGCTGCTCCGGCGCGTTGCGCGGCGACCGCCAGCAGGACCAGCAGCACCGCGGGCAGCACATGGTCGGCGCCCAACGACGCCCCGACCTGGTTCCGATAGCTGAGTTCCACAGCAGCACCGAGCCCGGTGTACGACGCCGCCAGCGCGACGAGCGCGCCGTACCCGACGCTCAGTCCGGCCCGGGGGAAGGCGTCCCGGCCGGGGCTCCAGACCAGGTGGCTGGCGAGCACCACCAAGGCCCACGCGGCCAGCATCGGCGTCGGGTCGGGAAGGGCGACCAGCAGCGCCGTCGGCGCCAACACCGGCAACCACCAGGGGGCGCTGCGCGCGTCGAACGAGACCAGGGCCGGCGTCACCGCCAACGCCAACGCCACCAGCGGGGTGAGCGGGAACGGCTGCTGGGTCCAGGTCGAGGCTCCGAGCAGCACCACGAGGCCGCTGACGATCGTCAGCAGCCAACTCACGGTTGCTGGTGGCGCTCCCATGCCACGTCCGCTCACCGCAGTCATGCCTCCCTCCCCAGGTGACAGCGCTGCCCTCCCATGCGGGTGGACCGCAGCAGCGCATCACTAGTGAAACAGATCATCGGCCTTCCCGCCCAACCTTCGGCCCGTTCGGGAGGACCAAGGACCTTGTGGGTGGGGTGAGGTGATCTCGATACACCGCCTCGTTCCTCGGCGGCACTCGATCACCGGAGGTGCGGTACACCGCCTCGTTCCTCGGCGGCACTCGATCACCGGAGGTGCGGTACACCGCCTCGTTCCTCGGCGGCACTCGATCACCGGAGGTGCGGTACACCGCCTCGTTCCTCGGCGGCACTCGATCACCGGAGGTGCGGTACACCGCCTCGTTCCTCGGCGGCACTCGATCACCGGAGGTGCGGTACACCGCCTCGTTCCTCGGCGGCACTCGATCACCGGAGACGTCTCAGTCGGCGAAGTCGATCTTGAGGCCGCGGTTGCGCTGGAAGCGGTTCCGGTAGTAGTCCCAACTCGCGCAAGATGTCGGAGCCCGGAGACCGAACTTTGGAAACTGGGTAGCGGAGACACGCCATGTTGGTGCCGTGGATCCACGTCAGCGGAGCGCGGATCGTCGCCGCTTTCAGAAGATTGGTCTCGCTATCGGGGTCGGGCTGGCAACAGTGCTTCTCGGTGCCGCCGCGATGGTCTGGCTGGAGGGCGACGAGCAGTACATCGGCTCGATGCGTGGGGGAGGCCCGTTCGCTACTGACGCCGGGTACGTCGTGCGCGGATTGCTCGCACGACGTACGTCGTTCGCCATCCGGCCATGGCGAACATCAAGCAAGCCAGGATGATCCCAAGGATCGAGTTGCCCTGAACCGACTCGTCGTTGAGCAGGGACATGAAGAACGCACCCAGCACGATGAAGACGGCTGCACTGAATAGTGCTTGGCCGAGTGTTGGCGGGGCCGCTGAGTTCATGCCGGTCATTGTGGCGCGCTCAGTCGGTGAGGTCGATGATGACGGGGGCGTGGTCCGAGGGGCTGGTGGGTTGGCCGGTGTCGGGGTCGCGCTCCTCGAGGTCGATGAAGGCGTGGGTGACTCGCTCGGCGAGGCTGGGGGAGCACAGCGCGAAGTCGATCTTGAGGCCGCGGTTGCGCTGGAAGCGGTTCCGGTAGTAGTCCCAGTACGTGTAGCCGGGCGCGTACTTGCGGGTCACCTCGGCCCAGCCGTCGGTGAGGAACGCGGCGAACGCTTCCCGCTCGGCAGGCGTGACGTGGGTGGAGTTGCGGAACTGGGCGACGTCGAAGACGTCCTCGTCGGTGGGGCAGATGTTCCAGTCACCGACCAGCGCGGTCGCCTCGTCGAGCCACTCCGTGGCGGTCTCGCGGAGCCGGGCCAGCCAGTCCAGTTTATAGGTGTAGTGCGGGTCGTCCGGCTTGCGGCCGTTGGGCACATAGAGGCTCCAGATCCGCACCCCGCCGCAGCGCGCACCGATCGCTCGGGCCTCGACGATCTCTTTGAACGGCGGCGCGCCGACGAACGCCTGCTGCACGTCGTCGAGGCCGACCCGACTGATCAGCGCCACCCCGTTCCACTGGTCGAGCCCGGCCGAGGCCACCTCGTAGCCCATCGACTCCAGCCCCATCAGCGGCAACTGGTCGGGACGGGCCTTGGTCTCCTGCAGGGCCAGTACGTCGATCTCGTGACGGGCCAGCAGCGCCTCGACCCGGTCGATCCGGGTCCGCAGCGAGTTCACGTTCCAGGTAGCGATGCGCACCCGGCGAGCATAGGGAGGCGTGGCTCAAACCCGGAACTCGGCGATCAGGTCGGGGGTGGCTGCCGCTGCCAACGTCACCGCCACGCCCCGGTCGACGTCGCGGACCAGCACCCGCTCCGACCCGGCTGCGGTGGTGGCGATCAGGCTGGCCAGACCGAGGCGGCGCTGGAAGATGTTCTGGGTGATCACCCAGCCGATGATCCCGTCGGTCTGCAGCGCGACCCGGTGCCGGGAGAGCGCACCCCACCCGGAGACCAGGTGGCCGTTGACCAGGGCGTGCCCCAGATGGCGGTACTCGGCCTCACCGAGGACGGCGCCCCAGGTGCCGACCAGGAGCGCGGTCGCCCCGATCATCCAGGCCTCCGCCTCCCACCACTGCCAGGCGGCGACGACGCCGAGGGTGATGAACACGGTCGACCACTGGTTGCGGATGTGGCAACGTCGCCGGGCTCTCGGGCCGTGTCGGGTCAGCCGCACCGTCATCGGCTCCGGGGCCTCGATCAAGGTGGCGGCGACGCGCCGGTTCACCCCGACCGGCGACGGCGGCAACACCGACGTGGTGCCCGACTCCAGTCCGGTGGTGAGGGTGCTGAGCTGGGCGCCGCCCACCAGCCGCAGCAGCGCCCACTCGCTCATCTGTACGCCGCGGATCCGGGCCTCTTCGATGCTGGTCGAGCGGGTGGTGATCAGTCCGGCGGTCAGCCGCAGGTTGCCGTCGTCACGGAACAACCGGAAGCGCCACCACTGGGTGACGTAGCCGCCGATCGAGATCAGCAGCCACAGCGCCAGCGACCCGAAGAACGCGGTGACGAGCACCAGCGGCAACGCCTGCTCGAGCAGCCATCCCCAGCCGCGGCGGATGTTGTCGGCGTCCAGGAACGGCAGGTCGTCGGCGAACTGGCTGAGCAGGCCGAAGATGCCGGCGACGATCACCAGCCGGGTCAGGCTGAAGGGCGCGAACCGCAGCCAGGACCAGTCGATGCTGGCGACCTCCACGTGCGCCGGCGTCGCGGCGGCGATCGAGGTCTCGGGGGCACCGTCGCCCAGGTCACCCGCCCCGCCTTCGCTCGTCGCCGGGTCGACCGGCTCGGCGACGGGGCTCTCGCCCCGGGCCACCGCCCGCCGCGCCAGCAGCACCCGACGCAACTCGGCGGCTTCGTCGACCCCCAGCGGGTCCAGCTCGATCCGGGTGTCGTCGACACCGGTGCCGATCTCCACCTTGGTCAGGCCGAGGATCCGGTGCAGCAGCGGCGAGGAGAGATCGACCGTCCGGATCCGGTCCAGTGGAGCCGTCACCACCTTGCGGGACAGCAGGCCCTGCCGACGCTGCAGGTTGGACTCGGTGATCCGATAGCGGGTGGTGAACCAGGGCATCGCCCCGAGCAGGAACATCATCGTCACCACCACCGGCAGCGCGAACAGCATCCAGGCCGCGTTCTGCAGGCCCGAGGCGATCAGCGCGATCACCGCGGGGACGGCGAGCTGCTTGAGGGCGGCGATCGGACCGAGGATCAGCATCCGTGGGTCGAGCTGCCGCCAGTCGGGTTCGTTCACGTGGCGTCCCCGTCGGTGCGCGCCGTGATCTCGGTCAGCCAGGCCACCACCTGGCGGGCCACCGTCGCGTCCAGGCAACTGATCACGATCGGTCCGGCAGCCGAGGCGGTGGTCACGGTGACCGTGGCCAGCCCGAAGAGCCGCATCAGCGCGGTCTGATGGGAGTCCACGGTCTGCACCCGCGAGATCGGAGCCACCCGTTCGTCGGTGCTCAACCAGCCGACGCGGGTGTGTACGGCGGTCTCGGTGACCTCCCACCGGTGCACCCGGAACCGGATCGGCGGCATCGCCACGACGTGCACGGTGAGGACGAGGACGAGGATCAGCAGCAGCGTCCCGGCCCACCACGGCGGCTGCGGCCAGACGACGTACCCGACCGTGAGCAGGGAGAGCAGCACCAGATCGCTGATGAACGCCGACAGCAGCCAGTAGGGCCGGGCGGCGGGCGACACCTGATGGGCGGGGACGCGCAGGCCCGTCGGAGTGCTCATGACAGGAGCCTTGCACAGGTAGGTTCGAGGGCGTGAGGGGTGATGACGGATCGCTGACGATCCGCGACATCGTCGCCGAGTCCGGGCTGATGCTGGGTGCCGGGTCGGCGGTGCTGCTCCAGCTCGCCCGACGCGAGGTGGGCCTCGGGGTCGCCGAACACAGCACCACCTTGGACCGGCCGCTGGACCGGCTGCGGACCACCGTCACCTACGTCTACGTGATGGCGCTGGGCACGCCCGCCGAGCAGGCCGCGGTAGCGGCGATGGTGGATCGCAGTCACCGCGGCGTCAGGTCACCGGGCCGCTACTCGGCGTACGACCCGAAGCTGCAGCTGTGGGTCGCCGCCACCTTGACCCGGTCGGGCCGGGAGATCTACGAGCGGCTTCTCGGCCCGCTGCACCCGACCTCGGCGCAACGACTCCACGAGGAGAGCGCCGTCTACGGCACCGCGTTGCAGATGCCCGCCGAGGTGTGGCCGGTCAACGTCGAGGAGTTCGACCGCTGGTGGGAGGAGCAGCTCGATTCCTTCGAGCCCGACCCGGTGGTGCAGGCCTATGTGGCCCGGCTGATGGCGCCCTCGGCGATCCCCTGGCCGCTGCGCTGGCTGGCGCCGCTGCAGAGCCTGGTCACCCGCGGCAACCTCGACCCGCGGGTACGCCGGGTGCTCGGGCTGGCCTGGACAGCCCGCGACCAGCGCCGCTACGACCTGTTCTGGCGGATCGCGGCGCCGGTCTACCGAGCCGTGCCGCGCCCGCTGCGGCAGCTGTCACCGAAGGTGACACTGGCCGGGATGCGGTTGCGGATGCGGTTCGGGCTGCGGGTGATCTGAGCAGCTGCTCGGAGCAGCTCAGTCCATGTGAGCTCAGTCCATGTGCGGGTAGCGGTGCTCGGTGGGGGCCACGAAGGTCTCCTTGATCACCCGCGGCGAGGTCCACCGGAGCAGGTTCAGCGGCGACCCGGCCTTGTCGTTGGTGCCCGAGGCACGGCCGCCACCGAACGGCTGCTGGCCGACCACGGCGCCGGTGGGTTTGTCGTTGACGTAGAAGTTGCCGGCGGCGAACCGCAACTTCTCCGACAGCGCCGCGACGGCGTCACGGTCGCGGGCGATCACCGCACCGGTGAGGGCGTACGCCGAGACCGACTCGAGCTGGTCGACCACGGCGTCGAGGTCGGCGTCGTCGTAGACGTGCACGGCCAGGAGCGGCCCGAAGTACTCGCGGGTGAACACCTCGTCGGTCGGGTCGTCGCAGACCAGCAGGGTGGGGCGGACGAACCAGCCGACCGAGTCGTCGTAGCTGCCGCCGGCGACCACGTCGATGCCGTCGGTGGCGTGGGCGCGGTCGATCGCGCCCTTGAGCCGGGTGAAGGCGCGCTCATCGATGACCGCGCCGAGGAAGTTGGTGAAGTCGGTGACGTCGCCCTGGGGGAGTGCGTCGATCTGGGCGGCCAGGTCGTCCTTGATGGTCTCCCACACCGAGCGGGGCACGTAGGCACGGGACGCGGCCGAGCACTTCTGGCCACCGAACTCGTACGCCCCGCGGATCATCGCCACCCGGAGCACGTCGGGGTCGGCCGAGGGATGGGCGAGGATGAAGTCCTTGCCGCCGGTCTCGCCCACCAGTCGCGGGTAGGACCGGTAGCCGGTGAGGTTCTCCCCGACGGTGCGCCACAGGTGCTGGAAGGTGGGCGTGGAGCCGGTGAAGTGGATGCCGGCCAGGTCCGGGTGTCGCAGCGCGACCTCGGAGACCTCCAGGCCGTCGCCGGGCAGCAGGTTGATGACGCCCGGCGGGAGTCCGGCCTCTTCGAGCAGTCGCATCGTGAAGTGCGCGGCGAACTGCTGAGTGGGCGAGGGCTTCCACAGCACCACGTTGCCCATCAGCGCCGGCGCCGTGGGCAGGTTGCCGGCGATCGCGGTGAAGTTGAACGGGGTGATCGCGTAGACGAACCCCTCCAGCGGTCGGTGGTCGAGCCGGTTCCACGTGCCCGGCGCGTTGGCGCTCGGCTGCTGCGCCAGGATCTCGCGGGCGTAGGCGACGTTGAAGCGCCAGAAGTCGATCAGCTCGCAGGCGCTGTCGATCTCGGCCTGGAAGGCGGTCTTGGACTGGCCCAGCATGGTGGCGGCGTTGAGGGTGTCGCGCCACGGACCGGCGAGCAGGTCGGCGGCCTTGAGGAAGACGGCCGCCCGGTCGTCGAAGCTGAGCGCCCGCCATGCCGGGGCGGCGGCGGCTGCGGCCGCGATGGCGTCCTCGGCGTCGGCGCGGGTGGCACCGTGCAGTACGCCGAGCACGTGCTGGTGGTTGTGCGGCTGGACGACGTCGATGGCCGGCCCGGAGCAGACCCGTTGTTCGCCGCCGATGGTGGCGGTGAGGGTGACCTGGGTGGCGGCCAGTCGCTTGAGTTCGACCTCGAGGCCGGCGCGCTCGGGGCTGCCGGGTGCGTAGTCGCGGATCGTCTCGTTCACCGGGGCGGGGACGTGCGTGACGGCGTCCATGGGGGTCCTTTCGATCAGCGGCTGAAGAGGGAGCGGAGGAAGAAGGTGAGGTTGGCGGGGCGTTCGGCGAGGCGCCTCATGAAGTAGCCGTACCAGTCGCTGCCGTAGGGCAGATAGACGCGGACCTGGGCGCCGGCGTCACGGAGTCGGTGTTGCTCGGTGACCCGGATCCCGTGCAGCATCTGGAACTCGTACGACGTGGCCGCTCGGCCGGTGGCCGCCACCAGGTGCTCGGTGATGGCGATCATCCGGGGGTCGTGGGTGGCGACCATCGGATAGCCGCCACCGGCCATCAGCGTCTTCAGGCAGCGCACGTAGGCGAGGTCCACGTCGGCCTTGCGCTGGTGGGCGACGGTGGCGGGCTCGGCGTAGGCGCCCTTGACCAACCGGACCCGGGAGCCGGTGTGGGCCAGCGCGGCGCAGTCGGCCTCGGTGCGGTGCAGGGCGCTCTGCAGGGCCACGCCGACCCAGGGGTGGTCGTGGCGGAGTTCGCGCAGGATCGCCAGCGTGGAGTCGACGGTGGTGTGGTCCTCCATGTCCAGGGTCACCGTGCTGCCGGCCCGTTCGGCCGCCAGACAGATCGCCCGCGCGTTGTCGAGGGCCACCCGGTGCCCGTCCTCGGGCAGCGCCTGGCCGATCGCGGAGAGCTTCAGCGAGACCTCGGCCCCGGGGGTCAACGCGAAGCCGCCGAGCACGTCGAGGAGCGCGATGTAGGCGTCCCGGGTGTCGGTGGCCTGGCTGAGGGTGTGGGTGTCCTCACCGAGGTGGTCGATGGTCACGCTCAGGCCGTCGGCGAGCAGGTTGCGGGCGGTGTCGACGGCGTCGTCGAGGCCGTCGCCGGCCACGAATCGGTCCACCAGCCGACGGGAGACGCCCGCGCTGGTGACCAGCCGGCGTACCGGTGGCTTGCGTGAGGCGGCGAGGAGGGTGTGGCCGAGCATGCGGACCTCCGATGGGTGTGGTCTGGGTCTCATCGACGGTAGGGGGTGAGGGTCGGTTCCGCACTGGACAGATGAAAGAGAACCTGCTGTAGTCGTCTTACATTTGCTCAAGCCGAGGAGTCGGATGCGACCCGAACTGCAGGACATCGTCGATGACGTGTCCCGGCTGCTGGCCCAGCCGGTGACCCTGGAGGACCGCAACTTCCACCTGATCGCCTTCCATGCCCACGGCGCTCCGGTCGACGAGGTCCGCCAGCAGTCGATCCTGAGTCGCCGGTCCTCGACCCAGGTCCGCGACTGGTTCGAGTCCTTCGGCATCGCCACCGCGACCGGGCCGGTGCGCATCCCGGCCGACCCGGAGCACCGGGTGCTGGCCCGGCTCTGCCTGCCGGCTCGGTGGCGGGAGGTGACCTACGGCTATCTGTGGGTGGTGGACGAGGAGGCCGGCATCGATGAGGCGGTGATCCCGGCCGCGATGGCGATGGCCGAGCGGGCCGGCGCGCTGATGGCTCAGCAGGCGCGGGCGCGTGAGGATCTCGGCTTCCGGCTGCAGGACCTGCTGTCGGCCGACCGGGACACCGTCGAGGCCGCTGCGGACGAGATCGACGCCCGGGATCTGGTCCGCCGGGGCACCCCGGTGGCCGCCGTCGAGCTGCGGATGCTCCGCCGCCCGGCGTCCGGGCCGGTGCCGATGAACCTGTGGACGTTGCCGCGCTCGGTGCTGGCGTGGGTGGGCGAGGATCACACCACCTTGATGGTGCCGCTCGAGCACGGCGACCTGGCGGCGGCCCGTGAACTGGCGCACCGGGCCCGTGATCTCTACCTGGAGCGGTTGGGGTCGGCCGCGGGTCAGGACCTGGTCGCCGGCATCGGCGCCGTCTGCACCGACCCGGCACAACTGCGCTCGAGTTGGCAGCAGGCGCGGTTGGCCGCCCGGGTGCTGGAGTCGGTGCCCAGGTTGCGCCCGGTCGCGGCCTGGCCGGATCTGGGCGTGTACCGACTGCTCGCCTGTGGCCCCGAGAGCGCCCTGGCCGGCGCCGTACTGGACGAGTCGGTACGCCGGCTCCTGGCGCACCCGGATCCGGATCTGCGGGAGTCGGTGCTCACCTATCTGAACCACGGTGGCAGCGTTCAGGAGACCGCGGCGGCGCTGAACGTGCATCGACAGACCGTCTACCACCGGTTGCACCGGGTGCAGAAGGTGACCGGGCTGGACCTGGATCGGGGTGAGCATCGGCTGATGCTGCATCTGGGCCTCACACTGGCTCCGCTGCTGAGCGGCGTTGTCCAAACGTCTGATTAGTTCAGCGGCATTGTGTCCATCTGTCACTCGTCGGTGACGTGGATCACGGCCTAGCGTCGCAACTCCCCCATCCGAGGAGTTCCAATGTCCGATCAGTTCTACGAGGTGCTGGCGCTGCTCGCCTACCTGGCCGCGATGATAGTCATCGGGCTGTGGGCGTTCCGGCGGACCAACAACCTCGGTGACTACATGCTCGCCGGGCGGCGCCTCAGCCCCGGCGTCACCGCGCTGAGTGCGGGAGCCTCCGACATGTCCGGCTGGCTGTTGCTGGGACTGCCCGGAGCGATCTACGTCTCCGGCCTGATCGAGGGCTGGATCGCCGTCGGTCTGACCATCGGTGCCTGGCTGAACTGGAAGTTCGTCGCCCCCCGCCTGCGCACCTACACCCAGGTGTCGTCCGAGTCGATCACCCTGCCGAGCTTCCTGGAGAGCCGCCTCAAGGACCGGTCCCGGTTGCTGCGGGTCGCCTCTGGCCTGATCATCCTGCTCTTCTTCACCTTCTACGTCTCCTCCGGCATGGTCGCCGGCGGCGTCTTCTTCGAGAGCTCGTTCGGTGCCGGCTACCACACCGGGATGATCGTGGTCACCGGCGTCGTGGTCGCCTACACGCTCTTCGGCGGCTTCCTGGCCGTCTGCTACACCGACGCGGTGCAGGGCACCATCATGCTGCTGGCCCTGGTGCTGGTCCCGGTGGTCGGCCTGTTCACCGTCGGCGGCTTCGGACCTGCGGTCGACAGCGTCCGCGAGGTCGACCCGACCATGTTCAGCATGGTCTCCGGCGCCACCGTGCTGGGCGTCCTCTCGGCGATGGCCTGGGGGCTCGGCTACTTCGGCCAGCCGCACATCATCGTTCGGTTCATGGCGCTGCGCAGCCCCGCGCAGGCCAGGGAGGCCCGCCGGATCGGCATCGGCTGGATGCTGATCAGCCTGCTGGGGGCGGTCGCCACCGCGCTGGTCGGGATCGCCTACTTCCAGCAGAACCCCGACGTCACCCTCACCGACCCCGAGGCCGTCTTCATCGCACTCGGCCAGATCGTCTTCCACCCACTGATCGCCGGCGTCATCCTGGCCGCGGTGCTGGCCGCGATCATGAGCACCATCTCCTCGCAGTTGCTGGTCACCTCTTCCGCGCTGGTGGAGGACCTGTGGAAGGTGGTCTTCCGCGGCGAGATCTCCGAGAAGCGGCTGGTCGCCCTGGGCCGGGTCGCCGTGCTCGTCGTCTCGTTGCTGGCTGCGTCGATGGCATGGGGCCGCAGCGGCACCGTGCTGGACCTGGTCGCCTACGCCTGGGCGGGTTTCGGGGCCTCCTTCGGACCGGTCATCCTGCTGTCGCTGTACTGGCGCCGGCTCACCGCCACCGGTGCGCTGGCCGGGATGCTCACCGGCGCCGCGACCGTGGTGATCTGGGGCAACGTGGACGCCCTGGGTTCGTTGATGTACGAGATCGTGCCGGGCTTCCTGCTCAGCCTGGTGGTCACCGTGGCGGTCAGCACCTTCACCTACCGACCGGACCCGGAGATCGAGGCGGAGTTCGACGAGGCGATCCGCCTCCTCGACGGCCACGCGCACGTCACCACCCGGTAGGGGTGTGGTGCGTCCGGCTCTCGACGCCGGACGCACCACGGCCGCCGGATCGGCTCCGCGGGATACTGGTCGGATGATCGGTCCCTCCCCGCAGTCGGTCTCGGCGGCCGTCGGCGCGCAGGCAGCCGCCGAAGGTCGGGTGGTCGTCTACTTCCGCCGGATGTGTCTGTTCTGCGAGCGGCTCCGGCTCAGTCTCGGTGCCCGGCGCTCCGAGGTGGTGTGGGTGGACATCTGGGCAGATCCGGAGGCTGCGGCGTACGTGCGCAGCGTCAACGGTGGGGACGAGACCGTCCCCACGGTGGTGATCGGCGGACAGCCGCACACCAATCCGTCGCCAGCCGTGGTCAAGCGGGCCCTCGCGACGCCGTAGACTCGCCCCCCGTGGCTCTCACCATCGGCATCGTCGGACTCCCCAACGCGGGCAAGTCGACGCTCTTCAACGCCCTGACCAAGAACGACGTACTGGCGGCGAACTACCCGTTCGCCACGATCGAACCGAACGTCGGGGTGGTCGGTGTCCCCGACGACCGGCTGCCGAAGCTGGCCGGGATCTTCGGCTCGGAGCGGATCCTGCCGGCGACGGTGGAGTTCGTCGACATCGCCGGCATCGTGGCCGGCGCCTCGCAGGGGGAGGGACTGGGCAACAAGTTCCTGGCCCACATCCGCGAGTCCGCAGCGATCTGTCAGGTGACCCGGGTCTTCCGCGACGAGGACGTCACCCACGTCGACGGGAAGGTCGACCCCGCCTCGGACATCTCGACGATCTCCACCGAGCTGATCCTCGCGGACCTGCAGACGGTGGAGAAGGCGATCCCGCGGCTGGAGAAGGAGGCGCGTGGCCGCAAGGAGGTGGCCGCCCAGGTCGAGGCCGCCAAGCAGGCCATGGAGGCCCTCGAGGCCGGTACGCCGATCATCGCCACCGACATTGACCGCGACCTGATCCGCGAGCTGTCGTTGCTGACGGCCAAGCCCTTCATCTTCGTCTTCAACTGCGACGCCGACGAGCTCGCCGACGAGGCGCTCAAGGACCGGATGCGCGAGATCGTCGCGCCGGCCGAGGCGATCTTCCTGGACGCCAAGTTCGAGTCCGACCTGGTCGAGCTCGGCGACGACGACGAGGCCCGGGAGATGCTGGCCGAGATGGGCGTGGATGAGCCGGGCCTGGACGTGCTCGCCCGGGTCGGCTTCGACACCCTCGGCCTCCAGACCTACCTCACCGCCGGCCCCAAGGAGTCCCGCGCCTGGACGATCCGCAAGGGCGCCACCGCCCCCGAGGCCGCCGGCGTGATCCACACCGACTTCCAGAAGGGCTTCATCAAGGCCGAGGTCGTCTCCTTCGACGACCTGATCGAGGCCGGCTCGATGCTCAAGGCCAAGGAGTCCGGCAAGGTCCGGATGGAGGGCAAGGACTACGTGATGGCCGACGGCGACGTGGTGGAGTTCCGCTTCAACGTGTGAACCGACGTAAAACCGCAGGTCAGAGGGGGTGTGACCCCTCCCAGTCCGCACAGAGCCCGCGAGAAGTTGAGTTCGATGCCGATCGAGCTCGTTGCCCAGAACTTCACGCTCCTAGTTTGTCGGTCTGAATGTCGTGGGGATACGAGCTGCTCTCGTCTGACTCTCCCTTCTCAACGACGGGCGCAAGCCAAGGCACGCCAGGACGCCCACTTAAGTGTTTCTCATTATTGACTTACGGGATTGAATGACTAAAATGAGATACATGCCAGCCCCTAGCCCGTACACGAGCCCCGAGCAACAGGCGGACCTCGAACGTCTAGGCGCCCGGCTGCGCGAACGCCGAAAGGCCCTCGGTGTCACGGTAGTCGCCTGTGCCGAAGCTGCTGGCGTTTCGCGTGTCACCATGCACAGGATCGAGGCAGGCAACCCCTCGGTCACGATCGGCGCCTACATCAACGTTGCAGCCGCACTCGGACTTCACCTCGTCGTCCCGATCCTCGACGCTCCAGGAGCAGAGCCGGCGACGGTCACGGTCGGCGACTTCCCCGGCCTCCGCACGCTGGCATGGCAGACCGACGCCGGCACCACCATCACCGAGACAGAGGCACTCAACCTCTACGAACGCGGTTGGCGACACCTCAACCAGGAAGCCCTCACCGATCACGAGAAGGCGTTCATCCAGCACCTCGCGGACACCTACAGCAACGGGAGGCTCCTTGTTTAGGCGGCTACACCACCAACGGGTGGCCGAGGTGCTGTCGATGCTCGACGCGCCGCTCCTGGCCGAGCACAACTGCTGGTTCGGAGGCGGGACCGCGATCGTCCTTGCCAACGGTGAGTTCCGCGAATCGGTCGACATCGACTTCCTGGTCTCCGACCAGCAGTCGTACCGACAGCTGCGCCAGATCGTCAAGGAGCATGGGCTCGACGCTCTGGCTACACGCGAACTGGAGTTGGGTCGAACACCTTCTATCGACGGCTACGGGATCCGGGCGTCGGTGCTCGTAGCAGGGGTTGCCATCAAGCTCGAGATCACCCACGAAGGACGGCTCGACCTCGACACTCCCTCGCCAGAGAATGAAATCTGCGGCGTACGGATCCTGACGCGAACCGACCAGGTCGCAACCAAGCTGCTTGCCAACGACGACCGCTGGGCAGACACGTCGACGTTCAGCCGCGACCTCATCGACCTCGCCATGATGAAACCCGACACGGTCGCCATGAAGGCCGGCGCGCGCAAGGCAGTCGATGCTTACGGCAAGACGGTTGGCGAGAGCCTCAACAAGGCAGTCACCTACCTCCGAGATCGCCCGCAACGTCTCGACGAGTACATCCGAGCACTCAAGATCGACGCGCCCCGAGCAGCTGTCTGGCAGAGCATCCGCGACTTGTCCGCAAGATCCGCGAAGATCGAAGGTCTAGGTCGGGGCTCGGACTAGCCTGACGTCATGTCGGTGAGTCCGCGACGAATGACCTCAGGGTCACCGACGGTCCAGCGGTCCGCAAACAGTCCGCAAGAAGTCACGCGGAGCCCGATTCTGACCAGCGCCGGCCGACGACCTGCCATCGGCCACGATCGTCCCAGCGAGATGGGCCGCAGTCATGATCTGGAGCACCGTCTACCCGGGCTTGCAAGCTGCCGCCGACGGACTCGTGTCTAGGCACGGTGTGGACGCACTGGTACGCCGCACCCTCTCCCGAGCGATCAGCGAAGGGTCTGCGTAGCGGAGGAGAGGCATGATGGGGCGATGGCGACCTATTCCGGGACCAAGGAGTTCGAAGGTGCGACCTTCGTCAGGACGAGCTTCAAAGGTGCCACGGTGCGCCACTCCGATCTCAGTGGCGTGACGATGCGCAGCGTCGATGTCGACGGGCTCGACATCGACAGCCACGACCTCTTCTTCGGCACTCTCGTCGTCAACGGGGTCGATGTGGTCCCGCTGGTGGACGCCGAACTCAATCGGATGTTCCCGGGTCGCGAACTGCAGAAGGCGCAGACTCCCGAGGGTCTCCGGGAGGGGTGGGTGGCAGTACAGGCCGCGTGGCAGACCACGGTGGCCGAAACGCCGCCCGAGCTCGTGGATGCCCATGTCGACGACGAGTGGTCGCTCGCCCAGACGTTGCGCCACCTGATTCTGGCCACCGATGCCTGGCTCCGTGGCGGGATCTTGGGGGTCGAGCAACCGTTCCATGAGATCGGCCAGATCTTCACCGGTGCCGCCGAGATGGGCTTCGACATGTCGATCTTCCGCGCGGATCCGCCGACGTACGAGGAGATCCTCGCGGTGCGGGCCCAGCGACAGCAGATGGTCACCGACTTCCTCGCCACGGTCACCCCGGAGCTGCTCGCCGAGGAGCGCGCCAACCCGTGGGGAGGCGACGACTGGCACCCCACCGTCGGTGACTGCGTTCGGGTGATCCTCGAGGAGGAGTGGGCGCACCTGCGCTACATCCGCCGGGATCTCGCGCTACTGCAAGGCTGATCGGAGATGGCATCGATCCAGACCCTCACCGACGAGGACCGGCGTACCCTCGCCCGCTGGGCGCTGGCCTGCGCCGAGCGGGTGCTGGGACAGTTCGCGGCCGATGAGGCGTCGACGGCGGCGGTCCAGGACGCGGTCACCCGCACACGCGCCTACAGCGAGGGGGACAGCAGCGCCGCCGCGGAGATCCGCAAGCGACTCGAGGTGGTGAAGGTCGCCCACGCTGCGACGACGCCGGCCGGGGCAGCGGCCGCCCGGTCGCTCGCCCAGGCCGCTGCCGTCGCGCACATGGGCGCCCACGCGCTCGGAGCGGCGGGGTACGCCGGGAAGGCTGTGTCGCTGGCGACCCCGGAGCAACCCGAGGTCGTCCACGAGGAGATCCGCTGGCAACTGGCCCAGTTGACCGAGCGTGAACGAGCGGCGCTGAAACGGCTGCCACCCCTGGGCGCCGACTCCTCCGGCCCGTTGGGCCCCGGACTCCTATCGCGCGGCATCGTGGGTTCGGTGATCCGGGACATCCAGAGTCGCCTCGGTGAGGAGCCCTGAGGCGGCGACCAGGGGCGCCGGAGCAGAGCCACTTCTGCTGATCGGCGGGTGTTAGCATCACGATGTGGCGCTCGTGAGCGCCGCGATCGCGCTTCCAGACCAACGAGGTCTGAATCATCGCGGAGGGGCCCGAATCTCTCGGGGCATGTCCGGATGGGGTGCTGCGCATTCATGCGCACCGACCCATGCGCCGGCTTCGAGCCGGTGGACGAAAGGACGAACATGGCCACCAAGGACGAGAAGAACCTGCAGCAGGTCCTCGACAAGATCGCGAAGACCGACGAGCCCGCCGGCAGCGTGATGCGGCGGATGCACGACGTGATCGTGGCGGCAGCGCCGGACCTCAAGCCTCGCATCTGGTACGGCATGCCCGGCTACGCCAAGTCGGCCAGCAGTCCGATCCTCGTCTTCTTCCGCAATGACGAACTCATGTCGCTGGGTGTGAGCGAGAAGGCTGCGCCCGTGCCAGCAGGAGAGCGGGACGGGCTGTTGCGGCCGTCGGCCTGGTACTTCGACGACCTCGATGAGGCCACCGAACAACGGGTGGCCGAGATCGTCCGAGCTGCCGTCGCTGGCTGAAGCGCCGCCCAACGGTGGCTGACGCCACGCGCTGACCCGCAAACGGTGCGCATGTGCAGTTCGCGGGGCGCTCCAGCGCGATTCGCCCACGTGAGCGGTGCACGTGTGCAGTTTGTGGGAGGTTGGGGAGATGCGGATTCTCGACCTCGACCTCGATCACGTCTCGTTGGCCGTCGACGAGTTCGGCGACCGAGGCGCTCCGCCGGTGCTGCTCATCGCCGGGGCCACGCAGTCGATGGACTGGTGGACCCCGGACTTCTGCGAACTCCTCGCCGCAGAGGGGCTGTACGTCGTCAGGTACGACCAACGGGACACCGGCCGGTCGACGACCAGCCCGCCCGGCCGACCGGACTACACGGGCATCGACCTGGCGACGGACCCGCTGCGGATCCTCGACGCACTCGCGGTCGAGGCGGCGCACCTGGTGGGATTGTCGATGGGTGGCGGGATCGCGCAGTACCTCGCTGTCCACACGCCGCACCGAGTGCGGACACTCACCCTCATCGAGTCCTCACCAGCCGGGGGAGACACCGGCGAACTGCCGCCACCGGATGCGGCCCTCGACCAGAGCGAGGGCGCACTCCCGGTGGTGACCGACTGGACCGATGCCTCCGCCGTCATCGACTACCGGGTCGAGGCCGAACGCCCCTATGCGGGCTCGCTCGGCTTCGACGAGGCACGTGTCCGGGAGATCGCCACCGTGGAGGTTCGCCGCAGCCGCACCACGGAGTCGTCATGGACGAACCACTTCCTGGTGGCAGAAGGCGCCGAAGCCGATCCGTCCTCGATCACGGCACCGACCCTCATCCTGCACAGTGACACGGATCCGCTGTTCCCACTGCCTCATGGTGAGGCGTTGGCTCGGATGATCCCGCACGCCAGCCTGCTGCGGGTCGACGGCATGGGCCACGAGGCGCCACCGCCTCCGGTGTGGGACACCGTGGTGCCGGCACTCGTCGCTCACCTACGACAAGGACCGTCATGACCCTGCCGACCCCGACGTTGGAGACCGAGCGCCTGCGGCTGCGCCCGTTCGTCGACACCGATGCCGATGCTCTGTTCGAGTTGCAGAGCGACGCCCACGTGCTGCTCCACTGGGCCTACGACACGCTCGACCTCAACCGGGTTCGGACGGAGAACCGGTGCCCGCAACCTGGCCTCGGCCCGGGTGGCTGAACTCCGCGCCGACGCTCACCGTGACGGGAGAACTCCGTGGCTGTCTCGCAGTGACTCCATCAAGCGCGACCAGCTCTCAGGCAACCGGTAGGCGAGCTCACGGGTGGGGGCCGCCTTCGCAGGGTCGGCCGCGCAGTGAGTCGCGCCCCAAGTCCCGATCGTCGCGAGCACCGGCACCAGGTCGACGCCCTTGTCGGTGAGCGTGTAGACCGCCTTCTGCAGGTGCGTCGGATCGTCCTCCCGGGTGAGGATGCCGGCGGCGACCAGCCGGTCGAGTCTGTCAGCGAGGATGCTGCTGGTGATCCGCTCGTCGGACTCACGGAGCAACTCCCGGAAGTGGCGGCGATCCGCGAAGATCAGGTCGCGCAGGATCAGCAGCGTCCAGCGGTCCCCGAACAGTTCGACGGCGAGGTTGATCGGGCAGTCCGAACGGTCGTTCACGGCCATGACCTAGCTCCGCTGCGAGTCGTAGTGGTGGATCTCCGCGGCGAGCAGATCGGCGGTCGCCTCGGGGGTGGAGAGCATCGGCCAATGGCCGCTGACCAGATGCCTTCGTCGCCACCGGGACGCCAGAGTGGCGACGGTGGGCGCGTCTCGCCAAGCCCTGTCGATGTCGTCGTACGGCGAGAGCGCGACGTAGGTCGACGGCTGGGCGCCGACGGGTGAGGACAGGCGCGCTGGTTCGGTGACGGTATGGCCGGGATGGGGCGTGAGTCTGGCCGCCAGGTAGTCCCGGTCGGCGGGCGTGAGATCGGATTCGTGGTCGAGCAGTCCGCGCGGGGGAGGAGCCCAGAGGTGCCCGGCCGCCTCGATGTCGGCACGCTCCTGCTCCCGGCCGGCGTCGCTGTCGCTCCAATCGTCGAGCAGGGCCCGCCCGTCCACGGGGAGGAACCCGCCGAGATGGATCAGGCCGCGAACTTGATCGCCGACTCGATCTGCGGCGCACGCCGTCACCATCGCCGAGTACGAGTGTGAGATGAGTACGACGGGGCTCGGGCCCATCCGCTCGACGTGCTGCACGAGCTGCTGGATGTGGTCTTCCAGATGCACTGCCGCGACCGTCGCCTCCGGCTCCGTGCCCTCCAGGCCTCGGAGCGTGATTGCCTCCGCGTCGATGCCCCGCTCGGCCAGATGCCGGACGGTCGGCTCCCAGATCCAGTTGCCCATCCACGCTCCAGGCACCAACACGGCCCGCACGCTCACGTCGGTCATGACTCTCCCCCTACTGGTTGTGTTTCGCGATCAGTTATGACGCTAGCAAGACTGCTCGTGAAATACAACCGGATTTGGCTGGCACGACGCCAGCGGGTCCACACCAGCAGCCCTGACCCAGCCACGTCACGACCGGCAGGCACCCATGGCAGGCTTTGCCCATGTCCCAGCGCCCCGACGTCCCGGCCGCGATGGTGGAGCGGGTCGGGCGCGTCCTCGACCCGTTACCCGAGTGCCTGCGGGAGCCGGCCTGGGTCGGAGTCAGGTGGCGGGTCGGGCAGGCGACGGTCGCGCACCTCTTCGGCGGCGAGGACCAGTTGTTTCGGCTGATCTTCCGCGGTGAGCCCGACGAGGTGATGGCCTTCCGCCATCTGGGGCATCCCTACTTCAAGACCGAGTGGGGCAGCAACGTGATCGGTCTGGTGATCGACGACGACACCGACTGGGCCGAGGTCGCCGAGTTGCTCACCGACTCCTACTGCGTGCAGGCCCCGGTCTCGCTGGCCGCACAGGTGCAGCGCCCCTGAGCCGAGTGCTGCAAAAGGCGCTCGACGCGCGCAGGCATTGCGTGGTGCCATTGAACGATGAGCACCATGCAGGAGACTCTCGCGCCGCTGGCCGAGTTCATCGATGACCGTGCTGCCCGGGATCTGTTCAGCGGCGTGGCCCTGGTCGGCCACGACGGCGAGACCGTCTTCGAGCACGCCGCGGGGATGGCGCATCGCGGCCACCGGGTCCCGGTGACCCTGGACACCCGCTTCCAGGTGGCCTCGGTCGGCAAGATGATCACCGCTACTGCCGCGCTCTCCCTCGTCGAGGACGGCACCCTGGAGCTCCACCGACCGTTGCGCTCGCTGCTGCCCGAGGGCCTGCTGCCCGCCGGCGTGGAGGAACGACACACGCTGCATCACCTCCTCTCCCACACCTCCGGTCTGCAGAACTACTACGACGATGATGATGACGACGGGGACGCGTTCATGGCCGCCCTCGAGCGCATCCCGGCGTCCCGTGCCCGGCGACCCCACGACCTGCTTCCGCTGATCGCCGACCTGCCGGTGACCTCGGAGGTGGGGGAGTACCTCTACAGCGACACCAACTTCGTCATCGTCGGTCTCCTCATCGAAGAGCTCACCGGCCGCTCCTTCGCCGACGTCTGCGTCGAGAGGGTGCTGGAGCCGGCCGGGATGACCTCCTCCGGCTTCTTCGACGTGGACCTCGAACCGCCTGGGTTCGGCACCGGCTACCTCGTGACCGACTCCCCGGCCGACCAGTGGCGGTCCAACGTCTACGGACTCACCGCCAGCGCGATGCCCGACGGCGGGTTGACCAGCACCGCCGCCGACCTCGCCCGGTTCGTGCACGCCCTCCGTGGCGGCAGGCTGGTGCCGGCGGCGACGGTGACCGACATGCTGACGCCGTACGCCGTCGACGGTGCCGAAGGCTACGGCTACGGCACCGAGATCGCTCTGGATCAGGGCACGACAGTGCACTGGGGCCACACCGGCAACGATCCCGGAGTGACCGCCTACCTGGCTCACTTCGTGCCGCAGGACACCACGGTGATCGTGGTCAGCAACCAGGACCGCGGCTCCTGGGCGGTGATCCAGGAACTGCTCGGGGCGCTCGACCTGCGCGAACCACGCTGGTGACGCTCACGGGTCCAGGCGCTCGGACCGGTCCTGGGCGGCGGCGTCGGCCACCGCGGTCCCCGCACTCATCGAGAGGCGGAACGCCACATCGACCTCGCGCCGTTCCAACTCCTCCAGCTCGTCGTCATACCGAGCGATGCAGGCGACGGTGCCGCTGAAACCCTGGGACCTCAGCACGTCCAGTGCGGCCACGTTCGCGCCGTGGCGAGGCATCGCCAGGAGCACGATGTCGACCTCGCAGCCAGCCAGCATCCGCTGCCAGAACTCGGCGTCGGTGGCGTCCGCGGTGATCACGTTCAGGCCCTCGTCGCGCAACTGGGTGGCGCGTTGAGGATCGTGTTCGACACCGACCGCCTCCCACTCCCAGTGGTCACGGAACCGCTGCAGTGCCCCGACGCCGATCTGCCCCATCCCGATCACCAGCACGTTGGCATCGTCGATCTCCTGGTCGGCGTCCTCCGCCGTGCCCGCATCCTCAGGCATCCGGGCAGTGGCCGCGTCCGCGATCCGCCTCGCCTGCCCGTTCAGCGCCCCGGCCACCGTGAAGCTCAGCGCCACCGCCACGGCGATCACCACCACCCACTCCTCGTCGATCCAGCCTGCGGAGTGCCCCACCGCGGCGACGATCAGCCCGAACTCGGAGAACTGGGCCAGCACCACCCCCGAGAGCACCGCGGTCCGGTTGCGCAACCGCAGCAGCCGCAGCAGTACGACGTACCCCACCGACTTGACCGGGATCAGGGCCAACACCAGCACCGCCAGCAACGCCTGCTCCAGGCTCGGGACGCCGTGGTAGCCGATGGACACGAAGAAGCCGACGAGCAGCAACTCCCGGACCGAGAACAGCAACTCCCGCAGTTCGTCGGCGGCCGGATGGGACGCCAGCAGCACGCCCATCACCAACGCGCCCAGGTCTCCCTTGATGCCAGCCAGCTCGAAGAGCGCCCAGCCGGGACCGAGCGCCATCAGCACCCCGAACACCACCTGGAGCTCCCCGTGGCCCACGCGGCTCCACAGCCATCGGAACACCCGGGAGGCGGGCAGCAGCAGCACCAGGGCCAGTGCCCAGGGGCTCGGCCAGTCGCCCTTGGATGCGGTGATGTACGCGACCGCCGCGACGTCCTGAAGGATCAGGATCCCGATGGCCACCCGCCCGTACCTGGCCTCTTCGTCGCCACGATCGTCGAGGGTCTTGACCACGAACACGGTCGAGGAGAAGGACAGCGCGAACGCCACCAGCGCCAGCACGCCGAATCCGGCACCCTCGAGCTCTGAGAAGCCGACCACTCCGAGCAGCGCCAGGAAGCCGATGCCGACGGCCACACTGGCGCTCATGTGGGTGGCCATCGTCAGCCACACCTCGCGTCTGAGCAGGGACCGCACGTCCAACTTGAGACCGATGCCGAAGAGCAGCAGCACCACACCGATGTCGGCAAGGGTCTGCAGCGCCGGCAGTTCGTCGACACCGATGCCGTGGAGCACGAACCCGGCGGCGAGGAACCCGACCATCGGTGGCAGCCGCAGCATCCCGGCGCCGAGGCCCCCGAGGAAGGCCGCGGCCAGGAACGCCACCGCGGTCAACACGGTCCCGCAGCCTCCACCATCAGTCGGTCAGTCATGACCGACCACCGAGCTGAGCTCGAGCAGTTCCGCGATGTGCGGGCGCGCTTCGGCCTCCTGATCGGCGGCGCAGGAGACGTTGATCATCAGTTCGACGTCGTCGAACCACTGCGCCGCCACGTCGGTGCTGTACGCCGTCCCGTCCTCGGCGCGATAGCGGAAGACGCGCCGCACGAACTCGGCCGGCTCGTCGCCGACAGTGACCGGGATCAGCAGCGGGGGCACGTCGCCGAGGATCTCCTGCACCGGCACCCGCTGGGCCAACTGATCCCCGAACACGTCCAGGGTGGCGGTCGGGTCGAAGCCCTGGGCGGCGGCCGCGGCGGCGCCCAGGTTCTGGTGGTAGGTGACCTGGCAGCCGAGGTCGGTGTGCCGCAACTGATGGATGCCGTCGGAGTCGAAGGTGGTGAGCTCCCACCCCTCGATGCCGGCCGGCACGCCCCAGGTGGTCGACGTGCCCGGCGGTGCGGCCTCGTCGATCGGCGGTGGCGTGGCCGCCGAGGGCGGCTCGACGTCGGGACCCGCGCACGCCACCAGGATCAGCGCCGCCGCAACGACGGCGGCAAGGCGTGGACCTCGCATGCACACTCCCCGGACTCGGTGCTGCCCAGCCAACCCGATGGCCATGCCTGCGTCAAAACCTGGCGTAACGCCACCACCGGATCTGCGTTGTAGTGCACAACCACTTTGTGTGGGGTTCCTCACACCCGGGAGTTCTCGTGCTGCATCGCCTGCTGGTGGCCACCGCCGCCTGTCCGCTGGTCATCGGGCTGCTCGCCGCCCCTGGAGTCGGCTCGTCCCCGGAGCCATCCTCGGCGTTGAGCGCCCCCAGTGTCGTCGCCGAACGGGCCTCCGCGGCCCGCAAGTCCTACCGCGCCACCATCCGGCGCACCAAGCACGGGATCCCGCACATCACCGCCAAGAACTACGGTTCGCTCGGCTTCGGCAGCGGCTACGCCACCGCGGAGACGTCGCTGTGCACCTTGATGGACACCGTCATCACCGCCCGCGGGCAGCGCTCCCGGTGGTTCGGCCCCGACGGGCTCTACTCCGACGAGGTATCGATGCGGGCCACCAACCTCGAGGTCGACGTCCTGGTCACCGACATGCGCAACCGCAGGGCCGTCCAGAAACTGCTCGCCGACCCGGTGGCCGGACCGAGCAAGCAGGTGCGCAAGATCGTGGCCGGCTACACCGCGGGGGTGAACGAGTACCTCCGCCGGCATCGCACGAAGGTCACCGACCCTGAGTGCAAGGGCGCCCGCTACCTCGCCACCCGGGTCACCCGCCTGGATCTCTGGTACGGCATCCACCTTGCCAACGTGCTCGCCTCGACCGGGGTCTTCGTCCCGGAGATCGTCGGCGCCTCACCGCCCTCACTCACCGACCCCGGGCTTCCGGAACTGCCGCTGATCGCCGACATCGACGTCGACGGACTGCTGTCGGGCCTGGGTCGCGACCCGGACTCCGGATTCGGCTCCAACGCCACCGCCGTGGGCAGCCGCCACTCGGCGACCGGCCAGGGGATGATCCTGGGCAACCCGCACTTCCCGTGGCGGGGGCGCTACCGGTTCACCCAGCAGCACCTGACGATCCCGGGCAAGTACGACGTCGCCGGGGCCAGCCTGATCGGCTCGCCGGTGGTCAACATCGGCTGGAACTCCGACGTCGCCTGGAGCCACACCGTCTCCACCGCCTACCGGTTCACCCCCTACGAGTACGTCGCCGTCGGGGGCACGTCGTACCTGACCACCGAGGGACTGAAGCCGATCCAGCGGCGTGAGGTCGAGGTCACCGTGCTGCGCAACGGCAAGCTGGTGAAGGTCGTCAAGTCGGTGCACCGAACCGAGGAGGGCTACGTCATCGACGCACCCGCCCTGTTCATGCCCTGGGGCCTGGCCACCGTGTGGGCGATCCGGGACGCCAACGCCGAACACCTGCGCACCCTCGACTCCTTCCACGCGATGGGGAAGGCGACCAGTGCCCGCGACCTGCTGCGCAGGCAGGACGCCACCGCCGGCATCCCCTGGGTCAACACCATCGCGGCCGACCGGCACGGCACCGTGCTGTACGCCGATCACTCGGTGGTGCCGAACGTGCCCGACGAGATGGCGGCCAGCTGCATGACCGTGGTCGGCCGGCTGCTCTACCAGCTCGCCGGACTCCCGGGTCTGGACGGCTCCCGGGCAGGCTCGAGCTGTGCCTGGCGCACCGACGCCGACGCGGCACGCCCGGGCATCTTCGGGCCACGCAACCTGCCCGAGTTGGTGACCACGTCCTGGGTCGCCAACGCCAACGACTCGTACTGGACGCCGAGCACCGCCGAACGACTCGAGGGCTACGCCCGGATCATCGGGTGTGAGCAGTGCGAGCGGACCTTCCGCACCCAGATGGTGCACCGCTACGTGACGGACAGGCTCGCCCGAGGCCAGAAGGTCACCCCGGCCGCGCTGCGTCGGTTCCAGCACGCCAACCGGCAACGACTGGCGGAGCTGGCCCGTGCCCAGGGCGCGCTGGACCAGGTGTGTCGGGCGGCCGACGGCGGCCACGCCTGTGCTGTGCTCCGGGACTGGGACGGTCGATCGAACACCAGCAGTCGCGGCACCCACATCTTCGCCGAGTTCGCCGACCGGCTGCCCGATGACGCCTGGAAGGTCGCCTTCGATGCC
Source organism: Nocardioides limicola (assembly GCF_016827675.1). Taxonomy (GTDB): domain Bacteria; phylum Actinomycetota; class Actinomycetes; order Propionibacteriales; family Nocardioidaceae; genus Nocardioides; species Nocardioides limicola. The sequence goes on along the minus strand of NZ_JAERJA010000002.1, from coordinate 171,069 downwards.
AGCGATCCGTTCAACACCCCACGCGGCCTCAAGACCGACCAGCCCACGGTGCAGGCGATGCGCGACGCCCTCGCCTCACTCCGGGGCCGGGGGATCCCGATGAACGCCGCCTGGGGCACCCTTCAGGTCGCCGGCGATCGGGGCGCGCCGCCTATCGGGGTCGGCGGCGGCAAGCATGCCTGGGGCAACGCCAACGCCATCGAGTCCCGCGAACCGCGCCGGAACAGCTCCTACTACCGGCCGATCACCTACGGTTCCTCCCACATCCAGGCGGTCGCCTTCCGGGGCTCGCGGGTGGTGCCGCGCACGATCCTCACCTATGGGCAGTCCGAGGACCCGACGTCGCCCTGGTCGGCCGACCAGACCCGGCTGTTCGGCAACGCCAAGTGGGTGCGCTTCCCCTTCACGGGGAGGCAGATCCGCCGGGCCCAGGTGTCGGTGACCAGGGTGACCGCGCCGCGGTAGCAGCGCAGCGACTCAGACGTCGCGCTGGGCCCGGGCCAGGGCCCGCCGCGACGACTCGATGAGCGCCGGGTCCGCCCCCGAGTCGATCCGCAGCGCGAGTGCGGCCTCGAACTCCGTGGCCGCCTCGGCCATCCGGCCGGCGGTGAAGAGGGCCTTGCCGAGGTGCTGACGCATCACCGCCTCGCGGGGACCGCCGCGGCACTCCTCGACCAGGTCGACGTACGCCGTGATCGCCTCCTCGTGCCGGCCGAGGTCGCGCAGTGTGTCCCCGAGCAGCGCTCGCAGGCGGACGCCGCCGTCGGACTGGAGCTTCGTGGTGATCAGTTCGTGGGCCGCGGCGGGGTCCCCGGTGTGCAAGGCGATCAGGATGTCGCGGTGCGGGTCGTCGGCGAACGCGTGCGCGAACGCGTCGAGGTCGAGGATCCGCGGGCGCAGCGTCTCCGGGTCGATCTCCCACCCTGGCCCCGCATCGATGGGCTGCTCGCTGCTCACGCCTGCCGAGCCTACTGGGCGGTGCGGTGATCGGAGGCGTGGCAGTACCGTGGTCGCCGTGCATGAACTCGATCGTCACCTCGCCCTCAGCCCCACCGGCGCGGGGCGACATCGACTCGAACTCACCCGTGACTGGTGGGTCGGGGGAGGTGTCAACGGCGGCTTCCTGATGGCCGCGATGGGCCGGGCTCTGGGGCTCGAGCTCCCCAAGCATCCGCATCCGCTGGCGTTCAGCGCCCACTTCGTCAGTGCGGCCACCGAGGGCGACGCCACCCTCACGGTGACGCCGGCCAGGGTGGGTGGCAGCACCGCCGCCGCTGCCGTGACGCTGAGCCAGGGCGACGAGACGCGGGTCGTCGGGGTGGCCACCTGCGGTGACTTGGCGCGCCTGCCCGAGGACGTGCGCACCACGGCCGTGCCGCCGGTGCTGCCGCCACCCGAGGAGTGCATCCCCACCTCGTCGTCGCCGGCCGAGGTGAGGCGTCTCGCCCCGCTCATCGACCGGTACGACCTGCGGATGGCCCCCGAGTCGGCCGGCTGGGCCGTGGGCGCCCCGTCCGGGAGGGGTGAACTGCAGGCCTGGGTGCGGATGGCCGATGACCGGCCCCCGGACGCCCTGTCCCTGCTCGCCATCGCCGACGTGCTGCCGCCGGTGAGCTACGACCTCGGCGAACCCGGTTGGGCGCCGACGATGCAACTCGCCGCGCACCTGCGGGCGTTGCCTGCGCCGGGATGGCTGCAGGTCACCCAGAGCACCCGCAATGTGGCCGGCGGCATGTTCGAGCAGGACTGCGAGGTCTGGGACAGCGCCGGTCGGCTGGTGGTCCAGGCCAGGCAGCTCGCCCGGATGCCGCGACCGGCGGTCCCGTCGGGGGAGTCGCGGTGAGTGACGTGGTCGGAGCCGCGATCGTGCGCGCCGGACGGGTGTTGGCCGCGCGGCGTACCTCCCCGCCAGCGGCAGCTGGCCGGTGGGAGTTCCCCGGCGGCAAGGTCGAGCCGGGCGAGTCGCCGGAGGCGGCGCTGATCCGCGAGATCCGCGAAGAGCTCGGCATCGAGATCGAGGTGCGGCGGTGGCTTGCCGGGCGCGTCACCATCGACGACCGGCACGAGCTCACGGTGGCTCTGGCCCAATCGGGCGAGGGTGACCCGCAACCCCACGAACACGACCAGGTGCGCTGGGTGGCCGCCGCCGAGCTCGACGACCTCGACTGGCTGGACGCCGACCGGCCGTTCCTCGCCGAGCTCCGCGCCCACCTCGAACTCCCCGACCACCGGGCGGTGTTCTTCGAGGCCGAGCACGCCGAGGTGGTGGCGGCGACGCTGCGGTCGGAGGGGTACGTCGTACTCGTGGAGCGGGAGCGATTGGCCGGGGAGGATGACGACGAGGACCATCCCTGGTCGCTGCGCAGCGATGCTCCACTGATCCGGCTCGAGCTGCTCATCGATGCCCATGACGGCTGGCTCGACCAGCCTGAGGCACCCAGACCGGTGCCGCCCCCGTTGGACCTCCCCGCGGCGCCGCGGCGGCTGAAGTCGGAGACGCCCCGATGACGCTGCTCGCGCTCCTCCTGGTCGGTTGGCCGGCCATCTTCTTCCTCGGCATGGGGATCGTCGGACTGCTCCGTCCCGACCGGGTGGTGGATCGGTTCGGGACAGTCGTGAACACCGTGGACGGACGCAACGAGATCCGCTCGGTGTACGGCGGCTTCGGGATCGCGGTCGCCTTGCTGCTCGGCTGGTCGCTGGTCACGGACGGCCCGGGCCAGCGGTGGATCCCGATCGCCATCGCGGTGGCCATCGGCGGCATGGCGCTCGGCCGGGGCGTGTCGATGCTCCTCGACCGAAGCCGGGGCTCGGCCGTGGTGTGGCGCTACGTGCTGCTGGAGGCGGCGATCGTCGTCTCGTTGTTGGCCGCCGTCTGCGTGAGGTGACCGGTGGTCAGCCGTCCCTGACCTAGAGTGGCTTCGTGCTAGCCAAGACCGACCACCGCCTGCTGCTGGTCCACGCGCATCCCGACGACGAGACCATCAACCAGGGCGCCACGATGGCCCGGTACGCCGCGGAGGGACGCAGCGTCACCCTGGTGACCTGCACCGCCGGTGAGATGGGCGAGATCCTGGTCCCGGAGCTGTCCCACCTGGCCGCGGACCAGCAGGACGGGCTGGGTGAACATCGGCGCGGCGAGTTGGCTGCGGCGATGGCGGCCCTCGGGGTCAGCGACCACCGCTTCCTGGGCGGCTTCGGGAGATACCGGGACTCGGGGATGCAGTGGCACGCGGACGGGCATGCGATCCCCGCCGACACCACCCACGCCAACGCCTTCTGGCACGCCGACCTCACCGAAGCGGCCGACCTGCTCGTGGAGGTGATCCGCGAGGTGCGTCCCCAGGTGCTGGTCACCTACGACCCGTTCGGCGGCTACGGCCACCCGGACCACATCCAGGCGCACCGGGTCGCGATGTACGCCGCGCAACTCGCCGCGGTGCCGACGCACCGCCTCGACCTGGGTGAGCCCTGGGAGATCGCCAAGATCTACTGGGGGACGATGGCGGCGTCGGCGATGCGGCAGGGGCTGCGCGAGCTGCGCGCAGCCGGGGACACCGAGACCTTCGCTGGCATGGAGCCCGATGGGGAACTGTGGTCGATCTTCAGCCCTGACGAGCACATCTCCACCATGGTCGACGGCGACGCCTACCTGGACGCGAAGATGAAGGCGCTGGCCGCCCACGCGACCCAGATCTCGTTGGACGGACCGCTCTTCGCGCTCGGTGACCGCGGCAGCCAGAGCATCTGGGGGGTGGAGGCCTTCCGGGTCGCGAAGGGCACCCCCGCCCCCGACGAGTCCGGGGTCGAGACCGACCTCTTCGCCGGGCTGTGACCCGGCGTTGGCGCTCAAGCTGCTGGTGTTCCTCACCTATCCCGCCGGTGTCTTCACCGGACTCTCGATGGTGCTGTGGCACAGCCGCTGGTGGGGGCTGACCCTGGCGGTCGCCGCGATCACGTGCACGGTGGTGGCGCTGCCGCGGCAGTGGTGGGGGCGGCTCGCCTTCGTGGCGGGCGTCGCCACCACCGTCGGTCTGGCATTCGGGCGTCGCCCCGAAGGGGACTGGGCGGTCGGCGAGGGGGTGCACGGCTGGGTGATGCTCGGCGCCGTGATGGTGGCCACTGCGTTCGCTGTGGCGACACTGCCGGTGCGTGGGACTTCTTCGGATCACCGTCTCCATGCCTAGGATGCGGGACGTGAGCACGGACGCAGGCACCGCGACGACGACCGAGACCCCCCAGGACCGGGGTGGCCGGGTCGTCCTCTGGCTGCTGCTCGCACTGGGGCTCCTGCTCGGTGGCGGCTACGCCGCAGCTTGGTGGGTGGCCGGCGAGAACGTGCCACGCGGGATGACGGTGGCTGGCGTCGACATCGGCGGCCACACCCCCGAACGTGCTGCGGAGGTGCTGAAGGCTGGGCTGGCCGATCGTGAGCTGGCCACCATGACCGTCTCGGTCGACGAGGTGACCCGGGAGATCCCGGCCCGCCGACTCGGCCTCTCGGTGGACCACGAGGCCTCCGTAGCCGCTGCCGGAGCCGGCGCCAGTTGGCACCCGGTCCGGCTCTGGGACTACTTCACTGGAGGCCGTAACCTCGACCCGGTGATCGTCATCGACCACAGCCGCCTCGACGAGCAGCTCGACGGCTTCGATGAGCAGGTCTCGGTCGAGCCGGTGGACGCCGCTGTCACGTTCCGGGCCGGACGTTTCGAGACCACCGATCCGGCCCCCGGCCGGGCTCTGGACCGTGCCGGGGCCCGTGCCGCTATCGAGGCGGCGTACCTCGGCGACGACCCGGTGGCCCGCCTGCCGTTCACCCCGTTGGCCCCCGAGGTCGGCGAGGAAGCGCTCACCGCCGCGGTGGACGGGTTCGCCAACCCAGCGGTCTCCGGGCCGGTCCGACTGATGTTCGGCAACTCCCCGGTGCGGCTCAACCCCCGCGACTTCACCGCCGCACTGCGGATGGTCCCCGAGGAGGGAGCACTCTCCCCGCGGGTGCGCAAGCGCGTCTTCGCGAACCTGCTCGACACCCACCTGTCCGAGGACGACAAGCCGGTCGACGCGACGGTGCGGATCGTCAACAGCAAGCCCGAGGTGATCCCGGCCAAGCCCGGCGTCTCCTACGACGTCGACGAGGTCGCCAGCGTGTTCCTGGAGGTCCTCACCGCCAGCGGCGACGATCGGCGGGCCGAGGTGCCGGCCACGGTGGCGGAGCCCGAGTTCAGCACCGCCGACGCCGAAGCGCTGGGCATCGTCGAGCAGGTGTCGACCTTCACCACCTACTACCCGCACTCGACGTACCGCAACGTCAACATCGGCCGCGCCGCCGAGCTGATCGACGGAACCCTGCTCAAGCCGGGTGAGACGTTCTCGATGAACGACACGGTGGGGGAGCGCACCCGCGCCAACGGGTTCACCGAGGGCTACATCATCCGCAACGGGGTGCTCGTCCAGGACCTCGGTGGTGGTGTGTCGCAGATGGCGACCACGCTGTTCAACGCGATGTTCTTCGCCGGCCTCAAGGACGTCGAGCACCGCCCGCACTCGTTCTACATCGACCGGTATCCCGAAGGCCGTGAGGCCACCGTCGCCTGGGGCATCCTGGACCTGAAGTTCGCCAACGACACCGAGCACGGTGTCCTGATCCAGTCGCGGATCGTGCCCAGCACGCCGTCTCGGCGCGGCGAGGTCACCGTGACGATGTGGTCGACCAAGACCTGGGACATCACCGCGGTGAAGTCCGGACGGTCCCGGGTCACCCAGCCGACCACCCGCTACATCCAGGAGCCCGGCTGTGAGCCGCACCGCGGCTGGTCCGGATTCGACGTGACGGTGACTCGTCACTTCCACCGACCGGGGAACAGCGCGATCGTGCGCAGCGAACCGTTCTTCACCCGCTACAACCCGTCGGACTCGGTGGTCTGCGGTCCGCCGCCCTCGCAGGGCAACGACGACTGAGCGCAGCCTCAGCCGGGGGTCAGGTAGCGGTAGGCGTGGTGGGTGCTGAACCCGAGCCGCTCGTAGAGTTCCAGCGCGCTCTCGTTGTCGGCCAGCACCTGCAGGTACGCCGTCGTGGCGCCCCGCTCGGCGCCCCAGTCGAGCATTGCCGAGAGCAGGTTCAGCGCCAGCCCCTGGCGACGCCGTGACGGCTCCACGTTGAGGGCGTGCAGGCCCAGCCAGTCTCGGTCGTAGGCGGCCCGGATCAGCGCCTCGTCGCCGACCCTGGCCTCGAGGCGGTGGTCGTCGGCGACCATCTCCACCTCGATGGTGCGGATGCCGGAGACGGCCCGCCGGGCCCTCGAGATCGAGGCCACCTGGAACCAGGTGTCCGGCTCATGCGGCCGGTCGAGCTCCCAGCCGGCGTCGGTGAACCTCTTGCAGACCTCGGAGTCGGCCTCCACCATCACCAGGGGGCGCTTGTCCCGGTCGCGGTAGTAGTCCAGCACCCGCTGGACGGCGCGGGTGAACGAGATGCCGGGATCGCCCATCGCCAGCGCGGAGTTCGCACGGCGCACCGGATCGGACTCCGACGAGCGGAGCACCCAGTCGCCGAGTTGTTCGGTGTCCACGTGCGGCCACATCACCAGGCTGCGCTGTTGGGCCTCCAACGGCGACATGCGCAGCCGCACGCTCGGCCGTGGCGGCACCGGCTTCCCGGAGACGATGTCGGCGATCGGCACGGTGACCGTCGAGCCTCCCTCACGCGCGATCACCGCCGCTTCGGGGCCCCAGGCCTGACAGACTCCCAGGACGTCGTTCATGGCTGGTCCGCCCGTGGGTCCGTACTCGCCGGGGACGACGTGTCGGATCACCACACGCTCGCCCACCACATGGGGACCAAGCAAATGCTTGGGCCGGGGTTCCTCACCACTTCGCACATGTGGATACTAGGCTGAGCAGCGAGTGCCCGCTCGCCCGAGTCTTGTAGGAGGAACTGGTGACCTACGTCATCGCCCAGCCGTGTGTCGACCTGAAGGACCGCGCGTGCGTCGACGAGTGCCCCGTCGATTGCATCTATGAAGGCAAGCGGATGCTTTACATCCACCCCGACGAGTGCGTCGACTGCGGTGCCTGTGAGCCGGTCTGCCCGGTCGAGGCCATCTTCTACGAGGACGACACCCCGGAGGAGTGGAAGGACTACTACGACGCCAACGTCAAGTTCTTCGACGACCTGGGTTCGCCCGGTGGTGCCGCCAAGATGGGTGAGATCGACAAGGACCACCCCTTCGTCGCAGCGCTGCCGCCCCAGAACCAGGGGTGAGCGCAGCACCGCAGCCGTCGGGTCGGGTGTCGTCGAGGCTGCCTGACTTTCCCTGGGACCAGTTGACCGGTTCCAAGGAGCGGGCCGGCCGACACGCTGGCGGCCTGGTGGACCTGTCCATCGGTACGCCGGTCGACCCGACCCCGATGGTGGTCCGGGAGGCGCTGGCCGCCGCTGCGGACTGGCCGGGCTACCCGACCACGATCGGCACGGTGGAGACCCGTCAGGCCTGCGTCGACTGGCTCGCCGGGCACGGCACCATCGGGCTGGGGCTCGACCAGGTGCTGCCGCTGATCGGCTCCAAGGAGTTGGTCGCCTCGCTGGCGCTGCACCTGGGTCTCGGCCCGGGTGACCTGGTGGTCCTGCCCGAGTTGGCCTACCCGACGTACGAGGTCGGTGCAGCGTTGGCCGGTGCCCGCACCCTGGCCACCGACTCGCTGACCGCGATCGGGCCGGAGACGCCGCGGCTGCTGTGGCTCAACAGCCCGTCCAACCCCACCGGGCGGGTGCTGCCTGTCGAGCACCTCCGCAAGGTCGTCGACTGGTGTCGGGAGCGCGGCACCATCCTGGTCTCCGACGAGTGCTATCTGGAGTGCGCGTGGGACGCGGCGCCGGTGTCGGTGCTGGACCCGGAGGTCTGCGGCGGCTCCGCGGACGGCATCCTGGTGGTGCACTCGCTGTCGAAGCGCTCGAACCTGGCCGGCTACCGCTGTGGCTTCGTGGCCGGAGACACGGCATTGATCGGTGAGCTGCTCGCGGTCCGCAAGAACCTCGGCCTCATCGTTCCCGGCCCGCAGCAGGCGGCGATGGCCGCGGCGCTGCGGGACACCGAGCACGCCCGCGCCCAGCACGCGGTCTACGCGGCTCGTCGTGCGGTCCTCAAGGAGGCGCTGCAGGGCGCCGGCTACACGGTGGAGCACTCCGAGGCCTCGCTCTACCTGTGGACCACCAAGGGTCCTGACGGGCCGGACTGCTGGGGGCTGGTCGCCGAGTTCGCCGAGCTCGGGATCCTGGTCGCCCCCGGCGACTTCTACGGCGCGGCCGGCCGTCGGCACGTGCGGGTGGCGTTCACCGCCACCGACGAGCGGATCGCCGCGGCAGCGCGGCGGTTGGCGACCGTCTGACCTGTCCGCAAGGTCGGCTCAGAGCACGTCGAGTCAGGGCACGTCGACGTGCACGTGGTCGCGGTGCTCGAGGATCTCCACCACGCCCTCGGGGCGCCCGTTGGTGTCGGGGGTGTAGTCCCGCCAGCCCTCGTCGGAGCGGCGGACGTTCCAGATCTTGCCGTCGAAGATGACGTGCTCGATCTCGAGCAGGTCCGCGCGAGCCACCAGATAGTGGGCGATCACCCAGCCGCGGCGCAGGTTCTGCTCGTTGACCGGGCGCACGAAGACATCGACCGCTCGACCCTCGTAGTGGGCTGATCCGGGCATGTGGCCGCTGCTCACCCCGCCGGGCTGGAAGCCGCCCAGCGACAACGGCCCGAACGCCGTCGTCAGGTCGTCGCGCACCGCCGCCGCCCTGGAGGTGAGTCCCTCGGGCCCGAGCTCGGTGTCGGCGGAGGCTCGCCCCCGGACCGTGCAGGTGAACGATGCCGGCGACCAGCCGGTCAGTGCCGAGGCGAGCGCGCGGGCGTTCTCCTCGTGGCGCCGGTACCCCTGCGGGTGCCCGGAGCGCTGCACCGCCTGCGCGGCGTCGTTGATGTCCATCTCCCGGTAGTTGGGGAGTCGCTCCAGCGCGTCATAGAACGCATTGGCGGCATAGACCGGGTCCTGCACCTGCTCCGGCGTACCCCACCCCTGGGACGGGCGCTGCTGGAACAACCCCAGTGAGTCCCGGTCCCCGTAGTCGAGGTTGAGGATCTTCGACTCCTGGTACGCCGTGGCCAACGCGATCGTCACCGCACGCGCCGGGAGACCTCGCCGCACCCCGATGGCGGCGATGATGGCTGCGTTCTCGGCCTGCTCCAGGGTGAGGGTGACCGTGTGCTCGCCCACCACCGCCTGGCACGCCTGCCGCTGGAAGGCCGGACCCAGACCGGTCCGCATCAGGACCCCCACCGCACCCACCACGACGGCGAGGATGAGCGCCACCAGGACGAGGTTGACCAGCCTCCGCATCGTCAGTCGTTGGCGTGCAGGATCGAGTTGAGGGTGATGCCCTCGCCCTGCCTCGGCACGCACTCGACGGCGCCGGTGACCGAGTTGCGGCGGAAGAGCAGGTTGTTCTTGCCGGTCAGGTCACGGGCCTTGACCACCTCGGAGGCGCCGTCGGCGCCGACGACGGTGACCTTGGTGCCAGCGGTGACGTAGCAGCCTGCCTCCACGACACAGTCGTCACCCAGCGAGATGCCGATGCCGGCGTTGGCGCCCAACAGGCAGCGCTTGCCGATCGCGATGACCTCCTGGCCGCCGCCGGAGAGCGTGCCCATGATCGAGGCGCCGCCGCCGATGTCGGAGCCGTCGTCGACCACCACGCCGGCCGAGATCCGGCCCTCGACCATCGACGAGCCGAGGGTGCCCGCGTTGAAGTTGACGAAGCCCTCGTGCATCACCGTGGTGCCCTCGGCCAGGTGCGCTCCCAGCCGGACCCGGTCCGCGTCCGCGATCCGGACCCCGGACGGGACCACGTAGTCGACCATCCGCGGGAACTTGTCGATGCCGTGCACGGTGACGTGCATCCCGGCGGCCCGCAGGTGCATCCGGGTGGTCTCGAACCCCTCGACCGCGCACGGGCCGGCCGAGGTCCACACCACGTTCGTCAGCAGCCCGAAGACGCCGTCGAGGTTGATCGACTGCGGCGTCACCAGCCGAGCCGACAGCAGGTGCAACCGCAGCCAGGCGTCCTCGGTGCTGCGGGGTGCGGCAGCAAGGTCGTCGATGGCGACCAGGCGGACCTCGCGGCGGACCCGGCGGATCGGGTCGACGCCGCTCAACGCGTTCAGGTCGGCCGGTGGTCCGGCCGGCTTGGCGGCCCCCAGCGCAGGGGAGGGGAACCACACGTCGAGAACGGTGTCGTCAGGGGTCACGGTGGTCAGGCCCCAGCCGTGGGCCGGGCCGGTCATCTCAGTCACGAGAGCGGAGTCTACGCAGGGGCAGGTGAGCCGGTTGGGCATGATGGGGTTGTGACGACGACGCCCGCAGCCCCGCCCCGTGGTCGCTGGATCCTGCTCGCCGCACTCGTCGCGGTGCTGCTGCTGGTCCTGACCACCGTCATCGTCGTCCTCGTCGGCCGGGACAAGGAGCCGCCGCTGCCCCCGTTGCCGCTCGACGCCGAGCCGGGCGAGTTGATCGCCACCCGGGACTGGGCAGGGGTCACCGACGACTTCGATGCGTGGCAGCTGGCCTACGCCACCGCTGACGTCGACGGGGAGGTGCGTGAGGCCACCGGTCTGGTGGTGGCCGCCAAGGGGTGGTCGTTGGGCCCCCGGCCGGTGCTGGTGTGGGCGCACGGGACCACCGGAGTCGCCGAGGACTGCGCGCCCTCGGCCAGGATCGACGCCTTCGGTGTGTACGCCGGGCTGCTCGCGCAGATGGTGCTGCAGGGATGGGTGGTCGTCGCCCCCGACTTCGCCGGGCTGGGCTCGGAGGGGCCCCACGAGTACCTCGGCGGCCTGGCCGCCGGCCGGGACCTGGTCCACGCCGTCACCGCGTCGCAGTCGATCGACGGGCTCGCGCTGATGCCGCACACGGTGATCTGGGGCGGCTCCCAGGGCGCTCACGCCGCGCTCTGGGCGGGGGTGGTCGCCGACGAGGCACCGTCGATGGACCTGCGCGGGATCGCCGCGATGGCGCCGCCCACCGAGGTGGACACGGTGATGGCATCGATCGACGTCGACCCTGACGAGTCTCCGTTCGGGCGGATGCTGATCTCCTTCCTGCTGCAGAGTTGGCACGACGTACACCCCGAGGCGGGGCTCCTGGACCACTTGCCGGAGTCCGACCGCGACCTGGTGGGCCGGGTGGCTGCCCAGTGTCAGGGCCCGGAGAGCAACGCGCCGTCGTTGATCCGGCAGTTCAGCGGCCCGCTGTTGCCCGAGGACTCGACGGCCGGTCGGTGGGGTGAGCTGATGCGCGCCAACTCGCCCAACGAGGTCGTCGAGGCCCCGATCCTGCTCGCTCAGGGGGACGCCGACGACGTGGTGCCGGTGGAGATCCAGCGACGCTGGGCGGAGCGGATGTGCGCCGAGGGTCAGGTGCTGGAGTACCGCGAGTACGAGGGGCTCAACCACCTCAGCCTGTTGACCGACACCTCGCCGCTGTTGGCCGATCTGCTGATCTGGACCGCGGCGCGCTTCGAGGGTGACGAGCCGGTCTCCACGTGCGAGTGAGGAAACCGGTTTCCGCCGCGGCCGGGGCACGCCGTACCCTGTGACCCATAGGCGTTCGAGCCGTCATCAGCGGCGAGCTTTCGGAAGAACAGCGTTCGGCGGGCCCCGGCTCACCTGCGCCCAGTAGAACCGAACGGGTGGGCCCGTCACAGCCTGCAATGAGCGGGTGCCGTGTCACGGCACCAAGCGAGGTGGTACCGCGGCAGCAATGTCGTCCTCGTGGTCCGACACATTCGACCACCGGTCGACCGCACGAGGAGCCGCAGCCGATGACCTATCCGAAGGTCAGCACCGATCCCACGAACGCCGTTCCGTCGACCCCGCGGTTCCCCGCGATCGAGGAGCGGATCCTCGGCTACTGGGAGTCCGACGGCACCTTCGCGGCCTCCCTGGAACAGCGGGACCCCGCCGACGGCGAGTTCGTCTTCTACGACGGTCCGCCGTTCGCGAACGGGCTGCCGCACTACGGGCACCTGCTCACCGGCTACGTCAAGGACATCGTGCCCCGCTACCAGACGATGCGCGGCAAGCGGGTGGAGCGACGCTTCGGCTGGGACACGCACGGCCTGCCCGCCGAGCTCGAGGCGATGCGCATCCACGGCATCAAGACCACCGACGAGATCGCCGAGATGGGGATCGAGGCCTTCAACGAGGCCTGTCGGGACTCGGTGATGAAGTACGCCGACCAGTGGCGTGCCTACGTGACCCGGCAGGCCCGCTGGGTGGACTTCGACAACGACTACAAGACCCTCAACCCCGACTACATGGAGAGCGTCATCTGGGCGTTCAAGAGCCTGCATGACCAGGGCCTGGTCTATGAGGACTTCCGGGTGCTGCCGTACTGCTGGAACGACGAGACGCCGCTGTCGAACCACGAACTGCGGATGGACGACGACGTCTACCAGTCCCGGCAGGACCCGTCGGTGACGGTGGGGCTGCGGCTCGCGGACACCGGCGAGGGTGGGGTCCTGGACGGTGCCCTGGCACTGGTCTGGACCACCACGCCCTGGACGCTGCCCTCGAACCTGGCCGTGATGGTGGGCGAGGAGATCGACTACGTCGTGGTGCGTTCGTCCTACACCGGCGTCGAGGAGCGGTACCTGCTGGCCGCGGAGCGGCTCGACGCCTACGCGCGCGAACTCAAGGACGAGGACTCCGAGTCGGTGCACCACCAGGTTGTCGCCCGGGTCAAGGGCGCCGACCTCGTCGGTCGGCACTACACGCCGCCGTTCAGCTACTACCTGGGCCACCCGCGGGCCTTCCGGCTGGTCGCCGCCGAGTTCGTCACCACCACCGACGGATCCGGGATGGTGCACACCGCCGGGGCCTTCGGTGAGGACGACAAGGTGATCACCGACCGGGAGGGCATCGAGGCGGTGATGCCGGTCGGCAAGGACGGCCGATTCACGGCGCCGGTCGCCGAGTACGCCGGGATGCTGGTCTTCGACGCGAATCTGCCGATCATCGACCACCTCAAGGCGGCGACTCGCCTGGCTGGTCTCGATACACCCGGCTCGTCCCTCGCCGGGCACTCGACCGCCGACGACCACGGCGCAGTCACTCCCGGCACGGTGCTGCTTCGCCGGGAGACCTACGAGCACTCGTACCCGCACTGCTGGCGCTGCCGGCAGCCGCTGATCTACAAGGGCGTGGAGTCCTGGTTCGTCCAGGTCACCCGGATCAAGGAGAGGATGCTCGAGCTCAACGAAGAGATCCGCTGGGTGCCCGAGCACATCAAGCACGGCCAGTTCGGCAGGTGGCTCGAGAACGCCCGCGACTGGTCGATCACCCGGAACAGGTTCTGGGGTTCGCCGGTGCCGGTCTGGAAGAGCGACGACCCGGCGTACCCGCGCCTCGACGTCTACGGCTCCTTCGAGGAGCTGGAGCGCGACTTCGGCCGGCTGCCCCGCAACGCCGCCGGCGAGCCGGACCTGCACCGGCCCTACATCGACGACCTGACCAGGCCCAACCCCGACGACCCCACCGGAGCGTCGACGATGCGGCGCGTCACCGACGTGCTCGACGTCTGGTTCGACTCCGGGTCGATGTCGTTCGCGCAGAACCACGTGCCGTTCGAGAATGCGGACTGGTTCGCCAAGAACTTCCCGGCCGACTTCATCGTCGAGTACATCGGCCAGACCCGCGGCTGGTTCTACACGCTGCACATCCTGGCGACCGCGCTCTTCGACAAGCCGGCGTTCTCGTCGTGCATCAGCCACGGCATCGTGCTGGGCTCGGACGGCAACAAGATGTCCAAGTCGCTGCGCAACTACCCCGACGTCTCCGAGGTGTTCGACCGCGACGGCGCGGACGCGATGCGCTGGTTCCTGATGGCGTCCCCGATCCTGCGCGGCGGCAACCTGGTGGTCACCGAACAAGGCATCCGGGACTCGGTGCGTCAGGTGATGATCCCGTTGTGGAACAGCTGGTACTTCTTCCAGCTCTACGCCAACCTCGCCCGGCCGGGCGGGTACGACGCGCAATGGTCGACGGCGTCCACCGACCGGCTCGACCGCTACCTGCTGGCCAAGACCCGGGATTACGTCGAGACGATGACCGTCCAGATGGACGACTACGCGATCGCGGACGCCTGCGAGACCACCCGCGGGTTCATCGACGTACTCACCAACTGGTACATCCGCCGCTCCCGGGACCGGTTCTGGGAAGGTGACACGGCTGCCCTGGACACCTTGTACACGGTGCTCGACGTGGCCTGTCGGGTGGCGGCCCCGCTGCTGCCGTTGACCACTGAGGAGATCTGGCGCGGCCTGACGGGGGGCAGGTCGGTGCACCTGACCGACTGGCCGGACGCGGCCACCCTGCCCGACGACGAGGGCTTGGTGGCGGCGATGGATCAGGTGCGCGACGTCTGCTCGGCCACCTCGGCACTGCGCAAGGCGGCTGGGCTGCGCAACCGGCTGCCGCTCGCGTCGCTGACCGTGGTCGGGCCGCAGATCGCCGGCTTCGAGTCGATCGTCGCCGACGAACTCAACGTCAAGACCGTCCGCCTCCTCGACGCGGACGCCCCGGAGGCGGGTGCCTTCGGGGTGGAGCAGAGGCTCACCGTCAACGCGCGGGCGGCCGGGCCTCGTCTCGGCAAGGACGTCCAGGTCGCGATCAAGGGCTCCAAGACCGGCGACTGGTCGGTCGCTGCGGACGGTACGGTCACGGCCGGTGGCATCGCCCTGGTCGAAGGGGAGTACTCCCTGGAGACGGTGGCCGGGGCGGCCGACGAGTCCAGTGCGGTCGGGATGCTGCGCGACGGCTTCGTGGTCCTGGACACCGACGTCACTCCCGCACTCGCCGCCGAGGGGCTGGCGCGGGACCTGGTCCGTGCCGTCCAGCAGGCCCGACGTGACGGCGGGCTCGACGTGTCCGACCGGATCGCCCTGGTGATCGCGGGGGCTCCGGCGGTCCTCGAGGCCGCCTCCGCCCACCGGGACCTGATCTCCTCCGAGACCCTCGCCACCTCCTGCGACGTGACCGCTGCGGGTGTCGACGGCGGTATCGAGGTGACTGTGGGTGAGGGCGAGAAGGCCATCGTTCGGGTGAGCAAGGCCTGACCCGGGCGGGGTCTCGATACACCGCCTCGCAGGCTCGGCGGCACTCGACCGCCGAGCGGAGTCACCAGGCCGTCCACTGGACGGGGATGGTTGACTGGCTCCGTGATTCCCACACTCGATCTCGCGGGCGATGTCGTCGAGCTCACTCAGGCCCTGGTCGACATCGAGTCGGTGAGCCACCATGAAGCCGTCATCGCCGATGCCGTGGAGACGGCGCTGCGCGACTGCGCCCACCTCCAGGTGACCCGACACGGGCACACGATCGTGGCGCGCACCGACCGCGGACACCCGGACCGGGTGGTGATCGCGGGGCACCTGGACACCGTGCCGGTGAACGGGAACCTGCCGTCCCGCCTCGAGGCGGGCGTCCTGCACGGACTCGGCAGTGTGGACATGAAGGGCGGCGTCGCGGTCATCCTCAACCTCGCCGCGACGGTGGCCGACCCCGATCGCGACGTCACCTACCTGCTGTACGACGCCGAAGAGGTCGCCGCCGAACACAACGGGCTGCGCAAGCTCGCCGAGACCGATCCGGCCGCGATGCAGGCAGATTTCGCGATCCTGATGGAGCCTTCCAACGCCGGCATCGAAGCCGGCTGTCAGGGCACCCTGCGGGTCGACGTACGCACGCGTGGCGAGCGGGCACATTCGGCGCGTGCCTGGATGGGTGTCAACGCGATCCATGCTGCCGGCGGACTGCTGGCCAGGCTCGCGGAGTACGAACCACGCCGGCCGGTGATCGACGGACTCACCTACCACGAGGGCCTCAACGCCGTGTTCATCACCGGCGGCGTCGCCGGCAACGTGGTGCCCGATGAGTGCGTGATCAGCGTCAACTACCGATTCGCCCCCGACCGCAGTGTGGCCGAGGCGGAGGCCCACGTCCGTGACTTCTTCGCCGGCTACGAGGTGACCGTCACCGACTCCGCTCCCGGGGCGCTGCCGGGGTTGTCGGTCCCCGCCGCCGCCGAGTTCGTCGCCGAGGTCGGCGGGGCGGTGAACCCCAAGTTCGGCTGGACCGATGTGTCGCGCTTCTCCGCGCTGGGGGTTCCCGCCGTCAACTACGGCCCCGGTGACCCACTGTTGGCCCACAAGGCCGACGAGCGCGTGCACGTCGAGGAGATCGTCCGTTGCCGCGACACGCTGCGGCGTTGGCTGGGAGGAGAGGCGCGATGAGTCAGGGTCCCGAGAAGCAGCGCGGTCCGGAGAGGCTGCGACGCAGCCAGGTCGACGGCACCACCATGGACCAGCGACTGCTGGACTCCCGCGGCGCCAGCGAATGGGTGCACACCGACCCGTGGCGGGTGATGCGGATCCAGGCCGAGTTCGTCGAAGGCTTCGGGGGACTGGCCGAGGTCGGGCCGGCCATCGCCGTCTTCGGATCAGCGCGCACCGCCGCCGGTCACGGCGAGTACCAGATGGCTGAGGGGCTGGGACGGTCGCTGGTCGAGGCAGGCTTCGCCGTCATCACCGGCGGTGGCCCCGGCGCGATGGAGGCGGCGAACAAGGGCGCCTCCGAGGCGGGTGGTGTGAGTATCGGGCTCGGCATCGAACTGCCCTTCGAGGACGCCCTCAACCCCTGGGTCGACAAGGGCATCAACTTCCGCTACTTCTTCGTCCGCAAGACGATGTTCGTCAAGTACTCCCAGGGGTTCATCGTCCTGCCGGGGGGACTGGGCACCCTGGACGAGCTCTTCGAGGCGATGACCCTGGCCCAGACCGGCAAGGTCACGAGGTTCCCGATCGTGCTGATGGGCGTGGACTATTGGCAGGGCCTGATCGACTGGATGCGCGGCACCCTGCAGGCGGAGGGCAAGATCAGCGCCCACGACGTCGATTCGCTGATCGTCACCGACGATCCCGACGAGGCGGTGCAGCTGATGGTGGAGTCCCGGGCCACCAGGGCCAGCGGCCGATGATGTGGTTCTGTGCCGCCGTGGTGGCCGCGATCCTGGCCGCCGCCGTCTTCGCGTCCGGAAGGGGCGCACCGATGACCGGCCCCGACGACGCGCTGACAGACGCCACTAGTGGTGTCCAGACCCCTGACTGAGGCAGACTTCCCATAATGTCCATCGAGATCGTCTATGTGCTGACCGCGCTGGCCGCGTTGGTCGTGGTGCTGACCCGGGTCCGCCTCTCCGGCGGTCAGGGTGCCGGGCACCATCGGGTGGGCAGTCTCCTCCCCGGCGTCCACACGGTCTTCGGGGTCATCGCGCTGGCGACGTGGGTGAGCTACCTCGTCGCGCCGGATGACTCCGTGTTCGCCGACCCCATCGTCGGGGTGGTGGCCATCGGGGCCTGGTGGGTGGTCACTCTCGCCGGGCTGCTGATCCTGCTGCGCTGGCTGCCGAGCCGCGGCCGGCACGCGTCCGAGTCGGTGTCGGACAGTTGGAGCGACGGCCCCGGGCTCTCCCTGCTCGCCCACCTGGGCATGCTGGTCGGCGTCGGCGTCTTCACCTGGGCCTACCTGACCGCACTGGTCTGAACCCGCAGTGGCCTGAATCCGAGGAGCCGCTACCGGCGGTCCGAGCTGCCCTAGCGGCCGCGGAACTCCGGCTTCTCCTTGGCCAGGAACGCGTCCACGGCCCGACGGTGGTCGTCGCTGGCCCCGGTGAGCCGCATCATCTCGGCCTCGAAACCCAACGCCTCGGCGAAGCTGGTCGACGCCGAGTGTTCCACCGAGCGGCGGATCCCGGCGTACGCCATCGTCGGTCCGGCCGCCAACCGGACGGCCAACTCGCGCACCGTCCCAGCGAGTTCGGCCGCGGGCACCACCCGAGTGGCCAGCCCCAGGTCGGCGGCAGCGGTCGCGCCGATCGTCTCCGGCAGCAGCAACAGCTCCATGGCCTTGGCCCGCCCCACCAGACGCGGCAGGGTCCACGAGGCGCCCGTGTCGCAGGACAGGGCCACACCCGCGAACGCCAGGTTGAAGCCGGCCGTGTCCGCGACGATCCTGAGGTCGCAGGCGAAGGCGAGACTCGCTCCGGCCCCAGCCGCGACCCCGTTCACCGCAGCGATCACCGGCTTCGGCATGGTCAGCAACGTGTGCACGATCGGGTTGTAGTGCCGTTCCACGGTCGTGAAGAGCTCCTCGGAGCTGCCCGACTCCAGCAACTGCACGTGTTCCTTGAGGTCCTGGCCGACGCAGAAGGCACGCCCGGAGCCGGTCAGCACCACGCAGCGCACCTCGTCGTCGGCGGCGACCCGGGCGGTGGCGGCGACGAGCGCGTCCTTGGTGGCGATGTCGAGGCCGTTCATGGCGTCCGCGCGGTTCAGGGTGAGCGTCGCGACACCGTCGGAGATGTCCACGAGCAGTGGCGCGGATGTGTTGCTGGAGGTGGGGGAGTCGTTCATGGGAGACGAGTCTGACAGGGGTCCGTGTGGGCGACGTCACGAGGCATGGGGGATAATGGTGAGCGTCGCGGCCGTCACGGCCGCTTGGCATCAGCCACGACAAAGGGAAGAGGTACGCGGATGGCGGCGATGAAGCCGCGGACGGGCGACGGTCCGCTGGAGGTCACCAAGGAAGGACGCGGCATCGTGATGCGCGTCCCGCTCGAGGGCGGCGGCCGCCTCGTGGTCGAGCTCAACGCCGAGGAAGCCGGCGCACTGGGCGACGCCCTCAAGGGCGTCGTCGGCTGATTGTGCTCGGATCCGACCTGCTGCCAGCCCAACCCCCGCCACCTCAGTTCCACGCTGCTGACGGTCCACTCACCTCGACTGACGTCGACGTGTGGGCGATCGGTGTGCGTCCTGGCGCCGACGGCCCCGTCGTCGACCCGGCCGGAGACGTCGACGCCGCAGCCCTGGCTGCCCTGTACGGCGCGACCGGCAAGGTCGGTGAGGCGTTCGCCCATCCACTCCCCGAGGGCCCGGTCCGCTGGCTGGTGCTGGTCGGCCTGGGCGATGGGTCCGCGCACTCGCTGCGCCGAGCCGGCGCCGCGCTCGCTCGCGCCGTCGTCGACCGACACCCGCAGCGACGCGCCTCGGTGGCCACCACCGTCGTCGACGGACCCGAGCAGGTGCGGGCCTTCGTGGCCGGCGCGATGCTCGCTGCCTTCTCCTTCGACTGGCGCAGCACGAACGACGGCCCCCGCCGGCTCGGCGAGGTGCGCCTGATCGGTCTCTCCGACCAGGCTGCGGCCGAGCTGCCGACCGCGGTGGCCATCGGCCACGCGAGCTGGCGCGCCCGACTGTTGGCGACGGTCCCCTCGCAGGTGAAGAACCCGGGCTGGCTCGCGGAGCAGGCCGCGGTGATCGCAGCCGACGCCGGACTGGAGTTCCGCGTCTGGGACGAGCAGGCACTGACCGAGGAGGGGTTCGGTGGCATCGCTGCCGTCGGCCGCGCCTCGGCGACGCCGCCACGGCTGATCCGACTCGACTACACACCGGTCGGCGCGACCCGGCGTACGCCGCATCTGGTGCTCGTCGGCAAGGGCATCACCTTCGACACCGGCGGCCTCTCCATCAAGCCTGCCGAGGCGATGGCCACCATGAAGCGGGACATGACCGGTGGCGGCATCGTGCTGGCGGTGCTGGCCGCGCTCGCCGAGGTCGGTTGCCCGGTCAAGGTCACCGGCCTGGTCGCCGCCGCCGAGAACGCCATCAGCGGCGACGCGATGCGGCCCGGCGACGTGATCCGACACTACGGCGGCCGCACCAGCGAGGTGACCAACACCGACGCCGAGGGCCGCCTGGTGATGGCCGATGCGTTGGCCTATGCCGCCGCCGAGATCAAGCCCGACCTGATGGTGGACGTGGCCACCCTGACCGGCGCCATGAAGGTGGCGCTGGGTCAACGGACGGGCGGCTTCTTCGCCACCGATGACGGGGTCGCCGACCTGATCTCCGCGGCTGGCACCGCCGCCGGCGAGCCGGTGTGGCGGATGCCGTTGGCCTCGGTGTACGCGGATCGGATCGCCAGCAAGATCGCCGACGCCGACAACGCCGGCGGCGGGCCCGGCGCGATCACCGCCGCGCTCTTCCTGCAGCCCTTCACCGACGGCGTACCGTGGGTGCATCTGGACGTGGCGTCCGCGGGCGACTCGCCCAGTGAGTGGCACGAGTGGACCACCGGGCCGACCGGCTTCGGGGCACGCCTGCTGCTGGAGTGGTTGGGGCAGGACGCCCCACTCGACGTCGTGACAGGAGGCTGACCATGCAGGGTCTGACCGTGCGCTGGTCGCTCGCCGACGCCCCGGAGGGTGTCGAGGAGCAACTGGCTGCCTACGTGGAGTCGCAGTCGCACGCCAAGTTCACCGGGATGACCGGGCTCCGGTTCAAGACCTGGCGGATGCGGCCGGGCGAGTGGTTCGAGGGCTGCTACGTCTTCGCCACCGAGGAGGCCCGGATGGACTTCCAGAACGCGTTCGCCGCCACCGCCGCCGAGTCGCCGGGGTCGGTCCTCATCGGCTCGTCCCCGATCCTGATCGAGCCCTGCACCGTGGTGGCCGTGGCGGAGGGCTGGGAGGGCTTCACAGCCACTCCGCACGCCTGAGCGCTCGCGCGGTAGCGTGGCGCCGCAGGCGACCCGCTCGCGCCATCAGATCTAGTCTTCGGGCACCCAGAGCTTCTTGGCGACCAGCAGTCCGTCACCCACCGGCAACAGCGCCGGCACCAGGGCCTCGCTCTCGGCGATGCGCTTGCCGAGGTCGCGGATGGCGACGGTCTCGGCGTCCCGCTGCGCGGGGTCGGCCACCCGGTCGTGCCACAACGCGTTGTCGAAGGCCACCACGCCGCCGGGCCGGAGGAGCCGGAGGGCAGCGTCCAGGTAGGCGCCGTACTCGTGCTTGTCACCGTCGCAGAAGACCAGGTCGTAGTGACCGTCGGTGAGCCGGGGCATCACCTCCAGCGCGGAGCCCGGAATGGTGCGGGCGCGCTGGGTGGGGATGCCGGCGTCGTTGAACGTCTGTCGTGCCAGTCGCTGGTGCTCGGCCTCGATGTCGATCGTGGTGAGTACGCCGTCGGGCCGCATGCCGCGCAGCAACCACAACCCGGACACGCCGGTCCCGGTGCCCACCTCGACGACGGCCCGAGCGTCGAGCACCGACGCGAGGAAGCGCAGGGCAGCACCGACGCCGGTCTTCACCGGGACGACTCCGACCTCCTCGGCGCTGGCCCGAGCGGCAGCGAGGACGTCGTCCTCGGCGATGAACTCCTCGGCGTACGTCCAACTGGTGGCTGCGATGGGAATGACGCCCTCCCAGGCTCCGTGGTGTCCCACCGGTGGGACACGTCTTGCCGCGACCATACCGGACCCGACGGGCGAACCGGCCGGAACAATGCGGGTGCGGCGATCGTTGAACATCAGAGGTTCAGTGAACCCCCGGCGGTCTCACAGGGTCTTCTCAGATCAGTCTCCTAGAGTGGAGGACGGCAATCGGATCACCAGGAGGAGAGATGGCCAGCACCCCACCAGCCCAGCCCAGCTGGGACGAGCTGGTCAGCGCCCACTCCGAGCGTGTCTATCGGCTGGCCTGGCGGCTGACCGGTGACCGGCACGACGCCGAGGACCTGACCCAGGAGGTCTTCGTCCGGGCCTTCCGGTCGCTGGACTCCTACACGCCCGGCACTCTCGAGGGGTGGTTGCACCGGATCACCACCAACCTCTTCCTGGACCAGGCCCGGCGCCGCCAGCGGATCCGCTTCTCCGCGCTGACCGATGAGCGTGAGGAGCGGCTGCTCTCCGTGCAGCCGGAGCCGGCGGAGTCCTACGCGATGCGTACCTTCGACGACGACATCGAGCGCGCACTCGCCACCCTGCCCCCCGAGGCACGGGCCGCGGTCGTTCTCTGTGACGTCGAAGGACTCACCTACGAGGAGATCGCCGCGATCATGGGCACCAAACTGGGCACCGTCCGATCCCGGATCCACCGCGGGCGCGCGATGCTGCGCCAGCACCTGGCGCACCGCGCCCCCACGGACGGGCGCCTCCGGTACGCCGGACCCGTCGATGTCGTCAGCGGCCAGGGAGGTGACCGGTGACGCCCCCGATCAGCGTCGGTCACCTCGGCAGCCGGGTGAGCGCACTCCTGGACGGCCAACTGCCGCCCGCCGAGGAGGAGCGGGCCTGGGCGCACGTCCAGGGTTGCCGCACCTGCTGGTCCGAGGTGGAGCGTGAGGGATGGGTGAAGACCCAGCTCGTCGGCTTCGGACTGGGTGCCCCGGCACCACCGCCGCCGACCCTGATGAGCACCCTCAGCGCCTCCGGGCCGAGCTCCGCAGAGGTGCGGCTGATGCCCGGCCTCCCGGAGCGTCGGCCGCGCCGGCACGCCGCCATGGTGGCGGCCGGTGGCAGCGCGATGAGCGCCGCGGCCGTCGTCGGATTCCTCGCCCTGGCCGGACCCGCTGAGGCGCCGGTGACGGATCGCCGGATGCCCGCCACCACCATCGTCCGATTCGCTGAGCCGCTGCTGCCGGTGGCCCCGGCGCAGACGTCGGTGACCCAGTCAGGAGTGACGTCAGACCAGTGAACGAGCAGCGTCCAGACCAGCCGCCGGCACCGGAGCCGTACTCCTCGCCGTACCTGCCGCAGCGCCCGCCGTCGGCCCAGCCCGAGCCGCCGGGCGCGCCCGAGCCGCCGCGTGCGCCCGAGCAACCTCCCGCGCCCGAGCCGACCTGGCAACTGCCGCCACTGTTCGAGAGCGAACCCCCGCCGCCCGCACGGGCCAAGGTCGGTGGCTGGGTGTGGCCGGTGGTGGCCGTGCTGGCCCTGATCTTCGGCCTGATCGGTGGCGCTGCCGGGGGAGCGGCCTGGCAGCAGTGGCAGGGAGACACCTCGTCGCCGACGCGCTCCCCGGCGCTGGTCGAATCGGCCGTCGCTGCGCCGTTGCCTCCGGAGAACGGCTCCGTGGCTGCCGTGGCGCAGGCGCTGCTGCCCAGCACCGTCCAGGTGCTCGCTCGGCAGGGGGAGCAGGGTGACGGAGCCACCGGCTCCGGCTTCGTGCTGGACGCCGAGGGCCACATCGTCACCAACAGCCACGTGGTGGCCGGATCGGCGAACGGCGGCGGCATCGTCGTCATCGACCACGCCGGCAACCGGCACGACGCCGAGATCGTGGGTCGCAGCCCGGTCTACGACCTGGCGGTCCTCAAGGTGGAACCGTCCGACAGCCTGGTGCCTGCCGCCCTGGGCAGCTCCCGATCGCTGCTGGTCGGCGAGACGGTGGTCGCGCTCGGGTCGCCGCTCGGCCTCAGCTCCACCGTCACCGCGGGGATCGTCAGTGCCCTGAACCGGCCGGTGACCACCGGCGACTCGGAGAACGACACGTCGTTCATCAACGCCGTCCAGACCGATGCGGCCATCAACCCCGGCAACTCCGGTGGCCCACTGGTGAACCTGGCCGGCGAGGTCGTCGGCGTGAACTCGGCGATCGCGACCACCGGTGCGGGCTTCGGTGATGCCGGCAACATCGGCGTCGGCTTCGCGATCCCGGTGGAGCAGGTCCGGATCACCGCAGCGCAGATCCTGGACCAGGGCGAGGCCTACTACCCGGTGATCGGCGCCCAGGTGCGCACCGGGGAGCGGAACGTCGGCGGAGCCACCATCATGGAGGTGAACGCCGGGTCGCCGGCCGCGGACGCAGGCCTGCAGGCCGAGGACGTGATCACCAAGGTCGCGGACCATCGGATCACCGACGGGATCAGCCTGATCGTGGCCATCCGGGTCTATCAGCCGGGCGAGACCGTCGAGTTCACCGTGGAGCGCGGCGGCGAGGAGCGCGTCATCGAGATCACGCTGGGCTCCGAGGTCGGCTGAGCGAGCGTCGTCAGCCCTCGGTCTCCACGAACGGGTGTGAGTCCACGAAACGCTTGGTGTCGGCGTACAGCTGCGTGATGTAGTCCTCGAGCACGGCCGCCTCGACCCGCCACTGGCCGCGGCCGCCCAACTTGATCGCCGGGAGTTCGCCGCGGCGTACCAGGGCATAGACCTGGGCGCTGGAGGTGTTCAACACCTCGGCCACATCGGTCAGGGTGAGGAATCGTGGGCCCGAACTCATGGCACCACTGTGCCAAACATCGCCCGACCCGGCACACCGGCCTGTGGACGACGGCTGGGCGTCGCCCGCTTCGGGAGGCACAATGTCGGGGTGACCGCACTTCTCGGGAAGCAGGACACGTCGTCGTCCGGTGTTGCTTCAGCTGCCCCTGCCCGCCGCGTCCAGCACCGATCCTGGCGTGATCCTCGACTGTGGGTGGGGGTGGTGCTGGTGCTGCTCTCGGTGGTGGTCGGCGCCAACCTGGCCAGCCGTGACGACTCCGTCGCGCTCTGGGTCGCCGACCGGGACATCGCTGCCGGTGACCGGATCACCGACGCCGACCTGAGGTCGGTGCGCGTGTCGCTGGCCGACGCCGAGATCGCGGCCGGCTACCTCCTGGTCGACGAGGCGCTGCCCGAGCACCGGCACGTGATCACGGACCTGGCGGCCGGACAGTTGGTGCCGCGCACCTCCCTCGCCAGTGCGGTGGAGACGGCGCTGTGGCAGGTGCCGATCTGGACCTCCGCCGACGCGGTGCCACCCCACGTCTCCGCCGGCTCAGTGGTCGACGTGTGGGTGGCCGGCACCGACGACGCCGACGCCCGGCTGCTGCTCTCCGGCGTCACCGTCATCTCGGCTCCCCGGGGCGCCGACGGATTCGCTGCCCCGTCGGGGGCGCGGCAGTTGGTGCTGGCCGTTCCGTATCGGGAGCAGGAGGCGGTGGCTGCCGTCATCGCCGCGGCCGTGCGCGGCGGCGTGGTCGTGGTCGGGAGGGAGTGAGCCGTGCCGGACCTGACCTGCGTCCTGGTGGTGGCCGCCGGTGCCCCCTGGGAGCCCCTCGCGCTGGACCACCTGTCCCGCTCACCGGATGTGGTCGTGCTGAAGCGATGCGTCGACGTCGACGATTTGCTCGCCACTGCCGCCGCGGGTCAGGCGCACGTGGCCCTGGTGGCACTGGAGGCGACCGGACTGGACCAGGACGCGGTCGGCCAGTTGCTGGGACACCGGGTCCGACCGGTCGCGATCACCGCGGCCACGGGCATGGAGGAGGCACGCGGCCGGGCCCGGCGGATCGGGGTGCGCACGCTGGTCGCCGACACCGACATCGCCGGACTCGCCGACGTGCTGACAGCCACCGAGCCGGATACCGTGCCGCGGCTGCACCGCGACCTGCCGGCAGGCGAGTTCCGGGTCACCCGTCCCGAGCCCCCCGACCCGGCAGCAGCAACGGGCCCCGGTCGGGTGATCGCCGTCTGGGGTCCGGCCGGTGCTCCCGGGCGATCCACGGTGGCCGCCGGGATCGCCGCCGAGCAGGCCAGCCGGGGGATCCGGACGGTGCTGGTGGACGCCGACCCGTACGGCGGTGCGCTCGCCCAGCAGCTCGGCGTACTCGACGAGGCGTCCGGGCTGCTCAGCGCTGTCCGCTACTGGACCAGCGGCGAGCTGCGAGACCGCTTTGCCCACGTGCAGCGCGGCCTCAACGAGCATCTGACCCTGGTCAGCGGCCTGCCCCGTGCCGATCGTTGGGCCGAGGTCAGACCCGGGCTGGTCACCGACCTGGTCGCCCGGGCCCGGGCCGAGGCGCATGTGGTCCTGGACACCGGCTTCAGCCTGGAGATCGATCCGTTGGACTCCGGGGGCAGGCCCGCCCGCAACACGATGACCCTGGATGCGCTGGCGGCCGCCGACGAGATCGTCGTGGTGGGCAGCTGCGAGCCTGTCGGGATGGCCAGGCTCGGCCGCGCCATGGTCGAGCTGCGCGCTCTGGAACTGCCCGGATCGGTGCGGGTGGTGATCAACCGGATGCGTCCGACGCTGGCCTGGGGGGCGCGGGAGATCGGCGACCTGGTCGGCGTCCCCGACGACCGACTGCACCTGCTGCCCGATGACCGGGCGGGCATCGACCGGGCGCTGGTGGCAGGGCGGACCCTGGTCGAGGCAGGCGACGGGACGCTTCGCCGAGCCCTGGCCGCCCTGGTCGAGCAGTGGCAGCTGACGCCGCAGCCCGGGCGGCGTCGACTCAGGACGAGAACAGCAGCAGCAGGCCGCCCGCGGTGAAGAAGACCATCACGAACAGCACCGAGAGTTGGCCGGTCAACTGGTGCCGGCTCGGCAGCAGCGAGATCGCCCGATCGTGGGCAGCGACCGCGCCGAGCACGTGGCCGATCACCACGGCGAGCACCTTGGTCACCGCCAGCCCGGTCGGATGCAGGCTCAACCAGTAGTTGACCGACCAGTCGCCGGTGCCGAGGATGTTGGCGCCGGTGCTGAACGGATCACTCATCTGGATCACCGTCCGCTGGCCGATCTCCACGAGCAACGTCAGGTAGTGCGCCACCATGTAGCCGACGATGATCGGGGCGATCGAGTGCGCGAACCTGTTCGGCAGCTCGACCCGACGCACCCCCGGACCGACGCCGGTGGCCATGCAGGCTCCGGCGAACAGCAGTCCCGCGAACACGCACAGGCCGATCAGGCCGACGTGTTCCCACACGGCCGGCGACACCGTGCTGGTCTGCATCCGCAACGCCCACCATCCAGACTCGTGCAGGGAGTCGTAGGCGGTGCTGCCGAGCAGCACCGCCACCACGGCGGTGAGGCCGGGGCGAGCCGGGGTGCTCGACACATTGGCCAGCGGTGAGCGGAGCATCAGCCGACCCTGGTGGCGACCCCACACCGACAGGCGTCCGATCAGGGTCGAGTAGACCTCGAACGGGTCGGCGCGCGAGTACCACTTGTCCCCGAAGAGCAGGCCGCCGATGACCATCGCGGCCAGATAGCCGGCGAACCAGAGCCGGACGGTGGGCACCGAGGTGCTGTCCGGATGCACCAACTCCAGCCACACGAAGGCGAGCAGGCCGAAGGCAGCCGGCCAGTAGCCCAACCGTTCGGGGTAGCTGAGGACCGCTCGTCCGCCGGCCAGCCGGAACAGCAGGCCGCCGATACTGCGGACCGGGCTGATCGCCCGGTAGAAGGGCCCGAGCAGCAGGGAGGCCGGGACGATGCCCACCCATAGCAGCACGTAGACGATCCCCAGGAACGGGTTGATCACCAGGTCGGCGCCGAACATGGCGGCGGCGGCCGTGTAGCCGAAGGCGATCAGGCCGACAGTGCGGGCGATCGCCAGGAACAGCGGTGAGGAGACGGTCGCGTCCAGCCACACCGGCGCCGGCCGCCCCGGCCGCTGGGCGCCGTAGCGAGGCGTACGCCACGCGACCGCGAGCACCGTGAACGAGATGGTGAGCGCCGCCACTGCGCCGGCGATCGCCAGCGACGCCGGGATCGGCAGGTCCGCAGCCCCGCCGACGCCGTGCGCGAGCAGTTGGTCGGTCGGCAACTCAGCGGGCCTCGACCTTGAACACCAGGAGCCGGTCGTTGTCGTGGGACTCCACCTCCACCACGCCCGGGACCTCGACGATGAACTCGAGCAGGGTGGTCCCCTCGTCGTAGGCGAGGTAGATGTCCTCGGGACGACTGTGCACGTGCAGTTCGCCGGCGTGGTCCGCGGTGAACTCGACCCGCACCGGCTCACCGACCCCGACGCGCAGTCGCAGGGCTGGTGGGTCGACGACGCCGTCGACGAGGCTGACCTGCGCCGGCTGGTCGTCGGGAGCAGGGGACGGGGTCGGCGTCGGGTCCTCGGACTGCCCCGAGGAGCACCCGGCGAGGCTCACCACCGCTGCCACGACCAGGCCCACCCACAGTTTCCTCACCACGAGTCCTCCTCCACATGTCGGGCGAGCCGCGCGCAGCGGCGGTCGCGTCTGACAGAATCGCATGCGCAGGCAAACCGACTGCATGGGGACCGTGTGTGGAAGGGGTGGCGATGCACAGACGACTACGCCCTCAGGACCTGTCCCTGCTCGCCCTGGAGTCGCCAGCGACTCCCCTGCACAACGTCACCGTCGAGATCCTCGATCCGGCCGACTCAGGGTTCGACCACGGCGCCCTGCTGCAGCTGATCGAGGACCGGATCGCGTTCGTGCCGAGATACCGGCAGCGACTGCACCGGATCCCCGGCGGTCTGGCCCCGCCGATCTGGCTCGACGACCCGGACTTCGATCTCGGCTACCACGTCCGTCGGTCAGCACTGCCGCGACCGGGCTCGGAGGAGCAGCTCCGCGAACTGGTGTCCAGGATCATGTCGCGTCCGTTGGACCTGCACCGACCCCTGTGGGAGGTGTACCTGGTCGAGGGCCTCGCCGACGGTCGGCTGGCATTGCTGTCCAAGTCACACCAGATCCTGGTCGACGGGGTCCAGACCGTGGACCTGGGTCAGGTGCTCCTGGACGTGGACCCCGAGCCTCGCACCCTCGAACGCGACGACTGGACGCCCGCCCGGGCGCTGGGCCCCGGCCGCCTGGTGGCCGACGCGGTCCGGGAGAACGTCGCCGACCCCGGAGTGCTGGCCGAGACGGTCGGCCGCGGCTTCGGGACGCTGGGGCGGGCCGCGAACCACGGGTTCCAGGCCGCCGGCGCGTTGGCCGGCGCGTTGGCCGGCCGACGTCCGACGCCGGAGTCTCCGTTGCACGCGGAGTTGTCCGAGCAGCGCCGCTTCGTGACCGTGCGCACCGACCTCGCGGACTACCGAAAGGTGCGCCGCGCCCACGGTGGCACCGTCAACGACGTCATCCTGGCGGCGCTGACCGGCGCCTTGCGGAACTGGTTGATGACCCGCACCGAGTCGATGGCCGGGATGCGGTCGGTGCGGGCGATGGTGCCGATGTCGGTCATCGACGACGAACTCGAGCCGACCTCGCTGGGCAGCCAGATCATGGGCCACCTGGTCACCCTCCCCATCGGCGAACCCAGCCCCGTGGTGCGACTGCACCAGGTCTCCTATGCGTTCAAGGCGCACAGCGAGACCGGCCGTGCGGTGGCCGCGAACCGGCTCGCAGGAGTGGCGGGCTTCGCCCCGACCACATTCCACGCGCTGGGCACCCGGGTCGCCCTCGACCATCGGCGGGCCGGGTTCCATGTGACCATCACCAACGTGCCGGGTCCACAGTTCCCGCTCTTCGCCGCCGGCGCGCGGATGGAGGAGACCTACCCGGCTCCGCCGTTGCTGCCCGGGCATGCGCTGGCGATCGGAGTGACGTCGTACGACGGGCAGGTGTTCTTCGGGTTCACTGCGGACCGTGACGCGCTGCCCGACGTGGAGATCCTGGCCCAGTGCCTGACCGAGTCGCTGGAGGAGCTCGTCGAGAGTGCCTCCGGGACCCGGGCGCGGGCCCCCAGGGGGCGTGGCTCCCGGAAACCGGGCGGTTCCCGTTGAGGGTCTACGTGCCGGTCACCTCGTCCGGGCTGGCCGAGGTGGCGGCTCGACGCGGGCTCACCGCACCACTGACCGCGCACGCAGTCACCGACGCGGTCCGGGAGGCGCTCGCCGACGGCGACGTCGACGACTGGGAGTACGCCGCGCTGACCGCTGCCGCCGACGCCTCGGACGCGCTCCGGGTGGCCGGGGACCGGCCGAGGCGATTCGTGCTCGCGGTGGACGCGGAGTCGGTGCAGCCGGGCGAGGGCAGTGAGGTGCGGGTGCTGTCCGATGTCGCATGGGCTGACATCGCCGCCGCCCACGCGGACACCGTCGATCACGCCGCTGACGACGACGAGTTGGCCTGGTTCGCCAGGCAGGAGATCCCCGACCTCCTCTGAGCGGCCCTGCGTTGAGCGGCGACGCTCCGAGGTCGCGCTCACCACACTTGGCCCGGCGTGCCCGGAGTGACACCATCGCAGACATGGACGCCCACACCCGGCCACCCGTCCCTGTCAACGAAACCGTCCTGGACTATGCGCCGGGCAGCCGCGAACGGTCGGAGCTGCTCGCCGAGCTGGATCGGCAGCAGCGCCGGGCACGGACCCTGCGCGCCCACATCGGTGGCCAACGAAGGGTCGGTGGTGGTGCGGAGATCGAGGTGGTGCAGCCGCACCGCCACGCGCACGTGCTGGGGGTGTTGCGGAATGCGACGCACACGGACGCCGAGGATGCGATCGCGGCGGCTGCGGCGGCGGCACCGGCCTGGCGGGGGTTGGGTTTCGACGAGCGGGCGGCGGTGTTCCTCAAGGCCGCCGACCTGTTGGCGGGGCCGTGGCGGCAGCGATTGAACGCGGCCACGATGCTGGGTCAGTCCAAGACCGCGGTCCAGGCCGAGATCGACAGTGCCTGCGAGCTGATCGACTTCTGGCGGTTCAACGTCGGGTTCGCGGCGGAGATCCTCACCGCGCAACCGATGGCCAACGCGCGAGGGGTGTGGAACCGGCTCGATCATCGGCCGCTGGAGGGGTTCGTCTACGCGATCACGCCGTTCAACTTCACCGCGATCGCGGGGAACCTGCCCACCGCGCCGGCGTTGATGGGGAACACGGTGGTGTGGAAGCCGTCACCGACCCAGCAACTGGCGGCGAGTCTGACGATGGAGTTGCTGGAGGAGGCGGGGCTGCCGCCGGGGGTGATCAACATGCTGCCCGGGGACGGGTTGGCGGTCTCCGAGGTGGCGTTGACGCATCAGGATCTGGCCGGCATCCATTTCACCGGGTCCACCGCCACGTTCCAGCACCTGTGGCGGACGGTGGGTGAGAACCTCACGTCGTACAGGACGTATCCGCGGCTGGTGGGTGAGACCGGCGGCAAGGACTTCATCGTGGCGCACCCCTCAGCCGATCCGGACGTGTTGCGGGTGGCGATGATCCGGGGAGCGTTCGAGTACCAGGGTCAGAAGTGCTCGGCCGCGTCCCGTGCCTACGTCCCCCGGTCGGTGTGGATCCGGATGCGGGACCACCTCCTGGCCGACGTCGACGGGTTGTCGATGGGCGACGTCACCGATCTGTCCCACTTCATGGGTGCGGTGATCGACCGGCGCGCTTACGCCAAGCAGGTGGCGGCCATCGAGCGGGCCCGGGAGGTCGACGGCCTGAGCATCGTGGCCGGAGGACGCTACGACGACTCGGTGGGTTGGTTCGTCCGGCCCACGGTGATCGAGGCAGCGGATCCGACCGACGAGATGTTCCGCACCGAGTACTTCGGTCCGGTGCTGGCGGTCCACGTCTACGACGACGGCGACTACGACCGGGTCCTGGGCCAGTTGGAGGGGTTCGCCCCCTACGCGCTGACCGGGGCGGTGATCGCCCGGGACCGGGCGGCGATCGCGCAGGCGTCGGAGAAGCTCCGCTTCGCGGCCGGCAACTTCTATGTCAACGACAAACCCACCGGCGCCGTGGTCGGCCAGCAGCCGTTCGGTGGCGGCCGTGCCTCGGGCACCAACGACAAGGCCGGCTCGCCCCTGAACCTGCTCCGGTGGACCTCGCCCCGCTCCATCAAGGAGACTATGGTGCCGCCCGTCGGCCACACCTATCCGCACATGAACCAGGAGACGTGACTCGTTGATCCCCTTCCACCTGGGAGCGCTGCACCCGATCGAGCAGGCGCTCACCGTGGTGTTGGCCTTCGGGCCGTTCCTGGTGCTGGGGGCGGTGGTGTTCGCTCAGCGGCGGCGCGACCGAGCGGCGGAGGCCGAGGTCAGCGACTCAGCCACTGATTCCCCTCCCGAGCCTGGAGCTTGAGGATCCCGCCGAGCACCCGAGCGATCATCTGCTCCACCTTGCCGCCGACCAGCGGCATCTTCACGGTGATCTGCGCGTCCACGGTCTGCGTGGTGACGCCACCGGCCTCGGTGAGCCGCACCGTGCCCGTGATCGAGCCGGGCTTGCCGGGGATGGACACCTCCAGGGTGCCGGAGTCCCGGCTCGTCCAGCGCTCCACCTGACTGATCTCGAACTCGTCGCCGATCACCTTGCGGACCACGGCGGGCATCCCGGTGGAGGGCTGCTTGGTGTCGACGGTGGCGACGGTCTGGCCGCCCTCGTCGACGACGCTGATCTCCCAGGTGGAGGCGCCGGCCGCCTGGGCGACCTGCTCGCGGAAGTCCCGGTTCGCCAGCATGTCGGCGACGGTCTCCAGGTCGCCGTTGAACTCGATCTGCTTGTGGAACTTCACGGGCGTGCCAACCATTCCTGACCGACCTCGTGCTCCCGGGCATAAGCCTTCTCCAGGAGCTTCGCGATCAGTCCCTCGATCTTCGATCCGACAAGCGGGATCCTCGCAGAGATGTCCAGGTGCACCGACTGGGTGGTCGCCCCCGCCGACTCCAGCAGACTGAGGCGGCCGCTGATGTTGCCCGGTTTGTCGGGGATCTCGACGCGCACCTCGGCCTCGGTCGCGGAGACCCACGTCTCGGTGTGGATGATGGTGATCTCGGATCCGACGAGCTTCTTCGCGAACGACGGCACTCCGTCAGCGGCCTGCACCTGCTCGACCCGCACCCGGTCGCCGTCCACGGCGACGTCGTGGCGCAACGCATGCTGGCGGTCGCAGACCTCCGCGCGGAAGGCGGCCGTGGTGAGCATCTCCCGCACCCGGGCTGTCGGTGCGTCGTAGCGCACCTCGACGGTGAAACGTGTCGCCATCAGCGCTCACCCGCCAGCCAGGCGGCGCCGACGACCGCCTCGGTGTTCCAGCCATCCACCAGTTGGTCGCGCATCACTGCCTCGATCTTCCCGCCGATCACCGGGATCTTGGCCTTGGCCTCGCCCTCGAAGGTGTCCCAGGTGCCGGAGCCGTCGGAGACGAGCCGTCGTACGCCGTTGATGGCGCCCGGCTTGCCCGGGGCGCTCACTGCGAAGGTGGCCGAATGGTCCTCTCCCCAGTGCTCCTCCTGCACCGCCTTGATCTCGTCGCCGGTGATCTTGCGGGCGACCGCCGGGATGCCGACCGCGGGCTTGGTCATCTCGATCAGCACATGGCCGTCGGTGACGGAGACGTCGAGCGCGGTCACCTGCTGGGCCCGGGACGCCTTCTCCCGGAACGCCGGATCGGTGAGCATCGCCTGCACCTGCTCGATGTCGGCGCTGTAGTGGACTCGATGGGTGAACTTCATGGGCGTCATTGTGCCTCGTGCCGCCGCCGTGGGTGATTGTGTCGGACGTCACACTGGCTCTAGGGTCGCAAGGGTGCACTCGCCTCTGGACGCCACCAAGTCAGAACTGATCGCACGGGCCGCCGAGCTGGCCCGGCAACGCCATGGGTCCGGTGGCCCCGATCTGGACAGCGTCGACGATCTGATGGTCGCCTACTACCGGCACGTGTCCCCCGACGACATGGTCGAGCGCTCCGAGGCCGACGTCTACGGCGCCCTGGTTTCCCACTACCGACTCGCCGGCAGCCGCCCGGCCGGCACCGCCTGCGTCCGGGTGTTCACGCCGAGCGTGCCCACCGACGGCTGGTCGGCGGGCGGTCACTCGGTGGTCGAGGTGGTCACCGACGACATGCCGTTCCTCGTCGACTCGGTCAGCGTGCTCCTCACCCAGCAGCAGCGGGACATCTACGCGGTGATCCACCCCCAGTTCGACGTGCTCCGTGACGAGTCGGGCGAGCTGTTGTCGATGGCGCCGGCCGGCGAGTCGGTCGGGGCGCTGCGAGAGTCGTGGATGCACCTGGAGATCGACCGGATCGGGGAGGACGAGGACGTCCACGCGCTCGAGCGCGAACTGCTGAAGGTGCTCGGGGATGTCCGGGCGGCGGTGGAGGACTGGCCGGCGATGACCGATCGGGCCGCCGAGATCGTGGCCGAGCTCCGGTTCGCGCCGCCGCCGGTGCCGACCGAGGAGGTCGAGCAGGCCGCCGCACTGTTGGAGTGGCTGGCTGATGACCACTTCACCTTCCTCGGCTATCGCGAGTACCGGTTGGAGGGCGAGGGCGACGACCTGCTGCTGCGCACCGTGGCCGGCAGCGGGCTGGGGATCCTGCGCGCGGAGACCGACGAGTCCATCTCGTTCTCGTCGCTGCCCGCCCCGGTCCGTGAGCGCGCCCGGGAGTCGAAGGTGCTGGTGCTGGCCAAGGCCAACTCCAAGGCGACCGTGCACCGTCCCGTGTATCTGGACTACCTGGGGGTGAAGGTCTTCGACGACGCCGGCGAGGTCGTCGGCGAACGGCGCTTCCTGGGGTTGTTCTCCAGCGCCGCCTACACCGAGTCGCTGAGCCGGATCCCGTTGCTGCGGGAGAAGGCCGAGGCGGTGATGCAGGCCGCCGGCTTCACCGCGGGGAGCCACGCCGGCAAGGCGTTGATGAACACGCTGGAGAACTACCCCCGCGACGAGCTCTTCCAGGCCCCCATCGAGGAGTTGGCGCCGATCGCCCAGGCGGTCACCTACACCCGGGAGCGCCGGGCGTTGCGGCTCTTCGTGCGCCGCGACATCTACGGCCGCTATCTCTCCTGCCTGATCTACCTGCCGCTGGAGCGCTACAACACGACCGTCCGGAAGAAGTTCGCCGAACTGCTCAAGCAGCACCTGGGCGGGGAGACCGTCGAGTTCACCGCCCGGGTCAACGAGGAGCTGACCGCCCGGGTGCACTTCGTGGTGCGGCCGCCGAAGGGGCAGCTCATCGGCGAGGTGGACACCGACGACCTGGAGCGCCGGTTGATCGAGGCGGCCCGCTCCTGGCGCGACGATTTCCTGACCGCGGTCATCGGCGAGTACGGCGAGACCGACGGGGCCCGGTTGGGTCGGGCGTACGCCGACTCCTTCCCGGAGGCCTACAAGGAGGACTTCGGCGCCCGGGCGGCGGCGGTGGACCTGGGCCGACTGGAGGCGATCGAGCTGGGCCCGGACGGGACCGGGATGGACCTGCTGCTCTATCAGCCCGTCGACGCCGGCCGGGACGAGGCGCGGTTGAAGGTGTTCCGCGTCGGCGGGCCGCTGTCGCTGTCGGAGATCCTGCCGATGCTGTCGTCGATGGGCGTGGAGGTCGTCGACGAGCGGCCCTACGAGTTGGTGGGGCTGCCCCGGACGTCGTACATCTACGACTTCGGGCTGCGCCACCCCACCGCGCGTCCGGCAGCGTCCCGGGGCCTGTTCACCGATGCGCTGCAGGCGATCTGGCAGGGGCGCAACGAGACGGACGGGTTCAACGCCCTGGTGCTGGCCACCGGGTTGACGTGGCGGCAGGCGACCCTGCTGCGCGCCTACGCCAAGTACATGCGCCAAGGCGGCACCCCGTTCGCCCAGGACTACATCGAGGACGCGCTGCGCAGCAACGCCGACCTGACACGGCTGCTGGTGCAGCTCTTCGAGGCCCGGTTCGACCCGACCGCCGGCGGCGATCGCGCCCAATTGACCGAGACTCTGACCGGCCACATCGGCACCGCCCTCGACGACGTGGTCAGCCTGGATCACGACCGGATCCTGCGGTCCTACCTCGGCATCATCACCGCCACCCTGCGCACCAACTACTTCCAGCGCGACGGCGCGGAGGTGAAGTCGTACATCTCGTTCAAACTGGATCCCTCCTCGATCGCGGATCTGCCCGAGCCGCGACCCAAGTTCGAGATCTTCGTCTACAGCCCTCGGGTCGAGGGCGTGCACCTGCGGTTCGGTTCGGTGGCCCGCGGTGGCTTGCGCTGGTCGGACCGACGCGACGACTTCCGGACCGAGATCCTCGGCCTCGTCAAGGCCCAGATGGTGAAGAACACGGTGATCGTCCCGGTGGGCGCCAAGGGCGGCTTCTTCGCCAAGAACCTGCCCGACTCGAGCGACCGTGACGCCTGGCTGGCCGAGGGAGTGGCCTGCTACCGGACCTTCATCTCCGGGCTGCTCGACGTCACCGACAACCTCGTCGACAACCAGGTGGTGCCGCCGCTGGACGTGGTCCGCCACGACGACGACGACAGCTACCTGGTGGTCGCCGCCGACAAGGGCACCGCGACCTTCTCCGACATCGCCAACTCGGTCGCGGCCGACTACGGCTTCTGGCTCGGTGACGCGTTCGCCTCCGGCGGGTCGGTGGGCTATGACCACAAGGCGATGGGGATCACCGCACGCGGCGCCTGGGTGTCGGTACGACGTCACTTCCGGGAGATGGGCACCGACTGTCAGCGTGAGGACATCACCGTCGTCGGCATCGGCGACATGTCCGGTGACGTGTTCGGCAACGGGATGCTCTGCTCCGAGCACATCCGGCTGGTGGCCGCCTTCGACCACCGCGACATCTTCCTCGACCCGGAGCCGGACGCGGCGACGTCGTACGCCGAACGGAAGCGGCTCTTCGAGCTGCCGCGGTCGAGTTGGCAGGACTATGACACCGCGCTGATCTCCGAGGGCGGTGGCATCTACAGCCGGGCCGCCAAGTCGATCCCGATCTCGGCGCAGGTCCGGGACGCGCTCGGGTTGGCGGACGACGTGGTGCGGATGACGCCCGCCGAGTTGATGAAGGCGATCCTGATGGCGCCGGTGGACCTGCTCTGGAACGGTGGCATCGGCACCTACGTGAAGGCGTCCACCGAGAGCCACGCCGACGCCGGCGACAAGGCCAACGACGCCATCCGGGTGGACGGGCAGGACCTGCGGGTGCGCTGTGTCGGCGAGGGCGGCAACCTGGGGCTGACCCAACTCGGCCGGATCGAGGCGGCTCGTGCCGGCTGTCGGCTCAACACCGACTTCATCGACAACTCCGCCGGTGTGGACACCTCCGACCGGGAGGTGAACATCAAGATCCTGTTGGACCGGCTGGTCGCCGACGGGGACCTGACCGGCAAGCAGCGCAACGAGCTGCTGGCGTCGATGACCGACGAGGTCGGCGACCTGGTGCTGCGGGACAACTACGAGCAGAACCTGGCGCTGGCCAACGCGGACGCGAACTCGGCGCCGCTGCTGCACGTGCACGAGGACTGGATCCGGAAGCTGGTCTCCAAGGGGGTCATCAACCGCGAACTGGAGGGCCTGCCCGACGCCAAGGAGGTGCGCCGGCGACTGGACGCCAAGGAGGGGTTGAGCCTGCCGGAGCTGTCGGTGCTGATGAGCTGGACCAAGATCGTGCTGGCCGAGGACCTGCTGGCCTCCGACCTGCCCGACGACCCGTTCTGGCGCAGCTATCTCTACTCCTACTTCCCCTCCCAGATGCGGCACCAGCACCGGGCCCGGATGGATGCGCACCCGCTGCGTCGGGAGATCGTGGTCACCCAGGTCGTCAACGAGCTCGTCAACTGCGCCGGGATCACGTTCTGGCCGCGGTTGTCGGGGGAGACCGGCCTCAGTGCCGCCGACCTGACCACGGCCAGCTTCGTGTCCCGCGAGATCTTCGGCTCCGACGAGCTGCGCACCGAGATCGCGGCCTGGGACAACCGCCTCGACGCGGCCGTGCAGACCCGGATGCGGATGGAGATGCGCACCCTGGTCGAGCGGGCCTCCCGCTGGCTGGTCAACAACCGCAAGCAGCCGCTGGACGCGGAGGCGTGTGTGGACTTCTTCGGTGAGCGGGTGCGCCAGGTGATGGCCCAGCTCCCGGAGGTGATGACCGGGCGGGAGTTGCAGTCCTTCATCAAGCGGCACACCCGGCTGGTCGCTGCCGGGGTGCCCGAGGAGCTGGCCGGGCAGGTGGCGGTGCTGCCGCCGGCGTACATGCTGCTCGGCGTGGTCGACAACGCGTCCACGCTGGAACTGGACCCGGTCGAGGTGGCCCGCACCCACTTCGCGATCGCCGAGCGGTTGGGGCTGTCGCTGTTGCTGGGCCGGATCCTGGAACTGCCGCGTGACGACCGGTGGCAGACGATGGCGCGGGCCACGCTGCGCGACGACCTGCACCACGTGCACGCCCAGCTCACCGCCCAGGCCCTCACCCGCACCGACGAGGAGGACGGAGCTCAGGTGACCAAGGCGGTCGACACGCTGCACGAGATCTGCAGCGAGGAGCAGGTCGACCTCGCCCGGATGTCGGTCGGCCTGCGCGTGGTGCGTAGCCTTCTGGTGTGAGAACGCTGCTGCAGACCCCGCTCGCCCGGGTCACCGGAGTCGTCCGGCGCGTCACCGGTGCACCCAGCCCGCTGCAGGGTCGGACCGTGCTGATCACCGGCGCGTCGTCGGGGATCGGGGAGGCGACCGCGTACGCGGTGGCCGAGCGTGGGGCGCACGTGCTGCTGGTGGCCCGACGGCCCGAGGAGCTGGCGCGGGTCGCCGCGACCATCACCGAGGCAGGCGGCAAGGTGTCGACGTACCCGTGCGACCTCACCGACCTCGACGCCATCGACGACCTGGTGGCCGAGGTGCTGGCCGCGCATGGTGCCGTGGATCACCTGGTCAACAATGCCGGCAGGTCGATCCGTCGATCGCTGCGGCTCTCCTATGACCGCTTCCACGACTTCGAGCGGACGATGGCGATCAACTACTTCGGTCCGGTGCGGCTCACGATGGGGCTGCTGCCGACGATGCGTGAGCGCGGCTTCGGGCACGTGGTCAACATCGTCACCTGGGGCAACCAGATCAAGGCCCCCAAGTTCGCGGCCTACATCGCCTCCAAGCAGGCCCTGGACACCTTCGCCCGGATCGCGGGCCGGGAGACCTACGGCGACAACGTGCTGTTCACCAACATCCGGGTCTCGCTGGTGCAGACGCCGATGGTGGCCCCCACCGAGGCGTACGCCGGCCGGGGACACACGCCGGCGCGCGCCGCCGAGACGATCGTGAAGGCGCTGGAGGAGCGGCCGATCACCGTGAACACGCTGGCCGGGTCCGCCGCCGAGGTGCTGAACCTGGTGGCACCGCGCTTGAGCGACCTGCTCTTCCACCTGGCCGACAGGTCGCTGCCCGACTCCTCCGCCGCGAAGCGCGGCTGACCTCAGCCCGCCTCGCGGGCCTTCTTGGCCTCGGCGACCGAGCGTTGCAGGGCGGCGAGCAGGTCGACGACCTCACCCGATCCGGTGCTGGTCGCTTCGGGGCGGGTGATCTCCCCGCCGGAGATCTTGGCCTCCACCAGAGACTGGACCGCCTCGGCGTAGTCGTCGGTGAGTTCGTCGGGGTCGAAGTCGCCGGAGAGGGTCTGCACCAGCATCCGGGCCATCTCCACCTCGGCGTCCTTGACCTCGTCCACGTCGACGCCGAAGTCGGGGGAGCGGATCTCGTCGGGCCACATCAGGGTCTGCATCACGATCACGTCGTCGCGGACCCGCAACACCGCCGGGGTGGTGCGTTGCCGCAACGCCACGGTGACCACGGCGACCCGGTCGGACTCCTCCAGGGCCTGTCGCAGCAGGGCGTACGGCTTGGCGCCGGTGCCCTCGGGCTGGAGGTAGTAGGACTTCTCGAACAGCAGCGGATCGATCTGCTCCGCGGGCACGAAGCGCTCCACCGCGATCTCCCGACTGGAGGTGGCCGGCAGGCCGGCCATGTCCTCGTCGGTGAGCACCACCATCTCGCCGTCCTCGGTCTCGTATCCCTTGGCGATGTCGGAGTAGGGCACCTCCTCGCCGTCCAGCGAGCAGATCCGCTGGTACCGGATCCGGCCACCGTCGGTGACGTGCACCTGACGGAAGGAGACGTCGTGGCTCTCCGTCGCCGAGTAGAGCTTCACCGGCACGTTGACCAGCCCGAACGACACTGCACCCTTCCAGATGGCCCGCATGTGACCACGGTATCCGAGAGGATGGGTCCCATGCTCCGACCGATGCTCGCCACTCCGGGTGACCGGGTGCCCGTCGGCGACCAGTGGCGGCACGAGGTGAAGTGGGACGGCGTGCGGCTGCTGGCTGACGTCACCGCTGCTCGGCTGCGGTTGAGCACCCGCAACGGCAACGACGCCACGGCTGGCTACCCCGAGTTGGCCGGATTGGTCGGACGGGACCTGCTGCTGGACGGCGAACTGGTGGTGCTGATCGACGGTCGCCCGTCGTTCGCTGCGCTGCAGCACCGGATGCATGCCCGGGACCCGCGGCGAGTGGCTGTCCTCGCGCGGCGGCATCCGGCGCACTTCCTCGTCTTCGACCTGCTCCGGCTGGACGGCCGGGAGCTCGTCGACGAGCCGTGGCATCGTCGGCGCGCCCTGCTCGAGGAGTTGGACCTGGCCGGCGTGCACGTGCCCGACGTCTACGAGGATGGTGCGACGCTGCTGGCCGCCACCGCCGAGCAGGGACTGGAGGGGGTGGTCAGCAAGCGGGTGGAGGCCCGCTACCAGTCGGGCGTCCGGAGCCGGGACTGGCTGAAGTTCGCGCATCGTCGACGGGAGACGTTCGTGGTCGGCGGGTGGCGCCCCGAGGTGGGCAGCGCCGACCGGCTGGGCGCCTTGCTGGTGGGCGAACCGACCCCCGACGGCCTCCGCTACCGGGGCCGGGTGGGCAGCGGCCTCAGTGGCCGGGCGGCGCGACAGTTGCGGGAGCTGATGCTGCCCGGGCCGGCGTCGCCGTTCGCCGACGAGGTGCCGACCGCGGACGCGTCGGGCGCGCGGTGGGTGCAGCCGTTGCTGTACGTCGACGTCGAGGCGCTCGGCAGGTCGGCCAACGGACGACTGCGCCAGCCGTCGTACGTCGGGTTGCGCAGCGACCTGCCGGACCGGGGGAGGGGGAGCGAGTGAGCGAGGTCTTCGTCGACGTCGAGGGGCGGACGCTGAAACTGACCAACCTGGACAAGGTCCTCTATCCGGTCACCGGGACCACCAAGGCCGAGGTGCTGCACTACTACGCCCAGGTGGCGCCGGTGCTGCTGCCGCACCTGGCCGGCCGCCCGGTGACCCGGATCCGGTGGCCGCACGGAGTGGCGGAGCCGAGCTTCTTCGAGAAGAACGCCCCGGCGGGGACGCCGAGTTGGGTGCGCACGGTCACCGTGCCCACCACCGGGTCACGGTCCGGGTCGGGGCCCGGGGACCTGGTGTTCCCGATCGTGGACGACCTGGCCACGTTGACCTGGCTGGCCAACCTGGCCGCGCTGGAGTTGCACGTGCACCAGTGGCAGGCGGACACCGACGGCACGCCGCGGTCGCCCGACCGGCTGGTGATCGACCTCGACCCTGGTGAGCCTGCCGGGTTGCCGGAGTGCTGCGAGGTCGCGCTGCTGGTCCGTGACCGGCTCGCCCAGCACGGGCTGGCGGCGCTCCCGGTGACCAGTGGCAGCAAGGGCCTGCACGTGTACGCCGCGCTCCCCGGCGGCGCCAGCACCGAAGCAGCCAGCGCCGAAGCAGCCAGCGCCGAAGCCGCCAGCGCCCTCGCCCGGCAGATAGCCGAGGAACTGCAGCGGGAGCGGGGTGACCTGGTCACCGCGACGATGACCAGGGCGAGGCGGCGCGGCAAGGTCTTCTTGGACTGGTCGCAGAACGCAGCCTCCAAGACGACTGTGTCGCCGTACTCGCTGCGCGGCACCGACCGACCCCAGGTGGCTGCCCCGATCACCTGGGACGAGGTGGCGGCCGGGGCGGAGGATCCGCTGGCGCTGGAGCAGTTCGGCCCGGACGCGGTGCTGGCCAGGGTCGCCGACCACGGCGACCTGTTCCGACTCTGACCCGACAGCCGGACCCGGTCAGCTCTGGCTGTCGTCCTCGGGGTCCTCGCTGGCCGCCCGACCGAGTTCCTTGGCCTGCTTGCGCTCGAGTTTGGCGCGATGCTTGGCGATGATGTCCTCGCGACGCACCAGGGTCTGCACGAGGTTCACGCCGGTGGCCAGCATCACGAAGGCCGGCCAGAAGAAGCCGCCGGGCATCACCACCGCCCAGATCACCAGGCAGACCATGCTCGGGATCAGGAAGCTGGACACCGCTTCGCGCCGGCCCCGCTGGAAGGCGGCGACGGCGCGCAACTCCAGATCGGTCGGGGTAGCCGCGATCAGGCCGGGTGTGCCGGGCCGACGCGGGGGCAGCAGGTCCGCCACGAGTCCCGGCAGTTCACCCAGGGTGCGCGCTCCCAGCGCGCTGGTGCTGCGCTCGTCGTACTCGCCCAGGGTGAGCCTGCCGTCGCTGAGGGCCTCCCGGAGCAGGTCGTTGACCCGGTCCCGGTCAGCGTCGGAGGCGAGCAGGGAGCCGCCGTCGGAGTCGCGGGGGTCGGTGGCGAACCCGCTCCAGAAGTCGTCGGCCGTCTGCACGGCACCGAGTCTAGGGGGCCCCGTTCAGCCTTGGCGGCCCTTCATCCGCGGGTTCTGCTTGTTGAGCACGTAGATCCGTCCGCGGCGGCGGACCACCTGGGCGCCGGGCTGGTTCTTCAACGAGCGGATCGAGTTGCGGACCTTCATCGGATCTCCTTGAGTCGTTGGCCGGTGGTCGGGTCGATCAGGCCACGCTGGACGGCGTTGATCAGCCGGCGGGGCACGCGGTGCTCCACGCCGTTGACCGTCACCGGGACCAGGTCGGGCGCGGAGGCCTTCCACTGGGACCGGCGGTGGCGGGTGTTGCTGCGCGACATGCGTCGCTTCGGGACTGCCATGGGGTTCCTTCTCTCAGGCGATATCGCGGATCGGGCCGAGCCACGGCTCGAAGCCGTCGTCGTAGACGCCGGTCCAGCGGGGCAGGTCGGCCAGTTCGGTGGGCTGCAGCAGCAGGCCCTCGAAGACCTCGGTCAGGTGGGCGGGGGCGGTGCCGACGCCGGTGAGCACCAGTCGGGTGCGAGCCGGGCGGCGTCCCCACGGCTCGCCGGTGCCGATGCTGAGTTGGCCGCCGGAGCCTTCCCAGACGCAGGCCACCTCGGGGCGGGTGGGCAGCCAGAAGCAGCCACGGGACCGGTGCCGACCGGCGCCCAGCCGCTCCAGGTCCTCCAGCAGTCGGTCCGGGTGGAAGGCGCGGTGCGAGGTGAGTTCGAGTTGC
This sequence comes from Nocardioides limicola, assembly GCF_016827675.1. Lineage (GTDB taxonomy): Bacteria > Actinomycetota > Actinomycetes > Propionibacteriales > Nocardioidaceae > Nocardioides > Nocardioides limicola. The sequence goes on along the minus strand of NZ_JAERJA010000002.1, from coordinate 128,333 downwards.
CAGACCGCGTCCGAGGCGGGTGCCGGCAGGTCCATCACTCGGGTGGGGGAGGTCCAGGCGTGGCTGCGGGTGTGGCTGTGCCGGTGGTCGGCCGCCATCACGCCGGTGAGCTGCTCGGTGCCGACGATCACCTCGGCGTCGGGGCGGGCCAGGGTGCGGACCAGGGCATGGGCGCTGTCGTTGGGGGTGCCGGCGAGCACCACCAGATCGGCGTACTCGACCTGGGCGGTGGCCACCTCACCGACGCCGCGGCGATCGTCCTCGGAGCTGTGCCATCCGCGCTCGGACAGCAGGTCGTCCCCGAGCAGGTCCTCGACGAGGGTGTCCGCGTCCAGGGCTGCGACGATGCTGGTCACCTTGAGGCGACGGGAGAGGCGGGCGTCGAGGGCGAGGACGTGGCCGACGTGGAAGGCCTCGCAGCCGATCGGCAGGTGCGCGATGATCGAATCCCAGCGCCCGTCCGCGGCCAGTCGTTCCAGGGTGGGCACGATGTCCTCACGCAGCGCGCAGGTGACGCAGGCGTGCTCCAGCAGCATCTCCTCGTGCTCGATGACTCCGGAGGCGTCGCTGACCACTCGCTCCAGGACGCTGCGGTCCGGGTCGATGTGGTGGCGCACCGCGACCGCGCGGGCCAGGTCCCACTGCAGGGAGACCAGGGCGCTGGCCATCGGTGCCGGGTCGACCCCGCTGACCAGGACGACACCGGTTCTCATCCCTTCCTCCCGTAGCGACGCTCGAATGCCTCCACACGTCCCTCGGAGTCGATCAGCTTCGCCTTGCCGGTCCAGAAGGGGTGGCTGTCGCTGCTGACGTCCACGTCGACGACGGGGTAGGTCTGGCCGTCGATCTCGACGGTGTGGTCGCTGGTCCTGGTCGACTTGGTGAGGAACAGCTTGCCCGTGGACCGGTCCCGGAACACCAGCGGTCGGTACTCCGGGTGGATGCCCTGCTTCATGCGCTCTCCTGATGCTAGAATGAGAATCATTACCAATCATGCCAGACGGGAGAACGTCATGTCACGTCACTGCCAGGTGACCGGCGCCACGCCGGGCTTCGGCCACCACGTGTCGCACAGTCATCGCCGCACCAAGCGGCGCTTCGACGTCAACGTGCAACGCAAGCGCTACTGGGTGCCGAGCCTGGGTCGCCAAGTCACGCTGCGGGTCAGCGCCAAGGGGATCGGCATCATCGACCGGCGCGGCATCGACGCCGTGATCGCCGACCTGAGCGTGCGAGGAGAGAAGTTCTGATGGCCAAGAACAGCGACATCCGCCCGATCATCAAGCTCCGGTCGACGGCCGGGACGGGCTACACCTATGTCACCAAGAAGAACCGCCGCAACGACCCCGACCGGATGGAGCTGCGCAAGTTCGACCCGGTGATCCGACAGCACGTGATGTTCAAGGAGGAGCGCTGATGGCCAAGCAGTCGAAGATCGCCGCCCAGAAGCGTCGGGAGGCCGTGGTCGCCAAGTACGCCGAGCGGCGCGCCGAGCTCAAGGAGCAGGTCCGCCGCGCCGAGCCGGGTTCGGCCGAGCTGGCCGAGGCGGTCGCGCAGTTGTCGAAGCTGCCGCGGGACTCCTCGCCGACGCGGCTGCGCAACCGGGATCAGGTCGACGGCCGGCCGCGCGGCTTCCTGCGCAAGACCGGCACCTCGCGGATCCGGTTCCGGACGATGGCCCACGACGGCGAACTGCCCGGCATCACCAAGTCGAGCTGGTGACGCGCACAGGTGCGGCGCCCGGGACATCCGGGTGCCGCACCTGACTCATGTGCCCTACTTGACCTCGCTACGTCGCACCAGCCAAAGCCCGAGCGCCAGCGGGATGACCAGCCAGATCAGTCCGGAGACACCCAGCTGGGCCCACTGCTCGCCGGTGGGGTGCTCGTCGTAGAGGACGGTGCTGGCCATGTTGAAGTCCACCCACAGGTGGATGTCGCGGAACCACTCCTGGAACGCGGCCAGCGCGGCGAGCAGACCCGGCAGCACCAGGGAGTAGACGAAGTAGGCGACGATCGCGCCCGGTGAGTTGCGGATCAGCACGCCCAGCGTGAAGCCGATCAACATCACCAGCACGAACGCGGCGACGTTCTGCGCGAGGATCTGCGCCGAGGTGTCCCAGACCGGGTCGATGCCGTGGATGGCGGCGCCGAGCAGGTTGCCCAGTGACCCGATGGCCAGCATCACCGGGACCACCACCACGCCGACCAGGACGGTCGCGACGAGTTTGGCGCCGAGCACCCGGCCGCGGCGCGGCACCAGGGTGAACGAGGTGAGTCCGGTGCGTTGGCTCCACTCGCTGGTCACCGCGAGGATGGCGACGATCGGCAGCAGGCTGCCTGCCGGCACCCCGACCGCGGTGGCGAACGACTCGAAGGTGATGAACTCGGCCGGTGCGAACGCGATCACCGCGGCGGTGGCCACCAGGGCCAGCGCGGCGATGGTGATCAGCAGCCAGCGGCCACTGCGGGTGTCGAACATCTTGCGCAGTTCCACGCCCACCAGTCGGGTGAACGGGATCGGCGCCGGGGCGGTCCGCGGACGCGGAGCTGCGGGTGCCTCCGTGGGGGTCAGTAGTGCGGTGCTCATGCCGCTCCTTCCAGGTCCGTGAGTCGGCTCTCGCGCTGGGTGTCAGCGGTGAGCTCGAGGAACATCTCTTCCAGTCGGGCGCCGTCGCTGGCGCGTAGTTCGGTGAGGGCGATCCGGGCGGCGAGCGCCAGTTCGCCGACCGCGGCGGGGGTGGCATCGGTCTGCACGGCGCCATCGGGGGTGAGGGTCACCTCGTGCCCGGCCGCGGCGAGTGCGGTGGCCAGGGCGGTGACATCGGCCGCGCACACCCGGGTGCTGGCGCTGGCGAGCAGTTCGGCGATGGTGCCCTCGGCGACGATCCGGCCCTGGCCGATGACCACGATGTCGTCGGCGATCGCCTCGATCTCGTGCAGCAGGTGCGAGGAGAGCAGCACGGTGCCGCCGGCGTCGGCGAAGTCTCGGAGCAGGTCCCGCATCCAGCGGATGCCGGCCGGGTCGAGGCCGTTGGCCGGCTCGTCGAGGATCAGCACCTCCGGGTCGCCGAGAAGCGCGGTGGCGATGCCGAGGCGCTGCCGCATGCCCAGGGAGTAGTTGCGGACCCGCCGGGTCGCCTCGGTGTCGGTGAGGCTGACCCGGGCCAGCATCTCGTCCACCCGAGAGGTGGGCAGGCCCATCGTCTTGGCGGCGATGGTCAGGATCTCGCGGCCGGTGCGGCCGGCATGTTGGGCGGAGGCGTCCAGGAGTACGCCGACCTCGCGCCCGGGGTTGGGCAGGTCGGTGTAGCGGCGCCCCAGGATGGTGGCCTGACCGGCGGTGGCCTCGGTGAGGCCGACCATCACCCGCATTGCGGTGGACTTGCCGGCGCCGTTGGGGCCGAGGAAGCCGGTCACTCGGCCGGGCTGGGCGGTGAACGAGACGTGGTCGACGGCGGTGAGCCCGCCGTACCGCTTGGTCAGGGATTCGACTGTGATCATGACCGTCACGATGTCGCGGATGACCCGATGGGCGCTTCGGGTACCTCCCCGGGCCTGCCCCCGGGTCGCCCCTGAGGTCGGCTCAGGGTCGGCGGGTCCTTCAGGCAGCGGTCTGGTCGCGCGGGTCGGTCGCGATCGCTCGAGTGCCGGTGTGGTCCACGAGGTAGGTGTGGCCGTGTGGGTCCTGCCAGAGGTAGATGCCTGGGAAGGGCTGCTTGACCTGCCACCGGGTGAAGGTCTTGATCCGGTGGTGGTGGCTGGTCATAGGACCGTAGTTGCCGATGCCCGAGACACCGCCCGCCGCGTGGGGGACAGTGTGATCGATCTGCATCCCGCGGCTGACCGAGGATGCGTAGGGGAAGACATCGGCCGGCGTCATCAGGCGCACGGCCTGTCTATGTCGGTCGGGGATCTCCCAGGCATCGACGGGAGCCTGGTCGTGAGGGTGGAACACGGGCCGGATGGTGAATCTGGCGTAGCGGCCCAGGTGGTGTCGGACCCACTCCTCGGTGACGGGTTGATGGCCTTCGATCCGGGCGACCCCGGTGCCGTCGACGCCGCCGTACAGATGGACGAACAGTTGGACCCGCGGCATCAGGTCGGCCAGGTCGATGCCAGCCAGGTCGATGTCAGCCAGGTCGATGCCGGCCAGCACGGCCACCGCTCGGACGCGGAGCTCGTCGGGGCTGGGCCGCTCGTCGTCGGGGCCGCTGGCCTCGGGAAGGGTGGCGGCGAGTTTGCTGGCGATGGTGGTGACGGCGGCGTCGATGAGGTCGATGGTGGCGACATCGGCACGGATCAGGAACGAGGCCATCCCGGCGTTCTCGGTGCCCAGCTTCCTGGCAAAGGTTGCCTTCGCTGCCTTGGTCTCCCGCTCCCGAGCGGCGTCGAGGTCGGCGGCGTCGACGGCTGCGGTCACGAGGGTCTCGAACCGCGACCAGCTGACCCGGCCATCGGCGGACTCGACCACCCGGGCGTCGACGTACCCGGCCTGGGCCGCGGTCAGGTCCCGGGCTCGGGCGACCACGTGCCGGGCGTAGGAGACCTTCACCTCCAGGGCCTGCACTCGTGCCCACAGCAGCGGGAACCGGTGCTCGAGATCGAGGGCGTCGGCGATCAGCGCGCGGGCGGCGTACGGCGAGACGCCGAGCCGGGCGCCGAACTCGGCGGCGGCGAACTCGGCCACCTCGGGGGTGCCCTGGCCGCCCCAGCGACGGGCTCGCTCGCGGCCCGGGGCCGTGGTGGCGGGCAGGGTGTCGGGGTTGTTCAGCACCGCCCACTGGTAGCCAGCCCGCAGCAGCTGCACCTCGGCCACGCGCACCGACCGGGCCTGGGCACCGGCGAAGTCGAGCAGTGCCCCGCTCGTCAGCTCGGTCAGGTCCGTGGCCTCCATGAGAACCAGCCAACACCAGCCCTCCGACATTTTCGGTCGCCAGCGGAGTCGGCCAGTCGGCGGTCGAGTGCGAGCGCCAGCGAGCGTATTGAGACCCCGGTCATAGGACCGCCTCGTCCCACCAGCGCAGCACCCGGGTCGCGTGGAAGGTCACCCACTTCGAGGGTTCGCCGCCGGCCACATCGACCTCGAACCAGACCTGGCCCGGATGCCGTCGTGCCTGCAGCCAGGTGCCGTCACTCTGGCGGGCAGCGCGGATCATCTCGATCGCCTCGGCCATCCTGGGGTCCGGGGCGGTGCCGTCGAGCAGGGCCGCGGCCCTGAAGTGGTCGGCGGCGTTCAGCACGTTGTAGTACCAGCGGAACGGGTAGGCGAAGCGACGCACCCAGTCGGCGACGGGTTCGCCGGTGCTGAGGCGCCGGTAGAGGTGCCGCTCCAAGAGGTACTCCTCGCCGCCGCGGCGGGCGTCTCGGGTCGCGGTGGTGCCACCGGTGGCCGCCTGGTGGGCGAGCATGCCCTTGAGTGAGTTGAGCGTGGAGTGGTACGACGAGCGGGTCGACCCTTCCACCCAGTCGCAGTTCCAGCCGCCGTCGGCGAGGCGGTGCTCGACGAACCAGTCCGCCAGCGGCTCGACATCCGCGCCCAGCCACAGCCCGTTCATCAACGTCCAGGCGTTGATGCAGCAGTCAACCTCGCCGCCCCAGTACGGCAGATCGTCGTACTCCCAGCGGCTGTTCTCGGCCAGCAGATCGGCGGTGCCGGCCAGGCGCTCCGCGTCCACCCCCCACTCGCGCAGCGCGGAGAGCGCCCAGGTGGTTGCCGTCCACGGCTGCCCCTCGGTCTCGACGCGGTCGAAGTCGAAGCCGGCCGGGAAGAAGGCCCCGCCGTCCCACTGCCCGTCGGCATCCTGCAGCGCGAGCAGTCGGGCCCCGAATCCCTCGGTGGCGACCCGGGCCCGTGTCGCCTGCCACACCTCGGGCGGCTCGTCGGCCAGGTCGCGTTGCACCTGCCAGCGCAGCGCGGGGTCGGAGTCCAGCAGCCAGGTGAGCACCTCCATAGCGGCACGGTACCGCCGCTATTGACATAACTCAGGTTGAGGACGATGCTCAGAGGAACCTTAGTTGGTTCTTCTTTCGCTGGGAGGCGACGGTCGAGGTTGTCACCGACCCTGTTGGCGCCGTCGATCAGGGTTCGTGCGGACCGCCCCCGAACCCCACCCGACTCGGGACGTGTTCGGCTAGCCTCCGGGAGGTACTTGATGCATGGCTCGATTCATCGTCCGAAGGTGACTCCTCGGCGATTCCACAACGCACGTGACTCAATCCTGATCGGCTTCTGTGCGGCCGCCCTACTCTTGGTCCCGGCGAACAGCGCCCACGCCCAAGCGACCGTCGTGCCGCTCGGCACTGCTGAGAGTTTCGCCATCCTCGCGGGCTCGACCATCACCAACACCGGCTCGAGCACGGTCACCGGGGACATCGGGCTCGCCCCCGGCACGTCGTTCGCCGGACAAGCGGGGGTGACCCAGCTCGACGGAGTCACCAACATCGACGATGGTCGGGCAGCGATCGCGAAGGAAGACCTGGTCAACGCGTACAACAACGCCGCTGGTCAGACACCTCCGGAAGCGGAATCGCCTGCCGTCCTCACCGAGGGCCAAACGTTGACTCCTGGCATCTACAACTCCGCGTCCTCGATCTCCCTCACAGGCGGGATCACACTGGACGGCGGCGGCGACCCGGATGCGGTCTTCGTCTTCCAGGCTGGATCCACCCTCATCACGGCGTCCAACAGCAGCGTCACTCTGATCAACGGCGCAGACGCGTGCAACGTCTTCTGGCAGGTCGGCACTTCAGCCACCCTCGGCACCACGACCAGCTTTCAGGGGACCATCCTCGCCTTGCAGAGCATCACCTTGAACACCAACGCCACGGTCGAGGGCCGAGTGCTCGCCCGCAATGGCGCTGTCACGATGGACAGCAACACCATCACTCGGCCCGAGTGTGACGGCAGGAACGGCAACGGCAACGGCAACGGCAACGGCAACGGCAACGGCAACGGCAACGGCAACGGCAACGGCAACGGCAACGGCAACGGCAACGGCAACGGCAACGGCAACGGCAACGGCGGAAACGGCAACGGCGACGGCGGCAATGGCGGCGGCAACGGAAACGGCGGTGGCGGTGGCGGCGGTGGCGGTGGCGGTGGCGGCGGTGGCGGTGGCGGCGGCGACGGTCAGGTCCCGAACGTGCCGGACGGGCCGGTGGACACTGGTGACGCCGGTGCGCAATCGGCTGCCATCAACTCATATCTACTGCCCGGTGTCCTGCTGGCCGGCGCGGCTGGCGTGGCGTTGCTCCTGACACGGCGTCGCTGGTGCTCCTGAGGGCACTCCGGTGCAGCACGAACACCCAACAGGGTCCGGGCGCGGCTGTCGCCGGACCCTGCTCGGTGCCCTCGCGGCCGTGGTGACGCTCGCTCTGGCGACCGCCGGCTGTTCGGATGGATCGGATGCCCAACCGTTGCGCGCGACCGCGCAGAGCACGGCACCGCCTGTCGCCGAGGCCACACCTTCCGTGACGCCCACGCGTGCCGCGGAGCCCGAGAGGTCCGTGGTGCCGGGACCCATGGCGGCGTCGACACCGGTCCGGGTGCAGATCCCAGCGATCGACGTGGACTCTGAACTGATGGGTCTGGGGCTGCAGGAGGACGGGACGATGGAGGTGCCGCCGGCTGGCTTTCCCGCTGGCTGGTACGTCGGAGCGCCCACGCCGGGTGAGCTCGGGCCAGCGATCATCGCGGGCCATGTGCGCTGGCGGGGGCCGGGTGTCTTCCGCGATCTGGAGAAGCTCCGCCCCGGCGACGAGGTGATCGTCACCCGAGAGGATGGGAGCGTCGCAACCTTCCGTGCCACGCGGGTAGAGAATCATCTCAAGAGTGAGTTCCCTACCCAGGAGGTGTACGGGGACATCGACCACGTGGGACTGCGACTGATCACGTGCGGTGGGCTGGACCCCGCAACTCGTACCTTCAACGACAACGTCATCGTCTTCGCCGAACTGGTGGGCTCCCACTCACCCTAGGTGTCACTGCGGGACCTTCGGGCTCCACGTCGCCGACCCTGGGACTGTCGGATGAGGGCGTCCTCGAGCGGGACTGGTCTGAGAACCTGGTTGCGGAGCAGCGGGCTGAGATCGATGGCGAACTCGTCGCCGTCGGGTTTCCGCCAGCCCCGCATGAGCGTCTGTGGTTCCTAGGTTTGCCTGGGGGATGGGCCGATCTCTCCGCCTACTTGGCGGACTTGGATGACCGCGCCGAGGCACAGGGCCTCGGCGGCGGTACGCAGAATCCGGAGTGGGTCGACTTCGTCTGGGTCGAGATTCGGCGCGACTTTGCCCGCCTCGGGCCAGGCTAGCTCGGGCTAGAGACACCCAGCTGAGGCGGTGCGTGCCCACCCGGCGCTAAGTCACCACCCGTCGGGACGGTCCGCGTCAGCTCAGAGGCCGACCGCGTCCGCGCCGTGCTCGGCCTGCTTGCGGGTGAAGCCCTCGAACACCAACTGGTCGATGAGACCGGAGCGGGAGAACGCGGTATAGGAAAGGTACTGCTCGGCCGACTTGGCCGCCTGCTCCATCCAGTCCACCTCGATGGCGTCCACACCGTAGGCGGCGTCGTCCTGGGAGTACCCCTCGAACTTCAGCTGGTCGATGAGGCCCGTCCGCGAGAACGCGGTGTAGGAGATGTACTGCTCGGCGGAACGGCGCGCGTTCGCCTGCGCGGGAGTCTCGGCCGGTTCAGCGGCCTCCTGCTCCACGGGCTCCGGCTCCGGCTCCGGTTCGGGCTCGGGCTCCGGTTCGGGCTCCGGTTCGGGCTCGGGCTCCGGTTCGGGCTCGTCCACCGTCGTGGTCGAGCCGGCGTCGTCCACCTGGGCGGAGTCGGCCTGGCCGACGGTGTCCGGCGTCTCGTCCGCAGCCGCCCCGCTGAGTACGGCCAGCACGACGACGAGGCCGACGGCGCCGGTCACGATGCCCTTCACCTTGGTCGACAGTCGGGGATGCAGCCACAGGAAGATCAGGCCGGCGGGGAAACAGAAGAGCAGGGCAACGACGATCACCCAGGTCCTATGGATGAATGAGGTGGCGGGCGCCACGGGCGGTGCGGTGGATTCGTTCATGCCGGTGAACCTAGGGAGACCCCCCGACTCATCGTCGATGGTCGACCAGCGGGCGTCATCCACAGGATGAACAGTCGTGCTGTCGCCATCCGGTGTCGAACGCTTAGAGTGTCCGCGACGATCAACTTCCATCTCGGGACGGGGCTCGCATGATCTCGGCTACGGCGTACAGCCATCCGTACAGTCCGGCGCACGCCGAACTGCTCGACCACTTCGACGCGGACGTCCGTGACCGGGTGCGGAGGCAGGGCGTCGATCCGCAGCGGGACACTGCCGTGGTACGTCGGATCGTCGAGGAGATCGTCGCCGAGCACGAGGACCGCAGCCTCTCGGGGGCGGTCACGCCGCTGGTCGATCCGTCGGCGGTGGTGGGGGAGTTGCTCGCGCGGATCTCCGGCTTCGGCCCGTTGCAGCCGTTCCTGGACGACCCGGAGATCGAGGAGATCTGGATCAACGACCCCAGCCGGGTCTTCGTGGCCAGGCACGGGCGCCACGAGTTGACCAACCTGGTGCTCACCGCCGCCCAGGTCAATGAGCTGGTGGAGCGGATGCTCAAGGCCAGTGGTCGGCGGATCGACATCAGCCAGCCCTTCGTGGACGCGATGCTGCCCGACGGGCATCGGCTGCATGTGGTCCTGGAAGGGATCGCTCGGGAGTTCACCGCGGTCAACATCCGCAAGTTCACGCTGCGCGCGACCGGGCTGAACGACCTGGTCGAGCTCGGCTCACTCAGCGCACGGGCGGCCACCTTCCTCGAAGCGAGTGTCCGAGCCGGGCTCAACATCCTGGTCGCCGGTGGCACCCAGGCCGGGAAGACCACCCTGCTGAACTGCCTGGCCAGCGCCATCCCCGGCGGACAGCGCGTGATCTCCGCCGAGGAGGTCTACGAGCTCCGCTTCAACCACCCCGACTGGGTGCAGTTGCAGACCCGCCAGGTCGGCCTCGAGGGCACCGGCGAGGTGCGGCTGCGGGACCTGGTCAAGGAGAGCCTGCGGATGCGGCCCAGCCGGATCATCGTCGGCGAGGTCCGCGCCGAGGAGTGCCTGGACCTCCTCCTCGCGCTCAACTCGGGCCTGCCGGGGATGTGCACACTGCACGCCAACAGCGCCCGCGAGGCCCTCGTGAAGATGTGCACGCTGCCGTTGCTGGCCGGCGAGAACATCTCGGCCCGCTTCGTGGTCCCCACGGTGGCCAGCTCGGTGGATCTGGTCGTGCACCTGGGCATCGACAACGACGGGGTACGCCGGGTCAACGAGATCGTCGCCGTCACCGGGCGGGTGGAGAACGACATCATCGAGACCGAGCCGGTCTTCGTGCGGCCGGCGGGTGAGCTGGTCCGCGGCCAGGGCATGCCGATCCGTCCGGAGCGGTACGCGCGGGTCGGGGTCGACGTGCACCAACTGCTGGGACCGGCCTGATGGGGGTCGTCCTTGGGCTCAGCACCGGACTCGGCCTGGCGTTGATCTGGGCCGCAGTGGCGATGCCGCCCCGGGCAGCGAGGACCGCCACCCGGACTGGTCGGCTCCGGGCGCTGTTGGTCCGGGCCGGACTGGGGCAGGTCGCACCGTCCGGCTTCGTGACCCTGTGCGTGGTGTCGGCCCTGGCCGTCGGGCTCCTCATCCAGGTGCTGTCGCGGACCTTGCCGGTCGCGATCGTCTTCGCCACCATGGCCGGCTGGCTGCCTGTGATCCTGGTCAGCAGCCGCGCCCGGAACCGGCAACGCGAGTTCGCCCAGGTATGGCCCGAGGCCGTCGACAACCTCGCCTCCGCCGTCCGGGCGGGGCTCTCGCTGCCAGAGGCGGTCGCCGCATTGGGGCAACGCGGCCCCGAGCCGTTGCGGCCGGCGTTCACCCAGTTCGCCCTGGACTACCAGCTCACCGGCCGCTTCAGTGAGTCTCTGGACCGGCTCAAGGAGCGGCTCGCCGACCCGGTCGGCGACCGGGTCATCGAAGGCCTCCGGGTCGCCCGCGAGGTCGGCGGCGGCGAACTCGGCCGCCTGCTGCGCAACCTCTCCGGCTACCTGCGCGACGAGGCCCACACCCGCAGCGAGATGGAGTCCCGGCAGACCTGGACCGTCGCCGGAGCACGGATGGCCGTCGCAGCCCCCTGGCTGGTGCTGTTCCTGCTCTGCTTCCAGCCCGAGGTGATCGGCCGCTACAACTCGGCCGGAGGCGTGCTGGTGCTGGCCGGCGGTGCCGGCTGCTGTGTGGTCGCCTACCGGCTGATGATGCGGATCGGCCGTCTCCCCACCGAACAGCGGATCCTCACATGATGGTCTGGGGAGCGCTGCTCGGTGGCATGCTCGGCTTCGGGGTCTGGCTCACCGGTGACCGGCTCTGGGCCAGACGACGCCCTTCGTTGGCGGTCCGGGTCCTCCCGCACCTGGCCGACCTGCCGCGACCCGCCGGCGTACCCAGAGCGCAGCCGCCGACCCAGACCGGACCGTGGGCCGCCGCGGCAGGTGTCTTCGGCCCAGCGCTCAGCTCCACCGCCGACGCCGTGGGCCGGATCCTCGGCGGCGCCACCGCGGTCCGGCAGCGGTTGCGGCGGGCCGGTCTCGAGACCGACGTGGCCGCCTTCCGGGTGGAGCAGGTCCTCTGGGGCTTCGCCGGGCTCGCGGTGGTCGCACTGCCGTTGGGCATCGGCGCCTTCCGGGAGCCTTCCCGGATCCCGACACTGCTGATCCTGGGTGCGGTCGCGTTCGTGGTCGGCGTGCTTGCCCGGGACACCTGGCTGACCTCGCAGGCCAAGTCACGCGAGCGGCAGATCCTCACCGAGTTCCCCACCATCGCCGAACTGCTCGCCCTGGCGGTCGCCGCCGGCGAGAGCCCGGTCAGCGCACTGGACCGAGTGGTACGCCGCAGCGGAGGCGCGATGTCGCAGGAGCTCGCCCGGGTGCTGGCCGAGGTACGCACCGGGATGCCGGTGGCGATCGCCTTCGACCGGATGGCCTCGTCCACCGGACTGCCTCTGGTGGCCCGGTTCGCCCAAGGTGTGGCGGTCGCTGTCGAACGCGGCACCCCGCTCGCCGACGTGCTGCATGCCCAAGCCGCCGACGTACGCGAAGCCGGCCGACGACAACTGATCGAGACCGCTGCCCGCAAGGAGGTGCTGATGATGGTCCCGGTGGTCTTCCTGGTGCTTCCGGTCACCATCGTCTTCGCCTTCTACCCGGGCCTGATCGGCCTGAACCTGACCACGCCCTAGAGGAGAGGAACACCCCCATGCACCATCTGCCCGCCCGCCTGCACGCCAGGATCCTTGGCCGCGACGAACGCGGCGACGTCCCCGGCTGGGTGCTGATCACCATCATGACCGTCGCCCTGGTGGTGGCGATCTGGGCCGTGGCCGAGACCGAGCTGCGTCGGATGCTCAGCGACGCCCTCAACAGCGTCCGCTGAGATGCGCCGGGGTCGGAGCCAGCGGGGGTCGGCGGTCGTCGACTTCGTTCTGCTCGCCATGATCCTGGTGCCGTTGCTGCTCGGCCTGATCCACCTCGGCCTGGTACTGCACGTGCGGAACACGCTCAACGCTGCTGCCTCCGACGCGGCCCGGCACGGCGCCCGTCTCGACCGTGGCCCCGACGAGGCCAGGGCCCGGGCCCGTCAGGTCGTCTCCCGAGTGCTGGCCGCCCGCTTCGCCGACGACATCGCCGCGGGCTACGCCGAGGTGGAGGGCGCCGCGGTGCTGGAGGTCCGGATACGGGCGACCGTGCCGCCGCTGGGTCTGTGGGGGCCGGCCACCGAGGTCTCCGCGGTCGGACGCTCGGTGCGCGAGCGGGTGCCATGAGGCGGCGTCGCGACGAGGCCGGGACGATGCTGGTGGAGTTCACCTGGCTGGGACTGCTGCTCCTGGTGCCGCTGATCTACCTGATGGTGACCGTGTTCGAAGTGCAACGTGAGGCCTATGCCGCCACCGCCGCAGCCAGCGCAGCGGGTCGGGCGATCTCGGTCGCCGGTAGTGACGAGGAGGCTCACCGCCAGGCCCGCGCCGCGGTGACGCTGGCCTACGCCGATCAGGGGATCGACGACCCGCGGTGGGCACTGGAGGTGGATTGCTCGCCCTCCTCCTGTCTGGCGCCGGGCGCGGTGATCGAGGTGCGGGTCTCCTCACGGATCGATCTGCCGTTGCTGCCCAGGGTCTTCGGCTCCGCCCAGCCGAGCATCCCGGTGAGTGCCAGTCACACCGTGCCCCGGGGCCGCTTCCGGAGCGGCGGATGAGTCGCGGCGAGCAGGGACAGACCACGCTGTTCATCGTCGGGGTGGCCGTGATGGTGATGATGGTGGCAGCGGTGGTCGTGAACGCCTCCGCGGCGTACCTGCAGCGCGCCGGGCTGGACAACCTGGCCGACGGGGCCGCTCTGTTCGCGGCCGAGTCCTCCTCCGGGACCACCGGCGGGGTCCTCCCCGGCGGAGACGAGTACCTGGTCATCGAGGCCGCCGCCGCCCGGGCCGCGGTGGCGGCCTATCTGACCGACACCGGGGCCGGGCAGCAGTACGACGACCTCCAGATGACCGTGCGGGTGGCCGGTGACCGGGTGCTGGTCCGGCTCAGTGCTCGCCTGGAGCTGCCGCTCGGGTTGCCGTTCGCCCCCGAGGCGCCACGGGTGGGGGCGGACGGGTCCGCCTCGTTGCGGCTGCGGCAGTGAGGCGTCGAGCAGAACTACCCAGTCACCTACGCGGAGTGAAGGACGTCGCGCAGGTGCGCGATCTGCCGTTCTTGGTGACAGTCACCGAGACCTTCACCCTGTAGCCGGGCGTGGCTCCCGAGATGTAGTACTTGAGGGTTGCCCTGCCGACGGAGTTCGCCTTCCCCCTCTTGATGGTCTTCGTCGTCTTGTAGTGCGCGACGGTTCGGACCGTGGCAGCAGGCGCCGTCTTCACTCGTACGTACACGTTGGAGTACCGCTTGGGATTCGAGTCGGACACGCTGGCCGTGCAGGAGAGGGCGGCAGCGTTCGCGGCGGTGGGGACGAGAAGCGGCGAGGCCACGAGCACCATGGCCGCCCCGAGCGAGGCGATACGGCGCAAGAGCAGCGAGGACATGGGGTCTCCAAGGGTCCAAAGAGGGGGGTGTCCCCTCATGGTCACATCGCGCCGAGGTCGGTGTCCCGGGATTGGGGGAATGGCAGGAACTTGGTTGCCGTGTTGCCGTGTTGCCGCCGCCCCGCTGCCCGTCGGCATCCTGCAGCGTGAGCAGTCGGGCCCTGAATCCCTCGGGCTGTGTTCGGGCGACACGGGCTCATCGCGGCGCGGCGCCTGGGGAGTACCATCCCTGTGCTCACCTGTTGTACGGGCACGATGCGGGAAGGGCTGATGCGGGGTGGCTGAGCAGGTCCCTGTCGTGGGCAACATCTTGACGCTCATCGAGCGCCGTGACTGGGCACGCCTGGAGCGTTTCCTGGCCCCCGATGTGCACTGGACGACCGGCATCGAGGAGCAGTTGCGCGGATCCACAGAAGTGATTGCCACCCTCCAGGACGACCCGGTGCCCGGCCCACCGGCGTTTCACGAAGTCGATGCCCAGGGACGGCTCACCCGATGGATCGACAAGGTGGGCTGAGGGGATGGGCCCAACAGCCTTCACGGCCTGGAGGGCAACGCGGTGCGGCGGACCTTGCCGCGACTACGGGGGCCTCGAGTAGGCTGCGAGCAGCTCGAAGGAGACTGCTGATGTGGAGGACGCCGGCTGCGGCCGCAGTGCGCATCGTCGCGTTCGTGGCCGTATCGGTCGCGACCTTTGAGTTCGCAATCCATCACAACCTCGAGGGACTTGTTACGGCGTACTTCTTCCTCCACTTCCCGGCGTGGGTGTTTCACCTTCCGTTGCCGCTCGGGTGACTCTCGACAGTCGTTGTCAGTACTGCGGGGGTTGCGGGCTCGGCGGGGCCTCCCCATACGGGGTCTGACCCATCGGGGCACCGCCCGCGGGGCTCTGCGGCGCCTGGGCCTTGGAGGCCTCGGAGCTGATCGTCTGCAGCCAGCCCTCCCAACGCGCCGTCATCGGCCGCACCAGGCCGCCGCCGACACCGACCACCAAGATGCCGCCGATGGTGGCCAGCACCGCGATCAGCACCGGCAGCGTCACCGTGGCGCCGACACCGATCTGGTTCAGGGCCGCGATCACACCGAGCGCCATGATGAAGACCGTGGTGATCCGGGTCAGCAACGCGCCGTACGACACGGCGGCGAGCGCCGCCCCCATCAGGTCGCGCACCGCGTTCGCGATCGCACCGACGACGACCAGGATGACTACCGCGACGAACAGGCTCGGCAACCAGGCGACGATGTCGTTGACGATCGCAGAGACCGGGTTGGTCGGCCCGAACGCACTCAGCGCCAACTGCAGGAAGATCAGCAGCAGGAAGTAGTAGACGAGCTTGGTGATCAGCCCGATCGGCTTGATCTGGGTGCCTTCGAGCATCCGATTGGCGCCGGACTTCTCCAGCACCGTGTTGAAGCCGAGTCTCTCCATCACCTTGCCCAACGCCCCGGAGACCGCCTTGGAGACGAGGATGCCGATGACCAGGACCACCAGGAAGATCGCGAGCTTCGGCACGAAGTTGGCGATCTGGGTCCAGGCGTTGGTGAAACCTGTCTGCCAGTCGATGAGGTTTGCTGCGATTTGTGCGGACATAACGTGACCTTCCGATCGAATTCGTCGGTTTCGATGTGTTTCCCCGCAGTCCTGCACTTCCATCCCTATCAACTCCAGCGCCCGGTGTCCACAGTTCTGCAGGGCGTGCCGTACCGTTGACTCTCGTGGCATCACCCGACCTCGACGCACGACTGAAGCAGCTCTCCGCAACGATGGCGACCATCGAGCAAGTGCTTGGCATCCCCGCCATGAACAGCGAGATCGCCGATCTGGAAGAGCAGGTGGCCGCCCCCGATCTGTGGGACGACCAGGCCAACGCCCAGCGGGTCACCGGCCGCCTCTCCGCCCTGCAGGGCGAGCTGGAGCGGTTCACCTCGCTGCACGATCGACTCGAGGACCTCGAGGTGCTCACCCAGCTCGCGGCCGAGGAGAGCGACGACGAGTCGATGGCCGAGGCCGAGGCCGAGTTCACCCGCGTCCAGAAGGCCGTCGAGGCGCTCGAGGTGCGCACCCTGCTCTCGGGTGAGTACGACGCCCGCGAGGCGCTGGTGATCATCCGTTCCGGCGCCGGTGGGGTGGACGCCGCCGACTTCGCCGAGATGCTGATGCGGATGTACACCCGCTGGGCCGAACAGCGGAAGTACCCCGTCGAGGTCTTCGACACCTCCTACGCCGAGGAGGCCGGCATCAAGTCGGCCACCTTCGCGATCCACGCGCCGTACGCCTACGGCACCCTCAGCGTCGAGGCCGGCACCCACCGACTGGTCCGGATCAGCCCCTTCGACAACCAGGGCCGCCGGCAGACCAGCTTCGCCGCGGTCGAAGTGGTGCCGGTGCTGGAGCAGACCGACGAGATCGACATCCCCGACGAGGAGATCCGGGTCGACGTCTACCGCTCGTCCGGCCCCGGCGGTCAGAGCGTGAACACCACCGACTCCGCGGTCCGGCTCACCCACCTGCCGACCGGCACCGTGGTCAGCTGCCAGAACGAGAAGAGCCAGCTGCAGAACCGCGCCAGTGCGATGGTGATCCTCAAGGCGAAACTCCTGGCGCTGAAGAAGGCCGAGGAAGAGGCGCACCTGAAGGAACTCAAGGGTGACGTGGCCGCCAGTTGGGGTGACCAGATGCGCAGCTACGTGCTGCACCCGTACCAGATGGTCAAGGACCTGCGCACCCTGCACGAGACCGGCCAGACCCAGGCAGTCTTCGACGGCGACATCGACGGCTTCCTCGAGGCCGGGATCCGTTGGCGGCGCGGCGCCACCGTCGACTAGGACCCGCTGAGTAGTCTCGGCCCAGTGATTCGCTTCGAGAAGGTCACCAAGACCTACCCCGGGCAGGGACATGCAGCCCTGCGTGACGTCTCCGTGGACGTCGAGAAGGGGGAGTTCATCTTCCTCGTCGGCTCCTCGGGGTCCGGCAAGTCCACGTTCCTGCGCCTGGTGCTCCGCGAGTACCGGCCCACCTCCGGCCGCGTCTACGTCGCCGGCAAGGAGATCAACCGGATGGCCGGCTGGAAGGTGCCCCGGCTACGTCGCCAGATCGGCACCGTCTTCCAGGACTTCCGGCTGCTGCCCAACAAGACGGTCACCGAGAACGTCGCCTTCGCCCTCCAGGTGATCGGCAAGTCCCGCGGCCACATCAACCGCGTGGTGCCGGAGACCCTGGAACTGGTCGGCCTGGACGGCAAGGGGCACCGGATGCCCGACGAACTCTCCGGCGGTGAACAGCAGCGGGTCGCCATCGCGCGCGCGTTCGTGAACCGGCCGATGATCCTGATCGCCGACGAGCCGACCGGCAACCTCGACCCCACCACCTCGGTCGGGATCATGAAGCTGCTGGACCGGATCAACCGCACCGGCACCACCGTGGTGATGGCCACCCACGACGCCGGCATCGTTGACCAGATGCGCAAACGCGTCATCGAACTCGACCATGGCACCGTCATCCGGGACGAGGCGCAAGGCGTCTACGGCCTGCCGAACCGCTAGGACCCCCCGTGCCTCTTCGCTATGTCTTCACCGAGCTCTTCCAGGGCCTTCGCCGCAACCTCTCGATGCACCTGGCCGTCGTACTCACCCTCTTCGTCTCTCTCACCCTGGTCGGCCTGGGGGTGCTGCTGAACCAGCAGGCTGCCAAAGCCGAGGCGTACTGGGGCAGCCAGTTGCAGATCACCGTCTTCCTCTGCCGTGACCGCGACGACAACCCCAGTTGCAACGGGGAGGTCACCGACGCGCAGAAGGAGGCGATCCTCGACGTCGTCGAGACCAACCCCGAGGTCGCCGGGCACTACCTGGAGTCCAAGGAGGAGGCCTTCGAGAAGGTCAAGGAGATCTTCGGCGAGGAGCCGTTCTCCGGCCCCAACCCTGCCGCCGACGTGGACTCGATGCCGGAGGCGATCTGGATCGAACTGGTCGACCCACGCGACTTCGAGGGCATCACCAGTGCCGTGATCGGTCTGGACGGCGTCTCCTCGATCCGGGACCTCAGACACGCGCTGGCGCCGATCTATGCCTCCATCAACGTGCTCAAGTGGGGGGCCCTGGGCATCGCCGGATTCCTGGTGCTGGCCGCGATCCTGCTGGTCGGCAACACCATCCGTCTCGCCGCGGTCGCGAGACGTCGGGAGATCGGCATCATGCGCCTGGTGGGTGCCTCCACCCTCTACATCGCGTTGCCGTTCCTGCTGGAGTCGCTGGTCTCGGCGATCATCGGCGTCGGGCTGGCTGCCGGGGCGCTGGGTGCGTTCATGTACTTCGGTGTCCACCAACGGATCTCGGTGTTCATCGACTTCCTGCCCTGGATCGGCGTGGACGAGTACCTCTTCGCCGTGGCCGGCATCGCCATCCTGGGGCCGATGCTGACGATGCTGCCGACACTCGCACTTATCCGCAAATACGTAAAAGTGTGATCAAGGTCGTCTAACGTCGAAGCGTTCTCTTCCCCGAACACTCGAAGGCAGACCAGGTGCGTTCCTTCCCCCGTGCCCTCCGCCACCGGGCGACTGCGACTCTCGCAGCGCTGGTGCTGGTGGCTGGCGTCCCCGCAGTCGTCGTGGGCACCAACGCCGCGGCCTCGGAGCTGGAGGACCTCAAGGAGCGCAAGGGGAAGGTCACCAACCAACTCGGCAACGCCCAGGACGACCTCCGCGAGTCGAGTCAGCGTCTACGCCGCACCAGTCGGCAACTGGAGCAGGCCGAGGCGCGGCTCTCCACAGCCCGCAGTCGGCTCTCCACGGCGCGAACCCGGCTGGCAGAGGCCCGGGCAGAGGACGCCCGGATGGCCGATCGGCTCGCTGCCGCCGAAGAGCGGCTGCGGGTAGCCCGCGAGGAACTGCGGCAGGGTCGCGCAGATGTCGAGGAACAGGCGGTGCACGTGGAGCACGTGATCACCTCGGCGTACAAGGACGGCGACCCGATGATGCAGGGCTTCGTCACCCTGCTCGAGGCGAAGGACCCCGCCGACCTGATCCGCGCCTCCGAGGCGATGCGGATCTTCGCCGGGCACGAGGCCCGGACCCTGGACAACCTGCGCCAGGCCGAGGTGAAACTCGCGGTGCAACACAACAAGGTCCGGGACACCCGCGCCCAGGTGAAGGAGCGGCGCCAGGCCGCCGCCGATCACCTGGCCACGATGCGTTCCCTGGAGCAGGAGGCCCAGGCGGCCACCTCGCGCGTGGCCGACCTGGTCTCCCGGCACAGCCGAGCCCGCCGCGCCGCCGACAAGGCGAGGAAGCGTGACCTGGCCGTCATCGCCCGTCTGAAGCAGCAGCAGCAGCGCCTCGAGGAGCGGATGCGCAAGCGCGCCGAGGAGCTCAAGAAACAGGCCGCCGCCAAGGGCAACCTGCAGACCGGCCCCACCGGTGGCTACCTGAACTGGCCGGTGAAGGGCTACGTCACCTCCTCCTTCGGCTGGCGCAACCATCCGATCTACGGCTACCGGTCGCTGCACGACGGCGTCGACTTCGGCACCGGCGGGTGCGGCGCCCCGCTGTACGCCTCCGCGAACGGCACCGTGATGTCGCGCTACTACCAGACGGCCTGGGGCAACCGGCTCGTGATCGACCACGGACTCGTCCGCGGCCACGGCCTGGCCACCATCTACAACCACGCCGCCCGCTACATCGTCTCGCCCGGCCAGCGGGTCAGCCGCGGACAGGTGATCGGGTACGTCGGCTCCACCGGCTGGTCCACCGGCTGTCACCTGCACTTCACCGTGCTCCAGAACGGTCGCCCGGTCGACCCGTTCAACTGGTTCTGACCCCGCCCGCGCCGGTCGGGGGGCCAATCCGTTCGCCCAGGCTGCCGCGTCGATGCGAGAATGCCCAGCATGGTCAGGGAGCAGGGGCAGAAGGCGGTCGCCCAGAACCGCAAGGCGCGGCACGACTATCACATCGAGGACACCTACGAGGCCGGCATCGTGCTGGTGGGGACCGAAGTGAAGTCGCTGCGCCAGGGGAGGGCCTCCCTCGTCGACGGCTTCGGGGAGGTGGACGGACACGAGGTGTGGCTGCACAACGTGCACATCCCCGAGTACAGCCAAGGCACCTGGACCAATCACGCTGCCCGACGCCGCCGCAAGCTGCTGCTGAACCGACACGAGATCGACAAGCTCGAACGCAAGATCTCGGAGAAGGGCTACACGCTCATCCCGCTGTCGCTCTACTTCAAGGACGGCCGAGCCAAGGTCGAGCTCGGACTCGCCAAGGGCAAGAAGCAGTACGACAAGCGTCACTCCATCGCGGCCCGGGAGGCCGACCGGGAGAAGCAGGTCGAGATCGGCCGCCGACTCAAGGGCATGCGCTGACCCGTGCCAGTTGACCCGTTCGTGCTGCCCGACGAGGTGGCCGCCCTGCCCGCACGCCTGGGGATCGAGGGCTTCTTCGACGTGCACACCCACTTCATGGCCCCGCCGGTGATGGCCAAGGTGCGCCAGTACTTCGACGACGCCGGGCCGCTGCTGGGCCGCCCCTGGCCGTTGACCTATCGCGGCGACGAGACCGAGCTGGTCAGCCAACTCGGTGCCCTCGGCGTACGCCGGTTCTCCGCGCTCAGCTACGCCCACAAGCCCGGGATGGCCGAGTTCCTCAACGACTGGGCCGACGCGTTCGCCGACCGGGTGCCCGCAGTGCTCCGGTGCGGCACCTTCTTCCCCGAGCCCGAAGCCACGGCGTACGTCGGGAAGCGACTGGCCGGCGGAGTCGAACTGTTCAAGGTGCACGTGCAGGTGGGTGCCTTCTGGGTCACCGACCCGCTGCTGGACGAGAGCTGGGGGCAGATCGCCGAGGCGGGGGTGCCGGTGGTGCTGCACGCCGGCTCCGGTCCGGTCCCCAACGAGTTCACCGGCCCGGCGCCGGTGGCCGAACTGCTCCGCCGGCATCCGGGCTTGCGGTTGCTGTTCGCACACGCCGGCGCCCCCGAGTACGAGGAGTTCCTGGGGCTGGCGGAGCGCTATCCGGGGGTCGGGCTGGACACCACGATGGTCTTCACGTCGTTCTTCGACGAGATGGATTCGCCCTTCCCGGACCGGCTGCTGGGGCGGCTGGCCGCCCTCGGAGACAAGGTGTTCCTCGGTTCGGACTTCCCCAACATCCCGTATCCGTGGTGGCACCAGGTCGAGGTGCTGGTCGCGCTGCGGGAGCGGGAGCCGCTCTTGGACGACGCCTGGCTGGCCGGCGTGCTCTGGCACAACGCCGAACGCCTATTCGAGTCGCGCTCGGCGGGGTCCGCCCCGTAGACTGGACAAGTACAACTCAAGAGGGGCTGATCGGTTTCGACTTGGGACGCTAGTTCCAGGGGAAGCGGGTCGAGGAGCCAGCGTCATCTCGTAAACGATCGCTGGAAACGAATAGTTGCCGACTCTAAGCGCAACGACTTCGCTCTCGCTGCCTGATTGCAGTGATCGAAGGGTCTGACCGGGCATCCGTCTCCGTCCCGGATCCAGGCCTCATCAAGGGGACTAGCTGAACGATTCTGAGTCACGCAGAACGTTCGGGACTTTTTCGTGACTGAGCCTGTCGGCGACGTGTCAGTGCGAGCGCCGGGGAAGAGACAACGACAGCACTGACTGCACCCGGAGAAGACCTGGTTCGGCGCTCGAGGACCGGGGTTCGATTCCCCGCAGCTCCACGACGAGATCCTCACAATCGGGGAAGAATGAGTCCACAAGGCGGACCCGTTCTTCCCCGATTGTGCTGCGCGTGCGGCCTCGGACCGTGATGGCGATTCGGTGCCGTGACCTCTTCTGGGAGATCATCGTTCAGTTTGGTGACGGCCCCCGCTCGGGAGGAGGTGATCGCGTGGACGCGCCACGTGTGGGCGAGAGCTTCGGCGCCTATCGGATCACCCGCCTGCTCGGCCGTGGTGGCATGGGCGTGGTCTACGCCGCAGTCCAGGAGACCCTGGGTCGTGAGGTCGCCCTCAAGCTGCTGAATCCGGGCATCGCGCATGACCAGGTCTTCGTCGACCGGTTCGCCCGGGAGGCTGCCGCTCTCGCGCGGTTGGACTCCACCCACGTCATCCACGTCTACGACCATGGCCAGGTCGATGGACAGTTCTTCATCGCCACCCAGCTCATCGACGGTGGTGACCTCGGGGCTGCGCTGCGCCAGTACGGGCCGATGCCGCCCACCTGGGCGCTGCAACTTGCCGCGCAACTGGCCGCCGGGCTGGCCGATGCGCACGAGGTCGGCCTGGTGCACCGAGACATCAAGCCCGCCAACGTGCTGCTGCGGATCCGGGGCGACGAGATCACCGGCTACCTCTCCGACTTCGGCATCGCCCGCTTCGGCGACGAGTACGTCACCATGACCGGCTCCACCCTGGGCACGCCCGCCTACATGGCCCCCGAGCTGCACGACGGCGCCGAGGCCACGCCGGCCAGCGACCTCTACTCATTGGGTTGCCTGCTCTGGGCGACGCTGACCGGGCGTCCCCCGTTCCAGGGCAGCAGCGAGTACAAGGTCGTCCATGCACACATGACCGAGCCGGTGCCGCCGTTCCCCGGCGACCCCGGGCTGGCTCAGCACCTGGACCCGCTCTTCGCCACCTTGCTGGCCAAGGACCCGACGCAGCGGCCGGGATCGGCGCGGGAGGTGCGCCGGCAACTGCTCGCTCTGCTGCCGCTGGCCGACGGAGTGGTCGCACCGGCGGCGCGGAAGCCCGCCGGGGTCCTGCCGCCGGACACCACCGGTCACCGCGCCAGGATCGCCGTGGTCGCGGCGTCGGTCGCCCTGGTGCTGGCGGTCACCGGCGTCGCGTCGGCGGCTCTGTGGCGGGGCCTGCCGGAACGCTCTCCCGACCCGGACACCTCAGCGTCGACGCCGATCGCACCCACCCCGACCCCCGCGCCCACCCCCGCGCAGTACCAGACCGTCCCGGGTGCCGTGGTGGTGCCGGAGCCGCGGGTGCGAGTCGCGTCATCGGAGCCGCACATCGTCGTCGTACGGGTGATGTACCTCTCGGATCTCCCTGCGGAAGCAGTGGTCACCCTCACCCCGGCGTCCGGGCCGCCGTCGACGCGCGCGCTGACCTTCAGCGAACCCTCCGGCCGGATCCGGTTGACCGACGTGCCGGGCGGGGTCGCCTCCTGGGAGGTCCGGATCGGCGGTCTTGAGCCGTTCGTGGGCACGGTGACGGTCCCGGCGGCCCCCACGGCACCGCCGGCCACACCGGGTACGACGAGCCCGTCGCCGAGCCCACCCAAGAGCCCAAGCCCGACCAAGGCCCCGACCCATAGCCCGCCCAAGAGTCCGCCCCCCTGCTGCAGTGGCGGTCCCGATGACGGCAGTGGACCGATCGGCCCCACGGGCTGACGAACAGAACTGGTACGAATCACTAACCCAACAGGGGGAAGAACAGATGAGGAAACACCTCGCCGCGCTGGTGGTGGCGCTGATGGTCACCGCCGGACTGAGCGTCATGACGAGCGCACCTGCGACCGCCAACACGCCCTACCGGGGTTTCGCGATCCCCGGCGACGGCTCGGCCGTCGGTGCCTGGATCGGGGCCCGCAGGATCGGCAAAGGCAAGGCCGTGTACCGGTACCAGGTGAAGAAGGC
Source organism: Nocardioides limicola (assembly GCF_016827675.1). GTDB lineage: Bacteria > Actinomycetota > Actinomycetes > Propionibacteriales > Nocardioidaceae > Nocardioides > Nocardioides limicola. Next base: position 104,607 of record NZ_JAERJA010000002.1, on the reverse strand, counting down.
CAACGTCACCAGCAAGTACCGCAAGGCGCGGACCGTCACGCCCGCCAACCGGCGTCAGGAGCGGATCGCCTACATCGCCAGCCGCTGGGGCAATCACATCAAGGCGGACAACCTGGACTCGCGGGTCCAGGCCGCAGCGGTCGACGCGGCCATCCTTCACCTGCGGTACGGCAAGAAGTGGCGAATCACCAGGTCCAAGGGGGCGCGCCGCATCAACCGCACTCCGTACCCGAAGACCGTCCGCGACTGGGCCAAGCACATGCTGAACCAGTCCGCCAGGTACGCCGGCCCCTACGCGGCGACGCTCAGCAGTCCCCAGGTGACCCACGGGAACCAAGCAGTCGTCAGCTACACACTCAAGTCTCGGGTCACCGGAGAGCCCATCCCCGGTGTCACGGTGATCTTCAGTTACAACGGCTTGGTCAAGCGGGAGCGCACCAACAGCAACGGCATCGCTCGCGCGACCTTCGACGCCGCCCCGGGCGCGCACCCCGTCACTGCCAAGGCTCGAGCGCTTCCGAACTGGATGTTGCGGGTTCGCAAGGCGAAGGTGAAGCGTGCCTCCCATGTCTACGTCGCCGGGGTTCGGCGTACCCACACGGTCGCGGGGACCATCACGGGAGTAGGTGGACAGACGGTCCGGGTCACCAACTCGGCCTCGCTCCGGATGACCGGCCAGCAGCTGGGCGGGAGCTACGAGATCACCGGGGGCGAGGGCACCAGAGACGTGGAGCGTCGGCTGCGTGGCCCGTTCACGTCGTCTCCGTCCTGTGCCGCGACCAGCACCTATTGGGGTCCGTCGGTCACCTCCGCCACCGGGTCGCACGTGACCCACTCCCTGCCGAGTCACACGGCGCCGAATCGTTCCGGCTTCTACCAGTGGTACGTGCGTGCCGACGGCGGCACCGGCTTCGGCGCCCGTGCGGCGTGCGGCGGGCTGGTCCGGGTCCGCAAGCAGTCCGCGGTCGCCCAGGAGCGGACCACGAACGCGACGGTCGGTCTCGGGGAGGACATCAAGATCAAGGTCACCCTCAGCGGGTTCGACCGTTCGGAGCCCAGGGACGTCAGGCTCCGGATGTACGGCCCGTTCTCGAACAGAGACAACGTCAAGTGCACGGAGGACAAGCGGCTTCGCACCATCACGCTGACCTCGTTCTCCGGTCCCTCGAACGGGTCGGCCGGGTCTCGCACGGTCACCACGAGGATCAAGAGCGCGGCAAACACCGGCTACTACGTCTTCCAGACCACGAACCCGACCCTGTCCTCCGGCTTCATCCAGGGCGGCACGACCGGCTGCGGTCAGCGGGTCCGGGTCACGTCGTAGCCGCGCACCGACCGGCCGGGGCCCTGGGCGGCCAGGGTCCCGGCCGGTCCAACCTGCCGCGACCGATGCCGTGACCCGCTGAGGTCCCCCAGGGGTCTGGCGTACCCCGGTGAGTCCGGCGTACCCCGATGAGTAGAGTGACTGCGCCGGTGGGAGACCGGCCAGGTGAACTTCACGTAGCGAATGGGAGTCAGGCATGGGACGGTACGACGGACGCGTGGTGGCGGTCACCGGAGCGGCGCGAGGCATCGGTTTCGGGTGCGCCCAGCGGTTCGCCGCGGAGGGTGCCTCGGTGGCGATCCTCGACCTCGACGAGGCCGCTGCGGCTGAGGCCGCCGCCAAGATCGAGCTCGTGGACGGAGCCCAGGCGGTCGGCATCGGCTGCAACGTCGGGGTCGCCGACTCCGCCACCGCCGCCGTCGAGCGGGTGGTGGCCGAGCTCGGCGGGATCCATGTGCTGATGAACAACGCCGGCGTCACCCGCGACAACCTGCTCTTCAAGATGACCGAGGAGGACTGGGACCTGGTGATGGGTGTGCACCTCAAGGGTGCCTTCCTGATGACCAAGGCCGCTCAGGTCCACTTCGTCGCCCAGAAGTACGGCAAGGTCTGCAACGTCTCCTCGATCTCTGCGCTCGGCAACCGGGGGCAGGCGAACTACAGCGCCGCCAAGATGGGTATCCAGGGCTTCACCCGGACGCTGGGCATCGAGCTCGGCCCGTTCGGGATCAACGTCAACGCGATCGCGCCCGGCTTCATCGCCACCGAGATGACCGACGCCACCGCGCGACGGCTGGGTGTGGACGTCGACGAGTTCCGGAAGATGAACGCCGACGCCAACCCGGTCAAGCGCGTCGGCTTCCCCGAGGACATCGCCGCGGCCGCCGCCTTCCTGTGCAGCGACGAGGCCTCCTACATCACCGGCCAGACGCTGTACGTCGACGGCGGCATCACCCTCGGCTGACCGATCCACCCCTGACGCACCCTCGAGGAGCTCTCGTGCGCCGTACCCGTTCCGTCCGTCTGCTTGCCGTGCTGCTCACGGCCGGTCTGGTCCTCGCCGCCTGCTCCGGTGACGAGGAGCCGCAGGCCGAGCCGACCCCCACCGAAGAGGTGACCCCCGAGCCCGAGCCGGAGCCGGAGTTCTGGCCGCTCACCGGGCTGGAGGTCACCGACGGTGACCCGGCGGCTCACCCGCCGTTGATCGTCAAGATCGACAACACCGCGGCGGCGGCTCCGCAGGTCGGCCTCTCCGGGGCGGACATCGTGGTGGAGCAGATGGTCGAGGGCGGGCTCACCCGGCTCGCGGTGATGTTCCACAGTGAACTGCCGACCGAGGTCGGTCCGGTGCGGTCGCTGCGCGCCACCGACATCGGCATCGCCAAGCCCGTCGGTGGCATCCTGGTCGCCAGCGGTGGGGCGCACGAGACTCTGGACCGGCTGCGCCGGGCGCAGGTCCCGTTGATCGAGGAGGGGGCCAACGGCATCACCCGATCCTCGAGCCGACGGGCCACCTACAACGTGCTCGCGGATCTGGCCGTGATCGCCGACGACGTGGTGGCCGGCAGCGGCACCAGGTTGCCCTACGACGGCGGACGTCCCGACGACTACCTGCCCTGGGGTGAGGCGGCCGACCTGCCCGAGGGCGAGGTCGCCACGCAGCTGCAGGTGCGCTACCCGAGCCAGAACACCCGCTGGGAGTTCACCGACGACGGCTACGTGAACACCAACTCGCACGCCGCCGAGGGTGACCGGTTCGTCGCCGACACGGTGCTGGTGGTCCGGGTGGAGGTCATCGATGCTGGCTACACCGACGCCGCGGGCAACCGGGTGCCGGAGCTGCGTTTCGAGGGCACCGGCGAGGCCCAGCTCTTCCACGACGGTCAGATGGTGAAGGGGAGGTGGTCCAAGGAGACCGTCGCCTCTGCGCTGACGTTGAGGTCCGGTGGGGCCGACCTCGTGGTGCCGGCTGGTCGCACCTGGATCCACCTGCTGCCGGTCAACAACGCGAGCGTCCTACACGAGTAGTCGGTCAGTCCTCGGTCCGCGGGAGTCCGTCGAGCTCCACGCCAGCGTCCACCAGCGCCCGGAGGCCGGCCAGGATGAAGCCGATCGCTGTCTCCACCCGTGCCCCCGCGGCCACCGGGTCGGCGCTGGTGGCGACCGACTCGCCGGCTGCTCCCATCGCGCCGAAGAAGATCCGGGTGAAGGTCTCGGTCATCTCCTTGTCCAGCTCCCAGTGGCCAGCCTCGAGCACCGACTGGACGATGTCGAGGACGTTCGCGAAGGTGGACCGCTCCTCCTGCTCCCGATACCGCTCATAGCCCAGCACCGCGGGTCCGTCCTGGATGACCACCCGGCGGTACTCGGGCCGGCGCACGACCTCCATGAACGCACGCAGGCCCTGGATCGACTTCTGCCAGGGGTCCCGCTCGCCCCGGATGGCCTTGGTGATGTGTCGGGACGCGGCATCCTCGACCCGCTCGAAGACCGCCTCGAAGAGCGCCTGCTTGCCGGAGAAGTGGTGATAGAGGGCGCCCTTGGTGACGTCTGCCCCGGAGACGATCGCGTCCAAGGAGGTGCCCGAGTAGCCGTGCTCGGTGAAGAGCTGCTCCGCCACTTCGACGAGTGCCCGCTTGGTGGAGGCGGAGAACTGGGCTCGGCGGTTGGTGCCCGGGACCTGCGGAACCTTGGGCAGCAGCGACTTCGCGGACTTGGTCATGGCAGAGCAGTCTATGCATGCGTGACGGGCGTCACGTGGCCCGGATCACGCTCATCCGTCACGTGCTGATCATCACGCCCGCAGTTCCTTGGAGAGTCGCCGGTCTTCCCCATACCTTGAGTACGTACCGCCGGTATGGCGATACCTGATCAAAGGAGCGGACCATGACCTGGACGACCTTTCACCGTCGTGGAGATGTGCTTGATCGCGTGATCATCGCGGCCGACTCGCGTCTCGACGGCGTACTGCCGATGGACGTCGAGGGCGTTGCGGAGACCTTCCGTGGCGAGCTCGACCTGCTGGGCGCCCTCCAGTTGCGCCTCTACACCCGACTCTCCGGCCGGATCGAACGCGAGCTGGTGCTGCAGCCGATGGACCTCGAGGGTGCCGTCGTGCATGCCTGGAAGGAAGTCGCCAAGGAACTGCCCGGCATCCGGGCGATCCTCGACCACTACTGCTCGTTGAAGGGCGACCCGCTGGCCGAGGCGATGGCGACCGCCGTGGAGGCGGAGCACCACATGCTGGCCCTGACCGCCGGCCGGGTGAGCCGCACCGACGACCTCGCAGCCCGCATCGGTGCCCGGATCGCGGACCGGGCCCGCCAGGAGTTGGCCACCGAGCCTGCCGCCGCGCCGGTGGCCGAGGAGGACCACACGATCCTCGGCCGGCTCCGGAAGGTGCTGCACGCCGCCTGAGGCGGCCCACGACAGGACTGCCCCCGGGTGACACCTCACGGACCCTCCCATCCGTAGCCTCCCGGGTGTCACCTGGGGACAGTCCGCCCTCGACCACCGTTGCGGAACAATGGGCCACATGAGTGAGGTGCATGCCGGGATGCTTCTGGTCGCCGCCCCCGACCTGGGCGACCCGAACTTCGCGCGCACCGTCGTGCTGCTCCTCGACGTCAATGCCGAGGGTGCGCTGGGGGTGGTCCTCAATCGCCCGTCGGACACTCCGGTGGCCGCGGTCCTCAACGACTGGTCCCTGCTGGTCGATTCCCCGGCCGTGCTCTTCGTCGGCGGCCCCGTCGGCACGGACGGTGCGCTGGCGGTGGCGACCACCCGACCCGGTGTCGAGCCGGTCGGGTTCCGGCCGCTGGTGGACGGTGTCGGCAGCGTCGACCTGGACACGCCGGTCGAGCTCGTCGATGGCTCGCTGGCCTCGCTGCGGATCTTCGCCGGGTACGCCGGCTGGGGCGCCGGGCAGTTGCAGGACGAACTCGCTCGCGACGACTGGTACGTCGTACCCGCGCTGCCGGGGGATCTGACCCGAGCCGACACCGAGACCATGTGGAGCGACGTGCTGCGCCGCCAGCCCGGCGACCTGGCCTGGCACGCCACCCGACCGGCCGACCCGGAACTCAACTAGGATGGATGATGTGACCACCGGCTTCACGAACCTCGACGTGATCGAGGACAAGCGCACCGTCCCGACCGACTCCGGCGACCACGAGCGCTTCTCGCACTACGTCTCGAAGGACAAACTCACCGAGGCGATGGTGATGGGCACTCCGGTGGTGGCGCTCTGTGGGAAGGTCTGGGTGCCGAGCCGGGCGCCGGAGAAGTTCCCGGTCTGCCCCGAGTGCAAGGAGATCTGGGAGTCCCTGGGCGACAGCCCGGGTGAGGGAGACGAGTGACCCTTCCACCAGCGTGGCCCGACCGGGCCGCGTGGGGCACCGCGCCCTCGTTGCGGGCCTGGCAGGCCGAAGCGCTGCGCAGGTACCTGGACGAGTCCCCACGTGACTTCCTGACCGTCGCCACCCCCGGGGCCGGCAAGACCACGTTCGCGCTCCGGGTGGCCAGCGAACTGATGGACCGTCGGATCGTCGACCGGATCGTGATCGTGGCGCCGACCGACCACCTCAAGGTGCAGTGGGCCGAGGCCGCCTCCCGGGTGGGCATCGGCATCGATCCGACATTCGCCGTGGGGCAGGGCAAGACCTCGGCCGACTTCGTCGGAGTCGCGGTCACCTATGCCGGTGTCGCCGTCAATCCGCTGGCGATGCGGATCCGCACCGAACGGTTCCGGACCCTGGTGATCCTCGACGAGATCCACCACGCCGGTGACGCGATGAGCTGGGGCGAGGCGGTGCAGGAGGCATTCGGGCCGGCGGCGCGACGGTTGTCGCTCACCGGCACGCCGTTCCGCTCCGACGCTAACCCGATCCCCTTCGTGCGCTACGAACCCGACCCGCAGACGCCCGGGGTGCAGCGCTCGGCTGCCGACTATGTCTACGGCTACGCCGATGCGCTCGCCGACCAGGTGGTCCGGCCGGTGCTGTTCATGGCCTACTCCGGGGACCTGCAGTGGCGGACTCGGGCCGGGGACGAGATCAGCGCCCGGCTGGGTGAGCCGATGACCAAGGATCAGGTGGCGCACGCGCTGCGGACCGCCCTGGACCCGAAGGGCTCGTGGATGCCGGCGGTGCTCAGCGCCGCCGACAAGCGGCTCACCGAGGTGCGGCGGCATGTCCCCGACGCGGCCGGTCTGGTCATCGCCACCGATCAGGACTCGGCCCGGTCCTACGCCGGTCTGCTGAAGCAGATCACCGGCGAGTCGGCCACCATCGTCCTCTCCGACGAGAAGGCCGCCTCGAAGCGGATCGCCGACTTCACCGGCTCCGACAAGCGCTGGATGGTGGCGGTGCGGATGGTCTCCGAGGGCGTCGACGTGCCCCGGCTGGCGGTCGGCGTCTACGCCACCACCACCTCCACCCCGCTCTTCTTCGCCCAGGCCGTCGGTCGCTTCGTGCGAGCGCGCAAGCGCGGCGAGACGGCGTCGGTCTTCCTGCCGTCGGTGCCCGGGCTGCTCACCCACGCCGCCGAACTCGAGGCGCTGCGCGACCACGTGCTGGGTCGCCCGATCAACGACGAGGACGACCTGATGGCGGCCGAGGAGGAGCTGATCCGCCAGGCCAACCGGGAGGAGGGTGCCTCGGACACCCTCGACGGGGCCTTCGAGGCGCTGGACTCGACGGCACGCTTCGACCGGGTGCTCTACGACGGCGGCGAGTTCGGCCATGCCGGCGAGGTGCATGTCGGGTCGGAGGAGGAGATGGACTTCCTCGGGATCCCCGGCCTGCTCGAACCGGACCAGGTGCGCACCCTGCTGCGCAGTCGCCAGGACTCCCGGAAGGCGGTCCAGGAGGCCAGTCCGCGCCGGGAGCCGGACACCGTGGAGCAGGTCTCCACCCACGAGCAGTTGGCGATCCTGCGTCGCGAACTCAACGGACTGGTCGCGTCCTGGCACCATCGCACCGGGCAGGCGCACGGGGTGACGCACGCGGCGCTGCGCCGCGAATGTGGCGGACCGGCCGCGGCCGTGGCCACCGCCGAGGAGTTGAGGGAGCGGATCGACGCGATCCGGAACTGGTCGGCCCGCCGCTCGGGTTGACCAGTGCTCGGGTTGACCGGGCTCGGGTTGACGGGGCTCAGCCAGTGGCGGCGTCGAGGTTGCGGCGCGCGCCGGGGCCGGGGCGGGGGAGCACGTCTCGCGGGTCGTCGAGGGTGTGCCCGTGGTCGCACTCCATCCGGGCATGCACGACCGCGCCACAGTCGCGGTGACCGAACTCGATCGGCGGTCCCTCGGGGTCGGCCAGGTAGCGATTGCCCCAGTCGGCGATGGCGACCAGGACCGGGTAGAGGTCGAGCCCCTTGGCGGTCAGTCGGTACTCGAAGCGTTGCCGCTGGCCCGGCTCCTGGTAGGGGACCCGGCGCAGGATGTCGTGCTCGACCAGCAGTCGCAGCCGGTCGGTGAGCACCTGGCGCGGGATCGCGGTCCGCACCCGCATGTCGTCGAAGCGGCGTACGCCGTTGAAGACTTCGCGGGCGACCACCAGGGTCCACCGTTCGCCGAGGATGGCCATCGTCCGACCGATGGTGCAGTTGTCCACCCGATAGGCCAGTGCGGCGGGGGGTTGTGACATACCTCAAGGCTAGGACCAATTGACAGACTCAGCAAGGAGGCGCATCCTGAGTTCATGACCCAGACCCAGGATTTCCCGACCGCCTCCCGTACCCATTCGTGGACGCCGCCCGGAGCCGCGGACCTGACGCCGCTGGCCGGGCTCGACGGGCTGGGACAGTTGCAGGCGATGGTCAGCGGCGACTTCCCGCCGCCACCGGTCTTCACGCTGCTCGGGATGACCCGGCTCGACGTCGAGCGGGGGGCGGTGGCCGTGGAGATGCCCGCAGCCGAGTACCACTACAACCCCCTCGGCGGCGTCCACGGCGGCGTCATCTCGACCCTGCTCGACACCGCCGCCGGCTGCTCGGTGCACTCCACCCTGGCCGACGACGAGCTCTACACCTCACTGGACCTGACGGTGAAGTTCCTGCGGCCGGTCACGGTCGACTCCGGCATGCTGCGCTGCGAGGGACGGGTGATCCAGCGTGGCCGCCGCACCGCGTTGGCCGAAGCACAGCTCTTCGACGCCGACCGCCGACTGCTCGCACACGCCACCTCGAGCTGCCTGATCCTGCGCTGAGCTCTCGGTCAGCGGTACGCCGCGTAGTCGGTGTAGCCGCGCTCGTCGCCGCCGTAGAACGTGCTCGCGTCCGGGTCCGTCAGCGCGGCACCGGTCCGCAGCCGCTGAGCCAGATCCGGGTTGGCGATGTAGGCGCGGCCGAAGGCCGCGGCATCGATCAGTCCGGACTCGATCAGGGTCCGTGCCTTCTGTGCGTCGTAGTTGCCGGCGCCGACGATGATGCCGGGGAACGCGGCCCGGAGATGCTTGCGGTACTCCTCCTCCAGCGCCGGGCCGCCGGCCCAATCGGGCTCGGACAGATGCAGGAACGCGATGCCCCGCTCGGCGAAGGCCGCCGCCACGTGCAGTCCGGCCTGCACGCCCTCGGGGTCGTCGACGCCGTTGAAGCTCCCCACGGGCGAGATCCGGACACCCACATGGGCGGCATCCCATTCGTCGATCACCGCATCCAGGACCTCGAGCAGCAGCCGAGCCCGGTTGGCCAGCGGGCCGCCGTACTCGTCCTCGCGGTGGTTGCTGTCGGCGGCCAGGAACTGGTGCAACAGGTAGCCGTGCGCGGCATGGATCTCGACCAGATCGAAGCCCGCGTCCCGGGCGTGCCGGGTCGCCCGGCGGTAGTCCTCGACCACGGCGGCGATGCCGTCCGCGTCCAGGGCACGCGGGGTCGGGCAGTTGACGCGCACCGGCCGGCCCTCGGCGTCCTTGACGGTGGTCCGGCTCCGGAACGGCAGTGCCGAAGCCGACACCGGCGGTTCGCCGCCGTGGAACGACTCGTGCGACACCCGGCCCACGTGCCACAGCTGCGCGGCGATCAGCCCCCCGGCCTCGTGAACGGCGTCGGTGACCGTCCGCCAACCGGCCACCTGCTCGGCGGAGTGGATCCCCGGGGTGTCCATGTAGCCCTTGCCCTGCCTGGAGACCTGGGTGCCCTCGGAGACGATCAGGGCGGCGCCAGCGCGCTGCCGGTAGTAGTCGGCCATCATCGCGTTGGGCACATCGCCGGGGTCGTCGGCCCGCATCCGGGTCAGCGGCGCCATCAGCACCCGGTGCGGGAGCTGGGCCGCGCCGATGGTCAGCGGGCGGAACAGGGGATCGGACATGCGGGACTCCTCCGAGGTCGAACGACATCCGGTGAACCACACCCGGGCCGCTCGGATTCCCGCTCAGCCGATCAGCACCCCGGCCGCCCGCATCTCGGCCAGAGCCACCTCGGTGGTCTCCGGGGACACCCCGGCGCACAGGGGCAGCATCACGATGGTGGCGAACCCCTCCCGGGCGGCGTCGATCGCGGTGGCCCGGACGCAGTGGTCGGTGGCGATCCCGCACACCTCCACCTGAGTCACCCCACGGGAGCGCAGCCAGTCGGCCAGTGACGTGCCGTCGCTGCTCCGCCCCTCGAACCCGGAGTAGGCGGCCGCCCGCTCGCCCTTGCGGAAGATCGCCTCGAACGGTTGCGGATCCAGGTTCGGGTGGAACGCCGCGCCGTCGGTGCCGGCCCGACAGTGCACCGGCCACGAGTCCACGAAGTCGGGCTCCTCGGACCAGTGCTCGCCAGGGTCGACGTGGTGGTCCTGGGTGGCGACCACGTGATCCCAGTGGGGTGCGTCCCCGACCCCGGCCGCGCGGGCGCGCAACAACTCCGCGATGTCGTGGGCGACCCGGGCACCACCGGCGACTGGCAGTGATCCGCCCTCGCAGAAATCGTTCTGGACGTCGACGACGATCAGTGCGGTGGTCACTCTTGCGAGCGTAACGCGGGCCTGTTGCTCAGACCATGAGCGTGGGAATCGCCGGGTCGCCCGCCGCGATCAGTCGCCCTTCGGCAGGCAGTTCGGCGACCGCCGCCCGATGGCGCGCCCGTGCATCCACCAGCGCCTCGGTGCCCACCGGCTCCCCGTCGCGGACCAGGTCGACCAGCAGTGGCCGGCCCTCGCCCGGTGCCGGGCCAACGACCTCGGCCACCGCGACCCCGTCAGTGAGGCGACGGGTGGCCTCCTTGCGACCACCACGGGACTCCTTGCCGACACTGCGCTTGGCGACCGGAGCGAGGGTGCCGTGGGCGTCCTCGCGGGCGACCAGCTTGTAGACCAGCGCCGCGGTGGGGTGCCCGGAGCCGGTCACCAGGTGGGTGCCCACCCCGTAGGCGTCCAGGGGCGCCTCGGCAAGAGCCTCGATCCGGTGTTCGTCGAGGTCGCTGGTGGCCACGATCCGGGTGTGCGGGGCGCCCGCCTCGTCGAGTTGGTCGCGGACCCGGCGGGCGACCTCGGCCAGGTCGCCGGAGTCGATCCGCACCGCCCCGAGATCGGGGCCCGCCGCGGCCAGCGCGGCCCGGACACCCGCCTCCACCTCGTAGGTGTCGACCAGCAGGGTGGTGTCGACACCCAGCGCGGTGACCTGGGCCGCGAAAGCCTCCGCCTCGGTGTCGTGCAGCAGGGTGAACGCATGGGCGGCGGTGCCCGTCGTCGGGACGCCGTACCGGTGCCGGGCGGCGAGGTTCGAGGTGGCGGTGAAGCCGGCCAGGTAGGCGGCCCGGGCGGCTGCCACCGCGGCCTCCTCATGGGTACGCCGTGACCCCATCTCCACGCACGGCCGACTGCCCGCGGCGGTCACCATCCGCGAGGCTGCCGCGGCGACCGCACAGTCGTGGTTGTAGATCGACAGCAGCAGCGTCTCCAGAACCACGGCCTCGGCGAAACTGGCCTCGACCACCAGCAGCGGTGAGTGCGCGAACCACAGGTCCCCCTCGGCGTACCCACGGATCGAGCCGGTGAACCGGAAGTCGGCCAACCAGGCCAACGTGTCGTCGTCGACGACCGACCCCAGCGCCGCCAACTCGCTCTCGGAGAACCGGAACGCGGGCAGGGCCTCCAGCATCCGGCCGACCCCCGCGACCACGCCGTACCGACGCCCCGCCGGCAGCGACCTGCTGAACAGTTCGAAGACGCAGCGACGTCCCGCGGTCCCGGCTCGGCGGGCTGCGGCGACCATCGTGAGCTCATAGTGGTCAGTGAGCAGGGCGGTGCTGTGCACGCTATGCAGGGTAGAGGTTTTATCGTGGGGTCATGTCCGCGACTTCTCCGGCCGAGGTGGACCCGACTCTGGCCCCCGACGAGATCACCTTCCTCGCCAAACCCTGGGTGACGATCGTCTGGAACGACCCGGTGAACCTGATGTCGTACGTGACCTACGTGTTCCGCACGTACTTCGGGTACCCCAAGGAGAAGGCGGAGAAGCTGATGCTCGAAGTGCACGAGCAGGGCCGCTCGGTGGTCTCCACCGGCACCCGCGAGGACATGGAGCGCGACGTGCAGGCGATGCACGAGTACGGACTGTGGGCGACCATGGAGAAGGCCTCGTGAGCGGATTCGCCCGGCATCTGGCGTCAGGGGCGGTGATCGCACACTTCAACGGGCTCGAGGCGGACCTGCTGCGCTCACTGGCCAGCCAGCTGGTCGAGCTGCTGCACAACGAACAGGCCGTCGAGGACGTGTCCCCGGACCCGCTGCGGGCGATGCTCGACTTCACCGGCCCGGTCAGCGAACCCGACGACCCGGTGCTGGCCCGGCTGTTCCCGAACGCCTACCGGGACGACGAGGAGGCGGCCGCAGACTTCCGTCGCTACACCGAGGGCGGGCTCCGTGACGGCAAGGCCCGGGCCGCGAGCACGGTCATCGACTGCCTCGAAGAGGCGGGGCTGCCCGAGCAGCTGACCGAGGAGGGGCTGGTCATCGACGTCGAGCTCGACCCGGCCACGGCGGAGGTCTGGTTGCGCTCGTTCACCGACATCCGGCTCGCCCTGGCGGTGCGGCTGGGGGTGGAGGAGGACGACGAGGCGTACTGGCACTCGCTGCCCGACGACGATCCGCGCGTCCAGGCCCACGACATCTACGACTGGATGGGCTACCTGCAGGAAACCCTGGTGACAGCGCTCGCGTAGGCTTGCCCGCGTGCTGACCATCGACTCCGCGACCCGTGACGCGATCATCGCGCACGCCAAGCGGGACCACCCCAACGAGGCGTGCGGCATCGTCGCGGGCCCGGAGGGGAGCGACCGGCCCGAGCGGCTGGTCGAGATGCTCAACGCGGCGGGGTCGCCCACGTTCTACGAGTTCGACTCGGGCGAGTTGCTCACCCTCTACAAGGAGATGTGGGCCAAGGACGAGGAGCCGGTGGTGATCTACCACTCGCACACCGCCACCGAGGCCTACCCGAGCCGCACCGACATCGGCCTCGCTTCGGAGCCGGGAGCACACTACGTGTTGGTCAGCACCCGTGAGCACGGGAATAACGACGGGCCTGTGGAGTTCAGGTCTTATCGAATCGTCGACGGCGTGGTGACCGAGGAAGAGGTCCACGTCGTGCCCTCGCTCGACGATCCGAACAGTCCTGAGGAGGATGCCTGAGATGGCCATCGACGTCCGGATCCCCACGATCCTGCGCCCCTACACCGGAGGTGAGAAGGCGGTCGCCGGCGAGGGTTCCACCCTGGCCACGCTGATCGACGACCTCGAGGCGCGTCACCCCGGCATCCGGGAGCGACTGGTCGACGACGCCGACGGTGGGGCCGACCTACGCCGGTTCGTGAACATCTACGTCAACGACGAGGATGTGCGCTTCCTCGGTGGACTCGACGCCGAGCTCAGCGACGGTGACCAGATCGTGGTGCTGCCTGCGGTCGCCGGTGGGGGTCTCGACCACCAGTGAGGTACGACAACCTGCTCGCCTCTCTCGGCAACACCCCGCTGGTGGGGCTGCCGAGGCTCGCCGAGACGGTCGCCGCCGACGGGTCGGTGCGGATCTGGGCGAAGCTCGAGGACCGCAACCCGACCGGGTCGATCAAGGACCGGCCGGCACTGCGGATGATCGAGCAGGCCGAGGCCGACGGACTGTTGACCCCGGGATGCACGATCCTGGAGCCGACGTCGGGGAACACCGGCATCTCGCTGGCGATGGCCGCCAAGCTCAAGGGCTACCGGATCGTCTGCGTGATGCCCGAGAACACCTCGGAGGAGCGCCGGCAACTGCTGCGGATGTGGGGCGCCGAGATCGTCTCCTCGCCGGCCGCGGGCGGGTCGAACGAAGCGGTCAGGGTGGCCAAGAAGATCGCCGCGGAGCACCCGGACTGGGTGATGCTCTACCAGTACGGCAACCCGGCGAACGCGCTGGCGCACTACGAGGGCACCGGCCCGGAACTGCTCGCCGACCTGCCGGAGATCACCCACTTCGTGGCCGGCCTCGGCACCACCGGCACCCTGATGGGGGTCTCGAAGTACTTCCGCGAGCACAAGCCCGAGGTCCGCATCGTCGCCGCCGAGCCACGCTACGGCGAGCTCGTCTACGGGTTGCGCAACCTCGACGAGGGGTTCATCCCCGAGTTGTACGACGAGACGGCGATCGACTCGCGGTTCTCGGTCGGCCCCCGGGACGCGGTGCGCCGGGTCCGGGAACTGCTGGAACTCGAAGGGATCTTCGCCGGCATCTCCACCGGCGCGATCCTGCATGCCGCGCTCGGGCAGGCCGCCAAGGCCGCCCGCAAGGGTGAGACGGCCGACATCGCCTTCGTGGTCGCCGACGGCGGCTGGAAGTACCTCTCCACCGGTGCCTACGAGGGCACCCTGGATGAGGCAGAGGACCGACTGGACGGTCAGCTCTGGGCATGAATTTCGGGACTCGGCTCGTGACCGTCGTCGCCACCTTCGCGGTGGTGGCGGGGTTGAGCCAGCCTGTGGCAGCGGGGTCGCGGTACCTCGACGAACTGCCCGACCTGGACGGCGTGGCGGGCTCGGCCAGGACCGAGACCGAGGACCGGCCGGTGCTGGAGAACCGGGTCCTGCCCAGGGTCGAGGGGACCGTGCGGTTCCGGCACACGGTGCGCGCCTACCGTGGCCGCTGGGCGGGTGGCCGGGGAGCCAGCTACCGCTTCCAGTGGCTCCGTAACGGGCGCCCGATCCGTGGCGCCACCCAGAAGCGCTACACGATCTCGCACCTCGACGTCGGCCAGCGGATCCGGGTCCGGGTGACCGCCCGTCGTACCGGTTGGGTGAACAACCGGGCCTCCTCGAAGCCGCGCCGTGCCCTGCACCGGATCGGCGTCAACCGGGTGGTCCGCTACGAGGTCCGGACCAGGGGACACGTCACCGCCGACCTCGGGACGTTCCGCCGGCAGGCGCACCAGACGCTGCTGGATGCCCGGGGTTGGCGCAACGCGGGAGTGGAGTTCCGCCGGGTCGCGTCCGGTGGCCAGTTCACCCTGTGGCTGAGTCAGGCGTCGCAGGTGCCCACGTTCTCCTCGGCCTGCAGCAGCTATTACAGCTGCCGGGTCGGCCGGAACGTGATCATCAACGAGGACCGCTGGAAGTGGGCAACCCCGTCCTGGCGGTCAGCCGGGGGACAGATCCGCGGCTACCGGCACATGGTGGTCAACCACGAGGTCGGCCACTTCCTCGGACACGGTCACCGCGGCTGCCCGGGTGCCGGTCGGCTCGCTCCGGTGATGATGCAGCAGTCGAAGGCGCTCAACGGCTGCCGCCACAACCCGTGGCCCCTCCCCTCCGAGCTCTGGCACCGCTGAGCCTGTCTCGGTGGTCGAGTGCCGCCGAGCCGTCGTGGTCGAGTGCCGCCTCCCTTCGGTGGTCGAGTGCCGCCTCCCTTCGGTGGTCGGCCGTCTCCTTCGGTGGTCGAGTGCCGCCGAGCTTGCGAGGCGGTGTATCGAGGCCACCCTGCCGAGCGGTGCGACCTCAGCGGCGGGTGACGCGCAGGTCACGGCCCAGTTCGCTGCCGCTCACCGGGGCCAGCCCCAACAGGCTGGCCGCCACATTGGCGGCCGCGCCGTTGCGCACCGGTGCCGGCCTGGCGGCGTACGACGGACGGGTCCGGCCGGGGTTGGCGTAGCCCTGGTTCATCCGATAGAGGTTCCGTCCCGCCGGCACCTCCGGACCCCAGACCAGGAACGGGACCCGATAGTTGGCCACCTTGGTCGGGTCTCGGTGGCTCACCCCGACCGCGCCGTGGTCGGAGGTGACGATCAGCGCGGTGCGCCCGCCCAGCGACGAGTTCTCGACCCGGGCCAGCAGTCGGCCGAGGTGCCGATCGGTGAGCTCCACCGACCTCAGGTAGGAGCGGCTGCGGAAGCCGTCGCGGTGGCCGGTCACATCGGGCAACGCCAGATGGACCAGGCTCAGCGTGTGGGTGCGCCCCGCCGACACGTCCCGGGTGAACCGTCGGATCACCGCGCGCTGCCGCTCTCGTAGGACGTAGCGGTCCAGTTTGCTGCCGCCCGCCCCATGTCGGCGCCAGGTGCGCCGGAACAGGGCGAACTTGTCCTTGTTGGCGTAGACGGCCGTGGTGCCGCCGGCGTCGACGACCACGTCCAGGATGCTGGTCACGTAGCCGCCGGCCATCGCATGCACGGTTCGGCCATCGTCGTGGTTGATCCAGACGCCGTGCCCGCCGCCGCCCTCGGCCACCCGGCGACCGGTCAGCAGTGACGTGTGGTTGGGCATGGTCGAGGTCGACTCGACGGCAGTGCGCGCGTTCAACGTGGACGCGCCCTCATCGATCAGCCGGTGCAGCGTCGGGGCTCGTTCCGGCCCCAGCGCCCGGATCGCGGGGGAGCGGAGCCCGTCGATGGAGACGAGCACGACCTGCGTGGCGGGTCCCGGGGTCCGCGCCGACAGGAGTGGTTCGGGGGAGGGTTCCGCGGCGACCGTCAGCGAGGTCGCGGGCCAGACCAGGACGGCCGCGCCCACCGTGAATGTGGCCAGCCACCGACGGAGCTCCATGGACACCCAGCGTAGGACACGCCCGCGGGCGTGACCGTTGTCGCACCCCACGGGGGCGCCGCAACCCTTACGCTGGGTGGCCATGGTCCGTTCACAGGCCGATGCCCCCATCGGTATCTTCGACTCCGGCTTCGGTGGCCTCACCGTGGCCCGTTCGGTGATCGACCAACTCCCGCACGAGTCGATCGTCTACGTCGGCGACACCGCCCGTTCGCCGTACGGTCCCAAACCCATCGGCGAGGTCCGCGAGTACGCCCTCGAATGCCTGGACCATTTGGTCGAGCAGGGGGTCAAGGCGCTGGTGATCGCCTGCAACTCGGCGAGTGCGGCGATGCTGCGCGACGCCCGGGAGCGGTACGACGTACCCGTGATCGAGGTGATCCTGCCGGCCACCCGGCGGGCGGTCGCCTCCAGCAGGACCGGTCGCATCGGTGTGATCTGCACCCGGGCCACCGCCGAGTCGCTCGCCTACGACGACGCCTTCGCCGCCGCGCCGCACGTGGACCTGCACACCCAGGCCTGCCCCCGCTTCGTCGACTTCGTCGAGCAGGGGGTGACCGGTGGGGACCAGCTGATCAAGGTGGCTCACGAGTACCTCGACCCGCTCACCTCCGCTGGTGTCGACACGCTGATCCTCGGATGCACCCACTACCCGCTGCTCACCGGCGTCATCTCCTATGTGATGGGCGACCAGGTGACGCTGGTCAGTTCGGCCGAGGAGTGTGCCAAGGACGTCTACCGGATGCTCGCCGACGCCGACCTGATGCGTGACGGCGGCGTGCCGACGTACCGGTTCCTGACCACCGGCGCACCCGAGGAGTTCGAGGGCATCGGCCGGCGCTTCCTGGGCCCCGAGCTCGGCGACGCCCACCAGTTCGTCGGGGGGATGGCATGACGTTCCGGATGACGGTGATCGGCTGCTCGGGTTCCTACCCCGGCCCCGAGTCCCCGGCCAGCAGCTACCTCCTCGAGTGCGCCCATGAGGGTCGCACCTGGCGGATCCTGATGGACCTGGGCAGCGGTGCGCTCGGGGTGCTGCACCGGTACGCCGACCCCTTGCAGATCGACGCGGTCTTTCTCTCCCACCTGCATGCCGACCACTGTCTGGACCTGTGCGGCTACTACGTGCTCCGGCGCTACCACCCCACCGGTCACGCGGGCCGGATCCCGGTCTGGGGTCCGCACGGCACCGCCGACCGGATGGCCAGGGCCTACGACCTGCCGCTGGATCCGGGCATGCACGAGGAGTTCGACTTCCGGATCCACGACGGCCTCCCGGTCCAGGTCGGGCCGTTCAGCGTCGTCACCACGCCGGTCGTGCACCCGGTCGAGGCCTACGCACTGCGGGTGACCGCCGAGGGTCGCACGCTGACCTTCTCCGGTGACACCGGGCCGTGCCGTGGACTGGACGAGGCCGCCGCGGGGGCCGATCTGCTGCTCGCCGAGGCCGCCTTCATGGAGGGCAAGGACAACCCGCCCGACCTGCACCTGACCGGCCGCGAGGCCGGCGAGGCCGCCACCAAGGCCGGTGTGGGGCGACTGGTGCTCACCCACGTGCCCGCCTGGCACGACCCCAAGGTGGCTCTGGAGGAGGCCGCCGACGTGTACGACGGCCCGATCGACCTGGCCCACACCGGCGCCGTCTACAAGATCTGACGTCGATCACCGGTTCACCCGTAAGGTGGTCCGGGGCGCCACATCAGCGGGGGTGCTCACCGGTCGCCAAGGAGGAAACGACCCGTGATCGAAGTGAACAGTCTGACCAAGCGCTACGGTGCCTTCACCGCCGTCGACGACATCTCGTTCAGTTGTCAGCCCGGCCGGGTCACCGGCTTCCTGGGGCCGAACGGCGCCGGCAAGACCACCACCATGAAGGTGCTGGTGGGCCTGGCCCCAGCGACGAGCGGGGAGGCGTTGATCGGGGGACACCGGTACGCCGACATCCCCAACCCGGGCCGACACGTGGGGGTGCTTCTGGACGCCTCGGCGCAGCACGCCGGCCGCACCGGCCGCGAGGTGCTCACCCTGGCCGCGATGGAGATGGGCCTGCCGCGGACCCGGGTCGACGAGATGCTGGCCCTGGTCAGCCTCACCCCGGCCGAGGCCAAGCGTCGGATCCGCAACTACTCCCTCGGCATGCGGCAGCGACTCGGCATCGCGCACGCGCTGCTCGGTGATCCGTCCGTGCTGATCCTCGACGAGCCCGCCAACGGTCTCGACCCGGCCGGCATCCGATGGATGCGCTCGCTGCTCAAGGAGTACGCCGACCGCGGCGGCAGCGTGCTGCTGTCGAGCCACCTGCTCAACGAGGTCGAGTTGATCGCCGACGAACTGATCCTGATCGGCCACGGCCGGGTGGTCGCCCAAGGCGACAAGCAGACGCTGCTGGAGGGCACTCACCACGACGTGACCCTGGTGACGTCACTGGACAACACCGCCCTGGCGGCGGCGGCGGAGGAGCACGGCTTCTCCGTGGAGGCCGCCGGACAGGGGTTGCGGATCGGTGCGGCGACGGTCGAGGTCGGCAGGCTCGCCGCCGACAAGCAGATCGTGCTCACCGACCTGCGCTCCGGGGCCTCCGGGCTCGAGGACCTCTTCCTGGAGCTCACCTCCAGCACCCAACGCGACGACCTCGGAGGCGTGGCATGACCACCGAACAGATCGACCGTCCACTGACCCTGGACCTCAGCGGCACTCCGCGCACCCCGTTCCTGCGGCTGGTGCGGGTGGAGTGGCGCAAGATGCTGGACACCCGGGCCGGCTTCTGGTTGCTCGCCATCACCGGACTGATGCTGCTGCTCACCATCTCGTTGACCCTGCTGGTGGTCACCCTGACCGACAGCACGGTCACGGCGTCGGGGCTCTCGGAGATCCTGATGCTCCCGGTGTCGGTGCTGATCCCGGTCTTCGCGGTGCTCACCGTCACCAACGAGTGGGGGCAGCGGACCCACATGGTCACCTTCGCCCTGGAGCCGCGTCGACTCCGGGTGATCGCCGCCAAACTGAGCGCCGTCTCCGGGCTGGCGGTGCTGACCATCGTGGTCGCCATCGTGCTGGGCGCGCTCGGCAACCTGATGTACGGGGTGCTCACCGGCAACGAGGTGGTGTGGGACCTGGAGGCATCGACACTGGCCTGGGCCGTGACCGTGCAGATCCTGTTCTTCCTGATGGGCTTCGGCCTGGCGACGCTGCTGTTGAACACACCCGGAGCGATCGCGCTCTTCTATCTCTTCGGATTCATCCTGCCGTTCATGGTCTACGCCCCGCTGCTCGCCTTCTTCGACTGGGCCCGTGCCGTGTTGCCGTGGGTGGACATGAACCTGGCCGGCGCCCCGCTGATGGCCGGCGTTGACCTGACCGGCAGGATCGTGGAGGTCGGGCTGATCGACTACGCACGCTTCGGCTCGGCGGTGCTGATCTGGGTGGTGATCCCGGTGACGCTGGGCAGCCTCCGGGTGCTGCGCGCCGAACCGCGCTGAGTCACACCCGGAAGGCGTTCACCAGGAGTTGCCCGACCCGTCACCTCGACGGTGCGGGGGCGTACTCGGCCCGGTCACGCTGCTGCCATGTACCTGCGGTTCGCAGCCCTGGGAGACAGCACCACCTTCGGCATCGGTGACCCCCTCGGCGACGGGTGGCGGGGCTGGGCGCGGATCCTGGCCGCCGCGATGGGACGCGCACACGACGTGTCCTTCTGCAACGTCGCGGTCTCCGGGGCCACCGCGCGAGCAGTGCGCACCGACCAACTCCGGGTCGCGCTCGGCCATCAACCCACGCTGGCTTCGCTGATCGTCGGCGTCAACGACACGATGCGGTCCACCTGGGACCCGGTCGCGGTCCGCGACGACCTGATGAGCTGTGCCGAGGCGCTGCACGGGCACGGTGCGCTGTTGCTCACCGTGCGGTTCCACGACCACGGGGAGGTCTTCGGGTTGCCGGGATTCCTGCGGCGCCCGCTGATGGCCCGGATCGAGGCGGTGAACCGGGCCTACGACGAGGTGTACGCCCACTTCGGCGGGATCCGCGTCGACCTGGCCGACTGTCCCGAGGTCCGCGCCCGGGAGTTCTGGTCGGTGGACCGACTGCATCCCTCCGAACTGGGTCACCGGGCCCTGGCAGCGGCCTTCGCCGACCGGCTGGCGACCGAGGGGATCGCCTTCCCCCGGCCCTCCCAACTGCCGACCGGGCCACCGCCCACCTGGCGTTCCGACCTGTCCTGGATGGTCACCGAGGGGGTGCCGTGGTTCGGGCGGCGGGCCCGCGACCTGGGGCCATGGGCGGCTCGGCTGGCGGTGGCCAGGGCTCGGCGTACTCCGTCCGTGATGGAGCCGGCTGCCCGGTGAGCGCGGATTCTGGCTAGGGTCACACCTCATGACCTCACGAGCCGACGGCCGCGCCGACGACGAACTCCGCCCGATCAAGATCACCCGAGGCTGGCTCGACCATGCCGCGGGCTCCGTCCTCGTCGAGTTCGGCGGCACCCGGGTGCTCTGCGCCGCCTCGGCCACCGAGAGCGTGCCGCGCTGGCGCAAGGGCTCCGGGCTGGGCTGGGTGACGGCGGAGTACGCGATGCTGCCGGCCGCCACCAACACCCGATCGGACCGGGAGTCGGTCAAGGGCAGGATCGGTGGCCGGACCCACGAGATCTCGCGGCTGATCGGCCGGTCGCTGCGCGCGGTGGTGGACTACCGGGCTCTGGGTGAGAACACGATCGTCTTGGACTGTGACGTGCTGCAGGCCGACGGGGGCACCCGGACGGCGGCGATCACCGGGGCCTACGTGGCGCTCGCGGATGCCATCGCGCACCTGCAGGGCAAGGGTGCGCTGGCCGAGGGGGCGAGGCCGCTGAACGGCTCGGTGGCCGCGGTCAGTGTCGGCATCGTCGACGGCCTGCCCCGGCTGGATCTGCCCTACGTCGAGGACGTGCGCGCCGAGACCGACATGAACGTGGTGATGACCGGCGACGGCAAGTTCGTCGAGGTGCAGGGCACCGCCGAGGGCGTCGCCTTCGACCGGTCGGAGCTGGACGCGCTGCTGGCGCTGGCCGAGAAGGGCTGCGCCGACCTGACCAGGCTCCAGCACGAGGCGCTCGCCCAGGAGCTGCCTCGGTGACCCGGCTGCTGCTGGCCTCCGGCAACGCCAAGAAGCTCGGCGAGCTGCGCCGGATCCTCGCCGAGCAGCTGCCGGGCGTCGAGGTGGTCGGCCTGACGGACGTGCCGGCGTACGACGAACCGGTCGAGGACCAGCCGACCTTCGAGGGCAACGCCCTGCTCAAGGCTCGCGCCGGCTATGCCCGGACGGGGCTGCCGTGCGTCGCCGACGACTCCGGGCTCTGCGTCGAGGCGCTGAACCAGATGCCCGGGGTGCTCTCCGCGAGGTGGGCCGGCAAACCCCGTGACGACGACCGCAACAACCTGCTGCTCCTCGACCAGCTCAGCGATGTCCCCCACGAGCGCCGGGGCGCCCACTTCGCCTGCGCGTTGGCGTTCGTCCACGACGGCGGCGAGACGGTGGTGCTCGGCACCATGCCGGGCCGGATCATCCACGAGCAGCGCGGTGTCGGCGGCTTCGGCTACGACGTGGTCTTCGCCGCCGATGCCCACCCGGACGTCACCACCGCCGAGCTGACCAGCGACCAGAAGGACGCCATCTCCCATCGCGGTGCCGCGTTGCGGGAGCTGGTGCCGCACCTGGTCGCCACCCTCACCTAATTCCACCTCACCCCCCCCGCCGAGTTGGGCCCCATCCGCGCCGAGTTGGGCCCTATCCGCGTCGAGTTGGGCCCTATCCGCGTCGAGTTGGGCCTTGTCCGCGGGGTACGCCGGAAGTGGTGCGCCCGGTGAGAGTCGAACTCACACTGGCCAGGACCTAAACCTGGTGCCTCTGCCTGTTGGGCTACGGGCGCTCAGCGACCAACCTTAGGGCCGCTGACCCTCTCACGCGGCGTCGAGGCCCAGATCTCGGCGCAGCTTGGCCACGTGGCCGGTCGCCTTGACGTTGTACTGCGCCAGCTCCACGGTGCCGTCCTCACCGACCACGATCGTCGACCGGATCACTCCCTGGACGAGCTTGCCGTAGAGCTTCTTCTCGCCGAAGGCGCCCCAGGCCGTCATCACTTCCTTGTCAGGGTCGGAGAGCAGGGTGATGGTGAGTGCGTCGCGCTCGCGGAACTTGGCCAACTTGGTGGGCTTGTCCGGGGAGATCCCGAGCACCTCGAAGCCCTCGCCGCGAAGCCGGTCGATCGAATCGGTGAAGTCGCAGGCCTGCTTCGTGCAGCCCGGCGTCATCGCTGCCGGGTAGAAGTAGACGATCACCTTCGTGCCGCGCAGCGACGACAGAGTGACCTCCTCGCCGGTGTCACTGGTCAGGGTGAAGTCGGGTGCCTGGTCGCCGACGGCGAGACGGGAGGCGCTCACGTGCAGTCCTTTCGACGTGCGATTGCTGTTGCGAGTCGTTTGCAACTAGAGTGTCGCTGTTCGTGTCCTCAACCTACAAGGACCCCTCGTGCACGTCCCCGACGGATTCCTCGACCTGCCCACCTCGGCGGCCACCGGCGCCGTCGCCGTGGCCGGAGTTGCGCTGGCCCTGCGCGGCGCCCGCCGCGAGCTCGACGACCGCACTGCGCCGATGGCCGGGCTGGTGGCCACCTTCGTGTTCGCCGCCCAGATGATCACCTTCCCGGTCGGCGCCGGCACCAGCGGCCACCTGATGGGTGGTGCGCTGGCGGCGATCCTGGTCGGTCCTTGGACCGGTGTCCTGTGCGTCAGCGTCGTCCTCGGGGTCCAGGCACTGCTGATGGCCGACGGCGGGATCACTGCGCTGGGGACCAACATCACCCTGCTGGCGCTGGTCGGGGTGGTCGTCGGCTGGCTGGTCTTCCGTGCCCTGGTCCTGGTGTTGCCGAAGCGGGACGCCGTCATCCCACCGGTCGCCTTTGCCGCCGCCTTCGTCAGCGTGCCGGCCGCAGCTGCGGTCTTCACCGGCCTGTACGCCGTCGGCGGCACCGCGCCGGTCTCGATCGGAGCGGTGCTGACCGCGATGCTCGGCGTGCACGTGCTGATCGGGATCGGCGAAGGAGTGATCACCGCGCTGGTGGTCGCCTCGGTGCTCAAGGCTAGGCCCGATCTCGTCTACGGCGCCCGCCACCTCCGACCCGTCCCGACCGTCGAGGAGGTCTCCGCGTGAGCCGCCGTACCTTCACCGCACTCGCCCTGCTGGCCACCCTGCTGGTCGCCGGAGTGCTCAGTTTCTATGCCAGCGAGTCACCCGACGGGCTCGAGCATGTCGCCGAGACCACCGGGTTCGCCGCCGCCGAGACCGACCATGCCACCGAGGCCAGCCCGTTCGCCGACTATGGCTTCACGCTCGTGGACTCCGACCGACTCTCGGTGGCAGTGGCCGGGATCCTCGGATGCGCTGTGGTGCTGCTGCTGATGCTCGGGTTGGCGCGGCTGGTTCGTCGCCCCTCCGTCGACGCCGAGGCCTGAGATGGGTGCCGGTCACGGTCACCGGCTGCACTACCACGGCCACAGCGTCGTACACCGGGCCCAGGCGCACCACAAGGTGCTGGCCTTGCTCGGCTTCATGCTGGTAGTGGTGGCCACGCCGGTCACCTGGTACGCCGTGTTCGCGGCGTACGCCGTCATCCTGCTCGGGGTGGTCGCCGCCTCACGGGTCCCGTTCGGCTACCTGGCGAAGCGGATGCTGATCGAGGTGCCGTTCGTCGTGTTCGCGGTGCTGATGCCGTTCGTGGCCACCGGGCCACGGATCCAGGTCCTCGGCCTCAGCCTCTCCGAAGCCGGACTGATCGCCGCAGGCGGCTTCCTGATCAAGGCCAGCCTGGGGGTGCTCGGCGCGCTGACCCTGGCCGCCACCACCGAGGTGCCCGACCTGTTGGCCGGGCTGCAGCGGTTGCGGATCCCCGCCGAGATGGTGGCGATCGCCTCGTTCATGGTGCGCTACCTCGACGTGGTCACCGCCGAGATGTCCCGAATGTTCACCGCGATGCGTTCGCGCGGCTCCGACCCACGGTCGCCGCGACACTGGCCGGCGATGGCGCGTACTCTCGGAGCCCTCTTCATCCGTTCCTACGAACGCGGCGAGCGTGTGCACCTGGCCATGCTGTCCCGCGGCTACACCGGGAGGCTGTGAGTGGAGCCGGTGCTCGACGTCCGTGGCCTGACCCACGCCTACCCGGACGGCCATCGCGCGCTGCGCGGCGTGGACCTGCACGTGCACGCCGGGGAGCGGGTCGCGCTGCTGGGTCCCAACGGCGCCGGCAAGACCACGCTGGTGCTGCACCTCAACGGCATCCTCACGCCCACCTCCGGCAGCGTCGCGGTCAGTGGCCTCGGGGTGCAGAAGGGGAATCTGGCCGAGATCCGCCGTCGGGTCGGGGTGGTGTTCCAGGATCCCGACGACCAGCTCTTCATGGGCAGCGTCCGCGACGACGTCGCGTTCGGCCCCAAGAACCTCGGCCTGCGCGGTGCCGAGCTCGACGCCAGGGTGGCCGAGGCGCTGACCGCGGTCGGGATGAGCGAGTACGCCGATCGGCCGCCGCACCACCTCTCCTTCGGGCAGCGCCGTCGGGTCGCCGTGGCGACGGTGCTGGCGATGCACCCGGAGATCCTGGTGCTCGATGAGCCGTCCTCGAACCTCGACCCCGCCTCGCGCCGCGAACTCGCGGAGATCCTGCGCGGCCTGGACGTGACCGTGCTGATGGTCACCCACGACCTGCCGTATGCGCTGGAGTTGTGCGAACGGGCGGTGATCCTGCATGACGGCGTACTGGCCGCCGACGGTCACACCCGGGACCTGTTCTCCGACCCGGAGTTGATGGCGGCCCATCGGCTCGAGCTGCCGTTCGGGTTCGATCCGCGCAGTGTGGCGCGGTAGCCTTGCCGGCGTGACCTCCGAGCATGACGAACTCAAGCGCGACATGGCCGAGACGCGTGAGCGCCTCGCCGCCAACATCGACCAGCTGACGGTGCGGCTGAGCCCGAAGGAGATCGGTCGGCGCAACGTCGCCTCGGTCAAGGGCTACTTCGTGGAGCCGGTCACCGGCGCCCCGCGCACCGACAACATCCTCAAGGTGGCAGGCGGCGTGCTCGGGGTGGCTGCGGCCTTCCTGGTGATCCGCAAGGTTGTGCGTGGCTGACAAGACGCCGATCAGGATGCTCCACGACCGACTGCTGGTCGAGGTCGACCGGGAGTCGGGGGAGCGGAGGTCCTCGGGTGGCATCGTGATCCCGGCCACCGCGGCGATGGGTGGTCGCCGGTTGACCTGGTCGAAGGTGGTCGCTCGTGGTCCCCAGTCCCGCTCCATCGAGGTCGGTGACCGCGTCCTCTTCGACGCCGAGGACAAGGCCGAGGTCGAGGTGCATGGCGAGCTCTACATCGTGATGCGCGAGCGAGACGTGCATGCGGTGGCCAGCGACCGTCTCGGTGAGGACGCCACCGGCCTCTACCTGTGACGTGACTGACTCGTGAAGTGACTGACCTGTGAAATGACGTCAGCGGAAATGACGTCAGGGCCGCCCCCGAAGGGGCGGCCCTGACGTCTTTGGCGTTACTTGCCGGAGACCTGGGTCTTGAACGCGGCCGCGGC
Organism: Nocardioides limicola; assembly: GCF_016827675.1. Classification (GTDB taxonomy): domain Bacteria; phylum Actinomycetota; class Actinomycetes; order Propionibacteriales; family Nocardioidaceae; genus Nocardioides; species Nocardioides limicola. Next base: position 78,687 of record NZ_JAERJA010000002.1, on the reverse strand, counting down.
CTTGAAGCCGGGCACGGTGGTCGCGGCGATCTTGATCTCGGCGCCGGTCTGCGGGTTGCGGCCGGTGCGGGCGCTGCGCTCGCGGGGCTCGAAGGTCCCGAGACCCGGGATCTGCACCTTGTCCCCGCCGGCGACAGCAGCGCGGATGGTCTCGGTGAGAGCCTTGATGGCCTTGTCAGCGTCGGCCTGGGTCAGGCCGGCGCCGTTGGCGACGCCCTGGACGAGCTCGTCCTTGGTCATGCGTGATTCTCCTCAGCTGAGTGATCCGGTCAATGCCCGCGCGGACGGGGGCAGTGAGCCCACCCTACGCGGGTGGAACGCCGCGTTCACGCGGGCCCCGCCCGCGTGTCTCGGGTTCTGCGGTGCGGCGCTCGCAGGGGTCTTGTCGGGACGTGAAAGGGTGAGTGCGTCCAATCGCTCCAGGAGGTGGCCCATGACACGAGTCTCCGAGTTGATCGAGCGACGCCATCTGGGCGTCCTCGCCTCCTGGCTGAGTGAACACGCGCCCCACGAGATCGCCGACGAGTTGGCCCGTCTCGGTGCGGTGGACGCCGTGGTGGCCTTCCGGCTCCTCGGCAAGGACCGGGCGCTGGAGGTGTTCGAGGAGCTCGACCCGGTCGACCAGGGTGCGCTGCTCGAAGGGCTCCGGCAGGACGCCTTCCGGGAACTGGTCGAGGGGATGGACCCCGACGACCGGGCCCGGATGCTCGGCGAGGTGCCGGCCAAGGTCGCCAAGCGGGTGCTGGCAGGGCTGAGCCCCCACGAGCGGCGGATGACCGCCGCGCTGCTGGGCTACCCGGAGGATTCGGTCGGCCGGTTGATGTCTCCCGAGGTGGTCGCCTTGCGCGAGGGCCTGACAGTGGGCGATGCGCTGCGGATCGTCCGCGAGCGCGGCGAACATGCGGAGACGGTCTACACGCTGCCGGTGGTCGACCCGGGCCGGCGACTGCTCGGCGTCGTCGAGTTGCGTGACCTGGTGCTCGCCTCCCGGGGTGCCGAGGTCGGCGACCTGGTGGATCGGGACGTGCCGCGGGCGCATGCCACCGACGATGCCGAACGAGCCGCCCGGCTGATGCTCGAGACCAACGTGCTGAACCTGATGGTCGTCGACAGCGAGGACCGTCTGGTCGGCGTGTTCACCTCCGACGACGCTCTCGAGGTGATCGAGGCCGCCGACACCGAGGATGCCCAGATGCAGGCGGCGTCCACGCCGTGGCAGGGCCACTACATGTTCGTCAGCGTCTGGCGGATGGCTCGGTCGCGCGCGGTGTGGCTGCTCCTGCTGCTGGTCGCGGCGGTGCTCACCGTCAACGTGCTGCAGGCCTTCGAGGGCACCCTGGAGGAGGTCACCAAACTGGCGCTCTTCATCCCGCTGCTGGTCGGCACCGGTGGCAACGCCGGCGCCCAGGCCGCCTCCGCGGCGGTGCGCGCGCTCGCGGTCGGCGAGGTGCGCACCTCGGATCTGATCGCGGTGATCTGGCGTGAGTGCCGGGTGGGGCTGCTGCTCGGCTCGATCCTGGCCGCGGTCGGGATGGGGATCGCCGCACTGCTGGTCGGCCTCGACATCGCCATCGTGGTCGCGATCTCGTTGGTGGCGATCTGCAGCTGGGCGGCCACCGTCGGCGGCACCATGCCGTTGCTGGCCCGCAAGGTGGGCATCGACCCGGCGGTGATCTCGGCACCGATGGTGACCACCCTGGTGGACGCCACCGGTCTGCTCATCTATTTCCTGGTCGCGCACGCCGTGCTCGGGTTGTGAGCGTCTCACTCTGTGAGTGACCCAGTTCACAAAGGGGACCCCTGTCGGCGCATACTAGAACCTGTTCTCGTCATGGACAGGGGAAGAGATGCTGGTACGACGACTCACCGCGGCTGCACTCTCGGTGGTGCTCGGCGCTGGATTGCTCGGTGCCCCACTGATTGGTGCCCCACTGCTGGGCTTCGGGGCGGCGGCTGCCTCGGTCGAGGGATCGGTGGCCGCCCACAGCTCCGTGCTGTCCGCGGAGACGAAGCCACGACCGCGGCAGCAGTTGCGTCGTCAGGGCCGCTGGATGGTGGACCCGCAGGGCCGGGTGGTCCTGGTCCACGGCGTGAACCTGGTCTACAAGCACGCTCCCTACGTCCCCCCGGCCACCCGAGGCGGGTTCCTGGAACGAGACGCCCGGTGGCTGCGCCGACACGGCTTCAACGCCGCGCGCATCGGCACCCTGTGGGCCGGGCTGACCCCCGATGCCCCTGGAGTCGCCGACCACGGCTACATCGCTGCCTGGCAGCGGATCATCGATCTGCTGGCCGAGAACCGCATCTGGATGCAGTTCGACTTCCACCAGGACATGTGGCACGAGACCTACGGTGGCGAGGGCGCTCCGGACTGGGCGATGATCCGCCCCGCTCCCTACTCGCTGTTGCCGTACCTGCCGGTGCCGTTCCCGATGGGCTATTGGACGCCCGAGGTCTCCACCGTCTATGACGAGTTCTTCGCCAACAAGCACGGGCTGCTCGACGGCTGGGTGGCCGCGTGGGAGGTGGCGGCACGGACCTGGCGGAACCAGCCCTACTCGATGGGCTATGACCTGATCAACGAGCCGTGGGCGGGGATGGAGGGGATGACCTGCCTGGTCACCGGCTGCCCGGAGACCTACCGCAAGGAACTCCAGCCGGCGTACGAGAAGGCGCTGAAGGCGATCCGCGCCATCGACCCGGGGAACATCGTCTGGTGGGAGCCGCAGCAGTTCGCCGGGGCGACGCCGGTGGACACCTACTTCGAAGCGGTGGCGGGGGAGGAGAACCTCGGCTTCTCCTGGCACAGCTACTGCCCGCTGACCTTCGTGAACTCGATGCTGCTGCCGCTGATCGACACCAGCAACTGTGCCTCCTTCGCCGCTGGCCGCCAGGAGCACGCCCTGGACCAGGCCAGGCGGATGCGCGCGGTGCCGATGATGAGCGAGTGGGGCGCCACCGACGACGTGACCTCTTTGGCGGTGGACGCACGCGCCGCCGACGACCATCTGATGGGCTGGATGCACTGGGCCTACAAGCACTGGAACGACCCCACCACCGCCGACGCCGCGCAGGGGCTCTTCCACGACGACGCCAGCTTCGCGACCGTGAAGCAGGACAAGTTGCGGGTGCTGGTGCGCACCTACCCGCAGCGCACCGCCGGCATCCCGCTGTCGACGCGCTTCAACCCCGACAACGGCGACTTCCACTTCCGCTACCGGCCGAAGCGGTCGATCAAGGCACCCACGCAGATCTTCGTCAGTCCGTTGCACTACCCGAACGGGTGGCGGGCCCGGGTCGACAACGGTCGGATCGTCAAGCAGACCAAGCGGCGACTCGTGGTGCGTGCCACCGGCACCGACCCGGTCACGGTGCGCATCGTGCGCCGCTGAGCCCGTTCAACCAGGAGCCCCCGGCTGCTCCGCCGCCGTTCAACTGACGGCCACCGGTTCGCCCTGTGGCCTCCCTAGGTTCGGTCGTGTCCACCACGTCCAGACGTTCCGGGAGTCCCAGATGACCACCTACATCGACATCGACCCAGACGAGATCTCCGACAACCCGACCGAGGGCCCCGATTTCGCCGACGTCGCCGCCGCCCGGGCCAGCCGCCGCGGGCTGATCGGCGGCGGCATGGCGCTGGCGGCCGGCTTCCTCACCACTCCGCTGCTCGCGGGACCGGCCGCGGCCACGACGAACGCCCCGACAACTGCCGCGCTGCGGCGTCACCTCCTGGGCTTCGAGGCGATCGGCCCGGGCTACGGCAACGAGGTCGTCGTGCCGCCGGGCTATACCGCCCGCGCCTTCGTCCCGTGGGGGACGCCGATCAGCGGGAACTTCCCGGAGTTCCGGCCGGGTGAGAACAGCGCCGCCGATCAGGAGCACCAGGTCGGCATGCACCACGACGGCATGCACTACTTCCCGCTGCACAAGGGGCCGCGAGGCAACGAGCACGGCCTGCTGGTGATCAACCACGAGTACACCGCCGAGGACCTGCTGCACACAGGAGTCGCCGGCGTGCCGCCGGTCTCGGCGTGGACGGCGGAGATGGTGGCCAAGTCCCAGGCCGCGCACGGTGTCTCGGTGATCGAGGTACGGCGTACCGCCGGTGGTGAGTGGGTGGTGGTGCCGTCGCGATTCAACCGACGGGTGACCGCGAACACGCCGATGGCCGCCAGCGGTCCGGCAGCGGGACACCGCCTGCTGCGCACCGCCGCGGACCCGATCGGCCGCAGCCCCATCGGAACCGTCAACAACTGCTCGATGGGGCCGACCCCGTGGGGCACCTACCTGACCTGTGAGGAGAACTTCCAGGGCTACTTCGCCGTCGAATCCGGCGACTACCCCGCCGAGGTGCAGACGCTGATGAGTCGGTACGGCGTCGGCGGCGACCGGTTCCGCTGGGCCACCCACGACGACCGGTTCCGGGTCACCGCGGCCGACCCGAACGAGCCGCACCGGTTCGGCTGGATCGTCGAGATCGACCCGTTCGACCCGCACTCGCGGCCGATCAAGCGGACCGCGCTGGGCCGGTTCAAACACGAGAGCGCCTACGTGCACACCAGCCGCGGTGGTCGGGTGGTCGTCTACTCCGGCGACGACCAGGCCGGCGAGCATGTCTACAAGTTCGTCAGCAGCGACAACTGGCACGCCGCCCGGGCCCGAGGGCGCAGTCCCCTCGACGAGGGCACCTTGTACGTCGCCCGCTTCAACGAGGACGGCAGCGGTGACTGGCTGCCGCTGGTGCAGGGCCGACACGGGCTCGACGCGGGCGCCGGCTTCGCCGACCAGGGCGACGTGCTGGTGAAGACCCGGCTGGCCGCGAGTGTGGTCGGGGCCACCAGGATGGACCGCCCCGAGTGGGTGGCGATGGACACCAATACCGGACTGGTCTACCTGACGTTGACCAACAACACCAGCTCCAGCAAGCAGGAGAACGCCGCGAACCCGCGGGTGCCGAACCGGTGGGGCCACATCATCAGGTGGCGGGAGTCCGGCGACGACCACACCTCCACACGCTTCGAGTGGGACCTGTTCGTGCTGGCCGGCCAGGGGCGGGACTCCGGTGACGGGTCCACGGTCCCGGCCGAGGCCGCCTTCGGCTCGCCCGACGGGCTGTGGTGCGACGCCGACGGCCGGGTCTGGATCCAGACCGACGGCGCCCAGCCGGCCGGCGCCAACGATCAGATGCTGGCTGCGAACCCCTATCGCCGCGACGCCCACGGAGCGCCGGAGATCAAGCGGTTCCTCACCGGCGTGGCCGGCTGTGAGGTGACCGGGGTGATCACCACCCCGGATCAGCGGACCATGTTCGTGAACCTGCAGCATCCCGGTGAGGGAGTGCCGAGCACCTGGCCGCACCTGGACGGGATCACCACCCCGCGGTCGGCCACCGTGGTCATCACCAAGGACGACGGCGGCATCATCGGCAGTTGACCGCGCTCAGACCGGCGTGGAGGTGTCTGACACCTTCGCGCCGGCCTGACGCAGCCGTCGTACCTCCCGGAGGGTGAGGATCCACGTGAAGGTGGCGACGGCGCCGCTCATGGCCGAGGCAGCGGTCTGGTCCCCCACGAGGAGTGGCAGGGCGTACAACGTGGTCAGCGCGGCGATGGCGGCGAAGGAGATCGCCCGATCTCGGTGGGCCGAGGCGGGTGGTGCTCCCCAGATCCGCCAGCAGGTGAGCAACATCAGCGAGAGTGCCAGCACGCCCAAGACGACCGCCAGCAGCTGGGTCCGTGGCGTGTAGTGCTCGAACTCGGCACCCGGGACGGCGAACACGTGCAGCATGAACCAGCCGAAGAGCAGCCACAGCGGCGACATCGGGGGGCGGGCCGGCATGGCGGCAACGTAGCGCACCTCGGCTGACATGCAAACGGCTCCCTGGCCGGAAGGCCAGGGAGCCGAATCTGTACGCCATCAGGGACTCGAACCCCGAACCCGCTGATTAAGAGTCAGCTGCTCTGCCAATTGAGCTAATGGCGCATCGCTGCGAACAGCGAAGACAACTCTAACGCGCCGTGCGCGCGGGTGTGAAATCGAGACGGCGTGGGACTCCTCACTCGAGCAGTTCCAGGGCCGCGGCCGAGGCGTTGTGGCCGCCGAGCCCGGAGACCGCGCCGCCGCGACGGGCGCCGGAGCCGCACAGGAGTACGCCGGGCACCCGGCTCTCCACGCCCCACCGGCGCGCCGGGGTGTCCAGCGCCGCCTCGTCGGGTGCCCAGGGCCACTGGAGGTCGCCGTGGAAGATGTGCCCGCCTGGCATCGCCAGATCGGCTTCGACGTCCTGGGGGAGCTTCACCTCCACACACGGCCGCCCGTGCCCGTCACGGGCCAGGCAGTCCTCGATCGGCTCGGTCAGGTGTTCGTTGATCGAGGCCAGCACCCGAGCCAACACCTCGGCGCGGTGTGCCTCGGGCTCCGGCTCGAAGAGCGAGGCAGGAGCGTGCAGGCCGAAGTAGGTCAACGTGTGGCCCGCCCGGCCGCCCAGGATGGAGGGGTCGGTGAGCGTGTGGCAGTAGATCTCACCCGGCAGCTCCGTCGGCAACCGCCCTGCGGCCGCTTCGTCGTACGCGCGCTGGAGGGCCTGCCAGCCTTCGGCCAGGTGCAGGGTGCCGGCGAAGGCCACCTCGGGGTCGACGCCACTTCGCAGCGTCGGCAGCCGATCCAGCAGCAGGTTCACCTTCACCTGGCAGCCCTCGGGCTTGGGTCCCGGCTCCGCTCCGATCAGGCGGTCGAGCACCCACGGCGCCACCCCGGCCAGCACCAGGCGGCACTCGGCCCGCTGCGGCCCGGATTCGCCGCGCCACGTCACCTCGGATCCGGCTGCACCGCTCTCGATCCGCTCCACCTCGGCGCCGGTCAGGATCTGGGCGCCCGGGTTGCTGGCTGCGGCCAGCAGCGCGTCGGTGACCGCCCCCATGCCGCCGATCGGAACCCGCCACTCGCCGCCGACCAGGTGGTAGAGCAGGCATCGGTTCTGGATCAGCGAGGGGTCGGCCAGTGACGCGAAGGTGCCGATCAATGCATCGGTGGCCACCACGCCGCGGACCGTGTCGTCGTCGAAGGTGCGCTCGATGGCGTGCCCGATCGCAGTGGTGACGAAGTCGCGCCAGACCTGCGCGTCGACCTGTGCGCGCAGCACCTGCTCTCGGGGCAGTGGCTCCATCAGGGTCGGTGCGATCGCCCGGCACAGGGTGTCGGCGCGGCTGTAGAAGTCGCGCCAGGCGTCGTACTCGTCATCGCTGCCGGTCAACGTCCGGAAGGACGCCCGGGTGGCTTCGCCCTCGGCCCGCTCCACCAACAGTCCGGGGCCACCTGGGACCGGTGTGTACGACGCCACGGCGCGTGAGGCCAGCCGGATCGGCAGGTCCAACTCCTCGATGAGTGCCTGCGGCATCAGGCTGACCAGGTACGAGTACCTGGACAGTCGGGCGGGCACTCCCGCGAACGCCTGTGCCGAGACCGCGGCCCCGCCGACCTGGCCGGCCCGTTCCAGCACCAGCACCGACTGCCCGGCCCTGGCCAGTCGGGCGGCGGCGACCAGTCCGTTGTGGCCGGCGCCCACCACCACCACGTCGTACGTCGTGTGTGTCGTCACGCTGGAACCGTATCCGGTGAGGCGTGGGACAGGACGAAGGGAATAGTTTAAGATTCAATGAGTGTTGTGGTCAGTACATCCTGAGAGGAAGGTGGAGATCATGCCCGCCGTCACCGTTGACGACCTGACCGTGCTGACCCGACTGCCCGCGCCCGGACTGGGTGACCAGCCCCGCGGCGTGAAGCAGGTGACCACCGCGCCGTCGGGCTACGAAGGCGAGGGGTTCCCGGTCCGCCGGGCCTTCGCGGGAGTGGACCTGCGCGACCTCGACCCGTTCATCATGATGGACCAGATGGGTGAGGTCGAGTACGCACCGGGCGAGCCGAAGGGCACCCCGTGGCACCCGCACCGTGGCTTCGAGACCGTCACCTACATCATCGACGGGGTCTTCGACCACGCCGACAGCCACGGCGGCGGCGGCACCATCACCAACGGCGACACGCAGTGGATGACCGCCGGCAGTGGGCTGCTGCACATCGAGGCGCCGCCGGAGTGGATGGTCACCCAGGGTGGCCTCTTCCACGGCATCCAACTGTGGGTGAACCTGCCGAGGAGCGACAAGCTGACCCAGCCCCGCTACCAGGATCTGCGCTCGGGCGAGGTGGCGCTGGCCACCTCCGCGGACGCCGGTGCGCTGGTCCGGGTGATCGCCGGCGACGTCGCCGGGAACGCCGGCCCCGGCGCCACCCACACCCCGATGGCGATGGTGCACGCCACCATCGCTCCCGGGGCCAGGTTGGACCTGCCGTGGGCGCCGGACTTCAACGCGCTGGTCTACGTGCTGTCCGGCAACGGCACCGTCGGCATCGAGGGTCGCCCGATCAGGCCGGGTCAGACCGCGGTGACCGGCCCAGGCGACTACCTCACCCTGACCGCGGACCAGGCTCAGCAGAGCCGCACCCCGGCGCTGGACGTGATCGTGGTCGGTGGTCGCCCCATCCGGGAGCCGATCGCCTGGGCGGGCCCGTTCGTGATGAACTCCCGTGACGAGGTGCGGACCGCCTACGAGGACTTCCAGAAGGGACGCTTCGGACACATCCCGGCCGGCTGACTCCTCCGATTCCCGTGCGTTCGACACCAAGAATGGCCCGCGGAAGGTGCGCAGTGCACGGGAATGGGCGGGTAGGCGGAGCTGAGCCGGCAACGCAGAAGGTCCCCGGCGAGTCGCCGGGGACCTTCTGCTTCGGGGTGAGTAACGGGACTTGAACCCGCGACATCCGCGACCACAACGCGGCGCTCTACCAGCTGAGCTATACCCACCATGACCCGTCCGCAGGTGCGCCGACGAGCCGAGCATGAAGTGTAGTGGCCTCGGCCAGCATCAGCCGAATCGGGGTCTCAGCGTTCGCCGGTGAGCGAGCCGCCGTGCCGCTCGGCGATCAACCTGGCCGCGTCGGAGTCCGGACCGGGCGGGGGCACGAAGACCGCCTCCCGGTAGTAGCGCAACTCCTCGATGCTCTCCTGGATATCAGCCAGGGCACGGTGGTTGCCCACCTTCGGCGGGGACTGGTGGTACGCCTTCGGGTACCAGCGCCGCGACAACTCCTTGATCGAGGAGACATCGACGATCCGGTAGTGCAGGAAGGCGTCGATCTCGGGCATGTCCCGGGCCAGGAAGATCCGGTCGGTGGCGACCGTGTTGCCGGCCAGCGGTGGCCGGGCGTTCCGCGGGCACTGATCCTGCACGTACCGCATCACCTGCTCCTCGGCCTCGGCCAGGGAGACGCCGTACTCGAGTTCGAAGAGCAGGCCCGAGGCCTTGTGCATCTCGCGGACGTAGTCGCCCATCTGCTCCACCGCCTCGGCCGGCGGCTTGATCACCACGTCGACCCCGTCGCCGAGGACATTCAGGTCGAAGTCGGTGACCAGCGCCGCCACCTCGATCAACGCATCCTTCGTCGCGTCGAGGCCGGTCATCTCGCAGTCGATCCACACCAGTCGGTCGTTCACGGGGAGTCACACTACCCAGTCACCCTGTTAGCCTCGCCGACACGGCGGGGACCACCTCCGCGCCCGATCGACAAGGAGCAGCGATGCGGCACATCTGGTTCGTGGTTCTTCGCGGGTGCGCGGCCCTGCTCGGCCTCGGTCTGGTGCTGACGGCGTGCGGTTCGGGTACGACGCTCGAGTGGCAGCGGCAGGCGACACCGTCGGGCACGTTCTCGGTCGAGTTCCCCGGTGAGCCGGTGCCCAGCAGCGAGGAGATCCCGGGCACCGACCTGATCGCGCACCTGCTGATGGTCGAGATCGGCGAGGATGCCTACGGCATCGTCGAACTGGACCTGGACGAGGACACGGCGTTCGACCTCGACGGCGCCGTCGAGGGGGCCATCGCCTCAGCCGGCGACAGTCTGGCCGAGGAGGCAGGCGTCTCCTCGGACCAGGTCACCGCCACCGAGACCTCACGGGTCACCGAGGAGTTCGAGGGCTCCGAGACCCGCCGCTACTCGGCCGAGCTGCGCGCCGGTGACCGGGTCGCCGAACTGACCTCGATCGTCTTCGTCCGCGGCCGGACGGTGGTGCAGATCATGGCGATCGACACCGGCGACAACGCCGAGGTCGTGAAGCGCTTCCTGGACTCGCTGCAGCTGAACTGAGCCGGATCCTCAGCCGCGGATCGCCGACGCCACCGCTTCGGACACTCCGGGGTGGAACACCGACGGGATGATGAAGTTCGGATTGAGCTCCTCGTCGCGGACCACATGCGCGATCGCGTCGGCAGCCCGCAGCATCATCTCGGTGGTCACCTCGTGGGCGCGGGCGTCCAGCAGGCCGCGGAACACCCCCGGGAAGGCGAGCACGTTGTTGATCTGGTTGGGGTAGTCGGACCGTCCACTGGCCACCACCGCGGCGTACCGGTCCGCCGATGCCGGGTCGACCTCGGGGTCGGGGTTGGCCAGGGCGAAGACGACCGGCTCGGCCGCCATCTCGGCGATCCATTCGGGCTTCAGTACGCCGGGGCCGCTGACCCCGATGAAGACGTCGGCGCCGGCGAGTCCGGCCCGCAGGTCGCCGCGGACGTTGCGCGGGTTGGTGCGGCCGGCCAGCTCCGCCTTCGCCGGTGACAGGTCATCGCCCGCGGCCAGGCAGCCTTCCCGATCCCAGACCACGACGTCGGGGACCCCGGCGGCGAGCAGCAGTGACACGATCGCGCTGCCGGCAGCGCCCGCCCCGGCCACCACCACCCGGACCTGCTCGAGCTCCTTGCCGACCACCCTCAGGGCGTTGGTGAGCGCGGCCAGCACCACGATCGCCGTCCCGTGCTGGTCGTCGTGGAAGACCGGGATGTCGAGGGTCTCGCGCAGACGTCGCTCGATCTCGAAGCATCGCGGTGCCGCGATGTCCTCGAGGTTGATCCCGCCGAATCCGGGCGCGATCAACTGCACCGCCCGGACGATCTCGTCGGTGTCCTGACTGTCCAGGCAGATCGGCCACGCATCGATGTCGGCGAACCGCTTGAAGAGGGCGCACTTGCCCTCCATCACCGGCAGTGCCGCACCGGGGCCGATGTTGCCCAACCCCAGCACCGCGGACCCGTCGGTGACCACGGCCACGCTGTTGCCCTTGATGGTCAACCGACGCACGTCCTCGGGGTTCTCCGCCAGCGCCCGGCTGACTCGACCCACCCCAGGGGTGTAGGCCAGTGACAGGTCGTCGCGGGTCTTCAGCGGAACCTTCGAGGTGACCTCGATCTTGCCGCCCAGGTGCAGCAGGAAGGTCCGGTCGCTGACCTTGTGGATCTCCACCCCGTCGACGCCCCGGACGGAGTCCTGCAGTTCTACGGCATGGTCGGCATCGGCTGCCGAGCAACTCACGTCGACGACCAGACGCTCGTGGCTGGACTCGGCCACGTCGATGGCGGTGACGATGCCGCCGGCTGCCGAGATGGCGGTGGCCACATGCCCCACCACGCCGTGGTCGGGGGCGGTGTAGAGCCGCATGGTGATCGAGTAGGACGAGGTGGTGGCGGTTCGGGTCACCCCCACACCTTCGACCCGATCGAGGGTTACCGGCAAGTCCGTCCGGGCACGGGTCGGCGGGCGGAGCGCCGTCGACGACTCCTAGAGTGAGCCCATGAAGGTCGAACGGGTGCAGAAGTGGGTGATGTCGGCGCTGCTGCTGACCACGCTGTTGATCTTCGCCGGCGGCTTGGTGCTGCTCGCCGACAGCAGTGAGGTCGCCGGCGCCAAGCCGGGTCTGCTGGTGTTGGCCACGATCGTCGGGGTAGGCGCCGTGGTCGGCGTCCGGATCATCAACCAGCTCCGCATCCTGACCCCGTGGCTGCTACTGGGACTCCTGCCGGCCGCGGTCGGTGTCTGGCTGCACTACCTGGCCTGACGGGTGCGGCGATGGTCGGCGGTCGAGTGCCCCCGACAGGATTCGAACCTGTGACCCGCGGATTAGAAGGCCGCTGCTCTATCCAGCTGAGCTACGGAGGCAAGGCGCCCCCATTGTGACGTATGGCTGTGGTAGGCAGTGACGCATGGGTGACAACTCGACCCTCGACCGGCTCGAGCACGATCACGCCCTGGCCAGCTACCGCTACCTGAGGATCGGGATGGTGGTGTTGGTCCTGGCCCTGGCCACCTCGCTGGTGGTGGAGTGGCTGGGCACCGGCGCCAGCTGTCTGCAGCCGTCGATCAGCGCCTACTTCTACACCCCCGCCCAGGCGGTCCTCGTCGGATCACTGGTCGCCATCGGCGCCGGGCTGATCATCATCAAGGGCAACACCGACGCCGAGGACACCCTGTTGAACCTGGCCGGGATGCTGGCTCCGGTCGTCGCCTTCGTCCCGACGCCCTTCCGCGACCGGTGCTTCTCCGCCCCGGTGCACGCTGACAACCAGAGCGCGGCGGTGGCCAACAACGTCACCGTGCTGCTGGTCGTCGGTGCCCTCGGGCTGGTGGTGACCGGCTGGCTCGGGATGACCGGGCGGAGTCGCTGGGCCCCGGCCCAGCGGCGCGGCTGGCTGGTCGCCATCGGCGTGTACGCCGTCGCTGCCGCGGCGTGGTGCTGGCACCGCGACTGGTTCCTCGACGTGGCCCACTATGCGGCCGCGGTGGGCATGTTCGGCTGCATCGTCGCCGTGGTGTGGCTCAACGCGCTGGCCTATCGTCGGCGTACCCACTGCCGCCCGGCACGCAACCCGTACAGCCACGTCGCGGTGCTGATGCTGGTGCTGCCGGCGCTGATCGGGCTGGGGTGGTGGTTCACCCGGTCCGACCATGCGGTGCTCTGGGTCGAGGCGGCGCTGATCGCCCTGTTCGCGGCCTTCTGGGTGGTGCAGACCCGGGAGCTGTGGGGCGAGGTGGTCCGTGCCCCCGCGGGTCAGACGCGCGAAAGCAGCACCAGCACCTCGTAGTGCCGGGTCTGCGGGAACATGTCCATCAGCTGCGCCCGCATCGGCCGCAACGACGGCATCGAGGCCAGGTCGGCGGCCAGCGTCTCGGCGTGACAGCTGGAGTAGAGCACCCGAGGCACGCCGGAGGACTCCAGCCAGCCGGCCAGCTCCGGACCGATCCCGCGGCGCGGGGGATTGACGATCACCAGATCGGGGGCGGCCGTGCGGGCGCGGGCGAAGGCCACCGCGTCACCGGCCACGAACTCGCCACCCAAACCCGCCTGGTCACGGCTGGCCTCGGCGCTGCGGACCGCCTCCACGCTGGCCTCCACCCCGACCAGTCGACGGGTGCCGGACGCACAATGCAGCCCGAAACCACCGACGCCGCAGTAGAGGTCCCACAGCTCCGCCGGCCGCTCGCCCAGCTCCTCGTCGACCCAGTTCCGGGCCGTCGCATACAACCGGGCGGCCACCTCGGTGTTGGTCTGGAAGAAGCTCGCCGGCCGCAGCCACAGGGTCAGCTCATCGACCACGCCCAGGCGCATCGGCAACGCCTCCTGGTCGGTGAGCAGGATCTCCCGGGCGCCCTCCAGCACCGCCTTGTGCTCGGGCTGCACGTTCACCGACGCCACCCGCACCGGCAGCCGGGTCAGCAGCGAGGGCAGGTGCTTGCGGATCCGTGCCAACGCCTCGGTGGACCGCATCACGAACCGGACCATCAGTTCGGCGTCGGGAGACTCGGTGACGAGCAGGTGCTTGAGCTCGCCGCGGCGCGACGGCACGTCGTAGGGCACCAGCCCGGCCGTGCTGATGAACTCCGCCAGCGCCGGAAGGGCGGCCACCAGGCCGGGGGAGTGCAGCCCGCAGTCGCGCAGGTCGACCCCGCCCCCGGTGGGGTCGAGGATGCCCAGCGTCGGCTGCTCTGTGCTGCCGCCGACGACCATCTTCGCCTTGTTCCGGAAGCCTGACTCCGGGCCGGTCACCGGCGGCAGCCACACCGACTGGCTGCCGACCAGGGCCCGGCAGGCCTCGTCCTTGGCCAGCACCTGGTCGCGGTAGGGCACCGTCAGCAGCGTGCACGACCGGCAGCGGCCGGCCGCGTGGTGGGCACAGTCCACTAGGGGTTCCCAAGCACTAGGCGCGACCCTCGCGGTGCAGCGCCATCCACTCCTCCACGCCGTCGGAGGTCCGGGGCAACGCCACCGAGAGGTTCTCCGCCCCGTCGGCGGTGACCAGGATGTCGTCCTCGATCCTGATTCCGATGCCCCGCAGTTCCTCGGGCACCAGCAGGTCGTCAGCCTGGAAGTACAAGCCGGGCTCCACGGTCAACACCATGCCCTCGGCCAGGTCGCCCTTCGGGTACACCTCGGGCGCGGATCCGGCGCAGTCGTGCACATCCATGCCCAGCATGTGGCTGGTGCCGTGCAGCGTCCAGCGTGCGTAGGTCCGGTTGTCCGGATCCAACGCCTCCTCGGCGGAGACCGGCAGCAGACCCAGATCGTCCAGCGCATGCGCCAACACCGACATCGCCGCCTGGTGAGCGGCCAGGAACGGCGCTCCCGGCCGCACCGCGTCGATGCCCGCCTGCTGAGCGGCGTACACCACGTCGTACAGCTCCCGCTGCAATGGCGAGTAGCTGCCCGAGACGGGCAGCGTCCGGGTCACGTCGGCGGTGTAGAGGTTGTGTCCCTCCACCCCCATGTCGAGCAGGACCAACTCGCCGGGCACGATCGCGCCGGAGTTCTCGATCCAGTGCAGCGTGGTGGCGTGCGCACCGCCACCGACGATCGAGTCGTAGCCCAGATCGTTGCCCATCGCCCTGGCCCGGCGGAAGAAGGTGCCCTCGATCCAACGCTCGCCGTGCTCGAGCACCCGGTCCCACTCGGCCACCGAGTCGCAGAAGCCGAGCACCGTCGCGTCGCAGGCGGTCCGCAGCTCGCTGATCTCCCAGGCGTCCTTGACCAGCCGCAGCTCGCCGAGCACGCGGACCAGCTCCGCGTCCCGCTCCGCGTCGGGCTCGATCTCGGCGTCGACACGGGAGTCGACGCCGCGCAGCACCCGGGTCTTGGTGTCGCCGGAGAGCGCCTCCGGGAGGTCGGCCAGGTGTCGGACCGGCAGGCCCAGGGAGGAGGAGATCTCCCGCAGCGAGGGACGACGACCCACCCAGAGTTCGCCGTACTGCCGGTCCCGGAAGAACTCGTCGGTGTCGCGACCCGAGCTCGGTCGGGCGTAGAGCACCGCCTCCGCGGCACCGTCACTCCCGCTGGTGATCACCAGCACCGCGTCCGAGGTCTGGTTGCCGCACAGCCAGGTGTGCGCAGTCTCACAGCGGAACCGATAGTCGGTGTCGTTGGCGCGGACCTTGAACCTCCCCGCCGGCACCACCAGGCGCTCCCCGGGGAAGACCTGCGCCAGCCGGTCCCGACGCGCCGCCGCCCAGGCAGCGACCGGGTGTGGCGGCAACTCGAGGTCCCGACCTCCCCAACCCGTGCGCATGAACGCGGCGTACGCCTCCGGCACCGCCGGATCGTGGGACTCGGTGTGCAGCTCCAACTCCTTCTCGTTCACGCCCTTCACTGTACGCCGGAGGGCACCGCGGACTCGGTTAGGCTTTGCCACCATGCCCGTCACTCACCGCAACAGCGTTGCCTTCACCGTCATCGTTGCGGTGGCGGTGGTGCTGTGTTCGATCCCGCTGCTGCTGGTGATCCTGCTCTCGGGTGCGCCGACGACGATGGTGCTGGCGGTGATCCTGGCCGCATTGCCGGTCGGTCCGGTGCTGGCTGCTTTCATGTGGCTCGACCGCTACGAGCCCGAACCTCGGAGTCTGCTCGTCGCCGGCCTGCTGTGGGGGGCCCTGGTGGCCACCGGGGCAGCGCTGGTGATCAACGGCATCGGCGGCTTCTTCGTGGGGTTCGACAGCCCGATCACCGTTGCGGTGGTGGCCCCGTTCGCGGAGGAGGCCACCAAGGGCTTCTTCCTGCTGATGCTGTTGTGGTGGCGTCGCCACGAACTCGACGGCATCCTGGACGGCATCGTCTATGCGGGCATGGTGGGCATCGGGTTCGCCTTCACCGAGAACATCCTCTACCTCGCCGCGGCGTACGACGGCACCGACGGTCTCGGTCCGGGCGGGGTCGAGGGAGTCACCACGGTCTTCGTGATCCGCTGCCTGTTCAGCCCGTTCGCGCACCCCTTCTTCACCGCGGCCATCGGCATCGGCGTCGGATTGGCGGTCACCACCCGCTCGCCGCTGGTGCGGTGGACCGCGCCGGTGATCGGCTACTTCTTCGCCGTCCTCGGGCACGCCCTGTGGAACGGCTCCACCTTCGTGGCCGAGGGAGTCGGCTTCATCCTCACCTACTTCCTGGTGATGGTGCCCGGCTTCGTGGTCCTGACCGGCTTCGCGATCTGGCTGCGCAGCTCGGAGAAGCGACTGCTGCACGACTCCCTGCACGACGCCGCGGCCCGCGGGCTGCTGCCGGCCGAGGAGATCCCGCACCTGGTGGACCTCCGGCACCGCCGTGCCAGCCGGCGACACGCCAACCAGTACGGTGGAGCTGGCGCCCGGCAGGCGATGCAGGACTACCAACAGGCTGCGATCGAGCTCGGATTCCTGCACCATCGCTACTTGCGGGGGACGGCGCCACACGACTTCGCCTCCCGTGGGCGTGCGCACGTTGCTCAGATGCAGGCCGCCCGGCCTCACATCTCCTTCCCCTTCCAGGTGGTGCCATGAACGACTCCCCGATGCTGACCGCGCTGGTGATGCTGCACGGCGCGCTGCAGGAGGTCCGGCTGCCCCTGGAACTGCCCGAGACCCCCCAGCAGCGTGACCTGCTCGCCGAGCTGATCGACCAGTTGGAGGACTACGCGATCCCGCGCTCGATGAGCGTGGAGGCGCCGCTGCTGGCCGTGGTCGGCGGCTCCACCGGTGCCGGCAAGTCCACCTTGGTGAACTCGATCGTGGGCCGCAAGGTCACCGAGTCGGGCGTGCTGCGCCCGACCACCCGCTCCCCGGTGCTGGTGCACCACCCCGACGACGCGGCATGGTTCGGTCAGGACCGACTGCTGCCGGAACTGCAGCGCACCGATCGGCAGACGCATGACCCCAAGGCGCTGCAGCTGGTGGCGGTCGATTCGATCCCGCCCGGCCTGGCGATCCTCGACGCCCCCGACATCGACTCGGTCGAGGAGCAGAACCGCACCCTGGCCGCACAGCTGCTGGCCGCCGCCGACATGTGGCTCTTCGTCACGTCCGCGGCCCGCTACGCCGACCAGGTGCCGTGGGACTTCCTGAAGCAGGCGGCCGAACGGTCGACCGCCGTCGCGATCGTGCTGGACCGGACGCCCGACGACGCGGTCGACACAGTGGAGGCGCACCTGGCCAGGATGCTGGCCAGCCGTGGGCTCAAGGACTCACCGATGTTCACCGTCCGTGAGGGCGTGCCGGATGCGGACGGGGTGCTGCCGGCCACGCTGGTGTCGGAGGTGACGACCTGGCTGGCCAGCCTCGCCAAGGACGCCGACGCCCGCACCGTGGTGGTGCAACAGACCTTGGACGGTGCCGTGCGGAACCTGTCGCGGCGTTCGTTCGCGGTCTCCGAGGCAGTCGCCGCGCAGGTGGAGGCGGCCAGCGGACTCCGGGCGGACGTCGACCGGGCCTACGACGAAGCGCTGGCGGCCATCCACGAGGCCTCCGCGGACGGCACCCTGTTGCGCGGCGAAGTGCTGGCCCGCTGGCAGGAGTTCGTGGGCACCGGGGAGCTGCTCAAGTCCCTGGAGACCAAGGTCGGCGCGGTCCGCGACCGGCTGGTGAACGCCGTACGAGGCAAGCCCCAGCAGGCCGAGCGGGTGACTGCTGCGGTCGAGTCGGGGCTGGAGACGCTGCTGCTGGAGCACGCTGAAGGGGCCGCCGAACGCGCCGCCAAGGCGTGGCGCAGTCACGGGGCCGGCGCTGCGCTGCTGGCTGCTGGCGACGACGATGTCTCGCGGGCGTCCCGGGACTTCCGGCGGCGCGCGGAGCGGCTGGTCCGGGACTGGCAGCACGGGGTGCTCGACCTGGTCCGGACCGAAGGGGCTGACAAGCGCGGCACCGCCCGGTTCATGGCCTACGGCGTGAACGGGCTCGGCGTGTCCCTGATGGTGGTGGTGTTCGCCTCCACCGGCGGCCTCACCGGCGCCGAGGTCGGGATCGCGGGGGGCAGTGCGGTGCTGGGTCAGAAGCTGCTCGAGGCGGTCTTCGGGGATCAGGCGGTACGCCGTCTCATCGCCACCGCCCGCGACGACCTGGATCGACGGGTCGCGGAGCTGATGCAGGGCGAACGTGCCCGGTTCCACGCCCTGCTCGCAGCCGCCCCGACCGACACCACGGTGGTGGAGCGGCTCCGCGAGTGCGTCCGCAAGATCGACGACCTCAGGTACGCCGCTCAGCATCGGGTGGGGGAGCACGGCTCGTCCTTCTGACCGCCACTAGAGTTCTCATCCAGACCATCCGAACTTGAGGGAGCACATGACGTCCTTGCTGGAGGGTGCCAGGCGACTGGTGACCCGCGGTTCCGACCTCGGCGAGCGTGTCGCCGGACTGCAGACTGCGGTCGACGAGGCGCGTGGCCGGGTGGACGACACGGTCCTGGACAACGTCCAGGTGGTGCTCGACCGGGTCAGCAGCAGGCTCAAGCTCTCCGCGGAGCACACGGTGGTCGCGATCGCCGGCGCCACCGGGTCGGGCAAGTCGTCGACCTTCAACAACCTCACCGGCCTGGAACTCTCCGCGGTCGGGGTGCGGCGGCCCACCACCTCCTGGGCGACCGCCTGCGTGTGGGGGCGTGAGGGTGCCGAGGAGCTGCTGGAGTGGCTCGGGATCGCCCCCCGGCACCAGGTGACCCGGGACTCGATGCTCGACACCGCCCGCGAGGACAACGCGCTGCAGGGCGTGGTGCTGCTGGATCTGCCCGACCACGACTCCACCGAGGTCTCCCACCACCTCGAGGTGGACCGGCTGGTCACCCACGCCGACATGCTCATCTGGGTCCTGGACCCGCAGAAGTACGCCGACGCCGCGGTGCACGACCGGTACCTCAAGCCGATGGCCGGCCATGCCGACGTGACCCTGGTGGTCCTCAACCACATCGACAGCGTCCCCGAGGCACGACGGCAGGCGATGCTCGACGACGTACGCCGACTGCTCGACGCCGACGGCCTGGTCGACACGCCGGTGATCGGTGCCAGCGCCCGCCAGGGCTGGGGGATGGACGAGATCCGCGCCGAGATCGCCAAGCGGGTGGCCCGGAAGAAGGCCACCAAGACCAGGCTCTCGGCCGACGTTCTGCAGGCGGCCGAGGCGCTCTCCACGGTGTCGGGTTCGGCCCGGCCGACGTCCCTGTCCAGCGAGCGGGTCGAGGATCTCACCGAGGCGCTGGCCGAGGCTGCCGGCGTACCGACCGTGATCGAGGCGGTGCGCGCCTCCACCAGGGTGCGGGCGGGCCGGGCCACCGGGTGGCCGGGGATCGCCTGGGTCTCCCGGTTCAAGCCGGATCCGCTGAAGCGCCTGCATCTCGACCTCGGCGCTGCCGGCCGGGAGTTGACTGCGATGCCGCGGACATCGGTCCCCGAGCCGACGCCGGTGCAGCGTGCCCGGGTGGATGCCGCGGTCCGGGAGTTGGCCGACGCCGCCTCGGTGGGCCTGCGTCCGTCGTGGGCGACCGCGCTCCGCGAAGCGTCGCTGTCGCGCATCGACGATCTCACCGACGCGTTGGACACGGCGCTGGCCGGCACCGACCTGGGGGTTCGCCGGCTCCCGTGGTGGGCGTCGACGGTGCGGGTGGTGCAGTGGCTGCTGGTCCTCACTGCGGTGACCGGGGCCGGGTGGCTCGGTGCCACCGCTCTGTCGGGCTTCCTGCAGTTCACGATGCCTGCCGCCCCGCAGGTCTCGGGGGTGGCGGTGCCGACGTTGATGCTGCTCGGCGGTCTGGCGGCGGGGATCCTCTTGGCGGGGATCTGTCGCTTCCTGGTGTCGGCGACGGCGAGATCGCGGGCACGGACCGCCGAGCGTCGGCTGCATCACGCGGTGGCCGACGTCGCCAATGAGCTCGTGGTGGTGCCGATCAACGCGGAGCTGGCGGCGTACGGGCGGGTGCGCGCCGGCATTGAGCGGGCGACCTCCTGAGTCACGGGCCGGTTCGGCTGCACAGGGGCACGGCGACGGTGGGTTCTCCACAGGCCGTGAATCACCCCTGACCCAGCGCGCAGACTCTCGGCACCCTTGGGGACGAGGCGGCTCCACCGGGAGCGGCACCGAACCAGAGGACGACCGATGAACGAAGCGATGGTGACCCTGGCCGGCTGGCTGGGCAACGACGTGACCACCCGGCAGGCCGGGGACGCCCCGGTGGCGACCTTCCGACTCGCCTGCACGCCGCGGCGGTACAACCGCAAGGACGACCAGTGGGTCGACGCCGACACGCAGTGGTACACGGTGACCGCGTGGCGGGGCCTGGCCGAGAACTGCGCGGCCTCGCTGAGCAGTGGCGACCCGGTGGTCGTGGTCGGTCGCCTCAACGCCACCAAATGGACGAACACCTCGGGGATGGAGATCACCTCGTGGGAGGTGGAGGCGCTGGCGGTCGGGCACGACCTCTCCAAGGGGAGGTCGCAGTTCGTCCGCAACCCCCGCCCGGACGGCTCCCCGGCCGGCGTCACCGACTCCGCGGAGCCCGTCGACCCGGGGGAGCGGCAGCGGTCGGCGGCCGCCTGATCAGCGGGCAGGCCCTCCCGGTGGTGGGGTGCGGAGGGCCTGCTGGATAGGCTCTGATGTCATGGCCGAGTATGTCTTCACCCTGCGCAGTGTGCGCAAGGCCCACGGCGACAAGGTCGTCTTGGACAATGTGACCCTGTCCTTCCTGCACGGCGCCAAGATCGGCGTCGTCGGTCCCAACGGCACCGGCAAGTCGTCGCTGCTGCGGATCATGGCCGGTCTGGACCACGCCAACAACGGCGACGCGATCCTGGACCCCGGTGCCACCGTGGGGATGCTCCAGCAGGAGCCGCCGCTGACCGAGGGCAAGACCGTCCTGGAGAACGTCGAGGAGGCCGTTGCCGAGATCAAGGGCAAGCTCGATCGGTTCAACGAGATCTCTGACCTGATGGGTGAGCCGGACGCCGACTTCGACTCCCTGCTGGCGGAGATGGGCGACCTGCAGACCGACCTGGACCACGCGAGTGCCTGGGATCTGGAGTCCCGGCTGGAGCAGGCGATGGACGCACTCCGGTGCCCGCCGTCGGACGCTCTCGTGGACAAGCTGTCCGGGGGCGAGCGGCGCCGGGTGGCGCTGTGCAAGCTGCTGCTGCAGCAGCCCGACCTGCTGCTCCTCGACGAGCCCACCAACCACCTCGACGCCGAGTCGGTCCAGTGGCTGGAGGGTCACCTGGCCAGCTACCCCGGCGCCGTACTGGCGATCACCCACGACCGGTACTTCCTGGACAATGTGGCCAGCTGGATCCTTGAGTTGGACCGCGGCCGGGCCCACCCCTACGAGGGCAACTACTCCACCTACCTGGAGACCAAGAAGGACCGCCTCAAGATCGAGGGGCAGAAGGACGCCAAGCGGGCCAAGCTCCTCGAGCGGGAGCTCGAGTGGGTGCGCTCCAACCCCAAGGCTCGCCAGGCCAAGTCGAAGTCGCGTCTGTCCCGCTACGAGGAGATGGCCGCCGAAGCCGAGAAGTTCCGCAAGATCGACACCGCCGAGATCAACATCCCGGCCGGTCCGCGACTCGGCGACGTGGTGCTCGAGGCGAAGGGTCTGACCAAGTCCTTCGACGACCGCACCCTGTGGCAGGACATGACCTTCTCGCTGCCGCGCGCCGGCATCGTCGGTGTGGTCGGCCCCAACGGTGTCGGCAAGACCACGCTGTTCCGGATGATCACCGGCGAGGAGAAGCCCGACGCCGGTGAGCTCACCCTCGGTCAGACCGTGAAGCTCTCCTACGTCGACCAGTCCCGGGGCGGCATCGACGGGACCAAGAACGTCTGGGAGGTCGTCTCCGACGGGCTGGATCACATCAAGGTCGCCAACTTCGAGATGCCGTCGCGGGCCTACGTCGCCTCCTTCGGCTTCAAGGGTGCCGACCAGCAGAAGAAGGCCGGGGTCCTCTCCGGTGGTGAGCGCAACCGGTTGAACCTGGCGCTCACCCTGAAGATGGGCGGCAACATGCTGCTCCTCGACGAACCGACCAACGACCTGGACGTGGAGACGCTCTCCTCACTCGAGGACGCGCTGCTGGAGTTCCCCGGCTGCGCCGTGGTGACCTCGCACGACCGGTGGTTCCTGGACCGGGTCGCCACCCACATCCTCGCCTGGGAGGGCACCGAGGACGAGCCGGGGAAGTGGTTCTGGTTCGAGGGCAACTTCGCCTCCTACGAGGAGAACAAGATCGACCGGCTCGGCGCCGAGGCGGCCCGACCCCACCGGGTCACGCACCGTCGCTTGACGCGGGACTGACCGCCACTGCCCGCGAGGGCACTGCCCGCAGCGTCGCCGGGCGCCCGTGAGGGTGCTCGGCGTCCGAGCTGGCGCTGGCGCTGTCAGCGTAGGTCGGAGCCGGGGTGGTCGCCGGCCAGCCGATCGGTCACCGCGTGCATCACGCGGCCGACCGCGCGGAAGTCAGCGGGCGTGGCCAGGTCGACCAGGTTGTCCCGGACCCCGTTGACGTGGGTGGGCGCCGCCCTGACCAACAGGTCGTAGCCGGCGTCGGTCATCCGGGCCTGGATGCCGCGACCGTCCTCGCTGCACTGCTCCCGGACCACCAGGCCGGCCTGCTCCATCCGGCTGATGGTGTGGGTGACGCGGCTGCGACTGTGCCGCAGCGCGTCGGCGATGACGGCCATCCGGAGGGTGCGGCCGGGGCTCTCGGAGAGCCGGACCAGGATCTCGTACTCGGCCAGTGAGAGGCCGAAGTCCCGTCGCAGGTCGCTGTCGAGTCGGTCGAGCAGCAAGGTGACGCCCACCACGAAGGCGCGCCAGTCGCGCTGCTGGTCGGCGTCGAGCCACCGGGTCTCCTCAGCCATGCCGGGAGTGTAGCCCCAGCAGCGGACGCCGCCCAGAACCGCGTCCGCTGCTGGATGCCGGCTCAGCCCAGCCGCTCCAGGATCATCGCCATGCCCTGCCCGCCACCGACGCACATGGTGATCAGGCCGGTGGACTTGTCGTGCCACTCGAGCGAGTTCAGCAGAGTGTTCTGCAGCCGGGCACCGGTCATCCCGAACGGGTGGCCGACCGCGATCGCACCGCCGTTGACGTTGAGCCGGTCCAGGTCGATGCCCAGCTCCTGGTAGGACGGCACCACCTGAGCAGCGAAGGCCTCGTTGATCTCCACCAGGTCGATGTCGCCGATCGACATGTTCGCGTTGGCCAGCGCCTTCTTGGTCGCCTCGACCGGGCCCAGCCCCATGATCTCGGGGGAGAGACCGCTCACACCGGTGGAGACGATCCGGGCCAGGGGCGTGAGGCCGAGTTCGCTGGCCTTGGTGTCGGACATGATCACCACGGCGGCAGCGCCGTCGTTGAGGGGGCAGCAGTTGCCGGCGGTGACCACCCCGTCGGGGCGGAACACCGGGTCGAGCTGCGAGATCGCGTCGTACGTCACCCCGGCGCGCGGGCCGTCGTCCTTGGTGACCACGGTGCCGTCGGCGAGGGTGACCGGGGTGATCTCCCTCTCCCAGAAACCGTCGTTGGCGGCCTTCTCGGCGAGGTTCTGGGACCGCACCGCGAACTCGTCGAGCTCCCTGCGGTCCAGGCCGCGCAGCCGGGCGACGTTCTCCGCCGTCTGGCCCATCGCGATGTAGATGTCGGGCAGCAGTCCGTCTTCGCGCGGGTCGTGCCAGTCCTGGCCGCCCTTGGCGTACTCCTCGGTCCGCGCCTGGGCGTCGCCGAACAGCGGGTTCTTGGTGTTCGGGATGTGGTCGGAGGTGCCGAACTGGTAGCGCGAGACCGCCTCGACGCCGGCGGAGATGAACACGTCGCCCTCGCCCGCCTTGATGGCGTGGAACGCCATCCGCGACGTCTGCACAGAGGACGAGCAGTAGCGGGTGATGGTGGCGCCGGGGATCTCGTAGCCGAGCAGGGTGGTGACGATACGGGCCATGTTGTTGCCCGCTTCGCCGCCGGGCAGGCCGCAGCCCAGGTAGAAGTCGTCGACCTGGTTGGGGTCCAGCGCGGGGATCTTGTCGAGCGCAGCCTTGGTGATCAGCGCGGTGAGGTCGTCGGGTCGGAACTCCTTGAGCGACCCCTTGTTCGCCCGACCGATGGGGGTCCGGGCGGCGGAGACGATGACGGCTTCGGGCATGACGGGGCTCCGTTTCTCGATGTGCAAGTCGGAGTCAGCCTAGCCCTACCCCCCGGACGACTTGGAACGCGTTCTAGTCTGCGATCATCGAAGGGTGCGCCACACCTACACCTGCCCGATCCGATGGGCCGATCTGGACATGCTCGGTCATGTCAACAACGTGATCTGGATCGACTACCTGCAGGAAGCGCGCATCGACATGCTGCTCACCCATGCGCCGGACAGTCGGGCCGCCGAGCTGGCCGAGGGGGTGATCGTGGTCCGCCACGACGTCCAGTTCGCTGCACCGTTGGGCTTCCGCCCCGAGCCGGTCACCATCGACGTGTGGGTCACCAGGATCACCGCAGCCAGCGTCACGATGGCCTACGAGGTGTACGACGAGACGCCGGAGGGCCGGCTGGTCTACGTGCGAGCGACAAGTGTGCTGGCGCCGTACGTGTTCAGTGGTGAGTACCCGCGACGGCTCACCGATGCCGAGAAGGACGCCTTGGCGCCGTTCCTGGCCGACCCCGACCCGAAGTTGGCCCCGACCAAGGTCGGCCCGGCGCACCGCACCGAGATGGGCCACTACCCGGTCCAGGTGCGCTTCTCCGACGTCGACGTCTACGGCCACGTCAACAACGTGAAGTACTTCGAGTACTTCCAGGAGGCCCGGATCGCCCATATGGCGAAGATCTGGGCCGATGCCCCGACCGAGATCGCACGGGTGCCGATGGTGCTGGCCCAGGTGTCGGTGGACTACCGCAAGCCGATCCTGTTCCGCACCCAGCCCTACGACATGTGGAGTTGGGTCGCCTCGATCGGGCGCTCCAGTTTCGTGATCGAGTCCGAGATCGTCGACGGCGACGACATCCTGTCCCGGGCTCGGGTGGTGCTGGTGACCTTCGACCCGCAGACCCAGAAGGCCGCGCCCGCTCCGGACATCTACCGGGAGCTGCTGGTCGCGCACATGCCGGACTGAGGCCTGCCGTGCTGAGGCCTGCCGCGCGTCACTCCGGGCTGTTCACCAGGAACTGCGCCGCGTGCGTGGCGTAGGCCCAGAACTGCTGGTCCTGCTCGGGGGTGAGTTCGGCCGCGTCGAGGCCGGCCCGGAAGTGCTTCAACCACCGGTCCCGGGCGCTCGGAGTGACCGCGAACGGCGCGTGCCGGATCCGCAACCGAGGGTGGCCCCGCTGTTCGGAGTACGTGGTCGGACCACCCCAGTACTGCGCCAGGAAGAGTGTCAGTCGCTCCGCGGCCGGCCCCAGATCCTGCTCGGGGTAGAGCGGCCGCAGCAGATCGTCGTCTGCGACGCCTTCGTAGAAGACGTCGACGATCCGACGGATCGTCTCCAGGCCGCCGATGGATTCGTAGAAGGAGGTGGTCACCCGTCCCATTCTGCCCGGCCCCGTGGAAGACTCGGACACGTCCTGCGCACACACGTGGCTGAAACGCCACCGAAGAACTACCGAGGAGACCCATGCCCACCACTCGCACCGCCACCGCTCACTGGGAAGGCAGCCTGTTCGAGGGCGCCGGTCAGGTGACGCTGGCCTCGTCCGGGCTCGGCACCTACGACGTGACCTGGCCCTCGCGGGCCGAGGAGCCGGACGGGCGCACCAGCCCCGAGGAGCTGATCGCTGCGGCTCACTCCTCGTGCTTCAACATGGCCTTCTCCAACGGTCTGGCCAAGGCCGGCACCGCCGCCACCTCACTGGACACCACTGCCGAGGTCGAGTTCACGCCTGGCACCGGCATCACCGGCATCAAGCTGACCGTGCGGGGCGTGGTCGAGGGGATGAGCAACGACCAGTTCGTGGAGCTCGCCGAAGCCGCCAAGGCCGGCTGCCCGGTCTCCCAGGCGCTGACCGGCACCACGATCACCCTGGACGCTGCGCTGGCCTGATCGGGTCACCGCTGGTGGGGCACCGTCCCGGGATCGACTCCGGGATCCGCATCGGGCTCGGGCCGGTGCCACACCACCCGCTGCGGGAACGGGATCTCGATCCGGTCCTCGTCGAAGCGGGCCTTGATCCGCTCCCGCAGCGCCCGAGCGACCGTCCACTGCTGCAGCGGCGCCGTCTTGACGGTCAGCCGGACCGTCACCGAGTCGGCAGCCAGGTCCTGGACCCCGAGCACCTCGGGGTCGTCCAGCACCAGCGCGGCGTACTCGGGGTCGGTGCGCAACTGCTCGGCCACCTCCAGCAGCACTCGACGTACCCGGGCGATGTCCTCGCCGTACCCGACGCCGATGTCCAGCACTGCCTTGGCCCAGCCCTGGCTCATGTTGCCGATCCGCAGGACCTCCCCGTTGCGGACGTACCAGACGGTGCCCTCCACGTCGCGGAGCCGGGTGACTCGGAGGCCGACCGCTTCGACGGTGCCGGATGCTTCGCCGGTATTGATGACGTCGCCGACGCCGTACTGATCCTCGAAGATCATGAAGACCCCGGAGATGAAGTCCTTGACCAGGCTCTGGGCGCCGAAACCGAGAGCGACGCCGACGATGCCGGCGCCGGCGATCAGCGGCCCGATGTTGATGCCGAGCTCTGCCAGCACCATCACCGACGTGATCGCCACGATGATGCCGGTGGCGATGCTGCCCAGCAGGGAGCCCATCGCTTGGGCGCGTTGCACCCGTCGGGCCGGGTCGATGCTGGCCACGTGCCCGATGGAGATGCGGGCCACCTTGCCCGGCATCAGGCCCTGGGCGGCGCGGGTGGCGACCCGGTTGATGAAGCGGTGCGCCAGCCAGCGGATCACCAGACCGAGAAGGACGATCCCGGTGATCGCCAGCGGCCGGCCGACGAGGTAGTCGGCGAGCCGTGCGGCGAGGTCGCTGCCGGTCTGCTCGTGCACCAGAGTGCACCAGAACTGATCCGGTGTGCACGGCTCGGCCCGGACGGCGGCCAGCATGGAAGGCGCGGATGTGGTGAGAACCATGCGGCCCAGTATCCCGGGTCGGCCGAGGAGCCGATATCCTGCTGCCCGTGATCACCACGACGCCTCGACGCCCCAGCCGCGCCGCCGCCCTTCTCGCCGGTCTGAGCCTGCCGTTCCTGGCTGCCGGTGCTGCCCAGGCAAGCATCCCGGCAGGGTGGTCCGACCCCGACCCGGTCTCGACGATCACCGTGCTGTGGATGCTGGTGGGCATTCCGATCGGCATCATCGTGCTGATCACGCTGCTGGTCTACCTCCCCGCGCTGGCCAAGGGCGAGCGCCTGCTCCCGGGCCAGCCGGCCGCGGACGACGAGTGGTTCGGTGGGCCGCGCAAGGGCACCGACGAGCTGGCCGACCCCGACACCGACGAGTCGAAGGCAGGAGCCACCGGTGGCCGCTGGTGAGTACTTCACCCGGATCGAACGCCAGCAGATCGACGCCTGCATCCGTGCGGCGGAGCAACTGTCGCGCTGTGAGTTCTCGGTCTTCGTCGGTTGCGCCGAGGGTGAACCGCGTGCCTTCGCGACGCAGTTGCACAACTCGCTGGTGGCACCGGCACGCAGCATCGTGATCATGGTCGACCCGACGGCCAAGGCAGTCGAGGTCGTCTGGGGTGGTTGGACCCGCGAACGCCTCAGCGACGACGACGTCGCCGCCGCAATCGCGACCATGACGTCGACCTTCGCGGCCGGGGATCTGGCCGGAGGCGTGATCAGCGGCATCGAGCAGCTGGCCGCCTCCGCCAACTCCTGACGTTCGCGCTGTCCCCCCGCTTGCCCCCGGCACTCAGGGCGTGAGGCGCCGCCGCCGTACCGGCCCGCGGAAAGCCCTGATGTCAGGCTGTTCTGACTGTTGTCAGGGGTTGCAACCCCTGACAACAGTCAGCAGTCCCTGACATCAGGCTTTTCCGTCGGCCCGTCAGCGGGCCTCAGCGGGCCTGGGCGGCGAGGGCGCGGGCCATGTCGGAGCGGCCCTCGGCGACGTACCGCTTGGCGGCCGGGTTCGCCGGGGAGTTCTCCAGCCACTCGTCGATCCGGGCCAGGGTGGCCTCCGACAGCAGCGGCATCGGGAACATGTACTGCAGCGCGGTCGAAGCGCGCTGCACACCCTTGTCCTCCCAGATCGTGTCCGCACAGGTCAGGTACTTCTCCAGATACGGAGCGAGTACGTCGACCTGGCCGGCCACCGCGAACGACGCGGCGATGTTGCGCTGGGTCTCGTTCGCGACGTCGTCGCGCTCGATGGCGTCCCGCCACGCCTCGGCCTTCGCCTCGGCGGTGGGCCGGACCGCGCGCACCGCGGCGGCGCGCTCCTGACCGGAGATGGTCTGGTCTTGCGCCAACTCGGCGGCGATCCGGGCCTCGTCGGCGCGGCCGGTCCGCGACAGCGCGCCCAGCAACGCCCAGCGCAGGTCGGTGTCGACGGTCAGCCCATCGATGGCCGCGGTGCCGTCCAGCAGGCCGGCGACCAGATCCAGTCCCGGCTCCGAGCGCACCGCCGCGGCGAACGCACGGACGAAGGCCAACTGGTGGTCTGAGCCCGGCTCCGCCTCGGCGAGCAGGCCACGCAGCCCGGTCTCCCACTCCGCGGCGAGCGCCCCCGCGTCAGCAGGTGCCGTGTAGTAGTTGACGGCCGTCTGGGCCGACAGCGGGATCCGGCTCACCGCGGTCAGGTCCGTCTCGGCGCCGATCCCGGCCAGCACCAGCGCCACGAAGTCCCGGGCGCTCATCTCGGCGTCCCGGGTCATGTCCCAGGCGGCACCCCACAGCAGTGCCCGGGCCAGCGAGTCGTCGACCCGGTCGATGTGGCCGATGGCGGTGGCCAGCGACCGCTCGTCCAGGCGGATCTTCGCGTAGGTCAGGTCGCCGTCGTTGAGCAGCAGCAGGTCCGGCTGCCGCACGCCCACCAACTCCTCGATCGGGGTGGCGGCGCCGGCCACGTCCACCTCGAGGGAGGTACGCCGGACCAGTCGGTCGTCGACCAGGTCGTAGAGGCCGATCCCGATCCGGTGCCGCCGCAGTGTCGGGAACGCCTCGGCGGCGGTCTGGGCGACGCTGAACGAGGCGTAGTTGCCGTCGGCGTCGACCTCGAACTCCGGAGCGAGGGTGTTCACCCCGGAGGTCTGCAGCCACTCGGTCGCCCAGCTGGCCAGCTCCCGACCGGAGGCCTCCTCCAGCGCGGCGAGCAGGTCGGTGAACTCGGAGTTGCCGAACTCGTGGGCGCGGAAGTAGCGCCGCAGCCCGGCCAGGAACGGCTCAAGTCCCACCCAGGCGACGAGCTGCTTGAGCACGGAGGCGCCCTTGGCGTAGGTGATCCCGTCGAAGTTGACCTCGACGGCCTCGAGGTCGAAGTTGTCCGCGGCGATCGGGTGCGTGGAGGGCAATTGGTCCTGCCGGTAGGCCCAGTTCTTCCGGGCATTGGTGAAGCCGGTCCAGGCGCCGGTGTACTTGGTCGCCTCCACCAGCGCGTGGTGCGAGGCCCACTCGGCGAACGACTCGTTCAGCCACAGGTCGTCCCACCACCGCATCGTGACCAGGTCGCCGAACCACATGTGCGCCATCTCGTGCAACACCGTGTTCGCCCGCTGCTCGTAGAACATGTGCGTCTGCCGGGAGCGGGGCAGGTACTCGTCGCGGAAGGTCACGCAGCCGGCGTTCTCCATCGCACCCATGTTGTATTCGGGCACGTAGAGCTGGTCGTACTTGCCGAACGGGTACGGGTAGTCGAAGGCCTCCTCGAAGAAGGCGAACCCCTGCTTGGTCAGCTCGACCAGCTCGTCGACGTCCAGGTCGGCCACCTTGGACTGGCGGCAGAAGTGGCCCAGCGAGATCTCGCCGTGCTTGCCGACGTAGGTGTCGCGGACCTCGTGGTACTCACCGGCCACCAGCGCGGTGATGTACGTCGACATCCGTGCGGTGGGAGCGAACTCCCACCGGGCGGCCCCGTCGGCCACGGGGACCGGCTCGGGGGTGGGGGAGTTGGAGACCACCTTCCAGTGGCTCGGGGCGGTGACGTGGAACTCGAAGCTGGCTTTGAGGTCGGGCTGTTCGAAGGTGGTGTACACGCGGCGGGCGTCGGGGACCTCGAACTGGGTGTAGAGGTACACCCGGTCGTCGGCCGGGTCGACGAACCGGTGCAGGCCCTCGCCGGTGCGGCTGTAGGCGCAATCGGCGCGGACCACCAGCACGTTGTCGGCGGCCAGGTCATCCAGCGCGATCCGGGAGTCGGCGTACACGGTGTCCGGGTCCAGCGAGCGGCCGTTCAGGGTGATCTCGTGGATCTGGGCGCCGACCAGGTCGGCGAAGGTGTTCGCCCCCGGTTCGGTGCAGCGGAATCGGATCGTGGTGACGGATCCGAAGGTCGCATCAGAGGTGGTCAGGTCGAGCTCGACGGTGTAGGAGTCGACGGCGAGGAGTGCGGCGCGGGTCTGCGCCTCCTCGCGAGTGAGGTTGGTTCCAGGCATGTGGGGCATGATGCCACCCGTGACCCAGCGCAACAGTCGGCACCTCGTCGGCCTCGGTGAAGCGACCCGAACTTGGGGTCTCATCTCGATCCAGACCTTCGGTGGCCCCGCCGGCCAGATCGCGATGATGCACCGGATCCTGGTGGAGCAGAAGCGCTGGCTGGGGGAGCGTCGCTTCTTGCATGCGCTGAACTACTGCATGCTGCTGCCCGGTCCCGAGGCGCAGCAGTTGGCGATCTACGCCGGCTGGCTGCTCAACGGCTGGCTGGGTGGGATCATCGCCGGGGTGTTGTTCGTGCTGCCGGGGGTGGTGGCGCTGCTGGCGCTGTCGTGGGTCTACGTCACCCATGGCGACACTCAACTGGTGGCGGGGCTCTTCCTGGGCCTGGCGCCCGCGGTGCTGGCGATCGTCGCCTACGCGGTGTGGCGGCTGCGGCAACGGGTGCTGCACCATCGGCTGCTGCTGGGGATCGCGGTGGCCGCCTTCGTGGCTCTGGCGCTCTTCGGGGTGCCGTTCCCGGTCGTGGTGCTCGCTGCGGGACTGATCGGCTGGTGGGTGCATCGGCGGTGGCCGGACCTGATCCCCGAATCGGGCCACGCCGCTGCCGGCGACGGGCCGCAGCCGCTGGTCCCCGACGACGCCCTGCACTCCGCGCGGCCGTCGCGCCGCCGCAACACCACCATCCTCAGCCTCGGTCTGGTGCTGTGGGCGGCGCCGGTGCTGGTGGCGGTGCTGTGGGCGGGACGGCAGAGCGTCTTCGTGGAGCAGGGGCTCTTCTTCGCCTTCACCGCCCTGGTCACCTTCGGCGGTGCGTACGCCGTGTTGTCGTTCGTCGCCCAGCAGGCGGTCGGTGTCTTCGGCTGGCTGACCGGTGGCGAGATGGTCAAGGGGCTGGCGCTGGCCGAGAGCACCCCCGGGCCGTTGATCATGGTGGTCCAGTTCGTCGCCTTCCTCGGCGCCTACCGGTCCCCGGGCGGACTGGACCCGGTGGTCGCCGGCGTACTGGCCTCGCTGCTGGTGACCTGGGTGACCTTCGTGCCCTGCTTCCTCTTCATCCTGCTCGGGGCGCCGTACGTCGAGCGGCTGCGCGGCAACACCACCATCACCGCCGCGCTAGGTGGGGTGACCGCGGCCGTGGTCGGCGTGATCGCGAACCTGGCGGTCTACTTCGCCTCGCACACTCTTTTCGCGCAGACCCGGGAGGTGGTCGCCGGGCCGCTGCAGGTCGAGCTCCCGGTCCTCACCAGCTTCCAGGCACCGGCTGCCGCCATCGCCGTCCTGGCGCTGCTGCTGGTCTTCTGGCGGGGTTGGAGCACGCTGCGGGTGTTGGGGCTCTGCGCCCTGCTCGGGGTCGGCGTCGGCCTGCTCGGGTAGCTCGACCGCCTCGATGCCGCGGCCGCCCCGCCGGCAGGGATCGTCGGCGCCTAGGATTCGCTCCATGAGTCACGTCCTGTCTGCCGTCGCCTGGCCGTACGCCAACGGCCCACGCCATATCGGCCATGTCGCCGGTTTCGGTGTGCCCTCCGACGTCTTCTCCCGGTACATGCGGATGGCGGGCCACGACGTACTCATGGTCTCGGGCACCGACGAGCACGGCACCCCGATCCTGATCGCCGCCGACGAGGCCGGGCTCACCCCGCAGCAGTTGGCCGACCAGAACCACCGGCTGATCGCCGAGGACCTGTGCGCCCTCGGCATCTCCTACGACCTCTACACGCGAACCACCACCCGCAACCACGAGGCCGTGGTGCAGGAGATGTTCCTCGGGGTCTTCGAGAACGGGTACTTCGTCGAGCAGACGACGTACGGCGCCATCTCACCCTCGACCGGCCGCACCCTGCCGGACCGCTA
The DNA here is from genome assembly GCF_016827675.1 of Nocardioides limicola. GTDB lineage: Bacteria > Actinomycetota > Actinomycetes > Propionibacteriales > Nocardioidaceae > Nocardioides > Nocardioides limicola. The sequence continues at coordinate 46,172 of NZ_JAERJA010000002.1, read as the reverse complement.
CATCGAGGGCACCTGCCCGATCTGCGGGTACGACGGTGCGCGCGGCGACCAGTGCGACAACTGCGGCAACCAGCTCGACCCGCACGAGTTGAAGGACCCGCGGTCGAAGATCAACGGGGAGACCCCGGAGTTCATCGAGACCCAGCACTTCTTCCTCGACCTCCCCGCGTTGGCCGAGGCGCTCACCGAGTGGCTGGATCAGCGGGAGGCCACCGGCCTGTGGCGACCGAACGTGATCCGGTTCTCCAAGAACATCCTCGGCGACATCAAGCCCCGGGCGATGACCCGCGACATCGACTGGGGGATCACCGTTCCCCTCGACGGATGGCGGGAGAACCCCACCAAGAAGCTCTACGTCTGGTTCGACGCGGTGATCGGCTACCTGTCCGCCTCGATCGAGTGGGCCCGGCGCAGCGGCGACGTCGACGCCTGGCGCGAATGGTGGAACGAGCCGGACGCGCTGTCCTACTACTTCATGGGCAAGGACAACATCACCTTCCACTCCCAGATCTGGCCGGCCGAGCTGCTCGCCTACAGCGGTCGCGGTGACCACGGCGGCGAGCCCCGCGACTACGGCGTACTGAACCTGCCCACCGAGGTGGTGAGTTCGGAGTTCCTGACCATGGAGGGGAAGAAGTTCTCCTCCTCCAAGCGGGTCGTCATCTACGTCCGCGACCTGCTCTCGCGCTACCAGCCGGACGCCTTCCGGTACTTCGTCGCCGCCGCGGGTCCGGAGAACTCCGACTCGGACTTCACCTGGTCGGAGTTCGTCCGCCGCACCAACGACGAACTGGTCGCCGGCTGGGGCAACCTGGTCAACCGCACCGCGACGCTGATCGCCAAGAACTTCGGCGAGCTGCCGGTCGCGACCGACCTCACCGACGCCGACCGGGCGCTGCTGGCCCACATCGAGGCCGCCTTCGACGTGGTGGGCGACCTGATCGGCCGGCACCGGCAGAAGCAGGCCATCAGCGAAGCGATGCGGGCGGTCGCCGAGGTCAACAAGTACGTCTCCGACCATGAGCCGTGGAAGCTCAAGAGCGACGAGGAGCGGGACCGGCTGGCCACCATCCTCCATGTCACCGCGCAGTGCGTGGCCGACCTCAACCTGATCCTCAGCCCGTTCCTGCCGTTCTCCGCGAACGAGGTGGACAAGGCCCTGGGCGGTGCCGGTGAGGTGGCGCCGATGCCGCGCATCGAGGAGGTCGAGGACCTCGACGGCGGGGCGCCGTACCCGATCCTCACCGGCGACTACACCGGCGTACCGGCCTGGCAGCGGCACCCGATCGTGCCCGGCACCCCGGTCGCGAAGCCGACCCCGGTCTTCCGCAAGCTCGACACGTCGGTGGTGGATGACGAGCTGGCCCGCCTGGAGGGCTGATCCCGTGCTCCCCCTCGATCTGGGGACGCGGAAGTTCTGGCGGGCGGTGGGTCGCCCCATCGACGTCAGCGGTCCGCAGGACTGGCTCCGCGCCCCGGTGAGCGCTGGCGTCACCGTCGCCGACGGGTGGCTGGCGGCGGAGGCCGAACTGGCGGGCGGCCGGGTGGTCGAGGGTGAGGACGGCGCCGGGCTGCTGCCCGATCTTGCGGTCCTGGACGGTCCCGGCTTCGCCGCGGCCGACGTGCACCCTCGGATCCGCGCCTTCTACGAGCACAGTTCGGACTGGCGGATGGAGGTGTGGGCCGGCTGGAGTCCCGTCTTCTGGCTCGGGGGCGAGGTGGTGTCCCGGCTGTTCGGCAAACGGGTCCAGCAACTCGCCCTGCCGATGCGACCGCTCGACGTGGCGCACGGCATGGACAGCCGGGTCTCGGTGATCCACGACGCTGCCGGGCGGCAGGTGGCCGCCGGCTGGATCCGGACACTGCGGTCCACCGGGGAGGTCGTCTTCAGTGGCTGCTACTCGGCGCGGCGGCTGCCCGGCAGCGACAGGGCCAGCGTGCATGTGGCCTTCCCGCTGGAGTCGGGGAACGTGCAGGTGTACCTCCGCCCCGATCACGGCCCCGACCGGTCCCTCCTGCTCCGCTCGCCCCGGGGACGGTTCGGCCAGGACGGCGCCTACGTGGTGGTCGAGGACGGCGGTCGCACCTATGCGGCGAGGGTGCCGGTCCACGAGACGTTCCATGTGTACGTCGACGAGGAGGGCATTCTGCGCGCCGACCACCACCTGCGGATCTGGAACGCCACCGCCGTACGGCTGCACTACCGGCTGGACGAACTCGACTGACCCGGGGGCTGCACCGCCCGGTCGAGCGGCGGGGGGCGGGGTGGCAGGCTACGACCATGGTGTTGCATCCTCAGGCCCGCAAGGCGCTGGAACTGGCCGCCGGCGAGATGCCGGTGCACGCGGCGGAGTACGACATCGAGGCGGCCCGAAGGGCTGCCCGCGAACTGGCCGCCGAGCAGCCCCGGGAGCAGGTGGCCGAGGTCCGAGACGTCACCGTCGGGGGAGTGCCCTGCCGGTTCTACCGACCGGCGTCGGTGCCGGCACCGAGCGCGCTGATCGTGCATCTGCACGGGGGCGGCTTCGTCTTCAACGACATCGACGTGCACGACCCCGCCGCCCGGCGGCTGGCCAACCGAGCCGGGATGGCGGTGCTGAGCGTGGAGTACCGCCGGCCCCCCGAGCACCGGTTCCCGGCCGCCCCCGACGATGTGAGCGCCGTGGTGACGGCCATCGACAGTGCCCAGCTGGCCGAGTGGGGGCTGGCGGTCGACGTGCCGACGTTCGCCCACGGCGACAGCGCCGGCGCCAACCTGGCGCTGGTGGCAGCGCTGCGTCACCCGGGGCTCTTCGCCGCCGTGGCGCTGATCTACCCGTTCCTGGATCCTGGCATGTCACACGACTCCTACCGCAGCGCCGCGGACGGCTTCGACCGTCGCGAGGCGGCCTGGTACTGGGATCAGTACGCTGCCTCCCCGGCCGACTTGGAGCATCCCGACCTGGCGCCGCTGCACTCGGCGGCCATGTCGCTGTTGCCGCCGACGCTGGTGGTCACCGCGGAGCACGACCCGTTGCGTGATGAGGGCGAGGAGTTGGCGGCCACACTGGCCGAGTCGGGGGTGTCGGTGGTCGCCACCCGATACCTGGGCCTGGTGCACGGATTCTGGCGGCACCCGGACGCCTTCGACGCCGCCGAACCGTTGACGGGTCAGGTGGCCGCCTTCCTGGGCCAGTACGCCCGCTGAGGGAGTCCGTGCCCGCGGACCAGAAATGTGCGGCGGACTGCAACGAAACGCCGCGCGGTCGCGTACTAGCAGTGTGAGCAGTGTCAATCTGGGAACCGTGCACCCGAAGCCACGCACCCCACAGGTCGACTTCTCCGAGTGGGTGGCCGCACGGGGGGCGGCCCTCCAGCGGTTCGCCCGCCTGGTCAGTGACCAGGAGGCGGCCGATCTCGTCCAGGAGGCGTTGTCGCGGGCCTATCCGCGGTGGCAGAAGTTGGCCGAGTCCGGATCGGCGGAGGCCTATGTGCGACGGAGCATCGTCAACGCCTCGGTCAGTGCCTGGCGCAAGGACCGGCGGCTGGTCGCCGTCGCCGACCCGTCGGTGCTTCCGCACGCCGTCCAGGAGGACCCCGCGTCCGGCCTGGGTGACGCCGAGGTGGCCTGGCGTCTCTGTCTGGAGTTGCCGCCACAGCAGCGTGCTGCGGTGGTGCTGAGGTTCTACGAGGACCTGAGCTTCGCCCAGATCGCGGAGACCCTGGACTGTCCCGAGTCGACCGCTCGCTCCCATGTGCACCGTGCACTCAGCACCCTGCGCCGGCGGCTGGACGCCGCTGGCGCCGACGAACTTGGAGGCAGCCATGAGTGAGGACCGCGCCGAACGGGCATTCCGCGACGCCTTGGCGAAGCGGGCGGAGGAGACGACCCCCAAGCCGCTGGACGTGCCGACCCGCCGTCGTACGCCGCGGCTGATGCTGGCCGCCGCAGCAGCGCTGCTGGTGGTGGCCGGCGGACTGGGGATCCTGCAGTCGATGCGGGGTGGCGAGCAGTCCCAGGTGGCCACCGACCCGCAGCCGCACGAGACCGACCCGGCCGCCCCCGCGGCCGGCTGGCAGTGGATCTCCTGGCGTGACCTGGAGGTCCAGGTGCCCGCGGAGTGGCAGTACGCGTTCTCGCCCGCCAACGACTGGTGCGTGGACCACATCGAGTACCCCGATGGGCCCTACGTGGCCTTCCCCGGGACCCGGATCACGATGATGATCGCCTGCGAGGAGGAGTTCACTCATCCGGCCGAGTTCGGGCCCGCTCCGGAGCGGCTGTGGGCGCCGCACGTGGCCCTGCATGAGCGGCAGTTCGACGACGGCGTCGCCACGCACGGCGACTGGACGGCCACGATCCGCACCTTCGGCGACCTCCAGCTCACCGTGATCACCGACGCCGACACCACCCCGCTCGTGGACAGCATCGTGGAGTCGGCCCGCCAGGTGCAGGTCGACCACGCCGGGTGCGACGTCACCTCGCCCGTGCAGGCCACTGACATCCAGCGACCGGACCCGTTCGACCTGGCCACGATGGCCGAGGTCGACCAGGCAGCGATCTGCCTCTACAACCGGATCGGCACCGAGCAGCCGGGGCTTGCCGGCTCACGGACCCTCGGCCAGGCGGAGGCGCGCGAACTGCTGGCGGCAGTCCTGGAGGCGCCGGTCGGCGGCGGCCCCGACGAACCCGAGAGCTGCCTGGAAGGCTCCTACGGCGACACCGCGTTCGTGGTCCGCTGGCACACCGGCGAGGGCGTCCGTGACATGTACGCCTACGCCGACTGGTGCTTCGGCAACGGCTTCGATGACGGGACCAACCTGCGCGAGGTCACCTGGGAGAACTGCAGGATGCTGCAGGGCGGTGCCGTGCACCTGTGGGCCGGTGCCGGACCGGTGAGCGGACGCTGCCTCGCCGGGTGAGAAGATCGGCCCATGCGCGTGCACCTGGGCTCCGACCATGCCGGACTCGAACTCAAGGACCACCTGTTGAACTGGCTGGTCGACGCCGGCCACGAGGTCGTCGACCACGGTCCGTTCGTCTACGACGCTCTCGACGACTACCCGGTGTTCTGCCTGCGGGCCGCCGAGGGTGTGGCCGCTGAGCGGAGCGAAGGGCTGGACAGCCTGGGCGTGGTGATCGGCGGGTCCGGCAACGGCGAGCAGATGGCCGCGAACAAGGTGGCCGGAGTGCGCTCGGCCCTGGTCTGGTCGGAGGAGACCGCCGCGCTGGCTCGCGAGCACAACGACGCCAACGTGGTCTCCATCGGCGGGCGGATGCACACGCTGGAGGAGATGACCCGGTTCATCGAGGTCTTCCTGGCCACGCCCTTCTCCGGCGACGAGCGTCATGTACGTCGGATCGGCCAGCTCAGCGACTACGAGGCCACCGGCGAACTGCCGCCGCTGCCGGAGTCCGCGCTCCAGGGTCGCTCCGACTCGGATGCCTGAGGGGCACACCCTTCGCAGGCTCGCCCTGGACCTGACCGATGCCTTCGCCGGGCAGCCGGTGCGGGTCAGCAGCCCCCAGGGACGGTTCGCTGCCGAGGCGGCGGACCTGGACGGGGCTGTGCTGGAGTCGGCCGACTCGGCGGGCAAGCATCTGTTCATCGAGTTCGCCGGTGAGCGGTTCGTGCACGTCCATCTCGGACTGATCGGCAAGTTCGACGTGCGCACCGGGGTGGACGTCGTACCCGAGCCGGTGGGGCAGGTCCGGCTGCGCATCTCCGGTGGCAGGCCCAAGTCGACGCGGATGGGGCCCAAGTCGACGCGGATGGGGCCCAACTCGACGCGGATGGGGCCCAACTCGACGCGGATGGGGCCCAACTCGGGGTATGCGGATCTGCGGGGGGCGACGCGCTGCGACCTGGTGGGGCCCACCCGGGTGACCGAGGTGATCGCCGGCCTGGGGCCGGACCCGCTCCGGCCCGACGCCGACCCGGACCGCGCCTGGCGACGGATCGCGCACAGCGACCGCCCGATCGGCGACCTGCTGATGGACCAGGCGGTGATCGCCGGGGTCGGCAACGTCTATCGGGCCGAGGTCCTCTTCCGGCACCGGATGCACCCACTACGTCCCGGCCGCACGCTGCGCCGCCGTCAGTTCGACGAGATCTGGGCCGACCTGGTCGACCTGATGGCCGAGGGAGTGCGCCACAACCGGATCGACACCGTGCGTCCCGAGCACACCCCCGAGGCGATGGGTCGCGCGCCACGACAGGACGATCACGGGGGAGAGGTCTACGTCTACCGGCGGGCGGGCCTGCCCTGCCACGTCTGCGGGGCACCGGTGCGAACGGAGCCGCTGGCCGGGAGAAACTCGTTCTGGTGTCCGCGTTGTCAGCGCGCATTCCGCTCCCGGGCCCTACAGTGAGCCGGACACGACTCTGAGCCCTCTCGGGAGAAGCAGACAGCAGTGAGAGCACCGACCGTGCGGTTCCTCGGCCGGAGACTGCGCACCGGCGGTCTCCGGGAGCTGGTGCTGCTCACCGCGCTCACCCTGGGCCTGGGGGTCGGCACCGTGCTCTGGCCGATGTCGGTGCCCCTGGATGCCATGGTCGTCCCACTGGTGCTCGGCAGCGTCTTCCTCGGCCCCCGGCTGCTGCCCTGGTTCGTGGTGTTCCTGCTCGCCGTGTTCGCGTTGGGAGTGGCCCGGCAGCCCGCACTGGAGCGGCTCAGCATCACCGCCATCGCGGTCATCTACCTGGTCGGGCTGATCGTGATGCTGGTCTCCTTCCGGCGCAGTCGGCTGGGCGTAGGCGGGGCCCAGGGCGAGTCGATGCTGGTCGACCTGCGGGACCGGATCCAACGCCAGGGCGAGCTCCCCGACCTCCCGGACGGCTGGTACGCCGAATCCGCGCTCCGCTCCGCGGGCGGCACGAAGTTCTCCGGTGACTTCACGGTGGTCAGTACGGCGACCTCGGCCGGCGGTGGCTCACGGCTGGACGTCGCCGTGGTCGACGTCTCGGGCAAGGGCGCTGAGGCCGGCACCCGGGCGCTGTTGCTGCTCGGTGCCTTCGCCGGCCTGCTGAGCGCGGTGGAGCCGGCTCGGTTCCTCCCCGAGGCCAACGAGTACCTGCTCCGCCAGGGCTGGGAGGAGGGCTTCGCGACCGCAGTGCACCTCTCCCTCTCGTTCGACACCGGAGAGTTCGAGCTCCGCTCCGCAGGACACCCGCCGGCCGGGCACCTGGAGTCCGGCTCGGGCCGGTGGCTGAAACTGCTGGCCGAGGGGCCGCTGCTCGGCGTGATCGAGCAGCCCCGATACGAGGTCGTCACCGGCCGGATGCGGCCCGGCGACGTGCTGTTGCTCTACACCGACGGTCTGATCGAGACCGGTGGCCGGGACATCGACCGCGGTATCGACCGGCTGTTGGGCCACGCGGTCCGGCTCCAACAGGGCGGCTTCACCCACGGCGCCGACCGGCTCGTGGACCAGCTCGGGGCAGAACGCGACGACCGGGCGCTGGTCCTGGTGCACCGCCGCTGAGGGGATCTGATTCGGAGCCGCCGCCGGGCGTGTGGCACCATGGCACCGCACCGAAACCGGTGCGCGCGGATGTAGCTCAATGGTAGAGCCCCAGTCTTCCAAACTGGCTACGCGGGTTCGATTCCCGTCATCCGCTCTCAGGAGGTGTGCTCGACGCTGAGCACGCCGCTTGGCGGGGCGTAGCGTAGTGGCTAGCGCGCCTGCTTTGGGAGCAGGAGACCGCAGGTTCGAGTCCTGTCGCCCCGACATGTTCCCTGCGGACCCGCCGCAGGGACTTCGCTACACGAATGAGGAGACAACCTGTGAAGAGCGCCGTCGAGACCTTGAGCCCGACCCGGGCCAAGCTGACCGTCGAGGTGCCCTTCGAGGAGCTCAAGCCGAGCCTCGACGCGGCGTACAAGCAGATCGCCCAGCAGATCAACATCCCCGGCTTCCGCCGGGGCAAGGTCCCGCCGGCCATCATCGACCGCCAGATCGGTCGGGGCGCGGTCCTCGACCAGGCCGTCAACGAGGTGCTGCCGAAGAGCTACACCGAGGCGCTGCAGGAGAACTCGCTGGAGCCGCTCGGCCAGCCCGACATCGAGGTGACCAAGCTCGAGGACGACGGTGTGCTCGAGTTCACCGCCGAGGTGGACGTGAAGCCGGAGATCACCCTCCCCGCCTACGAGGGCATCGAGGCCGAGGTCGAGGACATCGTCGTCACCGATGACGACGTCGACGAGCAGGTGCAGGCGCTGCGTGAGCGGTTCGGCACCCTGATCGAGGTCGAGCGGGCCGCTGCCGACGGCGACTACGTGGTCATCGACCTGGCGGCCACCCAGGACGGGGAGCCGCTGGAGGGCGCCGAGATGGCCGGTACGTCGTACCAGGTCGGTCGCGGCGGCATGGTGGACGGTCTGGACGACGCGCTGATCGGGATGGCCGCCGGCGAGGAGAAGACCTTCGGCTCGCAGCTGGTCGGCGGTGACCTGGTCGGTCAGGACGTCGAGATCCAGGTCAAGGTGACCAAGGTCCAGGAGCAGGAGCTGCCGGAGCTGGACGACGAGTTCGCGCAGATGGCGTCGGAGTTCGACACCGTCGAGGAGTTCACTGCCGATGTGCGTGAGCGGCTGGGCCGCGGCAAGCGCCTGGAGCAGGCGGCCGCAGCCCGCGACGCGGTCCTGGAGCAGCTGCTGTCCACCGTCGAGGTGCCGCTGCCGGAGAACCTGGTCACCGACGAGCTGAACTCGCGCCGGCAGAGCATCGAGCAGCAGCTCATGTACGCCGGGATGACGATGGAGAAGTACCTCGAGGACGAGAAGCAGACCATCGAGGAGTTCGAGGCCGACCTCGACCGCCGGGTCCGCGACGCCATCGCCGCTCAGTTCGTCCTGGACGCGATCGCCAAGGAGAAGGAGATCGGCGTCGACCAGGCCGACCTCTCCCAGCACCTGGTCCGCCGCGCTCAGCAGTCCGGCCAGGACCCGCAGGAGTTCGCGAACCACATGTTCGAGCACAACCACATCCCGGACATGATCGCCGAGATCCTGCGTGGCAAGGCGCTCCAGCTGGTCGTCGAGGCCGCTTCGGTCGCCGACGCCTCCGGCAACACGGTCCAGCTCAAGGGACTGCAGCCCGATGGCACCTACGCCGAGCCGGTCGAGGAGACCCCCGAGGCCGAGGCCACGGGCGAGGCCGAGGCCACCGCGAGCGACGACTGACACATGTGATCTGTGGCGCGTCGCGTTGACCAGTCTCGACGTCGACACCGACACTTGATCCCATGACCACGCTCCGACTCGATGACGACGAGTACGCCGTCGTCCCAGAGCCGGGGCGCCACCGGGCCCCGTCCGGACCTGACCCGATCAAGGTGGTCGAGACCACGACCACCCAGTTGGGCCGTCGGGTCCAGGCGGGGCTGGTGCTGCTCCGCAGCACCGCCGGCCTCGGACTGCGGCTCGTCGGCCTGAGCCGGGTCCCGATCGCGCTGGCCACCGCCCCGGTGGCCAAGGTGATCGGTGGCGTGGACCAGGAGGTCCCCGCCGTGCGACTCCGGGTGGACGGTGTCGACTGCGCCCCCGGCGAGGTCGGCACGCGTCTGCTGGCTCCCACCGACCAGATCGTGGTGCTGATCGCCGGCGAGGGGGAGAGCGACGCCGTCTGGGCGGCCGGGGCCGACGCGGCCGGAGGCAGCTACGCCAGCCGGCTCCGCAGTCTGCTCGACTGGACGCCAATCCACCTGGTCGTGGACCATCGGCGCACCCCCACCGAGACCGGGCTGGCCACGGCCGCGCTGCTGCAGCGCACCATCGACGCATGGCCGGTGCCGCCGAAGCGGATCGCGTTCATCGGTCACGGCGCCGGTGGACTGGTGATCCGGGCCGCCGGAGGCCTCGCCCCCACCGCGTCCCGACACTGGACCGACCTGGTCACCGACGTGGTGCTGCTCGGCACCCCGCACCTGGTCGACGCCCGACGACGGGCGGTCACCACCCTGGGCCGGCAGTTCGACGAGCACCTGGCCGGACTGACCACCCTGGACCGGGCCCCGGTCGACGTACCCGATCTGCCCCGAGCCCGCTACCAACTCGTGGTCCGCAAGGCCGTCGTCTCCGCCAACCCCGTCGGCGGGATGCTCGGCGGCCTGCTCTGGTGGCGGCACACCGCGACCCGTCGGCCACGACGCGCACACCTGCTCTTCCCGGCCGCCGAGATGCATCACGTGGAGGAGCCCGGGGCGGCGCTGACCAACCACCCCGACGTGCACCGGGCGCTGCTGGACTGGCTGGTCTGAGATGGTGCTGGAGGATCCGACGCGTACGCCGGTGCCGATCGAGGCCGTGCCGGTGTCCACGCTGCCCAGCCGGGAGTTGGGCTCGCTCGAGGCGGCGGCGATCGGGCTGGACCTGCTCGACGAGGTGGTGCTGGGCACCGTCCGGGACATGCATCGGGCGATCGCCACCCGGGTGCACGGCATCGTGACTCCGGCCACCGGCGGCCTCGGCAGGCCCGTCGAGGTGGCACACCACGGCCTCGCGCACGGGTTGTACGCCGGCTTCGGCTACGGCCTCCGCGGCGGCTCCGCACTGTTTCGGGTCGGTGACCGGCGCGGGCTCGGCACCGGCATCGAGAGCACCCCGACCGGTCGCTGGGCGAACGCGTTCGTGCACGGCGTCCTGGGCGACCGGTTGGCCGAACAGCTGCCCGACCGGGCGATCCGGATGGCCGTGCGGCACCGCGGCGCCGACCTGCCGTTGCAGACCGACGCCCTGCGTGCGGCGTACCCGCAGCCGAGCGCCGACCTGGTGGTCTTCCTGCATGGCCTCACCGAGGACGAGTCCTGGTGGCAGCACCAGGCCGAGCGCCACGGCGGCAGTTATGGGGATCGGCTGACCCGGGACCTCGGTTTCTCGGCCCTGTACCTGCGAGCGAACACGGGGCTGGCGATCAGCGAGAACGGGGTCGCGCTCGCGTCGCTGCTCGACCGGCTGGTGGCCGCCTGGCCGGTGCCGGTCCGTCGGATCGTGCTGGTCGGTCACTCGATGGGTGGCCTGATCTCCCGGGCCGCCTGCGCGGTCCGGCTGGACAGTGCCCGGCCCTGGCAGGACCTGGTCAGCGACCTGGTCGCGGTGGCCACCCCTCACCTGGGGTCACATGTGGCCGCGGGCGCCCACGGCCTCTCCCGGGGCCTCAAGCTCTTCGCCGAGTCCGCACCGCTGGCCGGGATCCTGGACCAGCGCTCCGCCGGCATCGAGGACCTGCAACGGCCGCGGCCCGCGGACGTGGAGAACCTGCCGCATGTCCGGTACCGGCTGGTCGCCGGCAGCCTCGCCAAGAGCGAACGCCATCCGGTCAGCACCACGCTGGGGGACCTGCTGGTCAAACCTCGGTCCGCGTTCGGTCGCACCGCCCGCGGCCAGGAGTTGTTCCCCGGCGCGGACCGGCTCTTCGTCCCCGGCGCCGACCACTTCGCGCTGCTCAACCATGCCGACGTCTACGCGGCGATGCGTCGCTGGCTGGCCGAACCGGTCCCTGCCCACACCCACCACACCTCGACAGGAAGCAGCCGATGAACGCCGACCGGGAACTGCTGGCCAGCATCGTCATCGACGCCGACCCGGGGCAGGTCTGGGAGGTGCTGACGGATCTGGGCCGGATGCGGGAATGGAGCCCGGAGACGCTGCGGATGATCCCGCTCAAGCCCGGCGGGCTGCGCGTCGGACAGTGGTACCTGGGTCTCAACCGGCGCAAGGCGGTGGTCTGGCCGACCCGCAACGTGGTGGTCACCGTGGAGCCGAACCGGCAGTTCGCCTGGGACACCACCTCCAGCGGCGCGCGGTGGATCTATGAACTGTCCCCCGACGGTGACGGCACCCGGGTGGTGCACCGCCGGCCGGTGCCGCGCCGGCTCACCGTCGGGAGCCGGGTGTTCGCCGGCGCCCTCCTCGGCGGCAGCGGCGCCCATGCCGACGAACTGGAGGCCGGGATGAGCCAGACCCTCGCCCGGCTGAAGCAGGCCGTCGAAGGCTGAGCGCCGCTGGGCTAGGCTCACCGGCCATGCGCAGAGTCGGACTGGCCGTGATGGCGGCGTTGGCCACCGTGGCGGCCGGATGCAGCAGCGCCGACGACCCCGAGGTGCCCGGTGACGTTGCCGGGAAGACGATGGTCGCCGAGTACGCGACGATCCTGCGGGCGGCCGATCTCGGCGGCCCGGACGAACTGGCCACCTGCGTGGCCTCCACCGTGATCGACGCGCTGGGCACGGACCGGGTCGAGGCGGCCGGGCTCACGGCCGCCGACCTGGCCGACCCCGAGCACGCGTTCGAGGTCCAGGCGCTGGTCACCGATCCGGATTCGCTGATCGCCGGCCTGGCCGAGTGCGACGGCATCACCGAGGTGATCCTGGGCGAGGTGGGCGACGAAGCGCCCGAGGTCCAGCGCGAGTGTGTCGGTGCGGAGATCACCCCGGAACTGGCCGGTGCGTTCGTGGCCTCGGTGCTGCTCTACGTCGAGTACAGCGACGAAGCCCTGGAATCCTTCGGCCGGATCCGGGAGTGCGTCGACAGCGAGTGAGGGCGCGCCCAGTGCCCGTCGGGTGAATCTGCTGTGGGCGAACATGACCCCACATTCCTCCGGTGTGACGGTGTCACGGGCTAGGGTCGGCGACGTGAACCAGAACACCAGCGCTCCCGGCGCCCCAGCCATGAACGGTGGGGTGCCGACGTACGGGCTCGACGACCACATCTACCAGCGCTTGCTCCGCGAGCGCATCGTCTTCCTCGGGTCGGAGGTGCGGGACCAGAACGCGAACGCCATCTGCGCCCAGCTCCTGCTGCTCAGTGCCGAGGACCCCGAGGCCGACATCTTCTTGCACATCAACTCCCCGGGTGGCTCCGTGGACGCCGGGATGGCGATCTACGACACCATGAACTACATCCCCAACGATGTGGCCACGGTGGGCATGGGCCTGGCCGCGTCGATGGGACAGTTCCTGCTGTGTGCCGGCGCCAAGGGCAAGCGTTATGCGCTGCCGCACGCGCGGATCATGATGCACCAGCCGTCGTCGGGGATGGGCGGGTCCGCCTCCGACATCAAGATCCAGGCCCAGCAGTCGCTGCACATCAAGAAGGTGCTCCTGGAGCTGATCTCCGAGCACACCGGCCAGCCTCTCGAGCAGGTGATCACCGACGCCGATCGGGACCGGTGGTTCACCGCCGACCAGGCCCTGGAGTACGGCTTCATCGACCAGGTCGTCACCAGTGCCCGGGAAGCCTCCGACGAGGGTCGGCCCGCGCACGGCAAGCGGAAGGACTGAGCACGTGAACTACTACATCCCCCAGTGGGAGGAACGCACCTCCTACGGCTTCCGGCGCATCGACCCGTACGCCAAGCTCTTCGAGGAGCGGATCATCTTCCTCGGGACCCCGATCTCCGACGACGTCGCCAACGCGGTGATGGCGCAGCTGCTGTGCCTGGAGACGATGAACCCCGATCAGGACATCCAGATCTACATCAACTCGCCCGGTGGCTCCTTCACCGCGCTGACCGCGATCTACGACACGATGCGGTTCATCAAGCCCGACGTGCAGACGGTCTGCCTGGGGCAGGCCGCGTCGGCGGCGGCGATCCTGCTGGCGGCCGGTGCCCCCGGCAAGCGGCTCGCACTGCCGAACAGCCGGATCCTGATCCACCAGCCCTACACCGAGGGCACCTTCGGTCAGACGTCGGACATCGAGATCCAGGCCAACGAGATCCTCCGGATGCGGGAGCTGCTGGAGAAGATGATCTCCGAGCACAGCGGCAAGCCGGTCGAGGAAGTGAGCCACGACATCGAGCGCGACAAGATCCTGACTGCGGAGGCTGCTGTCGAGTACGGTCTTATCGATGCCGTCCTTGAATCGCGGAAGGGCATCCCGGCACTTGCATGACCGTGCAGTACGCAGAGAAGGGTTGACCCGTGGCACGTATCGGTGAGGGAGGCGACCTGTTGAAGTGCTCTTTCTGTGGAAAGAGTCAGAAGCAGGTCAAGAAGTTGATCGCCGGCCCCGGCGTCTACATCTGCGACGAGTGCATCGATCTCTGCAACGAGATCATCGAGGAGGAGCTCAGCGAAGGCTCCGAGGTCGGCCTCGAGGAGCTCCCCAAGCCCAAGGAGATCTTCGAGTTCCTCAACTCCTACGTGATCGGTCAGGAGCAGGCGAAGAAGTCCCTGGCGGTGGCGGTCTACAACCACTACAAGCGGGTTCGCTCGAGCGCTGCGCCGAGCAAGCACTCCCGCGAGGAGAGCGTCGAGGTCGCCAAGTCCAACATCTTGGTGATCGGGCCGACCGGCTGCGGCAAGACCTACCTGGCCCAGACGCTGGCCCGGATGCTCAACGTCCCGTTCGCCATCGCCGACGCGACCGCTCTCACCGAGGCCGGGTACGTCGGTGAGGACGTGGAGAACATCCTGCTCAAACTGATCCAGGCGGCCGACTACGACGTCAAGAAGGCCGAGACCGGGATCATCTACATCGACGAGATCGACAAGGTCGCCCGGAAGGCCGAGAACCCGTCGATCACCCGGGACGTCTCCGGTGAGGGCGTGCAGCAGGCGCTGCTGAAGATCCTGGAGGGGACCACCGCGTCGGTGCCCCCTCAGGGTGGCCGCAAGCATCCGCACCAGGAGTTCATCCAGATCGACACCACCAACGTGCTCTTCGTGGTGGGGGGTGCCTTCGCCGGGCTCGAGCACATCATCGAGCAACGGGTCGGCAAGAAGTCGCTGGGCTTCACGGCCGAGGTTCGCGGACAGGCGGAGCGCGAGTCCGAGGACCTGCTCGCCCAGGTGCGCCCCGAGGACCTCACCAAGTTCGGTCTGATCCCCGAGTTCATCGGGCGACTCCCGCTGATCGCGAGCGTCAGCAAGCTCGACATCGACGCCTTGGTGCAGATCCTCACCGAGCCTCGGAACGCGCTGATCAAGCAGTACCAGAAGTTGTTCGATCTCGACGGCGTGGAGCTGGAGTTCACCGAGGAGGCGATCGCTGCGGTGGCCGAGCGGGCGCTGGAGCGGGGCACCGGCGCGCGTGGGCTGCGAGCGATCATCGAAGAGGTGCTGTTGCACGTGATGTACGAGGTGCCCTCGCGCGGTGACGTGGCCAAGGTGATCGTGACCGGCGAGGTGGTCCGCGATGACGTCGCGCCGACGCTGATCCCGATCGAGACCCCCAAGAAGAAGAAGTCCGCCTAGCTCCGGACGCCGTGATCCCGGCAGCCCGGACCTGGGCAGCAGACTCGATGCGGGCCCGGCAGGGCCCGGCGGTACCCTGAGATCCTGGTTCGGCTGCGCGAGGTCACCGGTTCGGGTCACAATGGCCGAGGGAGTCGGTGACTGGTGAGGGAGGGTTCGGCGTGAGCAGGGAGCATCGGAGGCCGTTGTTCGCCTTCATCTTCGTCACCCTTGCCTGCGTGGTGATCATCGGCAACGCCGTGGACAGCCATGGCGACGGCCGACCGGCAGATCTGCCCTTGGCCAGTGTGATGGGCGGCGTTCAGTTCGCACCACAGACCGCCCCGGCCCTGCCGGGCTTCGTAGTGGCACCGATGCACGCGGCCGAGGAGTTCGTCGACCTGGCCCGCGGCGCGCTTTCGGAGGCCGACAGCGAAGGGGTCGTTCTTGCGGCGCAGGAGTCCGTGACCCGAAGCCCGCGGTTGACCGCGGCGAGGGGTTCGTCGGCGACGATCCCGAAGGCCTCCGGCGCGACGGGCGAACAGGCCACGCCGACCACGAAGCCAGCAGCATCACCTCGCTCGCACCGGACCAAGCGATCGGCCCGGTTCGGTGCCCGGAACAAGGCGGCCCGGGCCGGGTCCCGGCACGTCTCGGGCCGGGCAGCGGCTCGACACACGTCACGGTCGGCCCGACCCCCGGCCGGCAAGCGCGCCGCGGCGTCGAAGGCCCGGAACTGGCAGGTGCGGCAGCCTGGGTTCAACCGCCCCGCGTAAAGGAATCCGTCTTCGGCTGCGTCCTCCGACGTTCCGCGCCACACTGGTGGGTGGGGCATGTGGGAGGAGAGGCGTGAGTCGGGAGCATCGGGGTCCGATCTGGGGTTTCGTGGCGGTCAGCCTCGCCTGCGTCCTGGCGATCTCGCACACCTTCGCGCCCAGGCCTCAGCAGCAGGAGAGCCGTCCGAAGGCCGTCCTGGTGGGCGGCCTCGACATCGTCGCCACCATCACCCCGGTGCTGCCTGGCGTGGTGATCGCCCCGGTCGGCAGTGCCTGGGGGAATCCGACCGCGATCACGGGCGACCCCGACGGTGTCGATGACCCTGACGAACTCGTCGCGGGTGAAGCCGAGCACTCCTCCGGCGGCGAGCACCCCGCCACCCGCCCGGGCGGGGCCACGCACGACACCGGCGCCGGGCCAGCGGAATCGGGTGTCGGAGCGGGGGATGGCGACGGCAAGCCGGCCACCGGCGATCCGCACTCCAGCCCGGACCGACCCGAGTCGTCCCAGGCGGAGCCGTCCCCATCTGCGCCGCCTCGGCCGGTGCCGACGATGCCCACCCCCACCCCCACCCCCACCCCCACCGCCACGCCTGAGAAGCCGAACAAGCCGAACACCCCGGAGCCGAAGAGCCCGAACAAGCCGGACACCCCCGAGCCGAGGAACTCCGACGCCCCGGCCCCGCCGGAGCACGCGCAGCACAACGTTCCCCCGGGAGTGAACCCGGGCCGCGACGCAGCCGGCCAGGCCGGCGGACGGTGACCACGTCAAGGTCGCTCGACCAGGGCCTTGAGAAGGGGGATAGTGGACGGATGAACGCCACGCAGCAGACGGCGGACGAGGTGGCGGAGCGCCTGTTCGGCTCCCTCCTTGGCACGGTCGAGATCATGTCGGTCTATGTGGGAGACCGTCTGGGTTGGTATCGCTCCCTGGTCGTCGACGGGCCCGCCAGCGCGGTCGAACTCGCCCGGCGGACCGACACCCAGGCTCGCTACGCCCGGGAGTGGCTCGAGCAGCAGGCCGTGGCCGGCCTGTTGGAGGTCGAGTCCGAGGGCGCCCCCGACGAACGTCGCTTCGCTATCCCGGCCAGCACCGCCGAGGTGATGACGGACCCGACGAGCCTGGTGTACCTGGCGCCCCTGGGCAGGATGCTCGGGGCGGTGGGACCTGCGCTGCCCCGGCTCCTCGATGCCTACCGCCATGGCGGTGGAGTCAGTTGGGACACCCTCGGCGATGACGCGCGGGAGTCGCAGGCCGACGCCAACCGTCCCTGGTACGAGAAGCAACTCGGCCCCGCACTCGCCGGTGTGCCCGCGATCCACGACGCCCTCGCTGCTCCCGGTTGTCGGGTGCTCGACGTGGGCTGTGGCGGCGGCTGGTCAAGCATCGCCCTGGCCCGTGCCTACCCCGGGGCCACCGTGCTGGGCGTCGACATCGACCAGCCCTCGATCGACCTTGCCGTGACGAACGCCCGCGACGCCGGCGTCAGCGACCGCGTGAGATTCGTATGCCAGGATGCGGCGGCTCTGCCCGACGCCACGGTGGACGTGGCCTTCGCCTTCGAGTGCGTGCACGACATGCCCCGTCCGGTCGAGGTCCTCAGTGCGGTCCGGAGGACGCTCGCCCCCGGGGGTTCGCTGGTCGTGATGGACGAGGCCGTCGCCGACGCGTTCGCTCCGGACGGCGACGAACTGGAGCGGATCATGTACGGCTTCAGCCTCTTCGTCTGCCTGCCGGACGGGCTCTCGTCACCCCCGAGCGTGGGCACCGGGACGGTGATGCGCCCGTCGACGTTGCAGGGGTACGGAGAGGCGGCCGGGTTCGGCGCGTTCGAGGTCCTCCCGATCGAGGGCTTCGGGTTCTGGCGCTTCTATCGGTTGTCCTGACCGGCGCACCAGCGCGGGGCCGGCACCCACGGCCGCCTGTCAACGATGTCTTGAGACATCACATGGCGCCTTCGGCAGGATTCGAACCTGCGACACCTGGTACCGGAAACCAGTGCTCTATCCCCTGAGCTACGAAGGCACGCATCCGTTCGGAGGATGCGAGATGGAACCTTACCGCTCGATATCGCTGCAGGAGAAACCGACACCCCCCGATAGGCTTGCCCGGTGACCCCCGCGCAGCTCTCCACGCACATCGTTGACGCCCTGCATTCGCTGGTCGACCAGGGCCAGTTGGTCCTCGCCGACGGCGTGCCAGCCGACGTGGCGGTGGAGCGACCCCGGCAGAAGGGTCACGGCGACTACGCCACCAACGTGGCGCTCCAGTTGGCCAAGAAGTCCGGGATGAACCCGCGGGCGTTCGGTGAGCTCCTGGCCGATCAGCTCCGGGCGGTCGAGGGAATCCTCGGCGTCGAGGTGGCCGGTCCGGGATTCCTCAACATCTCCGTCTCCGCCGGCGCCCAGGGCCGGGTCGCCGCCGACATCGTCGCGGCCGGCGCGACCTACGGCCACACCCGCACCCTGGCCGGCCAGTCGATCAACGTCGAGTTCATCTCGGCCAACCCGACCGGGCCGCTGCACCTCGGACACACCCGGTGGGCGGTGCTCGGGGACGCCATCGGTCGGGTGCTGGCAGCGGCCGGGGCCGAGGTCACCCGCGAGTTCTACATCAACGACCGCGGCGTGCAGATGAATCACTTCGCCGACTCCATCATCGCGGCGGCGCTCGGGCAGCCCACGCCCGAGGATGGGTACGCCGGCGGCTACATCGACGATCTGGCCAAGCAGGTGGCGGCGGCCAGCCCCGGCATCTTCGACCTCCCTGCCGATGAGCGGCGGGTGGCGGTGCGCGAGGAGGCGTACCGGATCCAGCTCCGCGAGCAGCAGCAGCAACTGGAGTCGTTCCACACCCACTTCGACGTCTGGTTCTCCGAGCTGTCCCTGCACGACTCCGGCTCGGTGCCCGACACTCTGGCCCGCCTGAAGGACCTGGGGCACGTCTACGAACACGAGGGCGCGCTGTGGATGCGCACCACCGACTTCGGCGACGACAAGGACCGAGTGCTGATCAAGTCCGACGGCGAGCTGACCTACTTCGCCTCCGACACCGCCTACTACCTCAACAAGCGCGCCCGCGGCTTCGACCACTGCATCTATCTGCTGGGGGCCGACCACCACGGGTACGTGGGCCGGCTCAAGGCGATGGCCGCCTGTGTCGGCGACGATCCTGCGCAGACGCTCGACGTGATGATCGGCCAGTTGGTCAAGATCATGCGCGACGGCGCCGAGGTGCGGCTCTCCAAGCGCGCGGGCACCATCGTCACCCTGTCCGAACTCGCCGAGGAGATCGGCGTCGATGCGCTGCGGTACTCGTTGGCCCGCTACCCCGCGGACAGTCCGTTGGCCCTGGACATCGCCGAGATCACCAAGGCGTCCAACGACAACCCGGTCTACTACGTGCAGTACGCCCACGCCCGCACCTGCCGGATGATCGAGAATGCAGTCGACCTGGGCATGCAGGTCCCCGACCCCACGGGTTCGGGAGCCGACTACGACCCGTCGCTGCTGGTCCACGAGCGGGACGGTGAACTCCTCCGGGCACTGGCGGAGTTCCCGCGGGTGGTGGCCAGTGCGGCCGAGCTGCGCGAACCTCACCGGATCGCCCGCTACCTCGAGGACACCGCCTCGGTCTTCAACAAGTGGTACGACACCCGCGAGTGCCGGATGCTCCCGCAAGGCGACGAGCCGGTGACGGCCACCAACGAGGCGCGACTGATGCTGGTGGTGGCCACCCGGATCGTGCTGGCGGGGGGACTCGACCTGCTCGGCGTGACCGCTCCGGAGCGGATGTGAGGGCGCGATGACCCACGAAGCAGGGTGGGCCCATGCCCCCGGCGCGCTGGCCGGGCCGGCCTGGCTGCGTGCCCCCGAGGACGTCAACCGGTTGGAGAGCCAACTGTGGCCGAGCACGGCCCGTAAGGACGACGCGGGAGTGCTGCACGTCGGCGGGATCGCCCTGCCGGACCTGGTCGCCGAGCACAACACCCCGGCGTACATCCTGGACGAGGCCGACTTCCGCTCCCGGGCGGCGGCCTTCCGGGACGCCTTCGCCGGCTGGGACGTCTACTACGCCGGGAAGGCGTTCCTGTGCACCGCGGTGGCCCGATGGGTGGCCGAGGAGGGCCTGAGCCTGGACGTCTGCTCCGACGGCGAGTTGACGGTGGCGCTGCGTGCCGACGTCGACCCGGCGCGGATCGGCTACCACGGCAACAACAAGACACTCCTGGAGCTGCGTCGCGCGGTGGCCGAGGGTGTGGGGCGGATCATCGTCGACTCCCTGCACGAGATCGAGCGCCTGGAGACGATCGCAGCTGAGCTGGTCTCGAGAGGCTCGACCGAGGTGCGGCCGCGGGTGATGGTCCGGGTCACCGCCGGCGTCGAGGCGCACACCCACGAGTACATCGCCACCGCCCACGAGGACCAGAAGTTCGGCTTCTCGATCACCAGCGGCGACGCGCTGGCCGCAGTCCGTCGCCTGCACGAGGCGGACGGCATCGAGGTGCTCGGACTGCACTCGCACATCGGCAGCCAGATCTTCGACGCCTCCGGCTTCGAGGTGGCCGCCCGGCGGGTGCTCACCCTGCACGCTCAGATCGAGCGCGACCTGGGGCTGACCATGCCGGAGATGGATCTCGGTGGCGGCTTCGGCATCGCCTACACCACCCAGGACGATCCGAGCACGCCCGCGGTCCTGGCTGCGGCGATGAACCAGATCGTCGACCACGAGTGCCGCGCCCAGGGTGTGGCTCGCCCGCAGTTGTCGATCGAGCCCGGACGCGCCATCGTCGGGCCGTCGATGTGCACCGTCTACACCGTCGGCACCGTCAAGCAGGTCGCCCTCGACGGCGGCGCGCAACGCAGCTACGTCTCCGTGGACGGCGGGATGAGCGACAACATCCGCACCGCCCTGTACGACGCCGACTACTCGGCCACGCTGGCCAACCGAGCCTCCCCGATCCCGGCCACCATCTCCCGGGTGGTCGGCAAGCATTGCGAGGCCGGGGACATCGTGGTCCGTGACGAGTTCCTGCCCGGCGAC
Organism: Nocardioides limicola; assembly: GCF_016827675.1. Lineage (GTDB taxonomy): Bacteria > Actinomycetota > Actinomycetes > Propionibacteriales > Nocardioidaceae > Nocardioides > Nocardioides limicola. The sequence continues at coordinate 25,194 of NZ_JAERJA010000002.1, read as the reverse complement.
GTGAGACCCGGTGACCTGATCGCGGTCCCCGGCACCGGCGCCTACTGCCGCTCGATGGCCTCGAACTACAACCACTCCCTGCGACCTCCGGTGATCGCCGTCAAGGACGGTGAAGCCCGGGTGATCGTCCGCCGGGAGACCGTCGATGACCTGCTGGCCACCGACCTCGGCTGAGCTGTTCCGCCGCCGCCCCGGACCCGCGCGGAACGGCTCCGCCGACGACCGTGGGGTGGGCACCCGGCGCAGCCGGGGAGCGGGCGCGGATACCCTTGCCCGGTGACCTACGACAAGTCTGACGGGCGGCCGCTGCGGGTCGCCGTGCTCGGCTGCGGCTCCGTGGGGTCGCAGGTGGTGCGGCTCCTCACCGAGCAGGCGGATGACCTCGCGATGCGGATCGGAGCACCGGTGCAACTCGCCGGCGTCGCGGTCCGTCGACTCGACGCGCCGCGCGAGGTCGAGGTGCCCGCTGACCTGCTCACCACCGACCCCCATGCGCTGGTCACCCGGGACGACGTCGACCTGGTGGTCGAGGTGATCGGCGGGATCGAACCGGCCCGGAGCCTGATCCTGGCCGCCCTCGAGGGCGGCGCCTCAGTAGTCACCGCCAACAAGGCGTTGCTGGCCGAGGACGGACCGACGCTGTTCGCCGCCGCCGAGAAGGCCGGCCGGGACCTCTACTACGAAGCGGCAGTGGCCGGCGCCATCCCGATCCTGAGGCCGCTGCGGGAGTCGCTGGCCGGGGACCGGGTGACCAAGGTGCTCGGCATCGTCAACGGCACCGCCAACTTCATCCTGGACAAGATGACCACCTCGGGCGCCGGCTTCGCCGAGGCCCTCGAAGAGGCCCAGCAGCTCGGCTACGCCGAAGCCGACCCCACCGCCGACGTCGAGGGCTTCGACGCCGCCGCCAAGGCCGCGATCCTGGCCTCGTTGGCGTTCCACTCGCGGATCACCGTCGACGACGTGCACCGGGAGGGGATCACCGGCGTCACCGCCGCCGACATCGCCTCGGCTGCGGACATGGGCTGCGTGGTGAAGCTGCTCGCGATCGCCGAGCTCCGGGGCATCGACGGTGGCGGGGAGGCGGTCGCAGTGCGGGTGCACCCGGCGATGATCCCGACCAGCCACCCGCTGGCATCGGTCCGCGGCGCCTTCAACGCCGTCTTCGTCGAGTCCGAGGCGGCAGGCGAGCTGATGTTCTACGGGCCCGGTGCCGGCGGTGCGCCCACCGCGTCCGCAGTGCTGGGCGACCTGGTCACCGTGGCCCGCAACCTGCTGGCGCACACCCGCGGGGTCGGCGAGTCGGCGTACGCCGATCGTGCCGTGCTGCCGATGGGGGAGACGCTGACCCGCTACCACGTCGCCGTCGACGTCGATGACCGCACCGGTGTGCTGGCCGCGGTGGCCACCGCGTTCGCCGAGCACGGAGTCTCGATCCGCACGGTCCACCAGGAAGGCCGAGGAGCGGACGCCCAACTGGTGGTGGTCTCGCACCGGGCCACCGATGCCCAACTGTCGGCGACGGTCGAGGAGTTGGAACGCATGGAGATCGTGCACCAGGTCACCTCGGTGATGCGCGTGGAAGGCGACGAGGAATGAGCCGGTTGGCCACTGCCCATCAGTGGCGCGGCGTGATCGAGGAGTACCGGGACCTCCTGGACATCCCCGCAGGCACGCCCGCCGTCACCCTGGGTGAGGGCGGCACGCCGCTCGTCCACTGCGACTGGCTCTCCGAGACCACCGGCGCCGACGTGTGGCTCAAGGTCGAGGGCGACAACCCGACCGGCTCGTTCAAGGACCGGGGGATGACCACCGCGATGTCGGTGGCCGTGCACCAGGGGGCCGAGGCGGTGGTCTGTGCCTCGACCGGCAATACGTCCGCGTCGATGGCCGCCTACGCCGCCAAGGCGCGGGTGACTCCGGTGGTGCTGGTCCCCGAGGGCAAGATCTCGGCGGGCAAGATGGCTCAGGCGCTGATGCACGGCGCTCGGGTGATCATGGTCCGCGGCAACTTCGACGACTGTCTCCGGCTGTCCCGGAGCATGGCCGAGCAGTACCCGGTGGCCCTGGTGAACTCGGTGAATCCGCATCGCCTGCAGGGCCAGAAGACGGCGGCGTTCGAGGTCGTCGACCGGCTCGGTGACGCCCCCGACTACCACCTGCTCCCGGTCGGCAACGCCGGCAACATCTCGGCGTACTGGATGGGCTATCGGCAGTACGCCGAGCTCGGGCACACCTCCCAGCGTCCGGTGATGCGCGCCTTCCAGGCCGCGGGCGCAGCCCCGCTGGTGACCGGGAAGCCGTTCCCGAACCCGGAGACCAAGGCGACCGCGATCCGGATCGGCAACCCCGCGTCGTGGCAGCTCGCCGAAGCGGCCGCCGCCGAGTCGGGGGGCCGGTTCCGTGCGGTCACCGACGAGCAGATCCTGACCGCCCAGCGGGACCTCGCCCGTCGCGAGGGGGTCTTCGTGGAGCCGGCCTCGGCAGCCGGCATCGCCGGGATGCTGGCCGACATCGAGGCCGGCGACTCCTACGCCGGATCACGGGTGGTCATCACGGTGACCGGGCACGGACTCAAGGACACGGCCACGGCGCTCGAGGGTGTCGTGGTGGGTGCCGATGCAGTGGTCGACGTCGACGTGCAGGCCGCGGCGGCAGCCGCGGGCCTGAGCTGAGGCACGGTTCCGTGTTCGTCGACGGTGTGGTCCGCGTCCAGGTCCCGGCCACCTCGGCCAACCTGGGGCCCGGATTCGACTCGCTCGGCCTGGCGCTGGCCAGGTACGACGAGCTCGAGGCCGAGATCCTCGCCGACGGGCTCGAGGTTGAGGTCCTCGGTGAGGGCGCCGGCGAGGTGCCCACCGACGAGCGCCATCTGGTGGTCCGGGCGATGCGGGCCGCGTTCACGGCGATGGACGTGCAGGCGCCCGGTCTCCGGCTGACCTGCCGCAACGTCATCCCGCACGGTCGCGGGCTCGGCTCCTCCTCAGCCGCGATCGTGGGTGGCATCACCCTGGCTCGCGGGCTGGTGGCCGACGGTGAGGAGCGTCTCGACCGCGAGGCGGCGCTCCGACTCGCCGCCGACCTGGAGGGACACCCCGACAACGTCGCCCCCGCACTCCTCGGCGGCTTCGTGATCGCCGGGGGCGCTCCGGGAGGTTGGTACGCCGTCAATGCGCCGGTGGCCGCCGAGGTCTCCGCCGTGGTCTTCGTGCCCTCGATCCCGTTGCACACGGAGGTGGCCCGAGGTCTGCTGCCGGAGGTGGTGCCGCACGCCGACGCGGCCGCGAACGCCGGCAAGGCGGCGCTGCTGGTGGCGGCACTGGCCGGCCGACCCGAGTGGTTGCACACGGCCACTGCGGACCTGCTGCACCAGGAGCAGCGGGGCCCGGCGATGCCGGACTCGCTGGCGCTGATCCACGAACTGCGCGGTGACGGCGTACCGGCCGTGGTGTCCGGGGCCGGACCCTCGGTGCTGGCGTTCACCGACGACTCGGGCGCCGCAGCACTGCTGCGCCGGTGCCCGGACGGGTGGCGGGCGTGGCACCTGTCCGTGGACCGTGTCGGCTGCACCCTGAGTCGGGTGCTAGGCTCGTAGGTGCGTTCTCGATCATTCGAGACGTGGGGCGCCAGCGGATCTTGTTCCGCCTCGGTGCACATCCTCCTCGAACCGTTGCCCCAGCGTCGTCAGTGAGCAACCCGTGGTTGCCTGCCGTCGGCAGGGGCCCGACGCGTATCGAGGATCGCACTCACCGTAGCCCGATCCGGGCTCTTATACGTGGGAAGGACCTCACGTGACCGAAACCATCAACAATCCCGCGATGCCCGATGCCGCTGGCTCGGAAGGCACGTCTGCCGGGGCCCCTGCTGAGCAGGCTGCGCCCAAGCGTCGCGGTGGCGGTCTCAACAACATGCTGATCGCTGACCTCAAGGGCATGGCTGCCGGCCTCGGCATCGCTGGTGCCGGCTCGATGAAGAAGGCCCAACTGGTCGAGGCCATCAAGGCGGCCCAGAGTGGTTCAGCCCAGAGCGGTTCTACCCAGAGCGGTTCCAAGCAGGCTGGTCAGAGGCAGAGCGGCTCGAAGCAGGACGGCCCCAAGCAGGACGGCCCCAAGCAGGACGGCCCCAAGCAGGACGGCCCCAAGCAGGACGGCCCCAAGCAGGACGGCCCCAAGCAGGACGGCCCCAAGCAGGACGGCCCCAAGCAGGACGGCGGCCAGTCGGACCAGGGTGCTGACAAGCAGGCCAAGGGTGCCGGCCGCCAGGGTGCCCAGAAGCAGAACCGTGGCGACCAGCAGGGTCAGCAGAAGCAGCAGAACCGTGGCGACCAGCAGGGCCAGGGTCGCGGCGGTCGCGGCGACCAGCAGGGTCAGCAGAAGCAGCAGAACCGTGGCGACCAGCAGGGCCAGGGCCGCGGCGGTCAGGGCGACCAGGGTGGCCAGCAGGGCCAGGGCCGCGGCGGTCAGGGCGACCAGCAGGGCCAGGGCGAGGACGAGGAGAGCCGCCGCAACCGGCGGCGTCGCGGCCGGGACCGTCAGCGTCCCGCCGGCAGCCGCAGCGAACCGGACACCCAGATCCTCGAGGACGACATCCTGCTTCCCGCAGCGGGCATCCTCGACGTCCTGGACAACTACGCGTTCGTCCGCACCAGTGGCTACCTGCCCGGGACCGAGGACGTCTACCTCTCCCTGTCCATGGTCCGCAAGTTCGGTCTCCGCCGTGGCGACGCGATCGTCGGTCAGGTGCGTCAGCCCCGCGAGGGCGAGCGCAAGGAGAAGTTCAACCCGATGGTGCGCATCGACAGCGTCAACGGGATGGACCCCGAGGTGGCCAAGGACCGCCCCGAGTTCGCCAAGTTCACCCCGCTGCACGCGAGCGAGCGTCTCCGTCTGGAGACCGACCCGGCGAACCTGATCGGTCGGGTCATCGACATCGCCGCACCGATCGGCAAGGGTCAGCGCGGTCTCATCGTCTCGCCGCCGAAGGCCGGCAAGACGATGGTGCTGCAGTCGATCGCCAACTCGATCAGTGCCAACAACCCCGAGTGCCACCTGATGATCGTGCTGGTGGACGAGCGGCCCGAGGAGGTCACCGACTTCCAGCGCACCGTCAAGGGTGAGGTGATCGCCTCCACGTTCGACCGGCCGGCCACCGACCACACGATGGTCGCCGAGCTCGCCATCGAGCGGGCGAAGCGGCTGGTCGAGCTCGGGCACGACGTGGTGGTGCTTCTCGACTCCATCACCCGACTGGGCCGTGCCTACAACCTGGCCGCCCCGGCGTCCGGCCGGATCCTGTCCGGCGGGGTCGACTCGTCCGCGTTGTACCCGCCGAAGAAGTTCTTCGGAGCTGCCCGCAACATCGAGCACGGCGGGTCACTCACCATCCTCGCCACCGCGCTCATCGAGACCGGTTCGAAGATGGACGAGGTGATCTTCGAGGAGTTCAAGGGCACCGGCAACATGGAGCTCCGACTGCGTCGCGAGTTCGCCGACAAGCGGATCTTCCCGGCCATCGACGCGGTGCAGTCCGGCACTCGGCGTGAAGAGCTCCTGCTGAGCCGTGAAGAGACCGCCATCGTCTGGAAGCTTCGCCGGGTGCTGTCCGGCCTGGAGGGCCAGCAGGCTCTGGAGCTGCTCCTCGAGCGACTGAAGAAGTCGCAGAGCAACGTGGAGTTCCTGATGCAGGTGCAGAAGAGCACACCGACTGTCGGCGGCGACGACTGAGTGCCGTTGGCCCGTCCGCTGCGGCGCCGCTGAGTCGAGGCAGGTACGTCCGATTCGTGGTGGTCCTGGGGTGTTTGATCGCCCTGGGGCCGCTCACGATCGACATGTACCTGCCGGCGTTCCCCCGGATCGCCCGCGACTTCGACGCCAGCAGCTCCGCCGTGCAGCTCACGCTGACCGGGATGCTTGCCGGGCTGGCCGTGGGGCAGCTCGTGATCGGGCCGCTGTCGGACGCCTTCGGACGCCTCCGGCCGCTGCTCGTCGGGCTCGCCGTGCATGCGGTGGCCTCCATCGCGTGTGCGATCGCGCCGACGATCGAGGTGCTCGCCGCCTTCCGGGTGGTGCAGGGCTTCGCCGGCGCGGCGGTCTCGGTGACGGCGATGGCGATGGTGCGGGACCGGTTCTCCGGCATCGCGATGGCGCGCCTGATGGCGCGATTGATCCTGGTCATCGGGCTCGCGCCGATCATCGCCCCGTCCTTGGGCGGTGTGCTGCTGACCTGGTTCGACTGGCCGGTGATCTTCCTGGTCCTGGCCGCCGTGGCGCTGCTGCTGATCGTGGTGGCGGTGACCGGCATGGAGGAGTCGCTGCCACCGGCACGACGACGCCAGGCTCGACCGGTGGCGATCGCCGCTGCCTATCGCATGCTGCTCAGGGAGCCCCAGTTCGTGGCGCTGGCGACCATCGGTGGCGCGATGATGGCCACCCTGTTCGCCTACGTGGCCGGCGCGAGCTTCGTGCTCCAGGAGGGTTTCGGCGTCTCCGAACGGACCTTCGCGCTGATCTTCGGAGCCAATGCGGCCGGGTTCGTGGTCGGCTCCCAGATCAACCCGATCCTGTTGCGCCGCTTCCGGATGGTCGACGTGCTGACCGGCGGCATCCTCGCGGCACTGACCGGGGGCGTCGCGCTGACGGTGTCCGCGGCCACCGGGTTCGGTGGTCTCGCCGGAGTGCTGCTGCCGCTGGCGATCGTGATGGGGGCTGCGGGCTTCTCGATGCCGAACACGCCGGCGCTGGCCCTGGATGCCCACGGGGGCGAGGCCGGCACCGCCGCCGCGGTCCTGGGCTTCTTCCAGTTCGGGATCGGTGCGCTGGTGGCACCGTTGGTCGGTGCCTTCGGCACCGGGAACGCCCTGCCCATGGGCGTGGTGATGATGGTGATGGCCGGGTTGGCCGCAGTGCTCGCCTTCACGGTGGTCCGACCCAGATTTCGTGTCACTGGATCGCAGTGGCACACTTGAGGGTCGGTCCCGGTTCCCGTCGCTGAGCATCCGAGCTCGCGCCGACCCGGCGCCGATGAGAGAGGACATCATGAAGAAGGACATCCACCCGGAGTACATCGAGACCACGGTCACCTGCACCTGTGGCGCGACGTTCACCACCCACAGCACCGCCCCCGAGGGAAACATCCGCGCTGACGTGTGCTCGCAGTGCCACCCCTTCTACACGGGCAAGCAGAAGATCCTCGACACCGGCGGCCGCGTGGCTCGCTTCGAGGCTCGCTACTCCAAGGCCAAGGAGAGCAAGTAGCCACTGGGGCGGACGAGCCCGTGTTTGAGGCCGTCGCCGGTCTGGTCGACGAGGCTGCCGAGCTTGAGCAGCGTCTCGCCGACCCGACCACCCATGGTGATCAGGTGCTCGCGAAGCGCCTGAATCAGCGGTACGCCGAGGTCTCGGCCATCGTGCGCACCTGGCGCGAATGGATCCGCCTCGGCGACGACGCCGAAGCCGCCCGCGAACTCGGCGGCGAGGACGACTCCTTCGCCGCCGAGGCGCTGCGCCTCGACGTCGAGCGGGCGCAGGTCGCGGAGCGACTCCGCGAGATGCTGGTGCCCCGCGACCCGGCCGATGCCAAGGACGCCCTCATCGAGGTGAAGTCGGGTGAGGGCGGTGAGGAGTCGGCACTGTTCGCCGGCGACCTGCTGCGGATGTACCTGCGCTGGGCGGAGCGACGCGGCTGGCGCACCGAGGTGCTCGATGCCACCGAGTCCGACCTCGGAGGCTACAAGTCGGTCACCGTGGCCGTGCAGGCCAAGGGGACCCCAGGTCCCGGGGAGGCCCCCTTCGCGCTGCTCAAGTTCGAGGGTGGCGTGCACCGGGTGCAACGGGTGCCGGTGACCGAGTCCCAGGGGCGGGTGCACACCTCGGCAGCCGGCGTCCTGGTGATGCCCGAAGCCGAGCAGATCGACGTCGAGGTCGACCCCAACGACCTGCGCATCGACGTGTTCCGTTCCTCGGGCCCTGGTGGCCAGAGCGTGAACACCACCGATTCGGCGGTCCGGATCACCCATCTGCCCACCGGCATCGTGGTGAGTTGTCAGAACGAGAAGAGCCAACTGCAGAACCGGGAGCAGGCGATGCGGATCCTGCGTGCCCGACTGCTCGCCGCAGCGAACGAGGCCGCCCAGGCCGAGGCCAGCGACGCCCGGCGGCTGCAGGTGCGCACCGTGGATCGCTCGGAGCGGATCCGCACCTACAACTTCCCCGAGAACCGGATCTCCGACCACCGCACCGGCTACAAGTCCTACAACCTCGACACGGTCCTCGACGGCGACCTCGATGCCGTCGTGGAGTCCTGCGTCAAGGCTGACCTCGCCGCCCGGTTCGAGGCCCTGGAGCAGGCGGGTGGCTGACCCGGTCGGGTGCGGCGGTTGAGCATGGCCACCCCCCGACACCTGATCCGTGAGGCTGCCCTCCGCCTCGACGAGGCCGGCGTACCGTCGGCCCACCGCGACGCCGAACTGTTGCTGAGCCATGTCCTCGGCGTCGGCACGGGCGGACTGCTGCTCGTCGACGAGGTCACCGAGGCGCAACGATCGGCCCTCGACCTGCTGGTGCAGCGGCGGGCGGCCCGCGAGCCGCTCCAGCACCTCACCGGAGTGGCCGGCTTCCGCTACCTGGAACTGGCCGTCGGACCCGGCGTCTTCGTGCCTCGGCCGGAGACGGAGCTGCTGGCCGGCTGGGCGGTCGATGCGGCCGAGCAGGTGCACCGCCAGGGGCTGACGCCGATCGTCGTCGACCTGTGCACCGGCTCCGGCGCCATTGCCGCGTCGGTGGCGCACGAGGTGCCCGGCGCGCAGGTGTACGCCGTGGAGCTGGACCCGCAGGCGCATGCGTGGGCGGAGCGCAACCTGGCCGGCTCCGGGGTCGACCTGCGCCTCGGTGACCTGGCCGAGGCCTTCGACGAGTTGACGGGGCAGGTGCACGTGGTGGTCTCCAACCCGCCGTACATCCCCTTGGAGGCGTGGGCGTCGGTGGCTCCCGAGGCGCGCGACCACGACCCGGCGATGGCGCTCTTCTCCGGGGTCGACGGCCTGGATGCGATCCGGGTGATCGCTCGCCGGGCCGCCCTGCTGCTCAGCAGCGGGGGAGTGGTGGGCGTGGAGCACGCCGACGAGCAGGGCGACGCCGTGCCCGGCGTCTTCGCGGCCACCGGGGACTGGGCCCGGATCCGCGACCACCGCGATCTGGCCGGTCGTCCGCGGTTCACCACGGCGCGACTGGCACGATGACCCCATGGCGATCAGGTACCCGGTCGGGGACGACCAGCAACTCGAGGCCGCGCTGGCCGCCGCCACGGAGGCGATCCGCGGGGGCACGCTGGTGGTGTTGCCCACCGACACCGTGTACGGCGTCGCCGCCGATGCCTTCGACCCCGATGCGGTGGCCGGACTGCTGGCAGCCAAGGGCCGGGGGCGAGAGATGCCGCCACCGGTGCTGATCGGGGCGAGTGCCACGCTGGATGCGCTGGCCACCCGGCTCACCGACGTGGTGCGCGCGCTGGCCGACGAGTTCTGGCCCGGCCCGCTGACCCTGGTCTGTCACCAGCAGGCCTCGCTGCGCTGGGACCTGGGGGAGACCCGCGGCACCGTGGCGGTCCGGATGCCCGACCATCCCGTGGCGTTGGCAGTGCTGGAGCGCACCGGGCCGCTGGCGGTGAGCTCGGCGAACCTGTCCGGGCACCCGGCAGCGACCACAGCCGACGCGGCCGACGAGATGCTCGGCGACGCCGTGGAGGTGATCGTGGACGACGGACCGAGCCCGGGAGGGGTCGCCTCGACCATCCTCGACGTCACCAGCGACACGGTGCGAGTGCTGCGTGCGGGAGCGATCGGGTCGGAGGAGATCAACGGCGTACTCGCCCGCTTCGACATCCGACTCGACGATGAGGCCGACCCCGGAGCCCCGGGTGCGTGAATACCTGCTCGTCTTCCTGGTGGCCGCCGTCGTCACCTACCTGTTGACCGTCATCGCCCGGGAGATCGCGTTGCGCACCGGGGCGGTGGCCGGAGTGCGGGACCGGGACGTGCACGACGAACCGATCCCGTACCTGGGCGGGCTGGCGATGCTCGGCGGCCTGCTGGCCGCCTACCTGGTGGCCACCCAGCTGCCGTTCCTGTCGCTGGGCGGCGAGCGGGTCTTCGGGCCGGCCAAGGTGGTGCTGCTGGCCGGGGCGATCATCTGCCTGGTCGGGGTGATCGACGACATCTTCGACATCGACGCCCTGATGAAGCTCGGTGGACAGCTCCTGGCCGCCGGAGTGCTGGTGCTCCTCGGTGTCCAGTACTACTTCCTGCCCCAGGCCGGCGGCGGAGTGCTCACCCTGGACGCCGCCCAGGGGGGACTGCTCACCGTCTTCGTGGTCACCGCCACCGTCAACGCCGTCAACTTCGTCGACGGCCTGGACGGGTTGGCGGCCGGGGTGGTCGGCATCGGTGCAGTGGCCTTCTTCCTCTTCTGTTACCAGTTGGCCGCGGTCAACGAGCAGTCCCTGGCGATCACCGGGGCGCTGTTGTGCGCGGCGCTGGCAGGCGCCTGCGGCGGCTTCATGGTGCACAACTTCCATCCGGCGAGGCTCTTCATGGGTGACTCGGGGTCGATGCTGATCGGGTTGGTGCTCTCCGGAGCGGCGGTGACCCTGACCGGGCAGTTCCCCGCCGCCGACGTGACCCGCGGCGCGGCCGGCTCGGAGGCGAGCCTGCTGCCGATCGTGCTCCCGCTGGCGCTGCCGCTGCTGATCCTGATCGTGCCGCTGGCGGATCTGGTGCTCGCGGTGATCCGGCGTACCAGGGCGGGGCGGTCACCGTTCGCGCCGGACAAGCAGCACCTCCACCACCGGCTTCTCGAGATCGGCCACTCGCAACGGCGGGCAGTGTTGATCATGTGGATGTGGGCGGGCCTGATCGCCTTCGGCGCGGTGACGGCGAGCCTCTACAGCGGCCCGGTGATGTGGACCGGGCTCGGCGTGATGGCGGCCGTGACGGTGACGGTCACCTTCGTGCTGCCGCGGCTCAAGGAGCCCACGCTCACCGCCGAGGTGCAGGCGTAGCCCCCATATTCACCCCTCCCCGACTTTGTGCTAGTTTTCACAAGCGATCGGTGGCGCGGTCGGCCAGAGCCACGCGCGCCCACGCGGTCATGACGAGCACCCCCGTCGAGGAAGAGGCCAACCACCCCATGTCGACCACGGAGGACTCCCGGGCCGCGTCAGCGGTCGGCGTCACCGTCGGCGACCCGCAGTTGCGGATCGCCGTCTGGGTGGGCGCTTCCTGCCTGGTGCTGGGTGTTCTGGCGGCCGTGACCGGTGCGCTGCTGGTCGGCGCTCCCGCAGCGTGGGGCGCCGGGATCGGTGCCACCATGGCCGGGGGCATCTTCGTCGTCGGTGCCCTGGTCGTCTATGTGGCCGCCCGAGTGATGCCGTCGCTGGCGCTGGTGGTGGCGTTGCTCACCTACGTCTCCCAGGTGTTGCTGGCGGCGCTGATCTTCGTCCAGCTCGAAGGCAGCGGCGTGCTCGACGACGGGACCGTCCACCGGGCCTGGCTCGCCGCCCTGCTGGTGCTCTGCACGCTGGTCTGGGTGACGGTCCAGATCACCTCGGCGACGCGCTCCCGGGTGCCGATCTTCGACCTTCCCGAGGCGGGTGCGCGATGACCCGCCGGGCCTGCTATCGTCCGGGGCGCGATGGCTCAGCAGCAGACCCCTTCCGCAGACTCCAGCGACTCACCTCCGGGCAGCCCATGGCAGGCCCTGGGCTACCTCGTTGCGGGTGTGCTGTTCTACGGTCTGATCGGCTGGGCGCTCGATTGGTGGCTGGGAACCACGTTCCTGGTGGCCATCGGGGTGCTCGTCGGAGCCGGCCTGGGGATCTACATGACCATCGCGCGGTTCGGTGGCATATCCGCCAAGCACAGCAGTCAGAGCTAAGGCAGGAGAGAGAGTGAGCGTCACCGCTTCGATGGCAGCGGCCACGATCAAGGCCGCTGGCGGTTCGGGTTTTCACGCCCCTGGTCCGGAGATCTTCAACCTCCCGCCGGTGTTCGGCGAGGTCACCAAGCCGATGTTGCTGCTCTGCCTGTCAGCGGTGCTGATCATCGCGTTCACGGTGCTTTCGTCCCGCCCCGCCGCGGTGGTGCCGGGTCGCCTGCAGTTCGCGGGTGAGGCCGTCTACGGGTTCGTGCGCAACTCGATCGCCCGCGAGAACATCGGCTCCGCACACTTCATGCGGTTCGTGCCGTACCTCTTCGCGCTGTTCCTCTTCATCCTGGTCAACAACTACTACGCGTTGATCCCGCTGCTCCAGTTCCCCTCGTTCTCGCGGATCGGGTTCATCGTCCCGCTGGCGGCCATCTCCTGGCTGCTCTACATCGGTGCCGGGATGTGGAAGCACGGCCCGCTGGGCTACCTCAAGCACGCCACCGTGCCCGCCGGCGTCCCGCTGTGGATCACCCCGGTGCTGGTGCCGTTGGAGTTCCTCTCCAACATCATCGTGCGCCCGGCCACCCTGACGCTGCGTCTGTTCGGCAACATGTTCGCCGGCCACATCCTGTTGGTGCTCTTCGCCACCGGCGGCTGGTACCTGCTGGGCACCGGCAACTTCGTGTACGCCGGCGCAGGCGTGCTGGCGTTCGTGCTGGGTATCGCGGTGAGCTTCCTGGAAGTGATCGTGATGTTCCTGCAGGCCTACGTGTTCACCCTGCTCTCGTCGATGTACATCGGCGAGGCGCTGGCCGACGAACACTGATCCGACTCCCAGAACCACAACTCGACACCCGCAAGTTTCGCCAACCGCGACGTGACGTCCACGTCGCAGACGAAAGGAAAAGCCATGGAAGGCAACCTCAACCTCATCGGACTCGGCCTGTCGGCCATCGGCCCCGGCGTGGCCATCGGTCTGATCTTCGCCGCACTGATCAGCGGGATCGCCCGTCAGCCCGAAGCTGCGAACACGCTCTTCGGTCGCGCGATCCTCGGCTTCGTGCTGGCTGAGGCGCTCTTCATCATCACCCTGGCCATCGCCTTCGTGCTCTAGAACCGACCCTCTCCGCACACGAGTGGTCCGAACAGGGAGACTCCACCATGATCACTGATGTCGTTATGGCAGCCGGTGAAGAGCACGATCCGCTGATGCCGGTGCTTTCCGAGATCATCCTCGGACTGATCGTCTTCGGCATCCTCCTCTTCGCGATCTGGAAGTTCGTGGTGCCGCGCTTCGAGCAGGCCTACGCCGACCGGACCGCAGCCATCGAGGGGGGTCTGGCCGCTGCCGAGACCAAGCAGGCCGAGGCGGACGCCAAGCTCGCCGCACTTGAGCAGCAGTTGGGAGACGCGCGACACGAGGCCGCCCGGATCCGCGAGGAGGCCCGTGAGCAGGGCGCCGCGATCATCGCCGAGATGCGGGAGCAGGCGCAGACCGATGCGGCCCGGATCGTCGAGCACGCGCACGCGCAGATCGAGGCCGAGCGCCAGCAGGCGGTCACCTCGCTGCGGGCCGAGGTCGGCAGCCTTGCTACCGGACTCGCCAGCCGGATCGTCGGGGAGAGCCTGGAGGACGAGGCCCGACAGAGCCGTGTCGTCGAGCGCTTCCTGGCCGATCTGGAGCAGGGGGTCAACTGATGCGTGGCGCATCCGCCGAGGCACTGAAGGTGCTCACCGAGGGGCTTCCCTCGGTGCTCGCCGCCGGTGACGCAGCCCAGATCGGGACGGAACTCTTCGGAGTCGCCGGCCTGCTCCGGACCGAACCGGCGCTGCGGCGGGTGGCGACCGACCTCTCCGTCGCGACCGAGGCGAAGACGGCCCTGGTGCACGGGGTCCTTGACAGCCGGGTCTCCCCAGCAGTAGCCGACCTGGTCGCCGACGCTGTCGGCCGACGGTGGACGGCAACCCGTGACCTGGCCGACTCCCTCGAGCAATTGGGTGTCGTTTCAGTCGTCCGGTCGGCCTCGGACCCGGCGCGTCTGTCGGACGAACTGTTCTCGGTCGGCCAGGCGATCAAGGAGCACCCGGAGCTGCGCGATGCGCTCGCCGATCCGTCGCGGACGGCCGCCGACAAGCGGAGCCTGATGGAGGGGCTGCTGTCGGACAAGGTGCTGGCGGCCACCCTGGCGCTCATCGATCAGGCACTCTCCGGCTCGTACCGCACCGTGACCGCCGCGCTCGAGGCCTACGGCAAGGTGGCGGCCCACGTGCGTGACCAGCAGGTCGCCACGGTGGTGGTGTCCACGCCGCTGTCCGAGGCGGACAGCGAGAGGCTGGCAGTTGCGCTCTCGCGCCAGTACGGGCGGCAGATGCACCTCAATGTGGTGGTCGACCCGCGAGTGGTCGGCGGCATCAAGGTGGAGGTCGGAGACGATGTCATCGATGGCACCGTCTCCACCAGACTCGACGACGCCCGACGGCGACTGGCCGGCTGACCCGGCACCGGCAACCCAAGACATTCATTACCAGGCCCAAGAAGTGAGGATGAGGAAATGACGGAGCTGACCATCCGTCCGGATGAGATCCGGGACGCGCTTCAGCGCTTCGTGTCGGACTACCAGCCCGAGACGGCCAGCCGGGAGGAGGTCGGCACCGTCTCCGAGACGGCTGACGGCATCGCGAAGGTCACCGGACTTCCATCGGTGATGGCCAACGAGCTGCTCGAGTTCGAGGACGGCACGCTCGGCATCGCCCTGAACCTGGACACCCGCGAGATCGGCGTCGTGATCCTCGGTGACTTCGAGGGTGTCGAGGAGGGTCAGCCGGTGCGCCGCACCGGCGAGATCCTCTCCGTGCCCGTCGGTGAGGGCTACCTCGGCCGGGTCGTCGACCCGCTGGGCAAGCCGATCGACGGCCTGGGTGAGATCACCGGCATCGAGGGCCGCCGCGCCCTGGAGCTGCAGGCTCCGGACGTGATGCAGCGCAAGTCGGTGCACGAGCCGCTGGCCACCGGCATCAAGGCCATCGACGCGATGACCCCGATCGGCCGCGGTCAGCGTCAGCTGATCATCGGCGACCGCGCCACCGGCAAGACCGCGATCGCGATCGACACGATCATCAACCAGAAGCAGAACTGGGAGTCCGGCGACCCGACCAAGCAGGTGCGCTGCATCTACGTGGCGATCGGTCAGAAGGGCTCCACGATCGCTTCGGTGCGTGGCGCCCTCGAGGAGGCCGGCGCGCTGGAGTACACCACCATCGTGGCGTCCCCCGCCTCCGACGCGGCCGGCTTCAAGTACCTCGCCCCGTACACCGGCTCGGCCATCGGCCAGCACTGGATGTACGACGGCAAGCACGTCCTCATCGTCTTCGACGACCTGACCAAGCAGGCCGAGGCCTACCGCTCGGTGTCGCTGCTGCTGCGCCGCCCGCCGGGCCGCGAGGCGTACCCGGGTGACGTCTTCTACCTGCACTCGCGGCTCCTCGAGCGTTGCGCGAAGCTCTCCGACGAGATGGGCGCCGGCTCGATGACGGGCCTGCCGATCATCGAGACGAAGGCCAACGACGTGTCGGCGTTCATCCCGACCAACGTCATCTCCATCACCGACGGTCAGATCTTCTTGCAGTCCGACCTGTTCGCCGCCAACCAGCGTCCCGCGATCGACGTCGGTATCTCGGTCTCCCGGGTCGGTGGCTCGGCGATGACCAAGGCGATGAAGCAGGTCACCGGTTCGCTCAAGGTGGACCTGGCCCAGTTCCGCGCCATGGAGGCGTTCGCGATGTTCGCCTCCGACCTGGACGCGGCCTCGCGTCAGCAGTTGGCCCGTGGCCAGCGGCTGATGGCGCTGCTGCGGCAGCCGCAGTACTCGCCGTACCCGGTCGAGGAGATGACGGTGTCGCTGTGGCTGGGCACCAGTGGTCGCCTCGACATCGTGCCGACCGAGGACGTGCTCCGCTTCGAGTCCGAGTTCCTCGACTTCCTGCGCCGCTCGCACTCCGGCATCCTGGCCGGCATCCGCGAGTCGCTGAAGTTCGAGGACTCCACCGAGGACCAGGTGGGCGTCGCCTACGACGCGTTCCTGGGCCAGTTCGAGACTTCCGACGGCCAGCCGATCAAGGCCGGCAAGGAAGAGCACGAGGCGCTCGAGGACGAGGCGATCGAGCAGGAGCAGATCGTCAAGCAGAGGCGGGGCTGACCCATGGCCCTATCGCTGCGTGAGTACCGCGCGCGGATCAAGTCGACCGAGTCGATGAAGAAGATCACGCGCGCCATGGAGCTCATCGCTGCGTCCCGCATCATCAAGGCGCAGCAGCGGGCGCAGGCCGCCGCGCCGTACTCCCGGGAGTTGACCCGGGCGGTGTCCGCGGTGGCGACGTACTCCAACGAAGACCACGCGCTGACCACCGAGGTGGAGAACCCGACGCGGGCCGCGGTGCTGGTGATCACCAGCGACCGTGGTCTGGCCGGGGCCTACTCCTCGAGCGTTCTCAAGGAGGCCGAGAGCCTCGTTGAGAAGCTTCGGGGTGAGGGCAAGGACGTCGACCTGTACATCTCCGGCCGCAAGGGCGAGGCGTACTACAGGTTCCGCCAGCGCCCGGTGGTGCAGGTGTGGTCCGGCTTCTCCGACCAGCCGACCTACGACGTGGCCGCAGACATCGGGGCGACGCTGATCCAGGCGTTCCTGAACACCGACCCGGCGCCGTCCGAGGCCGGCGTGCCTCCCGGTGTCGACGAGGTCCACGTGGTCTACACCCGGTTCGTGTCGATGCTTCGTCAGGAGCCCAACACGATCCGACTGGTTCCGCTGGAGATCGTCGAGGGCACCGAGCCTCCGGAGAAGTCCGAGGTGCTGCCCCTGTACGAGTTCGAGCCGAACGCCGGGGAGGTTCTCGACGCGCTGCTGCCCAAGTACGTGCAGAGCCGGATCTACTTCTGTCTGCTGCAGGCGGCCGCTTCCGAGCTGGCCTCCCGTCAGAAGGCGATGAAGTCCGCGACGGACAACGCTGAAGAACTCATCAAGAAGTACACGCGAATCGCCAACCAGGCCCGCCAGGCCGGCATCACCCAGGAAATCAGCGAGATCGTCGGTGGCGTGAACGCGCTTGCCGATGCCGCCAGCGAATAGTGAGTGAGAAGACATGACTGCCACTGTTGAAGAGACGAACGCCGCGGCCACCGGCGGCATCGGCCGGATCTCCCGGGTCATCGGGCCGGTCGTGGACATCGAGTTCCCGATCGACACGATGCCGGGCATCTACAGCGCCCTGAAGGTGGATCTGGAGCTCGGTGGCGAGACCCAGACCATCACCCTCGAGGTCGCCCAGCACATCGGCGACGGGATGGTTCGCGCCATCTCGTTGAAGCCGACCGACGGTCTGGTCCGCGGTGCTCAGGTGACCGACACCGGGAGCCCGATCACGGTTCCGGTGGGTGACGTCACCCTGGGTCGCGTGTTCAACGCGACCGGTGACTGCCTGAACCTTGAGGAGGGCGAGGAGCTCGCCTCCTCCGAGCGGTGGGGCATCCACCGCAAGGCTCCGGCCTTCGACCAGCTCGAGTCCAAGACCCAGATGTTCGAGACGGGCATCAAGGTGATCGACCTGCTCACCCCGTACGTGCTGGGTGGCAAGATCGGCCTCTTCGGTGGTGCCGGTGTCGGCAAGACCGTGCTGATCCAGGAGATGATCGCCCGAGTCGCGAAGGACCACGAAGGTGTGTCCGTGTTCGCCGGTGTGGGTGAGCGGACCCGTGAGGGCAACGACCTCATCGTGGAGATGCAGGAGGCCGGCGTCTTCGACAAGGTCGCCCTGGTCTTCGGTCAGATGGACGAGCCGCCGGGCACCCGCCTGCGGGTCGCGCTGTCCGCCCTGACGATGGCGGAGTACTTCCGCGACGTGCAGAAGCAGGACGTGCTGCTCTTCATCGACAACATCTTCCGGTTCACCCAGGCCGGCTCCGAGGTCTCGACCCTGCTCGGCCGGATGCCGTCGGCGGTGGGCTACCAGCCCAACCTGGCGGACGAGATGGGTGTGCTGCAGGAGCGGATCACCTCGACCCGTGGTCACTCGATCACCTCGATGCAGGCGATCTACGTGCCCGCGGACGACTACACCGACCCGGCTCCGGCGACCACGTTCGCGCACCTGGACGCCACCACCGAGCTGTCGCGTGAGATCGCCTCGCTGGGTATCTACCCGGCCGTGGACCCGCTCACCTCGACCTCGCGGATCCTGGACCCGCAGTACATCGGCCAGACCCACTACGACACCGCCATCCGGGTGAAGCAGATCCTGCAGCGCAACAAGGAGCTGCAGGACATCATCGCGATCCTCGGTGTCGACGAACTGTCCGAAGAGGACAAGATCGTGGT
The DNA here is from genome assembly GCF_016827675.1 of Nocardioides limicola. Taxonomy (GTDB): domain Bacteria; phylum Actinomycetota; class Actinomycetes; order Propionibacteriales; family Nocardioidaceae; genus Nocardioides; species Nocardioides limicola. The sequence goes on along the minus strand of NZ_JAERJA010000002.1, from coordinate 6,905 downwards.
GCACCGGGCCCGCCGGATCCAGCGCTTCCTGTCGCAGAACACCTACGTCGCCAAGCAGTTCACCGGCATCGAGGGTTCGACCGTCCCGGTGGCCGACACCATCGAGGCGTTCAACAAGATCTGTGACGGTGAGTACGACCACGTTGCTGAGCAGGCCTTCTTCATGTGTGGTGGCCTGGACGACGTGGAGCGCAACTGGGCCGACATCCAGAAGAGCCTGTGATGGCTTCGCTTCGAGTCGAACTGGTGGCCGCGGACCGGCTGGTCTGGTCCGGGGACGCGAAGCGTGTCATCGCGCGCACCGTCGAAGGCGATGTGGGCATCCTGCCCAACCACGCCCCGATGCTGTCGCTGATGATCTCTGGCGTGGTCGACATCCAGACCCCCGACGAGGAGACCCTGGTCGCAGCTGTGGACGCGGGCTTCCTGTCGGTGGCTGAGAACCGGGTGTCGATCCTGGCCGAGCGTGCGGACCTCTCGCACGACATCGACCTGGAGCAGGCTCGCGCCGAACTGGAGCGGGCCCACGCCGCCGGCGAGAACGATGACGAGGCGACCGCCGCGGTCCGCCAGGCCGAGGCTCGGATCCGCGCTGTCGAGCGCGCCCGCTGAGTCTCACCCCCTGAAGCAGCGCTGAGGAGGCGCCCGTCCGGAGCGATCCGGGCGGGCGCTTCCTGCGTTGAAGTGGAGGCCCGGGTTCGCGTCCGGGGCGGGTGCGGTTAGTCTTCGTCGCACGACCCGAGAGATCGATGCGAGGTGGGCGATGCCGTGGTGGGCGTGGCTGCTCGATGCAGTCGCCGTCGTGCTGCTGCTCTGCGTCTGCTACGCCGTCACCCTGGTGGTGCGCCGCCGGCTGCTGGCCCGCCACGGTGGCACCTTCGAGTTGAGTCACCGGGTCCGTTCCTCCAAGGCAGGCCGTGGTTGGGTGCTCGGCGTGGGTCGCTACCACGGTGATCGGTTGGAGTGGTTCCGGGTCTTCTCCCCGAACCCCCGACCGACCAAGGTCTGGGGGCGCAAGGAGTTGATCTATCAGGGGCGCCGCGAGCGGGTGGGCGGTGAGCAGATCTCGCTGTACGCCGATCATCTGGTGATCGTGTGTCACACCACCGCCGGTGAGACGGTCGAGCTGGCGCTGACCCGCTCCTCGCTGCTCGGCCTGCAGGCGTGGCTGGAGGCCCGGCCTCCCGGCACGAACTGGACCGAGGCGCCGCTGCGCTGACGCGGTGGCGGCCGCGGACGACCGGCCTGGTTCAGTCGGAGAAGAGGCCGCGAATGTCGTCGGCGTCGATGCCGGTGCTCATCGCCTGGTCGCCGTCCATCACCTGGGCGAAGAGCTCGGCCTTGCGGTCCTTGAGCTCCATCACCTTCTCTTCGATCGTGTCGGTGCTGAGCAGGCGGTAGACGTGCACGTGTTTGGTCTGGCCGATGCGGTGGGCGCGGTCGACAGCCTGGGCCTCGGCAGCGGGGTTCCACCAGGGATCCAGCACGAACACGTAGTCGGCTTCGGTCAGGGTCAGACCCACCCCTCCGGCCTTGAGGGAGATCAGGAACGCCGATGCCTCGCCGCGTCGGAACTGGTCGATGACCGCGCCGCGGTCGCGGGTGGCCCCGTCCAGGTAGGTGGTGGCCACCCCCTCGGCGGTGAGCCTCTCTCGGACTCTGCCGAGGAACGAGGTGAACTGGCTGAACACCAGCGCCTGGTGGCCCTCCGCGGTGATCTCGGCGAGATGGTCGACCAGCACGTCGAGCTTGGCTGAGCCGACCCGGTGGTGCTCGGCGTCGACGAGCGCTGGGTCCAGCGCGAGCTGACGCAGTTTGGTGAGTGCCGCGAAGATCGCCACCCGGTTGCGGTCGAAGTCCTCCACGAGTCCGAGGATCTTCTGGCGCTCCTTGGCCAGGTGGGTGTCGTAGATCTTGCGGTGTCGTGGGGACAGGGTGACGTCGAGGATCTGCTCCTGCTTCGGGGGCAGCTCGTCGGCGACGAGTTCCTTGGTGCGGCGGAGCAGGAACGGGCGGATCCGCTGGCGGAACCTCCGCAGCGCCGCCTCGTCGCCGGTCTTCTCCACCGGCCGGGCCACGTGCTCCTTGAACTTGGCCGGCCACGGGTAGAGACCGGGCACGGTCAGGGACAGCAGCGCCCACAGCTCCATCAGCCGGTTCTCGAACGGGGTCCCGGTCACGGCCAGCCGGAACGGTGCCTCGATCTTGCGGATCGCCGCGTAGGTCTTGGACTGGTGGTTCTTCACCTGCTGGGCCTCGTCGAGGATCAGACCGGCCCACTCCAGACAGGTGTAGCGCTCCTCGGCCAGTCGGGCCAGCGCATAGGTGGTGACCACGACGTCTGCGTCGGCGGCCAGGGCGGCCACGTCGTCGGACTTGCGGGTCGCCACGGCCACCCGCAGGCCCGGGGCGTGCAGGGCCGACTCGTGCGCCCAGGCCGTCACCACGCTGGTCGGCGCTATCACCAGGAACGGTCGCTGTTCGCCGTGGTGTGTGGCGTGCGCGATCGCGGCGAGCACCTGCAGCGTCTTGCCCAGGCCCATGTCGTCGGCGAGGATGCCGCCCAGGCCGTGCTGGATGAGGAAGCTGAGCCACCAGAAGCCTTCGAGTTGGTAGCTGCGGAGCTCGGCGGTGATCCCGACCGGGTCCGGTCGGTCGATGTCGGTGAGGTCGCGCAGCGCCTGGGCGCGTCGTACCCATTCGGCGGCCTGGCTGTCCACGATGCCGAGCTCGGCCAGTTGCGCCCACACCCCGAGGTCGTGCCGGCCGACGCTGACGCCGTCTCCCTCCGACTCCTTGAGCTCCTCGGCCGCCTTGACGACGTCCCGGAGCTGGGCGAACTCAGGTCGGTCGGTGCGCAGGTAGAGGCCGCTGGGAAGGACCAGGTACTCCAGATCGAGGGTGAGGGCGGCGAGGACGTCGGGGAGCGGGATCGGCTCCCCCTCGACGGTGATGATGACCGCGAGGTCGAGCCAGTCGGTGCCGGAGCTCTCCTCGGCGACGGCGAAGGCGATCTCGGGGTCGTCGGTCGACTCGCGGAAGTCGGGTCGCTCGTCCTCGACCACCTCGATCCCGGGCATCTCCCGCAGTGTCGGCAGGTCGTGGATGGCCAACGCGAGGGCGTCGCCGTCGGTGGCGGTGGAGCGGTGCAGCAGGTCGATCGGCACCTGGTCGCTGATCCGCCGTTCGGCGTTCGGGTCCCTCAGGCCCCCGAGGGTGTCGGTGGAGGTGAGTCGGGTCAGTCGCCCGGCGTACCGCCACTCCCAGCGCAGGGAGGCCTTGGTGGAGGAGTGCCAGGTCACGGTGAGCAGCAGAGTCGGGGTGATCGGCTCGGGGAGCGGCACCGAGCCGTCGGGGGAGCGGAGCTCGACCAGCCGGGTCATCGGCGCGAGCACTTCGTCGAGCCGGTCGTGCGCGTCCGCGGGCACGTCGACGGTCGGGGTGCTGAGCAGGAACCGCATGGTGGCTGCGCTGACCGGTCGGTCGAGGCGGGCGATCCGGAGTGCGCCGTCGCTGAGCAGTCCGACCGAGTGGTCGCCGATGGCGAGTACGTCGTCGCCGGACCAGAGCCGGTCCTCGTGGACGAGGCCGAGCCGGACCGTGGTGCCGTCCTCGGTGCGGGTCAGGTCGGTGGCCAGATGCAATGGCTCGTCGACGATCCGTAGCTCGGTCAGCGGTCGACGGGGCAACAGCTCGACGCCGGAGTCGCGGACGTCGCGGAGCAGGTCGACCACCCGGCCGCCGAACTCTTCCAGATGGGGTTCGGCCGAGTAGTACTGGAACTGGGAGTTCATCGCCCGGTGCAGCGCCAGCAGCGCGGCGACCTGGGCGCGTGGGTGACCGTGGCTGCGGGGCAGGTGCGGGAGGTCCCGCCAGTCGGCTCCGCCCTTCACCCACTGGCCTCGGGCACCGCGGCGCAGTGGTCTCAGGTGCACCCGGTACTGCTCGTCGCTGCCGTAGTAGGGCCGCCGTTGGCCCAGTTTGAACTCCAGGGCCAGCGGCGGCAGGTCGTCGTCGGGGTGGCTCTGCTCGGCGAGTTCACCGATCAGGTGCTCGAGCCGCTCCTTCCAGTCCTCCCGCGGTGGTGCCGGCTGGGGTGCGAACGACTGGCCCAGCGTCACCGCGAGTGCGGCCCCGTGCTTGCAGGCGATCCGCACCGGGCAGCTGCACATGGTGGTGAGCCACAGCTCACCGCTGGGCATCTCGGCGTACAACTGCACGTGGTAGGGGAGTGGCTCGGTCCCCTTCACCCGCGCGGTGACCGAGAGGTTCTCCGCGCCGAGCTCACTGATCTCGGGTTGCAGCACCCGGCCGCGGGCCGCGTAGTCCTGGCCACGGGCCAGCGAGGCTGCGTCGAAGAACCGGCGCAGCGCCTCATCGGAGAGCGAGTTGAGGATGTTCATGAGTGCCACCCATGGTGACAGGTCGGAGCGACAGGCAGGGAATCCTCTCCACAGGCGCCAGCCGGCGCCGGTGGTCGAGCCGGCCGTGCCAGCGTGGGCCTTCGCGTCTCCGATCGACTGGCGGCCTGCGCGGAACCGTCAGTGCAGCCAGATGAAGTAGGCCAGCACGACCGCGAGCAGCAGGTAGTTCAACCAATGCACCTCACGCCTGCGTCCCTTGGCGATCATGGCGATCGGGTGCAGCAGCAGGCCGCAGGCGATGCCGGTGGCGATCGAGTAGGTCAACGGCATCGCGATGACGGTGGCGAACGCCGGGATCGCGACCTCCAGCTCCGTCCAGGCGATCTTGCCGAGGGAGGCGGCCATCAGCACCCCGACGATGATCAACGCGGGCGCGGTCACTTCGGCGGTGACCACGTCCAGCAGCGGTGAGAAGAAGAGTGCGAGCAGGAACCAGCCGGCCGTCACCACCGAGGTGAAGCCGGTCCGGCCACCGGCGCTGACCCCGGCGGATGACTCGATGTAGGACGTGGTGGTCGAGGTGCCCAGCACCGCACCGACCATCGTCGCGGTGGAGTCCGCGGCCAGGGCACGGTTCGCCCGGGGCAACTTGCCGTCCTCGAGGAGATCGGCCTGGTTGGCCACCGCGATCAGGGTGCCCGAGGTGTCGAAGAAGTCGACGAACAGCATGGTCAGCACCACGACCAGCATCTGGGTGGTGAAGAAGCCGCCGAACCCGTCGAAGACCGCTCCGAAGGTGGGGGCCAGGCTCGGCACCGGCGCCACCAGGCCGCTGGGCACCGAGGCGACGCCGGCCAACACCGCCACCACCGCGGTGGCGACCAGACCGTAGAAGACGCCCCCGCGGACACCCCGGATCACCAGCACGGCAGTGATCAGCAACCCGGCGACCGCCACCAGAGTGCCTCGCTGGGACAGGTCGCCCAGCGCCACCGTGGTGTTCTCGTCCGGCACCACGATGCCCGCGTTGCGCAACCCGATGAAGGCGATGAACAGCCCGATCCCCGAGGCGGTGGCGAACTTCAGATGCATCGGGATGGCCTCGATGATCACCCGCCGCAAGCCGGTCAGCGCCAGCACCAGGAACAGCGCCCCGGAGACGAGGGTGCCGACCAGTGCGGTCTGCCACTCGATCCCCATCCCCAGCACCACGGTGTAGGCGAAGAACGCGTTCAGGCCCATCCCCGGCGCCAGCGCGATCGGGTAGTTCGCCAGCAGACCCATCAGCAGGGTGCCGAGAGCGGCCGCCAGTGCGGTGGCGACGAAGAGCGCCTGGGGGTCCATCCCGGTGGCGCTGAGAATGCTCGGATTCACGAACAGGATGTAGGCCATCGCCAGGAACGTGGTGGTGCCGGCCACCGTCTCGACCCGGTACGACGATCCCTGATTGCTGATGCCGAAGAAGCGGTCCACGGGGCGTAGTTTGGCAGAGACCCGGCGCTGTGAGGTGACGCGGGCGTTACGACTCGCCGCGCTCGCCGCCCGGCACCCACAGCACGTCGCCCTGTTCGCGGTTCGCATACCTGGCCAGGATGAAGAGCAGATCCGAGAGCCGGTTCAGGTAGGTGATCGCCAGCAGATTCATCACCTCGGCGTGCTCGGCGTACGCAGCCCAGGCCGACCGCTCGGCACGGCGGCACACGTCGGCCCCGACATCGAAGAGGTCGTTCTGGATCCGGGTCAACACCGTGACCACGTCGGGCTCCAGTGCGCCGGTAGCCACCGCCACCCCGATCTGAGCATTCGTCTCGTCCACGTCGGCGTACGCCGTGAGGCGGAGATCGGTCTTGGCCGTCTCGCTCATGTCCGCCCAGGCGGGTGCTCCCGGCGTCGCCGGTGCGGGTGTAGATAAGGACGGGCCGCTGGCGCACCTGCCGTCCGGGTCGTACACCGCCAACGCCGCCTGGGTCGCCCTGGCGGTGATCTCGTTCAACATCGCTCGCGCCGCCGCAGTCGCCGCCGACCTGGCCAAGGCCAGGTGGGCCACCCTGCGTCGCAAGATCATCAAGGTCCCCGGCCGGATCGCATCCACCGCCCGCCGACTCGACCTGCATCTGCCGATCCACTGGCCCTGGGCCCCAAACTGGCAATCCCTGCACCCCTCGCCACCGGACCACTGGTCACCGCAACAACCTGACCACCCAGCCCCAGCGGGCACGACCGAGGACATCGAAGTGGAGAGCCGGAGCCGACCGGCAGGTCAGCCACGCTCACGAGCCAGTCCCGCCACGATCCATCAGAATCACCGCTCACGAAATCACCGATGGTGGATCCGGGTTCAGTAGGCCAGCTTCTCGCTCGCTGTCACTACTCATGGATTGGCCGGGCTGGGTCTGTCAGGAATTTTGTGTAACCGCATCGGCGTGATGCCACGGGCTGGGTCCGTGGTCGAAGGAGCATCACGTCATGAGCGAGCACGAGTCTGAGAGTACGACGTTGCCAGCGGTGAGGGAGCCGGACATGGTTCGGCTCGCCGAGGAG
>NZ_JAERJA010000024.1 GCF_016827675.1 Nocardioides limicola | reverse complement strand
TTTGCGGCAACACCGCCTGACTGAATCGCGGTCACGCCGCCTGGGGTTGAGCTGAGGGTCTCGCGAGTGTCAACCGACGCCGTGTCGGATGCAGCGGGCAGGCAAGCACCGTCGTATGCATAAGTGTGGCTCCACGGCGCCCCAACCGAACAAGCCGCGTCAGCGCATGCCCCAAGACTGGCGGCTCGCTGACCTGCAGAAACGTCCAGATGAGAGACCGCATCCGGCGGTCCTCGCTCGGGCGCAGTGTAGGTGGCCGCGCTCTCGTCGATTGACATGTCGTAGTGGGAGCTGGCAAAGGCCCCGGGGGCCAAAGCCAACGCCACCGATGTGGTCACGAGTAGCCCGAAGACCGTAGCGAGAAGCCCGGCCAATACAGCCAAGGGGCGACGCACTGTCAGGGCCATTGAGCGGTCACCGCGACGACCAGATCGTCAAAGTCGGGGTCACCTTGGCCGTCGCTGCAGTGAAGTACGGTTCGACCGGACGGCTCATCGTGCACCCTGATGGCAGCGTTCCCGAGCCAGGCTTGGGTGACGTCATGGCCGCCCCGCCACACGTTCCAGAGCTTGAGGGTGGTCCTCCCTCTTGGCTTGGTTCGGATCTCGATTTCGACGCGGGTAGGGGCGGTGTCCTGCCACAGGACGACGTCGTCCGACTCGGTGTCGTTCACCGTCATGGTTCCGCCACGCATCCTCAGTTGGATGCCCTGGACGGGCTGTTCCTTGGCCGAGATGAACTCGAGGGTGATGCTGCGGGGAATCTCCTCGAACTCATAGAGCCCGTGGATCGGTACCCCGCGCCACTCGATGATGTTGGACTGTTCCTCGGCAAAACGGTCAGACAGGTCAGGCATGTCAGTACCCCGGGTATCGGTGTGGGTCAACGGCTGCGTGGTCTTGTGGCCATCTCGGCATGACCTCGGTACCGCCGTGGCGGCGTGGGATGGGCTCGTGGCTCAACTCCATCGACTCCATGCCGCCCTTGTCGCGGTTGTAGCGCTGAGGCGCGCGCCCGCTCCTCATTCGCTCAAGGTTCGCGGCGCTCCAGTTGTCGATCTGGGGATTCGCGGCCTCGT
>NZ_JAERJA010000023.1 GCF_016827675.1 Nocardioides limicola | reverse complement strand
ACGATTCCAGAGATCCCAGTTCGCGGTACTGCGCGGCCAGGGTGGTCAACGCTTCCTGGAGATCGATCGCATCAGCGGCGTCGATGACCCCGTGCACGCGGGCGTGGCAGACCTGCCCATCGATCAGATCATCGAGGTCGATGTCGACCCGGCGACCCTCGAGGCCGTCGAGGCGGCGCTGCTCGGCCTCCTCGGGGTCAAACCGGGTCAGTGCCTCGTTCAGGATCCGATCCAACGCGGTGGGCCCGATCCTGCCCGCGGCGGGGGCGACCTGACCGTCGACCCACGCCGCCCCGGCCTGGGGGAGCTTCATCGTCTGGGACGCGATCCGACGTGCCGCCCAGCCGGGGACCTCACCAGCACGGACCCGGGCCCAGGTCTTCCGGAGCCGATGCGCCAGTTCCAAACACTCACCCAGATACTTCTTCGCCGATTCGGTCGATCGGCCCAGAGCGGCGGCGTACTCGATCACCGCGGATTCTGACACCTGAGGGGCACCCTCACCCGCCAACGCGCAGGACCGGTCCCCGAACCAATGCCCGGCTGCGTCGGTGTCAGTGGTCGGGGTGTTGATCCCGCAGTACTTCACCGCCGCCACCATCGCGGCCGCCTCGACCAGAAGGGCCTCGGCCTGCTGGGTGCGCAGGAAGTCGAGCACCTCACCCGAGGTGTCGAGATCTTCGAGCTGCTCCGCCTTCATGAGAACAAGCCAACCAGCAGGCTCCGACATTTCCGGGCGACTGGGGGGCGTGGTCTCGATACACCGTCTCGTTCCTCGGCGGCACTCGACCACCGAGGGCAGGCGTGATTCGGCGGTCGGGGGTGGTCTCGATACACCGCCTCGCAAGCTCGGCGGCACTCGACCACCGAGCGGAGCGGCACTCGACCACCGAGGGCAGGCGTGGGTCGGCGGTCGGGGGTGGTCTCGATACACCGCCTCGTTCCTCGGCGGCACTCGACCACCGAAACCGGGCGGCACTCGACCACCGAACAGGCGCGGTTCGGCGGTCGAGTAGCGAGCGCCAGCGAGCGTATCGAGACTGTGAGTCTTTCCTTGCAGCCCGTGTGCTGGTGGGCTGTGGTCGGTGACCGCGGTTGTGACTCATATCGAGACTGGCTTCGTGCCTTTCCTGGGACTTGTCCGGTCGTGGTCGCCGGCCCC
>NZ_JAERJA010000022.1 GCF_016827675.1 Nocardioides limicola | reverse complement strand
CGAGACTGTGAGTCTTTCCTTGCAGCCCGTGTGCTGGTGGGCTGTGGTCGGTGACCGCGGTTGTGACTCATATCGAGACTGGCTTCGTGCCTTTCCTGGGACTTGTCCGGTCGTGGTCGCCGGCCCCGGCCCAGGGGAGCGACTGGCCTGATCAGGAGCTTGACCGGACGGCGTTAACGGCGCCGTGCGTGTCCCATCACAGTCTTGCCGGACTCCACCTGGGCCGGGACATCTCACGTCCCTCTAGGCAAGGAGAAACGCATGAACAGTCTGACCAGACTTACCGAGGTTGTCGATGTCGTGATCGGGGTCGACACCCACGTACACACTCATAGCGCGGCGATGGTCGCCGCGGGCACGGGTGGGGTGATCGAGGACCTCACGATCGCGGCCACCGGTCAGGGCTACGCCGAGCTCGTTGAGTGGGCCGATGACCTGGCCGGGGAGCATGGGACGCTGCGTGCCTGGGCGATCGAGGGCACCGGTAGCCACGGCGCTGGCCTTGCTCGGTATCTGCGTGAACGCGGCGAGGTGGTCATCGAGCTGGACCGTCCGGAGCGGGCCAAGCGCCGTAACGGCGCCAAGTCCGACCCGCTGGACGCGGTCCGTGCCGCCCGCGAGGCCCTTTCGCGGACCCGAGTGGGCACCCCGCGTCAGGGGGTGGAGCGTCAGGCACTGTCAGTGCTGCTGGCTGCGCGCCGGTCTGCCGTTGAAGCCACCGGTGTCGCCCAGCGGCAGCTCTTCAGTCTGGTCATCGCGGCCCCAGAAGCGGTCCGGGCCCGGTTCGCTGGGCAGAAGAAGCTCAAGTCCATGGTCGCCACCGGTATCGCGCTGCGGGTCCAGGCCACCTGGGACCTGGAGACCACCACCACCGTCACCGTGCTGCGTAACCTGGCCCGCCGCGCCCGCACACTACAAGCCGAGGCCGACGCCTACGAGAAGCAGATCAAGGCCATCATCAAGGACTGGCGACCCGACCTGCTCGACCAGATCGGCGTGGGCCCCATCGTCGCCGCGGTAGTGCTGTGCGCCTGGTCCCACCCAGGACGGATCCATTCCGAGGCCGGATTCGCCATGCTCGCCGGGGTTGCACCGATCGAGGCCACCAGCGGACAGGTCGTGAACCGGCACCGGCTCAACCGCTACGGCGACCGACAACTCAACCGCGCCCTGCACACCATCGCCATCACCCGGCAACGACGCCACCAGCCCACCCGCGACTACACCGAGAAACGAACCAGCCAAGGCAAGAACCCCCGAGAGATCCGACGCTGCCTCAAGCGCTACATCGCCCGCGACCTCTACCGACTACTCGAACACCGACCCCTTGACCCAACATAGGAGCGTCCC
>NZ_JAERJA010000001.1 GCF_016827675.1 Nocardioides limicola | reverse complement strand
TGGGGGCCCCCCGCTGGGGGGGCGCCCAACTGGCATTTCTGGGCCCTCTGGGCCAGGCGCCACCCCGGCGTTGTCTAGGGTGGACTCGTGATCTACGGAGGTAGCAATGGCTGAGCGTTCAGGTGACCGTCGAGGTTCCGGCGACCGGAAGGGCGCGCCGCGCGCCGGCGGGGCGTCAGGCGGACGCGCCGGTGGTGCTGGCCGTGCTGGAGCTGGCCGTTCCGGTGCCGGCCGTTCCGGTGCCGGCCGTCCGTCCGGGGGATCTCGGCCCGACTCGGCCCGACGCGGCGGGTCAGACCGCCGTACCGATACCGAGCCGCGCACGCCTCGGCGTCAGGATCCGGAGATCCCCGAGGGGGTCACCGGCAAGGAGCTCAGCCGGGACGTCTACAGCCAACTGCGCGGACTGCCCGAGCGGGTGGCCGCCACGGTGGCACGGCACTTGGCTGCTGCAGGCGCGCTGATCGACTCCGACCCCGAAGCTGCCTACCAGCACGCTCTCTCCGCCCGCAGCCGCGCTGGGCGGCTGGCCGTGGTGCGGGAGGCGGCCGGCGAGGCTGCCTACGCCGCCGGTCACTATGCCGAGGCGTTGGCCGACCTCCGGGCCGCCAAGCGGATGAACGGAGCCACGGCGTACCTGCCGATCATGGCTGACTGTCACCGCGCGTTGGGGCAGCCACAGCAGGCCGTCAAGCTCGCTCAGAGCCCGTCCGTGGCGAACTTCCGCCCGGAGGCGAAGGCCGAGATGACGATCGTGGAGGCCGGGGCTCGCCGGGACCTGGGGCAGCTGGACGCCGCGTTGCGGGTGCTCGAGCAGGCGCCGTTGAACTCCAAGAGCCGGGAACCCTGGGTGGTGCGCCTGCGGTACGCCTACGCGGACACGCTGCTGGAGGCCGGCCGCGAGACCGACGCCCTGGAGTGGTTCCACCGTACGTTCGCCATCGACGGCGACGAGCTCACCGACGCCGCGCAGCGCGCCGAGGAGCTGGAGAAGCGCCGCTGAACGTCGGCGTCCGTCCCCCTCAGCGTGCCCCTCAGCGTGCCCCTCAGCGTGCCCCTCAGCGTGCCCCTCAGCGGCGCAGCGCGGTGACCTCGACACGGGGGCCGGTGCGACCGGAGCCGAACTGGAAGCCACTGCGGTACTCCAGGTCGATGCCCTGCACCAGCAGTCGACCCTGACGGCGTGCCTCGAACCTGAGCAGCAGCGAGTCGCCTGAGCCGAAGTCGATGGTGGCGCCCTCGACCTCATCGAGACTGCGACAGAAGGCCGTGGCGTCCCGGGTGGACACGATGGCCCCACCGCGACACACCAGGGCGGTCGCCGTGCCCGGCCCGACCACCTCGAAGTCGATGCTGCGCACCGTCAGGGACCGGTCCCTCATCTCCCTGGGGCCGAGCACGCCGACGTACACGGTCTCGCTGATCGGGAAGGTGGCGGTGACCGTGCCCTCGGGTGAGGGCAGCGGAGCCGGGCTCAGCGCCAGCCACCCCAGGACGCTGCCGACGAGCAGGACGATCGGGATCCACACCAGCGGACGGAACCGGGGGCGGCGCGCCGTCAACGAACCGTCCGCAGAAGTGGAACGTGCTTCAGTCATGGCCGAATCGTGCCAGACTTTCGCCATGACGACACCGAAGCGCCCAGCACTCGAAGGGACTGTCGCAGTCCGTGGCGATCGCCGCCTCAGTTTCGCCGAGTACGGCTCCCCGCACGGTGAGGCGGTGGTGTGGATGCACGGCACCCCGGGGGCGCGTCGACAGATCCCCCTGGAGGCGAGGGCGTACGCCGAGGCGCACGGCATCCGGCTGATCGGCATCGACCGGCCGGGCATCGGCTCGTCGACGTCGCACCTCTACCCGGTCCTTGCGGACTGGGCTGCGGATCTGGAGATCCTCTCCGACACCCTGGGCCTGGGCGCCCTGCGGATGGTGGGACTCTCCGGCGGCGGCCCCTACGCGCTCGCCGCGGCCGCGATGCTTCCGGACCGGGTCGTCTCCGTCGGTGTGCTCGGTGGCGTGGCCCCTACCCGAGGCCCCGAGGCGGCGGCCGGCGGACCGATCAATCTGGCGGTGCGGCTGGCTCCGGCGTTGTCGATCGCGCGTGTGCCGTTGGGGATCGCGCTGACCAACACCATCCGAGTGATCAAGCCGTTGGCGGGCCCGGCGATCGACACGTACGCCGCCTTCCAGCCTGCGGGTGACAAGAAGCTGCTCGGCCGTCCCGAGTTCAAGGCGATGTTCCTCGACGACCTGCTCAACGGCAGTCGCTTCCAGACCTCGGCCCCCCTCAACGACCTGGTGCTGTTCACCCGGGACTGGGGCTTCCGGGTCGCCGACATCTCCCAGCCGGTGTGCTGGTGGCACGGCGACGATGACCACATCGTCCCGTTCAGCCACGGACAACACATGATCTCGTTGCTGCCCAATGCCCGGTTCAAGGTGATCGCGGGGGAGAGCCACCTCGGTGGCCTCGGCATCCCGCGTGAAGTGCTCGGCACGGTGATGGAGCTCGGGGTCACGCCGCTGAGACCGATCGAAGAATCCCGCCCCACCGGGCAAGTCTGACTGGTCTCAGGTGGCTTCATGGGCCACAATGGACTCACAACTTCACTACTGCACGTTGTACATCACTGGATGACTCCGACATCGCATGGTCGCTGGGGAAGGCGAACCTGCCGAAGATGAAGGAGGAACCCGGTGACCGCACCTGCAACCAGCACCACGGCCACGAGGGGACTGCTCTACGTCCACTCCGCGCCGTCCGCGTTGTGCCCCCACGTCGAATGGGCAGTCGGTGGGGTCCTCGGCGCTGCCGTGAACCTGGAGTGGATCCCGCAACCGGCACAGCCCGGCACCTACCGTGCCGAGTTGTCCTGGACCGGGTCGGTCGGCACCGCCGCGGCCGTCGCGTCCGCGCTGCGCGGCTGGAACCACCTGCGCTTCGAGATCACCGAGGAGCCCACGGCCAGCTCCGAGGGGGAGCGCTTCTCCTACACCCCTGACCTGGGCGTCTTCCACGCCGTCACCGGGCTGCACGGCGACATCATGATCCCCGAGGACCGACTCAAGGCCACCGTGGTCAAGGCCTCACTGGGCGGCGACGACCTGATGACCGCCATCGACAAACTGCTCGGCAAGCCCTGGGACGACGAACTGGAGACGTTCCGGTACGCCGGCGAGGGCGCACCGGTGCGCTGGCTGCACCAGGTCGTCTGAGACGCGCTCAGACCGTGCGGAAGGCGATCGCCACGTTGTGGCCGCCGAAGCCGAACGAGTTGTTCAGCGCGGCAGCATCGCCGGCCGGCAGGTCGCGCACCTTGTCGGCGAGGTCCAGACCGACGTCCTCGGGGTCGTCCAGGTTGATCGTCGGCGGGACCTTGCGGTGATGCAGCGCCAGCACGGTGGCCACTGACTCCAGCGCACCAGCGGCTCCGAGCAGGTGGCCGGTCATCGACTTCGTCGAGGTCACCACCACGCGATCGACCGCTGACTCGAGGGCCTGTCGGATCGCCCTGGCCTCGGCCACATCCCCCTGCGGGGTCGAGGTGGCGTGCGCGTTGATGTGCACGATGTCGGCCGGAGTGAGACCACCCTCGACCAACGCCCGGCGCATCGCCCGGGTCGCACCGAGTCCCTCGGGATCGGGCTGGGCGATGTCGTGCGAGTCGGCGGTGATCGCCGCGCCAGCGGCCTCGGCGTACACCTTCGCACCGCGGGCACGAGCGTGCTCCTCGGACTCCAGCACCAGGGCGGCACCGCCCTCGCCCATCACGAAGCCGTCCCGGCCGGCATCCCAGGGGCGGGACGCGGCGGCCGGGTCGTCGTTGCGCTTGGACAACGCCATCATCCGGCTGAACGCGGCCAGCGGCAGCGCATGGATGGCGGCCTCGGTGCCACCGACCACCACCACGTCAGCCCGACCCAGCCGGATCAGGTCGATGCCGAGGGCGATCGACTCGTTGCCTGAGGCGCAGGCAGACACGGGTGTGTGTACGCCGGCGCGGGCGCCGATGGTGAGGCCGACCGCGGCAGCGGGGCCGTTCGGCATCAGCATCGGGATGGACAGCGGCGAGACGCGCCGCGGGCCCTTCTGGAGCAGCGCGTCGTAGTTGCTGAGGAGCGTGGTGACTCCGCCGATGCCCGACGCCATCGCGACGGCGAGCCGTTCGGTGTCGACGAGCGGGTCGGCGCCCGCTTCCACGGCGAGTCCGGCATCGGCCCAGGCCTCGTTGGCGGCCACCACCGCGAACTGGCCGGAGCGGTCCAGGCGCCTGGCCCGGACCCGCTCCAGCTGCTCGGTGGGTTCGACCGCGACAGTGCCGGCGATCCGGGTCTCCAGGCCCTCCGCCCACTCGTCGGTCAGCTGGGTGACACCGGAGCGGCCGTCGAGCAGGCCCTGCCACGTCGATGCCACGTCGCCACCGAGCGGCGAAGTGGCACCGAGACCGGTGACCAGGACGCGACGAGTGGTGACCATGCTCAGCCCTTGGCGTTGATGATGAAGGCGACGGCGTCGCCCACGGTGGTCAGGTTCTTGACCTCGTCGTCGGGGATGGTGACGCCGAACTTCTCCTCGGCGGCCACCACCACCTCGACCATCGACAGCGAGTCGACGTCGAGGTCGTCGATGAAGGCCTTGTCGAGCTGGACGTCCTCGACGGGGATGCCGGCGACCTCGTTGACGATGTCGGCCAGGGCGGCGCGGACGTCCTCGGATGCGGGTGCGGTGCTGGTCATGGTGTTCTCCTCATGGGTGTGGGTGAGCTGGAGGTGTGCGGGTTCACGGGACGGTGACGACCTGAGCGGCGTACGCCAGACCGGCACCGAACGCGACGAGCAGGGCGGTGTCGCCGCTGCTCACCTGGCCCTCGGCGACCAAGCGGTCGAGAGCCAGGGGGATCGAGGCTGCCGAGGTGTTGCCCTGCTCGGCGATGTCACGGGCGATGGTCACCCGGTCGGGAAGCTTCATGGCGCGAGCCATTGCGTCGGTGATGCGCATGTTCGCTTGGTGCGGCACGAAGGCGTCCAGGTCGTCGACGGTGAGCCCGGCCTGTTCCAGCGCCTGGCTGGCGACCTTGGCCATGGTGAAGGCGGCCCAGCGGAACACGGCGTTGCCCTGCATCACCAGATGCGGCATCTGCGGGTCGGGGTCGGCGATCACCGACTTCCAGTTCTCACGCTGGGTGATCAACTCGTCCTGCTCACCGTCCGAACCCCAGACCACCGGGCCGATGCCGGGCGTGTCGGTCGGGCCGACGAGCACTGCGCCGGCGCCGTCGGCGAAGATGAATGCCGTGGACCGGTCGGTGAGGTCGGTGATGTCGATGAGTTTCTCGCTGCCGATCACCAGCACGTGCCGGGCAGAGCCGGCCCGCACCATGTCCGAGGCCAGCGCCATCCCGTAGCAGAAGCCGGCGCAGGCGGCGGAGACATCGAAGGCGGCGGCCTGCTCGGTGCCCAGTTGGTGCGCGATCAGGGGCGCGGCGGCCGGCGTCTGCATCAAATGACTGATGGTGGCGACCAGCACGCAGTCGACCTGAGCGGCGTCGACGCCGGCGTGCTCCAGGGCACGTTGGGCGGCGGCGACGCCCATGCTGACCACGGTCTCGTCGTCGCCGGCCCAGCGGCGGGTGCGGATGCCTGAGCGTTGCTGGATCCACTCGTCGCTGGAGTCGATGGCGTCGACTAGTTCGGCGTTGGGGACCAGTCGGGTGGGTCGGTAGGAGCCGACTCCGAGGATCCCGGCGTACTCGGCGCCGGAGACGGTGGCGAGCCGGGCGCTCACGCCACCACCTCGGACTCGCGCCGTGCGGCGGCCGGCGCGGCGTGCCGGGCCACGAACTCGCGGGCCTCGTCGAGTTGGTCGGGGGTGTTCAGGGAGAACGTCTCCACCGGCTGCTCGGCACCGCGGAAGTAGCGCTTCGCGATCCCGGTCAGGGTGCCGGCCGGTGGCAACTCCAAGAGGCCGGTGACGCCCAGGTCACGCATCGAGGCCAGGCAGAGGTCCCAGCGGACCGGCCCGGCGATCTGGCCGACGATCCGGTCCAGCACCTCGGCGCCGTCGGTGACGACCTGGCCGTCACGGTTGGAGATGAACCGGGTGCGGGGGGTGTGGGTGGACACGGCGGCAGCCAGTGCGGCGACGTGCGCGACAGCGCTCTGCATGTGGGTGGTGTGGAAGGCACCGGCGACCTGGAGGGGGCGAAGTCGTGCCCCGGCCGGCGGGTCGGCGGCGAAGGCCGCCAACTGCTCGATGGTGCCCGCAGCCACGATCTGGCCGGGGCCGTTGTCGTTGGCGGGAGTCAGCCCGAACGCGGCCAGCGAGGCGAGCACGGCCTCCCGGTCGCCACCGAGTACGGCGGTCATCGAGGTGTCGGCAGCGGCCGAGGCCTGGGCCATCGCCCGGCCACGCTCGCGGACCAGCACCATCGCCTGCTCGGCCGTGATCGCGCCGGCGCCGGCGGCGGCGGCGAGCTCCCCGACGCTGTGACCGGCGACCGCGCCGACCTGCCCGAACGCCTCGGACGGCCGCGGGAAGAGGGCCAGGGCCGCCACCAGGCCGGTGGCCACCAGCAGCGGTTGAGCGATGTCGGTGGCGCGGATCTCGTCGGCGTCGGCCTTGGTGCCGGCGTGGGTCAGGTCGATCCCGGCCACGCTGGAGAGCCACTCGAAGCGGGTGGCGAACGTCGGGTCCTCGAGCCAGGGCGCGACGAAGCCCGGAGTCTGGGAGCCTTGCCCCGGAGCGACGACGATCAGCATGTCACCAACTGTGCCCTGTCGGGTCAAGGTGTCGCTCCTGCGGTGCTCACCACTACCGGTCGGTTTCTCTGTGAGAACCCTACAAAGATCCACCGCGTCCGGTGCTCCGGATCCGGGGCAGATGGCCTAGCCTGAACCGCGTGAACGACGACCCAGCAGGGCCCGACCGGGTGGCCGATCTGTTGCTGCGCGCGGTGGGCTCGCTGAGCACGGCCGCGACCGCCCGGATGGCGCGCGACATGCCGTGGTTCAGCGGACTCAGCGCCGAGGAACGATCGTGGGTCTCGCTGATCGTCCAGTCGGGTCTGCGGGGCTTCTCGGACTGGTATCGCGACGGGGGTCCGCCGGTCACCGAGCTCGAGGTCATCTCGCAGGTCTTCGGCGAAGCGCCACGGACCCTGACCGGCACCATCACCCTGCATCAGACCGTCGACCTGGCCCGACTGAGCATCGACGTGGTCGAGGAGCACCTGGACGGGATCGTGCCCGCATCCGACGCGATGGCCGTGCACACGGCGCTGTCGCGGTATGCGCGAGAGATCGCCTTCGCGACCGCCGAGGTGTACGCCCGCGCCGCGGAGCAGCGCGGCGCCTGGGATGCGCGACTGGAAGCGCTGGTGGTGGACTCGGTGATGCGCTCGGACAGCGACCAGTCACTGCTGTCGCGGGCCAGTGCGCTGGGGTGGTCAGGGCGCGGAGGGGTGGTGGTGGTGCTCGGCTCGGCGCCGGTGGACCGACCCGAAGGCGGGCTCTTCGAAGGGATCCGGCACCACGCCCGACACCTGGACCTCGAGGTGCTCTGTGCCGTCCAGGGGGAGCGACTGGTGCTGGTGCTGGGCGGCGTCCGGGACGCGGAGAAGGTCGCCCAGCAGGTGACCGAGCACTTCGGAGCGGGCCCGGTGGTGGCCGGCGGACCGGTTCCGGACCTGACCCGCGCCCACGAGGCGGCCCTGGACGCCGTCTGGGGGCTGCAGGCAGCGCCCGCCTGGGTCGAGGCGCCCCGTCCGGTGCTCGCCGACGACCTGTTGCCCGAACGGGTGCTGTGCGGCGACGAGACGGCCCGGGAGCGACTCCTCGCCGAGGTGTTCCACCCGGTGGCCGAGTCGGACACGCTGCTGGAGACATTGACCAACTTCTTCGGGGCCGGAGGTTCCATCGAAGGCAGTGCCAGGGCGCTCTTCGTGCATGCGAACACGGTGCGCTACCGGCTCCGGCAGGTCGCCGAACTCACGGGCCTCTCGGCCACCGATCCACGGGAGGCGTTCGTGCTCCGGGTGGCCCTGGTGGTCGGTCGCACCGAACCTTGAATTTGGCTCAAATCAAGGGGAAACGCTTGCGCGGGACCCCTGCCGTGGTTCACTGTTGCCCCCTTGCTGACGGAAGGCGGCCCGATGTCCGACTCGTTCGATCTGGAGTACGTGACCATCCACGGCCACCGGCGCGCCTACGTCAAGGCCGGGACCGGACCGGTGTTGCTGCTCCTGCACGGGTTGGCCTGTGACCACACCACCTGGGACCCGGTGATCCGCGAACTGGCCGAGCACTACACGGTTATCGCCCCGGACCTGCTGGGTCACGGCGACTCCGACAAGCCGCGCGCCGACTACACGCTGGGCGGCTACGCCAACGGGATGCGGGATCTGCTCACGGTGCTGGGCATCGACAAGTGCACCGTCGTCGGGCACAGCTTCGGCGGAGGGGTGGCCATGCAGTTCGGCTACCAGTTCCCCGAGCGCACCGAGCGGATGATCCTGGTCGCCCCAGGCGGTCTCGGCCCCGAGGTGACCCCGCTGATCAAACTCATCCAGGCGCCGGGCTGGGAACCGGTGATGCGGGTCGTCACCCAGCCGGGTCTGCGGCACGTCAGCACCGGGGCGCTGCGGGCGCTGTCCCTGCTGGACACGCCCTGGACCCATGACCTCGGCGAGATCGCCTCGATCGTGGACTCGTGGCAGGACCGCGGCACCCGATTCGCGATCCGCCACCTGGTCCGGGCCGTGATCGACTGGCAGGGTCAGATCGTCACCATGGGCGACCGCGCCTACCTCACCGAGACGATGCCGCTGCTCGTCGTCTGGGGCAGCCAGGACCGAGTGTTGCCGGTCAAGCACATCCAGACCGCCCGAGCGCTGGCGTCCCAGGCCGAGACCAAGGTCTTCGACGGAAGTGGACACTTCCCGCACAAGGACCACCCGGACGAGTTCACCGATGTGGTCCGCGACTTCATGGACAGCTACCCGGCCGCGCGCTACAGCAAGGTCAAGGTGCGCCAACTGCTGCGCCGCGGAAGCCTGATCCGGGTGCACCAGGCCGACGGCGGCGAGCCGCCGGTGGCACCGCTGCGGCAACTGACCACGGCCTGAGACCGCCGGGGCGCAACCGCCCCGGCGATCCCGTGCACTCAGGCGTCGCCGCCCTCCTGAGCGACACCGGAGACGGCCGTCGGGTCGTCGATCCGGAACTTCGCGGCTGCCTCCCGGGCCACCGACTCGTCGATCTCGCCGGCGTCGGCCAGCGCGGTCAGTGCCTGCACCACCACCGAGGCTGCGTCGATGCGGAAGAAGCGGCGCGCCGCAGGGCGAGTGTCGGCGAAACCGAAGCCGTCCGCTCCGAGCACCCGGTAGTCGCCGGGCACCCAACGCGCGATCTGCAACGGCACCGCACCCATGTAGTCCGACACCGCGACGAACGGACCCTCGGCCCCCGACAGGGCTGCGGTCACGTACGGCGTCGTACGGTCGCCGCTGACCAGCGCGGCGTCCTCGCAGGCGAGCGCGTCACGGGCCAACTCGTTCCACGAGGTCACCGACCAGGTGTCAGCGGCCACGCCGTACTCGTCGGCGAGGATCTGGGCCGCTTCGGCGATCCACGGGTAGCCGACCCCGGAGGCGAGCAACTGCACCCGCGGGCCGGCCCCGGTCGAGGTGGAGACCTTGTGCAGACCCCGCAGGATCCCCTCCACGTCCACGTCGTCGGGCTCGGCCGGCTGGCTGACCGGCTCGTTGTAGACGGTGATGTAGAAGATCACGTCCTCGGCGTTCTCGCCGTACATCCGGGTCAGTCCCGACTCCATGATGTGCGCCACTTCGTACGCGAACGCGGGGTCGTAGTGCACGACTGCCGGGTTGGTCGCGGCGATCAGCGGGGAGTGACCGTCGGCGTGCTGCAGGCCCTCGCCGGTCAGCGTGGTGCGTCCGGCGGTGGCGCCGATCAGGAACCCACGGGCGAGTTGGTCGGCCATCGCCCAGATCGAGTCGCCGGTGCGCTGGAAGCCGAACATCGAGTAGAAGATGTAGAACGGGATCATCGGCTCGCCGTGGGTGGCGTACGACGATCCGGCCGCGGTGGCCGACCCCATCGCTCCGGCCTCGCTGATGCCCTCGTGCAGCATCTGCCCCTGCGCCGACTCCTTGTACGCCAGCAGCATGTTCCGGTCGACGGCCTCGTACTGCTGGCCCGACGGGTTGTAGACCTTCGCGGTCGGGAACATCGCGTCCATGCCGAAGGTGCGGTACTCGTCCGGGGCGATCGGCACGATCCGTTTGCCGATCTCGGAGTCGCGCATCCACTCCTTGAGCAGCCGGACCACCGCCATCGTGGTGGCCACCTTGTTCTTCCCGGCGCCCTTCTTGAGCTCGGCGTAGACCTTGTCGCCGGGCAGCGTGAGCGGCTTGGACCGGACCACCCGTCGGGGCACCGAGCCGCCGAGCTGGGCGCGCCGCTCGAGCATGTACTCGATCTCGGGGGCGTTCTCGCCGGGGTGGAAGAACGGCGCAGTGCCGGTCTCGTTGAACGACCTCTCCAGATCGCGGTCCGAGATCGGCAGGTAGAGCCGGTCCCGGAACCGCTTCAGGTCGTCCTGGGTGAGCTTCTTCATCTGGTGGGTGGCGTTCTTGCCCTCCAGGGAGTCGATGGTCCAGCCCTTGATGGTCTTGGCCAGGATCACCGTCGGTTGACCGGCATGCTTGGTGGCCGCGTCGAACGCGGCGTACACCTTCCGGTAGTCGTGGCCACCGCGTGGCAGCTTCACGATCTGCGGGTCGCTCATGTGCTCGACCATCTTGCGCAGCCGGGGGTCGTTGCCGAAGAAGTGCTCACGGATGTAGGAGCCGGACTCGGTCGAGTAGGTCTGGAAGGCTCCGTCGGGGGTGCTGTTCATCCGGTTCACCAGGACGCCGTCGACGTCACGGGCGAGCAGGTCGTCCCATTCGCGGCCCCAGACGACCTTGATCACGTTCCAGCCGGCGCCGCGGAAGTTCGCCTCCAGCTCCTGGATGATCTTGCCGTTGCCGGTGACCGGCCCGTCCAGCTGCTGCAGGTTGCAGTTGATCACCCAGACCAGGTTGTCGAGCTCCTCGCGGGCGGCGACCCGGATCGCGCCGAGCGACTCGGGCTCGGCCATCTCGCCGTCACCGAGGAACGCCCACACGCGCTGGTCGGCGGTGTCCTTGATGCCGCGATTGGCCAGGTACCGGTTGAAGCGGGCCTGGTAGATCGAGTTGATGCCGGTGAGGCCCATCGAGACCGTCGGGAACTCCCAGAAGTCGGGCATCAGCCGGGGGTGCGGGTACGACGACAGTCCGGCGCCCACGCCGTGCTGAACCTCCTGGCGGAAACGGCCGAGCTGCTCCTCGGTCAACCGGCCCTCGAGGAAGGCGCGGGCGTAGATGCCGGGGGAGGCGTGGCCCTGGATGTAGATCTGGTCGCCGCCGCCGGGGTGGTCCTTGCCCCGGAAGAAGTGGTTGAAGCCGACCTCGTACAGGCTGGCCGACGACTGGTAGGTGGCGATGTGGCCACCGACCTCGAGGCCCTTGCGGTTCGCGCTGCTGACCATCACCGCCGCGTTCCAGCGGATGAAGGCGCGGATCCGACGCTCGGCCTCCTCGTCGCCGGGGAACCAGGGCTCACGCTCGGGCGGGATCGAGTTGATGTAGTCGGTGCTCCGCAGTGCGGGAACCCCGACCTGCTTCTCCCGGGCCCGTTCGAGCAGGCGCAGCATCAGGTACCGCGCGCGGTCGCGGCCCCGGTCATCGACCATTGCGTCGAACGACGACAGCCATTCGGTGGTCTCGTCGGGATCGATGTCCGGCAGCTGAGTGGGCAGACCCTCGTGGATGACTGACGGGGTCGCCGTCGAGTTCTGAGATGGTGTGTGGTTCACGTCGCCAATCGTTGCATGTGTCACACCGGGGGTGGTATCTACCGCAGAGTAGCCGTCTCGCCCTTCGGCATCCGGGCAGGAGGGTTGCGCCGGTGCGGGTTCTCCGATGGACTACTCCCACATCCGTCCAGCCGGACCACGACATCTGCCCGCCGAGAGTGCGGGCTGAGAATTGGAGGAGCACGTTGAGCGCGACCGTGGGTGGCGGTTCCGTAGGGACCGACCCAGCCGGCCGACTCGGGTTCAAGCCCGGGATGGTCGTCCAAGAGCTCGGATGGGACGACGACACCGACGACGACCTGCGGATCGCGATCGAGGACGTCATCGACGCGGACCTGGTCGACGGCGACTACGGCAACGTGGTCGATGCGGTGCTGTTGTGGTGGCGTGACGGCGACGGGGATCTCGTCGACGGACTGGTCGACTCGCTCACCGATCTGGTGGGCGGTGGGGCCATCTGGCTCCTCACCCCCAAGATCGGCCGCCCGGGGGCCGTCGACGCCGCCGACATCGCCGAGGCCGCCCCGATCGCTGGTCTGGCCACCACCACCACGGTGGCGGTGAGCTCGGACTGGGCCGCCACGCGCCTCGTCGCGCCCAAGACTCCAGCCTGACCCCCCCTCCGCCTCACCCAGGAGCACAGCCACCTTGAACGCACTGAAGAACGCCACCACCTCCGCCAAGGTCCTCGGCGCGGCCGGCATCATCCGCCCCTACTCCCCGGTGGTCCTCACCCGGCTGGTGAAGGTCGTGAAGAAGTGGGGGACCGGTCCGGCAGGCGGCTTCGCCTCACTGGCTGTGCGGATCCCCGACCAGGTCGGCCTGATCGATGAGCTCGGTGAACTGACCTGGGGCGAACTGCACCAGCGCAGCAACGCGGTCGCCCACGAGCTGCGCAAGCTCGGGGTCGGCGAGGGTGACTCCGTCGCGGTGATGTGTCGCAACCATCGCGGCTTCCTGGACGCCACGATCGGCGCCTCCAAGCTCGGCGCCGACGTGCTCTACCTGAACACGGCCTTCGCCGGCCCGCAGCTGGTCGACGTACTGGCGCGTGAGAAGCCGAGCGTGGTGATCCACGACCAGGAGTTCACCGACCTGCTGGCAGCGGCTCCCGCGGTGCAGCGCGTGGTCGCCTGGACCGACGGCGAGGTGGACGACGAGACCCTCGAGGGTCTGATCGCCCGCGGTTCCCGCGAGGACCTGGACCCGCCGGACTCGCACACCCGGATCGTCATCCTGACCAGCGGCACCACCGGCACCCCCAAGGGGGCCCCGCGCAAGGAGGCCGGCATCCCGGCTGCCGTCTCGCTGCTCAGTCGGATGCCGCTGAGGTCGGGCTGGCGCACTCACATCGCCGCGCCGCTCTTCCATACCTGGGGGTTCGCGCACCTGGCGCTGGCGATGCTGCTCGGCTCCACGGTGGTGCTGCGTCGCCGATTCGAGCCCGAGGAGTTCCTGGCCACGGCCGCCAAACACCGCTGCGACTCGCTGGTGGTGATCCCGGTGATGCTGCAACGTGCCCTGCAGTTGCCGCAGCAGACCCTGGACTCCTATGACCTGTCGTCGGTGAAGGTGGTCGCCGCCTCCGGCTCGGCGCTCCCCGGTGACCTGGGGATCGCCTGGATGGATCAGTTCGGCGACAACCTCTACAACATCTACGGGTCCACCGAGGTCGCCTACGCGAGCATCGCCACCCCCACCGACATCCGGCTCGCCCCGGGATCGGCGGGTCGGCCACCGCATGCCACCGTGGTGCGCATCTTCGACGACCACGGGCGGGAAGTGCCGCCGGGTCAGACCGGCCGGATCTTCGTCGGCAACGGGCTGCTCTTCGAGGGCTACACCGGCGGCGGCAGCAAGGAGATGATCGACGGTCTGATGTCGTCGGGCGACGTGGGTCGCTTCGACTCGGCCGGCCGCCTCTACGTCGAGGGCCGCGATGACGAGATGATCGTCTCCGGCGGTGAGAACGTCTTCCCCAAGGAGGTCGAGGACTGCCTGGTCCGGCATCCGGGGGTGGTCGAGGCGGCCGCGATCGGCGTCGACGACAACGAGTTCGGCAAGCGGCTGCGCGCATTCGTGGTGCTCACCGAGGGCGACGCGCCCACCGAGGACGACCTGCGTGACTGGGTGAAGACCAACCTCGCCCGTTTCAAGGTGCCGCGGGACTTCGTCTTCATCGACGAACTGCCGCGCAACGCCACCGGCAAGATCCTCAAGCGACACCTGGCGGCGGACTGATGCAGCGATGCCGCTGACCATCGGGGACAGTGCCCCGGACTTCACCCTGACCGACCAGTTCGGACAACAGGTGTCCCTGTCGGACTTCCGAGGGAACAAGGCGGTGCTGATCCTGTTCTACCCGTTCGCGTTCTCCGGGGTCTGCACCGGTGAGATGGGGGAGTTGCGGCAGCGACTCGCCGAGTTCGTGACCTTCGACCACGAGGTGCTCGGGATCTCCTGTGACCCCGTCTATGCGCTGCGGGTCTTCGCGGACCGGGACGGGATCAACCTGCCGTTGCTCTCCGACTTCTGGCCGCACGGTGAGGCCACCCGCAGTTACGACGTCTTCGACGAGCGACGCGGATGCCCCCGGCGTTCCTCGTTCGTGGTCGACGCCGAGGGCCGTCTCACCTGGGCGGTCCACCAGCCCACCTCGCAGGGGCGGAACCTCGATGAGCACCTGCGACAGCTGCGCGCAGCCGTCGCTGACTGAGAAAAACGTAAAAGGTTCTACGGATCTGACACGTTTCGCTTTGACTCAGCCACTTCATCCTGCATACTTCTACTAGTCGATCGCTGGAGACCCGAGACTCTGGCGGTCTGACTCCGTCGGTCGGCGGCGTTCGCGCTGCTGGCTGACCCGGAGCCGCTGGTGACCCGAGACGCCGGCGGCTCCGCCTTATTTCAAGGGTTGTTCGCTGGCAGCCCGTCCGATGCCCGGTCCCGGTGCTGCGCCGGCGCGGCGGCTGGCCTACTCTGTTCCGCTGACGGGCGTATAGCTCAGCGGTAGAGCACCTCGCTTACAACGAGGTGGTCGCAGGTTCGATCCCTGCTGCGCCCACCCACGTCGCCGACCTCGGGCGGCAGTAGCCTGACGGCCATGAAGCTCGCGGACGTCATCGCGCTGGTGCATCAGTGGTATCCCCCGGCCACCGCCGAGGACTGGGATGCCGTCGGACTGGTCAGCGGCGACCCGGACGCGGAGGTACGCCGGATCCTGCTCGCCGTCGACCCCGCCCCCGCCGTGGCCGACGAGGCCGCCGCCTGGCGGGCCGACCTGCTGCTGGTGCACCACCCGCTGCTGCTGAAGCCGGTGCACTCGATCGCTCCGGTGACCCCGAAGGGACGCACCCTGAGCACGTTGCTGCGTGCCGACTGCGCGCTGCTGACCGCGCACACCAACGCCGACAAGGCCGCCGGCGGGGTCTCCGAAGCGATGGCCTCGGCCCTGGGGCTCACCGATCTGGTCCCGATCGTGGCCGAGGACGACACCGCCCTGGACAAGATCGTGGTGTTCGTTCCCGAAGGTCACGCCGAGAAGGTCCGGGTGGCGATCGCGGAGGCCGGGGCCGGCCGGATCGGCGACTACGACCAGTGCAGCTTCACCGCGTCCGGCGAAGGCAGGTTCCGCCCATTGCCGGGCGCGGACCCGGCGATCGGCCAGATCGGCCGGGCCGAGGTGGTGGCCGAGGTCCGGGTGGAGGCGGTGATGCCGCGGCACCGGCGCGACGCGGTGGTGGCGGCGATGCGGGCGGCGCACCCCTACGAGGAGCCTGCCCACGACGTGATCGAGCTCGCCGGGTCCCGTGCCGCGACAGGCACGACCGGCACGGGCCGGATCGGCAGTGTGTCGGAGCAGACCCTGGCCGAGTTCGCGGACCGGGTCGCTGCGGCGTTGCCGGCGACGGCCTCCGGGGTCCGGGTGGCCGGGGACCCCGACCGGCCGGTTCGCAGGGTCGCGGTCTGTGGTGGCGCCGGCGACTTCCTGCTCCCGTCGCTGGCCGATGCCGACGTCGACGTCTACGTGACCAGCGACCTGCGGCACCACGTCGCGTCGGAGTTCGTCGAGCAGGGCGGGCCGGCGTTGATCGACGTGGCGCACTGGGCGGCCGAGTCGACGTGGTTGCCGGTGGTCCAGTCGCTGCTTCGCGAGGCCCTGGGCGATACGGTGGACACCCGCATCAGCACGGTGCGCACTGACCCATGGCAGTTCGTATCAAGAGGAGACCTGTGAAAGCCGACCCCGTCGCCCAGCTCACGCTGCTTGACGTCCAGACAGCGGACGCGAAGGCGGACCAGCTGCGACACCAGTTGGCGAACCTCCCCGAGTTGGCGCGGATCGCCGAGTTGACCGCCGAGCGCACCGAACTCGACAACGCGACCAGGGACGTGCGGATCAAGGTCGACGACCTCAGCGTCGAACAACGCCAGGTCGACGCCGAGGTGGAGCAGGTCAAGGCGCGGCGTACCCGTGACCAGCAGCGGCTCGAAGCGGGCCAGGTCACCAAGCCCGCCGACATCGAGCGGATGCAGCACGAGATGGTCTCGCTGGAGCGTCGGATCGCCAAGCTCGAGGACGACGAACTCGAGGTGATGCAGCAGGTGGAGGACGCGCAGGCCGAGCTCACCGAGTTGACGGCACGGGTGACCAACATCGACGTCGAGCTTGAGTCCCTGGCCAAGTCCCGGGACGAGAAGGCAGGCGTGCTGGAGCAGCAGTTGGCCGACCAGGTCTCGGACCGGACCGGCCTGATCGCAGACATGCCTGCGGAGTTGCTCGCACTCTACGAGCGGCTGCGGGCGGCCAAGGGCGGCGTCGGTGCGGCCATGCTGCGAGCCCGACGCTGTGAGGGCTGCATGCTGACCCTGGACAACGCCGAGCTGGCTCAGATCAAGCAGAAGCCCGCCGACGAAGTCCTGCGTTGCGAGGAGTGCCAGCGGATCCTCATCCGCACTGACGAGTCGGGGCTGTGAGCACCACCACCCTGCTCCTGGTCCGCCACGGAGTCACTCCGCACACGGCCCAGAAGCGCTTCTCCGGCGGGCTCGGCGGCCGCAACCCCGGACTCAGCGACGAGGGTCGCGAGCAGGTGCACCGCACCGCCCTGTGGGTGGCCGAGCGGTTCCGTCCCACGGTGGTGGTGACCTCGCCCGTGCTGCGCACCGCGGAGACCGCGGCGATCGTCGCCGAGACGCTCGGCATCGACCCGGTGGTCAGCGAGCCCGGGATGGCGGAGATGGAGTTCGGCGTCTGGGAGGGGCTCACCTTCGCCGAGGTGAGTGAGCAGTACGCCGATGACATGCAGGCCTGGTTCGGCTCCCTCGACCACGGGCCCGGTGGCGGCGAGTCGCTACGTCAGGTGGAGGCACGGGTGCTGGCGGCCCGGGACCGGCTGCTGGCCGAGCACGCCGGCGGCACCGTCCTCGTGGTGAGCCACGTGACCCCGATCAAGACCCTGGTGACCCATGCCGTCGGGGCGCCGTTGGAGTCGGTCTACCGCACCGAACTTGCCCCCGCCTCGCTCACCGAGATCGCCTATCACGACGACCCCGAGCGTGGCCTGCACCCGGTGCTGCGGCTGTTGAACGCAGGCCCCTGAGCACCCCCCTGGTCGTGTCAGACCGCGCCGACCACCACATCGAGCCGGGTGCCGGCCTTCGTTGCCGGGCCCGATTCGACGTTCCAGCCCAACCCGGTCAGCAGGTCCGCCAACGCGGCCGGGGTCCGGGCATCCTGGCCGGCGGTCAGCAGATCGCGGGTGATCCGTCCCTTGGTGGCCTTGTTGAAATGGCTGACCACCTTGCGGGTGCCGTTGTGCTCGTGAAGCACCCGGACGGTGACCACCCGGTCGGCGTGCGCAACGGGCGGCCGCCAGAACGCGGCGTACGCCGTGGAGCGGAGGTCGACCAGCAGGCCGCGGCCGGACTCGAGAACGGTGGGCAGATGTCGGCGCCAGTGACCGGCCACCGGGCCGAGGCCGGGCAGGGTGACGTCACCGGAGAGTCGGTAGGCCGGGATCCGGTCCCCGGGGCGGACCAGCCCGAACAGTGCCGAGGTGATCGCGACCCGGGTAGCGGCGCGGCGCTTAGCGGCGGTCGGGAGGCCGGGCAGGTCCAAGGCATCGAAGAGGACGCCGGTGTAGATCCGGTCGGCGCGGCCGGTGGCTGCGCCGAGGAGTTCGCGGTTGCGGTGCACCAGGTCGGCCTGGGTGACGCCTACGCCGAGCATCGCCGCGGCCTCCTCCTCGGGGAGGGTGCGGGCGGCCGTCACCAACGCGTCGAGCACTGCGGCGCGGCCCTCGGTGAGCTCGGGATGGGCCAGCGTGTCCAGGTCGAGGGGTCGCCCCCGGGTCGGCGTGGACTTGCCCTCGCTGGGCGGCAACAGGATCAGCACGGGCGCCACCGTAGCGGACGCGCTAGCCCTACCAAGCAAGTGCTTGGTAGGGTGATGGTATGGATCTGAGCCACTCCGCCGCCGACGAGGCGTTCCGCGTCGAGGTGCGCGAGTTCCTCCGCGACTCCCTGGCCGGGGAGTGGGGGGCGTTGCGTGGC
Source organism: Nocardioides limicola (assembly GCF_016827675.1). Taxonomy (GTDB): domain Bacteria; phylum Actinomycetota; class Actinomycetes; order Propionibacteriales; family Nocardioidaceae; genus Nocardioides; species Nocardioides limicola. The sequence goes on along the minus strand of NZ_JAERJA010000001.1, from coordinate 754,926 downwards.
CTGGGTGGTCCCGGCCGCGACCACGAGGCGTACGACGAGCGGCTGGCCTGGAACCGCTACCTGGCCGACCAGGGCTGGACCGGGCTCGGCTGGCCGGTCGAGCACGGCGGCCGTGGGCTGTCGCTGCACCAGCAGGTGATCTTCCACGAGGAGTACGCGCGCGCTGACGCCCCCGTCAAGGTCAACCACCTCGGTGAGGAACTGCTCGGACCCACCCTGATCGCCTTCGGCACCCCCGCCCAGCAGCAACGCTTCCTGCCCGGCATCCTTGCCGTCCAGGAGCTCTGGTGCCAGGGCTACTCCGAACCCGAGGCCGGCTCGGACCTCGCGAACGTGCGCACCCGGGCCCGACTGGTCGACGGCTCGTGGGTGATCGACGGCCAGAAGGTCTGGACGTCGCTGGCCCAGTACTCCGACTGGTGCTTCGTGATCGCCCGCACCGACCCGGACTCGCAACGCCACCGCGGCCTCTCCTTCCTGCTGGTGCCGCTGGCCCAGCCCGGGGTGGAGGTGCGCCCGATCGAGCAGCTCACCGGAGGGTCGGAGTTCAACGAGGTCTTCTTCACCGCCGCCCGCACCGATGCCGACCTGGTCGTCGGCGAGGTCGGCGCCGGCTGGGGAGTGGCGATGGGCCTGCTCGGCTTCGAGCGCGGGGTCTCCACGATCGGTCAGCAGGTCGGCTTCGAGCGCGAACTCGACAGCGTCGTGGACCTGGCCCGCCGCACCGGGCGGATCGACGACCCGGTGATCGCCGACCGACTCGCCGCAGCCAAGGCCACCCTCACGGTGATGCGGCTCAACGCGCTGCGCGGCCTGTCCCTGGCCGAGCACGGCGGCGACTCCGCCTCCGGAGGGGGAGCGGCCTCGATCGCCAAACTGGTCTGGGCGAACTGGCATCAACAGCTCGGCGAACTGGCCATGGACGTGGCCGGCCCCGACGGGCTCACCGCCGGTGACGACGGGGAACTCGACCAGTGGCAGCGGCTCTTCCTGTTCAGCCGGGCCGACACCATCTACGGCGGCTCCGACGAGATCCAGCGCAACATCCTGGCCGAGCGGGTGCTCGGCCTGCCACCCGAACCCAAGGGGACCCTGTGACGACTTCTCCCACTGCCGTGCCCGCGTACGTGCCCGGCCACGACCTGCTCCGCGGCAAGGTGGTGGTGGTCACCGCCGCCGCCGGAGCCGGCATCGGTGCCGCCGTGGTGCGCCGCTGCCTGGAGGAGGGGGCCGCGCATGTGGTGGTCAGCGACACCCACGCCCGGCGCCTCGCCGAGGCCGAGGAGGCCCTGGCCGCCGAGTTCGGCGCCGACCGGGTCAGCAGCCTGGTCTGCGACGTTACCGACGACGACCAGGTGACCGCGCTGCTCGACCTCGCCGAAGCAGCAGGCGGGGTGGACATCATGATCAACAACGCCGGCCTGGGCGGCGAGGTGAGCGTCCTGGAGATGACCGACGACCAGTGGAGCAAGGTCCTCGACATCACCCTCACCGGCACCTTCCGCTGCATCCGGGCGGCCGGGCGGCGGATGGCCGCGGCCGGCAACGGCGGGGTGATCGTCAACAACGCCTCGGTGATCGGCTGGCGTGCCCAGGCCGGACAGGCCCACTACGCCGCGGCCAAGGCCGGTGTGATGGCGCTGACCCGGTGCTCGGCACTCGACCTGGCCGAGCACCGGATCAGGGTCAATGCGGTGTCGCCGAGCCTGGCGATGCACCCCTTCCTGGCCAAGGTCACCAGTGACGACCTGCTGGCCGAACTGACCTCCAAGGAGGCGTTCGGCCGGGCCGCCGAACCGTGGGAGGTCGCCAATGTGATGGTCTTCCTGGCGAGTGACTACTCGTCGTACCTGACCGGCGAGGTCATCTCCGTGAGCAGCCAGCACCCCTGAGGAGCCCGTGATGACCACCGACACCACCTCCCGGCGCGGCGAGCTGTTGCGCATCGCCGCCCGGCTCTTCGCCGAGAAGGGCTTCAAGAACACCACCGTCCGTGACATCGCGGACGCCGCCGGGATCCTGTCGGGCAGTCTCTATCACCACTTCGACTCGAAGGAGTCGATGGTCGACGAGATCCTGTCGTCGTTCCAGGACGAGCTCTTCGGGCGCTACGACGAGGTGCTCAGCAGCGACGCCGACGCGCGCGCCAAGATCGACGCGGCGGTGCGGATCTCGTTCGAGACCATCGACAGTCACGGTCACGAGGTGGCCATCTTCCAGAACGACGCCGACTACCTCGGCGGCTTCGACAGGTTCGGCTACCTGGCGGAGCGGAACGTGCAGTCCCGGCAGGTCTGGATGACCCTGCTCACCGAGGGCATCGAGTCCGGGGCGCTGCGCCGCGACCTCGACATCGAGCTCGTCTACAGGTTCATCCGGGACACCGTGTGGGTCGCGGTCCGCTGGTACCGCCCCGGCGGGGAGCTGTCTCACCACGACGTTGCCGACCAGTACCTGACCATCCTGCTCGACGGCATCGCCGCCGGGTAGACCCGAAAGGAAACCCATGCCCGAGGCCTACATCGTCGACGCGGTGCGCACCCCTGTCGGCAAGCGCGGCGGTTCGTTGTCGTGGATGCACCCCGCCGACCTGGGAGCGCACTCGCTGGCCGCACTGATGCGTCGTACCGGCGTCGACCCTGCTGCCGTCGACGACGTGGTGATGGGCTGCTGCGACACCATCGGCGGCCAGGCCGGCGACGTGGCCCGCACCGCCTGGCTGGTCGCCGGGCTGCCCGACGAGGTGCCGGGGGTGACCATCGACCGGCAGTGCGGCTCCTCGCAGCAGGCCGTCCACTTCGCCGCCCAGGGCGTGATGTCCGGCACTGCCGACCTGGTGGTCGCCGGCGGCCTGCAGCAGATGAGCGCGATCCCGATCTCGGCCGCGATGCTGGTGGCTGACCAGTACGGGTTCACCACCCCGTTCGCCGAGTCGCCCGGATGGGTGGCTCGGTACGGCGATGTCGAGGTCTCGCAGTTCAACTCCGCCGAGATGATCGCGGAGAAGTGGGGTTTGACCCGGGAGCAGATGGAGGAGTTCGCGCTGGCCTCACACACCCGGGCGCTGACCGCGATCGAGGAGGGGCGGTTCGCCCGGGAGATCGAGCCGGTGACGCTGCCCGACGGCACCGTGTTCGCCGCCGACCAGTGCCCGCGGGACACCTCGCTGGAGAAGATGGCCGGTCTGGAGCCGCTGGCTCCCGGCGGGCGGATCACCGCTGCTGTCGCCTCCCAGATCTGTGACGCCTCCTCGGCGATGCTGATCGCCTCCGAGCAGGCGGTGGCCGAGCACGGGTTGACGCCGCGGGCCCGGATCCATCACCTCTCGGTGCGCGGCGACGACCCGATCTGGATGCTCACCGGCCCGATCAGGGCCACCAAGCATGCGCTGGCCAAGGCCGGCATGTCGGTCGAGGACATCGACCTCTTCGAGTGCAACGAGGCATTCGCGTCGGTGGTGCTGGCCTGGATGGCCGAACTGGACGTGCCGCACGAGAAGGTCAACGTCAACGGCGGCGGCATCGCCCTGGGTCACCCGATCGGCGCCACCGGCACCCGGCTGATGACCACCCTGCTCAACGAGCTCGAGCGCACCGGCGGACGCTACGGCCTGCAGACGATGTGTGAGGGTGGCGGCCAGGCCAACGTCACCATCATCGAACGCCTCTGACCCCCGAGGTACCACTTCTCGTCCCCCGAGGTACCACTTCTCGTCCTCCGAAGTGGCAGTTCTGGACGCACCGGGTACGTCGTCTGGCGGTGCGCCGGTGATGTGCTGTCGGGTCCGGTGCGCCGTGAGATGAGGTGATTCGAGTCACTTCACGCCAGCCGAGTTCGTCGTTGACTCAAAAGTATAGTAACTTGCGCGACATTAGTTAGTAACTCGAGTTCAAAGGCCCTTGCGGCCCCGTCCACCACCACCACCACCGAGGAGCACCGATGAGAAGCATGCGCAATGTCGCCGTAGCCACAGCGGGAGTGCTGGCGCTGACAGGATGCGCCATGGGAGCGGAACGCCCGGCCGACCACGCGTCGCTGAGCGTCGTCGGCTTCGCGGTCCCAGAAGCCGCGAACAAGGCGATCGCCGACGAGTTCGCCAAGACCGAGGCGGGGCAGGGGGTGAGCTTCCGAACGTCGTACGGTGCCTCCGGAGACCAGAGTCGCGCCGTGGCCGCTGGACTCAAGGCCGACTACGTGCACCTCTCGGTGGCCACCGACGTCACTCGGCTCGTCGACGCGGGCCTGGTGGAGGAGAACTGGGATCAGGGCGAGAACAAGGGAGTCGTCTCGACGTCCATCGTGGTCTTCGGCGTCCGAGACGGCAACCCCAAGAACATTCGCAGCTGGGAAGACCTGGTCAAGCCCGGCGTGGAGATCGTGACCCCCAATCCCGCCTCCTCCGGCGCGGCGCGCTGGAACGCGCTGGCCGCCTGGGGACAGGTCATCTCCGACGATGGGGACGAGGGTGCCGCTACTGAGTATCTGGACAGGTTCTTCGCCAACGTGGTGGCGCTTCCCAACTCCGGGCGAGACGCGACCACCGCATTCCTCGGCGGCACCGGCGACGTGCTGATGGCCTATGAGAACGAGGCGATCCTGGCCGCGCAGAGCGGGCAGGGCTTCGAGTACGTCATCCCGGACACCACGATCCTGATCGAGAACCCCGGCACCATCCTCAAGGATGCGGGCCCGGTCGCGACAGCCTGGCTGGACTTCGTGCTCAGTGACGCTGGACAGCGACAGTTCGCCCTCAAGGGGTTCCGGCCGATCCGTGACGACGTGGACTTCGGCGGTGTCGTCGAGGGCGCGGCCGACCCCACCGACCCGTTCCCGGCGGTGCCCACGCTGCTCACCGTCCATGACGACTTCGGTGGCTGGGCAGCGTTGACGGCCAAGTTCTTCGACGAGTCCGACGGCATCGTCTCCCGCGCCATCGCCGCCTCGGGCAAGGCGTCATGACCTGGGCTCCCACGCGCCCCGAGACGCCGCCAGCGGATCTTGAGCAGCGACCGCTCCCCAGGGGGCGGCCGCTGCTCCAGACGAACCTGACTACCGCCTCGGGGATCGGCCTCGGCGTCGCCATGATCTGGTTCAGCATGCTGGTCCTGATCCCGCTGTGCGCCGTGCTGATCACCGCAAGCGAGGGTGGCTGGGGGGCGTTCTGGAGCACGGTGACCCACCCGCAGACCTTCGCCGCGATCCGCCTCACCCTGCTCTCCGCAGCAGCCGTGACGTTGGTGAACGTGGTGATGGGCACCCTGATCGCCTGGGTGCTGGTGCGTGACCGATTCTGGGGCAAGGGCGCCCTGGAGGTGCTCATCGACCTTCCGTTCGCGCTGCCCACCCTGGTCGCCGGGCTGGTCCTGCTCTCCCTCTACGGCAAGGACAGTCCGGTCGGTCTGGAACTGGCCTACACCCCGGCTTCAGTGTTCCTCGCCTTCCTCTTCGTCACGCTGCCGTTCGTGGTGCGGATGGTGCAACCGGTGCTCGAGGAACTGGAGGTCGAGGTGGAGGAGGCGGCTGCCTCGCTCGGCGCCAGCCGAGCCACCACCTTCCGACGGGTGATCCTGCCTGCCCTGGTGCCCGCGATCACCGCCGGCGCCGCACTGTCCTTCGCCCGCGGCGTAGGGGAGTACGGCTCCCTGGTCCTGCTGTCGGGCAACCTGCCCTACCGCTCCGAGGTCGCCTCGGTCCGGATCCTCGGCAGCATCGAGAACGACAACCTGGCCGGTGCGGCCAGCGTCGCCGCGCTGCTGTTGGTGATCTCGCTTGCGGTGATCGTCGTCCTCGACGCGATGCAACGAAGGGTGGCCGATCGTGGTTAGCCGATGGTTCCTGCGGGCGCTGGTCGCCGGCTACCTGCTGATGCTGGTCGCCTGGCCGGTGAGCCTGGTGGCCACGAACGCCTTCACCAACGGCCTCGACGCCATGGTGATGGTCTTCACCGATCCGGGGGTCGTGCACGCGCTGCAACTGACCGTCCTGGTGGCGGGCATCGCGGTGGTGATCAACACCGTCTTCGGGGTGGCGATGTCGATGTTCCTGGTGCGCTATGAGTTCCCCGGCAAGCGTCTGCTGAGTGCGCTGCTCGACCTGCCGCTCGCGGTCTCGCCGGTGGTGGTCGGACTGGCCCTGGTGCTGGTCTATGGGGGCCGTGACGGATGGTTCGGTCCGTTCCTGGAGAGCCTGGGGATCCGGGTGATCTTCTCCACGCCGGGGCTGGTGATGGCGACCGCGTTCGTCGCGCTGCCGCTGGTGATCCGCGAGGTGGTCCCGGTGCTCACCGAGATCGGCACCGACCAGGAGCAGGCGGCCAAGAGCCTGGGCGCCAGCAGCGCGCAGACGTTCTGGCGGATCACACTGCCGGCGATCAAGTGGGCGGTGATCTACGGGGTAGTGCTGTCCACGGCCAGATCACTGGGCGAGTTCGGGGCGGTCAAGGTGGTCTCGGGCAACGTCTTGGGGGAGACGCGGACCGCCACGCTGGCCGTCGAGGAGCTCTACCTCAACTTCGATCAGGCAGGGGCGAACGCGATCGCGTTCGGGCTGGCCATGGTCTCGGTCCTGTGCATCGTCGTGGTCGGCGCACTCCGTCCCCGGCATCGAATCTGAGAAAGGCAATCTGATGAGCATCGACGTACGAGGCGTCAACAAACGTTTCGGCGGCTTCGTCGCCCTCGACGACGTGAACGTAAGCATCCCCACCGGGCAACTCACCGCGTTGCTGGGACCCTCCGGCGGTGGCAAGTCGACACTGCTTCGGATCATCGCCGGGCTGGAGAGCGCCGACAGCGGCAGCATCGAGATCGAGGGGACCGACGCCACCCAGTTGCCCCCGCAGCGTCGCAACGTGGGGTTCGTCTTCCAGCACTACGCGGTCTTCAAGCATCTCACCGTGGCCCGCAACGTCTCCTTCGGCATGGAGATCCGCAAACGCCCACGCGCAGAGATCACCCAACGCGTCGACGAACTGCTGTCGTTGGTGCACCTGTCCCAGTTCGCCGATCGGCTGCCGTCGCAACTCTCCGGCGGTCAGCGGCAGCGGATGGCATTGGCCCGGGCGCTGGCCGTGCAGCCGACCGTACTCCTGCTCGACGAACCGTTCGGGGCGCTCGACGCGAAGGTGCGCAAGGAACTGCGCGAGTGGCTGCGGCGCCTGCACGACGAGGTGCAGGTGACCACCGTCTTCGTTACTCATGACCAGGAGGAGGCGATGGAGGTGGCTGACGAGATCGTGGTGATCAACCACGGCAGGGTGGAGCAGGTGGGGTCACCCGACGATCTCTACGATCGACCCGCGAACGAGTTCGTGATGAGCTTCCTAGGTGAGGCGACCACGCTGGGCGGCACTCTGTTCCGGCCGCACGACATCGAGGTGGCCACCAGCCCGTTGGCGGTCGGTGGCATCGAAGGGACCATCTCCCGGATACAGCGGGTCGGGTTCTGGGTGCGGCTCACCGTGCTCACCGACGACGGAGAGGCGGTCGCGGTCGAGATGACCCGCTCGCATGCACGCGAGTTGGGGCTCGCCCACGGCCAGACGGTCTGGCTCTCCCCGGTGCCGCGCGCTGCGCGGGTCTCCATCGCCGTGTGATCAGGGGGTCAGTGCGGCTGCCAGGCGTCGTCGTCGGCCACTCGCTCGCGGACCAGGGACGGCAGGTCCCGGTCCGCGAGGTGGGCGATCGACACCTGCTCGACGACCTCGCGGAGTGCGTCGCGGGCAGCGATCCAGACATGCTGGAGGCCCTGTGCGGTCGGGTTGTAGTTCACCGACTCTGGGCGTACGCCGTAGACCGAGACCAGCGGACCGTCCACCGCCCGGATCACGTCGGCCACCGAGACATCCTCTGCTGCGCGGGCCAGCCGCCAGCCCCCGGACTGACCGCGCTGCGAGATCACGATGTCGGCCTTGCGCAGATCAGCCAGGATCGCTTGCAGGAATCCTGGTGGGATGTCTTGCAGCCGGCCGAGTTCCTCGGCCGAGACAGGCCTCGAGTCGGTGCGGGTAGTCATCTCGATGAGCGCCCGCAGGGCGTAGTCGGACTTGGCTGAGACGCGCACCCCCCCAGTCTTTCATGCCGCGAAGTGGGGCTTGTGGCCGGCCGAGGTGGGGTTTGTGGCCGCCTCAGCGGGGGCGCCAGCGCTTCCAGAAGGCCTCGGCCTCGGCGTGCACCTTGCCGGCGAACTCCATCCGGGTGTGCACGGTGATGGCATCCTCGCTCGCGTCGACCAGCTCCGCGATCAACTCCACCTCGGTGGCCAACGGTGCCGGGCGGCGGTAGCGGACATCCAACCCGGCGGTGACGAAGGCGAGCAGGGCACCATCGAGTGGATGCCAGCCGCGATCATCGGCGGTGTGCTGCACGGCCGCGCCACTGTGGCAGTCCAGCACGGTGGCGATGATGCCGCCGTTGAGGTAGCCGATGCCGTTGTCGTGCTCGGGCCAGGAGGTGAAACGGGCCACCACCCGGTCGCCGTCGGGGAACGACTTCAGCCGCAGCCCCTTCTCGCTGGCTGGTCCGCACCCGAAGCAGGTCGCGGTGGGGAAGAGTCGGTCCTGGATCGCATCCATGGGAGCACTCTGACGCACGTCGGATGCCCGAGTCGAGCGGATTCTGGCCCTCAGCGAGCCCCGTACTGCTCCCGGTAGGCCAGGATCGCAGGCAGGTGCTCGGCATGCCGACCGGTGGACCGCAGGTGGGCGACGATGTCGTCGAGGGTGACGATCGCGGTCACCGGGACACCGAAGTCGCGGCGCACCTCCTCGATCGCGGTCAGATCACCGGTGCCGCGCTCCTGCCGGTCGATCGAGACCACCACACCGGCCAGTGCGGCGCCGGCCGCCGCCACCAGTGCCGCCACCTCGCGGATCGCGGTGCCCGCGGTGATGATGTCGTCGACCACCAGAACCCGGCCGGCCAGCGCTGCGCCGACGAAGAGGCCACCCTCGCCGTGGCCCTTGGCCTCCTTGCGGTTGAAGCACCACGGGGCATCGATGCCGTGCTGCTCGGCCAGTTGCACGCTGGTTGCGGCCACCAGCGGGATCCCCTTGTACGCCGGTCCCAGCAGCACGTCGTACTCGACACCGGAGTCGGCGATCGCCGCCGCATAGCCGCGGGCCAGCGCGGCCAACTTCGCGCCGGTGTCGAAGCCGCCCGCGTTGAAGAAGTAGGGCGACTGACGCCCGGACTTGAGCGTGAACTCGCCGAAGCGGAGCACGCCGGCATCCAGCGCGGCCTCGATGAACTGTGCTTTGTGACTGTGGCTGTGGTCGGCCATGCGCCTCACCACTCCTTCGTTGCTCGGCGGATCTCGTCCGCGATGTCCTCGATCGTGTCGAGCTCTCCGGCCGCGATCGCCATGACGACGTCGTAGGCCTCGTCGTTGGTCCAGGTCAGCCGCCGCCCGTTGACACCCAGGAAGGCGATGAGGCCGGCGAGGGCGAGTCGCTTGTTGCCGTCCACCAAGGGGTGGTTCTTCGCCAGGGAATGGGTCAATGCGGCGGCCTTGGTCTCCAGGGTCGGGTAGGCATCTTCGCCGAAGACGGTAGCTCTGGGGCGTGCCGCGGCACTCTCCAGCAACCCCGGATCACGGACTTCCGGAGTCTGCCCGAGGGTCCGTGTTGCGATGTGGAGAAGGTCGACGTAGTCGAGATGGATCACTGGCCGAGTCGCTCAAGTGCCTCGGCGTACCGCGGCAACTCCGAGTCGAGGACGCGGTCCAAGAACTCGCGACGGCTGGTGGTCTCCACGTAGTCGCGCACGGCCTGCAGGGCGACTTCCTGCATGGAGCGGCCCTCAGCGTCGGCTCGGGCACGCAGGGCCTGAGTGTCTTCCTCAGTAAGTCGCAGAGTCATCGCCATGAATCGATGGTATCTGTTCTGATACCGAACTCAAGGTGTGACTGAGTCAAACGAGGTAGCCGCTCGCTCGCCGCAGACACTCGGCCGCCTCGATGACCACCCGGTCGATCAGTTCGGCACAACTGGGCAGGTCGTCCAGCACACCGACCACCTGGCCCGAGGCCAGCACTCCGGCCGAGGTGTCACCCTCGACCAGCCCGGCCTTGAGCATCATCGGGGTGTTCGCGGCCAACGCCATCTGCGCCAGTGTCCGGCCCTGCGCCTTCTTCATCGCCCGGCCATCCTTGAGCAGCGCCGGCCACGACATCTGAGACTCCTTCTTGAACGCCCGGGTCCGGCGCATCGTCGGTCCGAGTCGCTTCAGGGCACCGGTCTCGGTCAACTCCTCCACCAGCTTCGTGCGCAACATCCGGTGCGGCATCCCGTCCACCTTGTCGGTGACCACGGTGCCGTTGACGTCGTGGGACAGGTAGAGCTCCTTGACCGCGTCCGGGACCGCAGAGTCCTGGGTCAGCAGGAAGCGGGTGCCCATCCCGATCCCGGCAGCGCCGTAGGAGAGGGCCGCGGCCAGGCCGCGACCGTCGAAGAAGCCGCCGGCGGCGATCACCGGGATGTCGACGGCATCCAGCACGCTGGGCAGCAGCAGCGTGGTCGGCACCGAGCCGGTGTGACCGCCGCCCTCACCGCCCTGGATCATCACCGCGTCGGCGCCCCACTCGGCGACCTTCCGGGCGTGCTTGGGCAGGCCCACCGAGGGGATCACCACGAGGCCATGCTCCTTGAGCCTGGCGATCAGCTCGGGCTTCGGCGCCAGTGCGAAGGAGGCGACCTTGACGCCGTGCTCGATCAGCAGGTCGCAGCGCTGCTGAGCATCGGCGGCGTCGGCGCGCAGGTTCACTCCGAAGGGGGCGTCGGTGCGTCCCTTCACCTCGACGATCGCGGCCTCGAGTTCGGTGATGGTCATCGTGGCGCTGGCCAGGATGCCCAGGCCGCCGGCGTTCGCGGTGCCGCTGACCAGTCGCGGGCCGGCCACCCAACCCATCCCGGTCTGCACCACCGGGTGCCGGACGCCGACGAGTTCGGTGAGCGGGGTGCGCAGCAGTTGCTCGACCATCACTGTTCCTCCGGCTTGGGGACCTCGCGGTAGCGCAGGCCGCGGGGGTCGAGCATCTCCCGGATCAGCATCAGTTCTCCGGCGGACGGCTCGCGGGTGTTCGGCACCTCGGCGCCGACGTACACCTCGAAGCCGGAGGCCTGCTGCACGTCGGCGACGGAGACCCCGGGGTGGGTGGAGAGCAGGCGCACGGTGTCGTCGGGGCCGCGGACATCGAAGACACCGAGGTTGGTCACGATCCGTCCGAGGTCGTGGAACCGGGTGGCAGCGACTCCGGCCTCGCGAGCCCGGCGAGGGCCGACGCCGGTGACCACGTCGACGGCCTCGACGAAGACTCGCGGCGAATGCTTCGGCACCCAGTACGACGTACGGTTGTTCACCGTGTTGCCGGGCGCTCCGCGAGAGCCGAGGAGTTGCCTGCTGGGGCGGGCGAAGTCGCCGATCGCGGAGATGTTCTGGTTGCCGTGCCGGTCGATCTGGGTGGCGCCCATCATCACGTGCCGAGGGCCGTTGGCGACGACGTCGAACACCCTGCGGAACGGGATCCAGCCCTCGACGACCTCGCGGCCGCTGCCCAGCGGCGGCACCCCGGCCAGGAAGAGCGACTCACCGTCGCTGATCGCCAGGTCCGGGTTGGAGGTCAGTTTGGCCAGCCGGACGCCCAGCGTCGGCATCAGCCCCATCGGCGAGGCGAAGATCTCGCCGTCGCCGGCGAAGGTGTCCGCGATGGCGGTCGCGCAGATCTCGGCGCGGGTCACGTCGCTCACTTGCCCTTCTCCCCGTGTTGATCGGAACGGCGCCAGTCGGCGACCGCGGTCTGGTACGCCGCCTCGTCGCCGCTGAGGAACCGGGCCTTGAACGCCGCCCACGACTGGGGGTCGGCGGCCGACCTGGCGTAGTGCTTCTGGAACGCCTCGTCGCGTTCGTAGTCCGGGGTGCAGGTGGTGAAGTGCGCGCCGTTCGGCGTCTCGACCACCCCGTCGACCTGGGTGCGGTGGATCAGCAGTCGCTGCACCGGGGCGTCGACGGTCAGCCCTGCCGTGTCCACGATCTGCTCACAGCTCACGAACGCCTGCTGGGCAGCCATGCAGAACAGGTCGTCGAAGTAGGGGTCCGGCCCCAGGTAGCTGGCGTTGCCGTGCACGTCGGCACGGTTCATGTGCACCAGCGCCACGTCGAGGTTGAGGGCCGGCACCGCCACGAACTCCTCGTGCACGCCGTCGGCAGCCGGGTAGGGGCTGGTGACCAGGGACAGGTCGGGATTGTTCGTCAGTACGTCGGAGCCGAGGCCGGCGCGCATCGGCAGGAACGGGAGGCGTTCCGAGGCCGCCTTCAGGCCGGTGAAGAACATCCCTTCGTCCCATTCGGCGATCTCGGGGATGGTGCCGTCCTGGCGGGCCTTGGCGAAGAGTGGCTCCAGGGGGATCGAATCGAGGGAGACGAAGGCGTAGACCAGTCGCCGGATCTTGCCGGCCTCGGCCAGCAGGCCGACGTCGGCGCCACCCCAGCTGACCACGGTCAGGTCGGTGACATCGCTGCGCAGCAGCGCCCGCACCAGGGCCATCGGCTTGCGTCGGGGCCCCCAGCCGCCGATGCCGATGGTCATCCCGCTGGAGATCCGGGAGACGACGTCGTCGATGGACATCTGCTTGTCGCGGGGACGGGTCATCGGGCCACCCCCTCGCCGCTGGCAGTCCCCGCATTGTGCTGATCGGCCTTGCGAGTGCCCGCGAAGTCGTCCCGGAGCTCGTCGCTGACGCCGAGCAGGTTGAGCTCGAAGGTGAAGCCCTGCTCGAACCGGTACGAGCGGTTCACGTCGACCGGGTCGATGCCGTTGAGCGCCTCTTTGGCGGCCCGGATCACTCGGGGGTCCTGAGCGGCGATCTCGGCGGCGACCGTGAGCGCGGCCCCGTCGAGTTCGGAGCGGGGCACCACCTCCAGTACCGTGCCGTAGGCGACGAGTTGGCTGGCGGGGATGGTGCGCGCGGTGTAGTACAGCGTGCGCATCAGGTGCTGGGGGACCAGTCTGGCCATGTGGGTGGCGGCGCCGAGGGCGCCTTGCTTCACCTCGGGGACCCCGAAGTAGGCGTCCTCGGAGGCGATCACGCAGTCGGCGTTGCCGACCAGGCCGATGCCACCGCCGAGGCAGAAGCCGTTGACGGCGGCGATCACCGGGACGGGGCACTCATAGACGGCCTTGAAGGCGGCGAAGCAGCCCTTGTTGGCGCCGATCAGCGCCTCGAAGCCGCTGGTGTGTTGCATCTCCTTGATATCCACGCCGGCGTTGAAGCCGCGGCCCTCGGCGCGCAGCACCACCACGTGGGTCTCGGGGTCGCGACCTGCGTCGTCGAGTGTGCCGGCCAGCTCGAACCAATCGGCGACCCTGAGTGCGTTGACAGGGGGTCGATCGACGGTGATCACCCGGATGTGGTCGTCCCGTAGGACGGAGCTGATGCCCATCACTCCTCCAAACCTAATGTTTGCTTGGTACCCTAACACTTGCTTGGTTCGGGCTCGACCCCTTGACGACGACAGGAGCGCTGATGGCACTGCACATCGACCTCACCGGCCGGGTTGCCCTGGTCACCGGCGGCAGTCGCGGCATCGGGCTGGGCATCGCCCGACGCCTCGTCGCCGCCGGCGCCACCGTGGTGACCTGTGCCCGCTCCGAGGTGGACGCCCCCGAGCCGGGCACCCGGCACCTGACCTGCGACGTACGCGACCCCGACTCGGTCGCCGCACTGATCGACCGGATCGTGGCCGAGGAGTCCCGTCTGGACATCCTGGTCAACAACGCCGGGGGAGCGCCGTACGCGTTGGCCGCCGAGGCCTCCCCGCGCTTCCACGACAAGATCCTCGGACTCAACCTGAACGCGCCGCTGCTCGTCGCCCAGGCCGCCAACCGGGTGATGCAGCAGCAGTCCGGGGGTGGCGCGATCGTGAACATCTCCTCGATCTCAGCGACCCGGCCCTCGCCGGGCACTGCGGCGTACGGCGCTGCCAAGGCGGGCGTCGACGCACTCACCGTCTCGCTGGCCGTGGAGTGGGCACCCAAGGTGCGGATCAACTCCATCGAGGTCGGCCTCTGCCGCACCGAGCAGACCGACGACCACTACGGCAGCGACCGCACCGTCGCGGCGATCGAGGCGACCATCCCCTTGGGTCGGATGGCGCGACCCGAGGAGGTCGGCGACGTCGCCGCCTTCCTGGCCAGCGATCTGGCCTCCTACGTCTCCGGGGCCAAGGTCGCCTGCCACGGCGGTGGCGAACCCCCGGTCTTCGGCATCATCGTCAACCAACAGGAGCAGGGATGAGCAGGATCTTGGAAGGCCGCGTCGCGATCGTCACCGGGGCGGGGCGCGGCATCGGCCGCGCGCACGCGCTGGAACTGGCCAGCCAGGGCGCCAAGGTGGTCGTCAACGACTACGGCGTCTCGCTGGCCGGTGAGGGGACCGGGGAGAGCCCGGCCGAGGAGGTCGTCTCGCTGATCCGGGCCGCCGGCGGCGAGGCGGTGGCCAACGGGGCCGACGTGGCCGACTTCGGCGAGGCCGAGGCGATGGTGGCCCAGGCGATCGACACGTTCGGCGGACTGGACATCCTGGTCAACAACGCCGGCTTCGTCCGCGACCGGATGCTGGTCAACACCAGCGAGGAGGAGTGGGACGCGGTGATCCGGGTCCACCTCAAGGGCCACTTCGCGCCCCTGCGGCATGCGGGAGCCTGGTGGCGTGCGGAGTCCAAGGAGGGGCGGCAGCCGGCCGCGCGGGTGATCAACACCTCCTCGGGCGCCGGACTGCAGGGCTCCATCGGTCAGGGCACCTACTCCGCCGCCAAGGCGGGGATCGCCGGGCTGACCCTGGTCGCTGCGGCCGAGTTGGGGCGGTACGGCGTCACCGTGAACGCGATCGCGCCGGTCGCGAAGACCCGGATGACCGAGGGTGCCTTCGACACCTCGGCGATGCCCGAACCGGAGGACAACTCGCCGGTGGTGGCCTGGCTGGCCTCCGTCGCGGCGGGCCACGTCACCGGTCGGGTCTTCGAGATCGAGGGCGGCAAGCTCACGCTCGAGGATGGATGGAGGCACGGGGCCTCCCGGGACGCGGGTCGGCGTTGGCGGGCCGAGGAGCTCGGTGACGTCGTCGACGCGCTGCTGGCCGAGGGAGCGGCCCCCGAGCCGGTGTACGGCGTCTCCTGACCCGAACCGCTGTCCACCACGGTTCATGACAACGGCTGCTGAGCGCCCCGGAGGGGGAACTCAGCAGCCGTTCGTCACTGCCGGTCGAGGCTCTCCGGGGTCATCCGGAGTCAGAGGCGCTCGATGATGGTGCCCGAGGCCTGGGCGCCGCCGGCGCACATGGCGACCAGAGCGGTGCTGGCGTCGCGGCGCTCCAACTCGTGCAGCGCCGCGGTCAGCAGCCGGGTGCCGGTCGAGCCCACCGGGTGACCCAGCGCGATGGCGCCGCCGTTGACATTGATCTTCTCCTCCGGCACCTGGTGCACGCTGGCCCAGGACATCACCACGGCGGCGAAGGCCTCGTTGACCTCACAGAGGTCGATGTCGCCGATGCTCATGCCGGTGTCGGCGAGCAGCTTCTCGGTGGCCTGCACCGGGCCGTCGAGGTGGTAGTAGGGGTCGGCGCCGACCAGGCAGGACGAGACGATCCGGGCGCGGGCGCGCAGGCCCAGCGAGGCGGCCAGGTCCGAGTCCATGATCAACATCGCCGAGGCGCCGTCAGAGATCTGCGAGGAGGTGCCGGCGGTGTGGATGCCGCCCTCGAGCACCGGCTTGAGGCCCGCCAACGCCTCCAGGTTCGTGTCCCGGATGCCCTGGTCCCGGTCGACCAGGGTGGTCTCGCCGGTCGGCTGGCCCTCGGCGTCGAGGACCGGCGCCTCCAGCGCGAAGATCTGCGACTCGAAGTGACCCGCGTCCGCGGCCGCGCGTGCCTTCTGCTGCGACCAGAGGCCGAACTGGTCGACCTGCTCGCGGGTGAAGCCACGATCCCTGGCGATCCGGTCGGCGCCGGTGAACTGGTCCGGCAGGTCGATCGACCACGACGGCGGCCGCGGGTCACCGGCGTACTTGGGGACGTTGCCGCCCAGCGGGATCCGGGACATCGACTCCACGCCGCAGGCGATGCCGGCGTCGATGACACCGGCCAGCACCATGGCGTTGATCAGGTGCGCGCTCTGCTGAGCCGAGGAGCACTGGGCGTCGATGACGGTGGACCCGGTGTGGTTGGGCAGGCCGGCATGCATCCACGCGCGGCGGACCATGTTGTTGGACTGTTCACCGGCCTGGGTGACGCAGCCGCCGATCACCTGATCGATGAGGTTGGCGTCGATGCCGGAGCGCTTGATGACCTCGACCTGGACGGCACCGAGCAACTCGGCGGGGTGGACGCCCGCGAGCCAGCCCTTGCGCTTGCCAAGGGGGGTGCGGGTAGCTTCGACGATGACTGGGTTTCCCATGGCACCAAATTAGAACACGTTCTCGTTCTGCGCCAGTCCTGGGCAAACTCTCAGGGAGAAATTCGGCCGTGGCCCTTCCGTAACAAACCGAGAGTATGTAATCTCTCTCACTAGAACGTGTTCCAGTCTTGGCCGATGCACCACGGAGGATTCCAGTGACCATCTCGCCCCCGGTATTCACAGGGCTTGACCTGACCGACCCCAGCCGCATGCAGGTAGGTGTGCCCCACGACGCCTTCCGGGAGCTCCGGCGTACCACTCCGGTGGCGTGGGTGGAGCAGGAACCGGAGGCCCGCGCAGGCTTCCTCGACACCGGCTACTGGGCGGTGACCAAGCACGAGGACGTTCTGGCGGTGTCCAAGAACAGCAAGGACTTCTCCACCCAGCGCAACGGCGTGATCATCCGGTTCGCCGAGGACATGACCCGCGACCAGGTGGAGCTGCAGGGCGCGATGCTCATCCACCACGACCCGCCGGACCACACCCGACTGCGGCAGATCATCTCCCGTGGGTTCACCCCGCGTGCGGTGAACGCTCTCGAGGAGGCGCTGCGGAGCCGGGCCAACCGGATCGTCGAGGAGGCCGTCGAGAAGGGCGAGGGCAACTTCGTCGACGATGTCGCCGCCGAACTGCCGCTGCAGGCGATCGCCGAACTGCTCGGCGTACCGCAGGAGGACCGGAGCAAGCTCTTCGACTGGTCGAACCAGATGATGTCGTACGACGACCCCGACGTCCCCGGCGACCCGGAGTCCGCGTCGGTGGAGATCCTCGGCTACGCGATGGCGCTCGCCGAGGAGCGGCGAGGCGCCCCCAAGGACGACATCATCACCAAGCTGATCACCGCGGACGTCGACGGGCACGCGCTCAACGACGACGAGTTCGGCTTCTTCGTGATCCTGCTGGCCGTGGCCGGCAACGAGACCACCCGGAACGCGATCACGCACGGCATGCACGCGCTGTTCCAGAACCCCGACCAGTGGGAGCTCTACAAGCGTGAGCGTCCCAAGACCGCGGTGGACGAGATCGTCCGCTGGGCGACGCCGGTGGTCTCCTTCCAGCGCACCGCGCTGCGTGACGTCGAAGTCGGCGGCGTGGAGGTCCAGGAGGGTGCGCGGGTGGCGATGTTCTACGCCAGCGCCAACTTCGACGAGGACGTGTTCCACGACCCGTTCCGCTTCGACGTGATGCGCGACCCGAACCCGCACGTGGGCTTCGGTGGCCATGGCGCCCACTACTGCATCGGGGCGAACCTGGCCCGGATGGAGATCGACATCATGCTCAACTCGCTGGCCGACCATGCTCCCAACATTCGCCAGCTCGGTGAGCCCGACCGCCTCCGGCACGCCTGGATCAACGGCGTCAAGGACCTCCAGGTCGCCTACCGCTGACGAAGTAGCTCATCTCGGCCGCCGAAGTGTCAGACTTCGGCGGCCGAGATGTCATTTCTGGTCGGGGAGGGGCCGCTTGCTCTCCACAGGGTCGCGGCTCGTCTGAGTTCTCCACAGGGCGTTCGCCCACGAGTTTGGTCGCGGTGACCCCGGGTAGATCCAGGGTATGACTCAGATTCCCGACCGGTTCTTCACCCGCAGCCAGCTGCCGCACCTCGGCATCACGGATCGACAGTTGAGGCGATGGCTCGAGGCCGGGCTGGTACGACGAGTGCTCCACGGCGTCTACGCCCATGCGGCGGTGCCAGACACCCTGGAGACTCGGGCGGAGGCGGCCAGCCTGATCCTCCCGCGGCATGCCGTGGTGGTGGACCGGTCGGCCGCGTGGCTGCACGGGATCGATGCCCTCGAACCCAGTGAACGAGGTCGGCCACCGCGGCTCGAGGTCGTCTCGGTCGGTGGCGCCCAGGCTTCCCGCCGCCGCGAGTTCGTCGGCGGGAAGCGGGATCTGGCCGCCCACGACATCGTCAGCGTGTGCGGAGTCCGGGTGACCACACCGTTGCGTACCGCGATGGACCTGGCGTGCCTGCGTGGTGACGCGCGGGCGCTCGCGGTACTTGACGCTTTCATGCGCCACTGCGGCCTCTGTGTGCAGGACTTCCAGCGGGCGCTGCCACGATTCAAGGGCCGGCGTGGAGTGACACAGGTGCGCCGATTGGCACCCCTCGCCTCCGCGCTGGCCGAGTCGCCGGGGGAGTCGTGGTGCCGGATGGCGATTCTCCGAGACGGTCTGCCCGCGCCGATGCTCCAGTGGGAGATCGCCGTGGACGGTCGGGTGCTGTGGCGTCTCGATCATGCCTATCCCGAGTGGCGCATCGCCGTCGAGTACGACGGCGAGGAGTTCCACGGTCCGGAGCACGCGGTGCGAGATCAGCGTCGGCGCGCGTGGCTGGCTGCCCACGGGTGGCACGTGATCGTCGTACGCAAGGAGGATCTGGCCGGCGAGCGGCTGTCCGCCTGGTTGGACGAGCTGCGTGCGGTGATCCGTGAGCGTTCTGCGGTGGCCAAGCGGCGGTACGCGCGCGAGGCAGTGGACCGGCAGTGGCGTCGCTGACCAGTTCGGGGTGCTCGGCGGGCGAGAAGTGACACTTCGTGCGCCGAGAAATGAGACCTCGTGCGCCGAGAAGTGAGACCTCGGCGGACCAGAAGGGCTACTTCGTCGGTGGGGCGGTGAGGACGAGGGGGCCGTCGGGGGTGATCGCGACGGTGTGCTCGCTGTGCGCACCCCGGGACCCGTCCACGCTCCGCAGCGTCCACCCGTCCGGATCCGTGTAGATGTCGTCGGTGGTGTGCAGGAACCACGGTTCGATCGCCAGCACCAGGCCCGGCTTGAGCTTGAGCCCTCGCCCGCGCCGCCCGTCGTTGGGGACGTGCGGATCCTCGTGCATGGTGCGGCCGACGCCGTGTCCGCCGAACTGCATGTTCACCGACAGTCCCTCTGCCCGGGCCACGTCTCCGATCGCGGCCGAGATGTCACCCAGGTGCCCTCCCGGCTGGGCCGCGGCGATGCCGGCTGCGAGGGCGCGCCGGCTCACCTCGATCAGCCACTCGTCACGCTCCCGCGGCGTGCCGATGATCAGGCTCACCGCCGAGTCGCAGACCCACCCGTCCAGGCTGATGGCGAAATCCAGGCTGAGCAGGTCGCCGTCGGCCAGCACGTAGTCGTGCGGAAGGCCGTGCAGCACGGCGTCGTTGACCGACGTACAGATCACGTGCCCGAAGGGAGAACCGCCGAACGACGGGTGGTAGTCGACGTAGCAACTCGTGGCACCGCGCTCGCGGATCAACCGGTGGGCCAACTCGTCGAGTTCGAGCAGGTTGACGCCGACGTCGGCGGCAGCCGACACCTGAGCGAGTACGTCGGCCACGAATCGGCCGGCGGGTCGCATCTGCTCGATCTCGGTCGGGGTGCGCAGTTCGATCACGCGTGACAGGCTACGCACCCGCCGGTCAGGTCGCGGTGGGTGGCCATCACCGCGGGGCTTGTGGCGACCAGATGTGACACCTCGCGCGACCAGATGTGACACCTCGGCCGACCAGATGTGACACCTCGTCAGGAGGGGGGAGTGGCGCCGACGACCCAGGTGGCGAAGAACTGGGAGCCGCCGCCGTAGGCGTGGCCGAGCGCCCGCCGGGCCCCGTCCACCTGGTGCTCACCAGCCATCCCACGCACCTGGAGCGCCGCCTCGGCGAACCGGAGCATGCCGGAGGCGCCGATTGGGTTCGAGGAGAGCACGCCGCCGGAGCAGTTGACCGGGATCCGCCCGTCGATCCGGGTCTCCCCGGCCTCGGTGAGCTTCCAGCCCGACCCCTCCTCGGCGAAGCCGAGGTTCTCCAGCCACATCGGCTCGAACCAGGAGAACGGCACGTAGATCTCGGCCGCGTCGATCTCGTCGATCGGCGAGGTGATCCCGGCCTGCTTCCACAGTGCCGCCGCGTTGGCGCGGCCGGCCAGCGGGTTCACCTGGTCACGCTCGGCGGCCGTGGTCGGCTCCGAGCGCATCGCCGTGGCATGGATCCACGCCGGGGCGGCGGCCGAGCGGGCGGTGTCCGCGTCGGTGATCACCAGGGCGCAGGCACCGTCGGAGGACGGGCAGGTCTCGTCGTAGCGGATCGGGTCCCAGAGCATCTGCGAGGCGAGCACCGACTCCACCGTGGTATCGGGGTTCTGCAGGTGCGCGTAGGGGTTCTTCAACGCGTTCTGGCGGTCCTTTGCGGCCACCATCGCCCCGATGTGGGTCGGCGCGCCGGAGCGGCGGATGTAGGAGCGCACGTGCGGGGCGAAGTAGCCACCCGCACCCGCATGCACCGGCATCACGAACGGCACCGGCACACTGAGTGCCCACATGGCGTTGGACTCCGACTGCTTCTCGAACGCCACGGTCAGCACCCGACGGTGCACCCCGGCGCTGACCAGCGACGAGGCCACGATCGCGGTCGAGCCGCCCACCGAGCCGGCGGTGTGCACCCGCAGCAGCGGCTTGCCGACCGCACCGAGTGCCTCGGCGAGGTACAGCTCGGGCATCATCACGCCCTCGAACAGGTCGGGTGCCTTCCCGACGACCACGGCATCGATGTCGTCGAAGGTCAGTTGCGCGTCGGCGAGCGCCCGGTCGATGGCCTCGCGGCACAGGCCGGCCATCGACACGTCCTCGCGCTTGGCGCGGTGGTGGGTCTGGCCGACCCCGATCACGGCGGCGAGTTCCTTGCCCATCTCAGGCCTCCATCACAGTCACGAGGTTCTGTTGCAACAGCGGTCCCGAGGTGGCGTGGCCGAGGGTCCGGCCGGCCTCCCCGCGGATGATCGACGAGGCGGCCTCGCCGATCCGGATCAGCCCCGCGGAGAACATCGGGTTGCCGGTCAGGGCCCCTCCCGAGGGGGAGATCCGTACGTCGGCGCCCAGGCCGAGTGCCTCGCGCAGAATCAGCTCCTGGTGGCTGAACGGTGCGTGCAGCTCGGCGATCTCGACACCGTCGAGGCTGCCGACGGCGGCAGCCGCCCGGGTGGCGCTGGCCGACGTGGTCAGCTCCCGGCCACCCAGGTGCAGGGAATCCACGTTGTGGGCGATCCCGGTGATCCAGGCGGGACGCTCGCAGACATCGCGGGCCTTGTCGCCGGCAGCGAGCACGATCGCAGCCGCGCCGTCGGTGACCGGGGCGCAGTCGTGCTTGCGCAGCGGGTCGGCGTACAGCGGAGCGGCGAGGAGCTCGGCAGCGGTGGTGGCGCCGCTGCGGATGGGGTACTCACGCCCCTCCGCATCGGTGAGTGAGCGGGCGACCACCTCGGCCATCGCCTTCTCGTCCCAGAGGCCCGCTTCGATCCCGAGCCGCGCCTGCAGGCCGGCCAGCGAGACGGTGTCCGGCCACAACGGGGTCAGCGTGTACGGGTCGAGTTGGAGCGCCAGCACTCGGCGCAACAGCCCGGCCGAGGACTTGCCGAACCCGTAGACCAGAGCCGTGTCCACCTCGCCGGTCTGGATCTTGACCCAGGCCTCGTAGAGCGCCCAAGCCGCGTCCATCTCGACATGGGACTCGTTGACCGGAGGCAGCGCACCGATCGCGTCCACCGCCTGCACGAACGAGAACGATCGGCCGGCCAGGTAGTCCGACGAGCCGGAGCACCAGAAGTCGATGTCCGAGCGGGTCCAGCCGGTCTGCTCGTAGCACTCGGCGAACAGCGGCACCAGCAGCTCCACCATCGTGGGGGAGCCGGGGAACACATCCATCTGGCGTTGGGCGAAGCCGACGACAGCAACGTCTCTCATAACGCCTCCTCTCACAGGTGTTGGGCGAAGGACGCGAAGTCGGCGTCGGGCTCACCCGTGGGTCGGAATCCGTTGATGTTCTCGATCGTGGTGCCCCACTCCTCGCGGGGGCGCCAGACCGCCTCGACCCGCATGCCCATCCGCACCTCGTCGGCGGGAATGTCCAGGATCAGGTGCTGGATGGCGATGTCCGCGCCGTCGAGCAGGACGTACGCCGAGACGTACGGCGGGTCGATGCGCTGGCCGAGGAACGGCACGTTGACGATGCAGAAGGTGGTCACGGTGCCGGTGTGCGGCAACTCCACGTCCTCGATGGTGGCGACGCCGTCCACGGGGCAGGCGCCGCGCGGCGGCACGTAGACCTTGTGGCAGGTGGGGCAGCGCTGCCCGATCAGCCGGCCCTCGGCCAGCCCGCGGAAGAACGTCGACTCCTCGCTGGAGGCGGCGTAGGTGTAGTGCAGGTCGACCGGGGTGATGATGCCGGTGACGGCCTCGCCGTCCCCTGTCGCCGGGGCCTGGGCGGCGACGTCGGCGTCGGCGTCGGCCGGCTCGAGGCAGGCGATGTCGGTGATCACGCCGCTGCGCTCCTCTGCCCAGCGCACCCGGACCCGCATGCCGGTGCGGACCGCGTCGGCCGACGGCACGTCCAGGGCGTGCAGCATCGGGGTGTCGGAGCCGTCGAACAGGACCAGCGCATAAGCGAAGGGACGGTCCAGCGGCTGCCCGGGCACCGGCTCGGAGACCCAGGACCAGGTGACCACCGTGCCGGTCTGGCCGACCTCGACGAATTCGGTGAGTGCGAGGTGCGTCTGCGGGTCGTACTCGGGCGGGGGGACCGCCACCCGGCCGTCGGCCAGGCGGCCGCCGATCAGGCGCTGATCACGCAGTCCGGTGAGAAACTTCGACAGCACGGGGCCGACCGACCGGGTGTAGTCGAAGGACACCCGCATGGGCGCAGTCAGTGGGGACGTCATGGCTCAGAATTGAAACATGTTCTAGTGTGCTACACAAGGGTATCGACGCGAGGAGACAGCATGAAGTTGGGTCTGCAGTTGGGATATTGGGGTGCGCAGCCCCCTGCCGGCGTAGGGGAACTGGTCGCCGCGGCCGAGGCGAGTGGCTTCGACGCGATCTTCACCGCCGAAGCGTGGGGCTCCGACGCCTTCACCCCGTTGGCCTGGTGGGGACGGGAGACCTCCCGGGTCCGGCTCGGTACCTCGATCGTGCAGATGTCCGGCCGGACACCGACCTCGATCGCGATGCACACGTTGACCCTCGACCACCTCAGTGGGGGACGGGTGATCCTGGGCATGGGCGTGAGCGGCCCGCAGGTGGTGGAGGGGTGGTACGGCCAACCCTTCTCGAAGCCGCTGGCCCGCACCCGTGAGGTGGTCTCGATCATCCGCCAGGTGCTCGCCCGCGAGGCGCCGGTCACCAACGACGGGCCGCACCACCCGCTCCCGTACGCCGGGCCGGGCGCGGTGGGCCTGGGCAAGCCGCTGAAGCCGATCGTGCACCCGCTCCGGGCCGACGTGCCGATCTGGCTCGGCGCCGAGGGGCCCAAGAACGTCGCACAGACGGCCGAGATCGCCGACGGCTGGATCCCGATCTTCTACACCCCGACCAGCGCCGGCATGTACCAGCCCTGGCTGGACGAGGGTTTCGCGCGTCCGGGAGCGCGTCGTACACGCGCGGACTTCGAGATCGCCGCGACCTGCCACCTGCAGATCACCGAGGACAACGGTCCGGCCCGGCAGGCGGTGATCGACGCGATGAAGCCCTTCGTGTCCCTCTACATGGGCGGGATGGGTGCGAAGGACCAGAACTTCCACAAGCAGGTCTTCGAGCGGATGGGGTACGCCGATCTGGCGGCGCAGGTGCAGGAGCTCTACCTCGCCGGGGAGAAGGAGAAGGCGACCGGGCTGATCCCCGACGAGCTGGTCACCGACATGCACATCATCGGCGACGCCGGCTATGTCAAGGAGCGGGTGGCCGAGTGGGAGGCGACCGGGGTGACCACGTTGCTGCTGAGCTGTCGGGGCGCGGACGAGGTCAGGCAGGTGGCCGAGCTGCTCGCCTGAGCAGGGGTGCGGGTTGAGCAGGGGTGCGGGTTGAGCAGGGGTGCGGCTTGAGCAGGGGGTTCCCTCGCACATAGAACACGTTCTAGTATCGGGGCATGGACACACTGCGCTGGGGAACCCACAACGGCCATCTGATGGTGGCGGCCTTGCGCCGCCACCACGACGACCCGGTCATCTCGATCGATACGCCCAGCGGGCCGGTGACGCTGACAGGTGGGGACGTCGCCACCCGGATCAGCCAGTACGTCCAGGCCTTCGACGGACTCGGCGGCACCCCGTCGGCGCTGCTGGCGCTGAACCGCCCCGAGGTGCTCTACATCCTCGGCGCCGGCCAGACCCAGGGGTTCCGGCGGACCGCCCTGCATCCGCTCGGCTCGGCCGACGACCACGCCTACGTGATCAATGACGCCGGCATCGACACCCTGATCGTCGACCCGGTCTTCGCGGGCCGGGCCGTCGAACTGCTGGAACGCTGCGACGGTCTCAAGCGGGTGCTCACCATCGGTCCGGTGCCGGACACGCTCGCCGAGACCGGCACTGACCTGGTGGCGCTGGCCGCGACGTACCCCGAGGTGCCACTGCGGGCCCGACTGCTGGCGCCCGACCACGTGGTCTCCATCGCCTACACCGGCGGCACCACCGGCAAGCCCAAGGGCGTCATCGGCACCGCCGAGACGATGAACACGATGACCCAGGTGCAACTCGCCGAGTGGGAGTGGCCCACCCAGCCGAAGTTCCTGATGTGTACCCCGCTGTCGCACGCCGGCGCGGCGTTCTTCGTGCCGGTGGTGGTCCAGGGCGGCTCGCTGGTGGTGCTCTCGAAGTTCGACCCCGCCGAGGTGCTGCGCACCATCGAGGAGCAGCGGATCACCGCGACCATGCTGGTGCCGTCGATGCTCTACGCCCTGCTGGACCACCCGGACTCGCACACCCGGGACCTGTCCTCACTGGAGACCGTCTACTACGGCGCGGCGCCGATCAACCCGACCAGGCTGGCCGAGGCGATCGAACGGTTCGGGCCGATCTTCGCGCAGTACTACGGACAGTCCGAGGCGCCGATGGTGATCAGTTACCTCGGCCGCGCCGACCACGACCTGGCACACCCCGAGCGACTGTCCTCCTGCGGCCGCCCGTCGGCGTTCCTGCGCACCGCGCTGCTCGACGCCGACGGCAACGAGGTGCCCGCCGGCGAGCCCGGCGAGATCTGTGTCGCGGGGCCGTTGCTGGCCGGGGGCTACTGGAACCTGCCCGAGGCGACCGCGGAGACGTTCCGCGACGGCTGGCTGCGCACCGGGGACGTGGCCCGTGAGGACGCGGACGGCTACTGGTACATCGTCGACCGGACCAAGGACATGATCGTCACCGGCGGCTTCAACGTGTTCCCGCGCGAGGTCGAGGATGTCATCGGCACTCACCCGGCGGTCGCCCAGGTGGCAGTGATCGGCACCCCGGACGAACGGTGGGGTGAAGCCGTCACCGCGCTGGTGGTGCTCCGCGAGGGGCACGAGTACGACGACGCGCTGGCCGCCGAGATCGCCGATCTGGTCAAGGAGAAGAAGGGATCGGTGCAGGCACCCAAGCAGGTCCTGCCGGTCGACTCGATCCCGCTCACCGCGCTGGGCAAGCCGGACAAGAAGGCGCTCCGGGCCCAGTTCTGGGGCGACCGGACCCGCTCGGTGGGCTAGCCGTTCGAAGCGTGGGTCGGTCGGAGCGGGGGCCGCTCAGAGCGTGGGGGAGTGGCGTGCGGCCGGGTCGGTGAGCTCGAAGAAGTCCCGACGGGTGAACCCGAAGGCCTGGGCGACCAGATTGCTGGGGACGGTGCCGACCCGGATGTTGAGCGACCGCACATTGCCGTTGTAGAAGCGCCGGGCCGCGGCGATCCGGTCCTCGGTGAGGGTGAGCTCCTGTTGCAGGTCGAGGAAGTTCTGGCTGGCCTGCAGCTCCGGGTAGGCCTCGGCGCGGGCCAGCACCGAGTGCACGCACCGGCCCAGCTCGGCCTCGTAGGGGACCCGCTCGGACGGGGTGTCGCCTCGGTGGCTGGTGGCTGCCTCACGCGCCTGGGCGAGGGAGGCGAGCACGGTGCGCTCGTGGTCGGCGTACGCCTGGACGACCTTGACCAGGTTGGGGATCAGATCGTGCCGGCGGCGCAGCTCGACGTCGATCTGGCTCCACGACTCGTCGACCAGGGTGCGCTGGTGGACGAAGCGGTTGTACATCGCCACGACCGTGACCAGCACGACCAGCAGGCAGCCGAACACCATCATCGCCAGTAGCGTCAGCAACGCTTCCATCAGCCGATCGCACCCCCTTGTCGCTCCCGCCAGACGAACTCCGGGATCTCATCCAACACCATCGCCACGGCCTCGGCCCTGCCGATCACGTCCTCGGGATGCTGGCGTCCGTGATGGATGGCGATCAGCCAGGTGCCCTCGAACCGGAAGTCGAGGTCCCGGTGCCGCATCAGCTTCTCCATCAACCGCGGGTGGATCACGTCGGAGGCGAACTTGCGGTCCGGACAGGTGATGGTGAACGCCCGGTTGAACTCCTCGGACTCGAACGAGATGTCCCGGCCGGTGACCTTGGCTCCGATCCGGTTGAAGAAGCCGGCCGGCATCACCTCCAAGGCGGGGAACCTCAGCCCGGTGCCGAGCCCGACCACCGAGAAGTGATGGTGCTGCTCGGAGCGGTTCTCCCCGCTGCCGCTGGTGGTCACGTAGGTGTAGTCGAAGGCGGTGAACGGGCGGTCCCGGAACCGGCCGCTGAGGATGTTCCTGGTGTGGTTGCGGCGACTCCGGTCGAAGGGGCGTCCGGTGAACTGCCGCCCCCAGCGGTCGTCCCGCCTGGTCAGTTGCCAGCCGTGCCGGTCGGCCAGCTCCTGCATGGCCTGATGACGTTGCTGACTCAGCCAGAAGGCGGCCCCGGCAACGACGATGCCGAGCACCACCACCAGGACGAAGAAGACGCTCTGATCCACGGGCTCGAGATTACGCGCAGCCGGTCAGCGGAGCTCGGACCGATAGGCCCGCCAGACGAACTCGGGGATCTCATCCAGGATCGACGTCAGGGCATCGGCCCGGCGGATCACCTCGCGCGGCTCGTGCTGACCCTGGTTGACGGCCATCAGCCAGCGCCCCTCGACCTGGAAGCACCGGTCGGGCAGGCGCAGCAGCAGGCTCATCATCGTGGGGTGGATGACGTCGGAGGCGAACCTGCGGTCGGGGCAGGTGACAGTGAAGGCGCGGTTGAAGTCCTCGGACTCGAACTGCAGGCTCCGGCCGGTGAGTCGGGCGCCCAGGTCGGTGAGTAGCCCGGCCGGCATCACCTCCAGCGCCGGGAAGGAGACGCCCGTGTCCAGGCCGACGACCGAGAGGCGGTGCGTCGTCTGGTCCTTGCCGCTTCCGGTGGTGTAGCGGTAGTCGAAGGCGATCAGTGCACGCTCGCGGTACCAGCCGGTGAGGATGTGCTGGGCGACCCGGCCGCTGCCGGTCTGGAAGCGTCGGCCGAGGAACTGGCGCGGCCACTCCCGGTCGCTCTCGACCCACTGCCAGCCGAGATGGTGAGCC
Source organism: Nocardioides limicola (assembly GCF_016827675.1). Taxonomy (GTDB): domain Bacteria; phylum Actinomycetota; class Actinomycetes; order Propionibacteriales; family Nocardioidaceae; genus Nocardioides; species Nocardioides limicola. The sequence goes on along the minus strand of NZ_JAERJA010000001.1, from coordinate 727,124 downwards.
AACTCCTGGAGTCGGGCCTGGCGCTGGCGTGCTGCCTGCGACTGGTGGCGCACCAGCAGCACGATCGGTACGGCGATGGCCACGACTCCCAGCCCGAGGCAGAGCGCCGAGGCGAGCAGGAACCCGAGTTCGAACAGCACGCCCAGAGCGTACGCCGTGGCGGCGGTCAGCGGCCGGTGAACTCCGGCTTCTCCCGGTTGGCGAAGGCGCGCGGTCCGATCTTGGCGTCGTCGGAGGAGAAGACCGCCGCCCCGACCTTGGCGTCGTCGATCCAGCAGTCGTCCTCGTGGCGGCCCTCGGAGTCGCGGACGGTCTTGATGATCGCCTGCACCGACAGTGGCCCGTTGGCGGCGATCAGGTCCGCGATCTCGTGGGCCTTGGCCAGGGCCTCGCCGTCGGGGACCACGTGTCCGATCAGGCCGAGCTCCTTGGCCTCGGCGGCCCTGATGTGCCGGCCGGTGAGCAGCAGGTCCATCGCCACCGTGTACGGGATCTGCCGTGGCAGCCGGACCACCGAGCCGCCGAGCGGGTAGAGGCCCCATTTGGCCTCGGAGACGCCGAACCGGGCGGACTCGCCGGCGATCCGAATGTCGGTTGCGGTGAGGATCTCGGTGCCGCCGGCGATCGCCGCCCCCTCCACCGCTGCGATCAGCGGCTTGGTGAGCCGGAAGCCCTTGAGCAGTGACTTGATCACGCTGGGGTCATACTCGCCGGACTCGAAGGAGTCCGACGGTGGCTTCGCCGACATCGCCTTCAGGTCCGCGCCGGCGCAGAAGGCGCCGCCTGCGCCGGTGAGGATCACCACGCGTACCTCGGGGTCGGTGTTGGCCCGGTCCCAGGCCTGACTCATGATCTCCAGCATCTCGGTGGAGAGCGCGTTGCGGGCCTCCGGGCGGTTCAGAGTGACCACCAGGGTGTGACCGACCAACTCGACCAGACAGTGCGGCGCAGCAGAGTTCATGTGTCCGAACACTAGCGGAAAACGAGAACGTGTTCTAGTGTTCTGTGACATGGCTCTCAACATCGCTGACCTCTTCGAGCACGCAGTCGACGCAGCACCCGACAACAGGGCGCTCCTGGTGGGGGAGAGATACATCTCCTACGGTGAACTGGAGGCTGATGCCAACCGGCTCGCCCACCACCTCACGGCCCAGGGAATCGGTGCCGGCGACCATGTGGGGCTCTACGCCAAGAACAGCATCGAGCACGTCATCGCTCTGCTGGCGATCCTCAAGGTGCGGGCGGTGGCGGTCAACGTCAACTACCGCTACGTCGCCGGCGAGCTCGACTACATCTTCGACAACGCCGACCTCAAGGGCCTGGTGCTCGACCGCACCTATGCCCCGCTGGTCGCCGAGGTCGCTCCCAAGCACGAACTGCTGAAGACCTTCGTGGTGCTGCCCGATCCCTTGGAGCCCGACGACGCCTCCGACATCTCCGCCTTCGGCGGGGTGATGATCGCCGACGCGATGGCCGGTCAGAGCAGCGAGCGGGACTTCGGTGCCCGCAGCGCCGACGACCTGCACATCATCTACACCGGCGGCACCACCGGCTTCCCCAAGGGCGTGATGTGGCGGCACGAGGACTTCTGGCGCGTCCTCGGCGGCGGCATCGACTTCATGACCGGCGAGCCGCTCAGTGAGTTCGACCAGTCCGAGCAGGCCAAGCAGGACGGCCGGATGACCACCTTCCCGCTGAGCCCGCTGATGCACGGAGGTGCCCAGGCCAGCCTGCTGATGCACCTCTTCGCCGGCCACCTCACCGTGCTCGAGCCCAAGTTCGACCCGGTCCGCACCTGGGAGATCATCGACGCCACCGGCGCCCAGATGATGTTCATGACCGGCGACGCGATGGCCCGTCCCCTGATCGAGGCCTTCGAGGCCGGCAACTTCAGCGGTCAGACCCTGTTCGCCATCGCCAGCAGTGCGGCGGTCTTCAGTCCGTCGCTCAAGGCCCGCTGGATGGAGAAGTTCCCGAACGCGATCTTCACCGACTCGATCGGCTCCTCCGAGACCGGCTTCCAGGGCACCGGACTGCAGGACAAGAGCGCGCTGAGCACCGACGGCCCGGTGGTGGGGATCGGACCCAGCACGGTGGTGATCGGCGACGACGGCACCATCCTCGACCCGGCCACCGACGTCGGCAAGATCGGCCGCACCGCCCGCGGTGGCAACGTGCCGGTCGGCTACTACAAGGACCCGGAGAAGTCCGCGAAGACCTTCGTGGAGATCGACGGGACCCGCTACTCGATCCCCGGTGACTTCGCCCGGCTCGAGGAGGGCAACCGGATGACGTTGCTGGGCCGCGGCTCCAACTGCATCAACACCGGCGGCGAGAAGGTCTACCCCGAAGAGGTGGAGATGGCCATCAAGGCGCACCCGGGTGTCTACGACAGCCTGGTGGTCGGCCTGCCCGACGAGAAGTGGGGCCAGACCGTCGCGGCGGTGGTGCAGCCCAAGGAGGGCGGGACCGTCGAACTGGAGGACCTGCGCACCTTCCTGCGCGACCACCTGTCCGGCTACAAGCTGCCCCGGGTGCTGACCCTGGTCGACGAGATCCCCCGCAACGCCACCGGCAAGGCCCAGTACCCGAAGGCCAAGGAGATGGCGCTGGCCGAGAACATCCGCCTCGACGACGCAGGAGCGAACGCCTGATGAGGACCCCGCTGTGTGAAGAGTTCGGCATCGAGTACCCGATCTTCGCGTTCACCCCGTCGGAGAAGGTCGCCGCCGCCGTGTCGCGCGCCGGTGGGCTCGGCGTTCTCGGCTGCGTCCGATTCAACGACCCCGACGAACTCGACAAGACGCTGACCTGGCTCGACGAGAACACCGACGGCAAGCCGTACGGCGTCGACGTCGTGATGCCGATGAAGATCCCCACCGAAGGTGCGGCGATCGACCTGAAGGCGATGATCCCCGACGAGCACATGTCATTCGTGGAGCGGACCCTGCAGCAGTTGGGCGTTCCGCCGTTGCCCGAGGGCGAGGGTCGCGAGGGCGTGCTGGGCTGGCTGCACTCGGTGGCCCGATCCCACGTCGACATCGCGCTCGCGCACCGGCCGGTGCTGATCGCGAACGCGCTCGGCTCCCCGCCGGTCGACGTGATCGAGCAGGCGCACGCCGCCGGCGTCAAGGTGGCCGCGCTGGCCGGCGCAGCCAAGCACGCGCTCTCGCACGTGGCCAACGGCGTCGACATCATCGTCGCCCAGGGATACGAGGCCGGCGGCCACACCGGCGAGATCGCCTCGATGGTGCTCACCCCCGAGATCGTCGACGCGGTCGGCCCCGACGTGCCGGTGCTGGGCGCCGGTGGCATCGGATCGGGCCGTCAGGTGGCCGCGTCGCTGGCGCTGGGCTCCCAAGGGGTCTGGACCGGCTCACTGTGGCTGACGGTGGCCGAGTACGACCTCTCCGAGGGCACCGGGATCCGCGACGCGCTGCTGCGCGCCGGCTCCGGTGACACGGTCCGGTCGCGGGTCTACACCGGCAAGCCGGCCCGACTGCTGAAGACCAAGTGGACTCAAGCGTGGGAGGCCGAGGACGCGCCGGCACCGCTGCCGATGCCGCTGCAGAACCTGCTGGTCGCCGACGCGCACAACCGGATGAACCGTGGCGACGACCCGGAGACCATCTCGATGCCGGCCGGCCAGATCGTCGGCCGCACCAACGAGGTGCGCCCGGTGGCCGAGGTGATGGCGGAACTTGTCGCCGAGTTCGAGGCGTCAGTGAAGCGCCTCGACTCCATCGCCGGGATCTGAGCTGTGAGCGCGCTCGGCGACGTCGTACGCCTGCCTGTGTGGCGGCGGTTCGCGGTGGTGGCGGCTGCGGCCAGCGTCGTCGTCGCCGGCGCGGTCACGGCCGTGGGTTCGGAAGAGCACACGCCACCTCCGGTGCCGCGGGCCCAGTGCGGGCCCGGATCGATGCCGGAGACCTCGATCCAGGGCCGGGTGCCCGCCACCGATCACGCCAGTGGCCGGGCGGCCCAGGGTTACACCTGCAACACCGAACGGGTCTCCGGGCACGGGACGACCGGCGGCTTCAAGGTGATCCGGCACACCGACAACGCCGGCAACACCTGCGCCTACTACGACTCGACGCGGATGTTCCCGGTCGATGCGCTCACCAACCTGCTCGGCGGCACCGGGCTGGGCGTGGTGGTGCTGGACATGAACGACCCGGCCAACCCACGCAAGACCGCCAACCTGGTCACCCCGGCGATGCTCAGCCCGCACGAGTCGCTGCTGCTCAACGAGGAGCGCGGCCTGCTGGTGGCGGTGATGGGCAACCTGCTCACCGCTCCCGGGATCCTCGACGTGTACGACGTCAGCCGCGACTGCCGCAAACCGCGACTGATGTCGAGCACCCTCTCCGGCGTACTGGGCCACGAGAGTGGCTTCTCGCCCGACGGGCGCACCTTCTGGTCGGCCGGCGCTGCCGGACACACGGTGACCGCGGTCGACCTGACTCTGCCGTGGCTGCCGCGGGTGGTGTTCAGCAAGCCGATGGGCATCTTCCACGGGCTGCGGTTCTCCGACGATGGTCGGACGATGTACGTCGCCGACATGGGCACCTTCACCACCAACAGCATCCTGGACCGACCCGGCCTGCGCATCTACGACGTCTCCGAGGTCCAGGACCGGAAACTCTTCCCGAAGGTGCACCAACTGTCCGAACTGAGTTGGCCGACCGTCTCGATCCCGCAGGTGGCCGAGCCGTTCACCCGTGACGGGCGCCAGTACCTGCTCGAGGTCGACGAGTTCACCGATCTCTTCGACGACGGGCTCAAGGTGGATCTGCGCAACGGCCCGGTCGGTGCGGCGCGGATCATCGACGTCCAGGATCCCCGCAAGCCGCACGTGGTGTCGGACCTGCGCCTGGAGGTGCACCAGCCCGAGCACCGCGACGACGACCTGTTCGCCGATCCCGGCACCGAGACCCCGATCGGCGGCTACTCCGCGCACTACTGCTCGGTGCCGACCCGGGACAACCCGAGATTGGCTGCCTGCTCGATGATCGGGTCCGGGCTGCGCGTCTTCGACATCAGCGACCTGACCCGGCCGCGCGAGGTGGCCTACTTCAACGCGCCGACCGGTGCCGGGGCCAATGCCCTGTCCCAGCCGGCTTGGGACGTCGACAACGCCACCCTCTGGTACACCGACGCCAACAGCGGCTTCCATGCGGTCAGGCTCACCCACCGGGCGGCGGCGCTGCTGCGCTGAATCGTGGGTCATGGAACCTTCGCGACCGGGACCTCGGTGGTGGTGACATCGGTGCTCGTCTCTCCGAGGTCGGCGTAATAGTCCACGAGTGGTCTGCCCCAGGGGGTTGCACTGCGTGACCCGTCCTGCCAGAAGATGACCACCTGGTGGGCGTCGACGAACACCTGCGTGAGTTCCACGGCGGTGCCATCGTGCTGAACGAACCGAACGCCTGCGGCAGGGTGGCCACGCAGGTCGACCTCGGCGTGTCGCGAGGCTCGGACCGGCATGGCCGTGAACGCCTTCACAAGTTCCTCGATCAAGCCTCGGTCGGTGATGGACGTGCGTCTGACCTCGGTCGGTGACGGGCTGTAGTCGTAGAAGAACAGATCGACCTGGGCCACCTCGCCCGCATCGATGCCGATCGAGCGCTCGGCGGGAGAGCAGGCAGCAACCGCGAGTGCCAGTAGCATCACCACGCCCAGGGCCAGGCGATGACGCTTTGGGTGGCCTGTGTGTGCACGCACGGCGTCCACCTCCATCACGTGAGCCTGAACTTTGTGTTCGAACCGACCATGCCCGAGTTGAGCACGATGTTCGTGTAGCCACTCCAACCGTAGTGCGTAGGCAGTACGACGCGACGCGTCGGATCCCTGCGTCCCCGTGGTAGACAGTGGCGATGATCGCTCGGGCCATCAACGGCACCCCGGTGCTGCTCGTCACCCTCACCTGCTGGCTGCTGGCCGGCTGCGCGCTGTTCGCGGACGAGGGGGACGGTCGCGGACACGAGGGCGCCGTCGTGGCCGGGCATTTCACCCACTCCGACATCAAGTCGGGACCGAAGCACGGGCGACTGGTGCTGGTGGACGCGGACGGGCAGTTCTGGGAGGTCCCGACGAGAGGCATGGACGCGGGCAGTGTGCTGGTGGGCGACGACGGGCTCTTCCTCGCCGACCGAACCGACGAGCTGTTCGTAGGCAGCGACTCGGTCACCAGGACGTCGCGGGGAGCCGAGTTCGACCTGGGGGAGTGGGGCGGCATGGTCGCCGGCTATGCGCTCCAGGTGTTCAACGTCGGCACTCTGGGCACCGACGACTACCACTTCGGTATCTCCGCCTGGGACGGACGAGGCACGCCGCTGGTCGGTGAGCTGACCGGCGACATTCGCGCCTACGGCGGCTGCGCCGACGCCGGCTACTTCGTGGTCACCAACTGGGGGGACGGCCCGGCGGACCGGCGCCTGGTCCGGGTCACCGTCACTGCGGACGAGTTGGACGTCTCCACGGTCGGGCCGCTGCGGGCAGCCGGCGTCCAGCTTCGAGACGTCGAACTCTTCTGCGTCCAGGACTCGCTGGTCTCCTTGGCCAAGGTGCGTGACGACGCTGGCCGGCGGGTCGACTCGATCGTCACCATCGATCCCGTCACCGCGGCGGTGACGGTGCAGCCACTCACCGAAGTGCTGCCGTCCGGCCGCTACTCGTTCTGGCCGCGAGGAGTGATCGGGGACGAACTGGTCCTCTCCCGCTCGAATGAGGGTGCCGTGGTCGCCGTGGACCTGGCCACGGGCGAGACCCGCGACGTGCTCGCCGGTGACCAGGCGGCGTACACCACCTCGGTCGGTGTGCAGGGCGACCAGGTGGTGCGGTGGCACTTCTACGACGATGCCGATCCCAGGATCGAGGTCGTCGACGTGGCCACCGGAGAGGTGCGGCACGACATCACGGTGACCGGCCTGCGGCAGGCGAGCCGGTCGTGGGACGAGTGGCTCGCCTCGACACCGGTGCTGGTGCCGGGGGACGGTTCGTAGCGGCCACCGCGGCCGCGATGGCGTGGTTACCGCCTCCGGAGCAGACTGGAGATGACCACGGACCGGCCGTGGCCGGACAGGCACGAGGAGGCGTCATGACCACCAAGACCTGGACCGTGAACCTGGTCCTCGACGAGCAAGGTGACGACACCTACGCCGACGCCGTACTGGACGTCGGCAAGGGCGAGGAGAAGTGGCTCAAGGGCCGCGGATTCAGCCGCAAACACCCCCGCGACGAGGCCGCCCCGCGGATCGGCGACGAACTCGCCGCAGCCCGGGCGCTGTCGGATCTGGCACACCAGTTGCTGGGTGTGGCGGCCGAGGACATCGAGCGCAAGACCCACACCCCACCCCGGTCGCTCAGCCTCTGATCAGTCAGGCCAGGCGAGTCATCTGCACCTCGACGAACATCTGCGAGGCGGCGGCCCCGGTGTAGATGCCGTTCAGTGGCCGCACGTCGGCGTAGTCACGCCCCGTCGCGACGGTGACGTGGCACTCGCCCGGCGGCTGGGCGTTGGTGGGGTCGAAGGCGCGCCACCCGTCGTCCCACCACTCGACCCAGGCGTGTGACTCGCCGTGGGTCTGCTCCCCTACGGCAGGCTGGGCCGTGGGCAGCAGGTAGCCGGACACGTACCGGGCCGGGATCCCGACGGTGCGCAGCGCCCCGATCACCAGGTGCGCCATGTCCTGACAGACGCCGCTGCGCTGCTCCCACGCCTCGGCCGCCCGGGCATGCACATGGGTGGAGCCGGGCAGGTACTCGATCTCGGAGTGCACCAGCGAGCAGACCGCCTTGGCCACGTCGCCGGGCCGGTCGCTGCCGGCGACAAGGTCGCGGGTCGCCCGGGCCAGTTCGTCGGGTGGGGCCACCCGGTCGGGGGCCGCGACGTACTCGGCCAGGTCGTCGGTGACCGCCTGCTCCCGCAGGTCGGCCCAGTCGAGGGTGGCGGGGCGTTCGGCGGGCCGCTGGGTGTGCACCGTCGACGTGGCCGTGACCGTCAGCTCCCGGTGCGGGTCGAGCACCTCGAAGGCGGTCACCATGCTGCCCCAGTAGTCCCGGTAGGTGTAGGTCCACGGATGCGGGGTCACGTCCACCCGCGAGTGCACCACCAGCTGCTCGGTGGTGGTCTGCGGAGTCAGCCTCGCCTCGTTGTACGACGCGCTGACCAGGTCGTCGTAGGAGAAGCCGGTGGTGTGCACGATCCGCAACTGCATGCCGCTCACCCCCGTGCCCCGCGCCAGATCAGCGCCTCGGAGCCGGCGAAGAAACGGTGTGTGATCGCCTCGGTCGCCGCGGCGCAGGCGTGCTGCAGCCGCTCCATCGCGCTCGGCAGGTCGGCGAGCACGTCGCTGAGCGAGCGGTACTCCAACTCGGCCCGGATCCGGCCGAGCAACCGGTGCGCGTCGTTCTCGAAACCGGCCCGCTGACCGGTCGACTCCAGATTCGTCAGGCACTGCTCCGCGCGGCTGATCGAATAGACGATGGACCGCGGGAAGAGCCGGTCCAGCAGCAGGAACTCCGCCGCCTCCCGGTCCGTCTCCAGCCCTTTGTAGGCCCGCAGGAACGACTCGTGGGCGCCGCAGGCACGCAGCGTGGTGGTCCACGCCTGCCCGTGCGACAGCGACGCGCTCGCCAACAGTCGGGAGGTCATGTCCGCGCGTTCGATGGCTCGTCCGAGCACCAGGAACTGCCAGCCGTCATCGCGGGTCATGGTGGCATCCGCGGTGCCGTTGACCAGGGCCGCCTGATCGCGTACCCAGCGGAACCCGCGGGCCGGCTGCAGCGATCGGAAGTAGCCGGATCCGATCGAGCGGTAGGTCGTGTTGATGGCCTCCCACATCGGCTCCGACAGCGTCTCCCGGGCCCGCCGGGCGCTCTCCCGGGCAGCGGCCAGACTGGCCGCGATCGAGGCCGGTGAATCACGCCGGTAGGCGAGCAGTTCCAACACCTCGGGCACCCCCAGGTCGGGGTCCTCGGGGGGCGGGGAGCCCATGATGGACAGCAGTGTGCGGCAGTCCTCGGGCACGTCGACCCCGGGCTCCTCGAGCAGCATCTGGGTCTGCACGTCAAGGATCCGGGCGGTGTCCTCGGCCCGCTCGACGTACCGGCCGATCCAGAACATCGACTCCGCGATCCGGCTCAGCATGACGCCCCCTGCTGCTGCTGCTGTTGCTGCTGGCTGGTGAGGTCGGTCAGCGCCGGACCGCTGACCGGTGGGGGTGATTCGGGCGCCGTCGGCGCGGGGGCCGACGGGCTGGACCAGGCCCGCCCCTGCCCGGCCAGCACCCAGGTGTCCTTGGAGCCGCCGCCACGGGAGGAGTTCACGATCAGCTCACCCTCGGGCAACGCCACCCGGGTGAGGCCGCCGGGCAGCACCCAGATCCGCTCCCCGTCGTTGACCGCGAACGGGCGCAGGTCCACGTGCCGCGGCCGCATCGCCCCGTCGGCGTACGTCGGCACCGTCGACAGCTGCACCACCGGCTGGGCGATCCAGCCACGCGGGGAGGCGATCACCGCCGCCCGGAGCCGGTCGAGCTCGGCACGACTGGCCGCCGGGCCGATCACGATCCCCTTCCCGCCGGAGCCGTCCACGGGTTTGAGCACCAGCTCATCGAGCCGGTCCAGCACTTCCTCGCGGCTGTCTGCGTCCCCGAGCCGCCAGGTGTCCACGTTGGCCAGGATCGGCTCCTCGGACAGGTAGTAGCGGATCAGGTCGGGCACGTAGGTGTAGACCAGTTTGTCGTCGGCGACACCGTTGCCGACGGCGTTGGCCAGCGTCACGTTGCCCGCCCGGGCAGCGTTGATCAGCCCGGGGCAGCCGAGCAGCGAGTCGGCCCGGAACTGCACCGGGTCCAGGAACTCGTCGTCGATCCGTCGATAGATCACGTGCACCGGCTCCAGGCCGTGCGTGGTCCGCATCAGCACCCGACCGCGTCGACACTCCAGGTCGCGGCCCTCGACCAGTTCCACGCCCATTGTCCGGGCCAGCAGCGCGTGCTCGAAGTAGGCGCTGTTGAAGACCCCGGGGGTGAGTACCACCACGGTCGGGTCGGCGACTCCGGCCGGGGCGGCGGCACGCAGCGCGGCCAGCAGCCGTTGCGGATAGCCGGCGACCGGTCGGATCCGGTGCTGGGCGATCGCCTCGGGCAGCGCGGAACTGATGGCCCGCCGGTTCGTCATCACATAGGAGACGCCCGAGGGCACCCGGACGTTGTCCTCCAGCACCCGGAAGTGGCCGTCGTCGTCGCGGATCAGGTCGATCCCGGCCACATGGCAGCGCACCCCGTTCGCGGCCTCCACCGAGGCCGCCTCCCGGTGGTAGTGCTCCGAGGAGGTCACCTCGCGGCGGGGGATGACCCGGTCGTCGAAGCACCTCCCGGTGTCGTAGACGTCGGCCAGGAACGCCTCCAGGGCGCGGACCCGCTGCTGCACGCCGGCCTCGACGGTGCTCCAGGTCTCCATCTCGATGATCCGGGGCAGGATGTCGATCGGGAAGGCCCGCTCCTCGCCGCCGATGTCGAAGGTGACGCCCTGGTCCAGGTAGGAGGTGGCCAGGGTGTCGATCCGGCTGCGCAACTCGGTGGCCGGCAGCGCCTCCAGAGTCTCCTGGAGGCGCCGGTACTCCGGACGCAACTGGTCGCCATCGAACATCTCGTCATAGGCACCACCCGGGGTGAGGGTGGGGAACCATTCGACCGCCGCCTCCATGAGCGCATGGTAGGCGGCTCAGGTTACGACCCGGTTGCGGTCGTACGACAGGCCTCAGACGGAAGCGAACTCCGCACCGATCGTCAACGCCTGCTCGGTCGCCGCGCCGAACAGGAACTCGAACCGCTTGGCGCTGGTGAAGAACCGGTGCGCCTCGCCGTCGAGATCGATGCCGACACCACCGTGCACGTGCACACAGGTGTGCGCGAGCCGGTGACCTGCGTCGGCGGCCCAGAGCTTGGCCACCGCCACCTCGGTGGTCGCCGGCAGCCCCTCGGCGAGCCGCCAGACCGCCTGCCACAGGGTGAGCCGCTGGCCGAGCACGTCGATGAACCCGTCGGCGAGCCGGTGGGCGACGGCCTGGAAGGTGCCGATCGGCCGGTTGAACTGCTCTCGGCTCTTCGAGTACGCCGTGGTCAGCGCCAGCGCGCCCTCGGTCACCCCGAGCTGCTCGGCCGCCGCACAGACGGTGAGGAGTTGACCCAGTCGCTGCACCGCGGCCCCGTCGCCGACCCGGGTGGCCTTGGCATCGGTGAAGGTGACCAGCGCCGAGAGGTCGCCGTCGCTGGTGCGCTGCGGCTGCCGGTCCACCCCGGTCGCGGATGCGGCCACCAGGTAGACCCCGGGGCCGCTGGGCCCGGTCGCGGTGACCAGGAACGCGTCGGCGGCCATCCCGGCCCGGACCAGGGTCTTGACCCCGTTCAGGGAGTCCGTCCCGGCGGCGGTGACGGTCGGCTCGGTGGGCAGGTGGGCGTGCGCCTCGGCCACCGCACCGGCCAGCAGCAGGTCACCGGTGGCGGCGCCGGGCAGCCAGGCGGCCTGCTGCTCCGGCGTACCGGACTCGGCCAGCAGCAGCGCGCAGGCGCCGTGCCCGGCCAGCGGCACCGGTGCGACCGTGCGGCCGACCTCGACCAGCACCCGGCACAGCTCCACCAGGCCGAGTCCGGCGCCACCATGCGCCTCGGGGATGGCCAGCGAGATCAGCCCGGCCTCGCCGAGACTGCGGAGCAGGTCGCGGTCGAAGCGGTCGCCGCCGGCCTCGACCTGCTTCATCCGTTCGTTGGTGGCCAGGTCATGCAGGATCGAGGCGGCCAGCGACGCGGCCTCGTCGGATTCGGGGGTGAATCGGAAGTCCATGGTGTCTCCTCGCGGTCAGCGCTTGGCGGCGGGCAGGCCGAGGCCGACGTAGCCGATGATGTCTCGTTGGATCTCGTTGGTGCCGCCGCCGAACGTCATCACCAGCGATGAGCGGTGGTAGCGCTCCAGGCGGCCGGCCAGCACCGCGCCGGGGGAGTCGGCGGTCAGTCCGGCGTGCGGGCCGACGATCTCCATCAACACCCGGTACACCTCGGTGGCCAGCTCGGAGCCGTAGATCTTGGTCGCCGAGGCCTCGGCCGGGGAGAGGGCGACGCCGTGGTCGGCGTCGGCTGCGAGCTTCCAGTTGATCAGCGAGAGGGCGTCCACGCGGGCGTGAGCGCGTCCCAGCGCGGCCTGGACCCACTCGGTGTCGATCACCCGGTTGCCGTTGGGCAGCCGGGTCTCCGACGCCCAGTCCCGCACCAGCTGCACCGAGTGCACCAACGGGGCGGCCGAGGTGAGCGCCACCCGCTCGTGGTTGAGCTGGTTGGTCATCAGTGCCCAACCGCCGCCGCGCTCGCTGACCAGGTTCGACGCCGGCACCCGGACATCGGTGTAGTAGGTGGCGCTGGTGCCGACGCCGGCGACGGTGTGCACCGGGGTGTAGGAGACGCCGGGCGCGTCGGCAGGCACCAGGATCATCGACAGGCCCTTGTGGCGCGGCTGCTCCTCGGTCCGGCAGGCCAGCCAGATCCAGTCGGCGTACTGGATCAGTGAGGTCCACATCTTCTGACCGTTGATCACCCACTCGTCGCCTTCGAGCACCGCCTTGGTCTGCAGCGAGGCGAGGTCGGTGCCGGAGCTGGGCTCGGAGTAGCCGATCGAGAAGTGCAGCTCACCGGCCAGGATCCGGGGCAGGAAGTACTCCTTCTGCTCCGGGGTGCCGAACCGCATGATCGTCGGGCCGACGGTGTTCAGGGTCAGGTAGGGGATCGGTACGCCGGCCACCGCGGCGACGTCGGTGAAGATCAGCTGCTCGGTCATCGAGCGCCCCTGACCGCCGTACTCGGTCGGCCAGCCGATGCCCAGCCAGCCGTCCTTGCCGACCTGCCGGATCACCTCGCGGTAGACCCCGGCCTCACCGAACTCACCGGTCGCCGAGGAGAGCCCGGCGCGGATCTCCGGGGTGACCAGATCGGCGAAGTAGGCGGTGAGCTCGGCCCGCAGGGCCTGCTGCTCGGGGGTGAGGGTCAGTTTCATACGAGGGTCTCCTGGGCGTCGAGGCGTTGTTGACGGACGAAGCGGGTGGCCAGCCGGTTGGCCAGCGCGGGGGAGAGGCGACCGATCCGCCAGGCGATCCGGCCCTGGCGTGGTTCGACCAGGTACGGCTTGTCGGCGGCGACCGCGGCCAGCACCTTGGCGGCCAACTGGTCGGGGTCGACCGGGCGTTTGATGCCCTGGCCGCGGAGGAAGTAGTCGCGACCACGGACGGGGCCGAGCTGGCCCTTGTCCAGGATCGGAGTGTCGACGGCTGCGGGGCAGACCACGGTGACTCCGACGCCCCTGTCGGCGGCCTCGGTGCGCAGTGCCAGGGAGAGGCCGACGACCGCGTGCTTGGTCATCACGTACGACGTCAGCAGGCCGGCCGCCATCAGCCCGCCCATCGACGCGGTGTTGACGATGTGCCCGTGGCCCTGCCGGATCATCTGCGGGTAGGCGGCGGCCACGCCGTGCACGACGCCCCGGATGTTGACGTCGATGATCGCGTCCCACTGGGCCAGGGTGAGGTCCTCGGTCTCGCCGAGGAAGCTGATCCCGGCGTTGTTGAAGAGCAGGTCCAGACGCCCGTGCTCGGCCACCACCCGGTCCACCAGGGCCTGGACGGCGATCGCGTCGGTGACGTCGCAGGTGTGGGCGGTGCCGCCGATCGCCTCCGCGGTTCGGGCGGCTGCAGCAGCGTCGATGTCCACGCAGTGCACGATCGCGTCGGCCTCGGCCAGGGCCCGGGCGAGTGCGGCGCCGATGCCGGAGCCGGCACCGGTGACGATGGCTGTGCGCGCGCTGAACCGGTCTCGGAGCTGGGAACCCACAGCGGCCTCCTGATCGGCGTACCTTGGAGATAAGTCGGTGCGTTGGGGTGGCACCGGCGACAGAAAAACTATAACCTGTTCTCGTTTTCCTGTCACTGACCGTGCCTGAGCTGGAGGTTTCCCATGGCCGACGTCCGAGTCCTCGATAAGGGCACCGCACCCGACCGGTTCGCCCGGGGGTGGCACTGCCTCGGCCTCGTCGAGCAGTTCAAGGACGGCAAGCCCCACGCCGTGGAGGCGTTCGGCGGCAAGTTGGTGGTGTTCGCCGACTCCCAGGGCGAGGTGCACGTGCTGGACGGCTACTGCCGGCACATGGGCGGTGACCTGACCCAGGGCAGCGTCAAGGGGGACGCGGTCGCCTGCCCGTTCCACGACTGGCGCTGGGGCGGCGACGGCAAATGCCAGGGCATCCCGTACGCCCGTCGGGTGCCGCTACGGGCGCGCACCCAGGCCTACCCGACCGCGATCCGCAACGACCAACTGCTGATCTGGCACGACGTCGAGGGCTCCGAGCCCGATCACGAGATCCTGCCTCCCGAACTGCCCGGCCTGGCCGAGGAGTACACCGACTGGACCTGGAAGGTCGTCCCGATCGAGGGGTCGCACTGCCGGGAACTGATCGACAACGTCGTCGACATGGCGCACTTCTACTACGTGCACTTCTCGTTCCCGACCAGCTTCCGCAACGTCTTCGAGGGCCACATGGCCACCCAGTTCATGGAGTCCAAGGGCCGTCCCGACGTCTCCGGCGGCTACGGCGACGCCGAGCTGTTCCTCAAGTCCGAGGCGACCTATTACGGGCCGTCGTACATGATCAACTGGCTCGACGTGGACTACAAGGGCTTCGAGACCGAGGTCATCCTGATCAACTGCCACATCCCCACCGGGCCGGACTCGTTCACCCTGCAGTACGGCATCACCGTCAAGAAGCCCGAGGGGCTCGATGACGACACCGCCAACTACATCGCCAAGAAGTACGCCGATATGTTCGGTGGCGGCTTCCTCCAGGACGTGCACATCTGGAAGAACAAGGTGCCGGTGGCCAACCCGCTGCTGTGCGAGGAGGACGGGCCGGTCTATCAGCTGCGGCGCTGGTACGAGCAGTTCTACACCGACGCCGCCGACATCGCTCCGGAGATGACCGACCGGTTCGAGTTCGAGGTGGACACCACCAAGGCCAACGAGTACTGGCAGGCCGAGGTGGCCGAGAACCTGGCGAAGAAGGCAGCCGACGAGGGTGCCGAGATGGCCGAGGCCTGATGCCCGGCATCGTCGCCACCAGCGAGGAGACCCGGCAGGACGAGGTGCGCTACACCCAGGCCCGGCTGGTCGAGGTCGCCTGCCTGGACTGCCTGGCCAGGGTGGGGGTCAAGAAGAACAGTGACCACCACACCCAGATCCAGTGGAGCTCCGCGGCGTTGGCCGACTGTGCGGAGTTCCGGCGTGCCGAGACCCGTCCCGAGGGGCGGGACGTGAAGGCGGCCTGCCCCCGGCTGCGTGCGAGCATCGACGCCGCTGTGCAGTCGGGCGAGATCGTCATCGGAGCTGAAGATGGATACTGAGTCCTACGTCCTCGACGTCGTCGAGGTCATCGAGGAGACCGCGGATGCGCGGTCCGTGGTGTTGCGGATCCCCGAGGAATTGGCGGAGACCTTCACCTACAAGCCGGGGCAGTTCCTGACCGTGGCGATCCCCAGTGACCAGACCGGGATCGCCGCCCGGTGCTACTCGCTCTCCAGCGCGCCGTGCGAGGGTCGGCATGCGATCACCGTCAAACGGACCGTCGACGGCTACGCCTCCAACTGGGTGTGCGACAACCTCAAGGCCGGCAGCACGCTGCGGGTGCTGCCGCCGAACGGCATCTTCACTCCGAAGACCATCGATGACGACTTTCTGCTCTTCGGCGGGGGATCGGGCATCACCCCGGTGATCTCGATCGCCAAGACCGCGCTGGCCACCGGCACCGGCCAGGTGGTGCTCTTCTACGCCAACCGGGACCAGGACTCGGTGATCTTCGCCCGGGATCTCGCCGAACTCCAGGCCGCACACCCGGATCGGTTCACCGTGGTGCACTGGCTGGAGTCGGTGCAGGGGCTGCCCAACCAGGAGATCCTGAAGACGTTCGCGGCTCACTTCGACACCTTCACGGCGTTCGTCTGCGGGCCTGGACCGTTCATGAAGGCCGCCACCGGCGCTCTCAAGGAGCTCGGCTTCCCGCGCGAGCGCCGGCATCAGGAGAAGTTCGTCTCCCTGGGCGGCAACCCGTTCGGGGACGTGGAGGAGATGCGGGCCGCCGAGCAGACCATCGCGGAGGCCGACGACCACGAGGACACCGACCCGCCCGCGGTCACCGGCCCGGTCTCGGTCGAGGTCGAACTCGACGGCCAGCAGTACTCCTTCGATGACTACGCCGGGGATCGCCCGCTGCTGGACTTCCTGGAGTCCAAGGGCGTGCCGGCGCCGTACTCGTGTCGGGAGGGCAACTGCAGTGCGTGCGCCTGCGTGGTGCTGGAGGGTGACCTGCGGATGCTCAACAACGACGTGCTCGACGAGGCCGACCTGGCCGACGGGATCCGTCTGGTCTGCCAGTCGCTGCCGCTGACGGAGAAGGTGCGCATTTCGTACAACGGCTGAGGCAGGGGACGGATCTTCTCGGTGGGTCAGTTTCGGTGACCCCGAGATGTTCAGTCTCGAGGATGGGCGTCGCTGCGCCATCCCTG
Organism: Nocardioides limicola; assembly: GCF_016827675.1. GTDB lineage: Bacteria > Actinomycetota > Actinomycetes > Propionibacteriales > Nocardioidaceae > Nocardioides > Nocardioides limicola. The sequence goes on along the minus strand of NZ_JAERJA010000001.1, from coordinate 710,524 downwards.
CCGAGACGTTGACGGTGGACTGGGTGCGCGGCGCCACGACCGTCGTGGGGGTCGCCTACGTCGACAGCCGGGGCGCCGGTCACTTCGCTCACGGGCGACGTGTCGTGGTCCGCGAGTTGGATGGGGCGTTGGTCGCAGCAGTCGACACCCTCGCGATCGTGCACGCGGTGGGGTGGTTGGACGATCGGTTCGTCGTCCAGGCCTACAACCCCACGCCGGGGTACGAACTCCTGGACCTGCTCATCGTGGACCCCGAGGCTCAGGAGTTCGAGCGCCATGATCTCGGCTTCCAGGTGCTCTACGTGGGCGATTGAACCGGGCAGCGGTCGCTGCCGCTGACGGAGAAGCTGCGCATCTCACACAACGGTTGATCTGCCGACGATTCTTCGGGTAGTAGCGGCTTCGTCTGGAGGATTCTTCGGGACCTTCGACTCGGTCGAAGAATTACAAGGTTGTAGTTACTTAGAAACCCTTGCCATGGGGCAGATGTGACTGGTGTGATCTGTGGGAATCACCTCTTCCTCGCCTCAGGAGCGCAATCCCGTGAGCCATCGACGAACCGCTCGGCGCCGTCCGCTGACGCTGCTCCCGCACGCGCTGCTGTCGCTGGTGATCGGGCTCACCGGGGCGCTGACCGTGCTGTCCCAACCCCCCTCGGCCGCGCCGGCGCCCGAGTGGCAGTTGGCATCCCAGCCACACTCGCCCGACGTCACCGTGTTCACCCTGAACGTGGCCCACACCCTCAACGGTGACCAGGTCCGCGCCGACATCCGGCGCGTGCTGAACCAGTCCGGGGGTCAGATCGGCGCGTTCCAGGAGTTCTCCACGAACTCGCACCGGCAGGCGCTGATCGAGATGATGAACGCCCGCAACTTCGGGTACTACGCACCGGCCGACGGCAACTGGGGAGGCAGCATCCCGATCGTGTGGGACCGGGCCCGCTTCCAACTCATCGAGGGCCGCAGCGTCCTGGTGCACGAGCGCGACATCGTCGGCAAGCACCCGGCCCGGCACGTCAACTCGGTCCGGTTGCGCGAGCTCGCGACCGGCAAGGTGTTCGGCGTACTGAACGCCCACACCATCTCCGGCGGCTCGCACGACGCCCAGCCGCACGACGCCAAGGGGGACAGTCGCAAGACCGTCCTGCTCCGCCAGCACCTGCTGGTGCTCAGGCAGGAGATCCTGCGGATGCACGAGACCACCGAACACGTGGTGGCGCTGGGCGACCTGAACGTGAACTACAACGCCGATCGCCGCCGCAAGGTGGCCGGACTGCCCACCCGGCAGCTGGGCCCGATCGTCGACTTCAACATGCCGGTCGGTCAGGCCTCCTGGGGCGGCAAGAACTCCACCTCGCTGCTCGACTACAACATGTCGGTCAAGGTGGAGCGAGGCGGTGGCTTCCAGCCCCTGAACAACCGGATCGTCCGTGGGTTCAACTCCGACCACCATGCCGTGATCGCCAGCTACCGGCCCATCGACCTGTTCGCCACCGGTCCGCTGGTCAACAACCCCACCGGCAAGCCGCTGGCCCGCAAGGTGGTCCTTGATCGGGTGACCAGGGTGGTCCGCAACACCGAGGCCGGCGCCGAGGTCCGGATCGCCACCCGGCACCTCCAGTACCCGCCGCTCTACCGGGCGATCCGGGATGCCTACGCGCGCGGCGTGCACGTGAAGATGATCGTCGATGCGGCCGGCACCACCAGCCACGAGGCCATCCTGATCAACCTGCTCGGCACCGACACCGAGGCGAACTCCTTCGTGAACCAGTGCGCCGGTGCCTGCGGCACCAGCAGTGGTCGGCTCGAGGCGGCGTACGTGACCGCCTCGAGGACCGGTGCTGCCCAGCAGCTGGTGGTGCAGTTGCCGGGCATGCTGCACGCCACAGCCCAGCGCACCCTCACCGATGCCTTCATCGCCAACGATCCGGCGCTCTATCAGAGGTTCCTGGCCGCGTTCGACACCGCAGTGGCCGGCGATGACCAGCCCAGTGCGGCCAGGGGGCTGGCTGCCGGGTCCTACCGCGTTGCCTTCCGGCCGCGGACCGACACTGATCGCGACGTGATGCGGGTGGCGTTGAACCAGGTTGCCTGCCGGCGATCGACCAGCCCGCGCACGGCCAACGGGCGCACCGATGTCTTCGTCTCATCGGCGCGGATCCAAGGTCCTCGTGGCCGCGAGCTGTCGCAGAAGCTGGCCCAATTGGCGGGTCAGGGATGCCGGGTCCGGGTGGTCGCCACCAAGATCGCCAAACAACCTCGCAAGATGCTACGTGCGGCTGGCGTACCCGCCCGCACGGCCAAGGTCTCCTCGAACCTGCTGGTGGTCGACGGGCACTACGAGGGCACTCGCAACAACCAGGTGGCGTGGGCCGGTTCTCAGGTGTGGAACAACGCCGGTCTCTCCGGTGAGGGCTCCACATTGCGCACCGACAAGCTCGACCATGTGCTGACCTACCGGAGCGCGGTCAACAAGACCTGGTTGCGGGCCCGCAAGCTCTGGTAGCTGTCCCGGCCCGGGTCTTGCCCTCGGCCTACCAGCCGCGAGCGCGCCACTCGGCCAGGTGTGGGCGTTGGGCACCCAGCGTCGAGTCGTCGCCGTGGCCCGGATAGAACCAGGTGTCGTCGGGCAGTTCGGCGAAGATCCGGGTCTCCACGTCGTCGAGGAGTTGGACGAACGCGTCGGCGTCGCCGAACGTGTTGCCCACGCCGCCAGGGAACAGGCTGTCACCGGTGAACAGGTGCGGATGTCCGGTCGGGTCGTCGTAGCGCAGTGCCACCGAGCCTGGGGTGTGGCCGCGCAGCGCGATCACGGCCAGCGACACCTCGCCCACCCTCACCGTGTCGCCGTGCTCCAGTGTTCGGGTCACCGGGACGCCGGTCTGCTCGGTGATGGCGTCTGCGTCCGGAGCGCCCGCCAGCACCGCGCAGCCGGTCGCTGCCACCACCTCGGCCAGCGCCCGGTGGTGATCCCAGTGCTGGTGCGTGGTGACGACCGTCGCCAGCGAGTCGCCGACCAGCTCGAGCAGCCGCGGCGCCTCGTCGGCGGCGTCGATCAACAGGCGGTCGCCGGTCTGACGGCAGGTGAGCAGGTAGCAGTTGTTGCTCATCTGGGCATCGACGGCGACCTTGGTCACGGTGAGCGTGGACAGTTCACGGACGTCGGCCGGACCACCGGCGCGGACCTTCCCGGAGTAGCTCATCGGTTCCTCGAATCGGGTGGGGGACGGGCTCCGTGAGATTCTGCCAGCCTGCGGCGGGTCGAGTTGATCCGGACCGCTACGATGGCGAACATGTGTTCGAAGGCCACGGTGGGTTCGAAGGCCATGGTTGAGGAAGGACGATGATGGACAAGCTGGTCATCCGGGGGGCCCGGGAGCACAACCTCAAGGATGTCTCCCTCGACCTGCCCCGGGACAGCATGATCGTCTTCACCGGCCTCTCCGGCTCCGGCAAGTCCTCGCTCGCCTTCGACACGATCTTCGCCGAGGGACAGCGCCGGTACGTCGAGTCGCTGTCCGCCTACGCACGCCAGTTCCTCGGCCAGATGGACAAGCCCGACGTCGACTTCATCGAGGGGTTGAGCCCCGCGGTCTCGATCGACCAGAAGTCCACCTCCCGCAACCCCCGCTCCACCGTCGGCACCATCACCGAGGTCTACGACTACCTGCGGCTGCTCTGGGCCCGGGTCGGCAAGCCGCACTGTCCCACCTGTGGCGCGCCGATCGAGCGACAGACCCCGCAACAGATCGTCGACAAGGTGATGAGCCTGGAGGACGGCCGACGCTTCCAGGTGCTCGCACCGGTGGTGCGCGGACGCAAGGGCGAGCATCTCGAGCTCTTCAAGCAGCTGCAGGCAGCCGGCTACTCCCGGGCCCGGGTGGACGGTGAGACCCACACCCTGGACAACCCGCCGACGCTGGCCAAGCAGCGCAAGCACACCATCGAGGTGGTCATCGACCGGCTCACCATCAAGGAGTCGGCCAAACGGCGGCTCACCGACTCGGTGGAGACCGCCCTGAGTCTGGCCAGCGGGCTGGTGCTGATCGACTTCGTCGACGCCGAGCCGGGGGACGCCGACGGCGAGTTGCGGTTCTCCGAGAAGATGGCCTGCCCCAACGAGCACGCCATCGACACCGACGAGCTGGAGCCGCGCACCTTCTCGTTCAACTCGCCCTACGGCGCCTGCCCCGACTGTCACGGGCTCGGCACCCGGATGGTGGTGGACGCAGAACTGGTGGTCCCCGACCCCGGGGCCACCCTCGGCGAAGGAGCCATCCAGCCCTGGACGGGCGCCCACGTCGCGGAGTACTTCCTGCGACTGATGGCATCCCTGGGTGAGGAGCTCGGCTTCGACCTCAACACCCCCTGGGAGGAGCTCCCCGAGTCCGCCCAGCAGGTGCTGCTCGACGGGCGTGCGGAGAAGGTGCACGTGCGGCACAAGAACCGGTACGGGCGGGAGCGTTCCTACGACGCCAAGTTCGAGGGAGTCCGCGGGTACGTCGAGCGGCGCCACGCCGAGGCAGAGTCGGACACCTCCCGGGAGCGGTTCGAGGGCTACATGCGTGAGGTGCCCTGCCCCACCTGCGACGGCGCCCGGCTCAAGCCCGTCAGTCGCGGCGTCACCGTCGGCGGCAAGGGGATCGCCGAGGTCTGCGCGATGTCCATCGGGGACTCGGCGACCTTCCTGGCCGGCCTGGAGCTGTCGGCCCGGGACCGGCAGATCGCCGAACGGGTGCTCAAGGAGATCAACGAACGCCTCCAGTTCCTGCTCGACGTCGGGCTCGACTACCTCAGCCTGGACCGGGCGTCGGGGTCGCTGTCCGGCGGTGAGGCGCAACGGATCCGGCTGGCCACCCAGATCGGCGCCGGACTCGTCGGCGTGCTGTACGTCCTCGACGAACCGTCGATCGGCCTGCACCAGCGCGACAACCAGCGACTCATCGAGACCCTGGTCCGCCTCAAGGAGCTCGGCAACACCCTGATCGTCGTCGAACACGACGAGGACACCATCCGCACCTCGGACTGGGTCGTCGACATCGGTCCCGGCGCCGGCGAGCACGGTGGGCAGGTGGTGCACTCGGGTCCGGTCGCGGAGCTGCTCACCCACCCGGACTCGATCACCGGCCAGTACCTCTCCGGACGACGCAGCATCGCGCTGCCCGACGTACGCCGCCCGCTGACCAAGGGCCGCAGCCTCACCGTGCACGGCGCCAAGGAGCACAACCTGCGCGACGTGGACGTGTCGTTCCCCCTCGGCGTCTTCTGTGCCGTCACCGGCGTCTCCGGCTCCGGCAAGTCCACGCTGGTCAACGACATCCTCTACACCGCGCTGGCCAAGGAACTGCATCACGCCCGTTCGGTGCCCGGGCGGCATCGCAAGATCAGCGGCGTCGAACACGTGGACAAGGTGATCCACGTCGACCAGTCGCCGATCGGCCGCACGCCGCGGTCGAACCCGGCCACCTATACCGGCGTCTTCGACCACGTCCGCAAACTGTTCGCCGCCACCCCCGAGGCCAAGATGCGCGGCTACCTGCCGGGCCGGTTCTCGTTCAACGTCAAGGGCGGCCGCTGCGAGGCCTGCAGCGGCGACGGCACCCTGAAGATCGAGATGAACTTCCTGCCCGACGTCTACGTGCCCTGCGAGGTCTGCCACGGCGCTCGGTACAACCGGGAGACCCTCGAGGTGCACTACAAGGGCAAGACCGTCTCCGAGGTGCTGGACATGCCCATCGAGGAGGCAGCCGACTTCTTCGCCGCCGTCCCGGCCATCGCCCGACACATGAACACCCTGTGCGACGTGGGCCTGGGCTATGTCCGCCTCGGGCAGCCCGCGACCACGCTGTCCGGCGGCGAGGCGCAGCGGGTCAAACTGGCCGCGGAACTGCAGAAGCGGTCCACCGGGCGGACCGTCTACGTCCTCGACGAACCCACCACCGGCCTGCACTTCGAGGACATCCGCAAACTGCTCGGCGTCCTGTCCAGCCTGGTCGACAAGGGCAACACGGTGCTGGTCATCGAGCACAACCTCGACGTCATCAAGACCGCCGACTGGATCGTCGACATGGGTCCCGACGGCGGGTCTCGTGGCGGCATGGTGGTCGCCGAAGGCACCCCCGAGCAGGTGGCCGCGAACGCGCACAGCTACACCGGACAGTTCCTGGCCCCCTTGCTGGAGGCGGCCACCTCGGTACGCTGAACGCACCCGACCTGAGGAGCGTCATGGACGATCGCACCGAGACCCCCGGACTGACTCGCCGCCGAGCCCTCGGCGTGGCTGGCATCGGCATCGCGGTGCCGGCGCTCGCCGCCTGCGGAGACGACAACGGCGACCCGGTGGGTGTGGATCCTGACGGGCTGAGCCAAGGCGGCAACCAGGCCCCCGGCCCCGGATCGGCTGACGGAATCGTGGACGCCGCCGACGTGCCGGTGGGTAGCGGTGTCATCGTCGCCGAGGAACGAGTGGTGGTCACCCAGCCCACCGCCGGCGATTTCAGGGCTTGGTCGGCGGTCTGCACTCACGACGGCTGTTTGGTCTCCCGGATGGACGGCGCCGAGATCGTCTGCACCTGCCATTTCAGCCGCTACTCGATCACCGACGGGTCCGTGGTCGGTGGCCCCGCGCCCGCGCCGCTGGACGAAGTCAGCATCAGCGTGGAGGACGGCCGGGTCGTCCGTGGCTGACCAGCTCTTCATCAACGGCGCCTGGGTGTCAGGGGAGCGGGGCACCTTCGAGGTCACCGACCCAGCCACCGAGGACGTGATCGCCACCGTCGCCGACGGAGGGGTCAACAACGGACGGGCGGCGGTCGACGCCGCGCAGGACGCCTTCGACCAGTGGCGGCGTACGGCGCCGAGGGAGCGCGGCGAACTGCTGCGGCGCACCTTCGAGCTGATGCACCGGGACATCGACCGGCTCACCGAACTGATCAGCGCCGAGAACGGCAAGGCGCTCGCCGACGCCAGGGCCGAGGTCGTCTACGCCGCAGAGTTCTTCCGCTGGTTCAGCGAGGAGGCGGTGCGCAGCAGCGGCCGCTGGGGCGAGGCGCCAGCCGGTGGGGTCCGCAACATCGTCACCCACCATCCGATCGGAGTCGCCGCTTTGGTGACGCCGTGGAACTTCCCGGCCGCGATGGCGACCCGCAAGATCGCGCCGGCGCTGGCGGCCGGCTGCACCGTGGTCCTCAAGCCGGCGTCGGAGACTCCGCTGACGGCATTCGCAGTCGCCGAACTGATGGTCGAGGCCGGCCTACCGCCGGGTGTGGTCAATGTCGTCACCACCACCAAGTCCGGCGAACTCGTGAGCAGTTGGCTCGAGGATCCGCGAGTGCGGATGCTCTCCTTCACCGGCTCCACCGCTGTCGGTCGACTGCTGCTGAAGCAGGCCGCCGAACGTGTGGTCGTCACCGGGATGGAGTTGGGGGGCAACGCCCCGTTCGTGGTGGCCGCCGACGCCGACCTGGAGCGGGCGATCGACTCCGCGATGGTCGCCAAACTGCGCGGCGGCGGGCAGGCGTGCACCGCCGCGAACCGGTTCTACGTCCACGAAGCGGTGGCCGAGGAGTTCGCTGAACGCCTGGGTGCGGCGTACGCGAAGCTGCGTGTCGGTGCAGCCGCCGACGGTGCCGACATCGGACCACTGATCAGCGCCAAGGCAGTCGCCGAGATCAGCCACAAGGTCGACGAGGCCGTCGCCGCCGGTGCTCGGATCACCCAGCGATTGCCGGTGCCCGATTCTGGACGCGGGCACTTCCTGGCGCCGGTGGTGCTGGCCGACGTCCCCGCGGACAGTGTGCTGGTCACCGAGGAGACGTTCGGGCCGGTGGCACCGATCGTCACCTGGAGCGACGACACCGCCCTGCTCGACATGGTCAACGGCAGCGAGTTCGGTCTGGCCGCCTACGTGCATGCGGGAGACCTGCAGTGGGCGATCACCATCGCCGAGCGGATCGAGGCTGGGATGGTCGGCATCAACCGCGGCCTGGTCTCCGACCCGTCCGCACCCTTCGGTGGCGTCAAGCAGTCCGGACTCGGCCGGGAGGGCGCCCGGGAGGGACTGGAGGAGTTCCTGGAGACCCAGTACCTCTCCATCGCCTGGGAGTGAACACTGGCCACCCCGGCATACTGGCCACCCCGGCGTACTGGCCACCCCGGCGTACTGGCCACCCCGGCATACTGATCGGATGAGTGATCAGAAGGAGATCTTGCGCCGCTATCTCGAGGCGGGCTTCGAGGCCCTGCGCTGGAAGATCGACGGGTTGGACGACTACCACGTGCGTCGACCGTTGGTCCCCACCGGCACCAACCTCCTCGGGCTCGCGAAGCATCTCTCCTACGTCACGGCCGGATACTTCGGGCCGGTCTTCGACCGCGTCTCGGAGGTGCCGCTGGATCCCGGCGACGAGCCCAACGCCGACATGTGGGCCACCGCGGAGGAGTCCCGGGCAGAGATCCTGGCCCGACTCGACGCGGCCGCCGCCGAAGCAATGGCGACCATCGATTCCCTCGACCTGGACGCGCCCGGCCGGGTGTCGTGGTGGGGAGATCACGGTGCCGTCACGCTGCACCAGATCCTGGTGCACATGATCGCCGAACTGCACCGCCACGTCGGGCACGCGGACATCATCCGCGAACTCATCGACGGAGCCGCCGGCGTGCGGCCCGGTAGTACCAACCTGCCCGGCGACTCCGAGGGCGCCGACGCCGCGTGGTGGGTGGCCCATCACGCGCAGGTGCAGGCCACCGCTGACCGGTTCCGGTAGCGCCCGGTCCTAGGGTTGTGCCATGGCTGACCCGTCGTCGTACCGACCCGCAGCCGGATCGATCCCCACCGAGCCCGGCGTCTACCGGTTCTCCGACGCATCGGGCCGGGTCATCTATGTGGGCAAGGCGAAGAACCTCCGCTCCCGACTGTCGTCGTACTTCGCCGACCTGGCCAGCCTGCATCCCCGGACCGCGACCATGGTCACCAGCGCTGCCGGCGTCGACTGGACCGTGGTCAACACCGAGGTCGAGGCGCTGCAGTTGGAGTACTCCTGGATCAAGGAGTTCGACCCGCGCTTCAACGTCAAGTACCGCGACGACAAGTCCTATCCCTGGCTCGCCGTCACCCTCTCCGACGAGTTCCCGCGGGTGATGGTGGGCCGGGGCGCGAAACGGAAGGGCACCCGCTACTTCGGCCCCTACAGCCATGCGTGGGCGATCCGGGAGACCGTCGACCTGCTGCTCCGGGTGTTCCCGATGCGCTCGTGCAGCAACGGCGTCTTCAAGCGCGCCGAGCAGACCGGCCGCCCCTGCCTGCTCGGCTACATCGACAAATGCGCCGCCCCCTGCGTCGGCCAGGTCAGCGCCGAGGAGCACCGCGAGATCGTCGACGACTTCTGCGACTTCATGGCTGGACGCACCGCCGGCTTCACCAAACGCCTCGAAGGCCAGATGTACGCCGCCTCGCAGGCGCTCGACTTCGAGCGCGCCGCCAGGTTGCGCGACGACCTGGCGGCGCTGGCCAAGGCCAGCGAGAAGCAGGCCGTGGTGCTGGCCGACGGCACCGACGCCGACGTGGTGGCCCTGGCCGAGGACCCGCTGGAGGTCGGCGTGCAGGTCTTCCACGTCCGCGGCGGCAGGATCCGCGGCAAACGCGGCTGGGTCGCCGACCGCACCGACGACGCCGGCACCGCGGTGCTGGTGGAGCAGTTCCTGCTGCAGCTCTATGGCGAGGACCCCGAGGCCGTCCCCAAGGAGGTGCTGGTCCCGGCGCTGCCCGAGGATGTGGACGCCCTGGAGGGACTGCTCACCGAACTGCGGGGCGCCCGAGTCCGGCTCCGGGTGCCGCAACGGGGCGACAAGAGATCCCTGCTCGAGACCGTCGCCCAGAACGCCGAGCAGGCCCTGGCCCTGCACCGCACCAAACGGGCCAGCGACCTGACCATCCGCAACCAGGCTCTGGAGGAGATCCGGGACGCCCTCGAACTCGACGAGGCGCCGCTGCGGATCGAGTGCTACGACATCTCCAACCTCCAGGGCACCGAGGTGGTCGCCTCGATGGTGGTCTTCGAGGACGGGTTGGCACGCAAGGGGGAGTACCGCCGGTTCGTGATCCGCGGCGCCGACGGGGACCCGGGCCAGAACGACGTCGCCGCCATGCACGAGGTGATCAGTCGACGGTTCCGACGCCTCCTCGACGACCGCGCCGCCACCGGGGACGTCACCCCCGGCGCCACCTCCGACGAGGGCCCGATGCTGGTCGACCCGGACACCGGGAAGCCGCGCAAGTTCGCCTACGCGCCCGGCCTCGTCGTCGTCGACGGCGGCGCCCCCCAGGTGGCCGCCGCCCAGCGGGCCCTGGACGAGCTCGGTATCGACGACATCGCCATCTGCGGCCTCGCCAAGCGGCTCGAGGAGGTCTGGCTCTCCCCGGCGACCGGTCGGGCCGACGATCCGGTCATCCTGCCCCGGACCAGCGAGGGCCTCTACCTGCTGCAGCGGATCCGTGACGAGGCGCACCGGTTCGCGATCGGGCATCACCGGCAGCGCCGCACCCGGTCGATGGTGGAGAGCCTCCTCGACGACGTACCCGGCCTCGGAGAGATCCGCCGCAAGGCCCTACTCCGCCACTTCGGGTCGGTGCGCAAGCTGCGCGCCGCCACCGTCGAGGAGATCGCCTCCGTGCCCGGCATCGGAGCGCGCACCGCCGCCGCCATCGCCGCCGCGGTGCACAATGACGCAGACGCACCGACGACACAGGAGGGCCAGTGAACGAGGAAGCAACCAGTGGCGAGCTCGTCGTCGTCACCGGGATGACCGGAGCCGGCCGCAGCACCGCCGCCAAGGAACTCGAGGACCTCGGCTTCTACGTGGTCGACAACCTGCCGCCCACGCTGCTGCGCGACGTGGTCCGACTCGTCGACGACTCGCGTGGCCCCCAGCAACCCATCGCCGTCGTCGTCGACGTGAGATCCGGTTCCTTCTTCGACACCCTGCGCGCCAACCTCGCCTACGGGGTCACCGGACGGCGCAGCACCCTGGTCTTCCTCGACGCCACCGACGACGTCCTGGTGCGTCGTCAGGAGGCCGCCCGTCGTCCGCACCCCCTGCAGGGCAGCGGCAGGCTCCTGGACGGACTCCGCCGGGAGCGCGAGGTGCTCGCCTCGCTGCGCAGCAACGCCGACCTGGTCATCGACACCACCAACAAGAACGTGCACCAGCTCACCGATCGGATCGCCGACGCCTTCGGCACCCCCGAAGCGGTCCGGCTGAAGGTGACCGTGGTCAGCTTCGGGTTCAAGTACGGCATCCCGATCGACGCCGACCTGGTCGCCGACATGCGCTTCCTGCCCAACCCGCACTGGGTGCCCGAACTCCGGGAGCGGACCGGTCTCGACCCCGACGTCGCCGACTACGTGAAGGATCGAGACGCGGCCGTCGCCTTCCTCGACCAGTACCTGGCGGTCGTCGAGACCGTCGCCGAGGGCTACCTGGCCGAGGGCAAACGCTTCGCCACGATCGCCATCGGCTGCACCGGCGGCAAGCACCGGTCGGTGGCGATGACCGAGGAGATCGCGCAACGACTCGTCGACCACGGCTACGACGCCCGCCCGGCCCACCGGGACCTCGGACGGGAGTGAGGGGTTGCCGACCCTAGACCCGCTGGTCGACGAGAGCCTGGCCGACGTCGCGGTCGTCGCCCTGGGCGGTGGCCACGGCCTGCACGCCTCACTCGCCGCGCTGCGACACGTCGTACGCGACCTGACCGCGGTGGTCACCGTGGCCGACAACGGCGGCTCCAGCGGCCGACTGCGCCGCGAGTTCGACGTGCTGCCCCCCGGTGACCTGCGGATGGCGCTGGCGGCCCTCTGCGGCGACGACGAGTGGGGACAGACCTGGGCCCGAGTGCTGCAACACCGCTTCGACGGGACGGGGGAGATGAGCGGCCACGTGGTCGGCAACCTGCTCATCGTCGGCCTCTGGGAGTTGCTCGGCGACGCCGTCGAGGGCCTCGCCTGGGTGGCCCGACTGCTCGGTGCCCAGGGTCGGGTGCTGCCGATGGCCAGTTCGCCGATGGACATCACCGCAGTCGTCGCCGGGCTGGACCCCGACCACCCCGAGGCGGTCGCCACGGTCGCCGGACAGGCGGAGGTCGCGGCCACCGAGGGTGACGTGCTGGGCATCGAACTGGTGCCAGCGGGGGTGACCGCCTGCCCGGAGGCGGTCACGGCCGTCCGGGAGGCCGACTGGGTGGTCCTCGGCCCGGGGTCCTGGTACACCTCGGTGATCCCGCACCTGGTGGTGCCCGGACTCCGCGAGGCGATCCGGGAGACATCGGCCCGGGTGATGGTGGTGCTCAACCTGGATGCCCAGCCCGGCGAGACGCACGGCTTCGCGCCGGAGGACCACCTGGCCGCGCTCCTCGACCACGCCCCCGGCCTCACCTTGGACACCGTGCTCGCCGACCCCGCCAACGTGACCGACGTCTCCCGACTCCAGCGGGCGGCGCAGGCGTGCGGTGCCACCCTGATCCTCGCCGACATCCGCCGCGACGACGGCAGCCCGCGGCACGACCCGATGAAGTTGGCGCGCGCGTTCGCAGCGGTGATACGGGGAGGACGAGTCGGTTGACGGGCATGGGAGGATCTGCGGCATGGCGATGACGGCACAGGTGAAGGCGGAACTGGCCAGCACCCAGGTCACCAAGGCATGTTGCCGCAAGTCCGAGGTCGCCTCGATGCTGCGCTTCGCCGGTGGACTGCACATTGTGAGCGGCCGGGTGGTGGTCGAGGCAGAACTCGACACCGGGGCGGCGGCGCGACGACTCCGGCGGGACATCGCCGAGATCTACGGGCACGGCTCCGATGTCGTGATGGTGCAGGGCAACGGACTGAAGAAGGGCAGCCGCTACCTGGTGCGAGTAGCCCGGGAGGGCGAGGCACTGGCCCGCCAGACCGGACTGCTGGACCAGCGCGGCCGCCCCGTCCGCGGACTGCCGCCGCAGGTGGTGTCCGGGGGTGGCTGTGACGCGGTGGCGGCGTGGCGTGGCGCCTTCCTGGCGCACGGGTCGCTGACCGAGCCGGGACGCTCCTCCTCGTTGGAGGTGACCTGCCCCGGCCCCGAGGCCGCGCTGGCCCTGGTCGGTGTGGCCCGACGCCTGGGCATCGCCGCCAAGGCCCGCGAGGTGCGCGGCATCGACCGGGTGGTCATCCGCGACGGCGACGCCATCGGCGCGCTGCTCACCCGTCTCGGCGCGCACGAGACGCTGATGGCCTGGGAGGAGCGGCGAATGCGTCGCGAGGTCCGAGCCACGGCCAACCGGTTGGCCAACTTCGACGACGCCAACCTGCGCCGCTCGGCCCGCGCAGCGGTGGCCGCCGGCGCGCGGGTGGAACGGGCGCTGGAGATCCTCGGTGACGAGGTGCCCGACCACCTGCAGTTGGCCGGTCGCCTGCGACTGGAGCACAAGCAGGCGTCGCTGGAGGAGTTGGGCCAGTTGCACGAGCCGGCGCTGACCAAGGACGCGATCGCCGGCCGGATCCGCCGACTGCTCGCGATGGCGGACAAGCGTGCCCACGACCAGGGCATCCCGGACACCGAGGCCTCGCTGAGCCAGGACCTCCTCGACGACGCCTGAGGGTGAAGTTACCGGGACGTACCGCGGATGGTCGGTTGGTCACTCCCCGGGTGGGCTATAGGGTTTTGCTGCGCGTGAGGAACATCACAACCGAGCGCGCCCGCACCCTCCCGCACACCACTCAGGAGACCTCGTGACCGTTCGTGTAGGCATCAACGGATTCGGCCGGATCGGCCGCAACTTCTTCCGCGCCGTCCGCGCCAGTGGCGCAGACATCGAGATCGTGGCGGTGAACGACCTCACCGACAACGCCTCGCTGGCGCACCTGTTGAAGTTCGACTCGATCCTCGGGCGCCTCGACGCCGACGTCAGAGCCACCGAGGACGCGATCCTGGTCGGCGACCAGTCGGTGCGGGCCTTCGCGGAGCGGGACCCGGCCAAGCTGCCCTGGGCCGCCGAGGGTGTCGACGTGGTCATCGAGTCCACCGGCTTCTTCACCGACGCCACCAAGGCGCGCGCCCACGTGGACGGCGGTGGTGCCCGCAAGGTCATCATCTCCGCCCCGGCCAGCAACGAGGACGTCACCGTGGTGATGGGCGTCAACCACGACGACTACGACCCCGCCGCCCACACCGTCATCTCGAACGCCTCCTGCACCACCAACTGCCTGGCGCCGATGGCCAAGGCCCTGCACGACGGACTCGGCATCGAGCGTGGCCTGATGACCACCGTGCACGCCTACACCGCCGACCAGAACCTCCAGGACAACATCCACAGCGACCCGCGCCGGGCCCGCGCCGCGGCGCTGAACGTCGTCCCCACCTCCACCGGCGCGGCCAAGGCGATCGGCCTGGTGCTTCCCGAACTCAAGGGCAAGCTCGACGGCTACGCGCTGCGGGTGCCGGTGCCGACCGGGTCGGCCACCGACCTGACCTTCGCCGCCTCCCGAGACACCTCCATCGAGGAGGTCAACGACCTCGTCCGGGCCGCCGCCGAGGGGCCGATGGCCGGCTACCTGCGCTACTCCACCGACCCGATCGTCTCCTCCGACATCGTCACCGACCCCGCCTCCTGCATCTTCGACGCGCCGTTGACCAAGGTGCTGGGCAACCAGGTCAAGGTGGTCGGCTGGTACGACAACGAGTGGGGCTACTCCAACCGCCTCGCGGACCTCGTCGTGCACCTCGGCGCCAGCCTGTAGATTGCGCCCGCACAGTCGACCTGAGAGGAAGCAGTCGTGTCCGACATCGCATCACTGGGAGAGCTGAGCGGCAAGCGGGTCCTGGTCCGCTCCGACCTCAACGTGCCGCTGGACGGTCCGGCCGAGGCTCGGGTGATCACCGATGACGGTCGGATCCGCGCCAGCGCCCCGACCATCGCCGCGCTGGCCGGCGCCGGGGCCAAGGTGCTGGTCACCGCTCACCTCGGGCGGCCCCGCGGAGCGCACGACCCGGCCCTGTCGCTGGCCCCGGTGGCAGCCAGACTCGGTGAGCTGATCGAGGCGCCGGTGTCGTTCGTCCCGGACACCGTCGGGCCGCAGGCGCAGCAGGCCGTCGCCGCACTCGGTGACGGTGAGGTGCTGGTGCTCGAGAACATCCGCTTCAACGCCGCCGAGACGTCCAAGGACGATGCGGAGCGGGGCGCCTTCGCCACCGAACTGGCGTCGCTGGCCGACGCGTTCGTCTCCGACGGCTTCGGGGTGGTGCACCGCAAGCAGGCGTCGGTGTACGACGTGGCGCAGCGGCTGCCGCACGCGATGGGCGCCCTGGTGGCCACCGAGATCGAGGTGCTGCGGCGCCTCACCGAGACCCCTGAGCGTCCCTACGTGGTGGTGCTCGGCGGTTCCAAGGTCTCCGACAAGCTCGGCGTCATCGAGAACCTGCTCGCCAAGGCCGACCGGTTGCTGATCGGCGGCGGCATGGTCTTCACCTTCCTGCGGGCCCAGGGCCATGAGGTCGGCACCAGCCTGCTCGAGGCCGACCAGCTCGACACCTGCCGCGACTACCTGGCCCGGGCCGCGGAGACCGGCGTACAGATCCTGCTGCCGACCGACGTGGTCGTCGACACCGCCTTCCCCGGGGGTGGTCGGGCGACCAGCCCGTCCGTCGTACCGGCCGACCAGATCCCCGCCGACGCGATGGGGCTGGACATCGGCCCGGACTCGGCGAAGGCCTTCGCCGAGGCGCTCGCCGACGCCCGGACGGTCTTCTGGAACGGGCCGATGGGCGTCTTCGAGGTCGACGAGTTCGCCGGCGGCACCCGTGCCGTCGCGCATGCCCTCACCGGGATCGACGGGCTGTCCGTCGTCGGCGGCGGAGACTCGGCGGCGGCCGTGCGGCGCCTCGGATTCGCCGAGGACGCGTTCGGACACATCTCCACCGGCGGCGGAGCGTCGCTGGAGTACCTCGAGGGCAAGGAACTGCCCGGCATCGCCGTGCTCGAGTCCTGACCCTCACCCACCTGACCGAAGGGAACCTGCGAGTGTCCACCACACGTGTGCCGCTGATGGCCGGCAACTGGAAGATGAACCTGAACCACGCCGAGGCGGTGGTGCTGGTGCAGAAGCTCGCCTGGACCCTGTCGGACAAGAAGCACGACTACAAGCGGGTCGAGGTGGTGGTGCTGCCGCCGTACACGGACCTGCGCTCGGTGCAGACACTGGTGGACGGGGACAACCTGTCCATCCGCTACGGCGCCCAGGACGTGTCGGTGCACGACGCCGGCGCCTACACCGGGGAGATCGCCGCCTCGATGCTCGCCAAGCTCGGTTGCAGCTACGTGGTGGTGGGGCACTCGGAACGGCGCGAGTACCACGCGGAGACCGACGAGGTCGTGAACGCGAAGGCGGCCAAGGTGCTCGCCGCCGCGATGACCCCCATCGTCTGTGTCGGGGAGGGCCTGGAGATCCGGCAGGCCGGCGACCAGGTGGCCTACACGCTCGCCCAGGTGGACGGGTCGCTGGCCGGGTTCTCCGCCGACCAGATCGCCTCGCTGGTGATCGCCTATGAGCCGGTGTGGGCGATCGGCACCGGCGAAGTGGCGACTCCCGCCGACGCCCAGGAGGTGTGCGCCGCGATCCGGGACCGGATCCGGGAGGTGCACGGCGACGCCGCGGCCGACGGCGTACGCGTCCTCTACGGCGGCTCGGTCAAGGCGGCCAACATCGCCTCGATCATGGCGGAGAAGGATGTGGACGGCGCCCTGGTGGGCGGCGCCAGCCTCACCCACGACGAGTTCGGTGGCGTCTGCCGGTACTACGACATGCCGATGCTCTGAGCATTGTGCCCGTGCCGTAGCATCTGACCTCGTGATTCTCGCGCTCACCATCTTGCTGATGGTCACCAGTGGTCTGCTCATCCTGCTCGTGCTTCTGCACAAGGGGCGGGGCGGCGGACTGTCCGACATGTTCGGCGGTGGTGTGTCCAGTTCGCTGGGCGGTTCCTCGGTCGCGGAACGCAACCTCGACCGGTTCACGATCGGCATCGGGATCATCTGGTTCGCGTGCATCATCGCGCTCGGATTGCTGATGGCCTACCAGAGCTGAGGCTCACCACACAAGACGTCGTTCGGGGGAACGCACTCGAAAGGAAGAGCCGTGGCAGGTGCAGGGAACGCCATCCGTGGCAGCCGGGTCGGTTCCGGTCCGATGGGGGAGGCCGAGCGGGGTGAGGCGGCTCCACGCAAGTCGATCACCTACTTCTGCTCACACGACCACCGCTCGGTGGTGACGCTGTCCGTGGATGCCGAACCGCCCGAGCACTGGGACTGCCCCAAGTGTGGGTTGCCGGCCAGCATGGACGCGCAGAACCCGCCGGCGGCGCCCAAGAACGAGCCCTACAAGACACACCTGGCCTATGTGAAGGAGCGCCGCTCCGACGACGAGGCCCGGGACATCCTCGACGAGGCGATCGCCACGCTCCGCAGCCGCCGGAAGTCCGGCGACATCATCTTCTGACCGATCGGCCCTCCGATGCCGCACCCGCTGATGTTCTCCGCCGACGATCCGTTGCTGGAGCGGCTGCGCCGGATCTGTCTGGCGCTGCCCGGAGTGGTCGAGCACGTCAGCCACGGGCGGGCGGTTTTCAAGGTCAAGAAGCTCTTCGTCGTCTACGGCGGGGGCGTCAAGGTCAGCCCCGGCGTGCATGAGCAGCACGAGGAGTCGATGCTGTTCCTGCCCGACCCGGCGGAGGCGCCGGCGCTGCGCGAGGATCCGCGGGTGTTCCTGCCCGCCTACTACGGACCCAGCGGCTGGCTGGGCATCGACCTGCCCGACCCCGGGGCCCCGGCAGCGGCCTGGGACGAGATCGCCGAGCTCATCGAGACGTCGTACCGACTCACGGCGCCGAAGCGGCTGCTGCGCGACCTCGACGGCTGAGGGTGGCAATGGCCCGGGTGCGGCGCGGGCGCCGGTAGCGTGGAGGGGTGAGATCCCGCGATGCCACGCCGCCCGCCGACTACCGGGTGGGTGGCTACCAGTTGCTGTCCCGCATCGGTGAGGGTGGCATGGGGGTGGTGCACCTGGCCCGTGCCGAGGATGGCGAACGGGTGGCGCTGAAGGTGCTGCGACCGCACGTGGTCGGTGATGACGAGGCACGGGAACGGCTGGCCCGCGAGGTCAAGTCGCTGAGCCGGGTCAGGTCGCCGCGGGTCGCCGAGATCATCGACGCCGACCCGTGGGGACCGGTGCCGTTCGTGGCCACCCGCTATGTGCCGGGACGCTCCCTACACGACGAGATCAAGGAGGCGGGACCGCTGTCGCCCGCCGAGCTGCGCGGGTTCGCCCGCGGTCTGGTGGAGGCGCTTGCGGCCGTCCATGCCGTCGGTGTCACCCATCGCGACATCAAACCGTCGAACGTGCTCATCGAGGACGGCGAGCCGGTGCTGATCGACTTCGGGCTGGCCAGGGTGGCCGACGACGCCACGGTGACCCAGACCGGGTGGCTGCTCGGCACCCCCGGCTATCTGGCCCCCGAGATCCTCTACGGCGACCCAGCGACCGCCGCCTCCGACGTGCACTCGCTGGCCGCCACCCTCGCGTACGCCGGGACGGGGCGGTCCCCGTTCGGCAGCGGACCGTCGGCGGCGGTGATGGATCGGGTCCGCCGCGGGGAGCACGACCTCTCCGGGATGCCCGAGGAGTTGCGCCGGATCGTGCACGCCTGCCTCGACCCGGAGCCGTCGCGACGTCCGACCCTGGCGATGGTGGGGGGCTGGCTGGCCGAGGACCCGGACGAGGACCCGGACGAGGACGCGAGCGGGTCGACGCGGCTGTTGCAGGCATCGGAGCCATGGCGGTCAGCACCGGTGCGGTGGCCGGTGCGGGTCCGGGCCGGGCTGCTGTTGTGTGCGCTCGCGGTGACCCTGGGCGTCGGTGTCGCGGTGGCCCCGTACCCGGCCGCGATCGCGGTGGTGGCCGTCGTCTGGCTGGTCCGGGCGCTGCACTCCGACGGCGAGGCTGCAGCCGCGTTGCGCCGGCTGCGCGGTCGGCGCTGGTACGACGGTCCGCGGGCACTGCTGGTCTTCCCCTGGCACACGCTGCGGGCGCTGCCCGGCGCCGCCGTCCTGGTGTTGTGGGCTGCCGGCATCGGGCTGGCGGTGCTGCTGCCGTCCCTGTACTTCGGCCTCGACGCTGCAGTGCACGGCGCCGGGGGAGTGAGGCCGGGACCGGTGAGCCTGGCGCTGAGCGCCACCGCGGCGATGCTGGCGCTGTGGGTCGGGCCGGGGTCGGACCGGGTGCGTCGTCCCCTGGGTGGGGCGGCCAGGACCCTCTCCCGGGCACCCTGGCCGTGGTTCGTCAGCTCCCTGCTGTTGTTGGTCGCCGCCGGTCTCAGCGCCTGGTTGGCGATGTCCGGCGGCTCCCTGTGGTGGCCTGCCGACGATCCCCCCTTCACCCGCGGCACCTTCCCCCGCACCCTCCTCCCCTGACGAAATGGGGTTTGTGGCCGGCCGAGGTGGGGGTTGTGGCCGCGCGGGGTGGGGTTTGTGGCCGCGCGAGGTGGGGGTTGTGGCCGCGCGAGGAGCTCAGCAGCCGGGCGGAAGAGAGGTGAAGTCGGGCTCGCGACCTTCGGCGAAGGCGGTCAGTGCCTCGATGTTGGCGGGTCCGCCCATCAACTCGGCGAAGCAGGCGTTCTCACGCTCGCGCGCGGCGGCGATCTGGTCACGCAGCGCGGCGGTGATGGTGCTCTTCACCGCGACCAGGCTGGAGATGGGTCGGGCTGCCAGGACCCGCGCCTGACGGGTCGCCTCGGGCAGCAGGTCGTCGGGGTCACAGACCTGCCTCACCAACCCGATCTCGCGCGCTTCGTTCGCGTCGATCCACTCCGAGCTCAGCAGCATCCAGGAGGCGTTCTGGCGGCCGAGCAGCAGCGGGAAGAGCAAGCTCGAGGCGGCCTCGGGTGCCACCCCGAGACTAGTGAAGGGGCACTTGAGTCGAGCGCTGGTCGAGATCAGCGCGAGGTCGGCGAAGCCGAGGATCGTCGCACCGATGCCGAGTCCGAGGCCGTTCACGGCGATGACCAGCGGTTTCGGGAAGTCCACCAGGGCGTCGAGCAGGCCGACGAATCCATGCTTGCCGGGGACGAAGTTCGGATCGGTGGTGCGGGCGTGCATCTCGGCCAGGTCGGTGCCTGCGCTGAACGCCCGGCCAGCGCCGGTCAGCAGCACCACAGCCACCTCCGGGTCCTCGGCCGCAGCCAGCAACGCTTCGGCGGTGGCGTCGTACAACTCCTCGTTGAAGGCGTTGAGCGCCGCCGGTCGGTTCAGGGTCAGGGTCCGCACGCGCTCGGCATCATCGATCAGCAGGTTCACCCGACCAGAATAGAACAGGTTCTAAGTATGCTGGAGGTGGATCCGCGGCTCAGTCGTCGGACGCCCTCGCCATCATTCGTCGTCCATGTCACAATGGCCGGGTGCAGCACGGCATCTGGAGCATTATTCGCTAGCGCGTCAGTTCTGACTGACGCGCCGACCTCTCGTGACCCGAGAGGTTTTTTTGTGCCCCGGACCCCCGACGACGAAACGAGATGGGCGACATGGAGTTCCACGTCTACGACACGACACTGCGAGACGGTGCGCAACAGGAGGGTTTGAACCTCTCGGTGGCGGACAAGCTGTCCATCGCGCGTCACCTCGACGGGTTGGGTGTGGGCTTCATCGAGGGCGGCTGGCCCGGGGCCAACCCCAAGGACACCGAGTTCTTCCGCCGCGCCCGTGAGGAGCTCGACCTCCGGCACGCCCAGCTCGCCGCCTTCGGTTCGACCCGCCGGGCAGGCGTTGCTGCCGCCGACGACCCGATGGTGGCGGCCCTACGTGACTCCGGGGCGCCGGTGGTGACCCTGGTCGCGAAGTCCCACGACCGGCACGTGGAGCTGGCGCTGCGGACCACGCTGGAGGAGAACCTCGCCATGGTCCGCGACACGGTCGGACACCTGCGTGCCGAGGGGCAGCGGGTGTTCCTCGATGCGGAGCACTTCTTCGACGGGTACCGCGGGAACCGTGCCTACGCCCTGGAGGTGCTGCGCACGGCATCCGAGGCGGGCGCCGAGGTGATCGCGCTCTGCGACACCAACGGCGGCATGCTGCCCGACTGGGTCGCCGATGTCGTCAATGACGTGGTCGAGTCGACCGGCGTACAGATCGGTATCCACTGTCACAATGACACCGGGTGTGCTGTCGCCAACACCCTGGCCGCCGTCGACGCGGGCGCCATGCACGTGCAGGGCACCGTGAACGGGTACGGCGAGCGGACCGGCAACGCGGACCTGATCACCGTGGTCGCCAACCTGCAGCTCAAGCTGGACCGGCAGGTGCTTCCCACGGGTCTGCTGGCCGAGTCCACCCGGATCGCGCACGCGATCGCTGAGGTCACCAACGTGCCGCCGGTCTCCCGCCAGCCGTACGTCGGCACCTCGGCGTTCGCGCACAAGGCCGGGTTGCACGCCTCGGCGATCAAGGTCGACCCGAACCTGTACCAGCACATGGACCCGGCCGGGGTCGGCAACGACATGAGGTTGCTGGTCTCGGACATGGCCGGCCGTGCCTCGATCGAGTTGAAGGGACGCGAGCTCGGCTACGACCTCTCCGACGACAAGGAACTCGTCTCCCGGGTCACCGAGCGGGTCAAGGTCCTGGAGAACCGGGGCTACACGTTCGAGGCGGCCGATGCTTCGTTCGAGTTGCTGCTGATCGAGGAGGTCGAGGGGGCGCGCCCGTCGTACTTCGAAGTCGAGTCGTGGCGAGTGATCACCGACTCCCAGCCCGGCGATGAGGCCCTGTCCGAGGCGACCGTGAAGCTGCGTGCCGGTGGTGCTCGGCTCGTGGTCACCGGCGAGGGTAATGGGCCGGTGAACGCGCTCGACCATGCGCTGCGGTCGGCGATGGGGCAGGCGTATCCCGAGGTGGCCAAGTTCGAGCTCATCGACTACAAGGTCCGGATCGTCGATCAGGGCCATGGCACCGATGCGATCACGCGAGTGCTGATCGAGACGTCGGACGGTGTCTCCTCGTGGGTGACTGTCGGTGTGGGACACAACGTGATCGAGGCCTCGTGGGGTGCCCTGATCGATGGCATCACCTTCGGATTGTGGCGACAGAAGGCGCGTTCGGAATAGATCCGGGCACGGGATCGCTGAAGATGGTTGAACCTTCTATCACCTACCCTTCAGGAGTCCCGATGTCCAACGCCCGCCTCGTCGTTCTGGTCGGTAGCCTGCGTACCGGCTCGATCAACCGTCGCCTCGCCGATGGCATCGTCGCGGAGGCGCCCGACGGCGTCGACGTCCACGTCGCCAGCGACCTCGAGCAGTTGCCGTTCTACAACGAGGACCTCGACGGAACCGGTGTCCCGGCCAGCGCCGCGGAGTTGCGTAGCCTGGTTGCAGAGGCCGACGGCATCGTCGTGGTCACCCCCGAGTACAACGGCACCATGCCCGCCGTGATCAACAACGCGATCGACTGGATCTCCCGCCCGTACGGCGCCGGTGCGATCGTGGCCAAGCCGCTGGCCGCCGTGGGCACCACGCCCACCCCGTACGGCGGCAAGTGGGCGCACGAGCACACCCGGCACTCGGCGCGGATCGCGGGCGCGGCGGTGCTCGACGACGTACTCCTCTCTGAGCCGCACGGCTCCGAGGAGACGCTCGCTGACCCGGCGTTCCGGTCTCGGGTGCGCGAGGTCATCGACGCTGTGGTGAGCGCCGCTTCCGTCGCTGCCTGAGGGCAGGGTTGGTGGCCGGCCACAAACCCCACCTCGGCCGGCCACAAACCCCATCTCGCGTGGCCACAAACCCCATTTCGGCGGGAGGGGGAGGGGGAGGGCTACTTCGGGGGGCGGAACCAGGCTGGAACGCGCTCGGAGAACTCAGCGGCGGGCAGGGTGCCGACACCGTGGGGGATCACCGCCAGCATCGGTACGCCGGTCAGCCGCGGCAGATCGTCGTGGTTGCAGCGGTCGGCGATCCCCGGTTCGGGGGGCCACGACCCGATGACCAGCCCGTGCGGCTCGATGCCTCGACTGCGGCACGCCTCCACGGTGAGTTCGGTGTGGTTCAGGGTGCCCAGGGAGGAGCGGGTGACGATCACGACGTCGACCTGATGCAGGCCGTCGGCGCCCAGCGCGGTCGCGATGTCGAGGATGGTGCCGCCGGAGTTGTCGAGCTTCACCAGGGCTCCGCCGGCACCCTCGACCAGCACCGTGTCCACCGACTCGGCGGTGGCCGCGATCCGGTCGACGTACTCGCGCACCGGGGGGATGGTGAACCGCCGCAGCCGCGCCGCACTCTCCGGCGCCAGCGGGTCCGCGAGCGCGGTGTACTCGTCAGCCACCGAGCCGGTCAACTGCTCGATCACCGCGGCGTCGGCGACGCTACCGGGCTTCTCCTTGTCGATGCCGGTCTGCACCGGCTTGATCACCCGTACCGACCCCTGGGCGCCGGCGCGCACGGCCAGCGCTGCGGTCGCCACGGTCTTGCCGACACCGGTGTCGGTGCCGGTGATCACCACGATCCGGCTCATCGGATCACCTCCAGGAGCAGTTTGACAGCCCGGGACCAGTCCTCGTCGCTGACACCCGCACTGGCGGTGATCCGCAGTCGGCTGATCCCGTCCGGCACCGAGGGGGGTCGGAAGCAGCCGACCCGGACCCCCGCCTCCAGGCACGCGGCCTGGGCGGCGACCGCCTCCTGAGGCGACGTCATCGGCACCGACAGCAGCGCCCCGGCAGGAGCCGGTACGTCGAGCAGGTCGGCCAGGCCGCGTACCCGCTCGGTCACCGAGGCGGGCAGGTCGGGATTGTCGCGCAGGATCCGCAGCGCGGCCAGCGCGCCGGCGGTCGCTGCGGGTGCCAGACCGGTGTCGAAGATGAACGGCCGGGCCCGGTTCACCAGATGGTCGATCAACGCCGGCGAGCCGAGCACCGAACCGCCCTGGGAGCCCAGCGACTTGCTCAGGGTGGCGGCCACCACCACATTCGGATGTCCGGCGAACCCGGCTGCGTGCACCAGGCCGCGGCCGTCGCCGCGGACGCCGAGCCCGTGGGCTTCGTCGACGACCAGCATCGCGTCGTACTGCTCGGCGAGCCTGACCAGTTCGGCGAGCGGGGCCTCGTCGCCGAGCACCGAGTAGATCGACTCGACCAGGATCACCACCCGTTCGAACCGGGTGGGCTTGCCGGCGCAGCCACCGTCCCCGCAGGCACCGCAGCCGCCGGCACCCTCGGGGGAGGCGCAGCTGGCCAGGGCCGCCTCGACCGCGGCGACGTCGTTGTGGTCGGTGACGGTGACCTCGGCGCGGGCCAGCCGTGCGGCGTCGACGAGGGAGGCGTGCACGTGGGCGTCGCTGATCACCCGCGCCCGCTCGGCCAGGGCGGCGACGACGGCAAGGTTCGCGTGGTATCCGGTCGAGAAGACCAGGGCGGCGGGCCAGCCCAGATAGTCGGCCAGTTCGGCCTCGAGCTCGCCGTGCAGGTCAGTGGTGCCGGTGACCAGCCGGGAGGCGCCGGCGCCGGCGCCCCAGGTCTGTGCGGCCTCGGCTGCGGCGCTCCGCACGGCCGGGTGCTTGGACAGGCCGAGGTAGTCGTTCCCGGCGAGGTCGATCACGTCGTCGTGCGCGCCGCGCGGGCGCAGGGTCCGCTGCAGCCCGAGCCGTTCCCGGGTGTCCCGTTGCCGGGTCAGCCAGGTCTCCCAGCCGTTCATCACGCCACCTCCGCAGCAGCCAGGACGCCGGTGGTGATGAGGGCCAACTCCTCGTCGGTCACCACGTACGGCGGCATCGTGTAGATCAGGTCTCGGAACGGACGCAGCCAGACCCCGGCGGCCAGCGCGGCCTCGGTGGCCGCCGGCACATCCACGGGACGGTCGAGCTGCACCACTCCGACGGCACCCAGCGTACGGACATCCACCACTCCGGGAACACTCCACGCCGGTGTGAGACCGGCCACCAGGCCGGTGCCGATCCGAGCCACGTTGCCCCGCCAGTCGCTGGTGGTGAGCAGGTCCAGCGACGCCGACGCCACCGCACAGGCGAGCGGGTTGCCCATGAAGGTGGGGCCGTGCATGAGTACGCCGGACTCGGACCCGGAGATGCCGCGCGCCACCGCGCCGGTGGTCAGCACCGCCGCCAGGGTCAGATAGCCGCCGGTGAGGGCCTTGCCGAGGCACATCACGTCCGGGGTGACGCCGGCGGCGTCGGCGGCGAAGAGCGCGCCGGTGCGGCCGAAGCCGGTGGCGATCTCGTCGAAGACCAGCAGCAGCCCGTGCTCGTCGGCGATGTCGCGGAGCACCCGCAGGCAGGCAGCGGGGTAGGGGTGCATGCCGCCAGCGCCCTGGAGCAGCGGCTCGATGATGATGCCGGCCAGTTCGTGGGCGTGCCGGGCGGCGAGTTCGTACATCTGGTCGGACCAGGTGGCCAACTCGTCGTCGGTCGCGGTCAGGCCCGGTGGTGGCGGCCCGAAGACCTGCTGCGGCAGCAAACCGGCCCACATGGAGTGCATCCCGCCCATCGGGTCGGTGACGCTCATGCAGTGATGCGTGTCGCCGTGGTAGCCGCCGTACACGGTCAGCATGCGGGTGCGTTCGGGGCGTCCGATGCCGCGCTGGTACTGCACCACCATCTTCAGCGCCACCTCGACCGACACCGATCCCGAGTCGGCCAGGAAGACATGCTCGAGGCCGGCGGGGGAGAGGTCGATCAGTTGCCGGGCCAGCCGGATCGCCGGTTCATGGGTCAGGCCACCGAACATCACATGGCTGAAGTCGGCTGCCTGGGCGGTGAGCGCGCGGTTGAGCACCGGGTGGTTGTAGCCGTGGATGGCCGCCCACCACGACGACATCCCGTCCACCACCTCGCGCTCGCCGGAGTCGGTCGCGACGCGCAGTCGGGCCCCGCTCGCTCCGGTCACCAGCCGTACCGGCGTCGGGTCGGTCATCGAGGTGTAGGGGTGCCACAGGTGCTCGCGGTCATAGGCGAGCAGTGCTGCGGCGTGGGTGGTGCTCACGCGTTGGCGGGGACCTCGGTGCCCGCGCCGCGGCGACGGATCGCCGGGGTCTGGTCGTCGGCCTCGGCCGAGCCGCAGCTGCCGCCGCAGGCATCGCCGCACGCATGCCCAGCGGCCGAGCCGCAGCCGGCGGCAGCGGCGTCGTGGCTGGCGATCAGCTCGTCGAAGGCGCTCTCGTCGAGGCCCAGGATCACGAAGCCGTTGTCGCGGATCATCTCCAGGTCGGTCTTGGCGTCCTGACCCTCGGAGGTGAGGTAGTCGCCGAGGAAGATCGAGTTCGCGACCTGCAGCGCCAGCGCCTGCAGCGAGCGCAGGTGCATCTCGCGGCCGCCGGCGATCCGGATCTCCTTGTCGGGGCAGACGAACCGCGCCATCGTCAGGATCTTCACGCAGCGCTGCGGGCTGAGCTCCCAGGTGTTCTCGTACGGCGTGCCGTCGAAGGGCATCAGGAAGTTCACCGGGATCGAGTCGGACTCCAGCGCCTTGAGCGCGAAGAGTGCCTCGACCAACTGCTCGTCGGTCTCGCCGAGGCCCGCGATCAGGCCGGAGCAGGGGGAGAGGCCCGCGGACTTCGCCTTGCCGATGGTGTCCACCCGGTCGTCGTACGTGTGCGTCTGGACGATGTTGTCGTGGTGGGACTCGGCGGTGTTGATGTTGTGGTTGTAGGCGTCGACGCCGGCGCCCTTGAGCCGCTCGGCCTGACCGTCCTTGAGCAGGCCGAGGCAGGCGCAGACCTCGACGCCCTCGTACTCGTCCTTCAGTGCCTCGGTCATCTCGACGACCTTGTCGATGTCGCGGTCGGAGGGTCCGCGGCCCGAGGAGACCATGCACACCCGGGTGGCGCCGCCCTTGAGGCCGGCACCGGCCTGCTTGAGGGTCTCGTCCTTGGAGAGCCAGGAGTACTTGAGGATCGGCGCGTCCGAGCCGAGGGCCTGGGAGCAGTAGTTGCAGTTCTCCGGACACAACCCGGACTTGAGGTTGACCAGGTAGTTGACCTTGACGGTGTTGCCGAAGTACTCACGCCGGAGGCGGCTGGCGGCGGCGACCACGGACATCAGTTCGGCGTCGGGGGCGCGGAGCACCGCCAGGGCGTCGGCCTCGGTGGCCGGCTCACCGGCGAGGACCCGGTCGGCGATCTGGTCGAACTGCGTCATGGCCACTTCCTTGCGGGTCGGCGACACCTGAACGGCGTTCAGGTCAAACTGTACGGTGTTCAGGTTAAGGTGGACGGGGTCCCTGGGGCAAGCCGGGGCGGGTGAGTCGAGGAGGTCGGATGCGCTACCACCGCAGCGACGTCGTCGACCGGGCGATCACCCTCCTCGACGAGGTCGGACTCGAGACCCTCTCGATGCGTCGGCTCGCCGCCGACCTGGGCGTGCAGCCGAGTGCGCTCTATCACCACTTCGCCGGCAAGCAGGAGCTGCTCGGTGCGGTCGCCGACGAGATCCTCGCCCGGGGCCGCCGCAGCGTCGAGGTGGTCTGGTGGACCGACGAGCTGCGGTTGGTCTGTGCCGAGCTCCGCGACATCATGCTGCGGCACCGCGACGGGGCTGCGCTGGTGTCGATGGTCCGGGCTCAGGGTGTCGGGGCCGAGGAGCCGGTACGACGGATGGCAGCGGCGTTGCGGTTCGCCGGTGCCGACGAGGAGCTGGCCCGGGTCGGGGCGCACACGCTCTTCCATTTCGTCTTCGGCCACGTGGCCGACGAGCAGGCCGCGGGTGCCGAGGCGCCGGTGGAGTCGATGGACTTCCGGATCGGCCTGGGGGTCATCCTGGACGGGCTGTCGGCGCGGCTGGCGCCGGTGCCGTCCTGAGTCACTGACCGCCGAGGGCCTGCAACGCGTCGCCGGTGAGGCGATGGACCGTCCACTCGTCCATGCCGACCGCGCCCAGGGATCGGTAGAACCCGATCGCCGGCTCGTTCCAGTCCAGCACCGACCACTCGAGCCGCTCGAAGCCACGAGCCACGCACTCCTGGGCGAGCGCCTGGAGGAGTCGTTGACCGAGGCCGAGCCCGCGTTGCCCGGGGCGTACGTAGAGGTCCTCGAGATAGATCCCGTGGGTGCCGCGCCAGGTGGAGAAGTTGAGGAACCACAGCGCCACGCCGACCACGTCGTCGTCGACGGTCGCGACGTGCCCGAACAACGCCGGGTTGTCGCCGAAGAGTGCGTCCCGCAGTTGCTCCACGGTCAGGTGACACTCATGCGGCGCCTTCTCGTAGTCGGCGAGCTCGTGCACCAGCTCCACGACCCGGGTCAGATCGTCGGGCTGGATGCGGCGGATGGCGGTGTCGGTCATGGGTGTGGAGTGTGCCACGTCTGTCAGGAGGACCGAAGGGCCCCGTATGTCCGCGATCCGGTCCTCAGGACACCCCATCCGCGACGCGATCGCGGACATGTCGTGGGGCCGCGTCCCGAGGCGGGGCAGTACGCGCCTAGGGGCTCGTAGCGATGAGGCGCTCGCAATCCTCGATCAGACGCCCTCGCAGCGGTGCCGCCCGCTCGGCGAAGCGAGCCTGCGCGTCGACGTACTCCTGCTTGCCGGCCGCGGTCTCGATCCGCACCGGGGTCCACGCCTCCCCGGAGGGGTCGAGTCGGATACCGGTCAGGTCGTACGGCGCAGCGCGCATGTCGAGGATCCGGATGTCCCAGGCCAGCTCGAAGCAGTCCGCCACCAGGTCCGAAGAGATCATCGGGCTGAGCCGGAAGGCGTGCTTGTAGAGATCCATCCCGGCATGCAGGCAGCCGGGCTGCTCGAAGTCGGCCCGGTCGTCCCGGCCCGGCGACAACGTGTTCAGCGGCCGGGCGGTGGGGGTGAAGAACCTGAAGGCGTCGAAGTGGGAGCAGGCGATCCGATGCGACGCCACCACCTCGTCGGTCGCGGCGCCGCCGAGCCGCAGCGGCCAGCCACGGTGCCGCACCTCGTCCTCGTCGAGCCGGTGCACCATCGCCCATTCGTGCAGCCCGAAACAGCCCAGGTGTGCCGGTCGGGCGAGGGTGGCGGAGAGCAGTCGGTGCAGGGTCTCGATGAGCGGGCGTTGACTGGCGACGTAGGTGGGGGAGACGGTGACGGGGGCGTCGACGTAACCCTTCAGCCCGGCGTACTCCTCGGCCTCGGCCAGCCCCACCCCGAACCCCGGGTGCCAACGCAGCAACCGGTTCGGGCGCTGCGAGTAGTAGGTGAACAGGAAGTCGTGCACCGGGTGCCTGACGCCGTCCTCGCGCCGGGCCAGATGGGGATCGATGTACGGCGCCAGCCGGGCCGCGTGCGCTCGGGCGCGCTCGGACCACTCGGCGCGGTCCAGCACGATCTCCACCCGGGAAGGGTAGGTGGTCGGGACGGACTCGACCACTCGACCGCTCGACCGCTGGCGGGCACGGCCAGTGGAGGCGGATAGGGTCGGGTCGTGCGTATAGCGAGGTTCACCGCCGGCGAAGAGCCGATGTACGGGGTCGTCACCGGCGACATCGACGAGTTCGGCCAGCCAGCCGACGACACGGTCCTGGTCGGGTTGGCCGGCGACCCGCTGTATGTCGGGATCAAGGTCCTGGAGCAGCAGTACAAGCTCTCCGAGGTGAAACTGCTCGCCCCGGTGCTGCCGCGCAGCAAGGTGGTGGGCATTGGTCGCAACTACGCCGACCACGCCGCTGAGCTGGGCCACGAGGTGCCCGCGGAGCCGCTGATGTTCCTCAAGCCGAACACCTCGGTGATCGGCCCCGGCGACCCGATCCAGTACCCGCCGCAGACCTCGGACCTGCACTACGAGGGCGAGCTCGCGGTGGTGATCGGACGGAT
The DNA here is from genome assembly GCF_016827675.1 of Nocardioides limicola. Lineage (GTDB taxonomy): Bacteria > Actinomycetota > Actinomycetes > Propionibacteriales > Nocardioidaceae > Nocardioides > Nocardioides limicola. Next base: position 680,677 of record NZ_JAERJA010000001.1, on the reverse strand, counting down.
CTGTCGTGACATCCCCGCCGAGCAGGCCACCGACGTGATCCACGGGTACACGATCGCCAACGACGTCACCGCCCGGGACCTGCAGCGCTCCGATGGCCAGTTCACTCGCGCCAAGGGCTTCGACTCGTTCTGCCCGCTGGGCCCGTGGATCGAGACCGACCTGGACCCGCACGACTTCTCCGTGGGCCGGCAGTTGCAGACCCACCTCAACGGCGACCTCGTCCAGGACGGATCGACCGCGGACCTGATCTTCGACATCCCCACGCTGATCGCGCACATCACTTCGGTGATGACACTGCTGCCCGGCGACGTGATCCTCACCGGCACCCCCGCGGGTGTCGGCCCCATGCAACCCGGTGACGAGGTCGAGGTCTCGATCTCGGGCATCGGCGCCCTGACCAACCCGGTGGTGAAGAAGAAGTGAGCAAGCCCGACGTCCTCGGCGACCTGGCCCCGACCCAGGTCCGGGTCCGGATGGCCCCGTCGCCGACCGGCAACCCGCACGTGGGTCTGGCCCGGACCGCACTGTTCAACTGGGCGTTCGCCCGGCACTTCGGCGGCACGTTCGTGTTCCGGATCGAGGACACCGACGCCGAACGCAACACCGAGGAGTCCTACCAGTCGCTGCTGGAGGTGATGCGCTGGCTCGGCCTGGACTGGGACGAGGGCCCCGAGGTCGGCGGCGACTTCGGCCCGTACCGGCAGAGTGAGCGATCCGAGATCTACGCGGACGTGCTCGCCAGGCTCCGGGAGACGGCGTACACCTATGACTGCTTCTGCCGCAACGAGGAGGTCGACGCCCGGCGCAAGGCGTCCGGCTCCAAGGTGATGGGGTACGACGGCTTCTGCCGCGACCTGGCCCCCGAGCAGCGGGCCGCGTTCGAGGCCGACGGTCGCGCCTCGGTGGTCCGGTTCCGGATGCCCGAGGGCACGCTGAGCTGGGACGACCTGGTCCGCGGCGAGGTGACCTTCGACACCGAGCACGTGCCCGACTTCGCGCTCTGTCGGGCCAACGGCGCTCCGCTGTACACGCTGGTGAACCCGGTCGACGACGCGCTGATGGAGATCACCCACGTGCTCCGCGGCGAGGACCTGCTCTCGTCCACCCCTCGGCAGTTGGCGCTCTACGACGCGCTCAGGGAGATCGGCGTCGCCACCCGCACGCCCGCCTTCGGGCACCTTCCCTACGTGATGGGGGAGGGCAACAAGAAGCTCTCCAAGCGTGACCCCGAGGCGCACCTGCTCGGCTACCGCGACGACGGGTTCCTGCCCGAGGGCCTGCTGAACTACCTGGCGCTGCTCGGCTGGGCGATCGCCGCGGACCGCGACATCTTCACGCTCGCGGAGATGGTCGAGGTGTTCGACATCCGCGACGTGAACCCGAACCCGGCCCGCTTCGACCTCAAGAAGGCCTCCGCGATCAACACCGAGCACATGAAGCTGCTCAGCACCGACGAGGTGGGCCGCCGGATCCGACCGTTCCTGATCGAGGCAGGCATCCTCGACGACCCGGCCACCGAGGCCCAGGAGACGCTGCTCGCGCACCTGTTGCCGCTGGTCGCTCCGCGATTGCGCAAGCTCACCGAGGCCGCCGATCTGGTCCGGTCGTTCTTCATCGACGAGGCCGACTTCACCATCGACGAGGCTGCGCGGGCCAAGGTGCTCACCGAGGACGGGCTGGCCGTGGTCAAGGCGGCGTACGACGCTCTGGCGGGTGTGTCCGAGTGGACGACGACAGCGATCGAGGCCGCGCTGACCACGGCGCTGGTCGAGGGCATGGAGTTGAAGCCGCGGCTGGCGTTCGGGCCGGTCCGGGTGGCCACCAGCGGCGCCCAGGTGTCGCCGCCGCTCTTCGAGTCGCTGGAGATCCTGGGCAGCGAGCGGACGCTGGGCCGACTGAGCCGCGCGCTGGGCTGACGTGGACGCGCCCCGGCAGGAGTACCGGTTCCACCAGTTGCAGCAGGCTGGTGCCACTGGCTGGTGGCGCGGCGTGCTGGGGGTGCTGCTGCTGGTCGCGTGCGTGATCGCGTTGGCGCCTGCTCTGCTGGGGCTGATCTTCGGCGTCGGGCTGCTGGTCTCGGGGGTGCGGCTCGCCGATGTGGGCGGGGAACTCGACGCGATCCTCGATCTCGGTGATCCCTCCGCGCTCGGGCTGGCGTTCGTGTTCCTGGTGCTGGCCAGCGCGATCCCGGTGACCTGGGCGCTGACCCGGTTCCTGCACGGACTGCCTCCGGGATCCCTCGCCTCGGTGCTGCCACGGATCAGGTGGCGCTATCTGGCGGCCTGTTTCGGTCTCTCCGTGCTGGCCATGACGGTCACGGTGGGGGTGATGGCGTTGGTGCCGGCCTCCGGGCCCGGCACCGAGTTCGGCACCACCTTGAACGAGTGGACCCCGGCCATGCGGGACATGATCCTGGTCGCGTTGCTGTTGACCCCGCTGCAGGCCGCCGGGGAGGAGTACGCCTTCCGCGGCTACCTGACCCAGGTGTTCGGGCGATTCGGGGTGGTCCCGGCGGTGCTGGTGCCGGCGCTGATCTTCGCGCTGGCGCACGGGGTGCAGTCCGCCCCGGTGTTCATCGACCGGCTCGCCTTCGGCCTCACCGCAGGGGTGCTGGTCATCGTCACCGGCGGACTCGAGGCGGCGATCGCGATGCACGTGCTGAACAACTACCTGGCGTTCGGTCTGGCGCTGGCTGTCGGGGATCTGGCCGAGGCGTTGGCCCCCTCCGGTGGCACCTGGTGGAGCCTGCCGGTGACCCTGACCCAGTCACTGACCTACCTGGCGTTGGCCTGGTGGGCGGCCCGGGCGATGCGGATCGCGGATCGGGCGGTGCGGGTGCCTGCGCCGAGAGGGGTCGAATTGGTCGCCGTGGCACGTCGCGTGTAAGGTTTCCCCTCGGTCCGGGGGGAGCATCTCGCAGGCGAGATTGCCGCCGGCCACAGTGGGATATGGTGTAATTGGCAGCACGACTGATTCTGGTTCAGTTAGTCTAGGTTCGAGTCCTAGTATCCCAGCGAGTCCCGATCCGCAAGGGTCGGGATTTGGTGCGAAACCACTGCTCCGCTAGGGTTTCACACCGCATCACCCGCCTCCGGTTCGCGCCGGAAGCAACGTTTGCCCCCGTTGTGTAGTGGCCTAGCACGCCGCCCTCTCAAGGCGGTAGCGCCGGTTCGAATCCGGTCGGGGGTACCACGCTCAGAGGGCCTGGGACAGCGAATCGCTGGCCCAGGCCCCTTCTGTTTTCTCGCTGTGTTCGGCCCCTCACTGCCGCCCGTGCCGACGGCAGCAAGGTGGGAAGTTCCGCTCAGCGACCGGCCCCCGTGACGCCAACGGCGATGTCGACGGACGCCGGCACCCTGCGCACCGCGCTGACGCCGGCCGCGATGAACCACAACCACGACAGTGCCATCGGCAGGAACGCCAGGTCCTGCCCGCCGACCATGAAGATGAAGCCGACGACCAGCAGGACCGCCAGCACAGCCCCGACCCTGGCCACGGCCCGGCCCACGACCTCGCCGTGCCACCCCGCGACGGCCACCGAGGCCACCACGAGCGCGATCGGCAGCATCGCGATCAGGAACGACGCCTGGAAGTCCAGGAGCATCATCAGCAGCAGGGGGTCGGCTCCCGCTCCGGCGTGGTCCACCAGCGCCAACTGCGGCACGGCGGCTTGCAGCAGCATCGCGCCGGCGAGCACGCCGCCTCCTGCTGCCAGCGTCGGCCAGATGCTCGCCGGTCCCCGGTTGACACGCAGCCGGCTGGCGACGTACGCCGCGAACACGACCAGGCACACCACCGACAGCAGCCCGATGCCGCGCCCGTAGAAGTACTCCGGCGACGCCTTGGCGGCGAGCGCCGCCGCCACCTGCTCGGGCGTGCCCGCGTCGGGTGCCACCTCGTCGCCGGCCGCGATCACGTCGTCTCCCAGGATCAACAGCAGCGGGTACGCCGCTCCGCACGCAGCCGCAGCACGCAGCCAGTTCCTTGAACTCATCTCGTCCTCCAAATCGTCGTTCGGGTCTGTCGAGACAGCACGCTAGGAACGCGAGTTCGCGTCGGGTAGCCGACGGGCTGCAGTCCTTCCTGCGGTCCACCGCAGTGCCGATTGCGGAGAACCTCATGGCAGGAGCCCTCCCGGTGGAGGATCATGGGGTCATGCCCGTCCGGGTCTCGATCGACCTCGGCGTCCGCACGACGCTCGCCCTCGGAGGCGCCGGGGCCGGTGCGCTGCTCCTGAGCCTCGCCCTTGGGCGGCCGGCCACCTGGCAGGCCGCCGCCTGGGCACTGGTGTTCGTGCTCCCCCTGTACGGCGTAGGTCTGCTGGCCTGGTCGCTGCGCCCCGACCAGCCGATGGCCAGACTGCTGGCGGTGGTCGCCTCCGCCCAGGCCTTGTTCTCGGGAGGGGTGGCCGTGGGGTATGACGTGTGGCCTGAGCTCGGGCACTCGATGCGGCAGACCACCGCAGTGAGTGTGACCGTGCTCGAGTTCGTCGCGGTGGCGGCAGGCGCGACCCTCGTCCTGCTGTTCCCAGTGGGCCGACCCGAGGGGCGAGTGGACAGGGTGCTCCTGACCTCGCTCTGGGGTCTTGCGGGGGCGGGCGTGCTGGCTCGTCTCGTCGGGTCGAGCGAACTCGAGGTCAATCCCGAGTTTGCGCGCGAGGTGGTGGCCAACCCGCTGCACGCGCCCGCCCTGGCGGCGTCGCTGCCCGGTGCTGTCGAGAGCCTCGACGGGTTGCTGGGATGGGCCTATCCGGTGGCGTTCGTCGTGCTCGCCCTGCGCTATCGTCGCGCCCGGCCCGAGCGGCGTCGACAGATGCGGTGGCTGTTCTTGATCCCGGTTGTCAGCCTCGGGCTGGCCGTCCTCGGCGCTCTGCTCACTTGGGCGGAGGTCGAGTCGGCATGGTTCTGGGCCGGTACCGTCGGCCAGTACTTCGCGCTCGGCGCGGTGCCTGCAGTGCTTCTGGTCGCGATCGTGAGGCATCGGCTGCTCGACGTCGACCTGGTGATCCGCAAGTCCCTGGTGTACGGCGGGCTGTGGACGCTGATCGCAGTCGCCTATGTGGCCGCTGCCACCGCCGTCGGTCTGGTCGGGAGCCAGCGGCTGCCGGTCGCGCTTGCCGTCGGTGCGACCGTGCTGGTCACCCTCGCCTTCCACCCGGCGCGGGTGCGGCTCGAACGCCTGGCCGACCGGTGGGTCTTCGGGCGTCGCGCTGCTGGGCACGAGTTGATGGCGCGTCTCGGTCGCGAGTTGGACGGCGCTGCCGACCAGCACGAGCAACTCCATCGGCTCGCCGACATCATCCGCGACGGCATGCGGACGGGCTGGGCCGAGGTGCGCCTGGCCTCCGGGGACCGAGCCGTGGCCGGCAGTCGGGGCGCGAGAGAGGAGGCCGGGCTCGCCGCTGATCTCCGGCTGCACGGAAGCGAACTGGGCACCGTCGAGGTCGGGGCGCGGCAGGACCCGCCCCTGAGCGACGCGGACGGCCGGCTACTGGACCTGCTGGCGCGGCAGGCCGCGCTGGTCGTCCACGATGCCGGTCTGGGGCGCGAGTTGGCGGCCCAGGCTGCCGAACTGACCGCCTCCCGCGCCCGGATCGTCGCCGCCGGCGACCTGGAGCGCCGGCGTATCGAGCGGGACCTCCATGACGGCGCACAGCAGCGGGTGGTGGCACTGCTGGCCGGGCTGAGGCTGACCCGCAACCAACTCGAGCGAGCTCCGGCCGAGGCTGCCGAGACCCTGGTTGAGCTGGAGCGGGAGACCCAGGAACTTCACCTTGAACTGGTGGAACTGTGTCGCGGCATCCGCCCGGCCGTGCTCACCGACCACGGGCTGCCTGAGGCGATCCGCAGCCGGTCGGCGAGGCTGCCGATCCACGTCGACCTAGCCATCGAGCCTGGCGCTGGACGCCGGCTTCCCGATGAGATCGAGGGTGCGGCCTACTTCGTCTGCTCGGAGGCGTTGACCAACGTGCTCAAGCATGCAGGCGTGTCGCGCGCCTCGGTGCGGCTGGGCGTGGAGGACGACGTCGTACGACTGGAGGTTCGCGACGACGGCCACGGCTTCGACCTCGCCGCCGTCTCTGCGCACGGACTGGCGAACATGGACGACCGGGTGACCGCGCTGGGCGGACGACTGACCGTGGAGAGCGTCCCCGGCGCCGGGACGCTGGTCAGGGTCGCACTGCCGGTAGTGAGAGACCGATCTGCTGCCGACACGATCCCTCCCCGACAGGGTGCTCCAGAGTCGGCCCGCCGGGGAGAGGTGGACGCATGAGTGACCCGCTGCGGATCGTGATCGCCGAGGACCACTATCTCGTGCGCGAGGGCACCCGGCGGCTGCTCGAGGACACTGGGCAGGTCGAGGTGCTCGCGGCTGTGGCGAACGCGGCCGAGCTGCTGCAGGCGGTCGACGAGCATCGCCCAGCCGCCGTGGTGACCGACATCCGGATGCCCCCGGGCCACCAATTCGAGGGGATCGAGGCGGCGCACGAGATCCGCCGGCGCTGTCCGGACACGGGGGTCGTGGTGCTCTCCCAACACGCCGACGCCGGGTATGCGCTGCTCCTGCTCGAGCAGGGCAGCGCCGGCCTGGCCTACCTGCTCAAGAGCCGGGTCGCCGACGTGGAGCACCTGGTCTTCGCGCTGCGCGAAGTCGTGGCCGGCCGCTCGGTCGTCGACGCCACGGTTGTCGACGAACTGCTCGCCACACGCCGACGGGCGGCGAGCTCCCGGCTGGACGCACTCACTCCGCGAGAGGCTGAGGTGATGCAGTGCCTGGCCGAGGGGATGAGCAACCGGGGGATCGCCGAGGCACTGAACCTGTCGGTGTCCTCGGTGGAGAAGTACGTCGCTGCGGTGTTCGCCAAGCTCGACCTCGGACCCGCTGATGGGCACGACCGGCGGGTGCTCGCCGTTCTCACGTGGCTGCGCGAGTCGTGAGTCCACAGGCCGACCAAGACCAGCGGCATCAGCAGGTCCGGTCACCGCCGTAGTCTCCCGGGCGGCTTCCCGGTGTGCCGTTTGACCAGCCGATGCAACGTGTTCGCGTCGTTGAGCCCGATCGCCGCGGCGATCTCATCGAGCGACATGGTGGTGGTCCGCAGCAGGTGCACGGCGCGCCCCAGCCGGACCCGCTGGACAAGTTGCAGCGGGCTCATGTCCACGGCCCGTCGGGTGCGACGGTCGAGCGTTCGGGCGCTCAGATGGGAGTGACGGGCAAGCGATGCCAGCGTGTGCTGCTCGGTCAGGTTGGCTCGGATGAAGCGCTCGAGTTCGGCGACCACGTCGTCGTTGCCCGCCAGGTGGGCCGGGACCAGGAAGCTGGCCTGCGAGGTCCGCTCGTCGAGGATCAGCCGATGCGCAAGCTCGTCGGTCAGCTCCGCGCCGCCGAAGTGACGCATCAGTGCGAGGACCAGGTCGATGTGGGCGAACGCGCTGCCTGCGGTCCAGATGCGGCCGTCGCGCACCACCATCTCGTCGACGTCCACATGACACCCCGGCGCCAGCTCGGCGAGTTCGGTGCCCAGCCACCACGTGGTGACACAGCGGCGTTGATGGAGGAGGCCCGCTGCGGCAACGAGGAACACTGCGGTGCATGACGCCGCGATTTCGGTATGGCCGGTAGCTGCGGCTCTGAGCCACTCGATGGTGCGGATCGCATCGCTCTCAGCGAGTCTGGCTGCGACCTCCGCGCCGGTGGCGGCGCCCAGTCCCGGCACGACGACGAGATCGCGTGGCTCCGCTGCGTCCAGCGGCGTGGTGTGGGCCTCGAGGCCGCCGCGCAGTGTCACGCGTGCTGGGACGCCGATGAATCGGAGTTGGAAAGACTCCTCGCCCGTGATCCTGTTGGCTGCCGCGATGGTGTCGACCGTGGCGCCGACGGAACCGGCGCTGGCGCCGTCGAGCAGGAGCAGGTCCACCTGGATCATGGGACGAATACTGCAATAAAGATGTCATTCTCGCCACTGGTTCTGGCGCGGCCAAGCGCCGACGCTGGAGATACGCGTCAACCAGCTTCGAGGAGGACCAGCATGATGATCCAATTGCCGTCCGGGACGGTGGCGTACGACGACAGCGGTGACGGAGATCCGGTCCTGCTGGTGCACGCCACCCTCCACGACCGGTCCGACTACGACGAGGTCGCGCGGGAGTTGGCGCGGTCGCACCGTGTCCTGGCGCTCGACTGGCCGGGCCACGGCGAGTCCCCCAGGGCACCGAAGCCGGAGTCCGCGGCGCTGTTCGGGCAGATCCTCACCGAGTTCGTGGACGCGCTCCAGTTGGTCAACCTGGTCATCGTGGGCAACTCGGTGGGTGGCTTCGCGGCGTGCCAGGTTGCTCTGGACCGCCCCACGAGCGTCGCCGGGCTGGTGCTGGTCCAAGGGTCGGGGTTCGCGCCACGCACGCGAGCGATCCGGGCGTTCTGCCGCCTCCAAGGCTCCAGGTGGGCGGTCCGCGCGTTCCTCCGGGTTCAGGTGCCCCGCTACATGCGGGCGCGCACGCCACGTGACAGGGAGATCGTCCGCCGGGTGGTGGCACGGTCGCGGACCGCCGAGGGGTCGCGAGTGGCAGCATCGCTGTGGCGAAGCTTCAACGACCCGCGCCATGACCTGCGGCAGCGTGGCCGGGACATCGAGGCCCCCACGCTGGTGACCTGGGGCTCCCTCGACAAGAACCTGAACATCGCTTGGGGCAGAGCTATCGAACGTACGATCCCGGACACCAGGTTCGTCGACATGGCGACCGGCCACCTGCCGTTCAGCAGTGACCCTCGTGGCTGGTGCGACCTTGTCGCCCCCTTCATCGCTCACGTCCAGAGCGCCCCTTCGTCAGAGAGGGACATCGAGTACGGCAATCAACCTATGGTGCCGGGCTCTCCTTAGACGCCACACTCGGAGGCGGTGGCCGTGGTGGCCATCGATCGTGGGAGGAGCGGCGTCGTGAAGCGAATCGTGGGTGTTGCCGTGGCCGGACTGGTCGCCGGGTTGCTGCAGGCGGTGGCGGCCCCGGCGGCGGTCGCCGAGGGGCCGTTGCCGGTCTGCACCGGGGGTGGCCCACGCCCGTGCGTGGAGCAGGTGCTGCGCAACGGCGCTGCGCTGTCGGGTGGGTTCGGCTGGTTCGCGAACGCCACCGGCGGCTCGGCGAAGGAGATCTCCTTCAATGCCACCCTCAACGACGCCCACGACCTCGGTGCCGGCTCGCTGAGTGACACCTGGTCGGTCACCCTGGACGTCGGCACCTGGATGTCGCCCAGAGTGGTGCACGGCAAGGGCCGCAACGTCAAGATCAACCGACTCGGCGGCGGCCGGGTGCAGGTGCTGGTGCAACCGGTCAGTGTCTCCGGACAGTGCGACGGCAGTGGCCACTGCTGGGAGCACTGGGTGCCCACCGATCCCAGCGACAACAACATCGAATGGGCCGGGCTGCTGGACCTGCGGATCAGCGACTTCGCGCAGTGGACCGAGGTCGCTCAGCAGAGTTCCTTCGACGGCATGCACTACCTGACCAATGTCGCCCACACGTATCTACCGCCCCAGGTCGTGGCGTTGGCGGACGGCAGCCAGGCGCTGCGGATCGAGATGGAGAACCGCCGCTACCGGGAGAACAACACCCTGGTCCGCGGCGCCGCCGAACTGCGGATCCCACACGCGTTCCTGCGGCAGGTGTACGACGTTCCCGACCCAGCCACCATGACCGGGGCAGGGCTCGCCGTCGGCGGTGTCGGTATCGGTGGCTACAGCGTCACCCAGGATCCGGCCGGGGGAGCGCTGCTGGTGCGGCTCAGCGACATCACCTTCCCCAGCCTCTACGGGACGCCGCCGGCTCGCGCCGCCGCGGAGACCAGGACGTTCACCAACGCACGGTCCACCTCGGTACGACGGGCCACCGTGCGCCTGGGCGTCATCACACCGACCCGGCCGAAGCGGATCCGCGCCAACCGGGTGGCGCCCGGACGGGGCGTGGTGCGCGTCGGCACTCCCAGCAAGGCCCGCGGCGCCAAGGTGCGGGGCTACCGGGCCCGGTGCCGGGCGGTCGGCAGCACGCACGTGCGCAAGGCGCGCTCCTCGACCCGGCGGATCGTGGTGCGCCAACTCCGGCCCGGAGTCGCCTACCGGTGCCACGTCCGGGCGCTGTCGGCGGCCGGGCCGAGCCGGTGGAGCGTGAAGGCGGCCCGGATGCCGGCCCGACCCTGACCGATCCGGCGCGCGGTCAGCTCTTGCGACCGCGGGTGGGCTTGGTGGGCTGGGTGCCGGCGAGATGGAAGAACGGCCCGGTGACCTTCTCCAGCGCCTTGACGGCCTCGGCCTGTCGCTCGGCGAGTTCGGCGACGATGCCGGACAGCTCGGACTGAGCATCGGCGAACTTCGCGACCGTCTCGGCGAGTTCACGTTGCCGGACGATGAAGTCCTGCAGCGGCTGCGCGGTGGCACCCGCCAGGCCGCTGATCGAGCCGGCCAGCCCGGCGACGGCGCCGCTGAGTTCGGCGATCTGGGTGATCAGCTCCTCGGGCGCCGTCACCCCGGTCACGGCGGTCTCCTTGACGGTGCGCAGCGTGTCGCTGGCGAGCTTGAGGGCGAGGTGTTGCGACTTCGCCAGGAGCTCGAACGGGTTCTCTGCCATGGGCAGAGCCTGACAGATCCGCGGCGTTCTGCCTACGCCTCTTCCGGGGGTGCCCGTCGGTTGCCGGAGGCGGGGGTGCATGGGCCGACCGACCGTCAGGTCCGATTCCCGCCAGCATCGAGACCCTCGACCGCCACAATGGAGTCGTGACCACGCCCCTGGACCCGCTCGCCTGTCATGCCGCGGTGCGCAGCCGTGACCGGCGCTTCGACGGGGTCTTCTACACCGGCGTCCGGACCACCGGGATCTACTGCCGCCCGTCGTGTCCGGCTCGGACGCCGTCGCTGGCCAACGTCACCTTCCTGCCGACGGCAGCGGCAGCCCAACGGGCCGGCTTCCGGGCCTGCAAGCGGTGCCTGCCCGACGCCACCCCGGGCAGCCCCGAGTGGGACCTGCACGCCGACGTCGCCGGCCGGGCGATGCGGATGATCGCCGACGGAGTGGTGGACCGGGACGGAGTGCCTGGGCTGGCCCGCCGACTCGGGTACACGCCTCGGCACACGAGCCGGATCCTGCAACGCGAACTCGGGGCCGGCCCACTCGCCCTGGCTCGGGCGCGCCGGGCCGAGTCGGCGCGCGCCCTGATCGAGGCCGGCGACCTGCCGCTGGCCGATGTCGCCTTCGCTGCAGGGTTCAGCAGCATCCGTCAGTTCAACGCCACCTTCCGCGAGGTCTACGCGACCAACCCCGGCGACCTGCGTCGTACCGCGGCATCGGGCAGCGGGAGGCTGCACCTGCGGATCCCCGTCCGCACCCCCTACGACGGTGGCGCGCTGCTCGCATTCCTGGCGACCAGGGCCGTGCCTGGAGTCGAGTACGTCGAGGGCAGCCGCTACGCGCGCACGCTGCGGTTGCCGCACGGCACCGGGACCGTCGTCGTGGACCTGGCCGACCCCGCCGGTCAGGTCCCGGCGTCGTTCCGGCTCGACGACCTGCGCGACGTCGGTGCCGCAGTCGAGCGGGTACGACGCCTCCTCGACGCCGATGCCGACCCGCTCGCGGTGCTGGAACGGTTGAGCGAGGACCCGGCACTCGCCCCGCACCTGCGCCCTGGTCTGCGGGTGCCCGGCCACGTGGACGGGGACGAGCTCGCTGCCCGCGCAGTCCTCGGCCAACAGGTCACCGTCGCCGCGGCTCGCCGGCTGGCAGCCGAGTTGGTGCTCGCCGTCGACGACCGACTGCCCGAGCCCGACGGGCAGCTCACCCACCTCTTCCCGAGCGCGGCCGCGATCGCCGGGCACCGCAGTGAGCGGATGCCCCGGGCACGGGCGGCCGCGCTGTCGGGGCTGTGCGCCGCGCTCGCCGACGGCACGGTGGCCCTGGACCGCAGCCGCGACCGCGCCCGGACACGCGCCGATCTGCTGGCCCTGCCCGGCATCGGCCCCTGGACCGCGGACTACATCGCGATGCGGGCGTTGGGGGACCCCGACGTGCTGCTGACCGGCGACGCCGGCACCCGCCGCGCCCTGGCTGGCCTCACCGACCCCCACCCCGACCGCTGGCGGCCCTGGCGGTCATACGCTCAACTGACCCTGTGGCAGCTCCTGACCGAAGAGGCACCCGATGTGGACCCTGACTGACTCCCCGATCGGGGAGCTGCGGATCGTCGAACACCGCGGCTCGATCGTGGCCATCGACTTCCCGCCGCACCGGCCGCTGCCCGACGGACGGCCGTTGGGGGACCGCGCCGACGACCACCCGCTGTTGGCCGAGGCGGCCCGGCAACTCACGGCGTACTTCGCGAAGGAACTGCGCGACTTCGACCTGCCGCTGGCGCCGCGAGGCACCGAGTTCCAACAGCGGGTCTGGGCGGAACTGCTCAGGATCGGGTACGGCGAGACCGCCAGCTACGGCGAGGTCGCCCAGCGTCTCGGGATGACCGCCGCCGCCTCGCGGGCGGTCGGGTTGGCCAACAGCAAGAACCCGATCGCGATCGTGATCGGCTGCCACCGGGTGATCGGTGCGGACGGGTCGCTCACCGGCTACGCAGGCGGCACCGATCGCAAACAGTTCCTGCTCGGCCAGGAGCAGGACGCCTTGTTCTGAGATCGCGGCGTGGCACCGTCCGGGCGGCCACGAGCGCGGTTAGCGTGACGCGTGAGATGTCGGTGCTGCACGCCCCGCTGACCAAGCTCCAGGTCCGCGTCGAAGGGTCCAGTCGGGAGTTCGTCGAGCCGTCCGCACGGCTCGGCCGGTTGGCGTTCCGCCGCACCGAAGAAGGCTGGATCCTGCTCGACATGGGTGTCCAGGGGGGACTCTTCCTGGACGGCTGCCGGGTGGAACGGCTGGCCATCCCTGCCGGACGGAGCGTCACCATCGGCGTCGGCGAGCCGGGTGGACCGTCGCTGGAGCTCGAGGTGTGCGACGACACGCCCCCGGCACCCGCACCCCCGCCCGCGGTGCTGATCGCTGACGACGTCAGCGTGCTCAGCCCGGACGGCCGGACCCTCGTCGACCGGGCCCGGTTCGGTCTGGCGGCCGGCAGCCTGACCGCCGTCATCGGGCCGTCCGGAGCCGGCAAGTCGACGCTGCTGCGGGTGCTGTCGGGCCAGACGGCCCCCGATCGCGGCCGGGTGCGGTGGGCCGGACACGACCTGGTCGCGGACCGGGACCGGCTGCGGTCCCGGATCGGTGTCGTGCCCCAGGACGACATCCTGCATCCGCAACTCACCGTGCAGCAGGGGCTCGAGTACGCCGCCCTGCTGCGACTCCCGGGGCAGACCACGGAGCTGGAGCGGGCGCTGACCGTGGACGCGGTGGTCGACCGGATGGGACTCACCGCCCACCGACACCAACGGATCGGCACCGAACTCTCCGGCGGTCAGCGCAAGCGGGTCTCCATCGCCACCGAACTGCTCACCGCACCGCCGCTGTTGATCCTCGACGAGCCGACCTCCGGCCTCGACCCGGGGTTGGACCTGGCGGTGATGCAACAGCTGCACGGCCTCGCCGAGGAGGGCCGGGTGGTGGTCGTGGCCACGCACTCGTTGCTCGGCCTCGAGGTCTGCGACACCGTGGTGGTGCTGGGTCGCGGTGGACGGGTGCTGTACGTCGGACCCCCCGACGGCCTGCTGGCGGCCTTCGGGTGCGTCGACCATCCCGAACTCTTCACGGCCCTGGAGTCAGACCTGGCGCCGGTCACCGCGCTGCCCACCCCGGTCGCCACCCCCGCACCCCCGGAGCCGCTCCCGGAGCCACCGAGCCACTCCGGACCACGCCAGTTCGCCACCTTGGTCCGGCGCAACCTCGCCGTGATCCGAGCGGACCGGTTCGGTCTGGCGCTGATGATGCTGATGCCGCTGCTCCTGGCGGGCCTGAGCCGGGTGGTCCAAGGGGACGCCGGTCTGTCGTTGGCCGCCACCCGGATCGCCGGGCAGGGGGTCGACGCCGCCGAGGCTGGGCAACGGCTCACGGTGCTGATCGTCGCGGCCGCCCTGATCGGGATGGCGATGACGGTGCGGGAGCTGGTCAAGGAGCGGGCCGTGCTGCGCCGGGAGTACGCCGTGGGCCTCTCGCCGGGGCTCTACTTCGCCAGCAAGGTGCTGGTGCTGGCCACGATCTGTGCGCTGCAGGGAGCGGTGGTGACCTGGCTCGCCCTGGTCGGCCTGCCGGGACCCGACCGTGGCGGGATCCTCGGCTGGGGGCACCTGGAGGTCGCCGTGCCGATCGGGGCACTGGCCGCCGCCACGGCGGTGATCGGGTTGACGGTCTCGGCGCTGGTGCGGTCGGTGGAGCAGACGATGCCCAGCCTGGTGGCGGTGGTGATGGCGCAACTGGTGCTCTCCGGAGCGCTGGTGCAGGTGCTGGGTCGACCCGTGCTGGAGCAGGTGGCCTGGTTGGCTCCGGCGCGGTGGGCGCACGCCGCAGCCGCGGCCAGTGTCAATCTTGAGCGGGCCAAGCGGCGGGTCGTCGGCGCCGAGCCCGATCCGCTCTACGAGGCGACGCTGTCGCAGTGGGGGACCAACCTGGCCGTGCTGGCGCTGCTCGCCCTGGTGATCGGCCTGGTCGGCCTACGCGCCGTACGCCGGGGTCTCTGAGCGTTACTCGGAGGCGGCGCGGCGCAGGGACTCGCTGAGGCGATCCGCCGCAGCCATCACGGCCGGCGCATGCATCCGGCCGGGTTGGCGGGACAACCGCTCCAACGGCCCGGAGACCGAGACCGCGGCGATCACCTTGCCGGAGGGGGAGCGGACCGGGGCGCTGACCGAGGCCACGCCCTGCTCCCGTTCGCCGATCGACTGGGCCCAGCCCCGTCGCCGGATCCCGGAGAGGGCGGTGGCCGAGAAGGCGGCGTTCTGCAGGCCGCGGTGCATCCGCTCCGGGTCCTCCCAGGCGAGCAGCACCTGGGCGGCGGAGCCGGCGCGCATCGTCAACTGGGAGCCGACCGGGATGGTGTCCCGCAGGCCGCTGGGGCGCTCCGCGGCCGCGACGCAGACCCGGTGCTCGCCCTGACGACGCCACAACTGCGCGGACTCGCCGGTGATGTCCCGGAGCCGGGCCAACACCGGTCCGGCGGCAGCGAGCAGTCGGTCCTCACCGGCGGCGGCGGAGAGCTCGGAGAGTCGGGGGCCGAGCACGAACCTGCCCTGCATGTCACGGGCCACCAACCGGTGGTGCTCGAGTGCGACCGCGAGGCGGTGAGCGGTCGGTCGGGCCAGCCCGGTGCCGGCCACCAGGCCGGCCAGAGTGGCCGGGCCGGCCTCGAGTGCGCTGAGCACCAAGGCGGCTTTGTCCAGAACTCCGACTCCGCTACTGTTGTCCATATGGCAATACTGCCGTCTCAGATCATGGGATGCAAGCGGTAGGCTGTGTGACCTGGCGAACTCGCCGCACAAGGCAGCGCCTGACAAGGGAACCCAGGGGAGCGGCGTACCCGTCGATCACCCCGTTCAGCAGTGGAGGTGTCATGGGCCGGACATTGGCCGAGAAGGTCTGGGACGAGCATGTCGTCCGCGAAGGTGACGGAGAGCCGTCGCTGCTCTACATCGACCTCCACCTGATCCATGAGGTCACGTCCCCGCAGGCCTTCGACGGGCTGCGGCTCGCCGGGCGCACGGTGCGGCGCCCCGACCTCACCCTGGCCACCGAGGACCACAACGTCCCCACCCTGGACTGGGACAAGCCGATCGCGGACCCGGTGTCGAAGACCCAGGTCGACACCCTGCGGAGGAACGCCGAGGAGTTCGGGGTCCGGTTGCACCCGCTCGGTGACGTCGAGCAGGGCATCGTGCACGTCGTCGGTCCGCAGTTGGGGCTGACCCAGCCCGGGATGACCATCGTCTGCGGTGACAGCCACACCTCCACCCACGGAGCCTTCGGGGCGATCGCCTTCGGCATCGGCACCTCCGAGGTCGAGCACGTGCTGGCCACCCAGACCCTGCCGCAGGCCAAGCCGAAGACGATGGCGGTCACCGTGACCGGCAGCCTGCCCGAAGGTGTCACCTCCAAGGACCTGATCCTCACCCTGATCGCCAAGACCGGCACCGGTGGTGGTCAGGGTTACATCGTCGAGTACCGCGGCGACGCGATCCGCGAGCTCTCCATGGAGGGCCGGATGACGATCTGCAACATGAGCATCGAGTGGGGTGCGAAGGCCGGACTGATCGCGCCCGACGAGACGACGTTCGCCTACATCAAGGACAAGCCGGAGGCACCCCAGGGAGCCGACTGGGACGCCGCGGTCGCGCACTGGCGGACGCTGGTCACCGACGACGACGCCACCTACGACGCCGAGATCGTGCTGGACGCTTCGGAGGTCACTCCCTTCGTCACCTGGGGCACCAACCCCGGGCAGGGTGTTCCGCTGGGAGCCGCAGTGCCTGCGCCGACGGAGTTCGCCGACGCCGACGAGCGGTTCGCCGCCGAGAAGGCGCTGGAATACATGGGTCTCACCGCCGGCACCCCGATGCGGGACGTCAAGGTGGACACGGTCTTCGTCGGCTCCTGCACCAACGGCCGGATCGAGGACCTGCGGCTCGCGGCCTCCATCCTCGAAGGCCACCAGGTCGCCGCGGACACCCGACTGCTGGTGGTGCCCGGCTCCGTCCGGGTCCGGATGCAGGCCGAGGCCGAAGGCCTGGACAAGGTCTTCATCGAGGCCGGCGCCGAATGGCGAGGCGCAGGCTGTTCGATGTGCCTGGGCATGAACCCCGACCAGTTGGCGCCCGGCGAGCGCAGCGCCTCCACCTCGAACCGCAACTTCGAGGGTCGGCAGGGCAAGGGTGGTCGCACCCACCTCGTCTCGGTGCCGGTGGCTGCGGCCACCGCGATCCGCGGCACCCTGTCCTCGCCCGCCGACCTCTGACACGCGGCTACTCGATCACCGAAAGGACTCCCGATGGAGAAGTTCACCCGGCACACCGGAGTCGGCGTCCCGCTGCGGCGCAGCAACGTCGACACCGACCAGATCATCCCGGCCGTCTATCTCAAGCGAGTGACCCGGACCGGTTTCGAGGACGGGCTCTTCGCCGCCTGGCGCAACGACCCGGACTTCGTCCTCAACAAGCCGGAGTACGCCGCAGGCTCGGTGCTGGTCGCCGGCCCCGACTTCGGCACCGGATCGTCGCGTGAGCACGCCGTGTGGGCGTTGCAGAACTATGGCTTCAAGGTGGTCCTCTCGGCCCGCTTCGCCGATATCTTCCGCGGCAACTCCGGCAAGGCCGGCCTGGTCGCCGGACAGGTCGACGAGTCCATCATCGAGCAACTGTGGGCTCACCTGGAGTCGAACCCGGGCGCTGAAGTGACCGTCGACCTGGAGACCCGGACCGTGACGGCCGGTGACATCGAGGCAGATTTCGCGATCGACGACTACACCCGGTGGCGGCTGCTCGAAGGGCTCGACGACATCGGCATCACCCTGGGACACGCGGATGCGATCACCGAGTTCGAAGCGGGCAGGCCTGCCTGGAAGCCTGTGACGCAGTAGTCGCCGTCCTCACCGTGGGTGGGTTTCCCCTTGCCTACAAGGGGAAACCCACCCACGGTGCTTTCGTCGCCGGCCCGTTCGCCACCATCCCGGCATGCTCGACACTGAACCCACCCATGGAAAAAACCCAAGAAAATAGGGCTTTGGTGATTGTGGTGGCGTTCACTCTTACCTAGCGTGCAGTTTCAAGAAGGTCGAGCGCAGGCTCGGCAACCGAGGTTCATTGAAGGGAAGACAGTGAACAAGACCCAGCTCATCGACGCGCTAGCAGCGCGTTACGAGGGGAACCGAAAGGCCGCCGCGCACGCGCTCGAGTCCGTGCTGGACACGATCACCCGCGAACTGGCCAAGGGCGAGAAGGTCGCCATCACGGGCTTCGGCTCGTTCGAGAAGCGAGTCCGTGATGCTCGCTGGGTGCGCAACCCGCGCACCGGTGAACGAATGAAGGCCAAGAAGACCGCGGTGCCCAAGTTCACCGCCGGTGCCGAACTCAAGGCCTACCTGTCTGGAGCCAAGAAGCTGCCGAAGCTGACCATCCCACCGGTCCCGCCTGCTGCCGCCCGGGCAGCGGAAGCAGCGGCGAAGCCGGCCAGGGCGGCTGCAGCAGCAGCCAAGAAGGCCACCAAGAAGGCGCCTGCCAAGAAGGCGCCTGCCAAGAAGGCACCGGCGAAGAAGGCACCGGCGAAGAAGGCGCCTGCCAAGAAGGCGCCCGCGAAGAAGGCGCCCGCGAAGAAGGCGCCCGCGAAGAAGGCGCCCGCGAAGAAGGCGCCCGCGAAGAAGGCGCCTGCCAAGAAGGCGCCTGCCAAGAAGGCGCCTGCCAAGAAGGCACCGGCCAAGAAGGCACCTGCCAAGAAGGCGCCTGCCAAGAAGGCGCCCGCGAAGAAGGCACCGGCCAAGAAGGCCTGAGCAACGGTCCGACTCCGGACCGCACCATCGCACGGACCGTGATCTCGTGAGATCACGGTCCGTGTGCGTTTCAGAGCGGCTCTGAGAACATCCGCGCAGTGTGCACCCCGACGCCCAGCACCAGGGCATCCTGCAGCGCGGCCGGATCATCGACGTCACGACGCAGGGTCCGCAGCACCCCGGCGACCTCGGTGGCGCCACCCGCCAGGTGCCGCGAGCGCGAGTCCGGTCCGAACGAGGGACGGAAGTCGTCGAGAGGCGCGGCGTACATGGTGGTTCCGACACCATCGGCGTCGGCGACGAAACTCGGGGACGACGTGCCCAACGCAAGGTCCAGATCCTCGGGCAGCAGCGCCGGGAGATCGGCACACAGAGCCACCGGAACCGTCCCCGGCCACCGTCGCTGTGCCTCGATGGCCGCCTGTGCCAAGGTGCCGTTCAGGTCGCCGGCGACCCCGTCGGGAATGGTCGCGAAGCCGCGCACGCTGAACTCGGCCGCGAACCGGTGATCGTCGGTGACGACCAGCACCGCCTGCACCGAGGACGCTGCTCGAGCCGCCATCGCGGTGTCCAGAGCGAAGGCACGAGCCAACTCACTCCGGCGCACGCCGAGCACCCCGTCGAGGCGCGACTTGCCGATCGAGACGGGTTTCACAGGGAGGAGGATCACGTGTCCTGGCGTGGTCATCGGCGACGATCCTGCCAGACTCCAGTAGCCTGCCTGTGGCCCATCCCACAGCCGGGGCGGGACCACGAGGACACTCAGGAGACACGGTGACGACCCGACGGCGGACTCAGCGGCGTGGCTGGGCGTTCACGCTGGGTGTCGCCATCATCAAGCCCACGTTGCTGTTGTTCACCCGTCGCGAATGGATCGGCGGCGAGAAACTCCCGGCCACCGGGGGCCACATCATCGTGCTGAACCACATCTCGCACATCGACCCGCTGCTCTCCGCCCACCTGCTCTACGACCACGGTCGGCTGCCGCGCTACCTGGCCAAGGCGAACCTGTTCCAGAACAAGGCGTTGGCCACCTTCCTCACCGCGGCCGGCCAGATCCCGGTGCAACGACTCACCGTGGACGCGGTCGGCGCCTACGACGCAGCAGTCGCCGCGGTCAACGCCGGTGAATGTGTGGTCGTCTATCCCGAGGGGACTCTCACCAGGGATCCCGACCTGTGGCCGATGCGAGGCAAGACCGGTGCCGCCCGGATCGCCCTGGCCACCGGCTGCCCCGTCATCCCGGTGGGTCACTGGGGAGCCCAGGAGATCCTCGCTCCCTACGCCAGCAGGCCGCACCTGCTGCCGCGCCGCACCGTCCGCATGCTGGTGGGCGACCCCGTCGACCTGGCCGACCTGACCGGGACAGAGATCACCGCCGACCAGGTGACCGAGGCCACCGGCCGGATCATGGACGCCCTGACCGAACTGGTCGAGGAACTGCGGTCCGCGCCCGCTCCCGCCGAGCGGTTCGACCCCGTCGCACACGGGGTGCGCATCATCGGCAACCCGTACAAGGAGGCCAAACAGCCCGGCCGGATCGCCAGGATCCGAGCCAGGGTTGCGGCCTCACTCAGTTCACGGAAGGGTGGACAGCAATGAGCAAGGTGGCAGTCTTCGGATCAGGATCGTGGGGCACCGCCTTCTCGATCGTGCTCGCCGATGCCGGCAACGACGTGACGATCTGGGGGCGCCGCGAAGAGGCCTGTGCCCGGATCAACGAACGCCGCGAGAACAGCGACTACCTCCCCGGCATCGCCCTGCCGCCGACCATCCGGGCCACCCACGAGCCCGACCGGGCGCTGGCCGACGCCGACGTGGTCGTGTTCGCGGTGCCGTCACAGTCGTTCCGCAGCAACCTCACCGAGTGGCGAGGGCTGATCCCGTCGGACGCGGTGATGGTGTCGCTGATGAAGGGCATCGAGCTCGGCAGCATCAAGCGGATGAGTCAGGTCATCGCCGAGGTCACCGACGCCTCCCCGGATCGGATCGCCGTGGTCAGCGGCCCGAACCTGGCCAAGGAGATCGCCCGCCGCGAGCCGGCCGCCTCGGTGGTCGCCTGCGAGGACGAGGATGTCGCCCGGCGCCTGCAGAACCTCTGTCACACGCCCGCGTTCCGGCCCTACAGCAGCGTCGACGTGCTCGGCTGCGAGGTGGGCGGCGCCTACAAGAACGTGGTCGCCCTCTGCGTCGGGATGGCGGTCGGACTGGGCTTCGGCGACAACGCCACCGCGTCGCTGATCACCCGGGGCCTGGCGGAGACGGCACGACTTGCCATGGCCCGCGGCGCCAACCCGCTCACCTTGATGGGGCTGGCCGGGCTCGGCGACCTGGTCGCCACCTGTTCGTCGCCGCTGTCGCGGAACCGCACCTTCGGCGAGAAGCTCGGCGCCGGCATGACCACCGAGGAGATCTACGCCTCCACCAACCAGGTCGCCGAGGGTGCGAAGTCCTGCTCGTCACTGCTGGCGATGGCTCAGGACACCGGCGTGGACGCCCCGATCGCCGAGGCCGTCGAGGCGGTGGTGAGCGGGCAGATGACCTCGACCGACATGATGCAGGCCTTCATCTCCCGAAGCACCAAGGCTGAGACCGACTAGCCTTCAGCCGACCAGGTCGTCGAGGGCCGGTGCCAGGTCGTCCCACAGGTCCTCGACATCCTCGATCCCGACCGACATCCGCACCAGACCATCGGGGATCGTGGCCGGCTCGGTCTTCCACCGTCGCCGCCGCTCGAAGGTGGACTCGACCCCGCCCAGGCTGGTGGCATGCACCCACAGTCGGGTCTTGTGGGTCAACAGGTCGCCGGCCAACGCACCCCCGCTCAACACGATCGAGACGATGCCGCCGAACCCCGGGTAGCGCACCTCGGCGACCGCGGGGTGGGCGCGCAGCCGGTCGACCAGGGTGCGGGCGTTCTCCTCGGCGCGATCCAGTCGCAGGTGCAGGGTGCGCAACCCGCGCAGCGCCAGCCACGCCTCCAGCGTCCCCGGCACCGCGCCGATCAGATCCCGACGCCCCTTGAGTACGCCGTACAGCTCCTCGTCCCTGGTCAGCACCGCCCCCATCAGCACGTCGCTGTGCCCGGAGAGGTACTTCGTCGCCGAGTGCACCACCAGATCCACCCCGTCATCGAGGGGCCGCTGCCGGAGCGGGGTGGCGAAGGTGTTGTCGACCACCACGTAGGCGCCGGCCTCGTGCGCCGCAGCCCGGATCGTGGGGATGTCGGCCACCTCCAGCGCGGGGTTGGTGGGGGACTCCAGCCACACCAGCGCCGCATCGGTGCACGCCGCCACCACCTCGTCGGTGTCGGTGACGTCGACGAGACGTGCCTGCAGGCGACCACGGGCCTCGAGGTCCGCCAGTTGCATCACGGTGCCGTTGTAGGCATGTCGAGGGGCCACCACCACGGCATCGGTGCCGACCAGGTCGAGCACCGTGGAGACGGCCGCCAGTCCCGACGCGAACGTCAGGCACCGACCGCCCTCGAGTTCGCCGAGCGCCTCCTCGAACGCAGCCCAGGTCGGATTCCCGTAGCGGCCGTACTCCAGGTCGCCGCCGGCGACATAGGTCGACGCCATCGTCAGGGGAGTGTTCAGGGGCTGGTCGGGCTCCGCAGCCGGACGGCCGGCATGGACGGCCGCAGTGGCCGGACGACGTGACGAATCGGACATGTGCCCAGCGTAGGGCGAACCGCCGCGGGGGGCCGGGGACAGGTAGGGTCAACGCCGATGAACGAGCACAGCGACGTCCCCGACGAGCACCCGCGCCGACCCCGGGTGGCCGTCGTGTTCGGTGGCCGGTCCAGCGAGCACACCATCTCCTGCGTGACCGCCGGGAGCGTGCTGGCCGCGATCGACCCGAACGCCTACGAGGTGATCCCGATCGGCATCGCCACCGATGGGCGCTGGGTATGGGAGAGCGGCGACGTGGAGCGCCTCCAGATCACCGATCCCGAGGCGCTGCCCCAGGTCGACGCCACTCGACCAGGAGTCACCCTGAGCCAAGGCGCCCAGGGCACCTCCCTGGTGGTCTCCGAGCCGGGCAGCCCGCCGCGGGTGCTCGGTGACGTCGACGTGGTCTTCCCGCTGCTGCACGGCCCATGGGGCGAGGACGGCACCCTGCAAGGGCTGTTGGAGATGGCCGGCGTCCGCTACGTCGGCGCCGGCGTGCTCACCTCGGCCGTCTGCATGGACAAGGCGTTCATGAAGGTCGCGCTCGCTGCCGCCGACATCCCGGTGATGCCCTCGGAGACCGTCACCCGGGCCGAGTGGCTGCGCGACCCGGAGCGGGTCGCCGAGCGGGCCGCATCGATCGGCTACCCGCTGTTCGTCAAACCCGCCCGCGGCGGCTCCAGCATCGGCATCTCGAAGGTCCATCACGCCGGCGAACTGGCCGAGGCGATCGAGGAGGCCCAGCGCTGGGACCCGAAGGTGCTGGTCGAGGCCTTCGCCGCCGGGGCCCGCGAGATCGAATGCGGGGTGATCGGCAACCCCGATGGCGCACCGGAGGTCAGCCTCCCCGCCGAGATCCGGATCGGCGGCGACCACGAGTTCTACGACTTCGCGGCCAAGTACCTCCCCGAGGAGCACACCCGACTCGACGTCCCTGCCGTACTGGAGCCGGCCACCGTCAAGGCCATGCAGGACCTGGCGGCCCGCGCGTTCACGGCCACCGACGGCGAGGGACTGGCGCGGGTGGACTTCTTCGTGTTCCCCGACGGCTCGCTGGTCGTCAACGAGGTCAACACGATGCCCGGCTTCACCCCGACGTCGATGTTCCCGCGGATGTGGGCGGCCACCGGCCTGCCCTACCCGGCGCTGGTGGATCGGCTGATCCGGCTGGCCCTGGACCGGGACACCGGGCTGCGCTGAGCTCCCTCAGCGACAGGGCTGCTCCAGGGTCAGGGTGTCCGTGATCGCCGGGGCGAGCTCGACCATGAACAACGCCGGCGGCAGGTGCTCGGCCGGGATCGTCACCTCGACCACCGGCGACCAGCCGATCGTGGTCATCCGCACGTCCGCGCCCGGACGATAACTCTCCTCGGCGATGAACCAGCCCACGCCGCCGGTCTCCTCGCAGCGGGTGAACCCATCGAACTCCGCCGGCATCCTCCCCCCGCAGACCAGGACCACGGCCGGGTCGCCCCAGGCGGCCGCCCGGTGAGCCTGAGCAGGGCTCACATCCCGGGAGTCGAGGTCTCCCACCGAGTCCGGAAGCGCGGCCAGCAGCGCGGCGCAGGCGGTCGCGTCCTCGGCCACGACCGGCGGTGCGGTGACCTCGACCGGCCCCGCGCAGCCGAGCAGCAGCACGGCGACCGCGGACATGACAGCGCCCCGGCCCAGCACGGGTCCGGGGCGCCGCTGCCTCACGATCAGATATGCACGACGGGGCAGGTCAAGGTGCGGGTGATCCCGTCCAGTCCCTGCACCTTGGAGACCACCAACTTGCCGAGCTCGTCGACATTGCGGGCCTCGGCGCGCACGATCACGTCGTACGGGCCGGTGACGTCCTCGGCCAGCGTCACGCCCTTGATCTGGGCGATGGCCTTGGCGACCTCGGCAGCCTTGCCGACGTCGGTCTGGATCAGGATGTAGGCCTGGACGACCATCGAGATTCCTCTCCGTTGCTGTGCCTGCGCGCAGACCGGGTTGCTGTGCCTGCGCGCAGTCGTGGGGGACACCGGCAACCGGTGCGCCTTGCCGCCACAACCTACCCCCACCACTGGGTGACCCGCACCTTCGGCCCGATCGGCTCTCTGGTGGGATGGGCCCATGCAGTTGCGCGAAGGCACCCTGGCCGAGGTCGGTGAGTTCGCCATGATCGGCGAACTGACCCGGCTCTTCGAGCAGCACGACCAGGTCCTGGTCGGGCCGGGAGATGACGCGGCCGTGCTCCGGATCCGCAACGGTCACGTGGTGGTCTCCACCGACATGCTGGTCGAGAACCAACACTTCCGTCGGGACTGGGCCGATGCCGCCGACGTCGGCCACCGGTCCGCGGCAGCCAACCTCTCCGACGTCAACGCGATGGGCGGCCGGGCCCACTCGCTGACCCTAGCCATCGCCGCTCCGGCAGACCTGAAGGCCGGCTGGCTGCTCGACTTCGCGGCCGGCTTCGCCGCCGAGGCTGCCGCGGTGGGCGCCTCGGTGGTCGGCGGCGACCTGACCCGAGCCGACTCGATCACCATCGCCGTCACCGTGCTCGGTGCCTGCACCCAGGCCCCGGTGCTGCGCTCAGGCGCCAGCCCCGGCGATGTGGTGGCCCTGACCGGCCGGCAGGGCTGGGCCGCCGGGGGACTGGCGGTGCTCGGTCGAGGTTTCCGGTCACCGCGGGTGCTGGTCGACGCCTACCGACGTCCCGAGCCGCCGTACGACGCCGGGCTGGTGGCCGCCGAGGCCGGGGCCACGGCGATGATCGACGTCTCCGACGGGCTGCTCGCCGACCTGGGCCATATCGCGACGGCGTCAGGCGTGGCGATCGACGTGCGCAGCTCCTCGTTCGAGGTGCCGGAGCCGTTGCAGGCGGTGGCGGCTGCCACCGGAGCGGATCCGATCAGCTTCATCCTCACCGGCGGCGACGACCATGCCCTGGTGGCCACCTTCCCGGCGGCCTCCGCGGTGCCGGCGGGCTGGCAGGTCATCGGTGAGGTCCGGGCGATCGGTGACCCGGAGGCGGTCCCGGTCACCGTGGACGGGGCGCCCCACGACGCCCCGGCGGGGTGGACGCACTTCTGACCCGGTGGTCAGTCGCCGACCGCACCCACCCGTGCACCTAGAATGACGCCGAGCCCCATCCCCGTTCCCTGAGGAGAGCCCAGAATGGCTGACAACCACGGCAACACCCCCGCCGCCTGGACCGCCGTCGCGGTCGGACTGGCCGGTTTCGTGGTCGCCGGTGTCGCGCTGATGATCCGCCCGGTGAGCCTGCCGCTGTTCTGGTTCGGTCTCGCGCTGCTGCCGCTGGCTCTGGTGGTGCTCGTGGTGATGAACAAGCTCGGCCTGGGTGACCAGGCTGTCGACAGCCACTGACATGTCCGCCCGGACGGCGCCCGCGACCCCTCCCCGGACCGAGCCCGGTCCGGTACGCCGGGTGGCGCCGTTGCTGGGCGCAGCCGGGGCGGTCGGGGTCGTCAGCCTCGGGCTGCACCTACGGGATCCGCACGTGCAGGGCTCGTGGGGGATCTGCCCCACCGCGTTGCTCGGCTTCGACTGTCCGTTCTGCGGCAGTCTCCGTGCCGTGCACCACCTGACCAACGTCGACCTCGTCGCGGCCGCCTCGTCGAACCTGCTGCTGGTGGTCGCGGCTCCCGTGGTGGCGATCTGGTGGGTGCGGCTGCTGGTCGGCCGATGGCAGGGCCGTCCACTCTCGCCCGTGCCGCCGCTGTCACGCTGGGTATGGCTGTCACTGTTGGTGCTGCTGATCGTCTTCACCGTGGTCCGCAACTTGCCGGCCGGTGCCTGGCTGCACTCGTGACCACCCCGCTCCGCCCCCTCTCCGTCCCACTCCTCCAGGAGGCCACCCGTGTCGGTGCTCGATGAGATCGTCGCCGGTGTCCGCGACGACCTCGCCCGACGAATGCTCGAGGTGTCGCAGGCCGACGTCGCTGCCGCGATCGCGGACGCGCCCCCGGTGCGCGACCCGATGCCGCACTTCCGTGCGCCCGGCTCCTCGGTGATCGCCGAGGTCAAGCGACGCAGCCCCAGCAAGGGCGACCTCGCCGAGATCTCCGCCCCGGCCGAGTTGGCCCTCAGCTACGCCGCCGGCGGAGCCGCGGCGATCTCGGTGCTGACCGAGCAGCGGCGGTTCTCGGGCAGCCTCCACGACCTGCGCGCGGTCCGGGCCGCCGTCGACACCCCCCTGCTGCGCAAGGACTTCGTGGTCACCGACTACCAGGTGCTCGAGGCCCGGGCCGCCGGCGCCGACCTGGTGCTGCTGATCGTGGCCGCCCTCGACGACGCTCAGCTGCGACGGCTGCACGACCTGATCGGGGAGCTGGGGATGACCGCGCTGGTCGAGGTGCACGACGAAGCCGAGGTCGAACGCGCCGTCGCCCTGGGCGCCGAACTCGTCGGGGTCAACGCCCGCAACCTCAAGACCCTCGAGATCGACGCCGACGCGTTCGCCCGGTTGGCTCCGATGGTCCCCGGTGACCGGGTGCTGGTTGCGGAGTCCGGGATCACCGGGGTCGGGGACGTGGCCCGCTACGTCTCCGAGGGCGCCCGGGTGGTGCTGGTCGGGGAGGCCCTGGTCAAACACGGCGATCCCGAAGGTGCGGTGCGATCGATGACGGGAGTGGGAGCGCGATGACAACGTTCGGCGCCGATCAGGCCGGGTGGTTCGGCGAGCCGGGGGCCTGGGGCGGCCGGTTCATGCCCGAGGCGCTGGTCGCGGCCCTCGACGAACTCACCGACGCCTGGACCGCGGCGATGGCCGACCCGGAGTTCACCGGTGCCTTCGCCCGCATCCTGCGTGAGTACGCCGGCACGCCGAGCCCGCTGTATCACGCGGAACGGCTCAGCGCCCAGGTCGGCGCCCGGGTGCTGCTCAAGCGTGAGGACCTCAACCACACCGGCGCGCACAAGATCCGCAACGTGCTCGGCCAGGCGCTGCTCACCAAGCGGATGGGGAAGGACCGGGTGATCGCCGAGACCGGTGCCGGTCAGCACGGCGTCGCCTCGGCCACCGCGGCCGCCTACTTCGGCCTCGACTGCACCGTCTACATGGGTGCCGTGGACACCCGCCGTCAGGCGCTCAACGTCGCCCGGATGCAGCTGCTGGGCGCCCGGGTGGTGCCGGTCGAGTCCGGATCCGCCACCCTCAAGGACGCCATCAACGAGGCGTTGCGGGACTGGGTCGCCAGCGTCGACCACACGGCGTACCTCTTCGGGACCGCAGCCGGGCCGCACCCGTTCCCGTCGATGGTCCGCGACTTCACCCGCGGCATCGGGGACGAGGCCCGCGCCCAGTGCCTGGAACAGTTCGGTGTGCTCCCGGACGCGGTGGCGGCCTGCGTGGGCGGAGGGTCGAACGCCATCGGCCTCTTCGCCGCCTTCCTCGACGACGACGAGGTGGCCATCCACGGCTACGAACCGGGCGGTGACGGCGTCGAGACCGGACGGCACGCCGCCACCATCCACGCCGGTGAACCCGGCGTCCTGCACGGGGCACGCACCTTCATCCTGCAGGACGCGGACGGTCAGACGATCGAGTCGCACTCGATCTCGGCGGGCCTGGACTATCCCGGCGTCGGGCCGCAGCACGCGCACCTGGCCGCCACCGGACGGGCCAGCTACAGCCCCGTCACCGACGCCGAGGCGATGGACGCCTTCGCGTTGCTGAGCCGGACCGAGGGGATCATCCCGGCCATCGAGTCCGCGCACGCCGTCGCCGGAGGTCTCGAGCTCGCCCGGCGCCTCGGTGCCGAACGTGGCCCGGAGGCCACCGTGCTGATCAGCCTGTCGGGACGCGGCGACAAGGACATGGGCACCGCCATCGACTGGTTCGGGCTCGGCGACACCGACGCGGGCGACACCGACACGGAGGAGAGCCGATGAGTGTGGGCGCCGCGTTCGCGCAATGCCGGGCCGAGGGACGAGCCGCTCTGATCGGCTACCTGCCGGCGGGATTCCCCGACGTCGAGGGCAGCATCGCTGCGCTGCGCACGATGGTGTCGGCCGGCTGCGACGTGATCGAGATCGGGTTGCCGTACTCGGACCCGGTGATGGACGGACCGACCATCCAGGCCGCCGCCCAGCAGGCACTCGACGGCGGCGTCCGCACCCGTGACGTGCTGCGCACCGTCGAGGCGGTGGCCGCCACCGGGACACCGACGCTGGTGATGACGTACTGGAACCCGGTGGAGCGCTACGGAGTCGACAGGTTCGCCGCCGATCTGGCCTCAGCCGGGGGAGCGGGCCTGATCACCCCGGACATCACCCCGGACTTCGCGCCCGAGTGGATCGCCGCGGCCGACGCCCACGAGTTGGACAAGGTCTTCCTGGTCGCCCCCTCGTCGACCGACGAGCGGATCGCGATGACCACCGCCGCCTGCCGGGGGTTCGTCTACGCGACTGCGGTGATGGGGGTCACCGGTGCCCGGGCGACCAGCAGCGACCTTGCCGGTCCGCTGGTGGCGCGGACCCGGGCGTTGAGCCCCGCCGACCTGCCGATCGGCGTAGGGCTGGGTGTCTCCACCCGAGCCCAGGCCGCCGAGGTCGCCGAGTACGCGGACGGCGTGATCGTCGGCTCCGCGTTCGTGCGCACCCTGCTCGACCGGGGCGCCGACGACGGACTCGCCGCGCTGGGGAGCCTGACCGAGCAGCTGTCCAGGGGCGTGCGCCACGATGCGTGACCGGCTTCGGCTGCTCGTCGCGTCGATCGTCGTGGTCCTGGTCGCCGCCTGCTCGGGGACCACGTCGCCAACGGTGCTGGTGGGCGACGACGGCTTCCACGGCACCCTCCTCGACGACACCTACCCGGCCCCCGACACGGCGCTGGTGGACACCGACGGCGCCCCGTTCTCGCTGGCCGCCGACCTCGAGGCCCCGGTCAGTCTGGTCTTCTTCGGCTACACCCAGTGCCCCGACATCTGCCAGAACGTGATGTCGGCACTGGCGTCGGCCCAGGTCAGGCTGCCCGCGGAGCACCGCGACGACGTGCAACTGGTCTTCGTCACCACCGACCCCGAGCGGGACGACCCACAGACCCTGCGCGGCTACCTGGACCGGTACGCGCCCGGCATCGTCGGGCTGACCGGGGAGCAGGACGTGATCACCGTGACCGCCCGGCAACTGGCGGTGCATGCCGAGCGGGTCGACTCCGACACCCAGGCCTACGAGATCGACCACACCGCGTCGGTGATCGCGTTGACCGGCGGCGAAGGCGTCCTGGTGTGGAGTCACACCACCTCGGCAGCCGAGTTCGCCGAGGATGTGGCACTCTTGCTCGCCCGAACCGAGGAGATGACCCGATGACTGCCTGGACCCTGACCGCCTGGACCCTGGCCGCCAGCATCCCCAGCCCGGACAGCGGGGTCTGGTACGTCGGCCCGGTGCCGCTGCGCGGCTATGCGCTGTGCATCATCCTCGGCATCCTGGCCGCGGTCTGGATCGGAGACCGGCGCTGGCGAGCCCGCGGCGGGTCCGCCGGGGACGTGGCCGACCTCGCACTGTGGGCGGTCCCGTTCGGGCTTGTCGGCGGTCGCCTCTACCACGTGCTCACCGACGCCGAGTTGTACTTCGGTGAGGGGAGCAACCCGGTCACCGCGCTGTACATCTGGCGCGGCGGACTCGGCATCTGGGGCGCCATCGCGCTCGGTGCGGTGGGCGTCGCGATCGGGTGCCGGCTCAAGGGGATCCGGATCAGCGAGATGCTGGACGCCCTGGCCCCCGGCGTGCTGGTCGCCCAAGCCATCGGCCGCTGGGGGAACTGGTTCAACCAGGAGCTCTTCGGACTGCCCACGGACCTGCCGTGGGCAGTGCAGATCGACCCGGCGTACCGGCCGTCCGGGTACGCCGAGTTCGCCACCTTCCACCCCACCTTCCTCTACGAGTCGTTGTGGAACCTGGCCGCCTTCGGGGTGCTGATCTGGCTCGATCGGCGGTTCCGGTTGCGGCACGGCCAGATGCTGGCGGCGTACGTGATGGCCTACACCTTGGGGCGTGGCTGGATCGAGATGCTGCGTATCGACCAGGTGCAGCTGATCGACGTCGGTGGACTGCGTTTCAACGTGTGGATGTCGCTGATCGCCTTCGCCCTCGCGGCGGCCTGGTTCGTGTGGTCCCGGCGGCGCCAGGCGTCACGCCCGGTCGGGAGCGAGCCCCCCTCCCTGGATAGGTGAGCCTCGCCTGCGGTGCGTCCGGCCACGATCGTGGCTACCGTCGCAGGGGTGACCTCAGACATCCAGCCTGAACCCGACCCGGTGGTCATCGACCACGAGCACGAGGACCTCACCGGTGGATGGTTGCGGCCGTCCGTCTTCGGGGCGATGGACGGCCTCGTCTCCAACGCCGCACTGGTGGCCGGCGTCGCCGGCGGGACCCGGCACATCGAGGACACCACTGCGGTGATCCTGGCCGGGATCGCGGGACTGGCCGCCGGCGCCTTCTCGATGGCCGTGGGGGAGTACGTCTCGGTGGCGAGCGAATCCGAGTCCGCTCAGCGTGAGGTGGACAAGGAACGCGCCGAGATCCTCGCCCACCCCGAGGAGGAGCGAGCCGAACTGGTCGAGATCCTGGTCGACAAGGGGCTGGCCCAGTCAACCGCCGAGGACGTGGCCCGACAGGTGCACCAAGACGTCGAGACCGCCGTCACCGTGCACGCTCAGATCGAGTTCGGCGTGGACCCCGACGGCCTGGCCTCGCCGAAGGTGGCCGCGGTGTCGTCGTTCCTGGCCTTTACCGCCGGCGCCAGCGTGCCGGTGGTCCCGTACCTGTTCGGAGCCGAGACCCTGACCATCTCGATCGTGGTGACCCTGATGGTGCTGTTCGCGCTCGGGGCGGTCGTGACCCGGGTCACGTCCCGGCCCTGGTGGTACGGCGGAGGCCGTCAGGTGCTGCTCGGCTGCATCGCTTTCGCGGCCACCTATGGGATTGGGATGCTCGTCGGGGCGAGTGTCTGAACGGTGGTAACCTGATGCCTCTGCTTGGGCCAATGTCGTCCCCTGCTGCCCACTTCAGCCACCACTGCATCCGCGGCCCTTGGGTGCCACGCATGCGATGACGACGGGAGAAAGCATGGATGCCTTCCCGCCGCCCCAAGGACTCTACGACGGCCAGCACGAGCACGACGCGTGCGGTGTGGCCTTCGTCGCGACCCTGACCGGCGTTGCCAGCCACGACATCGTTGACAAGGCGCTCACCGCGCTGCGCAACCTTGAGCACCGCGGTGCTGCCGGGGCCGAGACGAACTCCGGTGACGGTGCCGGCATCCTGATGCAGGTGCCGGACGAGTTCCTGCGCGCCGTGGTTGACTTCGAGTTGCCGCAGGCCGGTGGCTTCGCCGTGGGCACTGCCTTCCTCCCCGGTGACGAGGCCCATGTCGCCGAGACGGTCGCTGCGATCGAGAGCCTGGCCGTCGAGGAGAACCTGACGGTCCTCGGCTGGCGTGACGTGCCCGTCGACACCTCCACCCTGGGTGACTCCGCGCTCGCCTGCATGCCCACCTTCCGGCAGCTCTTCGTCGCCGGCAACGGCGGTCGACTGACCGGGATGGCGCTGGAGCGGGCCGCCTTCTGCCTGCGCAAGCGCGCCGAGCGGGAGACCGACGTCTACTTCCCGTCCCTGTCGGCCCGCACCCTGGCCTACAAGGGCATGCTCACCACCGATCAGCTCGACCAGGTCTTCCCCGACCTTGTCGACGCGCGGATCGCCTCGGCGGTCGCGGTGGTGCACTCGCGGTTCTCGACCAACACGTTCCCCAGCTGGCCGCTGTCGCACCCGTTCCGTTTCATCGCCCACAACGGCGAGATCAACACGGTGATGGGCAACCGCAACTGGATGCGGGCCCGCGAGGCGCTGCTGGAGAGTGACCTCATCCCCGGCGACCTGGAGCGACTGTTCCCGATCTGCACCCCCGGCGCCTCCGACTCGGCCTCCTTCGACGAGGTCCTCGAACTGCTCCACCTGGGCGGCCGTTCGCTGCCGCATGCGGTGTTGATGATGATCCCCGAGGCGTGGGAGAAGCACACCGAGATGGGCCCGGAGCTGCGGGCCTTCTACGAGTTCCACTCCACGATGATGGAGCCCTGGGACGGTCCGGCGTGCGTGGTGTTCACCGACGGCACCCAGGTCGGCGCGGTGCTGGACCGCAACGGTCTGCGCCCGTCCCGCTACTGGGTCACCGACGACGGCCTGGTGGTGCTCGCCTCCGAGGTCGGCGTCCTGGACCTCGACCCTGCCACCGTGGTCCGCAAGGGCCGACTGCAGCCCGGCCGGATGTTCCTGGTGGACACCGAAGAACACCGGATCATCGAGGACGACGAGATCAAGCAGGAGCTGTCCTCGCAGCGCCCCTACCAGGAGTGGCTGCACGGTGGGCTGATCAACCTCGACGACCTGCCCGAGCTTGAGCACATCGTGCACACCCACGCCTCGGTCACCCGCCGCCAGCAGGTGTTCGGCTACACCGAGGAGGAGCTGCGGATCCTGCTCACGCCGATGGCCAACACCGGCGGCGAGCCGATCGGCTCGATGGGCACCGACACCCCGATCGCGGCGTTGTCGGACCGGCCGCGCCAGATCTTCGACTACTTCAGCCAGTTGTTCGCCCAGGTGACCAACCCGCCCCTGGACGCCATCCGTGAGGAGCTCGTCACCTCGCTGAACGGCTCCATCGGCCCGGAGGCGAACCTGCTGCAGCCGACCCCGGCGTCCTGTCGCCAGGTGCTGCTGCCGTTCCCGGTGATCAGCAACGACGACCTGGCCAAGATCCGTCACATCAACCGTGACGGTGACATGCCCGGCTTCATCACCCACGTCGCCCGCGGCCTGTACGACGTCGCCGGGGGCGGCGCGGCGATGGCTCGGCGGATCGACGAGATCTGCGCCGAAGTGTCCACGGCGATCGCCGAGGGCGCACGGATCATCGTGCTGTCGGACCGGCACTCCACCGCCGAACTCGCGCCGATCCCGTCGCTGCTGCTCACTGCGGCCGTCCACCACCACCTGGTCCGGGAGAAGAGCCGCACCCAGGTCGGACTGCTGGTCGAGGCCGGTGACATCCGCGAGGTGCACCATGTGGCCCTGCTGGTCGGCTACGGCGCTGCCGCAGTCAACCCGTACCTGGCCATGGAGACCGTCGAGGACCTCGCTCGCGAGGGCTTCTACGTCAAGGTCGACCCCGAGGTCGCCGTCCAGAACCTGATCAAGTCGCTGGGCAAGGGCGTCACCAAGGTGATGTCCAAGATGGGTGTCTCCACCGTCGCCTCCTACACCGGTGCGCAGATCTTCGAGTGCATCGGTCTCTCCCAGGACGTGGTCGACCGGTACTTCACCGGTACCACGTCCAAGCTGGGCGGCATCGGCCTCGACGTGATCGCCGAGGAGGTCGCCCGCCGGCATGCCACGGCGTACCCGCGCGGCGGGATCCTGCCCTCGCAGCGCCAGCTCGAGATCGGCGGCGAGTATCAGTGGCGTCGTGACGGTGAACCCCACCTCTTCGACCCCGAGACCGTCTTCCGGTTGCAGCACTCGACCCGCACCGGTCAGTTCGACGTGTTCAAGCAGTACACGAAGCGCGTCGACGAGCAGTCCGAGCGGCTGATGACCCTGCGCGGGCTGTTCAAGTTCAAGGATGCCGAGGCGGCCGGCCGACAGCCGGTGCCACTGGAGGAGGTCGAGCCGGTCAGCGAGATCGTCAAGCGGTTCTCCACCGGGGCGATGTCCTACGGCTCGATCTCGGCCGAGGCGCATGAGACGCTGGCGATCGCGATGAACCGGTTGGGTGGCAAGTCCAACACCGGTGAGGGCGGCGAGGACCCGGACCGGCTCTACGACCCCGAGCGTCGCAGCTCCATCAAGCAGGTCGCCTCGGGTCGCTTCGGTGTCACGTCGGAGTACCTGACGAACTCCGACGACATCCAGATCAAGATGGCCCAGGGCGCGAAGCCGGGCGAGGGCGGTCAGTTGCCCGGGCACAAGGTCTACCCGTGGGTGGCCAAGACCCGGCACTCCACGCCTGGCGTCGGCCTGATCAGCCCTCCGCCGCACCACGACATCTACTCGATCGAGGACCTGGCACAGCTGATCCACGACCTGAAGAACGCGAACCCGGCTGCCCGGGTCCACGTGAAGCTGGTCTCCGAGGTCGGTGTCGGCACTGTGGCTGCGGGCGTCTCCAAGGCGCACGCGGACGTGGTGCTGATCTCCGGTCACGACGGTGGCACCGGTGCGTCGCCGCTGACATCCCTCAAGCACGCCGGCGGACCCTGGGAGCTCGGCCTGGCCGAGACCCAGCAGACGCTGCTGCTCAACGGACTGCGGGACCGGATCGTCGTACAGACCGACGGACAGCTCAAGACCGGTCGTGACGTGGTCATCGCCGCGCTGCTCGGCGCCGAGGAGTTCGGTTTCGCGACCGCTCCGCTGGTGGTCTCCGGCTGCATCATGATGCGGGTGTGCCACCTGGACACCTGCCCGGTCGGTGTGGCCACCCAGAACCCGGTGCTCCGGGAGCGCTTCTCCGGCAAGCCGGAGTTCGTGGAGAACTTCTTCCTCTTCGTCGCCGAAGAGGTGCGCGAGCTGCTCGCCGAGCTCGGCTTCCGCAGCCTCGATGAGGCCATCGGTCAGGTCGGCTCGCTGGACGTGGAGCAGGCGGTGGACCACTGGAAGGCGTCCGGGCTGGACCTGACGCCGATCCTGCACGCGCCGCAGCTGCCCGGCCAGTTCGCCGACCAGGACCTGCGCTGCACCAAGGAGCAGGACCACGCCCTGGAGAAGTCGCTCGACGTCACCGAACTGGTGCCGCTGGCGGCTCCTGCCCTTGAACGCGGCGAGCCGGTCCGTGCCCAC
Source organism: Nocardioides limicola (assembly GCF_016827675.1). GTDB lineage: Bacteria > Actinomycetota > Actinomycetes > Propionibacteriales > Nocardioidaceae > Nocardioides > Nocardioides limicola. The sequence continues at coordinate 645,718 of NZ_JAERJA010000001.1, read as the reverse complement.
CTGCCGATTCGGAACGTGAACCGCACCGTCGGCACCATCCTTGGCCACGAGGTCACCAAGCGGTACCGGGGTGAGGGGCTGCCCGAGGGCACCATCGACCTCACCTTCACCGGGTCCGCGGGTCAGTCGTTCGGAGCCTTCGTGCCCCGCGGCATCACGCTGCGGCTGGAGGGCGACGCGAACGACTACGTGGGCAAGGGCCTCTCCGGTGGGCGGATCATCGTCCGTCCCGACCGCAGCTCGCCGCTGAAGGCGGAGGAGCACATCATCGCCGGCAACACGATCGCCTACGGCGCCACCAGCGGGCAGATCTTCCTGCGCGGTGGCGTGGGGGAGCGCTGCTGCGTGCGCAACTCCGGTGCCACGGTGGTCACCGAGGGTGTCGGCGACCACGGTTGCGAGTACATGACCGGAGGGCGCGTGGTCGTCCTCGGTCCGACCGGCCGCAACTTCGCGGCAGGCATGTCCGGCGGCGACGCGTTCGTGCTGGACCTCGACGAGGGCCGGGTGAACCACGAACTGGTGGAGCTCGGCAAGGTCGAGGGCAAGGCCGCCGACGAGTTGGAGGCACTGGTCCGGTTGCACCTGGAGGAGACCGGCTCAGCGGTCGCCGAGGAGATGCTCGCGGACTGGCCGGCTGCGCTGGCCCGGTTCACCGAGGTGATGCCCAGCGACTACAAGCGGGTCCTCGAAGCTCGTGAGGAAGCCCTCGAGGACGGCCTGAGCGAGGACGAGGCCGCTGCCCGGATCATGGAGGTGCTCCATGGCTGACCGCACCTGCGCACGCACGATGGAAGGGGCCTACCGTGGCTGACCCCAAGGGATTCCTCAAGCACGGCCGCGAAGTGGCCGGACGCCGTCCCGTGGACGAGCGGGTCAAGGACTGGGACGAGGTGTACCCCGGCGGGATCGGGCGTGCCCTGTTGCCGATCATCCAGACCCAGGCGAGTCGCTGCATGGACTGCGGCATCCCGTTCTGTCACAGCGGCTGCCCGCTGGGCAACCTGATCCCCGAGTGGAACGACCTCGTCTATCGCGATGACTGGGACAGTGCGATCGAGCGGCTGCATGCGACCAACAACTTCCCCGAGTTCACCGGTCGCCTGTGCCCCGCTCCGTGTGAGCCGGCGTGTGTGCTGGGCATCAACCAGGACCCGGTGACGATCAAGAACGTCGAGGTCGCGATCATCGACCGGGCGTGGGACGACCGCAACGTCAAGCCGCAGCCGCCGGAGTGGCTGTCCGGCAAGACGGTGGCGGTGATCGGTTCCGGACCGGCCGGCCTGGCAGCGGCCCAGCAGTTGACCCGGGCTGGTCACACCGTCGCCGTCTACGAACGCGACGACAAGCCTGGCGGGCTGCTCCGTTACGGCATCCCCGAGTTCAAGATGGAGAAGAGCCACGTCGACCGGCGCATCGAGCAGATGCGCTCCGAGGGCACCGTCTTCCGCACCGGCATCGAGGCAGGCGTGGACATCGCCGCCCGATCCCTGAAGGACCGGTACGACGCCGTGGTGCTCGCCATCGGCGCCTGCGAGCCGCGGGACCTGCCGGTGCCCGGTCGTGAACTGGGCGGGATCCATCAGGCGATGGAGTTCCTGCCGCAGGCCAACCGGGTGGCGCTCGGCGAGCAGGTCGAGGGTCAGATCGTCGCCGAGGGCAAGGACGTCGTGATCATCGGCGGCGGTGACACCGGGGCGGACTGCCTCGGCACCTCGATCCGGCAGGGCGCCAGGTCGATCACCCAGTTGGAGATCATGCCTCGCCCCGGTGAGGAGCGTCCCGAGGGTCAGCCGTGGCCGACGTACCCGATGCTGTTCCGGGTCTCCTCCGCTCACGAGGAGGGCGGCGACCGGGTGTACTCGATCTCCACCCAGCAGTTCCTCGGCGACGAGGACGGCCAGGTGCGCGCGCTGCAGCTGGTCGAGGTCGACGCCGGGTTCCAGCCGATCGAGGGGACCGAGCGGGAGATCCCGGCTCAGCTGGTGCTGCTCGCGATGGGTTTCCTGGGCCCGCAGCAGCCCGGGCTGCTCGAGCAGTTCGAGGTCGAGTTGGATCAGCGCGGCAACGTGGTCCGCGACAGCGCCTACGCGACCAGCGTCGACGGGGTCTTCGTGGCCGGCGACGCCGGCCGCGGTCAGTCGCTGATCGTCTGGGCGATCGCCGAAGGTCGCTCCGCGGCCGCGGCGGTGGACCGCTTCCTGACCGGCTCCACGGCGCTGCCGGCGCCGATCCCGCCGACCGCACGTCCACTGATGGCCTGATCGACACCGGTCGGTAACCGTCTCGATCACGACCCTGCTGCCCGATGGCAGTAGGGTCGTGTCGTGCGTAGAGCGAAGATCGTTTGTACCCTTGGCCCGGCTGTCTCCACCCCCGAGCAGGTACGCGCGCTGGTCGACGCGGGCATGGACGTGGCTCGGATGAACATGAGCCACGGCAGCCACGCCGACCACGAGGCGATGTACCGGCTGGTCCGTGAAGCCGCCGCCGAGACCGGTCGTGGCGTCGGCATCTTCGCGGACCTGCAGGGGCCGAAGATCCGGCTGAGCACCTTCGCCGAGGGTCCGGTCGAGCTGCAGACCGGCCAGTCCTGGACGATCACCACCCGCGACGTCGAAGGCTGCGCCGAGTACTGCGGTACGACGTACCAAGGACTGCCCGGCGACGTGAAGGCCGGCGACCCGATCCTGATCGACGACGGCAAGGTGCGACTGCGGGTCACCGCGGTCGAGGGATCCGACGTGCACACCGAGGTGGTGGTGGCAGGGACGGTCAGCAACCACAAGGGCATCAACCTGCCCGGTGTCGCGGTGTCGGTGCCGGCGCTGAGCGAGAAGGACATCGAGGACCTGCGGTTCGCGCTGCGGCTCGGTGTGGACATGATCGCGCTGAGCTTCGTGCGCAACGCCGCCGATGCCGCCGACGTACGGGCGGTGATGGACGAGGTCGGCATCCACGTGCCGGTGATCGCCAAGATCGAGAAGCCGCAGGCGGTGGCCAACATCGGTGCGGTGATCGACGCCTTCGACGGGCTGATGGTCGCCCGCGGCGACCTCGGCGTCGAGTGCCCCCTGGAGGACGTGCCGTTCCTGCAGAAGCAGGTGATCGAGAAGGCCCGACGCAACGCGAAGCCGGTGATCGTGGCCACCCAGATGCTTGAGTCGATGATCACCAACCCGGCCCCCACCCGCGCGGAGGCCTCCGATGTGGCCAACGCCGTCCTCGACGGCGCAGACGCGGTGATGCTCTCGGGGGAGACCAGCGTCGGCGCCTACCCGATCGAAGCGGTCCGCACGATGTACCGGATCATCGAGTCCACCGAGGAGCACGGGCTCAACAGGATGGCCCACATCGCCTGGGAACCACGCACCAGCGGCGGGGTGATCTCCAAGGCGGCCGCCGAGGTGGCGCACCGCATCGGCGCCCGTTTCATGGTGGCGTTCACCCAGAGCGGTGATTCCGCACGGCGACTGTCCCGGCTCCGCAGCCCCATCCCGGTGCTCGCCTTCACTCCGGAGCCGAGCACCCGTGCCCGGCTGGCGATGACCTGGGGCATCGAGACGTTCCTCACCGAGGCGGTCGAGCACACCGACATGATGGTGCGTCAGGTCGACGAGGCGCTGCTGAAGTTGGCCCGGATCGAGGAGGGCGAGTTGGTGGTCATCATCGCCGGCAGCCCTCCGGGCATCCCCGGGTCGACCAACGCACTGCGGATCCACCGGATGGGTGACGCCATCAACGAGGTCGCCCCGGCGTACCGACGGGTCCCCAACGGCGGGTCAAGCGTCACCGCTTGAGGCCGATCAGTTCGTCCAGTCTGGCGACGGCGTCGCGTCGCGAGACGCTGATCGTGCGCCAGTTCGACTGCCGCCACGGGACATCGACCAGATCGAGGGCCCAGCTGGTGGCCCGGCAACCGTCCGAGTGGAACAACCCCCGAAGGAACCTGTCGGGATACCCCAGCACCACCTTCCGCTGCCACTCGTGAAGCACGATGAGGCGCTCGTGCTTGCGGCCAAGTCCGTGCTGGGGGAACAGACAGGGCCAGTGCTTCCATGATGCCGTCGTGATGAGCGCCCCGGTGCGGATGCGTGTATGTGGCCTGGCGTTTGGTTTCACCTCTTGCAGCAGCCGTGCCACGACGCTGATACTCCCGGCGCCAACGGCGGATGGTCTTCACAGCAACCCCGTGCTCGATCGCGTTCGCTGCGTCGGGAACGCCGTTGTCGGAGGCAGCGAGGGCGGCGACGACGGTGGACCATGGCCGAACGTGGGGCATGGAGCCATGGTGATGGCAGCCGCCGACAATCGAAGCGGAGTTGGTGCCCCGGGTGAGATTCGAACTCACACTGGATGGTGTTTGAGACCACTGCCTCTGCCGTTGGGCTACCGGGGCAAACCGAGGGCAAACCTACCGGATGCGCGTCTCGAGCACCCACTCCGGGGCGATGCCCTAACCTGTCGGCGTGACTGTTGAGAACCGCCCCCGTGTCGTCATCGCCGAGGACGAGGCGCTGATCCGGATGGACCTCGCCGAGATGCTGGCCGAGGAGGGGTACGACGTCGTCGGCCAGGCCGCCGACGGGCAGCGGGCCGTCGAGCTGGCCGAGGAGTTGCGCCCGGACCTGGTGGTCCTGGACGTGAAGATGCCGGTCCTGGACGGCATCGCGGCCGCCGAGCGGATCGCCGCGCAGCGGATCGCCCCGGTGGTCATCCTCACCGCCTTCTCACAGCGCGACCTGGTGGAGCGCGCCCGTGACGCCGGCGCGATGGCGTACCTGGTCAAGCCGTTCGCGGCCAGCGACCTGGTGCCCGCGATCGAAATGGCCCGGAGCCGGTTCACCGAACTGCACGCCCTCGAGAAGGAGGTCGCCGACCTCACCGAACGACTGGAGGTCCGCAAGGCGGTGGACCGGGCCAAGGGTGTGCTCCAGTCCGAGCTCGGGCTCAGTGAACCCGACGCCTTCCGGTGGATCCAGAAGACGGCGATGGACCTGCGACTGTCGATGCGTCAGGTCGCCGACGGTGTCGTCGAGCACGGCTCGGGCCTGGTCGAGGGCGGTTCCTGACCGACCGCCCCAGGTCACGGACCACCCCGGTTCGGTCACCATTTGGTATCGGCCGGGTCTTTACCGGTCCTTCGTGGACACAGCACCCGACTTTCGTCCTACACTCACCAGCACGTCACTCAAGGCGTCCAGGTGGCCGCCGTCAGAGGGAAAGGGACGCGATGGTCGACGCTTCACGGCTCGGGCTGATCCGGGCCGGAGTCACCGCCTGTCTTGCGCTCGTCCTCGCTCCGCTGCTGCTCCTGGTCGGCCACAGCGCCGCCTACGCCAGCACCGTGGTGGACGAGCCGGCGACCTGTACGCCGTCACCGGAGAACGGGTGCCTTCGGGTGCAGTTGCCCCGCGGTGTGGAAGTAGCGGGGATCCAGTTCCTGGTCGAGACGCCGTCGGGCGACACCGTGCTCCAGGAGACCGACGAGCAGGGGTTCAGCATCCTCGAGGTCACCGAACCCGGTGAATACACGGTGACGATCGACGAGTCGACGCTGCCCCCGGGGGTGGCGATCCTTCCGGACGCCCAGGGCAACGTCATCGTGACCCGGACCGCCGTTCTGGAGCTCACCGAGGGTCGGCAGGCCAGCCTGCGACCGGCCGCGCTGAACTTCTCGGTGCGGGCCGAGGACTATCGGTCGGTCACTCCGCTGTCGGAGCAACTGGCGCAGGCCCTCGCCAGCGGCATCCGGCTCGGGCTGCTGCTGGCCCTGGCCTCGGTCGGCCTGTCGTTGATCTACGGCACCACCGGCCTCTCCAGCTTCTCCCACGCCGAGCAGGTCACCCTCGGTGGGATGACCGCCTACGTGATGGTCCAGTGGTTCGGCGTCCCCTTCCTGCTGGCAGCCGTACTGACCGTGATCGTCTGCGGTGCCACCGGCTATCTCCAGGACCGCGTCATCTGGCAACCGCTACGACATCGTGGCGTCGGCCTGATCCAGATGATGATCGTCACCATCGGGTTGTCGCTGGCGTTGCAGTACACCTTCCAGGTGGTGGTCGGGGCGGACACCGTCCGGGTGCTCACCACCCAGGCGGCCACGGTCTCCGTCGGCCCGGTCACGTTGACCACCCAGTCTCTGTTCGCGATGGGGATCGCCGTCCTGGTGCTCTCCGTGGTCGGGTTCGCGCTGCTCCGCACCCGACTCGGGCGAGCGACCCGGGCGGTGTCGGACAACCCGGCGCTGGCCGCGGCCAGCGGGATCGATGTGGACCGGGTGATCCGGATGGTGTGGATCCTGTCCACCGCGCTGGCCGGCCTCTCCGGAGTGATGCTGGCGCTGGTCCTCAACGGTGTGAAGTGGAACTCCGGTCTGCAGATCCTGCTGCTGCTCTTCGCTGCGGTGACGCTGGGCGGCCTGGGCACCGCGTTCGGTGCGTTGATCGGAGCCTTGATCATCGGCGTCATGGTCGAACTGACGCCGGTGCTGGGTGCTCCCGGTGACCTGAAGTATGCGACGGCTCTGCTGGTGTTGATCCTGCTCCTGATGGTGCGCCCGCAGGGCATCCTCGGCAAAGCACAACGGGTCGGTTAGGAAGCGACGATGAACGAACAGAAGCCCCCCGTCCACGGGGATGAGGTCAGTCCGGACGATCTCGTCGAGGACTACGAGATCGAGGTCGACGAACTCCCCGAGGAGTTGCTCGAGGAGTCGACGAAGTCCAAGACCGTCAAGACCCTGATCCTCACCGGCGTCGGTGTCTTCGTGCTGGCAGCCATGTGGTTCGTGGCGACCAACTTCACCGGCACCATCCCCAACCTCTGCGCTCAGGTGCTGCGCGAGGCGCTCAAGCCCCAGACGGCCGCGGTGGCGATCGCAGTGATCGGGTTGAACATCCACTTCGGTTTCACCGGGCTGCTGAACATCGGTCAGGCCGGCTTCATGCTGCTCGGTGCCTACGGCTTCGCGATCGCGTTGAGCAACGGCCTGCCGATCTGGCTTGCGGTGCTGATCGGCCTCGCCTGCGCCGCAGTGTTCTCGCTGCTGCTGGGCATCCCGACCCTGAAGCTGCGCGGTGACTACCTCGCCATCGTGACCATCTCGGCGGCCGAGATCCTCCGGTACGTCGGACGGCTCTCCCAACTCGGCGACGTCACCGGGGGCTCACACGGGCTCGCCGGCAGCGCGTACCGGGGCTCGTTCACCGACCTCTCCTTCTTCGGCGACGGCCGGACCGCGGTCGGCCCGTTCAACTACCACAACACCGGGGTCGACGGATGGTGGGTGCGGGCCGTCGCCTGGGCCACCGTCGCCGTCGTACTCCTGATCGTCTGGCTGCTGGTGCGCAGCCCCTGGGGGCGCCTGCTTCGCGGTGTCCGCGAGGACGAGGACGCCATCCGCAGCCTCGGCAAGAACGTGTACATGATCAAGATGCAGGCGCTGCTGATCGGCGGCAGCCTCGGTGCCCTGGGCGGGATGATCTACGTGCTGCCCACCTCGGTACAGCCGGACGCCATGGGCCGATCCCTCACCTTCTTCATCTGGACGGCGCTGCTGCTCGGTGGGGCCGCGACGATCTTCGGCCCGGTGCTCGGCGCGATCCTCTTCTTCTCGGTGCGGATCCTGATCCGAGGAGTCACCGACGCCGTCGTCCCGGACTCGATCATGACCACCCAGCAGGCGGCCCAGTTCTCCTGGGTGGTGGTCGGCGTGATGCTGATGTTGCTGGTGATCTTCAGGCCGCAGGGGATCCTGGGCAACAAGAGGGAGTTGCAGTTCAATGCCTGAACAGACCGTGGTCACGGACCTGTCGGACCCCCAGGCGCGCCGAGCGCTGGTGCAGGGCATCGAGGCGACCCCCGGGGTGGCCAAGCCGGACCCGATCCTGACCGTCGACAACATCGTGCGCCGCTTCGGCGGCATGACCGCCGTCGACGTCGACCACCTCGAGGTGCAACGCGGCATCATCACCGCGCTGATCGGGCCGAACGGGGCCGGCAAGACCACCTTCTTCAACCTGATCACCGGGTTCGACCAGGCCACCTCGGCGAAGACGATGTTCCACCGGCCGGCGAAGGCGGCGCACTGGTCGTTCAACGGGCAGAGCTTGGACAACACCTCGGCGTCGGCGGTGTCGCGGGCAGGCATGGTGCGGACCTTCCAGCTCACCAAGGCGCTGAGCCGGATGACGGTGCTGGACAACATGATGCTCGGCGCCCGCGGCCAGCGGGGTGAGCAGTTGCTGTTCTCCTGGCTGCAACCCCTCTGGGGACGCCAGGAGCGACAGAACACCGCGAAGGCGCTGGAACTGCTGGACCGCTTCCAACTGCTGGAGAAGAAGAACGACTATGCGGGCAGCCTGTCCGGCGGGCAGCGCAAGCTCCTGGAGATGGCCCGGGCGCTGATGACGGACCCGACGATGATCATGCTCGACGAGCCGATGGCCGGGGTGAACCCGGCGCTCACCCAATCGCTGCTTCGACACATCCAGGACCTTCGCGACGAAGGCATGACGGTGCTCTTCGTGGAGCACGACATGCACATGGTGCGCCACATCTCCGACTGGGTGGTGGTGATGGCCGAAGGTCGGGTCGTCGCCGAGGGCGAATCGCAGGTGGTGATGGCCGACCAGGCCGTCATCGACGCCTACCTGGGCGCCCACCACGACACCGACCTGGGCGATGACTCGCTGCTGGAGGACGAAGCCCTGCAGCAGCTGGCCCGCGAAGTGGCCGAAGAGGAAGCAGGAGACGACAAGTGAGCGCCAGCCAGACCGACCTCGGCACCCCGGTCGTCGAAGCCCGCGACATCGTCGCCGGCTACCTGCCCGGGGTCAACATCCTCAACGGCTGCTCACTCACCGCCTACCCGGGCGAGATGATCGGCATCATCGGACCCAACGGGGCCGGCAAGTCGACGCTCCTCAAGGCGATGTTCGGGCTGGTGAAGGTGCACTCGGGGGAGGTGCTGCTCAACGGTGAGGACATCACCCACCGGCGGACCAACAAGCTGGTCGAGATGGGCGTCGGCTTCGTCCCGCAGACCAACAACGTGTTCCCCAGCCTCACCATCGAGGAGAACCTGCGGATGGGGCTGTTCCTGCGCCCCAAGAAGGCGCAGGAGCGGCTCGCGGCGATGTGGGACCTCTTCCCGCTGCTGCACGAGCGAAGGAACACCAGCGCGGGCGGCCTCTCCGGCGGTGAGCGACAGTCGCTCGCCATGGCGCGAGCGCTGATGATGGAGCCCTCGGTGCTGCTCCTCGACGAGCCGTCGGCCGGGCTCTCCCCGGTCCGTCAGGACGAGACCTTCCTGCGCACCCGGATGATCAACAAGACCGGTGTCTGCGTGGTGATGGTGGAGCAGAACGCCCGCCGCTGCCTGCAGATCTGTCACCGGGGCTACGTGCTGGACCAGGGCCGCGATGCCCACACCGGCACCGGGCGGGACCTGGCCAACGACCCCAAGGTGATCGAGCTCTACCTGGGCACCCTGGCCACCGACCTGGACGCCGACAAACCCCACTGAGATCCCACGAGCGAGGCCCCCGGATCCGTTCAGGATCCGGGGGCCTCATTCGTTGTTGAGCCAGTGGCGCAGTGACCCTCAGATCACTTGGCGCCCTCGACCTGACCGACGATGGCGATCTCGTTGTTGCCGTCCCACTCCCAGATGCCGACGAACGCCGAGGACGGGTCGTTCTCGTCGTCGAACGGACCTGAGCCCGACGGGCCGGTGTAGTTGATCGTCTCCCCGGCATCGATCAGAGCCACGCAGTCGGCGTAGGTGAGGCACTCGGTGCCACCGTCAGCGCCGGAGACCGAGTGCAGGTTCGCCTGGATGGTCTCCGGGTCGGTCGACCCGCCCTGGTGGGCGGCCAGCGCGGCCAGGATCACCGCGTCATAGGACTCCGCAGCGTACGAGTAGGAGTCGAGAGTATCGCCCTCGACCTGCTCGTACCAGCCGTTCACCCGGTCCTTGAAGCCACCGGAGGGGTCCGCACCCGGGATGGTGCCCTTGGCACCCTCGAGCGTGCCCGGGTCGAAGTCATCGGCGTAGCTCGTGGTGTTGCCGTCGGTGAAGTAGGCCCGCTCCATGTCCCAGCCCTGGTTGGCCAGTTCGGGGACGATCGACTTGGTCTCGTCGAAGGCCAGCACCACGATCGCGTCGGGGTTGGTGGCCCTCGCGCCGCTCACCTCGGTGGAGAAGACGGTCTGACCCGGCGCGAACTCCTGACCGGCGCCGGCGGCCCCGAAGACGACCTCGCCGCCGGACTCCTCGATGACACCCTGGACGACATCGCGCAGGCCGGTGCCGTACACATCGTTGAACACGATGAACGCCACCCGGAGGTTGCCCTCCTCGACCAGCAGGTTGCCCAGTGCGGCGCCCTGGATGCCGTCCGGCGGTGCGGTCCGGAAGTAGAAGGGCGAGTAGCCACTGAAGTCCGCGGCCGTGTTCGCCGGGGAGATCTGGACGATCGGCTCGGACGTGATCGCGTCGATGATCAGCCGGGTCACCGACGAGGCCGCAGCGCCGATGACCACCGAGGCATTGCCGTTGATGGCGGCCTGTGCGGAGGCGTTGCTGACCGACGCGTCGTCGGCGTCACCGGAGTCCAGCATCACGTAGCAGGCCTCGGTGCCAGCCACGCCGCCAGCAGCCTGGATGTCGTTCACCGCGAGGCCGACACCAGCGACCTCGGGCGGGCCGAGGAAGGCAAGGGAACCGGTCAGCGGCAGGATGCCGGCGACCTTGAGCACCGAGTCGCTGGACGCGTCAGCGGCGCACTGGGCGTCGAGGAAGTCATCCTCGACGGGGGTCTCCTCGGCCGTCGGGTCCGGCGTGGCGTCCGGCTCGTCAGCGTCCTCGGCGCATGCAGTGAGGGCGAGCGCCAGCGCGGCGGAGCCGGCGATGGCCTTGACCCAGGTGTGTCGTCGATTCACGGTGTGAACCTTCCCTGTCGTTGGTGCACGGATCACCGTGGCCCGTTCGGAACCTGGACCACGATTGGAAATCACGCTAGACCTGTCCGGGCACACCGCACCGGATCGGGCGACGTCGTTAGCGAACCGTTACGTCATCGAGAGATCGGCAGACCGACCTCGGGCTCACGCGCCGCGGTTCGCCGGGATCAGCGCACAGGTGATCCGCGACGTGCACAGGCGCCTGCCCTGCTCATCGGTGACCACCACCTCGAAGCAGGCCGACGTCCGGCCGAGGTGGATCGGGGTCGCCACGCCGGTCACCGTGCCGGCGCGCGCGGACCGGTGATGGGTGGCGTTGATGTCCACGCCGACGGCGATCCGGTCCGGCCATGCGTGGATCGCCGAGCCGATCGATCCCAGCGTCTCGGCCAGCACCACCGAGGCGCCGCCGTGCAGCAGTCCGTAGGGCTGGGTGTTGCCCTCCACCGGCATGGTGGCCTCGATCCGCTCGGCGGACACGGCAACGATCTCCACGCCCATCTTCTCGTTCAGCGCACCCATCTGCCCGGTGGCGAGGTCGATGACCTCCTGGGCGGCGGCGGGCTCGGTGGTGTCGGTCATGCCCGCCATTGTGCCCATCGTTGCGGAGCCGGGGCCCGGTGGCCCGGCACCATCTGGCGGCGGCCACCTCGCCGGCGACTAGGCTCGGCACCGTGACTGCGCCGGAAGCCTCCCGACCACGCCTGCTGCTCCTCGACGGCCACTCGGTGGCCTACCGGGCCTTCTTCGCACTGCCGGTGGAGAACTTCTCCACCAGCACCGGACAGCACACCAATGCGGTCTACGGGTTCACCTCGATGCTGATCAACGTGCTCCGGGACGAGGCGCCCACCCACGTGGCGGTGGCCTTCGACCGGTCCCGGCAGACGTTCCGCTCCGAGGAGTACGCCGACTACAAGGCCAAGCGGAACAAGACCCCCGACGAGTTCAAGAGCCAACTGCCGCTGATCGCCGAGGTCCTCGACGCACTGCGGATCACCCACCTCGACCTGGCCGGGTACGAGGCGGACGACATCATCGCCACCCTCTCCCACCAGGCCGTCGCCGAGGGCTTCGAGGTGCTGATCCTGACCGGTGACCGGGACTCACTCCAGCTGGTCACCGACACCTCCACGGTGCTGTACCCGATGCGTGGCGTCAGCGAACTGGCCCGGATGACCCCCGACGCGGTCGAGGCCAAGTACGGCGTACCACCGCACCGCTATCCCGAACTGGCCGCACTGGTGGGCGAGGACTCCGACAACCTCCCCGGCATCCCCGGCGTCGGACCCAAGACCGCAGCCAAGTGGTTGGCCACCTTCGACGGTCTCGACAACCTGATCAACCGAGCCGACGAGGTGAAGGGCAAGGCCGGTGAGAACCTGCGCGCCCACCTCGACGACGTGCTCCGCAACCGCCGGCTCAACGCACTGGTCCGCGATCTGCACCTGCCCCACCAGCCGGCGGATCTGGTTCGCCAACCCTGGGATCGCCAGGAGGTGCACACCCTCTTCGACTCGCTGGAGTTCCGGGTGCTGCGCGACCGGCTCTTCGAGACCCTGGAGTCGGAGGAGGAGATCGACGACACCGGCGTCGAGGTCGACGGGACCAGGCTGGCAGCCGGCGAGGTGGCGCCCTGGCTCGCCGCGCACGCTCGGGACGGGCACCGGGTCGGCGTGGCCATCGAGGGACGATGGGCCTCGGGCAGCGGCGACGTGTGGTCGGTGGCCATCGCCACCGCGGCCGGCCGGGCAGCGTGGTTCGACGCTGCCGAGGTCACCCCGGCCGACGACGAGGCCATTGCCGGATGGTTCGCGGACGCCTCGGTGCCGAAGGCGATGCACGACGCCAAGGGGCAGGGTCACGCCCTGGACGCCCGCGGCTGGCCGCTGGCCGGACTGACCAGCGACACCGCCCTGGCGGCGTACCTGGTCCGCCCGGATCAGCGCTCCTACGACCTGGCCGACCTGACCGTGCGCTACCTCAAGCGCGAGCTCACCGCGGACTCCTCCGACGGCCAACTCAGCCTGGACGGGCTCGACGACGCCGGGGCCGCGGACACCGCGATGCTGGGTGCCCGAGCCGTGCTCGACCTGGCCGACGCTCTCGACATCGCGGTCGGCGAACACGGCGGGAGCCAACTCCTTGCCGAGGTCGAACTGCCGCTGATCGGGTGCCTCTCCGCGATGGAACGGGTCGGGATCGCCGTGGACCTGGACCACCTTCACGGCCTGGAGGCGCACTTCTCAGCCGAGGTCGAGGCAGCCGCCAGTGCTGCGTACGACGTGATCGGCAAGGAGATCAACCTCGGGTCGCCCAAGCAGTTGCAGGTGGTGCTCTTCGACGAACTGGACATGCCGAAGACGAAGCGGACCAAGACCGGCTGGACCACCGACGCGGACGCACTGGCCACGCTACTGGAGAAGACCGGCCATCCCTTCCTTGAGCATCTGCTCCGCCACCGGGACGTGATCCGGCTCCGGCAGACGGTGGAAGGGCTGTTGAAGAGCGTCGGCGCCGGAAACCGGATCCGCACCACCTTCCACCAGACCATCGCCGCCACCGGGCGACTGTCCAGCACCGACCCGAACCTGCAGAACATCCCGGTCCGTACCGAGGAGGGCCGCCGGATCCGGGAGGGGTTCTGTGTGGGGGAGGGGTACGAGTCGCTGATGACGTGCGACTACAGCCAGATCGAGATGCGGATCATGGCGCACCTGTCCGGCGACGAGTTGCTGATCGAGGCGTTCCGCTCCGGGGAGGACTTCCACTCGCTGACCGCGGCCCGGGTCTTCGACGTGGACGCGACCGAGGTGGGCACCGAGATGCGCGCCAAGATCAAGGCGATGAACTACGGCCTCGCCTACGGATTGTCGGCGTACGGGCTCTCCCAGCAGCTGCGGATCGAGCCCGGTGAGGCCCGCGGCCTGATGGACGACTACTTCGAGACCTTCGGTGGTGTGCGGGACTACCTGGCCGGGGTGGTGGACGAGGCCCGGCGCACCGGATTCACCGAGACCATCATGGGACGACGGCGCTACCTGCCGGACCTCACCAGCGACAACCGGCAGCGTCGCGAGATGGCCGAGCGGATGGCCCTGAACGCGCCGATCCAGGGGTCGGCAGCTGACCTGATCAAGGTCGCGATGCTCAACGTCGACGCGGCGTTGGTGGAGCAGCGGTTGACGTCGCGGATGCTGCTCCAGGTCCACGACGAACTGGTCTTCGAGGTGGCGCCGGGGGAGCGGGAGGCGTTGGAGGCGCTGGTGCGTGCGCAGATGGGCAGTGCCGCCGAGCTGACCGTCCCCTTGGACGTGTCGGTGGGCACCGGCCGCAGTTGGCACGACGCCGCCCACTGAGCCGCTCCGACCCAGGCAGCCGCCTAGACTGCCCACGTGGACTTCTATTCGGCGTACGCACAGGGATTCGCCCGGGTGGCGGCCTGCACCGTGCCGGTCGCGGTGGCCGACCCGGCCGCCAATGCGGCGGCGGTGCTGGCCGAGGCGCGGGCCTGCCACGACGACGGCGTCGCCGTGGCGCTGTTCCCGGAGCTGTGCCTGAGCGGATACGCCATCGATGACCTGCTGCTGGCCGACACCCTCCTGGAGGGCGTGCAATCGGCGATCACCGAGATCGTCGAAGCCTCCCGCACCCTGCTCCCGGTGCTCGTCGTCGGGGCGCCGCTGGTGCACGGCACCCGGGTGCTGAACACCGCCGTCGTCATCCACCGGGGCCGGGTCCTGGGAGTCTCCCCGAAGTCCTATCTGCCCACCTACCGTGAGTTCTACGAACGGCGCCACTTCGCCCCCGGGGATGACCGCCGCGGCGCCACGATCACATTGGCCGGCCAACAGGTGCCCCTCGGCCCGGACCTGATCTACACCGCCGAGGACGTGCCCGGCCTGTCCCTGCACGTCGAGGTGTGCGAGGACATGTGGGTGCCGGTCCCGCCCAGCGCCGAAGCGGCCCTGGCCGGCGCCACGGTGCTCGCGAACCTGTCCGGCAGCCCGATCACCGTCTCCCGCGCCGACGACCGGGAGCTGTTGGTCCGCTCGGCGAGCGCCCGCTGCCTGGCGGCCTACCTCTACGCGGCCGCCGGCCAGGGCGAGTCCACCACGGACCTGTCCTGGGACGGCCAGACGATGGTCTTCGAGTGCGGCGAGAAGCTGGCGCAGACCGAGCGGTTCCCCGACGGCCCACGCCGATCGGTCGCCGACGTGGACCTGCAACGCCTGCGCACCGAACGGCTGAGGCAGGGCACCTTCGACGACAACCGGCGGACCCACACGCACCGGACCGCGGAGTTCCGCACCGTCGAGTTCCGCCTCGACCCACCGGCCGGGGACATCGGCCTGCGTCGCGCCGTGGATCGCTATCCCTTCGTCCCGAACGACCCCGACCGGCTCGAGCAGGACTGCTACGAGGCCTACAACATCCAGGTCTCCGGATTGGAGCAACGCCTCCAGGCGATCGGTCAGCCCACGGTGGTGGTCGGCATCAGCGGCGGCATCGACTCCAGCCATGCGCTGATCGTCGCCGCGAAGGCGATGGACCGGCTCGGTCGGCCGCGCACCGACATCCACGCGTTCACGATGCCCGGCTTCGCCACCACCGACACCACCAAGGGATTGGCCACCCGGCTGGCCAAGTCCCTCGGCGTCACCTTCGCCGAGCTCGACATCCGGCCCGCGGCGACCCAGATGCTCGCCGACCTCGACCACCCGGTCAGCGCCGGGGAGCACCACTACGACGTCACCTACGAGAACGTCCAGGCGGGACTGCGCACCGACTACCTCTTCCGGCTCGCCAACCACCGCGGCGGCATCGTGCTCGGCACCGGTGACCTGTCCGAGCTGGCGCTGGGCTGGTGCACCTACGGGGTGGGCGACCAGATGTCGCACTATGCGGTCAACACCGGGGTGCCGAAGACGCTGATCCAGCATCTGATCCGGTGGGTGATCAGCCACGACCAGTTCGGGGAGGACACCAACGCGGTGCTCCAGGAGGTGCTGGCCGGTGAGATCACTCCGGAGCTGGTGCCCACCCGCGAGGGGGAGAAGCCGCAGGCCACCGAGGATGCGGTGGGTCCCTACGCCCTGCAGGACTTCACGCTCTTCCACGTGCTGCGGCGCGGCGCCCGCCCGAGCCGGATCGCCTTCCTCGCCTGGCATGCCTGGCACGACACGGACGCGGGCGACTGGCCCCCGGGCTTCCGCGACCAGGACCGCAGGCAGTACGACCTGGCGACGATCCGAGGCTGGCTCGAGGTCTTCGTACGACGGTTCTTCGCGCACCAGTTCAAGCGCTCGGCGCTGCCGAACGGACCCAAGGTCTCCGCCGGTGGCTCGCTGTCGCCGCGCGGGGACTGGAGGATGCCCTCTGATGCGACTCCGGCCGCGTGGTTGGCGGAGATCGCGGCGTCAGTGCCGACCGACTGAGCCTGGCCCAGCCGGTCGGACACCTGCTCAGCCCTCCTGGTGGTGGTACACCCGTGACATCCGCGCCATCGCGAGCGCACAGACGCCGAGCGCCAAGGCTGCCACGCCCAGTTCCACGAAGCCGCCGACACTGAACAGGCTGACGGCGACCAGCACCATCCACACGGCCAGCAGATCGCCACCGATCCGCGGCATGGTGAGGACCGCGATGGCGAGCAGGATCTCCACGACACCGATGGTCATCACCGCGGTGGCGGCGGTGCCGGGCAGGGCCGTGGTGACCCAGGAGGCCAGGTACATCTCCCAGGAGCCACTCATGACCGCGATGAACTTATCCACTCCGAACAGCAGCGGGAGGGCGAACAGGGTGATCCAGAGAGCGAGGTAGGCCTGACGCGCGGCATCGACCTTGGTGATGGTGGCGATGTCGTGGAACTCGTCGCGCATGTCGTGGACGAGGTCGTGCCAGGCGTGGGTGATGGCAGCCATGATGCACTTCCTTTCGGGGCGTGACTATCCGGTTCTTTCAACGATAATCCTGCGAATCTCTAGAAACAAGATCAGTGTCTGATAGAAAGGGGGGATGACCGACGACGCGCTCGCGGCCCGAGCGACCAGGATCGGCACCCTGGCCGATCCGATCCGGCAACGGCTGTACCGGTTCATCGCCCGACAACCCGAGCCGGTCAGCCGCGAGCAGGCCGCCGACGCCCTGGAGGTGCCGCGGCACACCGCCCGCTTCCACCTCGAGCGATTGGTCGAGGCAGGGCTGCTGGCCACCGAGTTCCGACGGCTCAGCGGACGCTCCGGGCCGGGGGCGGGGCGTCCTGCCAAGCTGTACGTCAGGGCCCAGGGTGAGGTCAACGTCAGCATCCCCAGCCGCCGCTACGACCTCGCGGGTGAGGTGCTGGCCGACGCGGTGGAGCGGGCCCTTGGCGGGGTGGAGATGCCCCGGGCGCTCTCTGACGCCGCCAAGGCGGCGGCCGTGGCTGTCGCCGACGCAATAGCGCCCGAGCAGGGTCCGTCGGGGTTCCAGACGGCGCTGCTCAGGCTCGGCTACGAGCCTCGCGCAGAAGCGGCGACGACGGTGTTGACCAATTGTCCCTTCCAGCGACTCGCCGCCGGTCACGAGGAACTCGTCTGCGGCGTCAACGAGGAGTTCCTGATCGCCTTGGCCGACCAGGTCGACTGCGACCGACCGGTGACCAGGCGGCCCAGGTCGGGCGGTGGGTGCTGCCTCCAGGTGGGTCCGCGCGCGACCTGAGCGGCTGACCGGCCCGCCGGTGGGCGATTGTGGCGGTGGGGGACACCCGTTGTGGCCCTCGACCCCCTACAGTTGCCCCATGGGCAAGCAGGAAGACTTCGTTCTCCGCGCTCTCGAAGAGCGTGATGTCAGGTTCGTCCGGCTCTGGTTCACCGACGTCCTCGGGTTCCTCAAGTCGGTGTCGGTGGCTCCGGCCGAGCTCGAGGGAGCGTTCGCCGAAGGCATCGGCTTCGACGGCTCCGCGATCGAGGGGTTCGCTCGGGTGCACGAGGCCGACATGCTGGCCCAACCCGATCCGTCCACCTTCCAGATCCTGCCGTGGCGGGGTGAGGGGCCGGCGACGGCACGGATGTTCTGCGACATCGCGATGCCCGACGGCAGCCCGTCGTACGCCGACCCGCGGCACGTCCTCAAGCGCACCCTGGGCGCGGCGGCGGAGAAGGGCTTCACCTTCTACACCCACCCCGAGATCGAGTTCTATCTCTTCAAGGGTGACCTCGCGCCCGGCGCGGAGCCGGTGCCGGTCGACCGCAGCGGCTACTTCGACCACACCGCCCAGTCCCGGGGCACCGACTTCCGCCGCGAGGCGATCAGCATGCTCGAGGCGATGGGCATCTCGGTGGAGTTCAGCCACCACGAGGGAGGCCCCGGGCAGCAGGAGATCGACCTGCGCTACGCCGACGCGTTGACCACCGCCGACAACATCATGACCTTCCGGACCGTGATCCGCGAGGTGGCGCTCGGCCAGGACATCTGGGCCAGCTTCATGCCGAAGCCGTTCACCACCCATCCGGGGTCCGGCATGCACACCCACGTCTCGCTCTTCGACGGCGACTCCAACGCCTTCTTCGAGGCCGGGGCCGAGTACCAGCTCTCCAAGACCGGGCGCAGCTTCATCGCCGGGGTGCTACGGCACGCCAGCGAGATCACCTGCGTGACCAACCAGTGGGTGAACAGCTACAAGCGGCTGCTCGGCGGCGGCGAGGCTCCGTCGTACATCTGCTGGGGACACAACAACCGCTCGGCGATGGTGCGGATCCCGATGTACAAGCCCAACAAGGGCCAGTCCACGCGCGTGGAACTGCGCAGCATCGACGCTGCCTGCAACCCCTACCTGGCGTACGCGGTCGTGCTCGGCGCCGGGATGAAGGGCATCGAGGAGGACTACGAGCTCCCTGCCGAGGCCGAGGACGACGTGTGGTCGCTGACCGAGCGGGAGCGCAAGGCACTCGGCATCGACCCGCTGCCCCGCACTCTCTACGAAGCGATCACCGTGGCCGAGGAGTCCGAGCTGCTGCCCGAGGTGCTGGGCGAGCACGTCTACGACTTCTTCCTCCGCAACAAGCGCGCCGAGTGGGAGGGCTACCGCGGCCAGGTCTCGGCCTGGGAGCGGGACCAGATGCTGCCGGTGATCTGAGGTCCGGACCCCAGGCGTGGCTGACAACAGGCGGACCACCCGTACCGAGCTGATCCAGCGCGGCTTCGTCGACATCGACGCCGCGATCACGGGGTTGGCGCAGTTGGGCGGACCCGGGGCTGACCTGCTCGCCATCCTGGGCCGGGTGGCCGACCCCGACCAGGCGCTGCGCACGCTCGTCGAGCTGGCCGAACTGCTGCCGGACGGATTCGTCCGTGAGGTCGCCGACGACGAGGGTACGGCGATGCGGCTGCTCTCCGTGCTCGGCGCGAGCGCCGCGCTCGGAGACCACCTGCTGCGACACCCGGGGCACTGGTCGGAGTTGGCCGACCCGACGATGGGCACCACCCGGCCGACCGCGGGTCACCTGCGGGCGAGCCTGCTGGACGCCGTCGGCGCCGACGCCACGGACGCCACACCCGTGGCCACCGTGCCCGAACCGGACGCCATGAACGCGCTCCGGGTGGAGTACCGCCGGCACCTGCTCCGGCTTGCCGCCAGGGATCTGGCTCACCATGTCGGCGTCGACGACGTGGCCGCCGAGCTCTCCGACCTGGCCGCCGGCACCCTGGAGGCGGCTCTGGCGGTGGCCAGGGCCCGGATCGGCGAGGAGGCGAGCAGTGCGCGGTTGGCGGTGGTCGCGATGGGCAAATGCGGCGGGCACGAGCTCAACTACGTCAGCGACGTCGACGTGATCTTCGTGCATGAGCCGGCCGACGGAGTGGCCGACGACGTGGCGCTGAGAGTGGCCAGCAAGTTGGCCGCGGCGCTGATCCAGATCTGCTCGGACGACACGGCCGAGGGCACCATCTGGCCGGTGGATGCGGGGCTGCGCCCCGAGGGGCGCAACGGGCCGCTGTCACGGACGCTGCGCGGCCATCAGGGCTACTACGAGAAGTGGGCGCGGACCTGGGAGTTCCAGGCGCTGCTGAAGGCGCGCCCGGTGGCCGGGGACCGGGAGGTGGGTGCGGCATACCTCGAGATGACGACTCCGCTGGTGTGGACCGCGGTCGGGCGGGACGGGTTCGTCACCGACGTGCAGGCGATGCGCCGGAGGGTGATCGACCACATCCCGGCCAAGGAGGCCGAGAGGCAACTCAAGCTCGGCTCCGGAGGGCTGCGTGACGTGGAGTTCGCGGTGCAACTCCTGCAGATGGTGCATGGCCGAGCCGACGATTCGATCCGGGCCCCCACCACCCTGAGCGCGTTGGCCCACCTGACCCGGGCCGGCTACATCGGCCGGGAGGACGGCGACGCGCTCGCCGCGGCGTACGCGTTCCTGCGCACTGTCGAGCACCGGATCCAGCTGCACAAGCTGCGGCGGATCCATGTCATCCCCGAGGATGAGGAGGACCTGCGGCGACTCGGTCGGTCGCTCGGCCACAGCAAGGATCCGGTGCGGGCGCTGGACAAGGAGCTGGAGCACCACAGACGGGAGGTGCGCCGCCTGCACGAGAAGCTGTTCTATCGGCCGCTGCTCGAGGCGGTGGCGAAGATCCCCGGGGACGGCGCCCGCCTCACCCCCGAGGCGGCCGGGACCCGGCTCGCCGCGCTCGGGTACGCCGATCCGAAGGCGGCACTGCGCCACATCGAGGCCCTCACGGCGGGGGTCACCCGCACCGCGGCCATCCAACGGCAGTTGCTGCCGCCGATGCTGGAGTGGTTCGCGGGCGCCCCGGACCCCGATGCCGGTCTGATCGGGTTCCGCAGGATCAGCGAAGCGTTGGGACGGACGCCGTGGTACCTGCGACTGCTTCGCGACGAGGGACTGGTGGCGGAACGGCTGGCCCGCGTGCTGGCCACCTCGCGGTACGCCACCGACCTGCTCGAGCGTGAGCCTGAAGGCGTCCGTCTGTTGGGCAGTGAGCTGACGCCGCCGACCCCCGCTGCGCTCACCGCGGAGATGACAGCGGCAGCCCGGCGGGCCAGCGATGCCGAGTCCTCGGTGCGCGCGATCCGGGGGATCCGGCGCCGCGAGCTGCTTCGGGTGGCGGTCGCCGAACTCGACCACCTCATCGATGTCGAGCAGGTCGGCAAGGCGCTGAGCAGGCTCACCGACGCCACCCTGGCGGCCACCCTGGAGGTCGTCCAGGCGGCAGCGTGCGCCCGGCGATCGCTGGCGGAGCCACCGACCCGGTTCGCGATCGTGGCGATGGGACGGTACGGCGGCTTCGAACTCGCCTACGGCAGCGACGCCGATGTGATGTTCGTGCACGACCCGCTGCCCGGCGTGGATGCCCACGAGGCGGCCTCCTATGCGAAGGGGGTGGCCGAGGAGCTCCGTCGGCTGCTCTCCCTGTCCGGCTCGGATCCAGCGCTCGAGGTGGACGCGGACCTGCGCCCGGAGGGTCGCCAGGGGCCGTTGGTGCGCACGTTGGACTCCTACGCCGGCTACTACTCCGGACTGGCCGACGTGTGGGAGTTCCAGGCGCTGCTGCGGGCCGATGCGGTGGTGGGGGACGAGGAACTGCGCGCGAAGTTCACGGCGCTCGTCGATCCGTTGCGGTTCCCTGCCGAGGGGATCAGCGAGAACGCGATCCGTGAGGTACGCCGGATCAAGGCCCGGGTCGACGAGGAGCGACTGCCGCGGGGCGCGGATCCGCACACCCATCTGAAACTGGGTCGGGGAGGGCTCGCCGACATCGAATGGACGGTGCAGTTGCTGCAGATGCAACATGCCGGTCGGGTCGCCGGCCTGCGGACCCCGGGAACGCTGGAGGCGCTCGCGGCAGCCGCCGAGGCAGGGCTGGTCAGCGCGGCCGACGCCGAGGAACTGGCCGTCGCGTGGCGGATGGTCAGCGAGGTCCGCAACGCGATCACCCTGGTCCGCGGTCGGCCGTCGGACCAGTTGCCGACCGGTGCGCGGGAGCTCGCGGCGATCGCCTCGGTGCTCGGCTACCAGCCCGGCGAGACCGACGCCATGGTGAACGACTACCTCCGCACCACCAGGCACGCCCGAGCGGTGGTGGATCGAGTGTTCTGGGACTGACAGCACCCTGCAAAGTAAAGAAAATCTCCCCACCCCTTGCCAATTAGGTTACGAGCCGTTACGTTACCTTTAGTTCCGTAACGGAACGGAACGGAAAACGGACTCAAGGGGAAACGATCATGAACCGCACACTCACTCGGACACTCGGCGTGATCGCCGCGTCCGCGCTCGTCACGGCCGGCCTGCACGCCGGCATCGCTCCGGCCACCGCGGCCGCTCCGGTGCTCGGCACCTTCGCCAAGGTCACCGAGGGTGCCGGCAGCGCGGTCGTCGGCAGCCGGCTGCTCTTCGTCGCCGAGACCGCTCAGCACGGCACCGAGCTGTGGCGCACCGACGGCACCCAGGCCGGCACCCAGCTCGTCAAGGACATCGTGCCGGGTGCCCAGGGCAGCGACCCGTTCCACCTCGCCAAGTTCGGTGACAAGGCGCTCTTCGCCGCCACCACCGCGATCTCCGGACGTGAACTGTGGGTCACCGACGGCACCTCGGCCGGCACCATGATGCTCAAGGACATCGCCCCCGGCGCCGCCAACAGCGACCCGAGGGACTTCACCGTCGTCGGCAACAAGGTCCTCTTCACCGCGTCGACTGTCGAGACCGGTCGTGAGCTGTGGGTCACCGACGGCACACCGGCTGGGACCACGCTGGTCAAGGACATCCAACCCGGTTTCAAGACCTCCGGGGTCACCGACCTCGTCGCGATGGGCAACTCGGTCTACTTCCGAGCCAGCGACGGGAGCACCGGCATGGAGCTGTGGAAGTCCAACGGCACCGAAGCGGGCACCGTGCTGGTCAAGGACATCATTCCCGGGGGCACCGGCGGCTTCCCGAAGAACCTCCTGGCTCACGGGAACACCCTCTACTTCGCTGCCAGCACGCCCGCCCACGGTGATGAACTGTGGAAGTCCGACGGCACCGAAGCCGGCACGGTGCAGGTCAAGGACATCCGCCCCGGCCACGTCGGCAGCTCGCCCGGACATCTGACCTCAGTCGGGTCCACCGTCTACTTCCGAGCCAGTGCCCACCACGGCATCGAGCTGTGGAAGACCAACGGCACGGCCGCTGGGACGGTGCAGGTCAAGGACATCAACCCCACCGGCGACTCCTTCCCCGGTGACCTGACGGCGCTCGGATCGAAGCTGATGTTCCGTGCCAGTGACGGCAAGAGTGGTGCCGAACTGTGGACCAGCGGCGGCACCGCGGCGTCTACCATCCGTGTGGCCGACATTCGGCCGGGCGCCAACGGGAGCTCTCCGAGCCAGTTCACACAGGTCGGCTCCCAGGTGGTCTTCTCGGCCGACGACGGCACCCACGGCAACGAGCTGTGGATCAGCAACGGCACCGCCGCCGGCACTCGTCTGCTCGAGGACATCGCCCCGGGAGCCGCCTCGGGTGCCCCGCGCATGGTGGGTGTGCTCGGTCAGCGGGTGATTCTGCACAGCACGGTCAACGGCGCCACCACGCTCCGAGCGGTCACCATCGGCGTGGAGACGATCACGCTGAAGAAGCCGGTCATCAAGGGCATGCCCAAGGTCGGCCGCACTCTGACCGCCCGTGCCGGCAAGCCGGCCACCGGGGTCACCTTCAAGTACCGGTGGCTGCGCAACGGCAAGCCGATCAAGGGCGCCAAGGCCGGCAAGAAGAAGTACGTGCTGGTGGCTGCCGACCGGGGCAAGCGGATCCAGGTCCGGGTCAAGGCCACCAAGAAGGGCCTCCCGTCGGTCACCAAGAAGTCGAAGCGGACGCCCAGGATCCGTCGCTGAACGCACATCAGATGTGACCGGTGACCCGCTCGGGGGGCGGGTCACCGGTCATGGCCACTTCACGAGTTAGGCTCACATCATGGCTCGACCCCGAGACCCCCTGGTCGACACCCGGATCCTGCACGCGACCCGGCGGCTGCTGGAACGCGACGGCATCGAACACCTCACCATGGAGGCGATCGCGGCCGAGGCGAACGTGGGCAAGCCGGCGATCTACCGTCGTTACGCGAACAAGGACGAGATCGTCCTCTCCCTCAACATCGCCGACTCGGTGCCTCAGGGCGAGGTGGACACCGGCTCGTTCGCCGGTGACATACGAGTACTCACCGACGAGCTCATCGTCTCCCTCAAGCGGATGCCGCGCAACGTCATCGGCCCCCAGTTGGGCATGGCGATCGCCGACGAGGAGTCGGGCACCAAGTTCCTCAGCAACATGGCCCATCCCGGCATGGCGCTGATGACGCAGATGTGGGATCGCGGCATTCGTCGCGGCGAGGTGGACCCGGACCTGGACTTCCTGGCCGCCAAGGTGGCGCTGGGCACCAGCGTGATCTTCGCGATCCTGCTCTATCGACTCGATCCCGACGGTCCGGCCCTCAGGCAGATCGTCGATCAGTGGATCGCGGGAGTTCGCCCGCCTCGAACGGAAGGCTGACGAAGCGTCGCACGTAGTGGCCGGGCGCGAACCGCCCGGCTGATGCGTCGACTCCGAAGTCGGGACACTTGGCGAGCAGTTCCTCCAGCGCCACCCTGCCGGCGAGTCGCGCGGCGGCCGCACCCAGGCAGTGATGGGCCCCGTGGCCGAAGGTCAGGATCCGGGCGGGTCGGCGGTCGACCCTGAACACCTCGGCCTCGGCGCCGAACTCTCGCGGATCGCGATTGCCGGAGGCGAACAGCAGCAGCACCCGCCCACCAGCGGGGATGGTGGTGTCGTGCAGGCGCACGTCGGTGGTGGCGGTGCGCGCCAGGCCTTGGACCGGACTGGTGAGTCGCAGGAGCTCCTCGACCGCATCCGGGATCAGTTCCGGGTGGTCGATCAGGAGTCGCCGCTGGTCCCGGTGGCGAGTCAGCAACTCCAGGGAACCACCCAACAACCCGGTCGTGGTGTCGTTCCCGCCGGCCACCATCGTGAAGGCGAAGCCGAGCATCTGCAGCACTGAGACGTCGTCGCCGGCCCTGACCAGATGCGAGATGGTGTCGTCGCCGGGCGAGCTGCGTCGTACCTGGATGAGATGGGTGAAGAACTCCATCATCTCGGCTGCCGCGTCGGCGCCGGCCAGGGGATCGCCGGCGGCGGTGGCGGCGACGATGGCGTCGGTCCATGCGTCGAACCTGCCGCGGTCCTGCTCGGGTACGCCGAGATAGTGGGCGACGATCATGCTGGGCAACGGCTTGAGCAGTTCGGCGACCACGTCCCCGGCGCCCTGACGCCGCAGTGCCTCGAGTCGGCCGGCCACGAAGGCGCGAACCGCGGGCTCGACCTCACCTACCTGCTTCGGGGTGAAGCCGCGCCCCACCATTCTGCGGAACGCGGTATGGGCCGGCGGATCCTGCATCACCATGGGTGCGAAGGCGCCCATCAGGTCCTGCTCGCCGCGGCTCTTCACCACGGTCAGGCCGTCAGCGGAGGAGTACGTCGTCGAGTCGCGACTGGCCGCCATCACATCGTCGTAGCGGGAGAGCACGTGGTAGCCGCCCTCCTCGACGAAGTCGACCGGGGCGTGATCCCGCAACTCGGCGTACATGGGGAAGGGGTCGCGCCAGGACTCTCCGGACCGGAGCGTGAAGACCGCCATGTCCAGGACAGTAGGGCTCGCCCGCCCCGACCACAATATGTAGGGCACAAGTTCTGTGGGGTGGTTCAGGGAAAGCACGACCGCTGACGTCAGGGTTGTCCCCGACGACGGCGGGGCGACGGCGGCGAAGGATGCGAGGTGTCCCTGCATCCCACGATTGGAGAAGCCATGAACCAGCGCCACCGACTTCTACCCCTGACCGGCATCGCCGCAGCCGCATTGTGGACGACCGGCCTCGTCCTGTTCCGGTCGGCCCGCTCCGACGACCCCACCACGGCCGACGAGATCCTGGCCCACTACCAGGCGAACGGCGACACGATCGTGCTCGCCGTGCTGGCCGCACTGCTCGGCTCGGTGTTCTTCCTCGTCTTCCTGTCCTGCCTGTACACGCGACTGCGGGAGTCGCAGGGCCCGCGTGGTCAACTCGCCCCCACGGTGCTCGCAGCCGGCACCGCCGTCGCCATCGGCCAGTTCGCGGTCTACAGCACTGACTTCGACGCCGCCCTGGACAGCGCCAAGTACCCCCTCTCATCGACGACGGCGGAGGTGTACTTCTACAGCGGGGACCTGTGGTTCGTCGGGGCGGCGGCGATGGCGGGCCTGATGCTGATCTGCACCGGCGCGATCGCGCTGGGCACCCGGGCCCTGCCTCGGTGGTTCGGCTGGGTCAGCCTCGTGCTCGCCGTGCCGTTGCTGCTGCCGCCGCTGGCCCCGGACTTCATGTTCTACGGCTTCCCAGCCTGGATCGCGGTCGCCTCGGTGCTGCTGGGCGGGCGGGAACGGACTTCGGTTTCCGACCACTCCGGGATGCCGAAACGTGCCACAGTGGCTCCATGACCACGGTGGTGGTGATCGACGACGACACAGGGTTCCGCAACCGGGTCTGCGCGTTGCTCATCGCCGGTGGCTTCGAGGTGGTCGGTCGCGCCGCTGACGTGGCCACGGCCAGGGTGGTCGTGGCCCGCCAGCGGCCAGACCTCGCCCTGATCGACATCGGTCTCCCCGACGGCGACGGGCTCGGCCTGACCGCCGAGTTGACCAGCCACGGCTCATCCCTGCGGGTGGTCGTGATGTCCGGTCGGGACCGGGCCGACTTCGGCCCGCGGATCCTCGACTCCGGGGCGACGGGGTTCATCCACAAGAAGGACCTCACCTCGCACGCCGTGCACGCGCTGGCCGAGGGGGCTCGATGATCGATCCGGCAGGTCTGCGTCGGGCTGCTGTGGGCCTCGCCCTGCTGGGGGCGGCCGCGGCAGCGATCGGCATCACGTGGCGGGTGCGCGGCCTCGAAGCAGCGCTTCCTGAGGGCCTCGAGCCGGGCCCCTCCGCAGTCTGGTTCATCGCACCGCTCGCCTTCATCGCAGCTGGGCTGGTGGTGGCGCGGCGGCAGCCTGGCAATGCGGTGGGTTGGATCCTCCTCGGAATCGGGGACTCGTGGGCCCTGCATGGGGCGGCGGGGGTCCTCCGGGAGCAGGTGGCAGTCGCGAGCAGCACCGGCACGCTGCCCGGCCACGCGATGCCCTGGCTGGCCTGGTGGTGGGACGTGGCCTGGATCCCCGGGGTAGCGCTGGTGCCGTTGCTGGTGCTGCTCTTCCCGGACGGACGGTTGCCGACGTCCCGATGGCGCTGGCACGTCCGGGCCACCGGTATCGCCACGCTGCTGTTGCTGGCCTCGTTGGCGCTGCGTCCGGGGCCGTTCACCAACACCGGTGTCGACAACCCCCTGGGTGTCGATGTCCTGGAGGCCGCGGTCGGGCCGTTGGAGGCCGTAGCGGGTGTCTTGCTGGCGGCAGTGACGGTGGCGTCGGTGGTGGCCACGGTCCTGCGCTATCGCCGCGGCAGCACCGTGCAACGCCACCAGCTCAAGTGGTTCCTCGCCGCGGCCACCCTGGTGCTGGTGGCCTGGATCGCCGCTGATGGACTGGCGGCCACGGGCGCCGCCCCCGCGGTGGTCGGGAACATCCGGGTGCTGGTGCTGGTGGCCCTGCCGGTGGCCACGGTGATCGCAGTGCTCCGACATCGGCTCTATGACATCGACCTGGTCCTGAGCCGGGGTCTGGTGTACGGCGGACTGGCGGTGGCGATCGGGCTGGTCTATGTCGGGGTGGTGTTCGGCGTCGGCACCCTGGTCGGCGCCCGGGCCACCGACCTGCCGTTGACCGTGGCGGCCACCGCAGTGGCCGCAGTGCTCTTCCATCCGCTGCGGTTGCGCCTGCAGCGGATGGCCAACCGGCTGGTGTTCGGGCAGCAGGCCAGCCCCTACGACGTGCTCTCCTCGTTCACCCAGAGGATCTCCGGCACCTACCCGCTGGGGGAGGCGCCGCACTCGATCGCCGTCGGCATCGCCGGGGCCCTGCATCCCGCCGGGTGCGATGTCTGGCTGCGTGAGGGCGACCAGTTGCACCGCGTCGCGACCTGGCCGGAGCCGGGGAACGCCGCCCCGCCCGTCCCGGTGGCCCGCATCGACGAAGGGCTCCCCGGGGCAGCTCATGAGTATCTGATCCACCACGACGGCGAGGTCCGCGGAGCCCTGGGCGTCAGCCTGCCGGCAGGGCACGAGCTGACCCCCGGCCAGCAGCGGCTGCTCTCGGAACTGGCCGCGGCGGCCTGCCCGGTGCTGGACAACGACCAACTGGTGCGCGAGCTGCGCAGTTCCCGGCAACGCCTCGTCAGTGCCGGTGACGCCCACCGGCGCCGGATGGAGCGTGACCTTCACGACGGGGCCCAACAACGCATGCTGGAGTTGGCGATGACCCTGCAGATGGCACGCCAACGCGCGAGCACCGAGGGTCCGGCTGCGACCGTCGATCTGATCGCGGCGGCCGAGCAGCAGGTGCGGACGGCGCTGGCCGAGCTTCGTGACCTGGCGCGGGGGATCCACCCGGCGATCCTGACCGAGCGCGGACTCCTGCCCGCGCTGGAGTCGTTGGCAGATCGAGCGCCGATCCCGGTGCTGATCCACGGCAGCGAGTTCAGGTCCACGCCGGTGCTGGAGGCGACCGCGTACTTCGTCGTCGCCGAGGCGCTCACGAACGTGATCAAACACTCCGGGGCGGCCACGGCCGAGGTCGCGCTCGGGGTGGAGTCGGACGTCCTCAGTGTGGAGGTCCGCGACGACGGCATCGGGGGTGCGGACCGCTCCGGTGCCGGGTTGCTCGGGTTGACCGACCGTGTCGCTGCGGTGGGCGGACGGCTCCTCGTGCACAGTCCGAACGGTTGCGGCACCCGGATCAGGGCGGAGTTGCCATGCGAGTAGCCATTGCCGATGACGCCGTACTCTTCCGGGACGGGGTGGCCCGGCTGTTGAGCGACCTGGGCATCGAGGTCACCTGCAGCGTCGCCGACGCCACCACCCTGGCCGCGTGCATCGCCGCCGACCCGCCGGACGTGGCGCTGATCGACGTCCGGATGCCACCTACGCACACCACCGAGGGCCTCGAGGCGGCGGTGGCGATCAGGCAGCAGCACCCGGACGTCGGCGTGCTGGTGCTGTCGCAGTACGTCGAGACCGAGCACGTCGCCGACCTTCTGCAGTGTGGCGGCAGGGCGGGGTACCTACTCAAGGAGCGGGTCGCCGCCGCCGATGAGCTGGTCGATGCGTTGCGCCGGATCGCGTCGGGGGGCACGGTCGTGGACCCCGAGGTGATCTCACTGCTGGTCGGCCGGCGACGCGTCCAGGACCCGGTGGAGCGGCTGACCGAGCGCGAGCGCGAGGTGCTCGCGCTGGTCGCCCAGGGCCGCTCCAACCGGGCCATCGCCGAGGCGTTCCGCCTCACCGACAAGACCGTCGAAACCCACATCGGCAGGATCCTCGCCAAACTCGACCTGCCGGCGGTGGCGGACGACAACCGGCGGGTGTTGGCCGTGCTCACCTACCTGCGCTCGGCCTCACGGATGTGAACCGAGCCGGGGTCAGCACCCCGATCCCACCTCGCGCCTTCCACAGGGGCTACAGCATCACCTCGTCGGCGAAGACCAGCCGCTGCTCCCACCTCGGTCGACCGGTGAGCAGCGCCCCCGCCTCCCTGGCGGCGAGCGGATCGCCGGGGAGACGCTCCCACTCCTCGATGGTGATCCGCCATGGGCGTTCCCCGGCATCGTCGCTGTCGGGGTCGCTGGGCCGGCGCAGCCAGATCTCCTCCGGCGCGGCGAGTTCGCCGACCCAGGCCGCCTCCCAGTCGTGGGCGCCCTGCCCCCGCAGTGTCAACTGCGTGCTGCCGAGTGTCTCCCAGCCCAGATCCCCGGTGATCAACGGGTCACGGCGCTGCAGCCGGGCATAGACCACCCGGTTCACCGACAGCGCCGCAGCAGGTGACCCTTCGCGGTCGGACCGGGTCCGCAACCCGATCGGGCCGCTCACCACCACCCGGGCATGGCTGGCATCCGTCCGCGAGACCGAGACGGTCCGCTCGGGGGGCAACTGCACGAAGTCGCAGCGCACCGGTGCCGAGAGATGGCAGCCGGGGACCGACGAGGGCTGATAGCGAGCCACCGCCAGCCTGACGAACGGCCAGAACGTGGCCCCCGGATCCAGGGCGACATCGACGTACCAGAGACCTCGCTCCTCATTGAATTGCGGCCGGTAGCCGACCGCCACCACCTGGGGTGCGCCGTTGATGGTCGTCAGTGGCAACGTCTCCGGAGGTGCACACGGACGTCCTGGAGCGGGCCGGTCGTCGATGCCTGCGAAGCGCAGCAGGTTGTCCAACTGCAACCGCGTCATCGCTCGCCGGGGGACCGGCGCACTGTGCCACACCGGATCCTGGCCGACCTTGCTGACGTAGGGGAATCCGGACTCGTCCTCGGGGGGCTCACCGATCTCGTCGTCGCCCCCCGGAGCCAGCAACACCGCCAGCAGTTCACCGTCGCCGCTGGAGAACCACGGTCGCTCCAGATAGATCCGGACCCCGGTGCGCCGCACGTGCCGACGAGCCATCGGCTGCTCGGGCTCCTCGCCGAAGTCCCACCGGAACAGCGGCAGCACCGAGTGCACCACCGGTGCCGCCGGCCGCGCCGAACTGGGGATGTCGACGACGACCTCGGAGCTGACCACGCTCTGCCCGTCGTCGTAGGGCTGACCGGGGTCATCGGGGACCGGCCCCGGGGTCAGCAGGCTGGGGTGGAAGTACTCGCGGAACCGGGTCAGCGCCCGGAACCGGAAGCTGATCCGGTGGTGGCGGGTGTCGCCGATCTCGTGCACGGCAGGATGGGTCCGGGTGACGCCGAGGCCGGGGAGGTTGACGGGCACGGCGCTGGGCCACAGCAGCGCGATGTCCTCCGCGACGTCGATCCGGGTCTGGAACGCGATCGCGGCGGAGTCCTGCGTGTGCCAGCGCGACCGGGAGAGGTCATCGACCGGGTCGGTCCACCGGGCATGGGCCAGGAGACTGTCCGTGCTCGGTCCGTGCACGTCGACCCCGCCGAACAGCGCGTACGACGTGCGTCCGACCGACCGGACCGGCGCCAACCGCGTCGGTCGCGGCGCCTGCACCGGCCGCGGAACGGCGTGCACCAGCAGCACCTCCTCGGCCGGGGTGAGCCCCCACAGCCAGCCGTCCGCGGCAGCCTCCTCGACGTCCGGGTTCTCCCGAACCGCGGGGGCGAGGCTGCGCCAGGCGCCCAGTAGCCCCAACTCCTCTTTGCGCAGCGAGGAGGAGAGCCGCATCCGCTGCGTGTCGCCGGGCGGCAGCGAGAATCCGATGGTGCGGTCGGTCACGTGGGAGTCCAGTTCGGGGGAGCCGGACAGCACCATCCGGTAGGGCTCGATCCGTGGCCAGCTGCCGCCGTAGCCGGTCGTGAAGCCTTCACCACCGAACGGGAACGGAAGCTGTCGCCCCCGGCCTGCGTCGGGGAAGACGAAGCTGACCCCGGCCGCCATCGGGTCGGGCAGATAGGGCAGCGTCAACTCCTCGGTGTCGTGGACGACGTACTGCCCCGGCGCCGGGGCCTCGCCCGGAGGCAACGGGAGGCTCTTCAACTCCGCCTGCGGAATCGGCGCACTGTGCTCGAGTCGGACCCCGGGCTGCGGGATCCGGGCGGGCGGGTTGTCGAGGTCGGCGCGATCCACGTCGAGAAGGGAACCGTCCTCGCTGATCGCCCACCCCAGCATCTGCTGGGCCTGGGCGGGGGAGGTGCCGATCCCCGCGTCGAAGCGGCCGTGCAGCTCTGCGGTCATCTGGGTGGTCTTCGGGGCGCCGAGATGCCGCTCGCTGGTGGCGCCGTACCCCAACTCCGGGGCGACCTCGGCGGCGTACTGCACGGGGTCCACGACGGTGACAGCCAACGTCTCCGGATCCTGGGTGACGCCCGAACGGACCACCACCACCTGGACGGATTCGCCCTCGGTGAAGCGGCGCAACGGCACCACGACGGGAGGCTCGACCGGATCCCAGCGCAGGAAGGGGCGCGGCCGGGTCACCGTCGAGGGGCCGATCTCGCCGACGGCCGTCTCGGTCACCAACGGCTGGGCGAGGTCCCGGACGGCTGCCGCGGTGGCGGCTGCGACCAGCCCGGCCCGGTTCACCCGGGACGGCGCCTCCGCCCGCAACCGGGTGAGTTCCCGCAACCGCGGTCCCACCAGGTCCAGGAGTGCCTCGGGGGGCTCCTGCGCTGCGCTGACCACCTGCGGAGCGACCTCCCGAGCCGCGAGGGTGGCGTTGATCTCGGTGCGAACCGCCGCCGACCACAGCGGCGCCGCCTCCGCGGCGGGACCGGTGGGGGTGGCGTCCGGCGACGCCGAGGTCAGATCGTGCGGACGGGAGTTGCCGGCCAGGTCCACGGCCCAGGCGCGGAAGGCGTAGGAGCGTCCGTACCGCAACCGAGGCAGGCTGCCGGGCCGCACCCGGTGGGTGAACCGGATCGGGTGCGGTGGCCGCTCGCCCGGCTGGATCTCGGCCGGGGTCTCCTCGACCACTTCGTCCTGCCCGGTGGCGGCCCGCTCCTCGGGCGTGGCCTTCCGGATCCGCTTCCCCGGACGTGGTGCGGAGAGACTCCACCCCTCCCACCCGAACATCGCTTCGTGGACATGCACCGGGGAGTCGGTGACCCCCGGTGTCTCGTGGGCGGAGGTGCCCTGGATGAACCCCTCCTCGGCCAGGTCCGTGGCGATCGAGCCATGGCCGGTGACCGCCACCTCGGCCAACCGGGAGTGGAGCGAGGCCCAGCGATCGGTCTCGGAGTCCCAGACATCGACGCGCAGGCCCCGGGTGACGTCCTCGGTAGTCAGATCGGGCTCCTCGCCGATGCTGAGCCGGGACTCGAGATCGGTCTGACGGGCCAGCCTCGTCTGCGCGGTGAGCGCCTGACCGGTCCGGGCGATGGTGAAGCCGTGGCCCCGCAGGGCCGGGGTGGCGGCGTTGACCGGGTCGGCGTTGCGCTGCACCTTGAGCAGCCGGGGAAG
The DNA here is from genome assembly GCF_016827675.1 of Nocardioides limicola. Lineage (GTDB taxonomy): Bacteria > Actinomycetota > Actinomycetes > Propionibacteriales > Nocardioidaceae > Nocardioides > Nocardioides limicola. Next base: position 612,684 of record NZ_JAERJA010000001.1, on the reverse strand, counting down.
CCCCCACAGGAACCGTTCGGCCTTCAACGCGCTGCCGTCGGTGTCGATGTCCAGCACGGTGAAGCGGTTCTCCTCGCCCAGGACGAGGGCGCCGTCGTGCCAGTCCGACCCACTCGGACGGGACACGAACCCGTCGTCATCGGTGGTCCGGCAGGCCACCCGGGTGGTGTGACAGACCGCCGCGGTGCCAGGCAGCGTGACCTTCGCGCTGAGGAACCGGGAGCGACGCAATCGTTCGTGGTCGGCGCGCAGGTCGAGGACCAGGCCGGCTCGGCGCAGCATCTCGGGGTGGTCGCCGAGCATCGCCACCCGCTCATGGAACTCGGGGGCAGGTGGGGGCAACGGCGCGGCCACGGCGTCGGGATCAGGTCGTTCCCGGTAGGGCAGCTGCGCCGCCGACTCGGGGCGTTCGTAGAAGCGGCGTACTCGATGCAGGTCGATCAGGGCCTGCGCCATAGACTGCTCCGGCTCTCTCCCGTCAGGGCGGCCACTGCGCTGACGCTCCCAGTGGATCAGCGGTTGCCCCTCGGTCATCTCGTCCAAGCGCTCGGTGAGGTCCCGCTCGTCGTACCGACGGCGGCCGTCGAGCCACCTGTTGACTGTGCTCTGGAAGAGCCGCTGGAGCGGGTGCGCCTGGGGCGAGGGTGGCTCGGTGGGGCTGGCGTAGATGGTGGCCAGGTGCATCACTTTGGCGAGTTGGGCGACAGCGGCGGCGTCGAAGGACCGCCAGTCTCGCTGCTGCCACTGCGGCACCTGCTGGCTGAGTACCGGGGTTGCGGGCTCGAAGACGCGCTCCCACCATGTCTCATCGAGGGCGTCACGCAGCGGGCTGCAATCGATCGGACCCGCCTGGTCACGCAACTCGACCTTGGCGTCGCGCAACAGTGCCGGCCACCGGACGAACGCCTCGGCGCCGCCCAGAGCCTCACCCGGTTGGCTCGGTGCGAGCCTCGGCGCGATGAAGAGGGAGACATGGAACGGAGCGTCGGCGGCCACCGTGTGGGGCAATGCGCAGACGGTGAAGGTCTCGGTGATCATCGGCTCACTCCTCCGCCGCGAATGCCAGGCAGTACTCGTTCCACGCATCCGAGGTGCCCTGCTCGGCGCCCAGCACCTCCCGGAACGACGGGTCGCCGTTGGAGCCGGCCAACTGTCGCTCCGCAGAGATCTTCACGGTCCCGGAGAAGATCAGCACCTCCACCTCGACGGTGATGGTCGCCCGGCCGAGCATCTTGCCGGTGTCGAACTGGTAGACCAGTTCCATGTAGAGCTCGATGGAGGCGCTGATCAGGCCGAGGACATCGACCTCGCCGCGGAGCCGGAAGTAGCCGGTCAGCGACCCCTGCTCGCCTTCGAGCCGGATGTAGATGCCCACCGAGGCGGAGATCGACCCGGAGGCCACCCCGAAGTCCACCGCCAGCGCAGCGGTGGCCTCCAGACCGACCTCGAGGACGTCCAGGCCGTCCGGGGCGATCCGGACCAGGAACCAGCCACCGCCGCCCAGACACATCACGGTCAGGCGGAAGGGGCGTTCCCGGCTGCAGAAGCTGAATCCGACGGTGACCGACTTGCCGAGGAAGGGGACCGAGACGTCGGCGGCCAGCGACATGTTGGAGAGGTTGAAGACGCCGACGGCGACGTTGGGCAGGGCCAGGGTGAAGCCGGCCGTGGCACCCTCGGTGGTCACCTCGACGTACGGCGGATCGCTGAACCCGTCGAACGGGATCAACTCCTTGATCCGCTCCACGAAGCCGAGGATGCCGAGGAACTCCAGATCGCCCAGGACGACGTCGACCTCGGGCTTGCCGGTCGACCCGCTCTTGAAGAACATGTGGTCGAACGGGATCCGCATCAGCGGCGCGTTCCCGAACAGGTTGAGGTGGAAGTCCCGGAGCTCGGCACTGGCCACCACCTCGGGGTGTCCCTGTCCGGACAGCTGGCCGTGTACGGCCAGGGTCAGGTTGTCCTGGCTCCCGGGCTTCAGGGCGAAGATCGGGAAGGATGCCGGCCAGTTCTGCAGGGCCGGTTTCCACTCGAAGCTGAAACTCTGGGTCAGGTTGGCCGGGTCGAGACCCTGGATGGAGTCGAACAGGTCCTGGGCGAGATCGACGCCCTGACCGGCCTCGTCGAGAAGAGCACCGATCCGCCGGCATTGGATGGCTGCCTGCGGAGGGAGCAGCTCCGCCAGTGCCCGGAACCGGTCGGCGAGCTGCTGCAGGGAAGCGCGGGCGGTGCCGAGCTGGGCCTCGATCTGGTCCACGTCTGCGGTGGTGAGCGAGTTGAGCAAGGCCCCGAAGTCCTGGGCGAAGGACTCGGCGTCGGTGGCCAAGGCCTGGGCCTGGGTGAGCGCCTGCTGTGCCTGGGCCTGCAGGGCCGCGCTCTTGCCCTGGGCGCGTTGCGCCTGCTTCTGCGCCTCGGTGACGGCCTCGGTGGCGGTGGCGGCGGCCAGGGCGAGGTCGTTGATCAGCTTGGTCACCCGGCCCACGGTCTCGGTGACGATGCTCGGGAGCGCGGCAGCGGAGGCGATCAGGTCCGACAGGTCGATCAGCCCGAAGAGTTTGGGGAGGGCGCCGGCCAGGAAGGCTGCGGGGTTGAGGCCACCGGCGGCCGCGCTGCCCACGTCGCCCACCGGACCGGTGCCGAGGGAGAGTGCCCGGATCGGAAGGTCGGGGGCGAGGAAGCCGCCCGCTCCATCGCTGCCGGTGGGGGCGCCGGCCCCGAAGCGCAACTGGGGCAGCGGGGCGGTCGGGTCGACGCTGGCCTCTTCGCCGCCGGCGCCCTCCCGGATCAGCGCCCAGACGTCGCCGATACTCGGTGCGCCGAGGCCGTCGGTGACGTAGGTGGGGTGGTAGGCGAACGGGATCCGGCCAGCCGAGGAGATCTGTTCGACGGCAGGGACGGTCGCGGTGGCTGCCGAGAGCCGCGGGGTGCTGGAGCCCAGGGAGGCCTTGCCGAGCAGCCAGACCGCTTCCGTGTCCAAGCCGACATCCGGGCCGTCGGGGGCCGGGGTCACGTAGGCGAGGTTCTGCCCCTGCACCGTCACCCGCCGACTTGGGTCTCCGGCGTACGCCGCATCGACGGCGGCCCGGTTCTGGGCACTGCTGAACGACTCCGCGACCCACATCAGCGGCGTGTTCAGCCGGATCGGCCGGCCCGCGTGGTCGACGGCGTCGAGGATGAACGGGAACCGGCTGCCGGCTACCCGGGGCCAGAAGAACGACGACTGGCTGTCACCGGAGGATTCCGAGAGGGGGTCCAGGTTGGGAGAGACGGTGGGCCGGACCCGGACCCTGGTGAACGGCAGATCCCGGTTCGTGTAGTTGCGGCTGCGCTCACCCACGACCAGGAACATCCGTTGATAGAGCCCGGCCACCGGATGCACGGTGTCCTTCATCTTCCGTTCGGTGATCTTGACCAACGCGGTCTGGTGGCCGAAGGGATAGAGGTAGCCGGGATAGACCACCCGCACGAACTGGTCCCGGCCCATCGGTGCCACATGGTCCCAGGAGAGGATCGACTCCAGTTGCACCTCCGAGTAGGGCAGGGTCGTCCAGGCGCCGTGCAGGTCCAGCCACGCACCCAGGCCGGAGAGCCACAGCGCGTCGGCGCCCACCGGCACCGGGGCGATGGTGCCGCTCTTGCCGGGCCAGGTCTCGGCGGACTGGCGCACCAGCATGTGCCGGTCCAGGCGATCGAGTGACCCACGGAACCCCGGGCCGTGGGTGGGGTCGGGGGAGAAGGTGTGCGCGAAGACGTTCTTCTCGGTGGTGCCGTCGCGCCATTGGTCGCCGGCCCAGTCCCGGTCACGGGCCCACAGTGCCCGGATGATCCTGTTCTTGTCGTCGCGCTCGTCCGGGGGTTCATCGTCGTCAGCGGGAGGACCGGCCAACCGGGTGTGCCACAGTTCGACGTGCTCGGGAGCATCGTCGGCGGCCGCCGGTGTGGCCGCATGCGCCCACCTGGCCCCCGCACCGGGGGAGACGATCAGCCGGTACGGCGCCTCGATGCTGGTCTCTTCGAGGGTGGGTGGACGGCTGAGGGTGCGTCGGGGCCGGATCTGCGGCCCGCGCAGGTCGGGGACCAGTCCACGCCCCGGGGCGAAGATGGAATGATCGGGGATCCGGGTCCCCGGCTTCACCGTCGGTACCGCCCGGACCGCCTCGGCGCGGGCCAGTCGGAGGTTCTGCTGGTGGGCCAGAAGTCCTGCGGTGGTGGTGACATCAGGGGCCGGATTGCTGCGCAGGAACGCCTGCGTCGCCTTCTCGATCACCGGTGACTGGGCGTCCAGAACCATGATCAGGCCGTCGCCCAGGTGCAGGAAGTGCGGCCGGAACTCACGCTCGGGGAGGGCGCCCGTGCGGCCGACCGTCGGCGCGGTCCCGGGAGTGGCCAGTGGGTGCACGACGAGCTCCAGGCGGCTCATCGCGGCCAGGATCCCGGCCGTGGAGAACTCGATCACGTCGTCGGTGGCGATCGTGAACACCAGTCTGCTGGCGCGAGCCGGGCGGAATCCGACCGGAGGGTGGGGGCGGGCGCCGGCGGGGTCCTGGGACTGGGGGTGACCGGGGTCGGGCTTGCCGTCCCGTTCGAGCGGGGCCTTCGCTGTGCTCTCGTAGACGGCCTCCTCGTAGCCATGCTGGAACGCATGGTCCACGAACATCCGGCCGGTGCTGCCGCGATGCGGCCGGACCGCCGGGGGGCTGGCCCCGCCGGCGACCAGTTCGCAGCCGGTGAACGCCACACTGAGAGCCACCAGGTCCCAGGGCCGGATCAGGTCGACGCGCAGGGCGTCGTCGGCGGCTGTGGGGTCCTCGGGTGCCGGGGTGAGGTGTGGCCCGAGGGCGTCACCGACCTTGTCCAGCTCCAGCCGCCAGGCGGCGGCGAATCGCAGCGGTGTGACCGAGTTGAGGCTGCGTCTCCGAGGTGGCATGGCGTCCCCGATTCAGGCGATGGGTCACTGCATGACTGGTCCCGCGCCCCCGTCCGCTGACGCTAGTGAGGCCGCGGAGAGCCTGTCAAGGTCCCGGACCGGCCCGGCTCGTGTGAGGACATGTGCTCCCAGATGCGTGACCTGGGCCAGAGCGGGTACCGGCACGGGACCGGACGACACGAGGAGGAGCAGATGGGCGAGGACCAGTTGCAGCCCCAGGACAGCTTGGATGACCGCGGCGTTGACGACGTACTCGACGAAGGGTTCTCACCCCCGGAACGACTTCGCGGGTCGAGGGCCAAGGGCGTCACACACCGCGAACAACTCGAGGGCGAGAGCATCGAGGAGCGGCTGCCCCAGGAGGAGCCCGAGGTGTGGGAGGAGGCCTACGCGGAGGCGGACGCCGACATCCTCGACGGCCCGGTCTCCGGTGAGGTGGGCCGGGAACGGGCCGGCAGACTCCTCGCCCCCGACCACGGCGTCCGGGCCGACACGGAGGCCGAGATGATCGCCGAGGACGAGGGGATCGACGGGGCCGGCGCCTCCGCGGAGGAGGCGGCGGTGCACGTGATCGAGGAGGATCCCGACGTGAACTGACCGGAGCGGGGGGGCGTCCGTCCGGAGTCAGTCGTCGACTCCGCGGACGGCTCCCGCCTCGGTGGTCGCCCCCTCGGCGCCGCATGCAGGTGCGATTGGAGGAGTTCGACGATCCTCTCGGTGTCGCTCGCGTCGAGGCCGGGGACGAGTGCCGGATCCGGCTCGTGGGCCGACTTCTCGTCGGGAAGCCCGGTACTCGGGACCGGCTGCCCCCATGCGCCGCGGGTACCGCTGCGCACATCACACAGATCAAAGCGATAGTGCTCAACTGCACGCTCAAGCCCTCGCCGGCCTCGTCGAGTGCGGAGTTGCTCGGTTCACAGGTGCTGGAGGCACTCAAGGAACATCAGGTGACCGGGGAACTGGTGCGGATCGTGGACCACGACATCCGGTTCGGAGTGAGCACGGACGAGGGCGACGGTGACGAATGGCCGCAGCTGCGCGAGCGGATCCTGGCCGCCCAGATCCTGGTGGTGGTCACCCCCATCTGGATGGGACAACCCTCGGCGGTCTGCAAACTGGTCCTGGAGCGACTCAACGCCGAGATCTCCGAGACCGACGATCAAGGGCGCTTGTCGACCTACGGCAAGGTCGCAGGGATCGGCGTGGTCGGAAACGAGGACGGCGCCCATCATGTCACCGCGGAACTCGCCCAGGCGCTCACCGACGTCGGTTTCACCCTGCCCGCCAACGCGGTGACGTACTGGGTCGGCGAAGCGATGCAGACCATCGACTATCAGGACCTGCCGTCGACGCCGGAGAAGACCGACCTGACCACCCGCACCTTGGCCACGAACTTGGACCATCTGGCGCGGCTGCTCGACGACGCGGCGTACCCAGCCACTGCCTGACCGGGAATGACCCGCCGCGCAACGGGTACCGAGTCGGATGGATGACTTCAAGATCAAGAGTGCCGCCGGCGGCCAGACCGCCCTGAGCGACGAGGATCGAGAGTCCTTGCGCGGCATCCTGCGTTGTGTCGGAGGTCGGCCCTCTATCGTCGGGGCCGCCGTGGGGCGTGCCGCCGAAGTGCTGGGCCGGGGCGAACGGCATGCCGAGACGTTGCGGGTGTTGCACCTGCAGGTCTCAGCGGCGGTCCTGCAGGGAGGTGGCGTGTGAGTCGATCCAGCCGGGATCGGGCACCGCGGCGGGGCACTGATGTCGATCGGAGGAGCCCACATGTTCGTTGATTGCAAGGGAGCGACCCATGACCTCGACTGGTTCGGAGTCAGCCGGTTGCCCGCGGCACGCGGCCGGTTGAGCGCCCATCTGTTCGAGGCACTTCAGGGCACAGGCCCGATCGGGTCGCCACCGCCCCCCGACTCCGACGTGGATGCCCACCTCGCCCTGTGGGCGCTCTATGAACTGCACTACCGCGACTTCTGCGGGGTGTCGTCGGCCTGGGAGTGGGACCCTGACCTGCTGGCGATCCGACGTGGTCTGGAGGAGAGGTTCGAGGCGGATCTGCGGGCCAGGATCGTCGCCCCCGACCCCAGTGGTGACCCGGTGCAGCAACTACGCACGCTGATCGACCAGAGCGCCGGCCCGTCGGTGGCCAGGTTCGTGCAACGGCACGCCGATCGGGACCAGGTCCGGGAGATTCTCAAGCACCGCTCCCTCTACCACCTCAAGGAGGCCGACCCGACAACCTGGACGATCCCCCGGTTGCCGGCGGCTGCCAAGGCCGGGATGGTCGAGATCCAGTACGACGAGTACGGCTGCGGCGACCCCGCCCGGGTGCACCAGCGACTCTTCGTGGAGGCACTCACAGCCGCCGGACTCTCCTCCGCCCGCGGTGCCTACGTGGACGAGGCCCCGGTCGAGGTGCTGGCGCTGAACAACGCGATGTCGCTCTTCGGGCTGCACCGCCGCCTCGTCGGTGCCGCGATCGGGCACTTCGCCGCCTTCGAGTCGACCAGTGCGCTGCCGTCGAAACAGATGGCTCAGGGTCTTCAGCGGCTCGGGTTCCCCGAAGCCACCCGTCGCTACTATGAGGAGCACGTGGAGGCAGACGCGGTGCACGAGGAACAAGCCCTGCGGCAGGTGGTCAGGCCGTTCCTCGAGGACGACCCCACCCAGCGCCGGGAGGTCTCCTTCGGCGCCCTGGTGTGCCTCGCCCTGGAGGACGACTACGCCAGCGCAGTACTGCCGACGCGGAACAGCAATGACTGATCCGACCGACCGTTCGGTCGACCCTTCGCTGGTCGGCCCCTCCCAGCGTGGCCCGATGCTGGTGCGCGGCCGGTGGCTGGTGGCCGATTCAGCCGGCGTACTGCATCCGACGAAACGTCCGGTCAGTGCGGTCTGCAGGTGCGGCCGCTCGGCCATCCAGCCGTGGTGCGACGGCAGCCACAAGCTCCGCCCGAAGGGTCGCCCCAACACCGATGGGCCCGTTCCAAGTCCGTGTGACGCGCGGGGGTAGGGCGCCGAACCGAAGCAGAAGGATGACTCCAGGCACGTGTAGCGGCCGAGGACTCGGGGTACCTGATTGAGGAACGGTCGCTCGTATGAGCGGCCGGAGTCGATGCGTTGCCGGGAGAGTCATGCGAGAGACTGCCACTGATCTTCAGGTCCCCGGTGTGCTGCCAGTGCTGCCGGGGGTGAGTCTGGCAGGCCGATACCTGTTGACGGAGACCGAGCCTTCTGATCGAGGCGACACACTCGATGCGTTCGATCTGCCCGGCGGTCGGGTCGGACTGATGGTCGTCGATGTGGTCGGGCACGGATTCCCGGCAGCGCTGGTCGCCAACGGTGTGCGCAGCGTGCTCCGCGAACGTCTTGGCAGCGGGATCTCTCTGGGCACCGCAGTGGAGAGCCTGCACCGCCTCGCCCGCCAGGTCCCTGAGGCGGCCACCACCACCCTGTGTGCGGTGGTGATGGACCGCAGAGACGGTGCGGTCGAGTACATCGCCGCAGGTCACCCCGCCCCGCTGGTGTGGGGGGCGACGGGTCCCCCACGAAGTCTGGGGGAGTCACGCGGTCGGCCCTTGGGCACCGGTGCGCAGGTGCAGACCGGGCGTACCCGACTGGAGGTGGGCGAGTCACTGCTGCTGGTGACCGACGGGATCCTCGGCGGAGTCGGGGAAGCCGGGGAACTTGAGCGTGCCATCGTGCACGCCCGCGCCAGACTGGCGATGGACACCGATTCGCCGGCGCTGCGCGACGAGGAGGTGTGCGCAGAACTCCTCGCCGCGGTCCCGGCGCCGGGTCTGCTGGACGATGCAGCACTGTTGCTGATGAGACGCATCCGGCCTGCGAAACCGTTGGCTTTGACGCTGCCGGCAACGCCGCGCCAGTTCGTGGTCGCCCGGGAACGTGTCGGTGCCTGGTTGGACAGCCTCGGGGCAGGGTTGGCCGATCGTGTCAGCCTCGGGCATGCGGTCCACGAGTTGATCGCCAATGTCATCGAGCACGCGTACGGCGCCTCGGCGGACGGAGTCTTCCAGCTCACCGGCGTGCTCACCGATGACGGCACGGCGGTGATCATGGTCACCGACCACGGTCGCTGGAGCAGCGGAAGCGCAGGTGGCCGTGGCTTGGTGATGGCGGCCGGCCTGACCGACGACCTCCGGATCCAGCGCACCGACAGGGGCACGGCGGTGGAGGTCCGTCGGAGACTGGGCCGGCCGGTGCCCTTCTTGGCCTCCGTCCCCATCCCCGAGGTGGACGCGCTGTTCGAGTCCGGTCGGGGTCCGGGGTTGCGGACCGAGTCCACGGAGGGACGGCTGACTGCCGCAGGACCCATCGATGACGTGACGGTGGAGGCGTTCGAGACGGCACTGTGGGAGACGACCAGAGTCGGGACCGCCGATGCCGTGATCGACCTCACCGGGGTGACCCTGCTGGCCAGCCCAGGAGTCCAGGCGATCTTCGACATGGTCAGGCGCAGTCACCGCTCCGGCTCCGTGCTCCAGTTGGTGGCAGAGGCCGGTTCACCCGCCGCCCTGATGCTGGACCGGGTCGACCTGCCGTACACGGAGTGATCCACCCCGGCTCGTCCTCAGGGGCCACCGCACCGGTGTCCGAGGTGTCCTTCGGACCGTTGCGCGTCCAGTACGACGACCGGGTGCTGGCCCCGCGTGAGTGGACCCGCCAGCAGTCGCTGTGGGCTGCGGAACTACTGCCCGAGCTCCCGCCAGGACCGGTGCTGGAGTTATGCGCGGGGGTGGGCCACATCGGTCTGCTCACGGCGGTGGTCTGCCCGCGACCAACGGTGATGGTCGATGTCAGCCCGCACGCGTGCCGCCACGCGGTGGCCAACGTCGGGCGTGCCGGCCTGTCCGCGTCGATCGAGGTGCGCTGCAGTCGGGCAGAGGAGGCGCTGGCCGCGGGGGAGCGGTTCGCGCTGGCGATCGTGGATCCGCCGTGGGTGCGCCACGACCGGGTGTCGGCGTACCCCGACGACCCACGCACGGCGATCGACGGGGGCAGCGACGGCCTGGCGGTGGCGAGGATGTGCCTCGTGCTGCTGACCGAGCACCTGCTCCCGAAGGGGGCGGTGTTGCTGCAGCTCGGCAGTCTCCCGCAGGCAGCCCAACTCAGCGAGTGGTTGGAGCGAACCCACGGAATGGTCTTGGTGGTCCACGAGGTGCGCTGCTTCCCCGGGCGTGGGGTGCTGGTGCTGCTGCGGAGGGACCGCAGTAGTCCACCGACCAACTCGACCTGAAGGCGGGGAGGAGGCTAAGCAGTCCCGTGACTCCCGTACTGCTGGCCGACGTGAACTGACCGGACCGGGGACTCAGCGCTTCTCGGAGGCGGGCGAGGAGGTCGCGGGACCGACCTCGGTGGCTCCGCCCTCGGACGTCCATTCGCCGGAGTCGCTGTCATCGAGCGCGGGATCAGACTCGTGATCGGTGCGGGGCTCGTCGTCGCGGGTCGTACTGGTTGCCGGGGGGACCGACTCGGGTCCGTTGGGCTCGTGTGCCACGTTCATCCAAGGCTCCTTCACGCGTCGGGATGGTTCCACGTCAACGTGCCGGTACCCGTGGGATCTGCCTCTATGCGTCCCTGGATTTGGTGGTGCGGACTAGGTTGGGGGTACGTCGTCCTCGACTGCTGGATTGCGACGGGGCTCAACCGACCCCGATGATGCAGCCACTCGCCTCCACCCGGGAGTACGTCATGGCACGGGACAACTCGTTCGATCCGCACAGCGGCGTCAGCCGCGACCGACGCCGGCGGCTCACTGCTGGCCTGTTGCGCCAGGCGGACCGGGCCGAGGACCCCGACCAGCGAGCGAGCCTGATCAACCAGGTCATCGTGCTCAACATCTCCGTGGCGCGGAGCATTGCATCGCGCTATCGCCGGCGTGACGTCCCCGTCGAGGATCTGGAGCAGGTGGCCAACGCCGCGCTGGTCCGCAGCGCCCAGCAGTTCGATGTGTCGCGTCAGCGAGACTTCCTGGCCTACGCCGTGCCCAGCATCCGCGGGGAGCTGCGGCGCTACTTCCGCGACCACGGCTGGACGGTCCGCCCACCGCGGCGGGTCCAGGAGTTGCAGTCGCTGGTGGTGGAGAAGCGGGAGCAGTTGCGGGCCAAGGACCGGGGCAACCCGACCGACGCCGACATCGCCGAGGCCCTCGACGTCCCCGAAGATGACGTCTCCGAGGCACTGCGCGCCGAGGGCTGCTTCACGCCGACGTCGCTCGACAGCCCAGTTGGCGAGCAGGGCACGACCGCTCTCGGGGACCTCATCGCCGACCCGGACTCGGCCCGTGGCCAGGAAGCCGCCGAGGCGCGGGTGATGCTGCGCCCGGTGCTGCGTCGGCTCAAGGTACGTGACCGGAAACTGCTGAGGCTCCGGTTCCGTGACGGAATGACCCAGCAGGAGATCGCGGACGAGTTCGGTGTCACCCAGACCCAGGTGTCCAGACTGCTCGGCCGAGTGCTGCGCGACCTGCGTCGAACCCTCGGTGAGGTGGATGGGTCGGAGCAGCGCCGACCCTAGGCACGTGTACCGGTCGTCACCTCGGGTACCTGAATGAACGGTCCCTTGTCCGAGGGGTCGGAGTCGACGGGTCAACGGGAGGGTCATGTCCGACACTGCCGCCGACCTCCAGGTGCCCGGCGTGCTGCCGGTCCTCCCGGGGGTGAGCCTGGCTGGCCGCTATCTGTTGACCGAGACCCAGCCCGCCGATCGTGGCGACACCCTCGATGCGTTCGGTCTCCCCGGTGGCAGGGTCGGGCTGATGGTCGTCGACGTCGTCGGGCACGGGGCGGCGGCTTCGCTGGTCGCCGGCGCCGTGCGCAGCGTCCTCCGGGAGCGACTCGGCGCCGGGATCGGTCTGGCCGAAGCAGTGACGACCCTGCACCGCCTGGCCCGCCAGGTCCCCGAAGCGGCCACCACCACGCTGTGTGCGGTGGTGATGGACCGGCGCGACGGCGCGGTCGAGTACGTCGCTGCCGGACACCCCGCGCCACTGGTGTGGGGGGCAGCGGACCCCCCACGAACGCTGGGGGACTCACATGGCCGGCCCCTGGGGGCCGGATCCGAGGTACGCACCGGACGCACCCACCTGGGCGTGGGGGAGTCCCTGCTACTGGTCACCGACGGGATCCTCGGCGGCTCCGTACGCACCGAGGATCTCAAGCGCGCGGTGGCGCACGCCCGGTCAACAATGGTGAGCGTGACCGGCTCCCCGGCTCTGCGCGATGAGGAGATGTGCGCCGAGATCCTCGCCGCGGCCCCCGCGCCGGGACTGCAGGACGACGCGGTGCTGCTGCTGATGAGACGCATCCGGCCCCCGACGCCGCTGACGCTGACGCTGCCGGCGACGCCCCGGCACGCCGTGGTCGCCCGGGGCCGCCTGGGAACGTGGTTGGACGGCCTGGGGGCTGGGCTGGCCGATCGGGTCAGCCTCGGACATGCTGTCCACGAACTGATCGCCAACGTGATCGAGCACGCGTACGGCGTACCGGCCGACGGAGTCTTCCAGCTCGCCGGCGTCCTCGACGATGCCGGCGTGGCAGTGGTCACCGTCACCGACCGTGGCCGCTGGCGTGCCGAACGCGCGGGCGGACGCGGCCTGGTGATGGCGGCCGGTCTGACCGACGACCTCCGGATCCGGCGTACCGACCGGGGGACGGTCGTGGAGGTTCGTCGGGAGTTGGGCCGACCGGTGCCGTTCCTGGAGTCTGTGGCCATCCCGGAGGGCCGGGCGGAACCGACCGGGGACGAGGCTTTGCATTGTGAGGCCACTCAGGGGCGGTTGAGGGCCGAGGGACCCATCGACGCCCTGTCCGTGGAAGCGTTCCAGGAGGCGCTGTGGGACACGACCAGGGCAGGGACCTCCGATGCGGTGGTCGACCTGACCGGGGTGACCCTGCTGGCCAGTCCCGGAGTCCAGGCGATCTTCGACATCGTCGGGCGCAGTCGGCGCTCCGGCTCCGTGCTCCGGTTGGTGGCTCAATCCGGGTCGCCTGCGGCCCTGGTGCTGGACCGGGTCGATCTTCCGCATACGGAGTGACGGATGCGCTGGGGATCAGGGACGCTCGCCCGCAATGACCAGCAGGACGGTGAGGATGAGGAACGTAGCCGCGGCGAGAATGCCGAGCGCCAGGGTGACCCCGGCCAGCGCTCCCATCCCGCTCGGTCTGGTGACTTCGCCGGAACGGTAGGCGAGCACCCGGATGACGCCCAGGGGCAGCAACCATCCAGTGGCCACCAGGCTGACGCCCCAGGCCATGAGCAGGGTCTGCATCGGAGCCTCCGTGGTCTCGGGAGTGCCCTGGAGTGGGCAACACTGCCTGGGCAGTACCCACCAGGATGGCCGATAGTCCGATCGGTGGACCCGGGATCCTGGACGCCGGCGCTGAGCCTGCTCAGCCGGCCTGCTCAGCCCGTCGTCGTACCTGTGGTGACGCCGCGACCGGTTGATCGGAGAACTGGAGCGTGGCGTCCGCGACGGCGCCGTGGCGCAGGGCGATGGCGTCGCGGTAGTAGTTGTCGAGGACCTTCCACGGCTTGCGGGTGCCCTGGCGGGGCATCACGCCGTCGGCGCGCTTGATGTACCCCGACTGGAGGGCACTGCCCATCGCGGACTCGGTGGACCGGTCCTGCGGGCCAGCCTGCGCCACCACCCGGGTGTGCCCCTTGCGGTCCATGTGGTTGAGCAGCCGGCAGAAGTACTCCGAGGCGAGGTCGGCCTTGAGCGTCCAGGAGGCGTTCGTGTAGCCGAGGATGACCATCGCGTTGGGCACCCCGTCGATCATCACGCCCTTGTAGATCACCCGGTCGCGGGTCTCGACCGGTCTGCCATCGACCTCGACGCGGACACCTCCGACCAGTTGCACCTCGAGCCCGGTCGCGGTGACGACGATGTCGGCCGGGATCTCTTCGCCCGACCGGAGCCTGATGCCGCCCTCGGTGAAGGTCTCGATGTGGTCGGTCACCACCGATGCCGAACCCTTGCGCAGGGAGCGGAAGAGGTCGCCGTTCGGCACGACGCAGAGTCGCTCGTCCCACGGGTCGTACGTCGGAGTGAAGTGCGAGAGGTCGACCTTCGGTCCCAACTGCAGACCGGCAGCCTTGAGCATCATCGCCCGGGCGAGCGCCGGGCGGTGACGGGACAGGTCGTAGACGCCGCGCTGCAGGGCGATGTTGCGGACCCGACCGAGCTTGTAGGTGACCGGAGCGGGGACGCGGAACCTCGTCAGCACGGCGGCGACCGGATCGGTCTCCGGCACCGCGAGCACATAGGTGGGGGACCGTTGCAGCATTGTCACGTGCGCTGCCGTCTTGGCCATCTCCGGCACCAGCGTGATCGCTGTGGCACCGCTGCCGATCACGACCACGCGCTTGCCGGCGTACTCAAGGTCTTCGGGCCATTGCTGAGGGTGCACGACCTGCCCGGCGAACCGCTCCTCACCTTCGAAGTCCGGCCGATAGCCGGCGTCGTAGTTGTAGTAGCCGGTGGAACCGATCAGGAACCGGCTGGTGTAGGTCTCGGCGTCGCCGGTGACCTCGTCGGCGACCTCGACGGTCCACAGCCCGTCGTCGGTGCACCAACTGGCGGAGACCACCTTGCGCTGGAAGCGGATCCTCTCGGTCACGCCGTACTCGTCCGCGGTGTCCTGGATGTAGGCGCGGATGCTGGGCCCGTCGGCGAGCACCTTGGTGCCGCGCCAGGGGCGGAACTTGTAGCCCAGCGTGTACATGTCCGAGTCCGACCGCACGCCCGGGTAGCGGAAGAGGTCCCAGGTGCCGCCGATGCGGGCGCGCCGCTCCAGCACTAGGAACGAGTGCTGCGGTGCGTCCCTGGTCAGGTGGCAGGCGGCGCCGATCCCGGAGAGTCCGGCGCCGATGATGAGTACGTCGACGTGGTTGCTGCTGTGCACGGCCACTCCTTCGTGGTGGGTGTGGATCAGGCGACGCTGGTCGAGACGGTGGTGGCCGTGCCGGAACTCGAGCCGCGCAACAGGATGTCGGCGACCCGTTCGGCGTCGTCGGACATCGGCACGTGACCGCAGCCGCGCAGCCAACTGTGTGCGGCGTTCGGCAGTTGCCGGCGGGCCCGCAGGGCCTGATAGGGCAGGAGCACGAGGTCGTGGGTGCCCCAGGCGATGGTGACCGGGATATCGGCGGGGATGTCGCTGTCGAACGGGAAGCCGCCGTCGATGATCGTCGCCAGCGCCGGGCGTGCGGCCACCATCCCGTGCAGATCACCCAGCGCGCGCGCCGCGTCGAGGTGGTGGCCGCGGGTCATGAACGGCGCCAGCAGCACCCGGCGGGCGGCCGACGTGTGCAGGAGTGGCGGGGCGGCACGGCCGGCCAGTGAGGCGCCGGTGAGGACTCCGGCGAAGAGTGCGCGAACGTAGGCGAAGTCGAGGCTGTTGCACCAGAAGCCCGCAGGCGAGAGGGCGGTCGCGCTGCTGACCAGACCGTCCGCGGCAGCCTCCAGGGCGATCCGGCCGCCCAGGGAGTTGCCGGCGATGTGTGGACGGTCGAGCCCCAACTCGTCGAAGCAGGTCACCAGCGCCTCGGTGAGCAGTTCCTTGACCGGGCGTCCGTCCGCGATGAGCCCGGGGGACTCGCCGTGGCCGGGCAGGTCGATCAGGAACACCTCACGCTGCTCGGCGAGCCGATCCAGCACCGGGTACCACGCGTGTCGCCGATGACCGATGCCGTGCACCAGGACCAACGGTTCGCCGGATCCGAGCCGTTCGTAAGCCAGCATGTCCCCTCCTCTGAGCGCGTCGACCGCCGACCGCAGTATGTGCGACAGTGTGTAGCGGTATCTTAGAGGAGCGCGAGCGTTTGTGACCCAGCCCACACCTGGGAGGGCCGTCGTGGCTGGTGCGGAAGCGACTCCAAGAGGGGCGCCTCAGGTGTCACCGGCGCGGGCGGTCCCGCCACGCCCCCGTCGACCAGAGCGCCCAGACGATCAGCACGGGCTGGAAGAACAACCGGGTCAGTCGCTTGCCGTCGGTGTCGAGGCCGAACGCGTCGATGCCCTCGACGTACTGGTTGATATTGCCCGGGAAGATCGCCACGAAGAACGCCGCGACGACGAAACCGACGGTGACCCGGCCGCGAGCCCACGCGATCAGGGCCGCCCCGAGACCGATCTCGACCGCTCCGGAGATCAGCACCACCCAGTCCGCATCGCCGGGGAACCAGTCGGGTACTTGAGCCTGGAACTCCTCCCGGGCGAAGGTCAGGTGGGCGACGCCGGTCAGGACGAGCACGCTGCCCAGGAGCCAGCGGGCCAGGGTGCGGGGCAGGGAGGTCGGCGGTGCAGCGGTGAGGGACATGGCCCCATCATGGCGGAGGAGCAGAATCCAGGGACCCGACACGATAGGACTGGACATGACACAGCCAGACGACCACGCCGGAACCCGGCCCGCCTCCTGGTACGAGAACTGGACCGAGGGTCCCGACTCGCCCTGGCGCGGCCGACCCGCTCCGAACGTCGAGCGGACCTATCAGACGCTCACCTATGAGCGTGACGGTCGGATCGCCCGGATCACCTTCAACCGGTCTGAGCAGGGCAACTCGATCACGCCCCAGACCCCGGCCGATCTGGCAGCGGCGGTGGAGCGGGCCGATCTGGACCCGCGCGTGCACGTGATCGTGGTGTCGGGCCGGGGCAAGGGGTTCTGCGGCGGGTACGACCTTGACGCGTTCGCAGAGAAGGGCTTCAAGGGGATCGGGGGGCCCGACGAGACCGCCGGCACCGTCCTCGACCCTGCGGTCGGCATGGCCAACCACAACCCGGGGGCGATCTGGGACCCGATGATCGACTACGCCCAGATGAGCCGGTTCAACAAGGGCTTCGCCTCACTCATGCACGCCAACAAGCCGACTGTGGCCAAACTGCACGGCTTCGCGGTGGCTGGCGGCACCGACATCGCGCTGTACGCCGACCAGATCATCTGCGCCGACGACACCCGGATCGGCTACCCACCCACCCGCGTGTGGGGGATCCCGGCGGCCGGCATGTGGGCGCACCGCATCGGGGATCAGCGTGCCAAGCGGATGCTGTTCACCGGCGACTGCATCACTGGCAAGCAGGCCGAGGAGTGGGGCCTCGCGGTGGAGTCGTGGCCGGCTGCGGACCTGGACGAGCGGACCGAGGCGTTCCTCGCCCGGATCGCCCGGATGCCCGTGAACCAGCTGATGATGGCCAAGCTGGCGTTGAACTCAGCCCTCAACAACCAGGGGGTCGCCAACTCCGCGATGATCAGCACCGTCTTCGACGGGATCTCCCGCCACACCCGCGAGGGCTACGGCTTCGCGCTGCGGTCGGCCACCGTCGGGTTCCGGGAGGCCGTGCGTGAACGCGATGAGCCCTTCGGCGACCACAAGTCGAGCCGGGGTGGACAGGGATGACACCCGGGACGAGTTCGATGTGGCGCGGGCACTTGTTGGAGGCCATCTCGGTCGTGCGACAGCAGGACTGATCGCTGCGAGCTTGTCCTCGAAACGCCGATGGCCCGGGGGAAGACCCCGGGGCCATCGTGGTCTCGTTGCGCCCGCGCCTGGGGGCTCGGACTACTCGACCAGCGACAGGTCAGGTGTCGTGGTACTGACTGACTCCATTGATCTAGGAAGCGACCACTCTCTAGGCCGTTCGGTATCGGCTGCGGAGGATCCCTTCGGTGCATCACTCGCGGCCGAGACGAGTTCGAATGCCGCCGATGCGGCGCAGCCGAACGCGGATGCGGCGGTCACCGCTCCTGGGCGCTGGCTCGGCTGCTGGCGTGCTGGGCGATGGCGCGCAGGAAGTCGACGTTCTCGACGTCACGGTTGGTCGCCTCCTCGGTGGAGGTGCCGTACAGCCGGTTCGCCGAGAGCTTGACGATGGTGGTGCGGGTGGTGGGATCGACATAGACGAGCTGGTTCAGGATGCCGATGGCGCTGTAGTCGCCCCGGTCGCCCGCCGGGATCCACCACTGGTAGCCGTAACCCAGATCGATCTCGTGGTCGCCGACGATCGGGCGCCCGGGCTCGCGGATCGGGTCGTCGACGGTGGTCGAGGCGCGCACCCAGTCGTCGGAGACGATGCGCTGGCCCTGCCAGACGCCGTGGTTGCGGTAGAGCTCTCCCAGCTTGGCGAAGTCGCGTGCGGTGAGGTTCAGGCCGGCGTAGGACATCTCGACGCCGCGCATGTCGGTGATCCAGAAGCCGGGCGACTCGAAGCCCAGCGGCTCCACGAGCTTCTCGTGCATGTAGTCAGACACGTTCTGGCCGGTGGCGCGCGCGATGAGGGCACCGAGCACCTGGGTCTCCCCGGAGTTGTAGCGGCACACGGTCTCCGGTGCGCTCTCCCTCACCATCCGCGCGACGAACCCGTCGAGACCGCCTCCCAGGCCCAGCATGGCGCGGGAGATCTGGTGGACGTCGGATCCAGGATCGTTGTAGTCCTCGTTCCACCGGGCGCCCGAGGACATCTGCAGCACGGTCTTGATCGGGACCCCGTGGTAGGCCGATCCGGGTTCGACGGGGACGTAGTCGCTGATCGGGTCATCGACGTTCCGGATCTTGCCTTCCTCCACGGCGATCCCGACCAGGCAGGACACGAAGCTCTTCGCCACCGACATCGACAGCCAGTTCACCTTCGGGCCACCAGAGAGCAGATAGCGCTCAGAGCGGATCGTGCCGTCGACGAGGACCAGCAGTGCCGCGGTGTCGGTGTCCACAAGGAACTGCTCGGTGGAGCGCTCCTCTCCCCGGAACAGGTACGTCGCCGGAAGTTCGATTGCCGGACCTACCGGCCAGGTGAAGGGTCTGGTGGCTGCAGGCATCTTCCGGGTGGGAGCGAGATCGCGGACGCGGGCGAAGTTGTCGTGCTGGGGGACACCGGTGAAGAGCCCGACATCCATCAGTGGCGCGGGCCTGCCGCCCGGGCGGACCTTGCTGGCGAGGTAGCGCGCTACGAAGGGGATCGTATTGGCGCGGTTCTTTCGCGGCATGTGGCAGTCTCCTCGGGACAGTGTGTACGCGCTGGCGTGGCCGGATGACGAGCTGTGGCAGACTAGGCGTACCAAATGGTTGACGTACCATGCGGTACGCCTACTTCTGGGTATTGGCCAGCCCCTAATGCCGGAGGCGGAGAGATCGCGATGAGTACAGACGGTCGGCGGGACGGCCGGAGCCTGCGGTACCAGCACCGCCGCCCGGAGCTCCTCAGCAGGGTCACCGAGTTCCTTCTGGAGCATGGCATCGCGAGCCTGACGCTACGAGCCGTGGCTGAGGGAGTCGGGGTCTCGCACGCCACCCTGCTCCGTCACTTCTCCTCCAAGGAGGAGTTGCTCACCGCGGTTCTCGACCATATCCGCACCGACCTCGCTGCCCGGATGAGCAGCGACCCTGAGCTTGCGTCAGCCGAATCGACCGCGGAGCTCGTCACCAGCCTGTGGCAACTGCTCTGCGAGCCGAAGGAACAGCGTCAGTTCGTCCTTCTCTTCGAGCTGATCGGCCGGCGCCCTGCAGGCGGCCAGTCCGTCTCAGAACTCTCCGAATCCCTCGTGCTCGATTGGATCGAGCTCATCGCCGAGCGCCTCGTGCGCGAAGGCTGGACGCGCCAGGACGCCGAACCGGTCGCCACCCTCGTCCTGGCGCAGTTCCGCGGCCTGCAACTCGATCTCCTCGTCACCGGCGATCGGGGGCGAGTCGATCGTGCGGTCCAGACTTCCCTGCGACTACTCAGCCGCTGAAGACCGGCACCCCGGCTCCGCCCCAACGAGAAGAGGTGGCCGACGCCGCGAGAGTTATCGCGGGTCAGTCGCCACCTTCAACAACCGAGGGAGAAAGAGTTCGGCCTGTTCTCCTATGCCCAGCGCTAGACGCCGTAGTACTGACTGGCTGACTGACACCCATGGATCGAGTGGGCCTGCCCCACACGCGCATTGTCGCCGGTCGCGAGCAGGTCGAGCTGCAGTCCACGGAGCTGTGCGAGGAGAAGCGTGGCGAACGCGGCTGTTCGGTCAGGCGGGCCTCCGGCGTCGGCCGCCAGACGGCCGATCAGGCCGATCCAATCCCTGACGACTCCGTCCAGCAGGCGTCGGAATCGGTCGGGTTCCCTCAAGGCCTGCCCGTAGATCTCAAACAGGAGCCGGAAGTATCGCAGTCCTTCTTCGTTGGTCCACCTCTCCCACAGGCGTTCGATCAAGGCGACCCGTCAGTGCCTGGGGACAGATCGTCGGGGATCGGCTCTCGAGCGCGGATGAGGTCGAAGACTTCGGCCAGCAGTTCCTCTTTGGCTCCGAAGTGATGACGCAGGGTCACATGAGAGACCCCTACCGCAGCTGCGAGCGTCCGGTAGGACAGGTCCGCGGCGCCGTGATGGCCGTGTACTTCTGTGACCCGGCCAGTCCTTGGCAGCGCGGCACCAACGAGAACACCAACGGCCTGTTGCGCCAGTACCTCCCCAAGGGCACCGACCTATCGGCCCACCGTCCCGAGGACCTCGAGCACGTCGCCCAGGAACTCAACGGCCGACCACGCAAGACGCTCGGCTGGGGAACCCCAGCCGAGCGTCTTGCGTGATCTACTACCCGCCTAGAAAACTTCAGCGGTGTTGCGACGACCCCTTGAAACCGCCGGTGGAGATGGGGTCCATCGTGTGGCCTCGATACGCCCTCGCCTGGCGGCTCGGGCTACTCGACCAGCGACAGATCAGATGTCGTAGTAGAGCTCGAACTCGTGCGGGTGCGGCCGCAGCTGCACGGGCGCGATCTCGTGCTCGCGCTTGTAGTCGATCCAGGTCTCGATCAGGTCGGGGGTGAACACGTTGCCCTCGGTGAGGAAGTCGTGGTCAGCCTCGAGCGCGTCCAGCACCGCGTTGAGGGAGGTGGGCACCTGGGCGATCTCGGCCATCTCGTCCGGCGGGAGCTCGTAGATGTCCTTGTCGATCGGCTCGGCCGGCTCGATCTTGTTCTTGACACCGTCGAGGCCGGCCAGCATCAGGGCCGAGAACGCGAGGTAGGGGTTCGCCGACGGGTCGGGGAACCGAGTCTCGACGCGCTTGGCCTTCGGGTTCGAGCCGGTGATCGGGATCCGCACCGACGCGGAGCGGTTCCGCGACGAGTACACCAGCGAGATCGGCGCCTCGAAGCCCGGCACCAGACGGTGGTAGGAGTTCACCGACGGGTTGGTGAACGCCAGCACTGCCGGAGCGTGCTTCAGGATGCCGCCGATGTACCAGCGGGCCATGTCGGAGAGGCCGGCGTACCCGGTCTCGTCGTAGAACAGCGGCTCGCCGTTGCTCCACAGCGACTGGTGCACGTGCATGCCGGAGCCGTTGTCACCGAAGATCGGCTTCGGCATGAAGGTGACCGACTTGTTGTTGTGCCAGGCCGTGTTCTTGATGATGTACTTGAACTTCATCACGTCGTCGGCAGCCTTGAGCAGCGTGTCGAACCGGTAGTTGATCTCGGCCTGACCCGCGGTGCCGACCTCGTGGTGGGCGCGCTCGACCAGCAGGCCGGACTCCTCGAGACGCTTCACCATCTCGTCGCGCAGGTCGCTGTAGTGGTCGTACGGCGCGACCGGGAAGTAGCCGCCCTTGAAGCGGGTCTTGTAGCCCAGGTTGTCGCCCTCGGCGCCCGAGTTCCACCAGCCTTCGACGGAGTCGATGTGGTAGAAGCCCTCGTTCGCCGCGGTGTTGTAGCGCACCGAGTCGAAGATGTAGAACTCGGCCTCGGGGGCGAAGAACGCAGTGTCCGCGATGCCGGTCGAGGTGAGGTGGGCCATCGCCTTGCGGGCGATGTTGCGCGGGTCGCGCGAGTAGGCCTCACCGGTGATCGGGTCGTGGATGAAGAAGTTGATGACCAGGGTCTTGGCCACCCGGAACGGGTCGAGGTAGGCCGTGGTCACGTCCGGGAAGAGCGCCATGTCGGACTCGTTGATCGCCTGGAAGCCCCGGATGGAGGAACCGTCGAAGGCGAGGCCGGTCTCGAACACGGACTCGTCGAACGACGAGACCGGGACCGTGAAGTGCTGCATGATGCCGGGCAGGTCACAGAACCGGACGTCGACCATCTCGACGCCTTCGTCCCTGACGTACTTCAGCAGCTCGTCGCTGTTTGCGAACATTCGTCCTCCTTGGTCTGACCGTGCCGTGGTCATGACCTACTTATGCGGATGGTCCGTTCCGGGCGTCACTGCACCGGAGGTTGACTGCACGGTATGGACAGGCAGTTTCCACCCCATGACTGGTTTGTTTCAGCCATGTAACAGAACGGAAGACCGTGCTGGCAACCCCCTGACACAGGTTGGGCAGCGGGCGGCGCCCCCGATCCCGACGGGTAGGGTGACGCGGTGATCGAGACGGCTTCGTGGGCGCGCCGAGTGCTCGCCCTCTTCGTTGACTGGATGGCATGCACCCTGGTGGTGATGCTGGCGATGGGCCCGGCCGGCTGGAGCCAGGACGCGTACGCCGGCCTCTACGTGCTGCTCGTCTTCGCCGCCGAGTCGACGATCCTCACCGGCCTGGTCGGGGGCTCCTTCGGCAAGCTCATGACCCGGCTCCGGGTGGTGCGGCACGACAACGGCGCCCTCGGGGTGGACCCGTTCCGGGCGCTGCTGCGGTCGGTGCTCGTCTGCCTGGTGATCCCGCCGCTGGTCTTCCGTCCCGACGGCCGCGGTCTGCACGACATGGCCGCCGGATCGGCGACGGTCACCCTGGCCGACCTGCGCGCCGCCCGCTGAGGGTCAGCGGCCGCGGCCGCCCTGCCCACGCATCGCCTGCCGCATCCCCTTCATGCTGGTCGGCACCGGACCCTTGGGCATCGGCACCTTGGGGCGAGCCGCGTCCAGTGCCTTGATCCGGTTCACGATGTCGGTCATCTCTGCCGGCTTGACCTGACGCTTCATCTTCTGGACGTGCCGCACCAGCTTGGACAGCGGCACCTGCCCCTCACCCTTGCCGATCACGATCTCGGTGAGGGGGACGTCGTACATCACCCGTTCGTGGTTCTTGCGCTCGGTGGTCATCAGCTGCTTGAGCCGGCCGCTGCTACCTTCGCCGACCAGCACGATCCCCGGCGGGCCGACCACCCGGTGCACCATGTCCTGCTGCTTGGTGAACGCGACCATCGGGTAGGTCTTCCAGCCCCGCCGCAGCATGTTCAACGCCGCCGCACCGGCGCCGAGTTGGCCGTCCATCTGGTTGTACGCCGCACGTTGGGCGCGCCGTCCGAAGACCATCACCGCGGCCAGCAGGCCGGTGAAGAACGCGCCGATGCCGCTGAACGTCCAGCTCAGCCAGCCGCTGCCGGGCAGGAACCAGAAGACGCCGAAACCGATGCCGGCGAACAGCAGGAACCAGCCCAGGCAGATCAAGCCGATCCGTGGATCGGAACGCTTCGCCATCCGGTAGGTCTGCGCGAACTGCGCGCGACGGCTCTGCTTCTCGGGCGTGGGAGTCGACATACGGGGGGCCTCAATCGAGCTGGGACGGGGGAGGGCAATTATCCCTCATGACTGGTGGGACCTCCTCAGCCGGTCGGGGCACCGGCCCTGGCCTCGATCGCCTGGCGGTACAAGCGACCGGCACGGTAGGACGATCGGACCAGCGGGCCGGACATCACCCCGGCGAAGCCGATCTCCTCAGCCTCGGCAGCGAGTTCCACGAACTCCTCGGGCTTGACCCAGCGTTCCACCGGGTGGTGCCGCAGCGTCGGGCGCAGGTACTGGGTGATGGTGATCAGTTCGCAACCCGCCTCATGCAGGTCGCGCAGCGCCTGGGAGACCTCCTCGCGGGTCTCGCCCATGCCCAGGATCAGGTTCGACTTGGTCACCAGGCCGAACTGCCGGGCGGCGGTCAACACCCCGAGCGACCGCTCGTAGCGGAACGCCGGCCGGATCCGCTTGAAGATCCTCGGCACCGTCTCCACATTGTGGGCGAGCACCTCCGGACGGGACTCGAAGACCTCGGCCAGCAGCTCGGGCACCGCATTGAAGTCCGGGATCAGGTTCTCCACCCCGGTCTCGGGGTTGAGTTCGTGGATCACCCGCACCGTCTCGGCGTACAACCAGGCGCCGCCGTCGGGCAGGTCGTCGCGCGCAACACCGGTGATGGTGGCGTACTTCAGGCCCATCGTGCGCACCGACTCGGCGACCCGACGCGGCTCGTCGCGATCCAGCGGCTCGGGCTTGCCGGTGTCGATCTGGCAGAAGTCGCAGCGCCGGGTGCACTGGTCGCCGCCGATCAGGAAGGTCGCCTCGCGATCCTCCCAGCACTCGAAGATGTTCGGGCAGCCCGCCTCCTGGCAGACCGTGTGCAGTCCCTCGGACTTCACCAGCGACTGGAGTTCCTTGTACGCCGGACCCATCCGGGCCCGGGTCTTGATCCACTCGGGCTTCCGCTCGATGGGGGTCTCCGCGTTGCGGACCTCCAGGCGCAGCATCTTCCGACCGTCGGGGGAGGGGGCACCAGTCACGCCCTTCAGGGTACGCCGGGGCCGGTCGCCGGCAGCGGTCAGGTCACCGGACGCGGAGACCGGGCCGGACTACTGCCGCACTCGGACACTGAGACAGGTGACGCAGCCCTCGAGCTTCTCGAACTCGGAGATGTCCACTGAGACCACCTTCAGGCCGCGCAGCCGGAACATCTCCGCAGTGCGTGGAGCCCGCGAACTCATCAGCACGGTGCCCTCATCGAGCACCACCACGTGCGCGCCGGGCTCCTCGGGAACCTCCAGATAGTCCTCGAAGGGGCTCGGGTCGTCGACGACGGGGCCGTACCCGATCACGGTTCCGTCCGGAAGCGCGGTGACCGCGCTCTTCAAGTGCAGCGCCTTGGTCACCGGCACCGCCGTCACCGTCCACCCACGTGGCGCCAGGAGGTCGCGCAGTTGGTCGACGGCCGCAGCGTTCGTGGTGCCGGTCAACCCGGCGTACACCCGGTCGCCGACCTTGAGGATGTCGCCGCCGTCCAGAGTGCCTTCGGTGATCGCGACCGTCTCGATGCCGAGTTCCCGCACCGTGCGCGCGGTGGCTGTCACCTCGGGGTTGCGGGTCGGCTTCGCCGGGTTCGTCAGCACCGCCAGGTCCCCGAACATCACCACCGTGTCCTCGACGAAGACCGAGTCCGGCAGCGTGTCGTCGGGTTCGACGACAACGGTCGGCCAGCCGGCGGACTCGAGAGCCGCCACGTAGCCCGCCCACTGCGCACCCGCCAGGGCGACGTCGATCGGTTGCCGTTCCAGGAACGTGACGATGCCGTCGGCGAGGGAGGCGGCCGGCGGCCGGACCAGGGCGTAGGGCGCGGCAGGTGCGGTCATGCCCGCACGGACACGATCGGTACCCGCAGGCCGGGCTCGGGCTTCGGGAGCAGGTCCGGGGTGGCGTCGTACGACGACCACGACAGCAGCCTGGTCAGGTGCCGCTGCACGGAGTCGAGCACCTCGCTGGTGGTGACCTGTCTGCCGACCTCACGGCTCAGCGTGGTGACTCCGGCATCGGAGATGCCACAGGGCACGAACCGGTCGTACCAGGCCATGTCCACGTCACAGTTGAGAGCGAACCCGTGCATGGTGACCCCACGACTGACCCGGATCCCGATCGCACCGATCTTGCGCTCCGGGCCGCGGGCGTCCTCGGGCAGCCAGACACCGCTGCGGCCGGGCACCCGGGCCGTGGTCACGTCGAAGTCGGCGCAGACGGCGATCAGCGCCTCCTCGACCCGGCGTACGTAGTCGACCACCTTGACGTGGTCGGGGAGCCGGACGATCGGGTAGCCGACCAACTGGCCCGGCCCGTGGAAGGTGATCTTGCCGCCCCGGTCCACATCGATCACCGCCGCACCGCCGGCGTCGAGCGGCTTCTCGTGGGCCTCGGTGCGTTTGCCGCAGGTGAACACCGGGGGGTGCTCCAGCAGCAGCACCGTGTCCGGGCTGGACCCGGCGACCACGGCGGCATGGACGTCGCGCTGCAGGTCCCAGGCGGCCAAGTAGTCGATGGCGTCGGTGCCCAGGCCGACGATCCGGAAGTCGCAGGTGCTCACGTGATCAGCGTATCCCCGGTTCAGTTCAGCGCCGTGCGCAGCACGTCGCGGACGTCGTAGTCGGCGAAGCTGAAACCGGACGCTTCGATCGCCGCCGGGCGGGTCCGCAACGAGCCGAGGACCTCGGGCGCCATCGCGCCGGCGCCCAGCCTGACCAGACCGGTGGGTACCCGCAGCCGTGCCCGCCGACCCACGGCGTCGGCCAGCGCGTCGGTGAACTCGGCATTGGTGGGCACCTGCGGGCAGCACAGGTTCACCGGCCCGGAGATGTCGGAGTGCTCGGCCAGCCAGGTCACCGCAGCCACCCAGTCCGGCCGCGAGATCACCGGGAACCATTGGCTGCCGTCCCCGATCCTGGCGCCGAGCCCGGCCCGGAACATCGGGAGCTGCAGGCTCAGTGGGGGATTGGACCGGTCGAGCACCGGCGAGGTGCGCAGGATGCAGACCCGGCTGCCGGCCGCGGCGGCCGGCTCGGTTGCATCCTGCCACTCCCGGGTGACCCGGGTCAGCAGCGCGTCACCGACCGGGGTCGACGCTTCGGTGAGCACCTCGTCGCCGTGGTCGCCGTAGTAGGAGATCCCGTTGCCGGCCAGGAAGGCCGGTGGTCTCGCCGCCGCCGCGATGCTGCTGGCCAGCAGCGCGGTGGTGGTCACCCGGGACTCACGCAGTCGCTCCGCCCAGCGACGCGAGTGCGGGTTGCCGACGGTGGGCGAGCCGGCCAGGTTCACCACCACGTCGGCGGTGTCGACGACCTCCTGGTCGATGCGACCGGCGTAGGGGTCCCAGGACGACTCCCCGGACCCCACCGCCGGCCGACGTACCAACCGGACGACCTCGTGACCCCGTTCGTGCAGGTACGGCACCAGGGCGCCGCCGAGGAACCCGGACGATCCAGCGACCACGATCCTCATGACGGCGCCCGGCCTGCTCAGACCTCGAACTGACCGGCTTCGAGGCGCTCCTTCACGTCGGAGAGGAAGCGCGCCGCGTCGGCGCCGTCGACCAGGCGGTGGTCGTAGGTCAGCGCCAGGAAGACCATGTGCCGTACGGCGATCGTCTCGCCCAGCGCCGCGTC
The DNA here is from genome assembly GCF_016827675.1 of Nocardioides limicola. Taxonomy (GTDB): domain Bacteria; phylum Actinomycetota; class Actinomycetes; order Propionibacteriales; family Nocardioidaceae; genus Nocardioides; species Nocardioides limicola. Next base: position 585,633 of record NZ_JAERJA010000001.1, on the reverse strand, counting down.
GTCGATGACCACCGGACGCTTCACCACCGAGCCGGTGCCGAGGATGGCCACCTGGGGCTGGTTGATGATCGGAGTGTCGAAGAGGGCGCCGCGGCTGCCGGTGTTGGTCAGCGTGAACGTGCCACCGGACAGTTCGTCGGGACCGATCTTGTTGCTCCGGGTCCGCTCCGCCACGTCGGCGATCTTGCGGGCCAGGCCGCTGATCGACAGATCGCCGGCGTCCTTGATCACCGGGGTGAGCAGGCCCTTCTCGGTGTCCACCGCGATGGCCACGTTCTCCCGGTCGAAGTAGGTGACCTCGCCCTTCTCGGTGTCCAGGGTGGCGTTCAGCGACGGGTGCGCCTTCAGGGCGTCGATCGAGGCCTTCGCGAAGAACGGCATGAACGAGAGCTTGACGCCCTCGCGAGCCGCGAAGTCGGCCTTGACCGAGTCGCGCAGCCGGGCGATCCGGGTGACGTCGACCTCGACCACCGTGGTCAGCTGCGCGCTGGTCTGCAGCGACTCCACCATCCGGGCCGCGATCACCTTGCGCAACCTCGACAGCGGCTCGGTCCGTCCCCGCAGCGGCGAGGGAGTCGCCGGTGCCGGCGCGGCGGCAGCCGCCGGTGCGGCCGGTGCGGAAGGTGCCGGGGCAGCGGCCTGCTTGGCTGCGGCGGCGTCGAGCACGTCCTGCTTGCGGATCCGGCCACCGACACCGGTGCCGGTCACGGCGGCCAGATCGACGCCGTGCTTGGTCGCGAGCTTGCGCACCAGCGGGGTCACGTAGCCCCCGGCATCGGGGTCGGTGCTGCCCGCGGCGTGGGTCGGCGCGGACGGTGCTGACGGCTCCTTGGCGGCAGGTGCCTCGGAGGCCACGGTCTGCGGGGTGGGCGCCGGTTCAGCCTCCGGCTCGGCCTTGGGCTCTGCCTTGGGTTCGGCCTTGGGCTCGGGCTCGGGCTCGGGCTCGGGCTCGGAGGGCGCCGGCGCGGCGGATGCGTCGCCGATGATCGCCAACTCGGCGCCGACCTCGACCGTCTCGTCCTCGGACACCCGGATCTCGAGCAGGGTGCCGGCCACCGGGGAGGGGATCTCGGTGTCGACCTTGTCGGTGGAGACCTCCAGCAGCGGCTCGTCGACGGCGACGCTGTCACCGACCGACTTCAGCCAGCGGGTGACGGTGCCCTCGGTCACCGATTCCCCCAGGGCCGGCAACGTGACCGGCGTACTCGATCCGGACTGGGCCGATCCGGACTGGGCCGGCGGGGCGGAAGCAGCGGCGGGCTCATCGGCAGCCTCCGGCTCGGGCTCCGGCTCGGGCTCGGGCTCCGGCTCGGGCTCGGGCTCCGGCTCGGCCTGGCCACTCGGTGCGGAAGACCCGCCGCCATTGCCGGAGACCTCACTCGAGTCGCCGATCAACGCCAGCACCGCCCCTACCTCGACGGTGTCATCCTCAGCGGCTCGGATCTCGAGCAGGGTGCCGGCCACCGGGGAGGGGATCTCGGTGTCGACCTTGTCGGTGGAGACCTCCAGCAGCGGCTCGTCGACGGCGACGGTGTCACCGATCGACTTCAGCCAGCGGGTGACCGTGCCCTCGGTGACGGATTCGCCAAGTGCCGGCAGGTTGACTTCGGTGGCCATGAAAGCTCGCTTCCTCGTTGATCAGGTGTGGACGTGCAATGGTTTTCCGGCCAGGGCCAGGTGGGCCTCGCCGAGTGCTTCGTTCTGAGTGGGGTGCCCGTGCACCAGCGGGGCCACGTCATCGGGGTGGGCCTCCCAGCCCACGATCAACTGCGCCTCGCCGATCAGTTCGCCGACCCGGGAGCCGACCATGTGGATGCCGACCACGGGACCCTCGACGACCCGGACCACCTTGATGAACCCCTGGGTGGCCAGGATCTGGCTGCGGCCGTTGCCGGCCAGGTCATAGCTGAGTTCCTCGACGTCGCCGTGACGAGCGCGGGCGGTGTCGGCGTCCAGGCCGACGGAGGCCACCTCCGGCTCGCAGTAGGTGACTCGCGGGATCAGATCATCGACCACCGGGGCGGGCGAGAGCCCGGCGATCAGTTCGGCCACCGCAATGCCCTGGGCGAAGCCGCGATGCGCCAACTGCAACCCGGCGACCAGGTCGCCCACGGCGTACACGTTCTCCACTGCGGTGCGACCGTGTTCATCGGTGATCACGAAACCACGGTCGTCCACGCGCACTCCGTGGGAGTCCAGACCTCCACTGGACGGGCGGCGCCCGACCGCCACCAGCAGGACCTCGGCCGTCAGAGTGCTCTCGTCACTGAGAGTGACGGTGACGCCCGCGTCGACCACCTTGGCGTCGACGACGGAGACGTCCGTGCGGACGGTGATGCCGCGTTTGCGGAACGCCCGCTGGAGCGCCTTCGACGAGGCTTCGTCCTCGGCGGCCAGGAGTCGGGGCAGCGCCTCGACGATGGTCACCTCGGCGCCGAACGAGCGCCACACACTGGCGAACTCGCAGCCGATCACGCCACCGCCGAGCACCACCACCGAGTCGGGCAGCCGATCCAGCACCAGCGCCTCATCCGAGGTCAACACCCGGTCGCCGTCGATGGTGATCCCCGGTGGCACCGACGCATGCGACCCGGTGGCCAGCACCAGGTGCGTGCCGGAGTACACGGTCGAGTCGACGGTCACCTCACGTGGACCGGTGAGGGCGCCATCGCCTTCGATCACGGTGATGCCGCGTCCCTCGATCAGGCCGGTGAGGCCCTTGAAGAGACGCTGCACCACCCGATCCTTGTAGGCGTGCACGCCAGCCATGTCCACGCCGTCGAGCGTGGCCCGGATCCCGAACCGGTCGGCGTCCCGGGCAGCATCGGCGATCTCAGCGGCGTGCAGCAGCGCCTTGGTCGGAATGCAGCCGGCGTGCAGGCAGGTGCCGCCCACCTTCGCCCTCTCAACCAGGCCGACGCTCAGGCCCAGTTGGGCCGCCCGGAGTGCGCAGGCATAGCCACCGGACCCGCCCCCCAGGACGAGTACGTCGAAGTCGGCCGTGCCCACGCGCGTCCTTCCGCCGGATGTGTCGCGCCCATCTTTGCACCCTCCGTTGTCTGGGTCACACGGAGCCACCTGACAAACTTGCCGTTATGGGTTTGTTCGACCGATTCCGCCGGGGCAGCCGGATGCGCCGTCCGTCCGGTGACCGCCATCGCACCGGCTCCACCACTGTGCGGGCCTCCTCCGCCGTTGACGCGGAGCACCTGAAGGAGTTCGTCACCAGTCGTCGCGGCGTGGAGGGGTTCGTCGAGCCGCGCACCGCGGTCAGCGACGTGACGCTGCTGCTGGTGGCCCACGATGGTGAGTGGACCCGGCGGCGGGTGCCATCGGTGGAGTGGGCGCACAAGTTCGCCAACAGCCACCAGGTGCCCTCCTACGACGCGGCGGTGGTGGGCGTCCCGCAGCGGATGCGGGACTACAACCGGCGTCGCAAGGCCGAGGGTCTCTGACCGGTTCAGACCGTGTCGCTGGCCAGGGTGCGGGCGTGCTGCACCAGGGTGGCCACGCCGAAGCCGGTGCCACCTGAGGGCAGGTGGCCCGACGGGGCGCCGTTGTTGTACGCCGGCCCGGCGACGTCGACGTGAGCCCACGGCCGTCCGGCGGTGAACTCGCGCAGGAACGCCGCCGCGAAGAGCCCGCCACCCCACCGGATGGCGTCGTGCTGGGCCAGATCAGCGATCTTGCTGCTCCGCACCCGCTCCGACATCTCCTCGGGGATCGGCATCGCCCACATGGGTTCGCCGGCAGTCTCCGCGGCCGCCAGGACCTGGGCGACGGCAGCGTCGGTGCCCATCACCCCGGCCATCCGGTCGCCCAGCGCCATCACCATCGCTCCGGTCAGCGTGGCCACGTCCACGATGACGTCGGGGTCGACCTCGGTCGCCCGGACCAGTGCATCGGCCAGCACCAGCCGCCCCTCGGCGTCGGTGTTGGACACCTCGACCGTCGTGCCGCCGTAGAGGGAGAGCACGTCGCCAGGCCTGGTCGAGGTACCGGACACCATGTTCTCGGCCAGCGGGACGAACGTGGAGACCTTGACGGGCAGACCCAGTGCGGCGATCGCGAAGGTCGCCTGCACAACGGTCGCCGCACCGGCCATGTCGCACTTCATGGTGGCCATCGAGGCGGCCGGCTTGATGGACAGGCCGCCGGAGTCGAAGGTGATCCCCTTGCCGACCAGGGCGAGATGGGCCACGGCGTCCTTGGGGGCGTAGACGAGCTCGACGAGTCGGGGCGGCGCCGACGATCCCACGCCGACTCCGAGCAGCCCCCCGCAGCCGAGGTCGGCGAGCGCGTCCTCGTCGTACACCGTGAGTTCGACCGGGGGGCCGCCACGCCCCTTGGTCAACTCGGCGTGGCCGGCCTCGATCGCCGCGGCGAACAGCGGGGGAGTGAGGTCGCCCGGTGGCATGTTCACCCAATCCCTGGCGGTGGCCACGGCGTTGGCGACCGCCTGTGCGGCGTCGAAGGCGGCGACCATCTCGTTGCGCCTGGCCCCCTCGCTGAGCACCACGATGTCGTTGACCGGGTCGTCCTCGGCGTTGGACTTGTAGCGGGTGAACGTGTAGCGCCCCAGACAGAAGCCCTCGGTCACCGCGCCGACCCGCTCCGGGGTGTCGGTGGGCAGCGCCACCGCGGCGGAGGCCACGTTCGTCAGGGCGCGAGCGGCGGCCCCCGCGGCGGCCCTGAGGCACTCCTCGGTTGGGTCGGTCGTCTCACCGAGCCCGACGAGCATCAGCAGCGGGGAGTTCACGCTCTCACTCGTCGGGACCTTGACCACCTCGTTCGCCTTGGCGGTGAAGCCGAGGGTGGACAACAGCGGACGCCACTTGCGTCCGTAGGCCTGCTGCACGTCAGCCCCGGGACCGAGCGCAGTCAGTCCCTTCCTGGTATCCGCCACTCCGACGATCACAACGTCGGCGCGGGTCTTGGCAGGGCTGGCGGTGCGCAGCGAGTAGGAGGTCACGTCGGGCATGCTAGCCACCCGGTGTGACACCGGGACGCTGCGGTAGTTTCGCGCCCATGACCGGTGACGACCTGATCCTTCCGCCGCTGTACGACCGACACGTCGCCCTGGGGGCGAAGTTCTCCGCCTTCGGGGGCTGGTCGATGCCGCTGGAGTACGCCGGCGTCGTCTCCGAGCACACCTGCGTGCGCGAAGCCGTCGGACTCTTCGACGTCAGCCACCTCGGGAAACTCGAGGTCACCGGCACAGGTGCCGCGGCCTTCGTGAACGCCACCCTCAGCAACGACCTGGGCAGGATCGGTCCGGGGCAGGCGCAGTACACCCTCTGCTGCACCCCCGACGGGGGCATCGTCGATGACCTGATCGCCTATCTCCGCGACGACGAGCACGTGCTGCTGGTGCCCAACGCGGCGAACGCCGCGGCGGTCCGGGACCTGCTGCAGGCAGAGGCTCCGGCCGGCGTCGAGATCACCGACCGGCACACCGACTACGCGGTCCTGGCCGTGCAGGGGACGAAGTCGGACGAGACGCTGGCCGAGGTGGGTCTGCCGACCGGCCACGACTACATGTCGTTCGACGTGGTGACGTTCGAAGGTGCCGACGTGATCGTCTGTCGGACCGGCTACACCGGTGAGCGCGGCTACGAGCTGATCGTGCCGGCGGCCGCGGCCACCGCGGTCTGGGACCGACTCGTCGCCGCCGGTGCGCCGTACGGGATCCAGCCCTGTGGCCTGGGAGCGCGGGACACACTGCGCACGGAGATGGGGTACCCGCTGCACGGGCAGGACATCGGTCCCTCGGTGACCCCCCTCGAGGCGCGACTCGGCTGGGCCGTCGGTTGGCAGAAGCCGGCGTTCTGGGGCCGCGAGGCGCTACTGGCGGAGAAGGAGGCCGGACCGGCGCGGCGACTCCACGGACTGATCGCGGTCGGCCGGGGCATTCCCCGCCCGGGGATGAGCGTCAGCCTCACCGCGGACCTGCCGCTGGGAGAGATCACATCGGGGACCTTCTCACCGACCCTGCGCAAGGGCATCGGGATGGCGCTGCTGTCGACCGTGGTCGCCGATGACGCCCAGGTCGGGGTGGACATCCGCGGTCGACGCGAGATCTTCCAACTCACCCGTCCGCCGTTCGTCGACACCCGGGTCCGCGAGTCCTGACTTCGGCGGGCCAGAAACCCCATCTCGGCAGGCCACGAACCCCATCTCGGCGGGCCACGAACCCCATCTCGGCGGGCCACAAACCCCACTTCGTCAGGTGAGGAGGAGGGTGACGGCGAGCAGGGCGGCGGTGGTGGCCGCCTCCACGGCAGCGCCGAGCACGTCACCGGTGACGCCGCCGAAGCGGGTCACGGCCCGCCAGGTGAGCAGCCAAGCCGCGGTCAGCGCAGCCGCCATGGCCAGCAGCACCGGGACACTCAGCGCGAGTGCCGCGAGCAGAGTCGGGTTGCTGCCGATCACCCCGGTGGCGCTGCCACCGATCACCCCGGTGGTGCTGCCACCGATCACCCCGGTGGTGCTGCCGCCGATCACCCCACTGGCGCTGCCACCGATCTCTCCTGTAGCGCCGGAGAGGACCATCGCGGTCACTCCGAGCGTGACGGCCACCGCCCACGACAGCGGCACCGCGATCGGGGGGACCGAGCCGGCGACGAGCCGGCCGAGGCCGTCGCTGCGGGCGGCGTCGAAGAGCGGAGAGCACAGCAGGGGCAGCACCGCGCGGCCGGCGATCAGGGCCAGCGCCACTGCGATGGCCCCCTGACCCGCGGCCACCGCATGCGCCAGCAGTGCCACCTGCCCGAGCAGCACCAGCACCAGCGTGACCACCCCGAACGGCCCCACATCCGACTGCCGCATCACGGCCAGCGCCGCCTCCCCGCGGCGCCCGGACCCGAACCCGTCGGCGGTGTCGGCCAGACCATCCAGATGGATCGCCCGGGTCAGCACCGCCATCGCCGCGACCGCGGCGACCGCGACCAGCAGGGCCGGCGCGTCCCGCTGCTCCAGGACCCACACCGGCACGGCCACCAGCACTGCCAGGACCGCGCCGACCACGGGCGCCAGCACCATCGCGGCGCCGGCGGTGCGCCGGTCCACGCTCCGCGGCGCGCGCACCGGCCACACCGACAGGGTGCCGAAGGCGAGCCGGACCGGGTCCAGGACGCTCACAACCGCACCGACCGACCTGCCACGCACCACAGCACCTCGTCGCTGACCTCGGCGATCCTCATGTTCACCAGGCCCATCTGGTCCCGGAACCGTCGTCCGGCAGCAGTGGCCGGGACGACGCCCTGACCCACCTCGTTGGTGACCGCCACCGCCCGCCGACCCGTCGCCGCCCAGGCCTGCGCCAGCGCGTCGACCTCGTCGGCGACGGCCTCGGCGGCGCCGGCGTGCCACCGCGCGTCGTCCCAGGCATGGTGGGCGTCCATCACCCGGGTGAGCCAGAGGGTGAGGCAGTCGATCAGCAGCGCAGGACCGGGTGCGGCCAGTTCGCTGACCAGGTCGAGGGTCTCCACCGTTCGCCACCACGAGGGCCGGCGGTCTCGGTGCAGCGCCACCCGTGCGGCCCATTCGGCGTCGTCCCCGGGCTGGTGCGCGGTGGCCACGTAGGTGACCTCGGGAGCGTCGCCGAGGAGGTTCTCGGCCACCCGCGACTTGCCGCTGCGGGCACCGCCGATCACCAGGGTGCGGGTGGCGGCTGCGGCGACGGGCTCGGACACACCCCCTAGTCTGGCCGCATGGTTTCGCTGCCCGAACACCCGCCCACCTTCCGGCCACCGGCGGCAGAGGAGACGCCCTGGTGGTGGCGCCTCGAGGACGCCGACGGCACCGAGGTCGACGTGTCGGCTCCGGAACTGACCGGGCAACGCTTCCCCAGCCAGGCCGACGCCGAGTCCTGGGTCGGCGAGATGTACGGCGCACTGACCGAGGCCGGTGTGGACGCGGTCAGCCTGTTCGACCTGGAGCGCAAGGTCTACGGACCGATGTCACTGCACCCATGACGTCGCTTCCCGAGGAGGTGGCGGCCCTCTGCCGGACCTTCCTGGACACGATCGATGCCCGTGCCCCGGGCCTGGTGACAGGCCTGTACCTGCGAGGCGGGCTCGCGTTCGGCGAGTACCTGCCCGGCACCAGCGACGTCGACTTCGTCGCCGTGCTGTCCGGGCGCCCGTCGACTGACGAGCAGGCAGCCCTCGAGTCCGCGCACGCGGAGGTGGCCGCGAGGCATCCGGAGCCGGCCTTCGACGGCATGCACCTGCTCGTGGAGGATCTGCGCCGCCACCCCGACGACTGTCCCGACCTGCCGTGCGTCATCCACGGGTGGTTCGACCCGGCCGGCCGGGAGGACGTCAACCCGGTCGCCTGGCACGAGGTCGCCGAGCACGGCGTAGCGGTGCGCGGCCCGGCGGCGACCGAGCTCGGGGTCTGGACCGACGCCGACGCCCTGCGCGAGTTCACCCGTGACAACCTCGACAACTACTGGCGCCAGAGCGCCGACGCCCTGGCCAAGTTCCCCGACGAGGCAGCCGGCGAGACCACCTGCGCCTGGTGCGTCCTCGGCGTCGCCCGCCTGGACCACCTGCTGGTCACCGGGACGATGACCACCAAGTCGGCGGCCGGCCGCTGGGGCTTGACCCACTATCCCGGTGCCCACCATCGGGTGCTTCGCGAGGCGCTGCGGATCAGGGCCGGTGACCCGGGCGGTGAGTACGACGATCCCGCGGAGCGAGGCGCCGACGTCACCGCCTTCACCCGGTACGTCGTCGACCTGCCCCGCTGAGCCGCGGTCCACCGGAGCCGGCCGCTCACCGGGTAGGCTCGCGCCCGTGCAGGTGTATCTCGATCTCCTTGAACGCATTCTCGACGACGGCATCGAGAAGGGCGACCGCACCGGCACCGGCACGCGCAGTGTCTTCGGCCACCAGATGCGGTTCGACCTCCGTCAGGGCTTCCCGCTGCTGACCACGAAGAAGGTGCACACCCGATCGGTCTTCGCCGAACTTCTGTGGTTCCTGCGCGGCGACACCAACGTCGGTTGGCTGCAGGAGCGCGGCGTGACGATCTGGGACGAATGGGCTGACGCGGACGGCAACCTCGGACCCGTCTACGGCTACCAGTGGCGGTCCTGGCCCACCCCCGATGGGGCGCACGTCGACCAGGTCGCCCGGGTCATCGACCAGATCCGCACCGACCCCGACTCCCGTCGGCACATCGTGAACTCCTGGAACGTGGCCGATCTCGACGAGATGGCGCTGGCCCCCTGCCACACCCTGTTCCAGTTCTACGTTGCCGACGGGCGGCTCAGCTGCCAGCTCTACCAGCGCAGCGCCGACGTGTTCCTGGGAGTGCCGTTCAACATCGCCTCCTACGCCCTGCTCACCCACATGGTCGCCCAGGTCTGCGAACTGGAGGTCGGCGAGTTCGTGCACACCCTCGGTGATGCGCACCTCTACTCCAACCATCTGGAGCAGGCCCGGCTGCAGTTGACCCGGACCCCCCGCCCGTTGCCGACACTGCGGCTCAACCCCGCGATCACCGAGATCGACGGGTTCGACCTCGACGACATCGAGATCCTCGGGTACGACCCCTACCCGGTCATCAAGGCGCCGATCTCGGTATGAGCAAGCGCGTCGTCCTGGTCGCCGCAGTGGCGGCCAACGCCGTGATCGGTCGCGGCCCGGACATCCCCTGGCACCTGCCGGGGGAGCAGCGGCTCTTCAAGGAGCTGACCCTGGGGCATGTGCTGGTGATGGGCCGGGCCACCTACGAGTCCATCGGCCGGCCGCTGCCGGGGCGCACCACCATCGTGCTCACCCGGGACCCGCTGTGGAGGCCCGGACATGACGGGGTGCTCGTCGCGGCCGACTTCGACCGGGCGCTGGCCCTGGCCGAGGAACTCCCCGGCGACGTGATGGTCGTCGGCGGCGCGCAGGTGTACGCCGCGGCGTTGCCGCACGCCGACCAGCAGGTGCTCACCGAGGTGCCCCTGACACCCGAGGGTGACGTCCACTACCCGGAGTTCGACCGCGCCGACTGGCGGCAGGGCCGGCGTGAGCGCCACGACGGCTTCGACCGGGTGTGGTGGGAACGAATCGGCTGAGGGAGTCGGACACGACTCCCAGCCGACGGGCCGAGGCCTCCGCCGCGATAGCCTGACCCCCATGACCTCCGCCGCTCCTCATGCGCCCTTCGGTCGGGTGCTCACCGCGATGGCCACCGTGTTCGCCGACGACGGCTCCGTCGACCTGGAGGCCACCGCCAAGGTGGCGGCACACCTCGTCGATCACGGCAACGACGGGCTCGTGGTCTCCGGCACCACCGGCGAGTCGGCGACCACCACCGTGGCCGAGGACGCGGAGACGCTGCGCGCGGTCAAGGAGGCCGTGGGGGACCGGGCGACCATCGTCGCCGGCTGCGGCACCAACGACACCCGCACCTCGATCCAACTGGCCGAGCAGGCGGCCGCCAACGGCGCCGACGGGCTGCTGCTGGTCACCCCGTACTACAACAAGCCGTCCCAGGCCGGCGTACTCCACCATTTCCGGCAGGTCGTGGACGCCACCGACCTGCCGGTGATGCTCTACGACATCCCCGGCCGCACCGGCACCAAGCTGGCGCCCTCCACCTTCGAGACGATCGCCGACTGGGAGCGGGTGGTGGCGGTCAAGGACGCGGCCGCCGACCCCACCCAGGCAGTGCTGCTCACCGGTCTCGGCTTCGCCGTCTACTCCGGAGACGACGCACTCACCCTCGGCTTCCTGGCCTACGGTGGCTGCGGGGTCGTCTCGGTGCTCGGCCACGTGGCCGGCGACCAGCTCAAGGCCATGGTCGACGCCTTCCTGGCCGGTGACCTGGCCACCGCCCAACGTATCAATGCGCAGTTGCAGCCCGCCCTGCACGCGGTGATGGGGGCGCCGAACTACGGCGCGACCACCGCCAAGGCCGGACTGGAACTGCTCGGGGTGATCAGCAACCGCCAGGTGCGGTCGCCGCTGGTGCCCCTGGACGCGGACGAGGTTGCGGCGCTGCGCGCCGGGCTGACCGCGTCCGGACTGCTCTGACCCCACTGAAGGAGACCGATGAGCCACCCCCATCCCGAACTGTCCGCGCCCCCCGAACTCCCCGCCGGCGGGCTGCGGGTGATTCCGCTCGGTGGCCTGGGTGAGGTCGGCCGGAACATGACCGTCTTCGAGTACGACGGCCGGCTGCTGATCGTGGACTGTGGCGTGCTGTTCCCCGAGGACGACCACCCCGGCGTCGACCTGATCCTTCCGGACTTCGCCGCGATCCGGGATCGCCTGGACGCGGTGGAGGCGCTGGTGCTCACCCACGGGCACGAGGACCACATCGGGGCCACGCCGTACCTGCTGCGGGAACGTGCCGACATCCCGCTGGTCGGCTCCGAGCTCACCCTGGCGCTGTTGGACAACAAGCTGCGCGAGCACCGGATCAAGGGCACCGTCAAGCACCAGGTGGTCGAGGGTGACCGGATCTCCTTCGGGCCCTGGGACCTGGAGTTCATCGCCGTCAACCACTCCATCCCGGACGCGTTGGCGGTCGCGATCCGGACCGGTGCCGGCACGGTCCTGCACACCGGTGACTTCAAGATGGACCAGTTGCCGCTGGATGGTCGGATCACCGACCTGCGCGCCTTCGCCAGGCTCGGCGAGGAGGGTGTCGACCTCTTCCTGGTGGACTCCACCAACGCCGAGGTCCCCGGCTTCACCACCTCCGAGCGCGACATCGGCCCGGTCCTCGACCAGGTGTTCTACCGCTGCAACCAGCGGCTGATCGTGGCCTGCTTCGCCTCCCATGTGCACCGCGTCCAGCAGGTGCTCGACGCGGCTGCGGCCCATGGCCGCAAGGTCGCCTACGTCGGTCGCTCGATGGTCCGCAACATGGCCGTCGCGCGGGACCTGGGTTACCTGACCGTGCCGCCGGGCGTGATCGTCGACGCGAAGGAACTGGCCGACCTGCCTCCGCACAAGCAGGTGCTGATCTCGACCGGCTCCCAGGGGGAGCCGATGAGCGCTCTGAGTCGGATGGCGCAACGCAGCCACCAGTTCGTGCACCTGGAGGAGGGGGACACGGTGGTGCTCGCCTCGTCCTTGATCCCGGGCAACGAGAACGCGGTCGGTCGGGTGATCAACGGCCTGGCCAGGGTCGGTGCCACGGTGGTGCACAAGGGCAACGCCCTGGTGCACGTCAGCGGCCATGCCAGCGCCGGGGAACTGCTCTACTGCTACAACATCGTCAAGCCACGGAACGTGCTGCCGGTGCATGGCGAGGTGCGGCACATGCAGGCCAACGCGGCGCTGGCCAGGGCTACCGGCGTGCCCGCCGAACGCGTGGTGCTTGCCGAGGACGGGGTGGTCGTGGACCTCATCGACGGCCTGGCCCGGATCACCGGCAAGGTCGAGTGTGGGTACGTCTTCGTCGACGGGCAGTCGGTGGGCGACATCGCCGAGTCCTCCCTGACCGACCGCCGGATCCTGGGCGAGGAGGGGTTCATCTCGGTGATCGTGATCGTCGACTCGGTGACCGGCAAGGTGTCCGGCGGCCCGGAGATCCACGCACGCGGGTTCGCCGAGGACGATTCGGCCTTCGACGTGATCAAGCAGCCGATCGTGGATGCGATCGACAAGGCGATCGCCGAGGGTGCCACCGACACCCACCAGCTTCAGCAGACCATCCGCCGCACCATCGGCCGATGGGTGAACCGGGCCCACCGGCGCCGGCCGATGATCATCCCGATCGTCATCGAGGCGTAGCCGGCGCGGTGCTCAGCACGGTGTCCATCGCGTCGAGGCCGACCCGGTCGTGGGCGATCCAGACCACGGACCGGTCCTCGAACAGGTCCAGTACGTCGGCGACCACCGCTCGGGCGGTGTCACCGTCCAGGTGCGCGGTGGGCTCGTCGAGCACCAGCAGCTCGGGATCGGCCAGCAGTGCCCTGGCGAGCCCGATCCTGGTCCGCTCACCACCGGAGACGGCGAGTCCACCGTCGCCGACCCGGGTCGCCAGCCCGTGTGGCAACTCCGCGAGCCAGTCCCCGAGGTGGGCATCGGTCAGCGCCGCGGCCACCTCGGCGTCGTCGGCGCCGGGCCGGGCGAACCGGACGTTCTCGGCCACCGAGGAGGCGAAGATGTACGGGTCGTCGTCGACGGTGGCGACGCGTTCCCGGACCTCGGCCAAGGTGGCGGACCGGGCGTCGATGCCGTTGACACGGTGGCTGCCGTCGGTAGGGGACAGGTAGCGCATCAGCACCGCTGCGGCCGTGCTCTTGCCCGATCCGGACGGGCCGGTGATGCCGACGTGTGCCCCCGGGGGCAGTGACACGGTGAAGTCGGTGAGTGCCCGACGCTGGTCGTCCCAGCTGGCCGACACCTGATCGAGGGTGACGTCGAGTCGGGTCTGTGGCAGCGGCCGAGGGGTGAGCGGGTCGGTGACGGCCGGACGCTGCCGGACCAGTCGGTCGAGTCGTGCCCGGGCCGCGCGGGTGCGGACCCGGAGGCTGCCGGCGTCGGCCAGTGGCGTCAGCAGGTCGAGCAGGGCCAGCGGGGTGAGCACCAGCAGCGCCACCACCGGGCCGCTGAGGGCGCCCGCCGCGTACGGGGCTCGGGTGAGGCCGACCATCGCCACCAGGCCAGCGGTGGCGGCCAGCAGTGGGAGGGTTCGGACGGCGCCGGTCAGCATCGCCGACCTGAGTTGGGTGCGGGCCAATGCCCTGCCGGCCTCGTCGACGCCGGCGACGGCTCGTTCTTCGGCCTGCCACAGTCCCACCTGCCGGCCGTCGACGATCACCTGGTGCACGCGGCGGCCCAGGTCCCCTCGGGCGTTGAGGACGGAGGTCTCGGTGGCGGCACCGGTAGCGCGGGCGAGCAGGTAGGCCACCGGGCCAGTCAGGCAGACGGCCAGCAGCACTCCGGCCGCGGTGGGGAGAATCAGCCAGCCCAGTGCGGTGGTCGTCACGGTGACGCCGAGCCAGGTCCACTGGGGCAGTCGGACACGGAGTCGGTCCTCGACCAGCGCGTCCACGTCGTCGACCACCGCGGTGAGGCTGTCCGCCCGACCGTTGAGGCGTCCGGGCACCAACGGCACGAGTTGGCGGTACACGTCGCTGCGGTGCTGGGCGAGTCCGGCCAGCGCCACGTCGTGCGCCAGCAGTCGTTCGACGTAGCGCAGCGCCGGCCGGGCGATGCCGAAGGTGCGCACCCCCACGATGGCCACGGTGAGGGTCAGCAGCGGTGGCTGCTCGGCGGCCCGCACGATCAGCCAGCCCGCGGTGGCGGCCAGGGCGATCCCGGACATGGTGGCCAGTACCGAGAGGACGATCGCCAGCACCCAGCGGCCCCGGGTGCGGTGATCGGGGGTGGGATCGGTGTCCGGGCAGGCCGACGGCGCCGGTCGAGGCGCGGGGGTGGGCTCAGGCCGTGGGTGCTCCCCGGCCCGGTACTGCCCGGCCCGGTACTGCAGAGCCGGGGTGGGTGATGGCCGCGCAGCCAGGGTGATCACCTGGTCAGCCGCCTCCACGACGGCGCTCCGGTGCGCGACCACGATCACCGCTCGATCCTCGGCCAGCCTGGTGAGGGTGGCCAGGATCGTCGCCTCGCTGGCCGCGTCCAGGTGGGCGGTCGGTTCGTCGAGGATCACCCAGGGGCGATCGGCGAGGACCACCCGGGCCAGCGCGAGCCGGGCCCGTTGGCCCGCCGACAGGCCGGCGCCGTCATCACCGAGCCGGGTGTCGAGGCCGTCGGGCAGGGCGCGGACGACCTGGTCGAGCTCGACCCTCGCCAGCGCGTCCCAGAGCGCCGGGTCGTCGGCATCCGGGCGACCGACCCGCAGGTTGGTGGCGATGGTGTCGGGGGTGAGCCAGGGCCGTTGCGGGGCCTGGGCCACGTGGCGTTGCCAGTCCGCCGCGTCGAGGTCGGCGCCGAGGACCAGGTCACCCACGGTGATGCTGCCGCTGTTGGGCGTCAGTTCACCGAGCAGCGCCTGGAGGAGGGTGCTCTTGCCGCAGCCGGACGGGCCGCGGATGGCGGTGATCCCGGTCGGGGCGACGACGGCGTCGAGGCCCTGCACGGCCGGATCGTCGCGGCCCGGCCAGGTGAGGCCGACCCCGTTCAGGCGGATCGGTCCGGGCAGTTCGGTCCGGCCAGTGGCCTGAGGGGCAACGGGGTCGGTCAGCGCGTTCACCTCGGTGAAGGTCGCGGTGCCTTCGGCAGCCGCATGGAACTCGGCGCCCACGCGTCGTAGCGGCCAGTAGGCCTCGGGCGCCAACAGCAGGACGGTCAGCGCGACCTGCAGCTCCAGCCCCCCGGTGGCCAGCCGCAGCCCGACGATCACCGCGACCAGGGCCACCGACAGGGTCGCCACCAGTTCCAGCACCGCGGAGGAGGCGAAGGCGAGCCGCAGCGTGCGCAGCGTCTCCCGCCGGTGCCGATGGCTGACGGTGAGGATGGTCTCCGCCTGGGCGGCGCCGCGTCGGTGCGCGACCAGGGTCGGCAGGCCGCGGACGATGTCGAGGAAGTGGCCGGCCAGGTCGGCCATCGCCCGCCACTGCCGGTCGGCCTGGTCCCGGGTGTTCAGGCCGATCAGCACCGCGAAGACCGGGATGAGCGGCAGCGTCACCACGACCAGCAGGCCCGCGATCAGGTCTTGGCTCACCATCGCCACCACGACCAGCACCGGCAGGACGGCGGCGACCACCAGGGCGGGCAGGTAGCGCGTCAGGTAGGGCTCGATCGAGGCCACCCCGCGGGTGGCGAGAGCGGTGAGTTCGCCGGTCGTGCGCGGGTCGCCATTGGTGCGTGCGAGGGCACTGTGCAGCACCCGGCGGCGCAGCCCGGCCGCCACGGCGGCGGCGGCCCGGGCCGCCGCCACGTCCACCGTCCAGCTGAGAAGCATGCGGCCGCCGGCGAGTCCGAGCAGCCACAGCACCGGCGTCAGCGGGTCGTCGCCCCGGATCAGCCCGACGATCACCGCGGCGACGGCGAACGCTTGGCCGACCACCAGCAGTCCACCCAGCACGCTGCCGGTGACGACCAACCCCAGCCAGCCCCGGGCGGGCCGCAGGTGGGGCAGCAGTGCGGGGTCCAGGGGCTTCATCGGGCCGGGGCGTCTGCGCTGATGTGCTCGACGGTGAGTCGCCTGCGGAACACCCAGTAGCTCCAGGCCTGGTAGCCGAGGACGATCGGTGTGAACGCCACCGCCACCCAGGTCATGATCCGCAGCGTGTACTGGGTCGCGGCCGCGTTGGTGACCGTCAACGAGTACGCCGGATCGGTGCTCGACGGCATCACGTCGGGGAAGAGCGCGGTGAACAGCCCGACCATCATCAGGCCGATGGCGGCGAAGGTGCCGGTGAAGGCCCAACCCTCGCGGCCGCTGGCGGCGGCGAGCAGTGCACCGAGCAGCGCCAGTGCGGCCGCGACCAGCACCGGGGCCGACGCGAGCGAACCGTGGGCCGTCTGCGTCCAGGTCCAGAAGCCGCCGGCCACCACGAAGGTGACGGCGCCGACCCGGACGGCGAGCAGTCGCGCCCGGTGCCGGATCTCCCCGTCGGTCTTGAGGGCCACGAACATCGCACCGTGGGTGACGCAGAGCAGCAGCATGGTGACGCCGCCGAGCAGACCGTAGGGGTTCAGCAGGGTGAAGATGCTGCCGGTGAACTCGAAGTCGGCGTCGATCGGCACCCCGGCGACGATGTTGGCGAAGGCGACTCCCCAGAGCACGGCCGGCACCACCGAGCCGACGATGATCGCCAGATCCCAGTTCCGTTTCCAGCTGTCCTCGGGACGCTTGTGGCGGTACTCGAAGGCCAGGCCGCGGACGATCAGGGCGAGCAGGATCAGCAACAGCGGCAGGTAGAAGCCGCTGAAGAGAGTGGCGTACCACTCCGGGAACGCCGCGAAAGTGGCTCCGCCGGCGACCAGTAGCCACACCTCGTTGCCGTCCCAGACCGGGCCGATGGTGTTGATCATCACCCGTCGTTCGCGGTCGTTGCGGGCCAGCACCGGGAGCAGTGCGCCGACCCCGAAGTCGAACCCCTCCAGAACGAAGTAGCCGACCCAGAGGAAGGCGATGACGAGGAACCAGATGGTGGTGAGCTCCATGACGGTCTCCTGCTCAGTACGCGAAGACGAGCGGCGCGTCGTCGTCGTGGTCGGGGTGGGTGGGGTCCGGCGGCTCGACGAACGGATCGGCCCCGGCGCGGATGAACTTGGCCAGCAACCCGATCTCAACGATGGCGAGCACGGCGTACAGGCCGGTGAGGGTGATCAGCGAGATCGCCGCCTCGGTGACACTGACGCTGGGTGAGACGCCGTGCTCGGTGGTCATCAGGCCGTAGACGACCCACGGCTGCCGGCCCATCTCGGTGAAGATCCACCCGAAGCTGCTGGCCAGCACGGTGACCACCGGCACCGAGAGGGCGACCACCCCCCATCCGCGGCGTCGGGGCATCCGGCCGCCTCTGGTCACCCAGAGCAGCAGCGCCGAGACGCCGGCGGCGAGCAGACCCAGGCCGATCATCAGCCGGAACGTCCAGTAGGTGACCGGGATGTTGGGGGTGAAGTCGCCGGGGCTGTAGTACGTCTGGCCGGGGTCCTGGCCGTACTCGGCGACGTACCTCTCCCTGAGGTCGTTGATGCCCTCGACCTGACCGTCGAAGCTGCCGGTGCCCAGGTAGGAGAGCAGACACGGGATGGTGATCGAGAAGCGTTCCTCGGTGCCGTCGAGGCTGCCGATGGTCAGGATCGAGAACGGCGCGCACTCCTCGGCCGTCTCGTACAGCCCTTCGGCGGCGGCCATCTTCATCGGCTGCACCTCGGTCATCACTTTGCCCTGCACGTCTCCGGTGATCGCGACGCCGATGCCGGCCAGCAGCGTCACCGCGGCACCGATGCGCAGCCCCTTGCGGTAGAGAGCGCGGTCGTCGTCGCTGTGCCGGTTGCGCAGGTACAGCCAGCCGCTGACGCCCAGCACGAACGCGCCGCCGGTCATGTAGCAGGCGGCCACCACGTGCGGGAAGGCGACCAGTTGCACCGGGTTGAACAGGACGGCCGCGAAGTCGGTGAGCTCGGCCCGTCCCGTCTCGGGGTTGTAGGTGTGACCGACCGGGTTCTGCATCCACGAGTTGGCCGCGAGGATGAAGTACGCCGAGAACAGGGTGCCGATGTGGACCAGCCACATGCAGGCGGCGTGCACCGCCCGGGGGAGTCGGTCCCAGCCGAAGATCCACAGACCCAGGAACGTCGACTCGAGGAAGAAGGCGAGCAGGCCCTCGATGGCCAGCGGGGCGCCGAACACGTCGCCGACGAACCGGCTGTAGTCCGACCAGTTCATCCCGAACTGGAACTCCTGCACGATCCCGGTGACCACGCCGATGGCGAAGTTGATCAGGAACAGCTTGCCGAAGAACTTCGTCAGCCGCAGGTACGCCGGGTCCTTGCGGCGCAGCCACAGGGTCTCGAACGTCGCGACCAGCGCGGAGAGGCCGATGGTGATCGGCACGAACAGGAAGTGATAGACGGTGGTGATGCCGAACTGGAGTCGGGCGAGATCCAGGACTTCCACGGTGTTGCCTCCGCTCACGCAGTGCACCTGTACGGGTCGCACTCGGCCAGTGATTACTACGCATCGTAGTATCTACGATGCAATGTAGTACGACAAGGGGTCGTTGGTACAATCGGCCGTGTGAACAACGCCGAACTCCCGTCCTCCTCCCGCAACCTGGGCCGAGCCACCCTCGGTGAACTCGAACGCGGCGTCCTGGAGGTGCTGTGGGCGTTACCCGATCACCGGTCGGTGACCGTGCGCGACGTGCACGCGTCGCTGGCGGAGTCTCGGTCGATCGCCTACACCACGGTGATGACGGTGATGGAGAGGCTCGCCCGCAAGGGCCTGGTCGACCAGACCAAGGACGGGCGTGCCTACACCTACCGCCCGCGGGCCTCGCGCGGCGAGCTCACCGCGGAACTGATGCACGCGGCTCTGGACGAGGTGGGGTCGGCGGACCGCTCGGGAGCGCTGGTGGCCTTCGTGGCCGAGGCGAGTGCGGATGAGGTCGAGGCGCTCCGGGCCGCGCTGAGTCGGCTGGAGCAATGACCCCGCTGCTCCTCGGCGCACTGGCGGTGCTGCTCGCCGGGCCGGTGCCGGCACTCCTGGCCCGGTGGCCACGCCTGCGCCGCAGTCCGGGCGCCAGCCTGGTGCTGTGGCAGTCGGTGGCAGCGGCCGCGGTACTGGCGGCACTGGGTGCGGGCCTGTCGCTGACCACCGCACACGTGTGGGCTCCGGAGCGGGACTGGGTCGGCCGGGTGATCGCGGTGGTGGCGCTGGCGGTGACCGCGCTCGTCGCCGCCCGACTGCTGCTCAGCGGCCATCGGGTCGGGACGACGCTGCGGCAGTTGCGGCGACGGCACCGGGCCCAGTTGGACCTGCTCGCCCACCGGGAGCGGGGGGTCGAGGTGCTCGACCACGACCTACCGGTGGCCTACTGCCTGCCGGCGCTGGGCGGCAGCCGGGTGGTGGTGTCGGCGGGCATGCTGGACCGGCTCACCGAGGACGAGGTGGCTGCGGTGCTGGCCCACGAGCGCGCCCACCTGCGGTCCCGCCACGACCTGCTGCTGGAGGCCTTCAGCGTGCTCCACCGTGCCTTCCCCCGCTGGGTCTCGAGCCGGGCGGCGCTGGACGAGGTGAAGCTCCTCGTCGAGGTGATGGCAGACCGGGCAGCCGTCCGAGGCCGCGATCCCAGACACCTGGGTCGGGCGTTGGTGGCGCTGGCCGAGAGCCGGGTGCCGGCGGCCGCGCTGCCGGCCGGGGGAGCGGGGCTGGTCACCCGGGTGGACCTGCTGGCCGACCCGGATCCGCACCGTCTCCAGTCCGTCCTGGTGCTGGTCGCCGCGGTCCTGGTGGTGGTGCTGCCGACCGCGCTGGTGGTGCTTCCGTGGTTGCTCTCGCTGTGGGCCGTTTGAGCAGCGCGGTCGCGACACGCGGCTGTGAAGCATGATGCTGGTGTGACTGGTGATCTAGTGTCATCACCATGGCGACCCGTACGTCTTCCCCGCCGCGGTCGCGGAGTTCGAGCACGTCCAAGCCCAAGGGCAGTTCGAGCACCCGACCCCGGAGTGCAGCCAACAGCCGGTCCGGCAACAGTCGGACCGGAGCCAAGAACGCCCGCCGGCCGGCGCCCAGGGCGGTGCGCAACGGACCCGGTCCGGTCTACCGCTTCTTCGCCGCCCTCGGAGCCGGGATCGCTGCGGTCTGGATGGGTCTTGCGCACGCGCTCGGCGCGACCCTGCGGTCCATCGGCCGCACTGCCCGCGACCTCGAGCCCGAGCACCGGCGGGACGGCTTCGGACTCCTGCTGTTCGGGATGGCGATGGTCTCTGCGGCAGCGGTCTGGTGGCAACTGCCCGGCCCGGTGATGGACTTCGTCCGCACCGTGGTCACCGGAATGATGGGCAAGGTCGGCTGGCTGGCGCCGTTCCTGCTGGTCTACGTCGGCTGGCGGAACATGCGTGATCCGGAACGCAACGGCCCGGTCGGCCGCCAGGTCATCGGGTGGGGCGCCTTCGGGCTCGGCGTGCTCGGCATCGTGCACATCGCCAACGGCAACCCTCAGCCCGAGCTCGGCGACTCCCGGATCCTCCAGGAGGCCGGTGGTGCCGTCGGCTACGTGGTCGCCAGCCTGCTGCTCGACCTGCTGCGGACCCCCTTCGTGGTGGTGCCCCTGCTGGTGCTGCTGGCCGTCTTCGGCCT
This sequence comes from Nocardioides limicola, assembly GCF_016827675.1. Taxonomy (GTDB): domain Bacteria; phylum Actinomycetota; class Actinomycetes; order Propionibacteriales; family Nocardioidaceae; genus Nocardioides; species Nocardioides limicola. The sequence goes on along the minus strand of NZ_JAERJA010000001.1, from coordinate 564,897 downwards.
CCTGGTGATCACCGCGACTCCGGTCTATCGAGTGCCCGAGCGGCTCGCCGCACTGCGGGACCGGGTGCTGGGTCGCACCGCGGCCGGGGATGACGAGGAGCTCGGCCCCGACGGACTGCCGACCAAGCCGATCCGATCCAAGGGGCGGGGCAAGCGCGGCAACGACCTGCTGCCCGAAGGGGACGAGGCCTACGAAACTCCGCTCATCGACTACCACGAGGGCAACGACCCCGAGGTCGACACCAAACGAGGCCGCAAGCGCCGAGCCGCCACCGAGGAGACCGCGGCGACCGCGGAGACGCCCGAGGACAGGCCCACCAAGAAGTTCGCCTCGCCCGAGGCCGACGCCGACGACAAGGTCGAGATCGAGCCGCCTCCGCACGCCCAACTCCCGCAGCGGGTCGAGCAGTTGGCGCTCTCCGGCGACATCGCCTACACGCTGCCCGCCAGCGACGTGCTCAAGCCCGGCTCACCGCACAAGGCACGGTCCAAGGCGAGCGACGACGTCGTCGACCGGCTCACCGGAGTGCTCGACGAGTTCGGCATCGACGCCGCGGTCACCGGCTACACCCGGGGGCCGACGGTCACCCGCTACATCGTCGAGCTCGGCCCGGCGGTCAAGGTGGAGAAGATCACCGGCATCCAGAAGAACATCGCCTACGCGGTGGCCTCCTCGGACGTCCGGATCCTCAGCCCCATCCCCGGCAAGTCCGCGGTGGGTATCGAGATCCCCAACATCGACAAGGAGATCGTCTCCCTCGGCGACGTGCTCCGCTCCAACAACGCGCGTCGCGACCCGCACCCGATGGTGGCCGGGCTCGGCAAGGACGTCGAGGGCGGCTTCGTGGTCGCCAACCTGGCCAAGATGCCGCACCTGCTGGTCGCCGGCGCCACCGGCTCGGGCAAGTCCAGCTTCATCAACTCGATGATCACCTCGGTGCTCATGCGATCCACTCCCGACGAGGTCCGGATGATCATGGTCGACCCGAAGCGGGTCGAGTTGAACGCCTATGAGGGCATCCCGCACCTGATCACCCCGATCATCACCAACCCCAAGAAGGCAGCCGAAGCGCTGGCCTGGGTGGTCCGCGAGATGGACATGCGCTACGACGACCTGGCCAACTTCGGGTTCCGTCACGTCGATGACTTCAACAAGGCAGTGCGCGCCGGGAAGGTGCAGGTGCCGCCGGGCAGCGAACGCACCCTGGCGCCGTACCCCTATCTGCTGGTGATCGTCGACGAGCTCGCCGACCTGATGATGGTGGCCCCGCGCGACGTCGAGGACGCGGTGGTGCGGATCACCCAGCTGGCCCGAGCCGCCGGCATCCACCTGGTGTTGGCCACCCAGCGGCCGAGCGTGGACGTCGTCACCGGACTGATCAAGGCGAATGTGCCCTCCCGGCTCGCCTTCGCCACCTCGTCTCTGGCTGACAGCCGGGTGATCCTCGACCAGCCCGGCGCGGAGAAGCTGGTCGGTCAGGGCGACGGACTGTTCCTGCCGATGGGATCCTCCAAGGCGATCCGGGTCCAGGGGGCCTGGGTCACCGAGGCCGAGATCGCCAAGGTGGTCGCGGCGTGCAAGCAGCAGCTCGAGCCGACGTACATCGAAGACGTCACCGCCCCGCAGACGAGCAAGCGGGAGCTCGACGACGACATCGGTGACGACCTCGACCTGGTCGTCCAGGCCGTCGAACTCGTGGTCTCCACCCAGTTCGGCTCCACCTCGATGCTGCAGCGGAAGCTGCGGGTCGGGTTCGCCAAGGCCGGCCGACTGATGGACATCCTGGAGAGTCGTGGCGTGGTGGGCCCGAGCGAAGGCTCGAAGGCCCGGGACGTGCTGGTCAAGCCGGACGAGGTCGACGACGTGATCGCAACACTGACCGGAGAGGCGTGAAGGCATGAGCGAGGCACGCGACTGGGCCGAGATCGAGGACACCGAACCGCTGTCGTTGGCGCCGGAGCCGGTCGAGGTACGTCGGAACGGCCGCACCGCCGGGCTGATCGGACTGGTCGCAGGCGTGGTGGCGGCGCTGTGGCTGGGCCGGGGCCTGTCGTCCGGTGCCCTGGTCGACCTGCTGGTCGGCGGATCGATGGCCGTCATCGCGGTGGCGCACCTGCGCAGCCTCGCCGACGCCCGCACCCCGCTGCTGATCGCGGACTCCCAGGGGGTCCGGCTCCGGCTGGGACGCGCCTGGACCGGGCTGCCGTGGGGTGCCCTGCAGGCGGTGGAGCTCCTGCCACGCCACCGGCTCACCGACGCCCGGCTGGTCCTGGTCCCGCACAACCTGGACCGGGTGCTGGCCGAGCTCGAGCCCGCCGCCGGCAGGCATGCTGCGTGGAGCCGACGACTGCACGGAGCGCCGCTCGCGGTGCCGCTGGGCCTGAGCACCCGGGTCGAGGCCGGCGCCGAACTGGGCGACGCGCTGCGGCTGCTCGCCGGACAGACCGCCGTGCTGGTCGACGGCGAACCACTGACGCCGGTGGTCGAACCCCGCCGCCGGTTGCGCGACCCCCGTCCGCTGCTGGCGGCCGTCATCGGCGCGCTGGCCGGCCGACTCGCCGCCCGTCGCCAGGGTGACCCGGAGGTGGCCCCCTCGCCAACTCCGGAGCCCTCCCGGCGGCTGCGCGACGCGGTGCGCGCCGAGGCGACCGTGGTCGCCCCGGTCATCGATGAGACCGGCGGTCGTGAGTACCGCCGTCACGAGGGCGGCGTGAGCCTCGTCGAGGACATCCAGACCTGGGGCGAACGGGTGCTGCCGATCGCGCGCCCCGGGGAGCCGGTGGCGCCGCTGGATCTGGAGGAGCTGGCGCCCGAACCGGCCGACGACCCGGTGATCGGACCGGAGTTGGCGGCAGCCCGCACCCGGCTCGGACTGAGTGTGGACGCGCTCGCCGAACGGACCCGGATCCGGCCGCACGTGATCGAGGCGATCGAGGTCGACGACTTCGCCGCCTGCGGTGGCGACTTCTACGCACGCGGACACCTGCGCACCCTGGCCCGGATCCTCGGCATCGACGCGAACGGGTTGATCACCTCCTATGACGACCGGTACGCGGACGCACCCATCGATCCGCGACGGGTCTTCGAAGCGGAGCTGGCCTCGGGAGGGTCGATCCGCGGCACGCGCGGCGGCCCGAACTGGTCGGTGCTGGTCGCCGCGGTGATGGCTGCGGTGCTGGTCTGGTCGTTCGCCCGGCTCCTGATGGACGCGCCCGTCGAACTCACCCAACCGGTGCTCAACGGCTCGGCCGGTATCGGCAGCATCCATCAGACGGCCGACCCGGTCCCGGTGCGCCTCAAGGCCGTGGCCGGCGGAGCCCACGTCGTTGTCCACGACGGCGCCGGCGAACTCGTCTGGGAGGGAACGCTGGCGCACGGGGACGCGCACAACCTGAGCGTGGTCCCGCCGGTGCGGCTGGAGGCCAGCGACGCGGGCGCGGTGCAGATCCAGGTGGCCGGTCGCAACCGCGGCACCCTCGGCGAGTCGGGGGTGCCCGGACGCGGCACCTTCGTGAACCGCTGACCGCCGCGACACCTCGCGGGGTCAGGGTTGGGTCGGGAGCGGCTTCTACCGGCATACTCAGGGGCGATCATGACGACCACTGACGCCTCCACCCCTGCCGACACCCCGCTGGCGGTGGCCATGGTGACCCTCGGCTGTGCCCGCAACGAGGTCGACTCCGAGGAACTCGCCGGCCGGCTCGCCGCCGACGGGTTCCGGCTGGTGACCGATCCCGCTGATGCCGACACCGTGGTGGTGAACACCTGCGGCTTCGTCGAGCAGGCCAAGAAGGACTCCGTCGACACCCTGCTGGAGGCCGCCGACCTCAAGGACGACGGCCGGACCCGGGCGGTGGTCGCGGTCGGCTGCCTGGCGGAGCGGTACGGCGCCGAACTCGCCGACGCCCTGCCCGAGGCCGACGCGGTGCTCGGCTTCGACGACTACCCCGACATCGCCAGTCGGCTGCGTGCGATCGTGGCGGGGGAGAAGCACCAGTCCCACACCCCCACCGACCGCAGGCTGCTGCTGCCGATCAGCCCCGTCGACCGTGCTGAGGCGGGGGTGACGGTGCCCGGCCACGCGCCGGCCCGACAGCGACTCGAGACCGGGCCGATGGCGCCGCTGAAACTGGCGTCCGGCTGTGACCGACGGTGCACCTTCTGCGCCATCCCGAGCTTCCGCGGTTCCTACCTCAGCCGCCGCCCGACCGACGTCCTCGCCGAGGCACGGTGGCTGGCCGACCAGGGGGTCAGGGAGATCTTCTGCGTCAGCGAGAACACCACCTCCTACGGCAAGGACCTGGGTGACCTCAGACTCTTGGAGTCACTGATCCCGGAGCTGGCCGCCGTCGACGGCATCGACTGGGTGCGCCTCTCCTATCTGCAGCCGGCCGAGATCCGGCCGGGCCTGCTGGAGGTCATCGCGCAGACCGAGGGTGTGGTGCCCTACTTCGACATCTCGTTCCAGCACGCCAGCGCCAGTGTGCTGCGTCGGATGCGCCGGTTCGGCGACCCCGACTCGTTCCTGGACCTGCTGGCCCGGGTCCGCGCGCTGACCCCGGAGGCCGGAGTGCGGTCCAACGTGATCGTCGGCTTCCCCGGCGAGACCGAGGACGAGTTCCAGACCCTCTGTGACTTCCTGGTCGAGGCCAGGATGGATGTGGTCGGCGTGTTCGGCTACTCCGACGAGGACGGCACCGAAGCCGCAGGCTTCGAGGCGTCCACCAAGCTCGACGATGACGAGATCCGGGCCCGGGTCGCGCACGCGAACGACCTGGTGCAGGAGCTCACCGCCCAGCGAGCCGAGGAACGACTCGGCGAGGTCATCGACGTGCTCGTCGAGTCGGCCGACGGCGAGGGACGCGCCGGCTTCCAGGGCCCCGAGGTCGACGGCAGCACCCGGATCGGCCCCGGGCACGCGGTGGGGGACCTGGTCCGGGCCCGTGTGGTGGACACCGACGGGATCGATCTGATCGCCACCCCGGTTGCGGGCGAGGAAGTGGGAACCCGATGACCGACACCGCCGTCTCGAACTGGAACGTGCCCAACCTGCTCACCACGCTACGGATCGTCGCGGTGCCCTTCTTCGCGGTGGCGCTGCTGATGGACGACGGCGACTCGGTGGGATGGCGACTGACCGCCTTCGCGATCTTCGCGGTGGCGATGATCACCGACAAGATCGACGGCGACCTGGCTCGCAAGCACAACCTGGTGACCAACTTCGGCAAGATCGCCGACCCGATCGCGGACAAGGCGATCACCGGGATGGCCTTCATCGCGCTCTCGCTGGTCGGCGACATCTGGTGGTGGGTCACCATCGTGGTCCTGCTGCGTGAGTGGAGCGTGACCCTGCTCCGACTCTCGGTGCTCAAGAACGTGGTGATCGCGGCCGCGAACAGCGGCAAGATCAAGACCACGCTGCAGGCGTTGGCGCTCGGGCTGCTGGTGCTGCCGCTGCGACAGGTCGAGGGGGTCCTGGAGACCCCGGGCCTGGTCGTCTTCTACGCCGCCCAGGTGGCACTGGCCGCGGCGGTGGCGATGACGCTCTGGTCCGGCTTCGAGTTCTTCCGCGACGTGTGGCGGCAGCGCGACCAGATCCGCGGCCGCTGATCCGACACCCGACGTTGTCGCGATCGTTGCCCTGACGTCGCGCTGACGTCGCGCCGAGTTCGCCCGGGAGGGCGAGCAGCTGTGGCAGGCTGAGGTCCACCATCCACTCGCTGTCCTCGGGAGCCCTCGGTGTCTCTGTCTCGTGTCGTCATCCGCCTGTCCATGCTGATGCTGGTCGCGTCCGGCCTGGCCGCCGGCACCATCTCCACGGCCCAGGCCAGCCCTGACGGCACCGAGCTGGTGATCAGCGAGTTCTACACCGCCGGCGGCAACAGTGGCGCCGTCTGGACCCACGACTGGCTGGAGTTGCACAACCCGAGCCAGGAGCCGATCTCGCTGGCGGGGCTCAGCCTCCAGTACGCCGCCGCCGGCAACACCGGCGCCCCCGGCAGCAGCCAGGTGTTCGTGCTCCCCGACGACGAGGTGCCGGGCGGCGGCCACTACCTGATCCAGCTGCAGAGCGGTGGCGGCAACGGCACCGCCCTGCCCGTCGAGGCCGACGCCAGCTACTCCTCCATCAACATGGCGATCGCGAACGGCCAGATCTTTCTGGCCAGGGTGACCACACCGCTGGACCCCGATGGCCCCGGGAACGACGAGTTCCCGGTCGCGGACCTGATCGACTTCGTCGGCTATGGCTCGGCCGCCCGCTACGAGGGCAGCGCCGCCGCGCCGGCCAACTCGGCCGCCTCCTCACTGACCCGCGATGCGCATGGCACCGACACCGACGACAACGCCGCCGACTTCCGCACCACCACCGAGATGACCCCGACCAACTCATCCGGCGAGACACTCCCGGCCCCGGCGGAGCCGGTGCAGCTGACGATCGCCGAGATCCAGGGCACCGGGTTCACCACCCCGTACCTGAACCAGCAGGTGACCACCCGCGGCGTCGTCACTGCGGCCTACCCCACCGGAGGGTTCTTCGGCTTCTACCTGCAGACCGCCGGCACCGGTGGTCCCATCGACCTGGCCGGTCACGAAGCATCCGACGGCATCTTCGTCTACCAGAACTGCGACGCCGGCTGCTTCCCGGTGACCGTCGAGCCGGGCGACCACGTGCAGGTGACCGGTCTGGCCTCGGAGTACGCCGGAGCCACCCAGATCTCGGTCTCCGCGGGTCAGGTCAGCGTGCTCGACGAGGAGGCAGCCGCGGTGCTGCCGGCCATCACCGCGACCTGGCCGGCTACCGCAGCGGAGAAGGAGAGCCTGGAGGGGATGCTGGTCAGCCCCTTGGGGACCTTCACGGTCACCGAGACCTACCTCACCCAACAGTTCGGCGAGCTGGGGCTGGCCGTGGGCGAGCAGCCGCTGATCCAACCCACCGAGGTGGCCCGGCCCGGCAGTGCCGAGGCGGCCGCGGTGGCCGCGGACAACGAGGCCCGGGTCATCGTCCTGGACGACGGCTCCAGCGCCAACTACATGGCTCAGAGCTTCAGCGCCGGAACCTGCATGCCGCGCCCGGTGCCGTGCCTGGTCAACGGCCACCTGACTCCGGCCTGGATCTCCACCGATCAGCCGGTGCGGGTCGGCGCCCCAGTGACCTTCACCGAGGACGTGATCCTCACCGAGGGCGGCTCGCCGAGCAACCCGACGTACCGTTTCCAGCCGCTGCGGACCGTGACCGGCCCCGACAACAGCACCGCGCCGATCACCGTCGCCGACACCCGCACCGACGCACCCGATCAGGCGCTGATCGGCGCGGCGGACCTGCAGGTCTCCGCCTTCAACGTCCTCAACTACTTCCCGACCCTGGGAGAGTCGGACCCGGCGTGCGCGCCCTACTACGATCGCGCCGGGAACGGGTCCACGGTGCGCACCGGCTGCCCGCAGCGGGGCGCCTGGAGTGCGGCCCAGTTCGAGCGGCAGCAGGAGAAGATCGTCGCCGCGATCACGGCCATGGACGTGGATGTTCTGGGCCTGATCGAGATCGAGAACTCGGCCCGGATGGGCAACCCCGCCGATCAGGCCACCGAGCAACTGGTGGCCGCACTGAACGAGGCCGAGGGTGCCGGCGTATGGGCGGCGGTGCCGTCGTCGACCGAGTTGCCGGACGTCGGGCTGCAGGACGTGATCACCAACGCCCTGATCTACAAGCCCGCCGCGGTCGTGCCCACCGGCGAACCGCGGGCGCTGGGTGACCAGAGCGAGCCGGGTCAGGCCTTCGGCAACGCCCGTGAGCCGATCGGCCAGGCCTTCGTGCCTGTCGGCGGCGGCGAGCCGTTCTTCGTGGTCGTCAACCACTTCAAGTCGAAGGGATCACCGGGGCCGCATCCGGGCGATGAGGACACCGGCGACGGCCAGGGCTCCTCGGTGGCCTCCCGGATGCTGCAGGCCGAAGCGCTGCGCGACTGGATCCCGGAGGTGACCGCCGGGGTGGAGTCGGTGCTGCTGGTCGGTGACTTCAACTCCTACACGGAGGAGGACCCGCTGCAGGTCCTCTACGACGCCGGCTACGTGAACGCCACCCGCCACCATCAGTTGGAGAAGTACTCCTACTCGTTCGGCGGCCGATCCGGGTCACTGGACCACGTGCTGATGAACCAGGCCGCCCAGCAGCGTTCCACCGGCGTGGACATCTGGAACATCAACTCCGGCGAGTCGGTGGCCCTGGAGTACAGCCGGCACAACTACCACGCCACCGACTTCCACCGGCCCGACCCGTTCCGTTCCTCCGACCACGATCCGATCATCGTGGGTCTGCTCGCCGAGACGACGAGCGCGGGATGCGGTCGGGCGCTGGGTCGGCCGGCGCACGTGTCACCGCCGGGTCAGGAACGCTGCCGCGGCCGCCGGCGTTGAGCCGTCGGGCAGACTGAAACACATGCGCGATCCGGCCGCGGTCAGTGAGCTGGCCACCCTCACCGTCCGCACCTGCACCGACCGGGGTCTCACCCTCGCCGTCGCCGAATCGCTGACGGCCGGACTGCTGGGTGCCTCGGTGGCCAGCGCCCCCGGCGCATCCTTGATGTTCCGCGGCGGCGTGATCGCCTACGCCACCGAGGTCAAGGTCGAGGTGCTGGGCGTGCCCGAGTCGGTGGTGTCCGGCCCGGGCGTCGTCTCGGCCGAGTGCGCGGAGGCGATGGCGGCCGGCGTGCGCCGGCTGCTGGGCAGCGACTGGGGACTGGCCACCACCGGGGTCGCGGGACCGGAGCTGCAGGAGGGGAAGCCGGTCGGCACCGTCTTCCTCGGGTACGCCGGCCCGGACGGCGCCGGGGCCGTCGAACTCGGCCTGACCGGGGACCGTGGCCGGATCCGGACGGTCGCCTGCGACCGGGCCCTGGCGTGTCTGCTGCAGCGACTCGGAGTCGACACGGGGCCCACCCAGTGAGCCGTACCCGCCGGGAAGGTTCGGCACTCAGGTAGCGTTGACCCCACGAGGACGAGAACACGACGTGAAAGGGTCCGCCATGGTGCTGTTCAGGCGACTGCTCGGTGACGTGCTGCGGGAGCAGCGCCAGCTCCGCGGCCTGACCCTGCGTGAGGTCTCGGCGGAAGCCCGGGTCAGCCTCGGCTACATCTCCGAGATCGAGCGCGGCCAGAAGGAAGCCTCCTCGGAGCTGCTCGCCTCGCTCTGCTCGGCGCTGGACGTGCCGCTCTCCGACGTGCTCCGCGAGGTCAGTCACGCGGTGGCCATCGAGGAGCACGCCGCCCTGGTCGCGGCCACCCCGATCCCGGTGGGCGGTCTGCGCGGCCCGGTCGCCTCGGCCGCCTGACGCCGGCTCGCTCAACCGCGCAGCCGCAGACCCCTCGGGGTCAGAATGAAGCCGGTGCGTTCCAACGCGCTGCGCAGCGCTGTCTGACCGCTTCCCAGCACCGGCGCCCCGTCCGCCTTGCTGACCGTGAACCGACCCAGGGCGCCACGTCGTACCGCGGCCGCCAACGCGGTGCTGGCCGTCACCAGGGTCTCCTCGTCGTGGCTCCAGGTGAGCAGGGTCCGGCCGCCCCGCTCGACGTAGAGGACCAGGGCTCCGTCGACCAGCACCACCACCGCGCCGGCCTTGCGACCGGGCCGGTGGCCGGCGGGTTCGTCGTCGGGACGACGCGCGGGCCACGGCAACGCGGCGCCGTAGGGATTGGCCGGGTCGGTGGCGGCCAGCAGGACCGGGTCGCCCCCGGAGGCTGCCTCGGTGAAGGTGCGCAGCCGGTCCACCGCCCCGGTGGTCGCGAACTGGGCAGCGCCCAGCCCGGCCACGAAGTAGCCACGGCGGCAGTGTCCGGCGTCCTCGAACGCGGACAGCACCCGGTAGGCGGCCGCGAAGCCCCCCGTCGGCCCTTCGCTGGTCACCGCACCCCGGGTCACCACCCCGTGCCGTTCCAGCAGGCTCTCGGCCAGGGCATGGCTGCGGCGGGTGGCGTCCCCGTCGGCGGCGGGCAGGGCCGACCACCGGCCCACCGCGTCGGGGCGGACCGGCAGTGAGACGCGGGTGCGGCGTACCCCTCGCCCCCGCGGCGGCGCGGACCGGGACCGGTGCGTGGTCCCGCCCGAGGCCAGCCGACTGCGCAGCGGCGCCAGGGTGTCACCCGTGACTCGCCCCGACCACAGCAGCTGCCACAGTGCCTCGGCGACCTCACCGTCACCGGCGTCGGGGAACCCGTCGGCCACCTGTCGCAGGAACCAGCCGCCGCCCGGGGCCAGCCGGTCGGCGACGGCCTGTGCCAGTGGCGTCTCCACCGGGCCCGGCGCGGGCAGCGTCCAGGCCGCGGAGTCGGCCAGGTGCAACGACACCCAGCCGTCGTTGCCCGGCAGCGCACCCTCGCCGACCCACAGCACCTCCCCGGCCGTGGTCAGCTCGTCCAGCATCGATGGCGCATAGTCGACCACCCGCGCCGGCAACACCAGCGACTCCAGCGCCGAGGCCGGCAGCGCCGCCCCGGCCAACTGCTCCACCGCGGTGAGCACGCCCTCCACCCCCCGCAACCGGCCACCGACGTGGTGCCATGCGGGCAGGAACCGCGCCAACACCTGAGGGTCGACAGGTTCGACCTCGCGGCGCAGCCGGGCCAGGGAGCGGCGACGCAGTCGCCGGAGCACGTCGGCGTCACACCATTCGACCCCGGCGCCGGTGGGGCGGAACTCGCCGGAGACCAGTCGGCCACCGGCAGCCAGCCGCCGCAGCACCGGATCGACCACCGCAGCGCCGAGGCCGTACCGGGTCGCCACCTCGGCGGCCGTGAACGGTCCGTGGCAGCGCGCATAGCGACCGATCAGGTCACCGAGCGGATCGTCGACCGGCTCGGTGAACACGGCAGGCGTCCCAGGTGGCACCGGGACGCCCAGCGCATCCCGCATCCGGGCGACGTCCTCGACGACCGCCCACCGTTCCTCGCCGGCGATGCGCACGGGCACCACCCGACGGGCCGTCTGCAGGGCCGCCACGGCCGGCGCCGGGTCGAGGGTGGCCCGGGCGGCGACCTCGGCGATCGACAGGGGGCCCACCAGCCGCAGCAGGTCGGCGATGCCCTCGGCGTCGCGAGCGCGACGCTCCACGGCCGTGCGCTGAAGTTCGGCCTCGGTCTCGGTGAGCACCGCCGGGTCCAGCAGCTCCCGCAGTTCGCAGGTGCCCAGGAGTTCGGCCAGCAGCCCCTGATCCAAGGTGAGGGCGGCGGCACGACGTTCGGCGATGGGCGAGTCGCCCTCGTACATGAACTGGGCGACGTAGGAGAAGAGCAGGTTCTTCGCGTACGGCGACGGGGCGTGACTGACGACGTCGACCACCCGCACCTGGCGAGACCCGATCCGTCGCAACACCTCGATCAGGCCGGGGAGGTCGTAGACATCCTGCAGGCACTCACGCAGCGTCTCCAGCACGATCGGGAACGAGGGGTGCTTGGCCGCCACCTCCAGCAGCTGTGAGGCGCGCTGTCGCTGCTGCCACAAGGGGCTGCGTCGACCGGGGTCGCGGCGCGGCAGCAGCAGGGCACGGGCGGCGCACTCGCGGAACCGCGCCGCGAAGAGCGCCGAGCCACCCACCTCGGTGGTCACCAGCGCGGTGATCTCGTCGGCGTCGAAGAGCACCAGGTGGCCATCGGGGGGCTCCGCCTCGGTGTCCGGGATGCGCACCACGATCCCGTCGTCGGCCGCCACCGCCTGGCCGTCGATGCCGTACCGCTCCCGGAGCCTGGCGTTGATCGCCAGCGCCCACGGAGCGTGCACCGCAGCGCCGTACGGCGAGTGCACCACCAGCCGCCAGTCGCCCAACTCGTCACGGAACCGCTCCACCACGATCCGTCGGTCCGTCGGCAACGAGCCGGTCGCCTCACGCTGCTCGGTGACCAGTCCGATCAGGTTGGCCACCGCGTGCTGGTCGAGGCCGGACCCGGTGGCGATCGCCACCGGATCGTCGGCGGACTCGAGCTCGCGTGCGAAGGCCCCGATCGCCGCCCCCAACTCGAACGGGCGGGCCGGGGTGTCGCCCTTCCAGAACGGCAGCCGCCCCGGCACTCCCGGTGCCGGCACCACCAGCACCCGGTCATGGGTGATGTCGGTGATCCGCCAGCCGCTGGTGCCGAGCGTGAACACGTCACCGATCCGGGACTCGTAGACCATCTCCTCATCCAGCTCACCCACGCGCCTGCCCGTCGCCGAGCCGGTCGCCGATGCCCCGTCCAGGAACACGCCGAACAGGCCCCGATCCGGGATGGTGCCGCCGCTGGTCACGGCCAGCCGCTGGGAGCCCGGCCGGCCGGTGAGGGTGCCGGTGACCCGGTCCCAGGTCAGCCGCGGCCGCAGCTCGGCGAAGTCGTCGGAGGGATAGCGGCCGGCGAGCAGGTCCAGGGTGGCCTCGTAGACGCTGCGGGGGAGCGCCGCGAACGGGGCGCTGCGGGTGACCAGGGCATACAGGTCGTCCACCTGCCAGGACTCCAACGCGCAGGCGGCCACCACCTGCTGGGCCAGGACGTCGAGCGGGTTGCTCGGCACCCGCAATGCCTCGATGTCGCCGGTGCGCATCCGCCGTACCGTGACCGCCGTCGGCAGCAGATCGCTGCGGTGGGTGGGGAACAGTGCCCCGGCGGAGACCTCGCCGACCTGGTGCCCGGCCCGACCGACCCGTTGCAGGGCGCTGGCCACGCTCGGTGGTGATTCGATCTGCACCACCAGGTCCACCGCACCCATGTCGATGCCGAGCTCCAGGCTGGAGGTGGCCACCACGCAGGGGAGCAGCCCCCGTTTGAGATCGTCCTCGATCGCGGCCCGCTGCTCCTTGGCCACCGAGCCGTGGTGCGCCCGGGCCAGCACGCCGAGGCCCCGCTCGTCGGCGATCTCGTTGAGCCGGCTGGTCAGCCGCTCGGCGAGGCGACGCGAGTTGGTGAACACGATCGTGGACCGGTGCCCGGTGACCAGGTCCGCGACCCGCTCCTCGACCTGGGGCCACACCGACCGTTCGTCGTTGTCCGGCTCACTCATGTCTGGGTGCGGGACGACCACCTGCAGGTCCCACTCCTTCTGAGCCGCCGGGGCCACCACCCGGGCCGGGGCGACGCCGCCGAGGAAGCGTGCCACCTCGTCGTGTGGGCGGACGGTGGCGGAGAGTCCGACCCGTTGCGCGGGGGAGTCCAACAGCGCGTCGAGACGTTCCAGGGAGAGCGCCAGGTGCGCACCGCGCTTGCCGCCGGCCAGCGCGTGCACCTCGTCGACGATCACGGTGTCGATGCCCCGCAACGACTCCCTGGCCGCGCTGGTGAGCATCAGGAACAGCGACTCCGGGGTGGTGATCAGGATGTCCGGAGGGGTCCGGACCAGCCGCCGCCGGTCGGCCGCCGGGGTGTCCCCGGACCGGACACCGATGCGGATCTCGGGCAGTTCCACCGCGTCCTGGCGGGCCGCCGCGTGCCGGATGCCGGCCAGCGGTGCTCGCAGGTTCCGCTCCACGTCCACCGCCAGCGCCTTCAGGGGCGAGATGTAGAGCACCCGGGTGCGTCGCTGCGGGTCCTCCGGGCGGGTGCCGGACAGCAGTTGGTCCAGGCTCCACAGGAACGCAGCCAGCGTCTTCCCCGAGCCGGTCGGGGCCACCACCAGGGTGTGTTCGCCCGCCCCGATGGTCCGCCATGCCGCGGCCTGGGCAGGCGTCGGTGCCTGGTACGACGCGGTGAACCAGGCCCGAGTGGGCTCGGTGAACTGCGCCAGCGGATCCGTCACCCGGTCATCTTCGCGCACCCGTCCTCAGCACTCCTCACCCACGAGTAGACTCGAACACATGTTCGCACAGTCTGCGCCGCCGGGCTGGCCGCGTCAGGTCCGGCCACCCGACGCACCGGACTGGGAGAGGACCGCGGTCAACTGGTTGCTGGACCTGTGCCCACCCGGGTTCCGCCACTACCCGGGCCTGCGCCGGCACCCGGTGGTGCTGGCCCGGTTCGCGGTGCTCCAGGTGGAGGCCGGTCAGACCGCGGCCAGGCGAGGGCTGCGCGACACCCGGATCGACCTGGCCGACGTCGCCTCCGCCGCGGTGGTGGAGGCCGCGGTGCAGACCTGGCAGATCGAGGAGGCCCGACTCGCCGGCGTACGCCGGGAGGTCGGGCTGGTCGAGGAGGCGTTGCGGGGGCGCCGCTTCCGTCCCCGGCTCTGAGGGGCGACGCCGACCGCGGCCGTCCCGGTAGATTCGGCGCCATGCAACGCTTCGCCTCCGTGATCGCGGTCGACCGTCGGGGCTGGCTGTTGCTGCAGGAGCGCGACGAGCACGCCAGGATCGACCCGGAGACCTGGGGTTTCCCCGGCGGCCACGTGGACGCGGGGGAGTCGGACCTGGCCGCGGCCTATCGTGAGTTGGCCGAGGAGACCGGGGTCCGGCTCACCGACGGGTTGGCGTGGTGGCGGGAGGACCGGGTCACCTACCGGGAGGGCGAGCCTGCCGGACGGGTGGCTCTCTTCGTCTGTGGGCTGGACCTGAGCGACGCCGACATCGAGTGCCACGAGGGGCGCCAGATGGTGTTCGTGTCGCCGGAGCGGGCCTTAGAGTTGCCGCTGACCCGCAGCGCCGCCCTGGCGCTCGCCGACTTCCTCGGCTCAGACCAGTACCGCCGACTCACGGAGGCCCGATGAGCTTCACCGTCCACCAGGTCCCTGCCCACGGAGCCGAGGACGTCGTCGTCGGTCTCACCGGAGCCGACGAGGGCGCCGTCTTCACCGGGACCGCGGACGGTGCGATCTTCCGGCTGTCCCACGACGGCCGCAAGATCGACCGCATCGCCCATACCGGCGGGCGGCCGCTCGGCATCGAGGTCGACGGTGACGGACGGCTGCTGGTCTGCGACGCCCACCGCGGCCTGCTCCGGGTCGACGTCGGCACCGGGGGCATCGAGCCGGTGCTGGCCGCCGTCGACGGGGTGCCGATGAAGTTCTGCAACAACGCGGCGATCAGCAGCCGTGGCCAGATCTGGTTCACCGACTCGTCGCTGCAGTACGGGATCGAACGATGGAAGGACGATCTGGTCCAGAACACCCGGACCGGACGGCTGCTCTGCCTCGGTGGCGACGGGGAGCCGCAGGTCGTGCTCACCGGGCTCGGCTTCGCCAACGGGGTCGCACTCGCCGCCGACGAGTCCTTTGTCGCCGTCGCCGAGACCGCTGCCCGGACCGTGGTCCGGCACTGGCTCTCCGGTGAGCGGTCCGGCACCACCGACCTGCTCGTCGAGGACCTGCCCGGCTACCCCGACAACATCGCCCGCGGCAGCGACGGCTTGATCTGGGTCACCCTCGCCTCGCCGACCGACCCGATCGTCGAACGCGTGCAACAGGGCCCGATGTGGCTGCGCAAGCAGGTCACCAAGGTCCCCGAACGGCTGCAGCCGAAGCCGAAGCGCACCATCCGGGTGCAGGCGTACGACGACGCGGGGGTGAAGGTCCGCGACCTCGACCTGGACCACCCGCACTTCCACATGGTGACCGGCGTCCGGGAGCACGACGGACGGGTCTGGATGGGCAGCCTGCACGAGCCCGCCGTGGCCGTCTTCGATGGGGAGTGAGGCGCTAGACTCGCCGATCATGGGCCTCCTCCAGTCGATCTCGTCCCCGCGGGACCTGCGTGACCTGTCGTCGGCACAACTGGAGACCCTCGCGGTAGAGATCCGGGACTTCCTGGTGCAGACCTGCTCGCGGACCGGCGGGCACCTGGGCCCCAACCTCGGTGTCGTGGAGTTGACGATGGCCGTGCACCGGGTCTTCGACTCGCCCAAGGACCGGATCGTCTTCGACACCGGGCACCAGGCCTACGTGCACAAACTGCTGACCGGCCGGGTCGATGGCTTCGCCAACCTCCGTCAGGAGGGTGGGGTGAGTGGCTATCCGAGTCGGGCCGAGTCCGAGCACGACCTGGTCGAGAACTCCCATGCCTCCACGGCGCTCAGCTACGCCGACGGGCTGGCCAAGGCGTTCCGGATCCGCGGCGAGGACCGGCACGTGGTCGCCGTCATCGGTGACGGCGCCCTGACCGGGGGGATGGCCTGGGAGGCCCTGAACAACATCGCCATCGCCACCGACAGCCGGCTGGTGATCGTGGTCAACGACAACGGCCGCTCCTACACGCCGACGATCGGTGGGCTGGCCACCGCGCTGACCGCGCTGCGCACCAACCCACGCTACGAGCAGGCACTGGAGCAGGTGAAGCGCCGGATCACCGCCGTGCCCGGCGTCGGCCACGCGGCGTACGACGCCCTGCACGCGATGAAGAAGGGCATCAAGGACGCGATCGCGCCCCAGGGCCTCTTCGAGGATCTCGGCCTGAAGTATGTCGGCCCCGTCGACGGCCACGACCGTGCCGCGATGGAGCAGGTGCTGAGCCAGGCCAAGCGCTTCAACGGCCCGGTGATCGTGCACGCGATCACCCGCAAGGGCTTCGGCTACGACCCGGCCGAGCAGCACGAGGCCGACCAGTTCCATGCCCCCGGTGCCTTCGACGTCGACTCCGGTGAGGAGATCCCCAAGGGTCGGATCTGGACCGATGTGTTCGCCGACGAGATCGTCGCCATCGGTGAGCGGCGCCCCGACCTGGTGGCGATCACCGCAGCGATGATGCACCCGGTCGGTCTGGATCGGTTCGCGTCCCGATTCCCCGAGCGCACCTTCGATGTGGGCATCGCCGAGCAGCACGCCGCAACCAGCGCGGCCGGGCTGGCGATGGGTGGCCTGCACCCGGTGGTGGCGGTCTATGCGACCTTCCTGAACCGCGCCTTCGACCAGGTCCTGATGGACGTCGCGCTGCACGACTGTGCGGTGACCTTCGTGCTGGACCGGTCCGGTGTCACCGGTGACGACGGAGCCAGTCACAACGGGATGTGGGATCTGTCCGTGCTCCAGGTGGTCCCGAAGCTACGGATCGCGGCTCCCCGCGACGCCACCCGGCTGCGAGAGTTGCTGAACGAAGCGGTGGCCGTCGACGACGGACCGACCGTGGTGCGGTTCCCGAAGGGCCCGCCACCGGCCGACATCGAGGCGGTGGGCCGGCTCGCCGCCGATGCCGACGGCTCGACCGCCCCCAGCCCGCCCGACATTCTGGTGCGCACCGGACGCCGGGACGTGCTGGTCGTCGGGGTCGGGGCGATGTGTGGCACCGCGGTGGAAGTGGCCGAGCGTCTGGTCGACCAGGGCATCGGCGTCACCGTGGTGGACCCGCGCTGGGTCAAGCCGGTGCACCCGGGCCTCGTCGAGCTCGCTGCCGAGCATCGGCTGGTGGTCAGTGTGGAGGACAACGGACGGGTCGGCGGCTGCGGAGCGATGCTGCTGCAGGCGCTCAGCGACGCGGGGGTGGACACGCCGCTGCGGGTGCGGGGGGTGCCGCAGCAGTTCCTCGACCACGCCAAGCGCGCGGTCATCCTGGAGCGGGCCGGGCTGGATGCCCAGACGCTGGCCAGGGACGTCGTGGAGGACGTAACGGCACTCGACCAGGGTCGTTCTCTCATTGATGCCGACAACAGCAGAGGAGCCTTCTGACCCGGGCCTGATCGTCGCATCGCGGCGTGCGGCACTGGTGGCGCTGCTGGCCGTCCCGATGGCCTCCTGTCAGCTGCTGGCCCCCGACCGGCCGGAGCGCTCCGGCAGCACCGGTGCCTCCGCGCTCGCGTTGGTCGAGCAGGCCCTCGCCGACCGCTCCCAGGTGGTCCGCACCGGAGACCGGGCCGCGTTCCTGGCCGGCCTGGTCGAGGACCGGGACTTCCGGGCCGAGCAGGGGGTCTGGTTCGACAACCTCGCCCAGTTCCCGTTGCAGCGCTTCCGGTACCTGCCGGTGGCCGACACGGTCACCGATCTGGGCGCCGAGGTGACGATGACCGCCGTACTGCGGGTGCAGTTGCGTGAGTACGACACCAGGCCGGTGGTGATGCGGCAGCGGCTGCGGTTCACCCGGGTCGGCAGCAGCTTGGGGTTGTCGGGGGTCACCCCGGTGGGAGATTCAGGCATCGCCGTCGCGCCCTGGGACGCGGGTCCGGTGATGGTTCGTGAAGGCAGCGGGGTGTTGGGGATCTTCGACGCCGCCTCGGTACGGCAGGCGTTGCCCGTGCTCTCCGCGGTCGAGGCAGGGATGGGCGTCGTGGCGGCGCACGTGCCGCAGCCGTGGTCGCGCCGGGTGGTGGTCTACGCCCTCTCCGACACCCACTTCTTCGAATCCCTGCCGAACCTGCCCGGTGGCGACCCGGAGCGTCTCGACGGGGTCACGTTCGCGGTCCCGGCCCGCCCCGGGGGCCACCAGATGGCGGCGTACCGGTTCATGCTGCACCCGCGGATGCTGGATCGTGAGGGGGCGGCCCGGGACCGGTTGATCCGGCACGAACTCACCCACGTGGCGTTGGGTGGCCATGACCGGCATGTGCCGCTGTGGCTGAACGAGGGGCTGGCCGAGTGGATCTCGGTGCAACCGATCCCGAGGGAGTCCCGGATGATCGCCCGGGAGGCGCTGGCCCTGGCCCGCCGTGGGGTCGACGGCTTCCCCAGCGACGAGGAGTTCAACACCGGTGACTCCGCCGCCAACTACGGGCTGGCCTGGTGGGCCTGCGAGCACATCGTGGCCACCGCCGGGGAGCAGGCCCTGTGGCGGCTCTTCGACGCGTTCGCGGCGGCCGGCTCCGACGCCGACGGCGACGCGGTGCTGCGTCGCGTCCTCGGCTACGACGAGGCGGCGTTGGCCACCCGCGCGGCCCGCCGGATCGTGGCAACCTTCGGCTGAGACCGACAACACGCCAGGAGTGTCGGGCGGCGGGAAGACCACGGCCGTGGTGGCGGTTCTCTATGGTTGACCCAGTCGGGAGTTTGGTCCGGACAGTCGTGACATGGAGGAGGGGCCGGTGTCGAAACCGCGCAAGCTGGTGCACATCATCGATGAGCTCGCGGAGGTGGACCCGACCCGGCGGCCGGTGCTGGTGATGGCTCTGGACGGCTTCCTCGACGCCGGGCATGCGGGCCAGTTGGCGGCCGGCCACCTCTGGGACAACGATCCGGTGATCGCCACGTTCGAGGTGGACGAATTCTACGACTATCGGGCGCGGCGGCCACCGATCACTTTCATGCGTGACCACTACCAGGGCTATGAGACGCCCCGTCTGGTGGTCAGGTCCGTGGTCGACGCGGCGGGCACGTCGTACCTGCTGATGACCGGTCCCGAGCCGGACAACAAGTGGGAGGCCTTCGCCGGCGCCGTGCGACACCTGGTGGAGCGACTCGGCGTACGGCTGGTGGTCTCGATGGGTTCGGTGCCGATGGCGGTGCCGCACACCCGGCCGATCGCGATCACCCCGCACGCCAATGACCCGTCGCTGTTGACCGGGCCGAGCCGGTGGCAGGGGGAGTTGCGGGTTCCCTCGAGTGCTCAGGCGATGTTGGAGATCAGGCTGGGGGAGTGGGGCCATCCGGCGCAGGGCTTCGTCGCCCACGTGCCTCACTACATCGCGCATATCGACTACCAGAAGGCGGCGGTGGCGTTGTTGGAGCAGGTCTCGGGCGCCACCGGACTCAGATTCGACCTGACCGGGCTGGAGGCGGACGCGGCCGACACCGAGGCGGAGATCGCCCGCTATCTGGCCGCCAATGTCGAGGTCAGCGAGGTGGTGGCCGGGCTGGAGCAGCAGTACGACTCCTTCGCCGAAGCGGAAGAGGCCGGTCACAGCCTGTTGGCCGAGGATCGCCCGCTGCCCACCGGCGAGGAGATCGGCCACCAGTTCGAACAGTTCCTCGCCGGCCTGGACCGGCCCGACGGAGAGCAGAGCTGAATGCCCGCGAACGCCCAGGAGCTTGCCGACCTCCTCGACCTCGAGACCATCGACGCCAACCTGTTCCGCGGACGACAGCCGGACACCCTGCTGCAGCGGGTCTTCGGCGGGCAGGTGGCCGCCCAGGCCCTGCTGGCGGCGACCAAGACGGTCGGCGCAGAGCATGCCGTGCACTCGCTGCACTCGTACTTCCTGCTGCCCGGTGACACCGCGGTCCCGATCGTGTACGACGTGGAGCGTCTCCGGGACGGTCGCACCTTCACCACCCGACGCGTGGTGGCCCGCCAGCACGGACGTCCGATCTTCTACATGACCGCGAACTTCCAGAGTCACGAGGAGGGCCTCGAGCATCAGGACGTGATGCCTGACGTGATCGCCCCCGAGGAGGCGCTGGACCTCGGCAAGATCTTCGCCGAGCGGGGCGCGGATGCGGCCACCGGGAAGTGGGAGCGTGAGTGGGCGGCGCTGGATGTCCGCTACGTCGGCAACTCCGAACGCGGTCTCGATCCCGACCCGAGGCACCCTGCGCAGGCCCGGTTGTGGATCCGAGTGGACGGCCGGCTCAGCGACGACCGCGTGCAGCACGTCGCGGCCTTCACCTATGCCAGCGACATGACGCTGATCAGCGCCACCCTGGTGCCCCACGGACTGCACGTGTCGAGCCCGGGGATGCAGGCCGCGTCACTGGACCACTCGATCTGGTTCCACCGGCCGTTCCGGGCCGACGAGTGGTGGCTCTATGACCAGGTCTCCCCGAGTGCCTCGGGTGGACGGGGGCTGGCCCTGGCCAGGGTCTTCACCGCGGACGGGACCTTGGTCGCCACGGTGGCCCAGGAGGGCCTGATCCGGTTGCGGACCTGACCCTCCTGGGCCGCGTGCTCAGAGCCAGACGGACTGGCCCAGCAGGTGCGTCTTGCCCGACTTCGCGCCGGTGAGGGTGAAGTCGATCCGGCCGTCACTCTCGGCCTTGGAGAACGCCACCGTGCCGGGCAGCAGGATCGGGTTGCGGAACTGCACGTCGACGCGGACGGCGTCCGGCAGGCGGTTCTCGATCGCTGCGATGCAGCGCGCCTTGCTCCACATGCCGTGTGCGATCTGCCGTGGGAAGCCCAGGGCCTTGGCGGTCAGCGGGTAGAGGTGGATGGGGTTGTGGTCACCGGAGACCGCGGCGTAGCGGCGCCCGAGGTCGGCCGGCAGCTTCCACGGGATGGTACCGGGGGCGACGTCGTTGAAGGCGGGTCCCTCCGGTGCCGGGGCGGCATCCTGGGGTGCCTTGCCTCGTCGCAGGTACGACGACGTCGACTCCCAGACGGTGTCCCCGTCGGCGGTGACGGTGGTGACGAACTCCAGCAGCGCCCCCTTGGCGTGGGCGTACGGCGGCGCCACCGACGCGGAGACCTCCAGCGTCTCGCCGACCCGGATCGCCCGATGCCGGGTGATCGAGTTGGCGAGGTGGACGGTACCGATGGCCGGGTACGGGAACCTCGGATCCAGCATGATCCCCATGTGCAGCGCGAAGGCGAGCATGTGCGGATAGGGGAGGGGAACCTCGTCCTTGACCGGGAAGCCACACACGTCGCTGTAGGCCTTGACGTGGGCGGCGTTGATGGTCACCGGCGGCCGGGTGTAGGTGAGGCCGGCGTACGACGACACCGATGCCTTGGCCACACCGGGCAGCGCGTTGACTCCCGGGATGGAGGGCAGCGCCGCCTTCAGCAGGCCGGCGACACCAGCCCCGGACCCGGAGATCTCCTTGGTGGGATAGTCGGTCATCTCACGCACCCAGCATCATCTGGCCGCAGACGCGGACCACGTTGCCGTTGACGGCCGTGGAGCCGGGGTTCGCGTACCAGGCGATGGTCTCGGCCACGTCGACGGGCAGCCCGCCCTGGGACATCGCGTTGAGGCGCTGGCCGACCTCGCGGGTGGCGAACGGCACCGCGGCCGTCATCTGGGTGACGATGAAGCCGGGGGCCACCGCGTTGATGGTGATCCCCTTCTTCAGGTCGCCGGCCAGGGCGTCCACCAGGCCGATCACGCCGGCCTTGGAGGCCGCGTAGTTGGTCTGACCGACGTTGCCGGCGATGCCGGCGATCGAGGAGACGCCGATGATCCGGCCGTTGTCGTTGATGGCGCCCGCGTCGAGGAGTTCCCGGGTGATCCGCTCGGGGGCGGTGAGGTTGACCGCGATCACCGAGTCCCAACGGTCCTCGGCCATGTTCGCCAACTTCTTGTCACGGGTGATGCCTGCGTTGTGCACGACGACGTCGACGCCACCGTGCTTCTCCTTGACATGGTGGGCGATCCGCTTCGCCGCGTCCTTGCCGGTGATGTCGAGGGTGATCATGTCGCCGCCGAGTTCATCCATCAGCACCTTGAGGTCACTGGCGGCCTGCGGGACGTCCACCCCGATCACCAGGGCGCCGTCGCGGTGCAGCACCCGGGCGATCTGCTCGCCGATGCCCCGGCTGGCACCGGTCACCAGGGCGACCTTGCCGTCTAGCGGGCGCTCCCAGTCGGGCACCTTGACCGCCTTGGTGGTCCCGGTCGCCCCGATCCGGATCACCTGGCCGGAGACGTAGGCGGACTTCGGCGAGAGCAGGAAGGCGAGCGTCGAGTCCAAGGCACCCTCGGCCCCGGGAGCGACGTACACGAGCTGGCCGGTGGTGCCGCGGCCGGCCTCCTTGCCCAGGGACCGGGTGAATCCCTCCAGGGCGCGCTGGGCGATCCGCTCGGACCCGGAGACCTTGCTGGGGTCGGTGCCGATCACGACCAGCCGGGAGCAGGCCTGCAGGCTGCGCATCTTGGGGGTGAAGAAGTCGCGGAGCGCGTTCAGGCCCGCGGCGTCGGTGATCCCGGTGGCGTCGAAGACGAGGCCCTTGGCCTTGCTGCCTTCGACGACATCGGTGGCGACGGTGATGCCGAGCGCGCCGAGGGCACCGGGCAGCGACTCGGCCAGCCGTCCGGACCCGCCAACCACGACGGTGCCGTCGACCAGCGGAGCGCCGGGCGTCCACCGGTCCAGAGTGACCGGGTTGGGCAGGCCGAGGTTCTTCACCAGCAGCTTGCCGATCGGCGTCTGCACGAAACCCTGGTACTTGTCGCTCATGGCGCGATGTCCTCCATAGATTGGTGGCGTTGCTGGGGCGGCGGAAACTGTTCACTCGCCTACGGTGGGCAAGGATATGCGCAATCCGGGCCCACGTGAACGTCCGTGTCCGGCATTATGTAACTCTTTGTGTAACTCTCTGTCCACAATTAGTGACGTGACACTCACTCGGTTCCCAGGCAGTCGCCGGGGGTGCAGGATGTGCGTGACCACGTTTGCTTGAGCAGATCAGGAGACCCCTCCATGCAGGCCAAGACTCGCCGTGTCGCCATCGTCGGCGGCAACCGCATCCCGTTCGCCCGGTCGAACACCGTCTACGCCGACGCCTCCAACCAGGAGATGCTGACCGCTGCTGTCGACGGGCTGGTCGACCGCTTCAACCTTGCCGGTGAGCAACTCGGCATGGTGGCCGGCGGAGCAGTCGTCAAGCACAGCCGTGACTTCAACCTGGTCCGCGAGGTGGTGCTCGGTTCCAAGCTGAGCCCCCGTACGCCGGCCCTGGACATGCAGATCGCCTGTGGCACCGGCCTCCAGGCGGTGATCACCGTCGCCAACCTGATCGCCCTCGGCCAGATCGAGTCCGGCATCGCGGGCGGTTCGGACACCACCTCCGACGCCCCGATCGCGATCTCGGAGAAGCTGCGCAAGAAGCTCCTCAAGGCCAACACCGCCAAGGACACCAAGGGTCGGTTGAAGGCGGTCGCCGCGATCCGTCCCGGCGACATCGGCATCCTGCCGCCGGCGAACCGCGAGCCGCGCACCGGCCTCTCGATGGGTGACCACCAGGCGCTGACCGCGCTCGAGTGGGGGATCACCCGCGAGGCGCAGGACGAGCTGGCCGCTGCCTCGCACCAGAACCTGGCCCGCGCCTGGGACGAAGGTTTCATGGACGACCTGGTGACCCCGTTCCGCGGTGTCGAGCGTGACAACCACCTGCGCCCGGACTCCACCGTGGAGAAGCTGGCCAAGCTCAAGCCCGTCTTCGGCAAGGGCGAGGCCGCGACGATGACTGCGGGCAACTCCACGCCGCTCTCCGATGGCGCCTCCGCGGTGCTGTTGGCTTCGGAGGAGTGGGCCAAGGAGAAGGGCCTGCCGATCCTGGCCTACCTGACCGAGTTCCAGACCTCCGCCGTCGACTACGTAGGTGGCGACGAGGGCCTGCTGATGGCCCCGGCGTACGCGGTCTCGGAGATGCTGGACCGCGCCGGGCTGACGCTGCAGGACTTCGACTACTACGAGATCCACGAGGCGTTCGCGGCCCAGGTGCTCTCCACCCTCGCGGCGTGGGAGGACCCGGTGTTCTGCTCCGAGCGCCTCGGCCGTGACAAGCCGCTGGGCGCGATCGACCGCGCCAAGCTGAACGTGAACGGTTCCTCGCTCGCCGCGGCACACCCGTTCGCTGCGACCGGCGGCCGGATCGTGCCGGTGGCCTCGAAGTTGCTGGCCGAGAAGGGCAAGGGCCGGGCACTGATCTCGGTCTGCGCTGCTGGCGGCCAGGGCGTGGTCGCGATCGTCGAGCGTCCCTGACCCCCCTCCGCCGAGGTGGGGTGGAGTGGATCAGCCGCGGGCGAGAGCGAGCGCGGTGGCGACGAACTGGTCGCAGATCTGGTCGGCGGAGACCGGCACGATGCTCGGGATCCCCGGGCTGCTCTGTTTGACCAGGAGGCCGATCCGGGCCAGTTGCAGCGCGCCGAGGCCGCTGGCATACAGCGTGTTGGCCAGCAGCAGCGGGTCGGCGACCTTGAACTCGCCCTGCTCCGTCCCCTCGGTCAGCACGCGGACCACCTGATCCAGCGACTCGGAGATGCCCCGCCCCAGCCGGAAGAGGGCGCCCTCGCTGATCTCGTCGAGGAGTTCCGGGCCCGGGCGCCGCATCAGCGTCTGGGCGCAGTCGACGAACGCGGGATAGGTGGAGCCGAAGTCCACGAACGCCCGGATCATCCCGGCAAGTCGCTCCGAGTGCGTACCGCTCTCCGGGACCGCGCTGAGGCGATCACGCAGTTCGTCGAGATAGCTGACCAGGGTGAGGGCGAACAGCTCCTCCTTGCCCGTGAAATGCCGATAGACGATCGCCCGGTTCACCCCGACGGCACGGGCGATGTCCTCGATCTGGGCGTCCCGGACCCCCCGCTCGTCGAAAAGGGCGCGGGTGGCCGCCAGGATCTCGCGCTCGCGGGCGCGGCGACGAGCCATGGTGGCGCTGCGGCGGCCTTCCGAGGTTGACATGGCCCGATCGTACGTGTTGGGACACAGGTTGGGTAACACCCAGTTACTCACCTGTGACTGAGACCCCCCGGCGTACCGTGTTCCGCGTGCACCACCTGGAGCGACGCTGGCGACCGGAGTGGCCCTGCCCGGTGGACGCGATCGTGTCCGTGCATCGCCGCGGGGCTGGCGACCCCACCCTGCGCCGGGACCGCCCGGACCGGCACCGGTGGGCCTTGCGGACACCGACCGGCCCCGCGACCCTGGTGCTGACCAGGGCGGACGAAGCCGTGTACGCCCGGGCCTGGGGACCAGGGGCCGCCTGGGCACTGGAGCGGTTGCCCGCGCTGCTGGGCGCCGAGGACAACCCGGAAGGCTTCGAGCCTCGACACCCCGCTCTGGTGCACGCCTGGCGTCGGCACCGGCACTGGCGGATCGGGCACACCGGCCTGGTCTTCGACGCCCTGCTCCCCAGCATCATCGAACAGAAGGTGACCGGACAGGAGGCGTACGCCGGGTACCGCCGCCTGGTGACCAGCTACGGCACCGAGGCTCCGGGGCCACCCGAGGCAGCCGAGGACCTGTGGGTGCCGCCGGGCCCGGACGAGGTGCGTGCGGTGCCGTCCTGGGCCTGGCTGCAGTGCGGCATCGACCCAGCCCGGTCGCGGGCCGCGGTGGCCGCTGCCCGAGTCGCTGACTCCTTGGAGCGCCTTGTCGAGCACGGGGACGAGGCCCTGGACCGCGGCCTCCGCTCCATTCCCGGGATCGGCGTCTGGACCAGTGCGGAGACGCGGGTCCGTGCCCTGGGCTCGCCGGACGCGGTGAGCTTCGGTGACTTCCACGTGCCGCGACAGATCGGGCTGGTGTTGGTGGGCCGCCCCGTCGACGACGAGGAACTGGCCGAGCTCCTCGAACCCTGGCGACCACACCGCCACCGCGTCCAGGCGCTGGTCCGGCAGGCTTTCCCGGCTCCGGCGAGGACTTCACCGCGACCGGCGCCGCGCCGACATCTCCCACAGTGACCAAAGGCCCGGCGACACGCCATCAGTCCTTGAGACACGCCCGAAATGTGACTTGCGTAACTTACGGTTACACCCGTCGTTGCAGATCAGGTGGCGGGTATGCGTGGATCCGCCTGTCGCAGCACCGGACACGGCGACGTGGGATCGGCCGGACGAGAGTCGAGGAGGTGGAGAGTGCGGATGGGACACACGTCCATGGCTGAACGCTCCACCGGCACTGGTGCCGTCGCCGACGCACTCGCCCGGCTCACCGAGCTCGCCGACCCGGCCGGACTGGCCCAGGTGAACGGCGTGGCCCGCCTAGAGGTCGTCGGCCACCGCAGCCACACCGTGCGATTCGACGGCCGGACCGTGACCCTGCTCGATGACGGGAAGAGACACCCGGACGTGGTACTGACCACGGGCGACGAGGCGCTGATGCTGGCCCTGTTGACCGGCCGCGCGAACCTGGGTCTGGAGTATCTGGCCGGCCGGGTCGCGGTGGACGGCGACGAGTTGCTGGCGCTGAGCATCGGCGGGATCTTCGTCGGGCCGACCGGTGATCGCGTGGACCCCACCGACCTCGACCCGGTCAAGGTCGCCATCGCGATCGACGGGGTTGACCCGGCCCACCTCGAGGCGGTGATGGCCTCGGAGGTGCACGGCATCGTGGTCGCCGGGATCTTCGACCGTCTGCCCCGCTACCTCGATGTCCGGCGCTCGGCTCGGCTGCGTCTCCGGGTCGCCTTCGCTGTGACCGGGGGCCCCGGTCCCGACAGCGAATGGCTGGTCGAGGTGGACCGCGGCCACGCGCGCACGCAGCCGTTCGACGGTCGCGGCCCGGTGGATGCGCGGGTGACCATCGCCGGTCACGACCTGCTCCGCCTCGCCACCAGCCACCTCAGCCCGGCCGCCGGTCTGCTGCGGGGGCAGTTGAAGATCCGTGGTGACCGCAGCAAGGCCCTGCTGCTCAGTGCAGTCATCAACTTTCCGTCCAGCAAGCAGGAGGTGCATGGATGAGCGCGGTACTGACCGTCGGTCGGTCCAGCTTGAACTCGATGCGTGGCCGCATGAACCAGGGCATCAGGACCACCGGAGAGTTGGTGATCCTCGCCGTGGAGGCCTCCCGCTTCGCGGTGACCGACATCATCTCCAGGCGGTTCTCCTGGTCGGAGTTCATGCTGCAGGCCTGGTTCATGACCCGGGTGTCGCTGCTGCCGACGATCCTGGTGGCCATCCCGTTCGGCATCATCACCTCGGTGCAGATCGGTGCGGTCGCCAACCAGATCGGGGCCACCTCCTTCAGCGGGGCCGTCAACGGCATCGGCATCCTGCGCCAAGGTGCGCCGCTGGTGACCTCGCTGATGATCGCCGGGGCGGTGGGTTCGGCGATCTGTTCGGACCTGGGCGCTCGGACGGTCCGTGAGGAGATCGACGCCCTCAAGGTGATGGGCATCAATCCAGTGCAACGACTGGTCGCGCCACGTGTGGTGGCGGCCCTGGTGGTGGCCCTCTTCCTGACCGTCATCGTGGCGATGACCGCGATGATCACGGCGTACATCATGAACGTGGGCGGTGGCTCGATCTCGTCGGGCGCCTACCTGCAGTCGTTCGTTGCGTTCAGCCAGACCTCGGACCTGCTGCTCGCGGAGTTCAAGGCCCTGGTGTTCGGTTTCATCGCCACCATCGTGGCGGCACACAAGGGATTGAGTGCCCGCGGAGGGCCCAAGGGAGTCGCTGATGCGGTCAATCAGGCAGTGGTGTTGAGCGTGATCATGCTGGCTCTGGCCAATGTCGCGATCACGCAGGCCTACGTGATGCTCGTTCCACAGGGGGTCTCCTGATGGCCGGTCCGAAGGTCGCTTCCGCGGTGACCGACTCGACGATGAAGAGCCTCGCGGAGGTCGGCTCCTTCGCCACCTTCGCCTGGAAGACGCTGGCGGCGATTCCGATCACGATGCGTCTGTATCACAAGGAGATGCTCCGCCAGCTCAAGGACATCGCCTGGGGCTCCGGCGCCCTGATCGTCGGTGGCGGCACCATCGGCGTGATGGTGCTGCTGTCGATCTCGGCCGGCACCTCGCTGGGCATCGAGGGCTTCAACGGGCTGGAGCTCGTCAGCCTGTCGCCGCTCACCGGCTTCATCTCCGCCAGCGCCAACACGCGTGAGCTCGCGCCACTGATCGCTGCCCTGGCGCTGGCTGCCCAGGTGGGATGTCGCTTCACCGCCCAACTCGGCTCGATGAAGATCCACGAAGAGGTGGACGCGCTCGAGGTGATGGCGGTCGACCCGATGCGCTACCTGGCCACCACCCGGGTCGTGGCCTGCATGCTGGCCATCCTGCCGCTGTACCTGATCGGTCTGATCGGCTCCTACCTCGCCTCCGAGGCGACCGTGGTGCTGCTGTTCGGGCAGTCCGCCGGTCAGTACGACCACTACTTCTCCACGTTCATCCAGGGCCGCGACATCTTCTTCTCGGTGATCAAGATCCTGATCTTCGCCGTCGCGGTCGCGTTGATCCACTGCTGGTACGGCTTCCGCGTCGGTGGTGGGCCCCAGGCGGTCGGCGAGGCCACCGGTGCGGCCATCCGAGCCAGCATCGTCGTGGTCATCATCCTCAACATGATCCTCACCCTGATCTTCTGGGGCGGGGATCCTGGCTTCCGGATCTCAGGGTAGGTGGGACAGATGGCCAAGAACTCGGTACGCCGGGAACTCACCCGGAACGACCTCGCCAAGCGTGGCGCCGCACTGCTCGGGGTGTTCGGGCTGCTGCTCGGCTTCACCTACCTGAGCGGGAGCGGGATCGTTGGCGGAGACCCGGTGGTCACCGCCGACCTCAAGAACGCCGGCGGCGCGCTGCGGGTCGGCTCCGACGTCAAGGTGCGCGGGGTGATCATCGGGCGCGTTTCGGGGATCAGCCACGGCGACGTGGAGGGTGTCCAGGTCGATCTGGCCGTCAAGCCCGATCAGCTGGAGCAGGTCCCCGACAACGTGGTGGCCCGCATCCTGCCCGCGACCGCCTTCGGCACCACCTTCGTGGAGCTGATCACCCACGGGGCCGCGTCCCCGACGTCGCTGGTGGCCGGTGACCGGATCGCCGCCGACAGCACCCAGGAGACGCTGGAGCTGCAGCAGGCGCTGGACGACATCGACCGGCTGGTCAAGGCCCTCGGCCCGGCCGAGTTGGCCAGTGCCATCGGCTCCAGCGCTCTGGCCCTGGAGGGCCGAGGAGCCCAGGTAGGAGAGATGTTCGACCAGCTCGACGCGCTGCTGGGTCGGATCAACCCGCGGATGGATCTGGTCCGCTCCGACGTCCGCAAGCTGGCCACCGCCATGGAGGTGGTGGCCCGAGTGGCCCCGGACCTCCTCGATGCCACCGAGGATGGACTGGTGACGCTGGACACGATCGCGACGAACGAGGCCCAGATCACCGCCCTCATCCTGGGCGGCACCAGCCTGGTGACCACTGCGGACGAGTTCCTGGACGAGAACCAGACCCGTCTGGTCGGCTTCATCAACAACACCGCCACGGTCCTGAACGCGGTCTATGAGAACCGCCGCGTCGGTATCACCGGGTCGATCCGGGCGAACCGCCGGATCGGGCCGGTGGCTGAGGCGGCGCACAAGCACGGATTCGTTGATGTGGACGCCACGTTGCGGACCGGGACCGGCCAGATTCCGCCCTACTACACCCGTGCGCAGCGGCCCAGCTATGGCGGTGGCAGTGCCAATCGGGCCAGCCTGGCCGGGATGGTGGCCGAGGCCGACGAGGCCCAGGAAGGTGACGTCCAGTGATCGCCGGTCTGAAGCAGATCATCGTCAAGTTCGCCCTCTTCGCGACGCTCTCGATCATCCTGGTGGTGATCCTGTTGAACACCATGCTGAACCCGGTCCCGGGCAAGACCGAGGACTATCAGGCGATGTTCCACGATGTCAGCGGGCTCCGGGTCGGCGACGACATCCGGGCCGCCGGCGTCCGGGTGGGCCGGGTGACCAGCATCGATGTGGCTCCGGGCGAGGGTGCCCGGGTCGGCATCGAGGTCCGTGACGAACAGCCGCTCTTGGCGAACACCCGGGTCGTGATGCGCTACCAGAACCTGGTCGGCCAGCGATACCTGGCGCTGGTGCAACCGAACCGACGGGGAGACCAGTTGGAGCCCGGCAGCACCATCGGCCACAACCGCACCGACCCTGGCTTCGATCTCACCGAGCTCCTGAACGGGTTCCGGCCCCTCTTCGAGGTGCTCAACCCGGCGGACGTCAACGAGCTCGCCACCACGCTGATCGCGGTGCTCCAGGGCGAGGGCGGCACGGTGGACAGCCTGCTCGGCCAGACCGCGCAGCTGACCAACTACGTCGCCGATCGGGATGCCCTGATCGAAGAGGTCATCGTCAACCTGACGCCGGTGTTGGACAACATCACCGCCCAGGGTCCCGAGATCGACGCGAGCGTGGCCGAGCTCACCGCCTTGATGGAGGGCCTGGCGGCGGAGCGGGAGACCATCGGCACCTCGATCGACGGGGTCAGCCAACTGATCGTCTCCACCTCCGATCTGCTCACCGAAGCCCGTGAGCCCTCCGCCCAGGCCGTCCGCAGGTTCCGCACCGTCGCCAAGATGCTCGCCGACAGTCGCGACGAGATGACCACGTCTCTGGACTCCTTCGCCCAGGTCTTCGGAGCACTGGGCAGAGCGACCAGCTACGAGAACGCGCTCAACGTCTATGTGTGCTCGGCGATCGTCTCCGCCGCCGGACAGACACTCAACCTTGGTGGCAGCAACAGCGGCCCGTTCTCGGAGGTGTGCAAGTGAAGCCTTTCGCTACCCGTGACCCGCACAAACTGGGTCTGGTCACCCTCGGTGTCGGCCTTCTGGTGGGTGCCCTCATCGTGCTGGCCAGTGTGGTCAACGTGGGCACCAAGAGCTACAGCGCGGTGCTCGAGCACACGGCCGGACTCCGCGTGGGGGAGGACGTCCAGGTGTCCGGCGTGCCGGTCGGCAAAGTGACCGGGATCGAGCTCGCCGACACTGACGTGCGGGTCAGCTTCGTGGTGAACCGCAAGATCGAGCTGGGCGACCAGACCCGGGGCGCGGTGAAGGTGGCCACACTGCTGGGCACCCACTACCTCGAGGTGAGCCCCGCCGGCTCCGGATCACTGGAGACCATCCCGCTGGAACGCACGTCCGTCCCGTACAACCTGCAGGATGTGATCGACGAGGGCGCCAAGGCTCTCGAGGAGCTCGATGCCGAACTCCTGGCCAGAGCCATCGACCAGATGTCCTCCACCCTGGAGGCCGCGGACGCGAACCTCGAGCCGGCGTTGCGGGGCATCAACCGCCTTTCGGTGGTCGTGGCCACCCGGAGCGGCCAGATCGGTGAGCTGCTGGCGTCGGTCGAGCAGGTCTCCGACCAGCTCGAGTCCTCCACCGGCGACATCGCAGTGCTGATGCGGCACACCAACCTGGTGATGGCCGAGATCACCGCCCGACGCCAGGCGATCCACCAGTTGCTGGTGGAGACCACCCGGCTGTCCGAGAGCCTCACCGCCATCGTCGAATCGACCCGTGACGACCTGCGGCCGGCACTGCGCAACCTGAACCGGACGCTGGGGATGCTCAAAGCGCAGGAGACCAAGTTGAAGGATCTCTTCGAGCTGATGGCCCCCGCGGCCCGCTACGTCGCCAACGCCACCGGCAACGGCCCGTGGCTGGACCTGTGGGCCAACGATCCGCTGCTGCCGGCCGACGATGCCAAGTGCCGACTGGGGGACTGCTCATGAACGCGCGACGTGTGCTGGCCGCGCTGCTCGCGGCCGCGGTGACGGTCACGATCAGTGGCTGCTCCCTGATCGGGGGAGACCAGAGGATCACCGCTCTGCTGTCCGACTCCGCCGGACTCTTCGTGGGCAACGAGGTCGGCATCCTCGGTGTCCCGGTCGGCAAGATCACCCACATCGAACCGGTCGGTGAGCACGTCCGGGTGGAGATGCGCGTCTCCGGTGACCGCACACTGCCGGCCGACCTGCAGGCCGTGGTGGTGGCCCGGTCGGTGGCGACCGATCGCTACCTCGAGCTGACCCCGGTGTATCGGGGCGGGGACACCTTCCCCGAGAACGGCGAGATCCCGCTCGAGCGTACGGCCAGCCCGGTCGACTTCGACGATGTGCTGGCGGCCATCAACGAGCTGGCGCAGGGCATCTCCGGATCGGCTGACGGGATCAACGCCGTACAGAACTTCATCGACGTCGGCGCGCGGACGTTCAGTGGCAAGGGTGCGTTGATCAACCGCAGCATCACCTCGCTCAGTCAGGCCATCAACGGGGTCGCGTCGCAGCGTGAGCAGATCTCCTCGTCGATCACGGCGATGGACCGCCTGGTCGGCACCCTGGCCGAGCACGAGACGGAGACCCGCGAGTTCATCTCTCAGGTCTCCGCGGCGACCAAACTGCTCGCCGACGAGCGGGAGAACTTCCGCGCCGCCCTCACCGCCCTGGACGAGGCCGTCACCGTGGTGGCCGAGTTCGCGGTCGACAACCGCGACGAGGTGATCACCGCGGTCAACAGATCGAGCGATGTGATGGAGATCGTTCTCGCTCGGCAGGATGAGTTCACCGAAGTGCTCCAGGTGTTGCCGCTGGCGTTCGAGAACATTCCCCGGGCGGTCAGCAACGACCGACTCGTGGTGCGTCTCAACCCGACGCTGATCACGCCCTTGGCCGCTGAGCTGGACCAGATCTGTGCGGTCCTGCCGCTTGACCTGTGCGACAACCTCTCGTTGACGCCGCCGCTGCTCGAACAGCTCCTGGGAGGCCTGCTGTGATGCGCTTGAGGACGCTGCGAACGGCGCTGCCCGCCGTGGCCCTGACGCTGGGGCTGTCCGCCTGCGGGACCACTCTGGCCGACCTGCCACTGCCCGGCAGTTCGGTAGCGGGGGACACCGTGACGCTGCTGGCCGACTTCGACGACGCACTGAACCTGGCCGTCGGGGCACCGGTGAAGGTCAACGGTGTCGACAGCGGCAAGGTCGGCGAAGTGACCGTCTCGGACTTCCGTGCCCAGGCGTCGATGGACGTGCTCAGCTCGGTGGAGGTCCGCGACGGGGCCACTGCCCGACTGCGCTACACGACCCCGCTGGGTGAGCTCTTCGTCGACATCACCAACCCCTCGAACGGGGTGGCGTTGGATGACGGCGACCTGATCCCGCTGGCCCGGACCGACACCGCTCCCTCGGTCGAGGACACCCTGGCGTCGGCGTCACTGCTGATCAACGGCGGCGGCCTGGCCCAGTTGCAGACTGTGGCCGACGAGCTCAACGCCGCCTTCGGTGGGCGTGAGGAGACGGTCAGGCGGGTGTTCCGGCGCACCGACGAGTTCCTCGGCCAGGCCAATGCGACCACGGCGGACCTGGACCGGATGATGCGGTCGCTGTCGTCGGTCTCGCAGACGCTGAACGCCCGGGAAGCCACCATCAACCAGGCCATCCGCGACGTGCGACCGGCCTCGCGTGTGCTCCGCAACAACACCTCGAACCTGGTGGAGTTGCTCACCGAGGTCGAGAACTTCTCCGACACCGCCAATCAGACCGTGCGGCTGACCCGGGAGCAGTTGCTCACCATCATCCACGAGGTGGAGCCGGTGCTGGGTGAGTTCGCGGCGAACCGAGACGCCTTCGGTCCGTCGTTGGACCAGATCACCCGAGCCGCAGTGGTGCTCGACGACGTCTTCCCCGGCGACTACCTGAACCTGCGACTGAAGCTGGCACTCGACTCGCTCAATCTGGGTCCCGTCCCGGTGCCGCTGCCGAACCTGCCACCGATCCTGAACGACCCGCAACTGCCGCCGGAGCTCGCCCTGCCCGATCTCGGACTCGGCGGCGTCATCGACACCATCACCGGCGACTCCGGGCTGCTGGGCACCATCGGCGGATTGCTGGGAGGGAACTGAGATGCCCAACTTCCTCAAGGACAAGCTCTACCTGAGCGCGGTCGGCATCGTGGCCACCTTCCTGGTCGCGTTGGCGTACCTCTTCAGCGGAGTGCTCAACCAGCCGCTGCTGAGCCGGCCCAAACAGATCACCGTCGAGCTGAGCAGCTCGGGAGGTCTCTACACCGGCTCGGCCGCCACCTACCGCGGTGTGAAGGTCGGCAAGGTGACAGCGGTCAACATGAGACCCGAGGGCATCGAGGCGATCGTCTCGCTGACCTCGGGCATCGACATTCCCTCGGACTCGGTGGCCCGGGTGCGCAGCCTGTCACCGGTCGGTGAGCAGTACGTCGACTTCCAGCCGCGGAGCACCGGTGGCCCGGTGCTGGAGGACGGTGACGTGATCCCGGCGACGGCCACCGATATCCCCACCAGCCTCGGCACCATGGTGGTCTCGGTCAGCGATGTGCTGGCCCAGATCGACGACGACAAGCTGAGTGCGGTCCTGGGCGAGCTGAGCACCGCTCTCGCCGGCACCAGCACCGACATCCGCAGCCTGCTCGACAACTCCAAGGCCCTGATGGACGAGATCGACGCGATCTGGCCGACTGCGGAGAGCCTGCTGGTCACCAGTGACCGGGTGCTCGACGTGCCCGTCGACCTCGCTCCTCAGTTGGCCCAGTTCGGCGCTTCGGCCAAGCAGTTCGCCCGGTTCCTGCGCGAGTACGACCCCGAGCTGCGTCGGACCCTGGCCGAAGGGCCGTCGCAGATGAAGGAGTGGGAGCAGTTGGTGGCCGAGGCGGGCGAGGTGTTCCCCGAGTTCCTGGACACCGGCGTCAGCCTGACCGACATGCTGGTCGCCCACGACCCGCATCTGCGTCGACTCTTGCAGACCTACGCGGGGGGCATCGACACCGTCACCCATGTGCTGCGCGACGGACACCTGCACGTCGACATCCTGGCGCAGCGCTCCGAGCGGTGTCGCTATGACACCACCCGGCGCAACCCCCGGAACACCACGCGTCGCGACCTGGTCCTGAACGAGAGCTGTGCGGCCTCATTCACGACCCTGCAGCGCGGCGCCGCCCACGCGCCCGGCCCGGTCCGGTGACCGTGGATACTGACGTGGTGGAGGAACCGAAGACACCCGAGACGACGCGTGCGCGCCCCTGGTTGGTGATCGTGCTGCTCGCGCTGGTGGTGGCCTTGGCGGTCGCGCTGGCGCTGACGTGGCGCGACTACGCCCCACTGAGGGCCGCCGAGACGGCCACGGCCGAAGCCGAGGAGGCTGCGATCGCGGCCGTGCTGGCGATGACCACCTACGACCACCGGACGGTCGAGGAGGACTTCACCTGGGTCGAGGACGCCGGCACCGTCAAGTTCCGCGACTACTTCGAAGGCACCGCCGACAATGCGATCGACTACATCAAGACGATCCAGGCCCGCGCCACCGGTGAGGTGATCGACTCGGCCGCGGCCTATGAGGACGCGGACCACGTCCGGGTGCTGCTGCACGTTGACCAGGAGATCCTCAGTCGTGACGAGGAGACTCCCCGGGTGGACCAGCCCCGAGTGACGATGCACATGAAGAAGGTCGACGGCGTCTGGTTGGTGGATCAGGTCCAGGTCAACAACGTGCTGACCAACTGAGCCGCTACAACAGGGGACGGAGCGGGGCCAGCACGAACTCGGTGAACTTGCGGTGGCCGGCCCGCGCCTCCCACTCGTCGATCCGCAGCTCCAGGCAGTTCGACTGGTCGACCCGGAAGATCTCCTCCATCGCCTCGGCCATCCCGGTGTCGATGATCTCGACGTTGATCTCGTAGTTGCCCTGCAGGCTCAGCCGGTCCACGTTGGCGGTGCCCACCGTCGACCAGTTGCCGTCGATCGTCGCGGTCTTGGCGTGCATCATCGAGTCTCGATAGCGGAGGATCCGGACGCCGGCCTCCAGAAGTTGCGAGAAGTAGCCGCGCGAGATCCAGTCAGCGACGATGTGGTTCGACTTGTGCGGCATCAGCAGCCGCACGTCGACGCCGCGCTGGGCGGCCTCCTTGAGCGCGTCCACGAAGTCCTGGTCGGGGATGAAGTAGGCGTGCGTCATCCAGATCCGGCGTGACGCGCGGTGGATCGCCTCGAGGTACATCGACCGGATCGGGAACATCCACAGTCGTGGCACGTTGCGGTGGAAGCGGATCTGGGAGTCCCAGGTGGAGGCCGTCTCCAGCAGCAGCGGCCGCTCGGAGCGTCGGAAGACGCGGCGCCGGTGGAGGTTCCAGAAATCCGCGAAGGTGCGCTTGAGGTCCCAGACGCCCGAGCCGGTGATCCGGACGTGGGTGTCGCGCCATTCGGTGGCGTAGGCGGTGCCGATGTTGTAGCCGCCGACGAAGCCGACCTTGTCGTCGACGACCAGGATCTTGCGATGGTCACGGCCGTAGTGACGCAGGTCGAAGAACTTCCAGCCCGCGTTGTACACGGGGTAGCGCAGCACCTTGACGTTCGACGGGAACCGCTTGAACGACGGCGGCACCACCAGGTTCGCGAACGCGTCATAGATGACGTGCACCTCCACGCCCCGGTCCGCGGCCCGGGCGAGTGCGTCCTTGAACAGGAACCCGACCTCGTCCGCCTTCCAGATATAGGTCTCCAGCAGCACCTGGTACTCGGCGTTCTCGATCGCCTCGAGCATGTCGTCGTACAGGTCCTGCCCGAAGGTGTACGTCGTCACGGTGCCGTCGCCGACCTGGACCGGGCTCGGTGGAGTGACCGGGAACGGCCGTGGCTTCTTGCCCCGGCGCCGGTAGGAGTCCACCAGGGTGAGTCCGATCGCCAGGGCGAGCTGACTGCCGAGGAGGGCGATCAGCAGGCGACGCAGGAAGCGGAGGGTGCGCACGCTGCGAGGTCGGATGATGCTCACGGGTCAAACCTAGGGCATGCCCGGTCGGGTCGTAGTCTGAGCGCATGAGGCCCGTCACCGACCTTGAACGTCGTGTCGCTCCGTTCCGGGTGGTCTCGGACTACCAGCCGGCCGGCGACCAACCCGGCGCCATCGCCGAGATCAGTGCCCGGCTCTCGGCCGGGACCAAGGACGTGGTGCTGTTGGGGGCCACCGGCACCGGCAAGACGGCCACGGTGGCCTGGGTCGCCGAGCAGGTGCAGCGACCGATGCTGGTGATGCAGCCGAACAAGACTCTGGCCGCCCAGTTCGCGAACGAGCTGAGGCAACTCTTCCCCGACAACGCGATCGAGTACTTCGTCTCCTACTACGACTACTACCAGCCCGAGGCGTACGTCCCGCAGACGGACACCTATATCGAGAAGGACTCCTCGATCAACGAGGAGGTGGAGCGGCTCCGGCACTCGGCCACCAACTCGCTGCTCACCCGTCGGGACGTGATCGTGGTGGCCACCGTGTCGGCGATCTACGGGCTCGGCACCCCTCAGGAGTACGTGGATCGGATGATTCGGATCCGGGTGGGGGAGGAGCACGACCGGGACCAGTTGCTGCGGCGGCTGGTGGAGATCCAGTACGCCCGCAACGACATCGCCTTCACCCGCGGCACCTTCCGGGTGCGTGGCGACACGCTGGAGGTCTTCCCGGTCTATGAGGAGCTCGCCGTCCGGGTGGAGTTCTTCGGCGACGAGGTGGAACGGTTGACCACACTGCACCCGGTCACCGGTGAGGTGGTGACCGAGGACTCCGAGCTCTACATCTTCCCGGCCACCCACTACGTCGCCGGCCATGAGCGGATGGAGCGGGCGATCACCGGCATCGAGGCCGAGCTCGTTGACCAGTTGGCGCTCTTCGAACGTCAGGGCAAGCTGCTCGAGGCCCAGCGGTTGCGGATGCGGACCAGCTACGACATCGAGATGATGCGCCAGGTCGGCAGCTGCTCGGGGATCGAGAACTACTCGATGCACATCGACGGTCGGGCACGAGGCAGTGCTCCGAACTGTTTGCTGGACTACTTCCCCGAGGACTTCGTGCTGGTGGTGGACGAGTCCCATGTCGCGGTGCCCCAGGTGGGCGGCATGTACGAGGGCGACATGTCCCGGAAGCGGAACCTCGTCGATCACGGCTTCCGGCTGCCGAGCGCCATGGACAACCGACCGCTGCGCTGGGAGGAGTTCCTGGAGCGGATCGGCCAGACCATCTACCTCTCCGCCACGCCGGGTGACTACGAGTTGGAGCTGGTGGGCGGTGACGTGGTCGAACAGATCATCCGCCCGACCGGCCTGGTCGACCCCGAGGTGGTGGTGCGGCCGACCAAGGGCCAGATCGACGACCTGATAGACGAGATCCGGACCCGGACCGACCGGTCCGAGCGGGTCCTGGTCACCACCCTCACCAAGCGGATGTCGGAGGACCTCACCGACTACCTGCTGGACGCGGGCATCAGGACCCGGTACCTGCACTCGGAGGTGGACACCCTCAAACGGATCGAACTCCTGCGCGACCTGCGGCTGGGCAGCTACGACGTACTGGTCGGGATCAACCTGCTCCGGGAGGGGCTGGACCTCCCCGAGGTCTCCCTGGTGGCGATCCTCGATGCGGACAAGGAGGGCTTCCTGCGGTCGGCGAAGTCGTTGATCCAGACCATCGGCCGGGCGGCCCGGAACGTCTCCGGGCAGGTGTTGATGTACGCCGACAAGGTCACCGCGTCGATGGAGGCGGCGATCGACGAGACGAACAGACGGCGCGCCAAGCAGGTGGCCTGGAACCAGGCCCACGGGGTGGATCCGCAGCCGCTGCGCAAGAAGATCGCCGACATCACCGACATGCTGGCCCGGGAGGACGAGACCACCGAGGCGCTGCTGGAGACCTGGAAGGGCGCCGGGCACCAGGAGACCGCTGCGCGGCGCCGGGCCACGGTCGCCGGGATGCCGACCACGGACCTGGCCGAACTGGTCCAGGACCTGACGGCGCAGATGCATGCGGCCGCAGCGGAGCTCCAGTTCGAGTTGGCCGCCCGCCTTCGCGACGAGATCTCGGATCTGAAGAAGGAGTTGCGGCAGATGTTGGAGGCGGGGGCCGACAGAACTTGAAAAACTAGAACACGTTCCACTAGGGTGTGATTGTGGTCACCGACAGGAGAGGATCGACGCCATGAGCATCGAACCCATGTCCGTCGAGACCGACATCCTCATCATCGGCGCCGGTCCCACCGGCCTCTTCGCCGCCTACTACGCCGGCTTCCGGGGGCTTCGGGTCGCCGTGGTCGATTCCCTGCCCGAGTTGGGCGGCCAGATCACCGCGATGTACCCCGAGAAGCAGATCCTCGACGTGGCCGGCTTCCCGACGATCAAGGGCCGCGACCTGGTCGCAGGCCTGGTCGAGCAGGCCGCCACCGCCCACCCGACGTACCTGCTCGGACGCACCGCTGAGCGGTACCAGGAGCGTGCCGCCGGGGTGCGGATCGGCCTGGACGACGGGACCTGGGTGGATGCCGGGGCAGTGATCATCACCGCCGGGATCGGGCGCTTCACTCCCCGGCCGCTCCCCGCCGGCGAGGGCTGGTCGGGCCGCGGACTGGAGTTCTTCGTCCCCGATTTCACGCCCTACGCCGACGCCGACGTGGTCATCGTCGGCGGCGGTGACAGCGCCTTCGACTGGGCCTTGAGCCTGGAGCCGATCGCTCGCTCGGTCGCGCTGGTGCACCGACGGGATGCCTTCCGGGCACATCAGCGCACCGTCGATGCCGTGCGCGACTCCTCGGTCGAGATCATCACCCCCGCTCAGGTCACCGCGATCGAGGGTGGTGACCGGATCGAGCGGGTCACCCTCGAGGTGGCCGGCGAGGAGCGGGTGCTCAAGGCACAGGCGGTGATCGCCGCGCTCGGGTTCGTGGCCGACCTGTCCGCACTGAAGGACTGGGGGCTGACCCTGGACAAGCGACACATCGTCACCGATCCGTCGATGCGCACCAACCTGCCCCGGGTCTTCGCCGCCGGTGACGTGACCGAGCACCCGGGCAAGGTGCGGCTGATCGCCGTCGGCTTCGGGGAGGCCGCGACCGCCGTGAACAACGCCGCCGTCGTGATCGACCCCACCGCGCACGTCTTCCCCGGCCACTCCAGCGAGGACTCCTGAGATGAGCAAGCGTGCAGCGGTCGCGATGACCGACGTCGAGGTGACCGAGTTCCTCCAGGACCAGATCAAGGTCCAGGTCGCCACCGTGGGCGCCGACGGCAGCCCGCACCTGACCACCCTCTTCTACGTCGTCGACGACGGCCGGATCGCGTTCTGGACCTACGGCTCCTCGCAGAAGATCCGCAACCTGCGGCGCGATCCGCGGATCTCGGTGCTGGTCGAGGACGGCACCGAGTACTCCGAACTGCGGGGTGTCTCCATCACTGGCCGTGGGCGGCTGGTCGAGGACCATCAGGAGAAGTTCCGGATCGGTGCGGCGGTAGCCGTCCGGATGACCGGAGTGTCCTCGTTCGCGGAGCTGGGAGAGCTTGGCCGCGACGAGGTCGAACGACAGGCCACCAAGCGCGTGGTGGTGGTGGTCGAGCCCGAGAAGGTCGCCACCTGGGACCACGGAAAACTCACCGGAAAGGGCTACTCATGAAGATCAAGGTCGACTTCGACGCCTGTGAGTCGAACGCATTGTGTGAGGCGATGGCGCCGGCACACTTCCAGCTCGACGATGACGATTACCTCCAGATCCTCGACGAGCAGGTCTCACCCGAGGAACTGGACAACGTACGACGTGCCGTCGCGGCGTGCCCGCGCGCGGCCATCAGCCTGGAGGAATGATGTCGGGATCACTTGACGGCAAGGTGGCCGTCGTCACGGGTGCCGGCGCGGGCCTGGGCCGCGCCGAGGCGACCGCATTGGCCGCAGCCGGTGCCCGGGTGGTGCTCAACGACCTCCCCGGCGGTGCCGACGAGGCGGCCGAGGAACTGCGGTCCCGGGGCCACGAGGTCACGGTGGTGGCCGGGGACGTGGGCGAGCGCAGCACCGCGGATGCGATGGTCGCGGCAGCGGTGGAGGAGTTCGGGGGACTCGACATCGTGGTCAACAACGCGGGCTTCACCCGCGACCGGATGATCTTCAACCTCGACGACGAGTCCTGGGACCAGGTGATCCGGGTGCACCTGCGCGGTCACTTCCTGCTCTCCCGCAATGCTGCGGCGTACTGGCGTGGCCGGTTCAAGGAGACCGGACAGCCGGTGGACGCCAGCATCGTGAACACCGCCAGTGAGGCCTTCCTGGGCGGCTCGCCGGGGCAGGCCAACTACGCCGCCGCGAAGGCCGGGATCACCGCGTTGACGCTGTCCAGTGCCCGCGGCCTGGCTCGGATGGGAGTGCGCGCCAACGCGATCTGTCCCCGCGCCCGCACCGCGATGACCGCCGAGGTCTTCGGCGAGGACACCTCCGGGAAGACGGTGGACCCGTACTCGGCCGAGCACGTGGCGCCGCTGGTCGCCTATCTCGCCTCACCGGCAGCGGCCCGGATCACCGGGCAGGTCTTCGTGGTGTACGGCGGCATGGTCGCCGTCCTGGCAGCCCCCGAAGTGGCTCAGCGCTTCGATGCCAAGGGTGACCTCTGGGACGGTGCCGATCTCGCTGCCCAGCTCGGTGGCTACTTCGACACTCGTGACCCTGCGGTCGGCTTCGCTGCCGATGCGGTCATGCAGCTCACCGTCTAGACCCAGCCCTCACGCTCCGCCGGGAGAGCCCGGCGATGAACTTCTATGAGGAGACACGAACACGATGGCAAGACTCGACGGCAAGGTGGCGATCGTCACCGGCGGTGCGCAGGGGCAGGGCGAGGCGATCGTTCGCGCCTTCGTCGCCGAAGGCGCTCGGGTAGTGATCGCGGACATCGCCGAGGATGCCGGCAAGACGCTGGCCGACGACCTCGGTGAGGCCGCCTACTTCGTGTCCCACGACGTCGGCGAGGAGAGCTCCTGGACCTCGCTGACAGAGGGGTTGCTGGCGCGGTGGGAGCGGATCGACGTGCTGGCTAACAACGCCGGGATCCTGCGCTTCGGCAACATCGACACGGCGCCGCTGAGTGACGTCGAGGCGATCTGGCGGGTGAACCAGTGGGGAGTGTTCCTCGGGATGCGCGCCGTGGTCCCGACGATGAAGAAGCAGCGCAGCGGCTCGATCATCAACGCCTCCTCGATCGAGGGCCTCGGCGGCATGGGGTCGGTGGTGCCCTACTGCGGCTCGAAGTGGGCGATCCGAGGGATGACGAAGGCCGCCTCGCATGAGCTGGGCCGCTATGGGATCCGGGTCAACTCGGTGCACCCCGGCATGATCGACACGCCCATGACCCGTGACGTCG
Organism: Nocardioides limicola; assembly: GCF_016827675.1. Classification (GTDB taxonomy): domain Bacteria; phylum Actinomycetota; class Actinomycetes; order Propionibacteriales; family Nocardioidaceae; genus Nocardioides; species Nocardioides limicola. The sequence goes on along the minus strand of NZ_JAERJA010000001.1, from coordinate 522,552 downwards.
GCGGCCAGGACGCGATGGACTTCGGAGCCACGAAGATCCCGATGCGCCGCGTCGGCGTACCCGATGACATCGCTCCGGGCTATGTCTTCCTGGCCAGTGACGAGAGTCGCTACGTCACCGGTGCCGAGCTCGCGATCGACGGTGGCGTCACCGCCACCCACGCCTTCGGGGGCTGAGGTGTCAGGCTGCGTCGCGCAGCAGCAGGTGCACGGCGATGTCCATGTGGTCGATCACGTCGCCCACGCTGCTGCGGCCGGTCACCCAGCCGACCAGCGCGGCGAGCCAGACATCACCGATCACTCGGGCCACCGCCACGTCCTCGGCGGTCGGCTCCTCGCGGTGCCCCATCGCCTTGGTGAGCATGTCGGTCAGCAGCATCCCGACCACGTGGATCTCGTCCTTGACGCTGGCGTCGGCGAACATGAACGCGCGGGTGAGGGCCTCGGTGAGGTTCGGGTCCTTCTGCAGTCCTCGGGTGGCCCGACGGAGCACGTACATCACCCGCTCGGCCTGGCTGTCGCCGGGGATCTGCTTGGCCGAGATGATCTTCCGGCTGGCCTCGAACTCGAGGGCCAGGGCGGAGACGAGCAGGTGGATCTTGGAGGGGAAGTAGCGGTAGAGGGTGCCCAGCGCCACGTCGGCACGGTCGGCGACTTCGCGCATCTGGACGGCGTCGAAGCCGCCGGCCGAGGCCAACTCGACGGTGGCGTCGAGGATCCGGCGGCGGCGCTCACGCTGCGCTGCGGAGCCGACCTCGTCGATGGCCAGGACGTCGTTGCTCACCGTGAACTCCTCGTATCTGTCAGGGAGGGCGTCCCGGGGCGATTCTCGTCCATTGGCGCTCCCTTGCTGTTGACACGTAGGCTAGCAAGGCCTACGCCATGGTAGAAACACGTTCCACCATGTCCGCCCTCGGCGTGTCCGGGCGCAGGCGAGTCGCCGACACGACCAGAAAGGGGCCCGGCATGCGGATTGCACTGCTGTCCTATCGCAGTAAGCCTCACTGTGGGGGCCAGGGTGTCTACATCCGGCACCTCAGCAGGGAGCTGGTGGCCATGGGCCACCACGTCGAGGTCTTCTCCGGCCAGCCCTATCCGATCCTCGACGAAGGCGTCGGCCTCACCGAGGTTCCCAGCTTGGACCTCTATCGCGATCCCGATCCGTTCCGGGTGCCGCGGCCCTCGGAGTTCCGGGACCTGGTGGACGTGGAGGAGTTCCTGACCATGTGCGTGGCCGGGTTCCCCGAGCCGAAGACGTTCAGCACCCGCGCCGCGCGGCTGCTGAAGGAGCGGCTCGACGACTTCGACATCGTCCACGACAACCAGGTCCTCGGCTACGGGATGCTCGACATCGAGAAGATGGGGATGCCGGTGATCACCAGCATCCACCACCCGATCACCTTCGACCGGCGCATCGACCTGATGGCTGCGCGGGGGATCCGGAAGCGGATCTCGACCCGGCGTTGGTACGGCTTCCTGCGGATGCAGGGCAAGGTCGCCCGGGCTGCCCGGCACATCCTCACCGTCTCCGAGTCCAGCGCTCGCGACATCGCCACCGACTTCGGCGTCCGGCCGGAGCGGATCCAGGTGATTCCGCTCGGTGTGGACGAGATCTTCCAGCCGCCGACAGCGCCCAGGGTGCCCGGCCGGATCGTGGCGATGGCGAGTGCGGACGCCCCGATGAAGGGGATCGCGACGCTGCTGGAGGCCTTCGCGAAACTGCGCACCGAGCGGGACGTGTCCCTGGTGCTGGTCACCAAGCCCAAGCCCGGCGGCCGCACCGAGAGGCTCGTGGAGCGGCTGGGCATCGCCGAGCACGTGGAGTTCGTGAACGGCATCAGCGACGCCGAACTGGTCGCGGTGATGGGCTCGGCGGCCGTGGCCTGCGTGCCCTCCCTCTACGAGGGGTTCTCGCTGCCCACCGCCGAGCTGATGGCGTGCGCCACGCCCCTGGTCGTCTCCCGGGCCGGCGCCATCCCCGAAGTGGTCGGGCCGGACGGTGAATGCGCCGACCTGGTCACCCCCGGCGACGTGGGCGAGCTGGCTCAGGCGATCGAAGCGATGCTCGACGACCCCGAGCGCGCCGCCCGGATGGGCGCTGCGGGACGGGCGCGGGCGTTGGAGAGGTTCAGTTGGCGCGCGGTCGCTGAGACCACCGCGGCCGCGTATCAGGAGGTAATCAATGCTGACCGTTGACTTCGACCGGCTCGGGCTGCGCCCGGGCGAGCGGGTCCTGGACATGGGGTGCGGAGCCGGACGGCACGCCTTCGAGATGTACCGGCGCGGTGCCGACGTCATCGCCTTCGACCAGGACGCCGACGAACTGTCGAACGTGCGCGACCTGTTCGTGGCGATGCGCGAGGCAGGCGAGGTCCCCGAGGGCGCCGAGGCCGACATCAAGGAGGGCGATGCGCTGGCGCTGCCGTTCGCGGCGGACGAGTTCGACCGGATCGTGGCGGCCGAGATCCTCGAGCACGTGCCGGCCGACATCCAGGCCATCGATGAGTTGGTCCGGGTGCTGCGTCCGGGAGGCACCCTCGCCGTCTCGGTGCCACGGTGGCTGCCCGAGATCATCAACTGGAAGCTCTCGGCGGACTATCACAACACCCCCGGTGGACACATCCGGATCTACACCGACGCCGAGCTCATCGACAAGGTGACCAAGGCCGGCATGGAGTTCGTCGGCAAGGACTACGCGCACGGCCTGCACGCGCCGTACTGGTGGATCAAGTGCGCGGTCGGCGTCACCAACGACGACCACCCGCTCGCGAAGGCCTACCACAAGCTGCTGGTCTGGGAGATCATGAAGCAGCCGCGAGCGCTGCGCCTGGCCGGCAAGGTCCTGGACCCGCTGATCGGCAAGAGCATGGTTCTCTACTTCGTCAAGCCGGAGCCCGGGACCAGTGACGGCTGAGCCCGAGGTGTCGCTGGCCAGGCTTCCCTACGTCGACGGGCTGTTGAGCGCGGAACAGGTCGCCGAGACGGCAGCCTCGATCGCCTCGATGCAGGAGCCGTGCGGGGCGGTGCCGTGGACCGTCGGCGAGCACGTGGACATCTGGAACCACGTCGAGGCAGCGATGGCGATGCTGGTCGGCGGGCAGGTCCAGGCCGCGGAGCGGGCGTACCGATGGATCCCGACGATGCAGCGTCCGGATGGCTCGTGGCCGATGAAGATCGTCGACAACACCGTCGAGGACGCCCGCGGCGAGGTCAACATGTCGGCCTACTTCGCGGTCGGCCTGTGGCACCACTGGCTGGTGCGGCGCGACATCCGGTTCGTGCAGGAGCTGTGGCCCTCGGTCCGGGCCGGACTCGACTGGGTGGTGAGCCTGCAGCAGGCCTTCGGAGGCATCAACTGGACCCCGGTCGACGACTTCTGCCTGCTCACCGGCAACTCCAGCATCTACCACTCCCTCCGTGCCGGCGTCGCGCTGGCGGACCTGCTCGACGACCCGCAACCCGAATGGGAACTTGCCGGGGGTCGACTCGGCCATGCCATCCGCGAGCACCGGGACCTCTTCGCCGACAAGTCGACCTACTCGATGGACTGGTACTACCCGGTGCTCGGCGGCGCGGTCCGCGGCGATGACGCCCGGATGCTGCTGGAGTCACGCTGGGACGACTTCGTGCGCCCCGGGCTCGGCATCCTCTGCGTCGACACCAACCCGTGGGTCACCGGGGCGGAGACCTGCGAGCTGGCGATGACCCTGGACGCCCTCGGGGATCCGGCTGGTGCCCGGCGCCTGGTCGCGGACATGCAGCACCTCCGAGGGGCCGATGGCGCCTACTGGACCGGGTGGGTGTACGCCGACCCGGCCCACCCGAAGCCGGCCGACGAGCCGGTGGACGTCTACTGGCCCTACGAACACACCACCTACACGGCAGCGGCGGTGGTGCTGGCGGTCGATGCCCTCGGCGAGAGCTACGGGCATGCGACGCCGGGGTCCTCGATCATGCGCGGGACCTCATTGGCACCCCACTTCGCCGAGATCGCTCTCGAATGCGGTTGCCCCCAGCCGGAGCGGGCCTCGGTCCGCTGACCGCAGGTGTCAGGCCGGGAGCCGTTCCCCGGCCTGACCCGCCACCCGGCGTAGCACCCGCAGGGACCCGACGGCCTCGACCTCCTCGAAGTGGCCGCTGGCCAGGGCGGGCAGGTAGATCTGCTCGTACGGCGGTCGTCCACCCTCAGCGGGGTCGGGGAAGACGTCGTGGATCGCCAGCAGACCACCGGGTTGCACCCAATGCGGCCACCCGGCGAAGTCGTCACGGGCAGGCTGCACGCCGTGGCCCCCGTCGATGAAGAGCAGCGCGAGCGGGATCCGCCAGTGGCGGCTGACCGTGACCGAGGTGCCCAGGACGGCCACCACCTGTGCCTCCAGCCCGGCGCTGGCGATGGTGCGGCGGAAGGTGGGCAGGGTGTCCATCAGGCCGGTCTCCGGGTCGACCACCTCGGGGTCATGATGCTCCCAGCCGGCCTGGTTCTCCTCCGATCCCCGGTGGTGGTCCACGGTGAAGACCACGCACTCCGGGCCGGTCCGACGTGCGGCGGCACCGAGGTAGACCGCGGACTTGCCGCAGTAGCTGCCCACTTCGAGCGCCGGCCCGTGGGGGAGTTGCTGGCAGGCCAGGCGGTGCAGGGCCAGCCCTTCGTCCTCAGGCATGAAGCCCTTGGTGCTCCGGGCGATCTGCAGCAGGTCGGCATCCATGGGCGTCACCGTATCCGCAGACTCGGGACCGTTCCGCCCAGGGGTCGCGGCTGTTCACCGCGCCGATGCCTCGCTATGATGTGGAACACGTTCTAGTTTCTTCGGAGGTGTCTGGCGTGTCGATCGGGCTCAACGATGACCACCGCTCCCTGGCCGAGTCCGTCCGCGGCTGGGCCGAGAGTGTCAAGGGCCCTGCGCTGGCGCGTGAGGCCGAGGGAGACGCCGACGCGACGTTCGCACCGGTGTGGTCCGAGCTCACCGAGATGGGCATCCCGCTGATCTCGGTCCCCGAGGAGCACGGGGGTGGCGGCGGCACCGTGCTCGACCTCGCCGTGGCGCTCGAGGCGTGCGCCCACCATCTGGTGCCGGGCCGCCTCTGGGGCACCGCGGTCGCGGCCGCGCTGCTGGGTGGACGCCAGGTGCCCGTGCACGGCCTCGCCGTCGGAGTGGGCCTGACGCCGTCACTGCGCAGGGACGACGAGGGCCTGACCGGCACCGTCGAGGTGGTCATCGATGCCGTCGGCGCCGACGCATTCCTGGTGGCGAGCACTGACGACGGCGAGGCTCACTGGTGGTGGGTCCCGGCCGCCGACGTCCAGGTCACCGGGCACGCAGGCCTCGACCTCACCCGACGTACCGGCCAGGTGAGGGTGAGCAGCCAGCGACCGCAGCCGGTGCAGGTGACCACCGACGAGGTGCTGGCGATGACCATCACCCTGGCCGCGGCCGAAGCTGCCGGACTGGCGCGACGCTGCGTGCAGGTGGCGGTGGAGTACGCCGGGGTCCGTGAGCAGTTCGGCGCCCCGATCGGGAGATTCCAGGCGATCAAGCACCTGTGTGCGCAGATGCTGGAGACCGCAGAGGCGGTGACCGCGGCCGCCTGGGACGCGGCCTCGGCCTGGGACCAGGGCGACGACGCGACCCAACGCCGGTTCGCGACCGAGGTGGCCGCCACCGTGGCCACCGACGGTGCGGTCGCCGTGGCCCAGGACTGCATCCAGGTGCTCGGGGGCATCGGGTTCACCTTCGAGCATGACGCCCACCTCTACTTGCGTCGGGCCACCGCGCTGCGTGCCCTGCTCGGGTCGGGCGACCGGCACGCGGCGCGCCTCGCGGAGCTGGCCGTCAGCGGCGTACGACGCAGCATCGCCGTGGATCTGGCCGGCCGGGACGCCGAGATCAGGCCGCAGGTGCGCGAGCAGGTCGCCTCGATCGCGGCGTTGCCCGCCGCGGAACGTCGGGCGGCGCTGGCGGAAGCAGGCTTCCTGGCGCCGCACTGGCCGGTGCCGCACGGACTGGCCGCGGACGCGGTGCATCAACTCGTCATCGACGAGGAGCTGGCCGCCGCGGGTGTGGTGCTGCCGGATCTCAAGATCGGTGCCTGGGCGGTGCCGACGCTGATCGAGCACGGCAGCGCTGCCCAGCAACAACGCTTCGTCCAGCAGACGCTGCAGGGGACGCTGTCCTGGTGCCAGCTCTTCAGTGAGCCGGGGGCGGGGTCGGACCTGGCCTCCTTGCGCACCCGCGCTGAGCGCGTCGACGGAGGCTGGCGGCTGACCGGCCAGAAGGTGTGGACCTCGCTGGCCAGAGAGGCCGACTGGGGGATCTGCCTGGCCCGCACCGACCCGGAGGTGGCCAAGCACCGCGGGATCACCTACTTCCTCGTCGACATGCGCAGCCCCGGCCTCGACATCAGGCCGCTGCGGGAGATGACCGGCGACGCGATGTTCAACGAGGTGTTCCTGGACTCGGTCTTCGTCCCCGACGACTGTGTGGTCGGCGAAGTGAACGGGGGCTGGGCGCTGGCCCGGACCACCCTCGCCAACGAACGGGTCGCGATGGCGACCTCACGGTTGGGTGCCAGCACCGAGGAGGCGGTCTCCTTGGTGGCCGCCGGGAGCGATCCGGTGGATCTGGCCCGCGTCGGTCACCAGGTGGCGCTGGCCACCGTCTGTGCCCTGCTCGCCACCCGGACCACGTTGCGGTCGCTGACCGGGCAGGGGCCAGGTGCCGAGTCCAGCGTCGCCAAACTGCTGGGGGTGCGCAACCGGCAGCAGGCGTCGGAACTGGTCGTCGACCTGCTGGGTGCGGCGGCGGTGACCGGCAGCGACCAGATCGCCACGGCCACCCACGAGATGCTGCTGACCCGGTGTCTGTCGATCGCCGGGGGAACCACTCAGGTGCTGCGCAACGTGATCGCCGAGCGGATCCTCAGGCTGCCACGGTGAGCTTGGCCCGGCGCTTCGCCCAGTGCTGGGAGAGGTAGCGGTCCACGGCTCGGGTGACGTGCACGGACCTGATCGAGTTGAAGATCTCGTAGGCGTGCTGGGCACCGGGAAGCTCGGCATAGGTGACGTCACGTCGGGAGACTCGCCGTAGTTCCTCGACGAAGAGCCGCGCCTGGCTGACCGGGACCAGTGAGTCCCGGGCGCCGTGCAGCACGAAGAAGTCGGGAGCGTCGGGGGAGACCCGCAGGATCGGCGACGCCGCCTCGAAGAGTTCGGGCGCCTCCTCGTAACTGCGGTGCATCACGCGGGGGGCCAGGAAACGGTCCCGCATCGCCAGCATCGACGGCAGGCCGGTCGCGCCGGCCAGGTCGTAGACGCCGTAGTGCGGCACCGCCACATCGACCGAGGTGTCCAGGTCCTCGAAGTCGGGCTGGTACGCCGGGTCGTTCGCCGTCAGCGCCGTGAGCGAGCTCAGGTGCCCACCGGCGGACCCGCCGGTGATAGCCAGATAGCCGGGGTCACCTCCGAAGTCGGCGATGTTCTCCTTGATCCAGGTGATGGCGCGCTTGACGTCGATGACCTGGGCCGGGAACGGATCGCGACCGGCGAGGCGATAGTTGATCGCCACGCACACCCAGCCCTTGGTGGCCATCTGCCGGATCAGGGGCAGGCCCTGCTGGTGTTTGGCGCCGATCAGCCACGCCCCACCGTGCACCTGAAGGAGCACCGGGGCGCCTTGGACCGGCTCCGGGGGCAGGTACACGTCCAACTGGCCGCGACCGCCCCAGGGGGCGTACTGGACGTCCCTGACCACCCGCAGGGTCGCGTCGCGGAGCTTGAACGGTCGCGCGATCGTCCTCCACGGCAGTGGCGCCGCATTGCTCAGTGGTCCCTCGACATGAGCCAGTGCGTCGTCGAGCACGGTGCCCACGTCCAGGCTCTGCTTGATCACCGTCGCCAGCGTCGCGGTGCTGGCTGCGGCCAGTGCGAGTCCGAGCTTGTGCTCGCGGGCCCGGGGCAGGTGCAGCAGTGCGTCGGCAGCGGTCACGGCGGCGAGCTGGGGGGCCAGTTCACCGGCCGGCCAGCCGGCTGCGAAGGAGCCGATCCCGGCCCGCAGGCTGGTCCGGGGGCGGACGGCGTTGGCGGTCAAGGCGGCGATGGCGACTTGACGTGCAAGGAATCCCACGGAGAGTGATGGTAGCGCGCAGCGCACAGCAATGGTAGAACACGTTATAGTTTTCGATGACGGTCGGTCACCACCCCGAGGCCAGGAGGACGCATGTCCAGCGAATCGCACCCGACGCTCACCGAGACCGCAGCTGCGGTGCGGGAGGTCGCCGTCGAGGCGCTCGAGCGGGACGCCAGCTGGCAGGACCTGGCCGACGCCGGCCTGCTGGCACTGCCGGTCCCCACCCAGCTGGGCGGGGAGGGCCTCGGCCTGGCCGAGGTCAGCATGCTGCTTCGCGAGGCCGGACGCCGCGCCGTCGACCTGCCGATCGGCGCCACGCTGATCACCGGAGTACTGCCGGTGGTCGCCTGCGGCACCGCTGAGCAGCAGGCCCGCCTCCTCGACGGGGTCGCCGAGGGGCGCACCCGGCTCACCGCGGCCCTGCGGGAGGTCCGGCCCACGACCTTCGACGGCGCCGCCGTGACCGGCGCCAAGACCGGTGTGGTCGACGCGGCCGACGCCACCGCGATACTGGTGACCGCCACCGGACCCGACGGCCCCGTGGTGGTCGTCGTCGATCCGCGCGGACCCGGCATCGAACTCGTTGCCTCGCCGACCTCCTCGGGCGCCCGCGAGCACACCGTGCACCTCGACGGAGCCCCGGCCGAGCAGCTCGGCGACGCCGAGGCGGTGCCGCTGCTCACCGCCCACCACGGCGCAGCGATCTGCACCCTCGGCGCAGGACTGGTCGCCGGAGCCACCCGGCTCACCGCCGACTACATCGGCGAGCGAGAGCAGTTCGGTCGCCGGCTCGCCGAGTTCCAGGCCGTCGCCCAGCAGATCGCCGACGCCTTCATCATCAGCCGCACCCTGGACCTGGCCGCGGACAACCTGGTGTGGCGCCTGGGTCATCAGGTGCCCACCGCCGACGACCTCGCCGTGGCGTCGTACTGGTTCGCCGCCCAGGCGCCGGTCGCGCTGCACACCTGCCACCACCTGCACGGTGGTGTCGGGGTCGACGACACCTACCCCCTGCACCGCTACTACTCGATGGTCAAGGACCTCGGTCGGGCCCTCGGCGGAGCCGCAGCCACCGCCCAGGCCGTCCAGATCGAGGACCCGGCCAGCAAGAACCTGGAACTGACCGAGGCCCAGCGCGAACTCAAGGCCCGGCTCCGCGACTACTTCACCGGCCTGGTCAGTCCCGCTGAGCACCACGAGATCGCCAAGGACCGCCACGGCCCGGCGTACAAGCAGATGGTGCGGCAGATGGGCAAGGACGGCCAGATGGGGGTCGGCTGGCCGGTGCAGTACGGCGGTCAGGGCTTCGGCGAGGTCGAGCAGACCATCTTCGCCAACGAGGCTCAGCGTGCCGATGTGCACCTGCCGTCGGTGACCCTGCAGACCGTGGGTCCGACCCTTCAGGTGCACGGGACCGAGGAACAGAAGGAACGCTTCCTGGGACCGATCCTGGCCGGTGAGGTGCACTTCGCGATCGGCTACTCAGAGCCCGACGCAGGCACCGACCTGGCCTCGCTGCGGACCTCAGCCCGGCTGGTGCAGGACCCGGACGGCGACTACTACCTGGTCAACGGGCAGAAGATGTGGACCACCGGAGGCCACGCGGCCGACTACGTCTGGTTGGCGGTCCGTACCGACCCGGAAGCACCCAAGCACCGGGGCATCTCGATCCTGATCGTCGACACCACCGACCCCGGCTTCTCGTCCACCCCGATCATCACCTGCGACGGAGCCCACCACGTCAACGCCACCTATTACCACGACGTCAAGGTGCCGGTGTCGATGCGGGTGGGGGAGGAGAACGCGGGCTGGCGGCTGATCACCACCCAGCTCAACCACGAGCGAGTCATGCTTGGCCCTGCCGGGCGGATCGAGGGGCTGCGCGACCGGGTGGCCGCCTGGTCGGAGGCCGTCGGTGTGCGGACACGACCCGACGTGCTCGCAGCGCTGGGTGAGGCCACCGCGGTGATGCGGGTCAACGAACTGCTCAACTGGGAGGTCGCCCGGGCTGCAGCCGCGGGCGCGATGTCGGTCGCCGACGCCTCGGCCTCCAAGGTGTTCGCCTCCGAACAGGTGCAGCGCATCGGCCGACTGCTGGCCGACGTGGTGCATCGCTACGGGGACCTGGCGGACCCGGCGACCGGCGAACTGGCCGCCTACCTCGACGGCCAGGCGAAGCGGAACCTGGTGCTCACCTTCGGTGGCGGCGTCAACGAGGTGCAGCGGGAACTGATCGCCCAGTTCGGCCTCGGACTGCCACGGGTGCCGCGATGACCAGCCTCAGGGAGGCACGCATGGACGACTCGACCCTCGACCACGACGCGCTGATGCAGCGGGTGGACACGATGATGTCCCGCGGCGAGACCGCGCCTCGGCTGGCCCGGGACCCGGTCAACCTGCCCCAGATCAACACCTGGCTGGAGGCCATCGGCGATCCCAACCCGGTCTATCGGGAGACGACCACCGCCACCAGGCTGCACGGCGGACCGGTGGCGCCCCCGGCGATGGCCCAGGTATGGACCATGTTCGGTCTGGACCCGCACCGCCCCGCCCACGACCCGCTGCACGGCACGATGCAACTGCTGGACGAGGCCGGCTTCACCTCGGTGCTCGGCACCAACTGCGATCAGACCTATGCGCGACACCTGCACCCGGGTGAACGGGTCAGCATCACCACCCGGCTCGAGTCGGTGGTGGGTCCCAAGCGCACCGGTGTCGGCGAGGGCTACTTCGTCACCACCCGCAGCACCTGGCGGGTGGGTGACGAGGAGGTGGCCACGATGATGTTCCGAGTGCTCAAGTTCAAGCCCGCCCCCCGGGTGGACCGGACCCGGATCACCCGTCCGCAACGCAACGCCGACACCGACTTCTTCTGGGAAGGCACCGCCGCAGGCGAGCTCCGCATCCAGTCATGCGGCAGCTGTGACGCGCTACGGCACCCACCCGGCCCGATGTGCCCGCGCTGCCACGCCAGCAACCGGGGCTACGTGGTGGCCGAGGGCACCGGCGTACTCCACTCCTTCACGGTGCACCACGCACCGCAGCTCCCCGGACGGAAGCTGCCGGTGACCATCGGTCTGGTCGACCTGCCCGAAGGGGTGCGGATGGTCGGCGAACTCATGGCGGCGCCCGATCACCAGTGGAGGATCGGCGACCCGGTGGCGGTCGCCTTCGAGTGCATCGACGACGATCTGACGCTGCCGGTCTGGGAGCTCGACGTGCCCAGGCCGGGCCTGGCGCCGGCCGAACAGGACGCCGACGACGACACCGAGACGCTGCCGGCCTGGGAGTTGCCGGTGACCACCACGCTGGTGGTCGCCGGTGCCTTGGCCACGCGCGACTTCCAGGACGTCCACCACGACCGGGACCTCGCCATCGCGCGAGGCTCCAAGGACATCTTCATGAACATCCTGACCACCACCGGGCTGGTGCACAGGTACGTCGGCGAATGGGTCGGCGACCCGGCCGCGCGGGTGACCTCGTGCGCGCTGCGGCTCGGCGCACCCGCCTACCCCGGCGACACGATGACCTTCACCGGAACCGTGGTCGACCGCGACCACGCCCAGGTGGTGGTCGACGTCGTCGGCAGCGTGCCCGTCGGTGACCATGTCACAGCCCGGGTCACCGTGGCGCTCGCCGGGGAGGAGGTCGCATGAACGGGCTCAGCGGCCGCGCCGCGATCGTCGGCATCGGCGCCACCGACTTCTCCAAGGAGTCGGGTCGCTCGGAGTTGCAACTCTCCTGCGAGGCCACCCTGGCCGCGCTGGCCGATGCCGGCCTGCAGCCGGCCGACGTCGACGGCCTGGTCACCTTCGCGATGGACAACAGCTCCGAGATCGCGGTCGCCCGCGAGCTGGGGATCGGGGAGCTGCGCTTCTTCAGCCGGATCTCGTACGGCGGCGGCGCGGCGTGTGCGACCGTCCAGCAGGCCGCGATGGCGGTGGCCACCGGCGTCGCCGACGTGGTGGTCGCCTACCGCGGCTTCAACGAACGTTCGGGTCAGCGGTACGGGCAGGTCCAGAACTGGGCCGCCAGCCAGGTCAACACCAACGGCCTCGACAACGCCTGGACGTACCCTCACGGTCTCTCCACCCCGGCCGCCACGGTGGCGATGCAGGCCCGCCGCTACATGGAGGCCTACGGCGCGACCAGCGAGGACTTCGGCCGGGTGGCGGTCGCGGACCGCAGGCACGCGGCCAGCAACCCGGCGGCTTTCTTCCACGGCCGCCCGATCACGCTCGCCGACCACCAGGCGTCCCGGCTGATCGCCGACCCGCTCCGGCTGCTCGACTGCTGTCAGGAGAGCGACGGCGCGGTGGCGCTGGTCATCGTCTCGGCCGAACGGGCCGCCGACCTGCCGAACCCGCCGGCGTACGTCGCCGCGGCGGCGCAGGGCAGCGGCGTGGATCAGTTCGTGATGACCTCCTACTACCGAGACGACATCGGCATCGGCGAGATCGGCGTGGTCGGTCGGGAACTCTGGCGGCAGTCCGGCCTGGGGCCGTCCGAGATACCGACCGCGATCCTCTACGACCACTTCACGCCGTACGTGCTGATGCAGTTGGAGGAGCTCGGCTTCTGTGGGCGTGGCGAGGCCAAGGAGTTCATCGCGGACGGTGCCATCGAACTGGGCGGCCGACTGCCGATCAACACCCATGGCGGGCAGTTGGGCGAGGCCTACATCCACGGGATGAACGGGATCGCGGAGGCGGTGCGCCAAGTGCGCGGCAACGCGGTCAACCAGGTCCCAGACGCGCACCATGTGCTGGTCACCGCCGGCACCGGGGTGCCCACCTCCGGGCTGATCCTGGCCCGCGGCTGAGGGCAGCGTCAGCGCAGCGGCAGCACGCAGTCGGCGAGGACCGGGGCACCGTCTCGGTCACCGCCGGCGATGCTGGCGGAGGCGACCACTCGGTCGTCCTCACGCCAGCCGTCGATCCGGATCGTCTCGCCCATGAAGACCACGCCCGCGAAGCGGGCCGCGAAGCCACCCACCTGCGCGGTGTCGCCGGCGAGCAGCCCGTCGGTGAGCTCACGCAGCACGATGCCGTAGGAGCACAGGCCGTGCAGGATGGGGGCGGCGAAGCCGGCTGCTCGGGCGAACTGGGGGTCGGCATGCAGGGGGTTGCGGTCCCCGCAGAGCCGGTAGAGCAGCGCCTGCTGTTCGGTGACGTCGTACGACGTGACCAGGTCGGGGGCTCGCTCGGGCAGCTCGATCGCCGTCGGTGCCCCCCGGTCCCCGCCGAAGCCGCCCTCACCGCGGACGAAGATCGACGAGCGCACCCGCCAGAGCTCCTCGCCGCTCGTCGACCGGGCGACACCCTCCTGCCAGATGACCGCAGCCTTGCCCTTGTCCCAGATGTCGGTGAGGGTCGTCGACACGGTCGCGGTGCCCGAGGTGGGCAGCGGGCCGGTCACAGCGATCTCCTGGGAGCCGTGCACCACCTGAGCGAGGTTGATGTCGCAGCCGGGCAGGTCCAGCGGCGGCGGGTCGGTCTCGTGGAAGGTCGGCGCCACCACCCCGAAGGAAGGCAGCACCTGCAACTCGTCGGAGTCCAGCGTGTACCGCAGGGCGGTGGGGGAGAGATGGTCGCCCGCGCGGGAGCCGGCACCGACGCCGAGGTGGTAGAGCAGCACGTCGGAGGAGGTCCAGCTGAAGGTCCGGCTGCCCAGGTCGGCGCCGATCGCGATTTCGGGGTTGATCGGCATCGGGTGATCCTTTCGGTACTTCTCAGGGGGAGACGATGTCCTCGATGGCCAGATAGCCGAAGGTGAGGGCCGGGCCGATGGTGGCGCCGGGGCCGGCGTAGGTGTTGCCCATCACCGCCGCCGAGCAGTTGCCGGCAGCGTAGAGGCCGGCGATCACCGAGCCGTCCGGGCGCAGCACCCGGGCGCGCTCATCGGTGACGAGGCCGCCCTTGGTGCCCAGGTCCCCGGGAACGATCTTGACCGCGTAGAACGGCGCCTGGTCGATGGAGTGCAGCGACGGGTTCGGCTTGACGGTGGGGTCGGAGTAGTACTTGTCGTAGGCCGACTCGCCCCGCTTGAAGTCCTCGTCGACGCCGGTCGCGGCGAAGCCGTTGAACCGCTCGACGGTCCGGGTCAGGGCCTCGGCGGGCACCTCGATCTCGGCAGCCAGTTCGGCCAGGGTGGCGGCCTTCTTGATGGTGCCGTTCTTGTACCAGCGTCCGGGGAAGGGTTGCCTGGGCGAGAGCCCGGCGAAGATGTACCGGTTCCGGTACCGCTGGTCGATGATCATCCAGGACGGCACGTGGGGCACTCCGGTCGCCTCGCCGGCGTAGATCTCGTGCACCGCCTCGACGTAGGGCAGGGCCTCGTTCATGTAGCGTTCGCCGGCGCCGTTGACGATGATCGAGCCGGGCAGGTTCCGCTCCGCCAGGCAGAACCACGGGCCACTGGGCAGGGGGATGGTCGGACCCCACCAGGCGTCGTCCATCAGGGCGACCTCGGCCCCGGCGGTGATGCCGGCCAGGATGCCCCCGCCGGTGTTGTAGGCCGAGCCGGTGGTCCAGTCGACCGACGTGGGGGCGGGGCTGTACTTCTCCCGCATCTCCAGGTTGCGCTCGAAGCCTCCGCTGCCGAGCACCACACCGCGGCGGGCATGGATGGTCGTGGTGGTGTCGCCGTCCTTGACGACCACGCCCGTGACCCGGCCGCCCTCGAGGGCCAGATCGACCAGTTCGGTGCCGTAGCGGACCTCGACGTCGGCATCGGCCAGGCCCTTGCGGAGCCCGATGGCCAGGGCGTTGCCCATCGCGTAGAGGTTCTTGCCGGTCAGCATCGCCCACATCCGCCGGAGCAGGATCTTGAGCATCGTGACCGGTCCCCGCCAGGTGCGCATGCCCAGACTGATCTTGCGGAAGTCGGCTTGGGTGACGATCAGGTTGGCGGGGGCCTTCGAGTACGGCGGGTGCAGGCGCTCGATCTCGTCGCCGAGGACCCGCCCGTCGAGCGGGACCGGTTCCACGCTGCGCCCGGCAGCGCGGCCGCCGGGGGCCTCGGGGTGGTAGTCGGAGTACTGGGGGACCCAGGCGAACCGGACCGGGGTGGTCTCCTTGATGAAGTCCATCACCTCGGGACCGCGGTCGATGTAGGTGTCCCGGCGTTCCTTGGTGACCGTGGCCCCGACGATCGAGTCGAGATAGGTCTTGGAGTCGGCCGGGTCGTCAGCCTGCCCGGCGTCACGGAGCGCATAGTTGCCCGGGATCCAGACACCGCCTCCGGAGCGGGCGGTCGAACCACCGAAGTGTTCGCTCTTCTCCACCAGCAGCACCTGGAGGCCGTGATGCGCTGCGCGGAGCGCTGCCGTCATCCCCGCACCGCCGGCGCCGACCACCACCACGTCGTACGTTTCGCTCACTGCCACTCCTGCCGAATGGGACCTACGCTTCACAGAAACTGTAACAGGTTCTAGTATGGCGTCATGCTCTCCGACGATACTCGCCGCGAGGCGGCTGCCGCGTTGGCCGCTGCCGAGCGCGACCGCAGGCCGATCCCCCCGTTGCGCGACACCTACCCGGACCTGGACGTGGTCGACGCCTACGAGATCCAGCTGCTCAACATCCGGCCCCGACTCGCGGCCGGAGTGACGATCCACGGCCACAAGGTCGGCCTCTCCTCCAAGGCGATGCAGGAGATGATGGGGGTCGACGAACCGGACTACGGACACCTGCTCTCCGACATGGCGCTGAGCCAGCGGACGCCGGTCTCGGCCGGGGCGTACTGCACGCCCCGGGTGGAGGTCGAGGTGGCCTACATCCTCGGCGCCACGCTCCCCGGCGCCGACTGCACCGAAGCCGACGTGCTGGCCGCCACCGAGGCCGTCGCGCCGGCCATCGAGCTGATCGACTCGAGGATCGAGAACTGGAACATCCGGATCGGCGACACCATCGCCGACAACGCCAGCTCCGCCGGCTATGTGCTGGGTGACGAGCGGGTCAAACCCGGCGATATCGACCTGACCTCGATCCGGGCGGTGCTGCACCGCAACGGCGACCAGGTCGCCGAGGGTCGCTCCGACGCCGTGCTGGGCGACCCGACGGTCGCGGTCGCCTGGCTGGCCCGCAAGGTGGCCGCCTTCGGCGTCACCCTGGAGGCGGGCCACGTGATCCTGCCCGGCAGCGTGCACCGCGCCATCGACGCGGCCGCCGGTGACACCTTCGAGGCCAGCTTCGAGGGCCTCGGCTCCGTCCGACTCGACTTCACCGCCTGAGCACGTGAAAGGAACCAGCATGGCTTCGACCAACCCGGCCTCCGGCGGGGACGCCGCCAAGGTCACCGCAGCGATCGTGGGGCCCGGCAACATCGGCACCGACCTGATGTACAAACTGCTCCGCAGCGAGCTCATCGACCCGCGCTGGATGATCGGCGTCGACCCGTCGTCCGAGGGTCTGCGGCTGGCTGCGGAGAAGGGCCTGGAGACCAGCCATGAGGGCGTGGACTGGCTGCTCAAGCAGGACGTCCTGCCCGACCTGGTCTTCGAGGCGACCTCGGCCTACGTGCACCGTGAGTACGCGCCCCGCTATGCCGAGGCCGGCACCCGGGCCATCGACCTGACACCGGCCGCGGTCGGCCCTGCGGTGATCCCGCCGGTCAATGGAGACGTCCACACCGGTGCCGACAACGTCAACATGATCACCTGTGGCGGACAGGCGACCATCCCGATGGTGGCCGCCGTCTCCCGGGTGGCACCGGTCTCGTACGCCGAGATCGTGGCGTCGGTCTCCAGCGCCTCGGCCGGACCGGGCACCCGCGCCAACATCGACGAGTTCACCCGGACCACGGCAGCCGGCGTGGAGAGCATCGGCGGTGCTCAGCGCGGCAAGGCGATCATCATCCTCAACCCCGCCGAGCCGCCGATGATCATGCGCGACACCATCTTCTGCGCCGTGCCGCCGGACGCCGACCGGGAGGCGATCACCGCCTCGGTGCACGCCATGCAGGCCGCGGTGGCCGAGTACGTGCCCGGATACCGGCTGCTGGTGGAACCCCAGTTCGACGACCCCAGCCACGCCACCGGCCAGATGACCAAGGTGAGCATCTTCGTCGAGGTCGCCGGCGCCGGCGACTACCTGCCGACGTACGCCGGGAACCTGGACATCATGACCGCCGCCGCCGCCCGGGTCGGCGAAGGCATCGCCCGCACCCTGATCGGAGCCTCTCGATGACCGACATCAACGCACTTCCCCGTACCTGGTCGGCCGACCACGGCAGCGACCCCTGGGGCGACCTGGACCTCAGGCTCACCGACACCTGCCTGCGAGACGGCTCCCACCACAAGCGGCACCAGTTCGTGCCGGAGGAGGTGGAGGCGATCGTGGCCGCCCTCGACGGTGCCGGGATCCCGGTGATCGAGGTGACCCACGGTGACGGACTCGGTGGCTCCAGCTTCAACTACGGGTTCTCGGCCACGCCCGAGCAGGAGTTGATCAAGCTCGCGGCCAAGACCGCGACCCGGGCGAAGATCGCCTTCCTGATGCTCCCCGGCGTCGGCACCAAGGACGACATCCGTGAGGCTCAGGACAACGGTGGGCAGATCTGCCGGATCGCCACCCACTGCACCGAGGCCGACACCTCGATCCAGCACTTCGGGCTGGCCCGGGAGCTCGGTCTGGAGACGGTCGGGTTCTTGATGATGAGTCACACCCAGCCGCCCGAGGTGCTCGCCCGGCAGGCCCGGGTGATGGTCGACGCCGGCTGTCAGTGCGTCTATGTGGTGGACTCCGCGGGCGCTCTGGTGATGGAGCAGGTCGCCGATCGGGTCTCCGCAGTGGTCGCCGAGATCGGGGGCCAGGCCGACGTCGGCTTCCACGGTCACGAGAACCTGGGCCTCGGCGTCGCGAACACGGTGATCGCGGCCCGTGCCGGAGCCACCCAGATCGATGGGTCCGTGCGCCGCTTCGGCGCCGGGGCCGGCAACACGCCGCTGGAGGCGTTCATCGGGGTCGCCGACAAGCTCGGTTGGCGCACCGGGGTCGACTTCTTGAAGGTGGTCGACGCGGCCGAGGACGTCATCCTCCCGGTGATGCCCGAAGAGTGCACCCTGAACCGGATGACCCTGATGATGGGCTACGCCGGGGTCTACAGCTCCTTCCTCAAGCACGCCGGCAACGCCGCGGAGCGGTACGGCGTCTCCGGCGCCGAGATCCTGCTGGAAGCCGGCCGACGCAAGCTGATCGGTGGCCAGGAGGACCAGCTGATCGACATCGCCCTGAAACTGCGGGACGGGAACTGAGACGCAGGCGTGTCGACACTCGACAGAGAACTAGAACGTGTTCTAGTATGGTGGGCATGAGTTCCCCGGTCCGCCACCACCCACCCTCGGGCCTCGGCGTACGCGAGGAACCGACAGGCTCGCCCCACATGATCGGAGCACACAGATGACCGAGGTACTCGACGGCATTCGCGACCTGCTGCCGCTCTTCGCCGAGCGCGCCGAGGAGGGCGAGCGGCTCCGCCAGGTGCCCGAGGCCTCGGTGAAGTCGCTGGAGGAGACCGGCTTCTTCCGGATGCTGCAGCCCAAGCGCTACGGCGGCCTGGAGTCGGACCCGATCGACTTCTTCACCGCGGTGCGCGAGATCGCCTCTGCCGACGGATCCACCGGCTGGATCTCGTCGGTGCTCGGTGTGCACCCGTGGCAGATCGCGCTCTTCGACGACACCGCCCAGGCGGCGGTGTGGGGTGAGGACCAAGCAACCCTGGTCTCCTCGTCGTACGCGCCCACCGGCAAGGCGCAGGTCACCGAGGGCGGCTACCTGCTCAGCGGCAAGTGGTCCTTCTCCTCCGGCTCCGCTCATGCCAGCTGGGTCCTGTTGGGCGGGCTGGTCTTCGACGGCGGCAACGTCGTGGACTTCAAGACCTTCCTGATCCCGCGGGAGAAGTACGAGATCGTCGACGTCTGGAACGTGGTCGGGCTGCGGGGCACCGGCTCCAACGACATCGTGGTCGCCGAGACCTTCGTCCCGGACGCATTCACGCTGTCGATGTCGGACACCGGGCGCTGTTTCGGTCCCGGCCAGGCGGTGAACACCAGCGACCTCTACAAGCTGCCGTTCCACTCGCTCTTCACCACCACCATCACCACCCCGATCGTGGGGATGGCGACCGGTGCCTACGCCGAGCACGTGCAGATGCAGCAGCAGCGGGTCCGTGCCGCCTACCTCGGTGAGAAGGCCTCCTCCGACCCGTTCGCCGCCGTACGGATCGCTCGTGCCGGCTCCGAGATCGACGCCGCCTGGGCGCTGCTGATGGAGAACATCCGCGCCGAGCAGGCGCTGGTCGCCAAGGGCCAGCAGATCCCGCTGTCCCTGCGGCTGAAGGTGCGCCGGGACCAGGTGCTGGGCACCCAGCGCGCCATCGACGCCATCGACGAACTCTTCGAGGCCTCCGGCGGACGAGCGTTGGCCGAGGGTACGCCGTTGCAGCGCGCCTGGCGCGACGCGCACGCGGGCCGGGTGCACGCCGCCAACGACCCCGAGCGGGCGCTGAAGATGTTCGGTGACCTGGAGTTCGGCCACAAGATCGACCCGGGGATGTACTGATGGTCGACAGGTCCGCCGTGCAGCGCTCGGCCAAGGCCGGGCAGCTCACCCTCAACTACTACGACACCGGAGTGCCGCCCGACGGTGAGGCCGACGCGCTGCCGCTGGTGATGCTGCACGGCGGAGGCCCGGGCGCCTCGGCCTGGTCCAACTTCGGGCCGGCGCTCGACCACTTCGCGCCCCGGTTCCGCACCCTGGCGGTCGACCAGCCCGGCTTCGGTGACTCCGACAAGCCGCCGGTCGAGGGGAACTACTACCGGTTCTCGGCCGAGCACGTGGTCGCCTGGATGGACGAGATCGGGCTGGACAAGGTGCACCTGCTCGGCAACAGCCTCGGCGGCGGGACCGCGATGCGGCTGGCGCTGAGCCACCCGGAGCGGGTCGGCAAGCTGGTGCTGATGGGCCCGGGCGGGCTCTCGCTCAACCTGTTCCACGCCGACCCGACCGAGGGTGTGCAACGGCTGATGGAGTTCAGCGGCAACCCGACCCCCGACGCGTTGCGGGCGTTCATCTCCACGATGGTGGTCGACCAGTCCCTGGTCACCGACGAACTGGTGCAGATGCGCTTCGCCGCCGCCACGGCTCCCGGAGCCCAGGAGGCGATGAAGTCGATGGGGTGGTCATTCTTCAACCCGGAGACCGCCGAGGACGGGATGCTCTGGCGCGAGGCGCACCGGTTGCGCAAGCCGGTGCTGTTGACCTGGGGCCGCGAGGACCGGGTGAACCCCCTCGACGGCGCTCTCGCGGCGCTCAAACTGCTGCCCCGGGGCGAGTTGCACGTCTTCCCCAACTGCGGTCACTGGGCCCAGATCGAGGCTGCGGAGGAGTTCGCGGCCATCACCACCGAGTTCTTGACCAGGAGGCGGAAGCCGTGACCATCGACATCAAGTCCATGGGCTACGTCCGGGTGGCCAGCACCGACCTGGACGCCTGGCGGACCTTCGCCGGCAAGGTGCTGGGCCTGGGCGAGGGCCGTGGTCCGGATCCGTCACACCTGTACTACCGGATCGACGAGGTCTCGGCGCGGCTGGTGGTCTTCCCCGCCGATCGGGACGAGTTGGCCTGCTCCGGCTGGGAGCTTGCCGACCATCAAGCGCTCCAGGAGGCCCGCGAGCACCTCACCAAGGCCGGGGTCGACTGGACCGAGGGCAGCGCAGCGGACTGCGCGGAGCGCCGGGTGCAGGAACTGATCACGTTCACCGACCCGTTCGACAACGTCTTCGAGCTCTTCCACGGGATCAGCTACGAGTCGCGTCCGGTGGTGCCGCCGTACGGCTCCACCTTCGTGACCGGTGACCAGGGGATGGGCCACCTCGTGGTCCCGGTCAGCGACGACGTGGAAGCGCTCCGGTTCTACACCGACGTACTCGGCTTCCGGCTGCGCGACTCGATGAGCATGCCCGGCGAGTTCGTCGGCAAGGAGCCCGGCTCCAAGGTGTGGCTGCGATTCCTCGGCGTCAATCCCCGTCACCACTCGCTGGCCTTCCTGCCGATGCCCAACCCGAGCAAGTGCGTGCACATCATGCTCGAGGTGGACCGTCTCGACGATGTGGGCCGCGCCCTGGAGCGCGTCAAGAAGCACGGCGTCAAGCTGTCGGCGACGCTGGGGCGGCACATGAACGACGAGATGATCTCGTTCTATGTCCGGTCGCCGGGAGGATTCGACGTGGAGTTCGGCACCGAGGGGCTGCAGGTCGACGACGCTCGCTGGGTGGCCCGGGAGTCCACCGCGGTCTCCTACTGGGGTCATGACTTCGGTGGCGGAGCCTGAGGCGACAATGGGCCGCATGGCAGAGTCCGACATCCCGCCCGGGATGCACACCGATGCGCGTGAGTCCTGGCCACCGCAGGAGCTGATCGAGTCCTTCCTGGGCACCTTCGACTTCGAGTTCCGGCCCGGCGAGGACGTCGGGATCCCGGTGGACGACGAGGCGGCCCAGGCTGCGGCACGACGGTTCCGGGACGTGCTCGGCCGCTACTGCTCGGGCGTCACCGTGGTCACGTCGGTGGCCGAGGGGCAACCGGTCGGGATGACCTGCCAGTCGTTCTCCAGCGTCTCCCTGGACCCGCCGCTGGTGATGTTCATCCCGGCGAAGAGCTCCCGGGCGTTCCCGCAGATGCGCAAGGCGGGCTTCTTCTGCGTCAACTTCCTGGCCGCCGACCAACAGGACCTGTCGAACACCTTCGCCAGCCGGGGGATCGACAAGTTCGCCGGCGTCGACTGGTCCCCGGCCACCTCCGGCGCGCCGCTCCTCTCCGGTGTCGTCGGCTACGTCGACTGCTCGATCGAAGCCGTCCACGAAGCCGGCGACCACTACGTCGTCGTCGGCCGGGTCCTCGACCTTGCCGTCGGTGACGCTCAGGACCCGCTGGTGTACTACCGGGGCAGCTACCACACCACCACCTGACCCCCTGCCCGCCCGGAACACCCTGATATCAGGGTGTTCCGAACGTTGTCAGGGGTTGCAACCCCTGACAACAGTCAGCAGTCCCTGACATCAGGGTGTTCCGCAGGGGCCATCAGAAGGCCATCAGAGGGGGTAGAGCTGCACCAGGGTGGCGAGGTGGTCCGCCTCGGCGTCGATCCCCGGGTCCCACTCGGCCTCGACCGGGGACCAGCCGGAGCCCTCGACCAGATCGTCGGCGAGCAGCGCACGCACCGAGGGCGCCAGTTTGGCCACCAGGTCCTGCACCGACATCGAGGCGACCGGCTCCACCTCGAGGACGTAACGCATCGTCGCCACACCCAACAGTTGGGCCGCGACCAACTCCAACCGGACCGCCGACGCGTCCATCCCCAAGGACCGGCCGACCGGGTTCCTCACCAGGCGGCTCACGAACGTGTAGAAGCGCCGCCCGGACGTCGAGTTGGAGGCGCTGGCCCGCACCAGCGCCAGCGCCCGCTCACGGGTCCTCGGGCTCTCGCACAGGTCGAAGAACCGCTGCAGCCTCCGCTCGATGCGGTCTGGTTCCGGGGACATGGAGTCAGCCTGACACGGTCCAGAGCCGGCGCGTAGCCAGCATGGGGGAGACGCTCGTCACCACCGGCGGCTCGGATCCGGTCAGGCGAGCAACCGGGCGCGCAGGGTGTGCGGCTGACCGAACAACTGGTTCAGCGCATGGGCCCGTTTGAAGAGCAGATGCGCGTCGTGCTCCCAGGTGATCGCGATGCCGCCGTGCAACTGCACCGTCTCCGCGGCCAGGTGGGCCAACGAGTCGCCCGCGTACGACGACGCTGCCGCGCACAGGTCCGGAGCGTCGGCAGCGCCGCTCGCCACGGCGTACGACGCAGCCCAGACCCCCGAGCGGGTCATCTCGACCGCCACCAGCATGTCTGCCATCCGGTGCTTCAGCGCCTGGAACGAGCCGATCAACCGACCGAACTGCACCCGCTCCTTGCTGTAGCCCACCGTCATCTCCAGCGCCCGACGGGCGGCCCCGAGTTGCAGACAGCCGGTCATCGCGGAGCCGGCGAGGGACAGGTGCTCCAGCGCTGCCCCGGCATCGCCGTGCAACCGGCGTGCGTGCGTGGCCTCCAGCGTGAGCTGGGCGTAGCGCATCGTCGGGTCCATGCCGGGCACGGGGGCCAGTCGGGCCGCGGACGGGTCGACCTCGAAGAGCCCGACACCGTCCTCGCTGGTGGCCGCGACCAGCAGCACCTCGGCGGCCAGGCCGTCCAGGACCACGGCGACGGTGCCGGTCAGCCGGTCGCCGACGGCGGTCACGGTCTCCTCCCCGCCGGTCACCCTTCCGGAAGCGATGGTGCCGACCGTTCCAGCGGCGAGTCCGGGCAGCAGTCGGGCGCAGGCCGCGCTGTCGCCGAGCGCCAGCAGCGTCTCGGCGGCCAGCACCGTGGCCAGCAGCGGCGACGGGACGAGCGCGCGACCCAGTTCCTCCAGGACCAGCCCCGTCTCGAACAGGCTGAACCCTGCACCGTCGTACTCCTCGGGGATCGCCAGCGCCGCAACGCCGACCTGTTCACACAGCGTCCGCCACAGGTCCACATCGAACCCTGCCGGTGACTCAAGCGCGGCCCGCACCGCCTGGGAGTCCCCGCGCCGCTCCAGCAGGGTGCCGACGATGGCGGCGAGCTCGCGCTGCTCCTCGCTCAGGCCGAAGTACACGGCGCCTCCAGTCGAGCCAGGACCACGCCACGGTGGTGCGTGGGGTTGCCCCAGGCGCCGACCAGTGCCCGGGTCTTCAACAGTGCCAGGCTCAGGTCGAGCTCCGCGGTGTAGCCGATCGCGCCGTGCACCTGCAGGGCCGTGCGCATCGCCCGGTCGGCGGCCTCGGCGGCACCGACCTTCGCAGCCGCACAGTCCCGGGTGCGTTCGGGGCCGTCGAACCCGACCGCGGCACCGGCAATCAACGGCCGGGCGAAGTCGAGCCCGATCCTGACATCGGCGAGCGCATGCTTGATGGCCTGATAGGAGCCGATCTCGCGACCGAACTGGCGGCGCTGCTTGACGTAGCCCACGGCCTCGTGGAGCATCCGCTCACCCAGGCCGAGTAGTTGCGCCGAACAGGCCAGCACGGCGGCGTCCAGCGCCTTGGCCGGATCGCCAGTGTGGGTCACCGGGGCCCCGTCCGGGGTCACCTCGTGCAACGTACGCGTGGTGTCGATCGAGGCCAGCGCGGCACCGACGACGCCCGTGTGCACGGCGTCCCCGGTGACCACCAGGACGCGGTCGGCGACCTGCGCGTCGACGGCGTACGGCGTCAGCGGTGGCACCGCGACCGTGGTCATCTGCTCCGGATCGAGCGGTACGCCGAGGACGGGCAGATAGGCGGCGGACTCGATCCAGGGGCCGGGGACCAGGTGACGTCCCAACTGCTCGAAGGCGATCGTGGCGTCGACCATCGTCGCCCCCGCGCCGCCGTCCTCCTCGGCCAGCAGCAGGGCGGTGACGCCCTGGTCGACCAGACGGGACCACAGCTTCCGCCCCGGAGCGACGTCACCTGATGCCCACGCACGGGCCACGGTCGGCACGTCGGCGGCGGTGAGGAGTCGATCGAGTGAGGCAGCGAAACCCCGGTGCTCCTCGGTGGGCAGGAACCTCATCGGCGCTCTCCCTTGGGTTCGCGGGGCAGGCCGAGGATGCGCTCGGCGATGATGTTGCGTTGGATCTCGTTGGTGCCGGCATAGATCGGCCCGGACAGCGAGAAGAGGTACCCGTCGGTCCAGCCCGACTCGACTTCACCGGCCGGTCCGAGCAGGTCGAGGGCGGTCTCGTGGAGCGCCACGTCGAGTTCGGACCAGAAGACCTTGTTCACCGATCCGGCCGCACCGATGTCGCCGCCGTCGACGAGCTGGCTGACGGTGCCCCAGGTGTAGAGTTGATAGGCGCGCGCCTTGATCCACGCGTCCGCGACCCGGCCCGCGTGTTCGGCGCGGCCGACGTCCGAGGTCCGATGCAGCTCGACCAACCGGTCGGCCGCGGCGCAGAACCGGCCCGGTGAGCGGAGGGAGAGGCCGCGTTCGTTCCCTGCGGTGCTCATCGCCACTCGCCATCCGTCGCCCGGCGCGCCGAGCACGTCGGCATCGGGCACGAAGACGTTGTCGAAGAACAGTTCGGCGAAACCTGCTTCCCCGTCGAGTTGGGGGATCGGCCGCACCGTCACTCCGGCGGCGTCGAGGGGGAAGAGGAAGTAGGTGAGGCCGGCGTGCCGGGCTGCGGTGGGGTCGGAACGGAAGAGACCGAAGCCCCAGTGCGCGTACGCCGCTCGGGAGGACCAGGTCTTCTGCCCGTTCAGGACCCAGCCACCACGGTCCTCGTCGCGAGTGGCGGTCGAGGAGAGCGAGGCCAGGTCCGATCCGGCCTCTGGCTCGGACCAGGCCTGCGCCCAGATCCGCTCGCCGGAGCCCATCGACGGCAGGAATCGGCGCTGCTGCTCTGGCGTCCCGTGTTCGAAGATGATCGGGGCGAGCAGGAAGATGCCGTTCTGGGAGACCCGACCCGGGGCACCGGCTCGGTAGTACTCCTCCTCGAAGAGCACCCACTCGGTCAGGGACGACTCTCGGCCGCCGAACTCGGTCGGCCAACTCACCACGGACCAGTGGGCCTGGGACAGTTGTGCCTCCCACTCCTGGTGGGCGCGGAAGCCTGCTTCGGTGTCCATCGACGGCAGCGGCGTCGCCGGTACGTGCCTGGCCAGCCAGTCACGGGCCTCGTCGCGGAACGCGACCTCGTCGGGAGTGAGGTCCAGGTCCATCAGTTCTCCTTCGCGGGATCTGCGCGGTGTTCCCGGCCAGCGCCCGGGGACGTGAGGGCTCGCAGGTCGTTCTTGAGGATCTTCCCGGCCAGGTTGCGGGGGAGTGCATCGACGAAGACCACCTGGCGGGGCGCCTTGAAGTTGGCGAGTCGTTGCCGGGCGAAGGCGATCACGTCCGATTCGCTCAGCTCGGTGCCTTGGCGGCGGACCACGAAGGCGCAGCCGACCTCACCCAGGCGCTCGTCGGGGACCCCGACCACGCCCACGTCGACCACGCCGTCGAGGCGGGCGAGGGCCTGCTCCACCTCGGCGGGGTAGACGTTGAAACCTCCGGAGATGTACATGTCCTTGAGCCGATCGGTGATCCGCAGGTAGCCGTGCTCGTCCACGGTGCCGACGTCGCCGCTGTGCAACCACCCGTCCGGATCGATCGCCGCGGCGGTGGCTTCGGGGTCGTCGAGGTAGCCCTGCATCACCATCGGACCGCGCATCCGGATCTCTCCCTCGGTGCCGGCGGGCAGCGGGGCTCCGGTCTCGGGGTCGGTGACCTGCAGTTCCAGATCGGCCACGGCGCGGCCGCAGGTGGCGGCCACCAGCGCGTCGGGGTCGCCGGGGCGGCACATGGTTGCCACGACGCACTCGGTCATGCCGTACGCCGTCAGGACGGTGTCGAAGGAGAGTTCGGACTGCATCCGCTCGATGAGCCGCACCGGGATCGACGCGGCCCCGGTGACCGCGATCCGCAGCGAGGAGAGGTCTGCTGCGGATCGGCCTGGTGCCTCAAGCAGGGCGCCGAAGATGGCCGGAGCGCCGGGGAGGACGGTGATCCGCTCCGACTCGACGAGCTCCAGCATCACGTCGACGTCGAAGACCGGCATCGGCACCACCGAGCAACCGGTGAGCAACGACACGACCAGACCGATCTTGTAGCCGAAGGAGTGGAAGTAGGGGTTGACCACCAGATACCGGTCGTGGGGGGTGATCTGGGCGATGCGGGCCCAGACCGCGGCGGCGGCGATGGTCTGCCGGTGGGCGGTGACCACCCCCTTGGAGCGGCCGGTGGTGCCGGAGGTGAAGAGGATGTCAGCGATGTCGTCGGGGTCGACCGCGTCGGCGCGTGCCTCCGCGGCGGCCAGATCCCGATCGTGGTCGTCCAGGTCCGCCCACGGGGTCAGCCCCGGGGTGTCGACCAGGGACACCACCGCGGTCAGCTCGGGCAGGCCGGGAACGACGGGTCCTTCGATGCTCGTGTCGGCCGCGGCGCGGAGTTCGGCGACCTGGTCCCGACCGAGGAAGCCGTCGTGGACGATCAGCAGCCGGGCCTGGGTGCGGTGCAGCAGATCGGCTGCCTCATGGCCGGTGTAGCGGGTGTTGATCGGCACCAGGACGCCGCCGGCGTAGCTGACCGCCAGTGCGGCGACCTGCCACTGCCAACTGTTGGGGGCCCAGACTCCGACCCGGTCACCGGGGGCGAGGCCGAGAGCCACGTATCCGGCCGCGCAGGCACGGACCCGCTCGTGCAGTTCGGCGAAGGTCATCGTGGTCCCGGCGTCGACCACTGCGGTGCGGTCGGCATGCTCGAGAGCCGCGCGTCGCAGCGCGGCGGGCAGTGACAGTTCGGACACGGCAAACTCCTACCAAGCAAGTGCTTGGTAGGTTACCACGTGCGCGCGGCCAGGGCGCGGCACAGTCGAGGGGGAGGTGGGTGCGGACGAGCCGGCTCATAGGCCGGGTTCTGTTCACCGTGCCCCTTGCGGGGTGACGGTTGGCGACCATCCATCTAGGGCGACCGTTGCCGGCCGCCTCCAGCGGTCTACCCGTGTACTCGGGCGAGCAGCCCTCAGACGCACACGCGCCACTTGCGTGGCTTCTTGACCTTGCTCCGGGTGGGGTTTGCCAAGCTACGCCGGTCGCCCGGCGTACTGGTGGTCTCTTGCACCACCGTTTCACCCTTGCCGCTCCGGCGAACCGGAGTGGCGGTCTGTTCTCTGTGGCACTGTCCCGCGGGTTGCCCCGGGTGGGTGTTACCCACCACCGTGCCCTGTGGAGCCCGGACCTTCCTCGGCGGCTCTGGATGAACCGACGCGGTCGCCCGGCCGGCCCGTCCGCGAGACCAGCATAGGGGTACGTCGGTCCGCGCGGAGAGTCTTCGGAATGTCGGGGCTGCTCGGGGCGTTCCTTCGCACATGGAGCAGATCAAAGCCCCCGCTGTGGTGTTCCCCGGACAGCAGGAGTCGTCCGGCCCCTACCGCATCGCCTACGACCTGCTCGCGCGTCGGGCGCCGCGGGAGGCACTGGAGGTGCTGGAGGCCGGCCTCGAGGTCGAGCCCGGCAACACCGGCCTGCGCAGTCTGCGCGCCTGGGCCTACTTCATGCGCGCTCAACTCGGTCCGGCGGAGACCGAACTGACCAAGCTCGTCGAGGACTGCCCGGGTGACGACTGGGCTCGGCACACCCTCGGCCGCGTCCTGGAGCGACAGTCCCGGTTCGCTGAGGCGCTGCCGCACCTGCGCCTGGCGGCCGCGATGACAGGCGACCCCGAGCACGAGACCGCGGTCCTGCGCGTCGAGCGCCTGCTGACCACCCCCTGACCCCGCGAAGTGGGCCTTGTGGCCGGTCGAGGTGGGGTTTGTGGCCGCCGCGCACGGCCACAAACCCCACTTCGGGTGGCCACAAACCCCACCTCGTCAGGGGTGGGTGAGGACTTCGGCGCCGGAGTCGGTCACCAGCAGGGTGTGCTCGAACTGGGCGGATGGACGACGGTCGCGGGTCACCGCAGTCCACCCGTCATCCCACATGTCCCACTCGGCGGTGCCCAGGTTGAGCATCGGCTCGATCGTGAACGTCATCCCGGGCTCGATGAGGTCCGCGTAGTGCGGGTCGTCGTAGTGGGGGATCACCAGACCCGAGTGGAAGTGGGTGCCGATGCCGTGGCCGGTGAATTCGCGCACCACGCCGTAGCCGAACCGACTGGCATAGGCCTCGATCACCCGGCCGATCACGTTCACCCGCCTGCCCGGCTTCACGGCTCGGATCCCGCGCTCCAGGGCCTCCCTGGTCCGCTCCACCAGCAGCCGCGTCTCTTCCGCCACCTCGCCGGCACAGAACGTGGCGTTGGTGTCGCCGTGGACGCCATCGAGATAGGCGGTGATGTCGATGTTCACGATGTCGCCGTCCTGGATCACCGTGGAGTCCGGGATCCCGTGGCAGACGACCTCGTTGACCGAGGAGCACAAGGACTTGGGGAAGTTGCGGTAGCCCAGTGTCGACGGATAGGCGCCGTGATCACAGAGGAACTCGTGACCGATCCGGTCCAGTTCGTCGGTGGTGACACCCGGCACGATGTGGCTGCCCACCAGCTCGCGAGCCTGGGCCGCGAGCCGTCCGGCCACCCGCATCCGTTCGATGGTGTCGAGGTCCTTGATCTCGCTGCCGGTGAACGGCGCCGGTGAGGGCTTGCCGACGTACTCGGGGCGAGGGATGTGCGCCGGCACCGGCCGACGGGGCGAGACAGTGCCCGGGACGAGGGGAGTGCGGGTGGTGGTCATCGTCTCGAAGTCTAGTAGCGACGCCGAGCGAGCCGGCGAGGTGTAGGTTCGAGGCCATGGACGAGCGGGACGACCAGTGGTTCTGGTGCCTCCGGCACGGCGTCGTGGAGCCCTTCCACGGCTGCAAGGGGGCCGATCGCCTTGGCCCCTACCCGACCCGTGCCGAGGCCGAACGTGCGTTGGATCGGGTCGCGGAGAGGAACGAGGCGTGGGAGAACGATCCCGACTGGAACGACGACCTGCCGACCGGGGAGACCGATGACTGACCCGACCGGATCCGTCAGCCAGCCAGCACCGACCCCCGCCTCACCGTTCGCGATCTGGGGGATGATCGGGATGGCGTGCGTCTTCTTCCTCTTCGCCGCCACGCCGGTGATCCTGGACGCGCCCTGGTGGGCCATCACCGCGCTGCTCCTGCTGTGGCTGGCGTTGTTCATGTCCGCTGCCCGACGGTTCACCACCCGGCCGGTGTTCGTGGCCGTCGTGCCGGCCGTGGCCGGCGTGGGTTGGTTCTGCTTCGTGATCGCGTCGGCCCGCTGGCTGGGTTGGGCCTGAGTCGGAGTCGAGCCGCGGGATGCCGCTCAGGTCTCGAAGGTGTGCTCGGGTCCGGGGAAGGTCCCGCTCCGCACGTCCTGGGTGTACGCCGTGGCGGCGTCGAGCAGGACAGTGCGGACGTCGGCGTACTGCTTGACGAACCTCGGCAGCCGCCCCGACCGGAGCCCGAAGGCGTCCTGCCAGACCAGCACCTGTGCGTCGCACTCCGGACCTGCCCCGATCCCGACGGTGGGGATCTCGAGCTCCTCGGTGACCCGGGCCGCCACATCGCCGGGCACCATCTCCAGCACGACCGCGAACGCGCCGGCGTCCTGGACCGCCTTGGCGTCGTCGAGGATCCGCTGCGCGGTCTCGCCGCGGCCCTGGATCCGGTAGCCGCCCAGGGCATGCTCGCTCTGCGGGGTGAACCCGATGTGGGCGCAGACCGGGATCCCGCCGCGGGTCATCCGTTCGATCTGGGGGACCATCTCACGGCCACCCTCGAGCTTCACCGCGTGCGCTCCGGCCTCCTTCATGAAGCGGGTGGCCGTCAGGTAGCCCTGCTCCGCGGACGCCTGGTACGACCCGAACGGCAGATCGCCGAGGACCAGCGACCGGGTCACCGACCGGCTCACCCCCCGGGTCAGGGACAGCATCTCCTCGACCGTGACCGGCAACGAAGTCTCGTTGCCGAAGACGTTGTTGGACGCGCTGTCGCCGACCAGCAGCACCTCGACGCCGGCCTCGTCGAAGACCTGGGCGGTGTACATGTCGTAGGCGGTCAGCATGGCCCAGCGCTCCCCGCGGCGCTTCATCTCCTGCAGGTGATGGGTGCGCACCCGCTTGATGGTGGGCCCGTACGGTGCGTCGACCTCTTCGCTCATGGGGGCAGGCTACTCGGCCTGGCCGCGACGCGTCGCCAGGGTGAGGTTCGCCACCAGCACCACACCGAGGATGACAGCGACCGTCAGCACCAGTGCGCGCCCGTCCTCCGCCCACCAGCCCAGCAGCACCAGGCCGACCACCCCTGCCCACGACAGAGGCGCGCTGCGGCGCCGCTGCCGTGCCACTGACGCGTGCACGGCCAGTTGCAGCATCGCCAGGAGCGTCCCGGTCAACGCGAAGAGCCACAACCAGTCGCGGACCGCTGCGTACTGGGCGCCGCCGATGAACTGCACGGCCAACCCGGAGAGGAGCCAGCTGGCCGCCATCACCGCGCCGCCGGCGCCGGCGATCACCATCTGACTCTTCAGGTGCACGCGGCCGGTCTGGGCGGACGCCAGCGCGGGGAAGACGATCACCACCACGAACTGGGGCAGGAACAGCACGGCCTTGCTGAGGATCAACCCCGCGGCATAGATCCCCGCCTGCTGGGGGTCGAAGAGCGCCCTGGCGAGGATCACGTCGACATTCGCGAGCACGAAGAAGGCCAACAGTGCGTGGGAGTTTCCGGCCACTTCCCGGATCAGTTCCCCACGTTCGCCCGCCATCCGTGGCGGTACGTCGTGGTGGACGGGCCGCCGACGCAGCATCATGCCGCCGACCAGAGCCGGCAGGCAGGCCCCGATCGCGACCCCGAGGAGCGCGGCGGTCGCGGTCGGGGACCAGAGCATGGCCACCGCCCCGATGAGCAGCCGCCCGAGGCCGAAGCTGAGGTAGATCCAGGCCAGCGGCAGCCAGCGGCGTTCGCCTTGAAGGATGCCCGCCTGGCCACCCATCAGGGTCAACGGCACCACCGTGATCGCAACCAGCAGGGCCGGAGCGGGCGTCGGGAGGCCGAGGAGCCACTGGACCAGCGGCACCAGTATCAGGCACAGAGCCCCGAGGCCGAGGGCGACCGTCCGGGTGACGCTCAGCAGCTGTGACTCCTGGTCACGCCGCTCCGGATGCGCCGCGACGCGCCGCGCTGAGGTGGCCTGGAGACCGATCGAGAGTACGCCGGCGATCAGCAGCAGGCCCATCAGGCTGGCCACCACGCCGTACTCCTCGGGGCCGAGCAGGCGGGCGGCCGCCAGCACGAAGCCGTAGGTGGTCACGTTCATCACGCCGACCGCGAGAGCCACGACCGTGCCGCTGCGCAGCAGGCTTCGGAATGTGGGGGATGCGGTCACCGCGGGTCCAGGTCTGCAGCGATGATCGCGGTGCCGGGCGTGAACTGGCCACGGACGCCCGACCAGCCTCCCCAGACCCGGTCGTGGCCCAGTGGCCACTGAGGCTCGTCCAGGCGCACGATCCGGAAGTCGTGGCCGGCCAGCAGGTCCACCCAGTCTCCGAGGGTGCGGTGGTGTTCGACGTAGCTCACCTCACCGGTGGCTTCATCGACCTCGACGTAGGGGGTGCGGTCCCAGTAGGACTGACTGGCGAGCAGCCCGTCCTCGCCGGGATCGTCGGGGAACATCCAGCGCGTCGGGTGGGTGATGGAGAAGCCGAACCGTCCCCCCGGGCGTAGCACTCTGGCCACTTCGGCGATCGTCTCGGCGAGATCGCGGACGAACTGCAGGGCGCCGAAGGAGGAGAAGACGATGTCGAAGCTCGAGTCCTGGAACGGCAACGAGGTGGCGGTGCCCTGCACCGTGGGCACCGGGATCCCGGTGGCGTCGTCGATGCGCCTGGAGTGTTGGAGCTGCCGGAAGGACAGGTCCAGGCCGACGGCGGTGGCCCCCTGCCCGATCAGCCAGCGTGAGCATTGCGAGGCCCCGCAGCCCACCTCAAGGGCGCGCCGGCCGGTCAGCGGTCCGAGGATCCGCGCCTCGGCCTCGGTGTACCCCTCAGGTCCCCAGACGAAGCCGATGTCGCCGAGGAACTGCCCGTGGGTGGCTTGGTACTCGTCGGCGTAGCGATCCCAGTCCTGCCGGTTGGCCACGCGAGAGTCGCGCTCGTCAACCTCGCGGCGCTCCACATTGAACGGCGGGTGAGTAGGTGGCTCCACGTCCAAGAGCCTATGCGGCTCCCGGGTGACGTCGGCGGGTGCCCGCCCTGGACTCAGTGCGCGAAGGAGCGCCGGTACGCCTGCGGGCTCAAGCCCCGGAGGCGGGTGAAGTGGTGGCGCAGGGTGGCGGCGTTGCCGAAGCCCACGTCGCGGGCGATCCGGTCGACGGAGTGGTCGGAGCGCTCCAGGAGTTGCTCGGCCCGGATCACCCGCTGGTGGGTGATCCAGGCGTGCGGTGTGCTGCCGACCTCGTCACGGAACCGGCGGGCGAAGGTGCGTGACGACATCAGGGCTCGCGCCGCGAGCGTGGTCACGTCGAGCGGTTGGTCGAGGTTCTCGGTGACCCAGGCGAGCAGGGGGCCGAGCGTCTCCGCGTGGCACTCGGGGACCGGTCGGGTGATGAACTGGGCCTGGCCGCCGTCGCGTTGAGGTGGGATGACCATCCGACGGGCGATCGTGCTGGCGATGTCGGCGCCGTACTCCTGGCGCCAGATGTGCAGGCTGGCGTCGATGCCGGCCGCGGTGCCGGCGCTGGTCACCACCTGGCCGGCGTCGACGTAGAGCACCTCGGGGATCACCGTCGCACGGGGGAACCGGGCCGCCAGTTCGTCGGTGTAGAGCCAATGGGTGGTGCACTCCCGGTCGTCCAGAAGGCCAGCGGCCCCCGCCACGAATGCACCGGAGCAGACGGTGAGGACGCGCGCGCCGCGGTCGAAGGCGGCGCGGACGGCGTCGACGACGCTGGGGGGGATGTGCCGATCGCGGGGGATGGCCGGGATCGCGATCAGGTCTGCCTCGACCATCCGGGCCAGATCGTGGTCGACGGTGATCGAGAATCCTCCGGTGGTGCGAGCGGTGGGTGCGGCTCCGCAGACGGCGAAGTCGAGGGTGGGGACCCCCTGATCGCTACGGTCCAGTCCGAACGCCTCGCACAGCACCCCGAGCTCGAACGGTGTCACCCCGTCGTAGACGGGCACCGCGACGTTGGTGAGCATGCGGCCACCCTCACACACTGTTGGCACGAAATCAACGAACAACGGCATTCCTGCCACTGGTGGCAGGAACAAGTCGGGCGCAGGATTGCTGCCATGACGATTCTGACAGTGCTACTGATCCTGCTGGTCGGCATCGCGGTCGCGGTCGTGGTGCGCACGGAGCCGCGGTTCACATCCCCGCCCGCCTCCCATCCCGAGGACGATTTCGCCCCTCGCCGCCGGTGAGGCCAACCGCGGTCCCGAATGCCGAGGGCCCGGCCACCCCTGGGGTGACCGGGCCCTACGGGCATTGCTGCGTGGAGCTCAGGCGCCGCCGCCGGTGAGCTTCTCGCGAAGCGCCTGAAGCGCCTCGTCGGAAGCCAGCGAGCCGCCCGTGTCGCCTTCGACCTCGGCGGTCTCCGCAGAGGAGTAGGTGCGTGCCTCGCCAGCCTCGACATCGGCCTGCTTGGCCTCCGTCTGCTGCTTGACGTGCGCCTCCCAGCGGGCGTGAGCCTTGGCGTAGTCCTCTTCCCAGGCCGCGCGCTGCTCGTCGAAGCCGTCACGCCACTCGCCGGTCTCGGGGTCGAAACCGTCCGGGTAGACGTAGTTCCCCTCGGCGTCGTAGGTGGCGGTCATGCCGTAGAGCGTCGGGTCGAAGTCATCCACATCGGCCGCGGTGGCGGTCTCGTTGGCCTGCTTCAGCGACAGCGAGATCCGGCGACGCTCGAGGTCGATGTCGATGATCTTCACCATCACGTCGTCGTTGACCTGAACAACCTGCTCGGGGATCTCCACGTGGCGCTCGGCCAGTTCGGAGATGTGCACCAAGCCCTCGATGCCCTCCTCGACACGGACGAACGACCCGAAGGGCACCAACTTGGTGACCTTGCCCGGGACGATCTGGCCGATCTGGTGGGTCCGGGCGAAGTGCTGCCACGGGTCTTCCTGGGTGGCCTTGAGGGACAGCGAGACACGCTCGCGGTCCATGTCCACATCCAGCACCTCGACGGTGACCTCGTCGCCGACGGTGACCACCTCGGACGGGTGGTCGATGTGCTTCCAGGACAGCTCCGAGACGTGCACCAGGCCGTCGACGCCACCCAGGTCCACGAAGGCGCCGAAGTTGACGATGGAGGAGACGACACCCTTGCGGATCTGACCCTTCTGGAGCTGGGTGAGGAATCCGTGGCGAACCTCGGACTGGGTCTGCTCCAGCCACGCACGACGCGACAGGACCACGTTGTTGCGGTTCTTGTCCAGCTCGATGATCTTCGCTTCGAGGGTCTGGCCGACGTAGGGCTGCAGATCCCGGACACGACGCATCTCGACGAGGGAGGCAGGCAGGAAGCCGCGCAGGCCGATGTCGATGATGAGACCACCCTTGACGACCTCGATCACGGTGCCTTCGACGACGCCGTCGGCCTCCTTGACCTGCTCGATCGTGCCCCAGGCGCGCTCGTACTGGGCGCGCTTCTTGGAGAGGATGAGCCGGCCTTCCTTGTCCTCCTTCTGGAGGACCAGGGCCTCGACCTTGTCGCCGACAGTGACGACCTCGCTCGGGTCGATGTCGTGCTTGATCGACAGTTCGCGGGAGGGGATGACACCTTCGGTCTTGTAGCCGATGTCGAGGAGGACCTCGTCCCGGTCCACCTTGACGATGGTGCCTTCGACGATGTCTCCGTCGTTGAAGTACTTGATGGTCGCGTCGATCGCCGCGAGGAAGTCTGCTTCGGAGCCGATGTCGTTGATCGCCACCTGGGGCGCGTCGAAGTCGGTCCGGTCGATAGTGCTACTCGTCATGAGGGAAGTGGATTCCTTGGATGGATGGAGTCGTGCGGGCACGCCTGAGGCCCGTTTTCACTACCGATCGAACGGCCCGCCGATCCGGGCTGGTGATAGCGAGCCGGAGTCCGCTCCGTCTGGAACTTGGGCAGACCTCTGACGCAGCCGTCAGGATACGCCGCCGACCCCCTCGACGTCCAACCGCCCGACTAGTGCTCACCGGGGCGGTTGCTGGCCCGGGCCACCGCGAGCTCCACGCACTCCCGGAACGACCGGGTGACGTACGGCGGGACGGCGAGGCCCTGCTCCTCGGCGAAGAGCAGGTCTCTCTCGACCCGCGCCACCTGGCCGGCGAAGGCCGCGGCCTCCTCGGCATCGGTCATCCCGAGCGCCAGCATCATGTCACCGACATCCGCCCGCTGGTCGGCATCGCCCGCACCGACCGGGGAGAAGGAGACCGCGCGCAGTCGGCGCACCAGCCACCGCTGCCAGGAGCCGAGGTTGCGCCAGAGCATCCGGGCGGCCATCTGGTAGTAGGCGTGGTGGCCCGGCTCCTGGCGTCGGATCGGGATGATGATCGTGTGCGCGACCGCGTCCTCACCCATCTCCACGACGCCGTCGAGGAGTCGGTTGTAGGCCAGCAGCGCCGAGCGTTCCGTGGTCATTCCGGTCAGGTAGTAGAGCATCCGCACCACGTCCTGCACCGGTGGCAGATGGGCGAAGACGCCGACCACCCGGATCTTGGCCGAGACCCGGTCGAGGTTGGTGTCCGCTGGCGGACGGCCGATCCGGACCTGCAGCTCATCGAGGATCAGCCCGTGATGGGTCTCCTGGGGGAGCCACACCTGGGAGTAGAACCGCCGGTCCACCTCGGGCGGGTCGGGCAGCAGCGTCGCCAGCTCGAGGACATTGCGCTCCACCTCCAGCTCAGTGCGGGCCATGTAGTCGAGTACGCCGCCGAACCGCTGGGCGAGCTCCTCGGGCTGGTGGACCGTGTAGTCGACTGAGGCCAGATCGATCGGTGGGTGTTCGACACCGAGGCGATCGACGTGCTGGGACAAACGTGTGGCGCTGGGGATCACACAGGGGATTCGGAGCCGACGGGCCTGCGGATTGCCGGGCCCGGCTCAGTGCTCCTCTGTGGCGTGGACCTCGAAGAGGATGGCTCCGAGCGCCACCTGGTCGCCCACGCGAGCGTTGATCGCGGTCACGGTGCCTGGGTGCGGAGCCCGCAGAGCCAACTCCATCTTCATCGCCTCGATCACCCCGAGCACGTCGCCCTCGGCGACCTGCTGCCCCTCGGTCACGCGTACGTCGAGCACGGTGCCGGGCATCGGCGCGATGAGGGTGTCGTCGGCGACCGCCGCCTGGTCGGAGAGTCGGTCGGGGCCGACGAACAGGTGGCGGTGCCCCTCGAAGGCGACCTCGACCCGCAGCGGCTGGTTCGGGCGGGGCTGGGCGTTGATGACCGCCCGGACACGCTCGCCCGACACCAGGAGCTCGAGCACGTGATCGGCCGCGCTCAGTTGGCGTACCTCGACGCCGTCGACGGTTCCGCGATGCCGGTCCACGACAACCTCGCGGTCGAGCTCGACGAGCATCGGTGCCGGGTCGGCCCCCATCCGGAACCCATCGCTGGCGAACGGGTGGTCGACCCCGGCCGCGGCCAGCATCGCGACCGTCCAGGCCGCCAGCATCCGGGGCACGTCCGGTGCCGGAGCCGCAACCTCATGGCGGTCCAGCCACGCGGTGTCGATGGCGGCCTTTGCGAAGGCGTCGCCGGCCGCCAGGGTGCGCAGGAACCCGGTGTTGGTCGTGATTCCGAGGATCGTGGTGTCGTCGAGGGCGGCGACCAGGGCCGCGCGGGCGGCGTCGCGGTCGGCGCCGTGTGCGATGACCTTGCCCAGCATCGGGTCGTAGGCGGTGCTGACCACCTGCCCGGACTCGAGAGCGTGGTCGACCCGCACACCCGCG
Organism: Nocardioides limicola; assembly: GCF_016827675.1. Classification (GTDB taxonomy): domain Bacteria; phylum Actinomycetota; class Actinomycetes; order Propionibacteriales; family Nocardioidaceae; genus Nocardioides; species Nocardioides limicola. The sequence goes on along the minus strand of NZ_JAERJA010000001.1, from coordinate 484,915 downwards.
CCGCTCGGCCAGCGCACCAGGGACGCCGTGCCGGCCTGAGGCAGGAAGCCCTGAAAGGCGTCCTCGGCGTAGACCCGCGCCTCGATCGCGTGACCGTCGACGCTGACGTCGGCCTGCGCGAAACCGAGCGGCTGGGCAGCCGCGACCCGCAGTTGCAGGGCGACCAGGTCGACCGGCTCACCCGCCACGCGGACAACCGCCTCGGTGACCGGGTGTTCGACCTGGAGGCGGGTGTTCATCTCGAGGAAGTAGAAGTCGCCGGTGTCGGTGTCGAGCAGGAACTCCACCGTGCCGGCCCCGGTGTATCCCACCTCGGCCGCCAACGCGACCGCAGCCGAGGTCATCGCGTCGCGGGTGGCGACGTCGAGGGTCGGGGCGGGTGCCTCCTCGAGCACCTTCTGATGCCGTCGCTGGGTCGAGCAGTCACGTTCGAACAGATGCACCACCGAGCCCTGGGTGTCGCCGAACACCTGCACCTCGACATGACGGCCGCATTCGACGTACTTCTCGATCAGCATGGCGTCGTCACCGAACGAACTCGCCGCCTCACGGCGTGCGGCGCCGAGTGCCTCCGCGAACTCGCCGGGGGAGCGGACCACGCGCATCCCTTTGCCGCCGCCGCCCGCGGCGGCCTTGACGAGCACCGGGTAGGCGAACGAGGCCGGGTCGTCGTCCAGTTCGTACGACGGGACCACCGGCACCCCGGCAGCGACCGCGATCTCCCGGGCCGCGTCCTTGCGGCCCATCTGCTCCATGACCGTCCGGCTGGGACCGGCCAGGACGATGCCGGCCTTCTCCAGCGCGGTGGCGAAGGCCGCGCGTTCGGAGAGGAAGCCGTAGCCGGGATGTACCACATCGGCACCGGTCTCGACGGCGGCGGCCACCACGGCATCGATGTCGAGGTAGCTCGGCACCCGGACGGCCACGTCGGCCTCCCGCACGTGCCGTGCGGTGGCGTCGAGGTCGGTGAAGATCGCGACGGTGCGCAGGCCCATCGCGCGGCAGGTCCGGAAGACCCGCAGCGCGATCTCGCCGCGATTGGCAACCAGAACAGTCCGCAGGACCGCTGATCCGCCGGTCGAGCGTGCTCCGCCGGTCGAGCGTGCTTCGTCGGTCGAGCGGGCTTCGTCGGTCGAGCGTGTCGAGACCATGCGACTCACATCCTGAAGACGCCGTACGACGGCGTGGGTGTCGGGGCGTTGGCGGCGACCGCGAGGCCCATGCCGACCACTCGGCGGGTGTCGGCGGGATCGATCACGCCGTCGTCCCACAGGCGGGCGGTGGAGTAGTAGGGGGAGCCCTGGTGCTCGTACTGATCCCGGATCGGTTGCTTGAACGCTTCGACCTCCTCCTCGGTGGCGAGGTCGGACCGCACCGTGGCGAGGACCGAGGCGGCCTGCTCGCCGCCCATCACCGAGATCCGGGCGTTGGGCCACATCCACAGGAATCGGGGGTCGTAGGCGCGTCCGCACATGCCGTAGTTCCCGGCACCGAAGGAGCCGCCGATGACGACCGTGAACTTCGGGACCACCGAGCAGGCCACCGCCGTCACCAGCTTGGCTCCGTCGCGGGCGATGCCCCCGTTCTCGTACTCACGACCGACCATGAAGCCGGTGATGTTCTGCAGGAACAGCAGCGGGATGCCCCGTTGATTGCACAGTTCGATGAAGTGCGCTCCCTTGAGCGCGGACTCGCTGAAGAGGATGCCGTTGTTGGCGACGATTCCGACCGGGTAGCCGTGGATCCGAGCGAAGCCGCACACCAACGTCTCTCCGTAGAGCTGCTTGAACTCCTGGAGCCGCGAGCCGTCGACGATGCGGCGGATCACCTCGCGCACGTCGTACGGCGTCCGGGTGTCGGCTGGGACGACGTCGTAAAGGGTCTCCGGGTCCTCCAGCGGCTCCACCGACTCCCTCTTCTCGATGCTCGAGTGGCGGGCGCCAGCGAGCGTATCGGGACCACCTCGCGCATACCCCCGCTCGAACGTGTCGACGATGCTGCGCACGATGTCCAGGGCATGCGCGTCGTCTCCTGCCAAGTGGTCGACGACCCCCGATCTGCGGGCGTGGACATCGCCTCCGCCGAGCTCCTCCGCGGTGACCACCTCGCCGGTTGCCGCCTTCACCAGCGGCGGGCCGCCGAGGAAGATGGTGCCCTGTTCCTTGACGATCACGGTCTCGTCGGACATCGCGGGGACGTACGCGCCACCGGCAGTGCATGACCCCATCACCGCGGCGATCTGTGGGATCCCCTGGGCGCTCATCCTGGCCTGGTTGAAGAAGATCCGCCCGAAGTGCTCGCGGTCGGGGAAGATCTCGTCCTGCATCGGCAGGAACGCGCCCCCGGAGTCGACCAGACTGATCACCGGCAGCCTGTTCTGCTCGGCGATCGTCTGGGCCCGCAGGTGCTTCTTGACCGACATCGGGTAGTAGGTGCCGCCCTTGACGGTCGCGTCGTTGGCGATCACCACCACCTCACGCCCTGCCACCCGCCCGATGCCTGTGACCAGGCCCGCCGACGGCGCGGCCCACTCGTTGTCGGCGTCGTACATGCCGTACGCCGCGAGCGGGCTCAGCTCCAGGAACGGGCTGCCCGGGTCGAGGAGGCGGTCCACCCGGTCACGGACCAGCAACTTGCCGCGGTCGGTGTGTTTGCGTCGCGCCGCCTCGCTGCCGCCGGCCCCACCGCTGCGCACCCGAGCGAGTCGCTCACGCAGTTGGGCCGTCACGTCCCTGAGGTCCTCCGCCATCACTGCTCTCCTGTAGCTCGGGCGAGCCTCAGCACGCGCTCAGCCTGCTTGTAGATCGGTCCGTCGACCATCCGACCCTCGAAGGTCGTCACGCTTCGATCGTCTCCCACATGAGCCAACAGTCGTCGGGCCCAGTCGACGCGGTCGGGGTCCGGGGCGTACGCCGCGCGGATCACGGCGACCTGGGACGGGTGGATCGCGACGCCGCCATCGAAGCCGACCGCCGCCGCGTCCTCGCAGGCCGCGGCAAGGCCCGCCACGTCGGCGATGTCCATGTGCACCGCGTCCAGGGCGAATCGGCCCGCCGCCTTGGCAGCCACCAGTGCCCGCGACCTCGCATAGCGGGCCACGTCGCGGTAGCGCCCGTCCGGGTAGCGGCTGCTGGTCCCGCCGAGCCCGGCCACCAGATCGTCGGCACCCCACATCACGCCCACCGTGTTGTCGGCAGCGGCGATCTCGCCGGCGCGCTCGATCCCTGCCGGCGTCTCCAGCAGTGCGATGACGTCGTGGGGGAGGGCGGTGACCTCGGCGGCAGCTTCGGTCTTGGCCAGCATCACCCGCCGGATGCCGAGCTCACTGGTCAGTGCTGCGTCGAGGGGGTGATCGGGGGTGTCTGCGGAGTTCAGACGCACGATCGTGCGATCGACGTCGAGGCTGCCGTCGGCTGCCAGTTGGCGCAGTGCCTCGCGGCCGGCGCCCTTGGCGGCCGGAGCCACCGCATCCTCGAGGTCCACGATCACCACGTCAGCCGCCGACAGTGCCTTGCCGTAACGGTCGGGGCGGTCGGCAGGACAGAACAGCCAGGCCGCGCCGGGGACCCACTCCGTCGCTGGCTCAGTCACCGGGTGCCATCCTCACGAGTGTCTTACGGGTCGCCAGTGCGACGACCTCGCCGTGTTGGTTCCGGGCGGTGTGCTCCATTGTCACGACGCCTTCGCCCGGACGGCTGCGCGACTCGCGCTTGTCGGTGATCAGTGTCTCGGCGTACAGGGTGTCGCCGTGGCGCACGGGCGCGGGGAAGCTGATGTCGGAGAAGCCGAGGTTGGCCACGATGGTCCCCTGGGTCAGTTGCCCCACCGACAGCCCGACGAGGGTGGAGAGGGTGAACATCGAGTTCACCAGTCGGTCGTGGAAGGGCGGCAGCTTCTCGCTCTCGGCCTGGTCGAGGTGGAGGGGCTGGGTGTTCATGGTCAGCGTGGTGAAGAAGACGTTGTCGGCTTCGGTCACGGTGCGTCCGGGACGGTGCTCGTAGATCGCACCGACCTCGAACTCCTCGAACCACAGGCCGCGCTGCACGAACCTCTTGCCGTCGGATGCCTCAGTCATGGGAGTCACTCAACCGGAAGTCCGAGCCCGCGGGCGATCAACATGCGCTGGACCTCACTGGTTCCCTCACCGATCTCGAGGATCTTGGCGTCGCGATAGAACCGCGCGACCGGGTACTCCTCCATGAAGCCGTAGCCGCCGAACACCTGGGTGGCGATGCGGGTGCCGGTGACCGCCGATTCGGTCGCATTGAGCTTCGCGATCGCTGCCGCCTGCTTGAACTCGCTCACGGACGGGGCTCCCGGGGCTCCGGCGTCCATGGCGTCCTTCATCGCGGCCGCCCGGTAGGTCAGCATCCTCGAGGCCTGGAGCATCACCTCGAGATCGGCGATCTGGAACGCCACTCCCTGCTTGCGCCCGATCGGGCCCCCGAAGGTCTGCCGCTGCCCGGCGTACTCGACGCTCATCTCGAGACAGGCCTGGAGGCAGCCGACCGCGAGCGCGGCGATCGCGACCCTGCCGTCGTCGAGAGTGCTGAGGAACTGGGCGTAGCCGCGGCCCCGCTCACCCAGCAGGTGGTCGGCGGGCACGCGGCAGTCGGTGAACGTCAACGGATGGGTGTCGGAGGTGTGCCAGCCGAGTTTGTCGTACGCCGGTTCAGCGGTGAAGCCGGGAGTTCCGGAGGGGACGATGATCGCGGAGATCTCCGGCTTGGAACCGTCGGCGGAGACCCCGGTACGTGCGGTCACGGTCACTACCGAGGTGATCTCCGAGCCGGAGTTCGTGATGAACTGCTTGGCCCCGTTGATGACCCAGTCATCGCCGTCGAGTTCCGCCCGGGTCTTGGTTGCCCCGGCGTCGGAACCGGCGCCCGGCTCGGTGAGCCCGAAGCCCGCCAGGGTGCGGCCGGCGACCAGATCGGGCAGCCAGCGTTCCTTCTGCTCCGGTGTCCCGTAGGTGAGGATCGGGTTGATGCCGAGGCCGACCGCGGCTTCGAGGGTGACACCCATCGCCTGGTCGACGCGGCCGAGCTCCTCGATGGCGATGCAGAGGGAGACGAAGTCGCCGTCCGCGCCGCCGTACTCCTCGGGAGCCGTCAGCCCCATCAAGCCCAGGTCGCCCATCTTCTGGACCACGTCGACCGGGAAGTGGTGTGCCTTGTCCCAGTCGGCCGCATGCGGGCTGATCTCCTTCTCGGCGAAGTCCCGCACAGAGGCTCGGAAGTCCTCGTGGTCGCGGCTCAACTCGAACATCTCACTCCTCGTGGTTCTCCGAAGACGCCCGACGCCACGCGTGGTTATCGAGCGCTAACCTAGGTCTGAAGGTTAACAAGCGATAACCCGGTTGTCTAGACTCCGACCATGACGGCAGTCAACGAGTCGACATCACCACCCACGCGGCGGCAGCAGATCATCCAGGTCGCGGCCGAACTCTTCGCCGAACGAGGCTTCCACGGCGTCTCGATCTACGACCTGGGCGCGGCGATGGGGACGTCGGGTCCGGCCCTGTACAAGCACTTCGCCAGCAAGGACGCGTTGCTGGGAGCGATGCTGGTCGACATCTCCGAGACGTTGCTGGCCGAGGGGACCGCCCGTGCGCGTGCTGCCCGGAGTGACGGGCCGGATGCGGAGCTGGCGGCGCTGATCGCGTGGCATGTCGAGTTCGCGTTGACCAGACCAGCCCTGATCACCGTGCAGTTCCGGGACCTGGCCAGTGCCGCCGAGGCGGACCGCCGGTCCGTCCGACGGCTGCAGCGTCGCTATGTCGAGCTCTGGGTGGCGGCCATCACCGCAGCTGTCGGGACGGACGAGCCGCACGCCAGGTCCGCGGCGCACGCCGTCTTCGGCCTCATCAACTCGACTCCCCACAGCGCACGGCTCGACGGCGATGACATGGCAGGGCTGCTGCGGCGGATGGCCGTCGCAGCCCTGCATGCCGCTGGCTGAGTCGCCAGCTGCGAGTCACGCGGTCCGGCGGCTCCGGGTGAGCACGAGACCGCCACCGACCAGCAGCAGCGCCAGCAGACCAAGCAGCACCAGACCGGCCGGCGCGCCCACCCCGGGGAGCAGGCCATCCTTCGATGGCGCCTGGCCGCCACTGGCCGGCGGACAGGGCAGGCTCACGGTGACCGGTTCGCCCAACGGGGACGTCTCGCCGTCGACCGTCTGCGTGGAGGTGATGGTGTGCTCCCCGCACGCGAGCGGGCCCACGGTGAGCGACCACGTCCCGTCGTCGCCGACCGTCGTGGTGCCGGCCACCTCGCCGTTGAGGTAGACGGTCACCGTGGCCCCGGGTACGCCGGTGCCCGAGATCGTCGGCGTATCGGTGGTCAGCACGCTTCCATCCGCAGGGGACGTCACGACCGGGGCAGGCGGCGCCGACACCTCGGGCACGCTGGTGTCGACCACGAAGCTCGAGTTGGCGGACTCACTGGTGTTGCCGGCTGTGTCCGTTTGAGTCGCGGCCACGGTTACGTCTCCATCGGCGAGAGGCTCGTTGACCTCCACTGCCCAGGTGCCGTCCTCGTTCACCACGGTCTCCAGGACCTGGGTGTTCCCCTCGGAGTCGGTCACCTCGACCACCACCACCGCACCGGGCTCACCGGTGCCGGTGATGGTCGGGGTCGTGTCGCCGGTGACGCTGCCCTCGGTCGGTGAGGTGATGACGGGGGCGTCGGGTGCGGTGGTGTCGATCTCGGCGGTCACGGTGGCCGGGTCGGAGGTGTTGCCCGCGTCGTCGGTGGCGGTCGCGGTGAACTCGTAGACCCCGTCGGCGGTGAGGGGCTCGTCCAGGACCAGGGTCCAGTTGCCGTCGCCGTCGGCGGTCACGGTGCCCACCGAGGCGCCGTCGATGAAGACCTCGACCAGGGCGCCGGGTTCGGTGGTGCCGGAGACCTCGGTGATCGGGTCACTGGTCACGCTGCCGTCCACCGGAGCGGTGATGGCGACATCGGGGGCGGTCGTGTCGACGGTGAAGGTGTTGGACACCGGATCGGAGGCGTTCCCGGCCTCGTCGATCGCGACGGCGGTGACAGTGTGCTCACCGTCGGCCAGCGCGAACTCTGAGGGGATGGACCAGTTCCCGTCGCCATCGGCGACCACGGTGCCGATGAAGGTGCCGTCGACATAGACCTCGACCAGGGCGCCGGGCTCGGTGGTGCCCTCGAACACCGGCAGCGGGTCATTGATGACCGACCCATCCGCAGGCGAGGTGATGGCGACGACGGGGGCGGTGCCGTCGACGAACACGGTGTCCACGGCCGAGTTGCCGAACTCGTCGGTGCCGACGAGCGTGTACTCACCGTCGTCGATCCCATCGGGGACGGGGAATGTGGTGCCCTCGGGGAAATTGCCTTCGGCGTCAGTGAACACGGTGAAGGGGGCGCCGACGGGCATGCCCTCGGCGTCGACGAGCTGCAGCGACACCTCGCTTTCCGGTGCCCACCCGGTGCTTTCGACCGGGGCGTTCCCGCCCGGGGCAACAGGGGCGTCGGCGACATCAAGGGTCGGAGTGATGACGAGCAGGCTGTCAGCAGCAGTCGTTCCCAGTTCATCCGTGCCGACCAGCGAATACTCACCGGCATCGATGCCGGCAGGGACGGGGAATGTGGTGCCCTCGGGGAAGTTGCCCTCGGCGTCAGTGAACACGGTGAAGGGGGCGCCGACGGGCGTGCCCTCGGCATCGAAGAGTTGCAGCGTCACCTCGGAGTCGGGATGCCACCCCGTGCTGGTCACCGGGGCGTCCGTCCCCGGGGTCACGGGGTCGTCGGTGGCATCCAGGACAGGGACGAGAGGCAGGTGCGTATTGGGGCCGACCGCGGAAGTGACCAGGTCCAGTACAGCTCCGGAGCCGCCCAGCAGTTCGAGCTGAACAGCGGTGACGTAGGCGCGTTCGTCGATGCCATCCGCCTCGGTGTTCTGAACGTTGATGTTGACGGCGACGATGTCAGCGACCACGTCCAGGATCGGAGACAGGGTCTCAGTCAGTTCCTGAACCAAGAGAGAGACCGTGGCCCCCAGCGTGTCGAGGATTCCGGTCACGAGAGGCTCCACGACCGTGGCCAGAGTGGTTGTGAGCACGCCGGAGATCGTGCCGAGCAACGGATTGAGGATGACCCCACCCGTACCGCTGACGCTCAGGTCGATCTGCTGGGTGCCGTCCAGAAGGTCAGCCATACTGCCGTCGTAGCCGATCACCAGTCCGCCGGTGCAGCTGCCGAGAACGGTGACGACGCAGACGAAGCCGTCCATCTGGACGTCAACCGCATCGAGCAGGCTGTCGACGACAAGGTTGTTCAGGTTGGCTTGCAACTCGTTCAGGAGTGACTCGATCTCCTGCGCGATGTGCTGGAGGACCTCGGGGCTCAGCAGGGTGCTGTTGGGGTCGAGGTTGTTGAGATCGATGATCTGTTCGAGGTCGACCCTGACCTGCCCGGTCGCCAGGTCGATGGTGACGCCGTTCGACGTCATGGGGGTGCCGACGATTCCGTCGAGGATGGTGTCGAAGTCTGGGGTGATCGTCACGTTCAGGTGCGGGTTGCCCAACGGTGAGAGTAGCCCCGTGACTGCCCCGAGCAGCGCGCCGGCGATCTGGTCCTCAAGGGCGACAAGGGCGGTTCCGGCCTCAGCGACGGCGCCGTTGATCGCGGTCACCGTCTCGCCGATCACGGGAGACTCGAGGGTCAACAGGGCTTCGGCGATCGCGTAGTCGCGGGTCAGTGCGCCGTCGCTGTCGATCTCTGCGTAGGAACTGACTGCCCCCAACTCCAGGCTCGCAGCGCTGATCAGGTCAGTCGATCCCAGCAACGCGGTGAGGTCCAGGGTCAGATCCGTGACGCTGGTGTCCGCCCAGGACTCGCCGTCGGGCCCTGCCCACGCCTCCTGGTTCACCACCCCGACCTGCAACAGATCGCCGAGTTCGATCTCGAGATCGGGCAGGGACACCGTCAGTGCGCTCAGGGCGGTGACATCGAGGTTCGCGTTGTGGAAATCGTCAGTGCCGGTGCTGTGCCCGTCGAAGTAGTTGGCCTCAGCTCCGTCGATGCCCACGACCGGGCTGAGATCACCAGTCAGCAGCGAGCCGCTGATGAACCGGGAGTCCGAATGCGCTTCGCTGCTGTGATCGGCGTACGCCGGCGAGGTGGCGACGGAGGCGGAGCCTGTGACCAGAAGGGTGGCGACGGCGACACTGACGACACGGCGAATTGACAAGAGAAACCTTCCTGACATGAACGCTGCTGAGGGCACGGGGGAGCCTCCAGGAGCGTGGCTGGGTGCCGGTGGAACGCACGCCCGTGAGGTGTGTGACGCCAATCCTGCCCGGGTTTTTACCTTGGCGGCGATAGTCGGGACCTCGGCCGGTAGGGCCGGGACGAAGGTCCCCGGGCTACCGCCGCGAATCGCTGGTCAGGTCGCCGCGCCGAACCTTGCCGGTGAGGGTGCGGGGGAGTTCCTCGGTGAAGTGGTACTCCTTGGGCCGCTTCGGCGGCGCGAGCCGCTCCCGTGCCCAGCGGCCGAGTTCGTCACCCCCGATGTCGCCGACAACCGCGGCGCAGACTCGCTGCCCCCAGTCCGGATCCGGGACGCCGTAGACGGCGACGTCCCGCACCGCCGGATGGCCGGCTAGGACGTCCTCCACCTCAGCGGGGTAGACGTTGACCCCACCGGAGATGATCAGATCCTCGCGTCTTCCATCCAGCCACAGGTACCCCTCGTCGTCGAGCCGGCCGAGGTCGCCCACCGTGAACTCGGGGCCACGGGCAGTGTCGCGCCATGCGGTAGCCGTCTTCCCCGGGTCGCCGAAGTAGCTGAACCGTGCATGGTCGGGTACGCCGGCCCAGATGGCGCCGTCATCGTCGACGGTCAGCCACCGACCAGGACGAGCCCGCCCGACCGTGCCCGGCCGCTGGAGCCACTCTTCGCTGCGACACGCGGTGAACTGGCCCTCGGTGGAGCCGTAGAACTCCCAGGTGGTGCCTGGAGGGAACAGGGCGATCAACTGTCGCTTCACCACGGCTGGACACGGCGCACCCGCATGCGCGACCAGCCGGAACGACGTCAGATCAGGGACGCCCACCGCATCCCAATGGGCGAAGAGCCGTTGCAGATGCGTGGGCACGCAGAACATCGTCGTCGGCCGCTGCTGCTGGATCGCCTCGGTCACGGCCGGTGGGTCGAACCCACCGGGTGGGATCACCAGCCGGCCGCCGGCCAGCAGAGTCCCAGCAGCGAATCGGAGTGGGGCCGAGTGGTAGAGGGGGCTGAGGACCAGGTTCACGTCGTCGGCGGTGAACCCCCACAGGTCCTGCTCCTCGGCGACGAGGGCGCGCGCCGCACGGTCGTTGAGCAGGCCGCTGAAGACACCTTTGGGAACCCCAGTGGTTCCGCTGGTCACATGGATGGGGCGGCCGCGTGGCAACCCTCGCCGCCCGACCGGATCGATCAGCGCCAGCAGCGCGGCCTCGTCCTCGACCGCAACCTTGGGGGCCAGATCGCCGAGGATCCGGGCCCGTTCGGTCGGTGTCAGCCGAGGGTCGAGGGGGATTGGGAAGATCCCCGCCGACAGTAGTGACAGCACCGCATCGACGTACTGGTGCGAGCCCGGAACCAGCAGCGCGACGCGGTCGCCCTCGCGGAGTGCGGGGGCGGGGGAGTGGCGGGCGGTCACGAACGTCATCGTCCCATCCGGGATACTCACCGGTCATGGGCACCCGAGTGGCACTGACCGGTGGCGTCGCCGCAGGCAAGAGCACCGTCTCTGAGATCCTGGCCGAGTTGGGCGCGGTGATCATCGACGCGGACAGGCTGGCGCGTGAGGTGGTGGCGAAGGGCACCCCCGGTCTCGACGCGGTGGTCGCCGAGTTCGGCTCCGAGCTGCTGACGGGGGACGGCGAACTGGACCGACCCGCGATGGGTGCGCTGGTCTTCGGTGACGACGAGGCACGCAAGCGGCTGGAGGCCATCGTGCATCCACTGGTCTTCGAACGGATCGTCGAGCTGGAGCAGGGTGCCCCCACGGAGGCAGTCGTCGTCCACGACATTCCGCTGCTGGCCGAGTCAGGTCGTGCACACACCTTCGACGCGGTCCTCGTCGTCCACGCGCCGCCGGAGTTGCGGATCGAGCGGATGGTCCGCGACCGAGGTTGGACCGAAGATGACGCCAAGGCCAGGATCGCGGCTCAGGCCGACGACGACGAGCGGTTGGCGCTGGCCAGCCACGTCATCGAGAACACCGGCGACCTGGAGAACCTGCGGACGCAGGTGCAGGAGATCTTCGCCCAGCTGTGACCCCGCGTGCCGGGGCCGAGGGGGCCCCGGCACGCGGACCGGTCAGGCAGCCAGATCCGGATCGGCGATGGTGCGGAGCTTGGCCAGCGCCTCGCGCTCGAGCTGGCGCACCCGCTCGGCTGAGATGCCGTGCTTGGCGCCGATGTCGGCGAGCTTGTGCTGCCGTCCGTCGGACAGGCCGTAGCGGGAGCGGATGATGTCGGCGGCTCGCTCGTCGAGCTTCTCGACCAAGGTGTTGAGCCGGTCCCGCGCCTCGACGTCGAGGAAGGTCAAGTCGGGCCCCGGCGAGGACTCCTGAGCGAGCAGATCGCCCAGTGAGGTGTCGCCGTCCTCATCGATCGGGGTGTCCAACGAGACGTGGTCACGGCCCCAGCTCATCAGGTCGAGCACTCGGTCGAGATCCATGCCCAACTCCTCGGAGATCTCCTCCGGGTCGGGTTCGCGACCGAGTTGACGCTCCAGGGTGCGGCGGGCTCCGCTGACCTGGTTGAGCTCCTCCACCACGTGCACGGGCAGCCGGACCACGCGCGCCTGCTGGGCGATGCCGCGGGTGATGGCCTGCCGGACCCACCAGGTGGCGTACGTCGAGAACTTGTAGCCCTTGGTGTAGTCGAACTTCTCCACGGCCCGGATGAGGCCGGTGTTGCCCTCCTGGATCAGGTCGAGCATCGGCATCTGGGAGCGGCCGTAGCGTCGGGCGATGGAGACGACGAGGCGCAGGTTGGCGCTCACGAACGTGTCCACGGCCTTGCGCCCTTCGGCGGCCAGCCATTCGAGCTCTTCGCGCGTGGCCTGCTTGGGGGCGCCGCCCTTGCGGCGGCCGACCCGGCCGGTGCGCAGCAGGTGCTCGGCGTACAGGCCCGCTTCGATGGTCTTGGAGAGTTCCACCTCGGTGGCTGCATCCAGCAGGGGATTGCGCGCGATCTCGTCGAGGTAGAGGCCGACGCTGTCGCGTCCCTCGATCTCTCGGTTCACCCTGGTACTGGTTCCAGTCCTTGCCATGTCCCCGCCCTCCTTGAGTCGCGGCCCGGACCGCGTCACCTTGTGCAACGAGTTTCGGGGCCCCCGGCATTCCCGGGGGACTCGTCGCTCTCTGTACCCAGTACGACGTCTGGCAGCCCGGGAGAGTTGCAGGCCCGGTGTATTCTCAGGGAGTTCTCAGGGGAATCCCCGAGACGACTGGGGCGGTAGCGACAGGTGGGAGACGTGGGGCCATCCGGCCGCGTCAGTCGGGAGCGGTTGCCAGCCCCATCTGGTCCAGGATCCAGGCCAGCGTGAAGGCCCGGTCCTTCCAGGCCCGGTAGCGGCCCGAGACCCCGCCGTGACCGGCAGACATCTCGGTGCGGAGCAGGAACTGGTGGCTGGTCGCGGTGGCCCGTAGCCGCGCGATCCACTTGGCAGGCTCCACGTAGAGCACCCGGGTGTCGTTCAGCGACGTTTCGGCCAGAATCGCCGGATAGTCCTGGGCCACCACGTTGTCGTACGGGGCGTAGGAGGCCATGTAGTCGTAGACCTCGGGATCGGCCTCGGGATTCCCCCACTCCTCGTACTCACTGACGGTCAGCGGCAGCGTCGAGTCGAGCATCGAGGTGAGCGCGTCGACGAAGGGGACCGCCGCGACGATCCCGGTGAAGAGCTCCGGTGCCCGATTGGCGACCGCCCCCATCAGCAGGCCGCCGGCGCTGCCGCCCTCGGCCACCAGCAGGTCGGGAGAGGTCCAGCCCTCGGCGATGAGGGTTCGGGCACAGGCCACGAAGTCGTCGAAGGTGTTGGTCTTGCGGTCCAGCTTGCCGTCGTCGTACCAGTGCCGTCCCATCTCGCCACCACCACGGACATGGGCGATGGCGAAGGCCGCACCGCGGTCGAGCATGGAGAGCCGGGGGATCGAGAACCCTGGATCGATCGAGTGCTCGTAGGAGCCGTAGCCGTACAGCAGCACCGGGATCGGTCCACCGTCGGCGCGGAGGCCGCGACGCACCACCAGGGAGATGGGGACCAGCACTCCATCGTCGGCCTTCGCCCAGATCCGGTGCTGCTCGTAGTCGGCGTCGTTGAACTCGGCGACGGTGCCGCCACTGAGCACCGGCGTCCGCCTCAGCAGCGTCAGTTCCCGGGTGGCGACGTGGTAGTCGTAGACCGAGGCCGGGGTGGCGAGTGTGGTGTAGCCGAATCGCACGGTGGGCTGGCCGAACTCCGGGTTGCTGCCACCACCGATCGTGTAGATCTCGTCGTCGAACTGGACCAGGTGGTCATGGGCGATCCCCGTGTCATCGAGCTCCAGCACCCGGAGCCGAGAGAGCCCCTCACTGCGCTGGTGAACGACCAGGTGACCGGCATGGGCACTCACGTCCTCCAGCCGAGTGCCCGCCACATGGGGGATCAGCGGCGACCACTCCTCGGTCGGGTCGATGCCCGCCAGGGCGAGCTCGAAGTCGGCGCCCGAGGCGTTGTGGAGCACCAGGAACCGGTCCTGGCCGCCGATCACGGCGTGCTCGAGGGAGTACTCGATCCCGGTACGACGAGCGGCGAAGGTCCGCCAGCCCAGTTCCGGACGCGCGGTGTCGAGGTAGCGCCATTCGGTGGTGGTCTTCGAGCCGGAGACGACCATCAGGAACCGGTCGGTCGCGGTCCGGCCGACACCGACCCAGAAGCGGCCGTCCGGTTCGGCGAAGACGAGTTCGTCCTCGGACTGAGGAGTGCCCAACTGGTGCCGCCACACCTTGTCGGCCCGCCAGGTCTCATCGACGGTCACGTAGTAGAAGGCGTCGCCGTCGGGGTGCCAGGTGGCCCCGCCCAGCACCCCGGTGATCTCGTCGTCGAGCAGCCCTCCGCTCGACAGGTCCTTGACCCGGATGGTGTACCGCTCGTCGCCGGTCACGTCGACCGCGTAGGCGAGCAGCGTCGTGTGCGGAGAGATCGAGGCGCCGCCCAGCGAGAAGAAGTCGTGTCCTTCGGCAAGGGCGTTGTGGTCCAGCAGCAGTTCCTCGCCGGGCAGTGCCGGGGTGTCCGGGCCGGCGGTCTGGTCGGGCTCAGGAGGGGTCCAGTCAGCCGGATCGGCGACCGGCACCCGACACTGGCTCGGGTACTCGCGCCCCTCGAACGTCCGCATGTAGTGCCAGTAGCCGCGGTTGCGTACCGGGACCGACAGGTCCGTCTCCTGGGTCCTGGTCCGGATCTCGGAGAAGATCTGCTCCCGAAGGCCCTCCAGATGTGCGGTGGCCTGCTCCGTCCAGGCGTTCTCGGCCTCCAGATGCGCGATCACCGCGGAGTCTTCCTTGTCCCGGAGCCAGTCGTACTCGTCGGTGCGGGTGCGGCCGTGATGGGTGCTGGTCACCGGGCGGCGGTCGGCCATCGGCGGTGCGGTGACAGGGGGCGTGACGGACGCGGCATCGCTCATGGACGGTGACGATAGCCTCGGGGGTGTGGAGCAGGGCAGGCGCGTTGACCTGAACGCCGATCTGGGCGAGGAGATCACCGACGATCGCGGTCTGCTGGCGGTGGTCACCAGCGCCAACGTCGCCTGTGGCTACCACGCGGGCAGCCGGGAAGTGATGACGGCGGTCTGCGCCGAAGCGGCGATCCGTGGGGTCGCCGTCGGCGCCCAGGTGTCGTACGCGGACCGGGAGAACTTCGGCAGGGTGGCCCTGGACGTGCCCGCCCGCGTGCTCACCGAACAGGTCGCCGACCAGGTCGGCACCCTGCAACAGATCGCTGTGGCCGAGGGCACCCACGTCCGCTACCTCAAGCCTCACGGAGCCCTCTATCACCGCGTAGCCATCGACGAGGATCAGGCCGGGGCGGTACTGGCGGGTTCTGGAGAGCTGCCGGTGCTGGGGATGCCCGGTGCGGTGATCCTGAAGCTCGCCCGCGGGCTCGGGCGACGGACCGGGCATGAAGGATTCCCCGACCGGGGCTACACGGACCTCGGCACGCTGATGCCCCGGGGCGAGCCCGGGGCACTGATCGAGACGACCCCCGAGATCGTGACTGCGGCCCTGGCCCTCGCCGACTCGGTCGACTCGGTGTGCCTGCACGGTGACACCGCCGATGCCGTGGCCCACGCCCACGCCGTACGACGGGCCCTCAGCGATGCGGGCTTCGCCCTGGAGCCCTGGTGAACGCGATCACCGGGATCCGTCCGGTCGGACCTCACGCGGTGCTGGTGTCGGTCGCGGATGCGGACGCCGCGGTCGCGCTGGCCACGTGGGCGCGGGACCGACTGGATGCGGTCGACATCGTGCCCGCGGCCCGCAGCGTCCTCGTCGACGGGATCGCCGACGTGTCGCTCGTGACCGAACAGGTGGCGACCTGGCCCGGGCCGGCGCAGAGTACGCCGGGGCCGCTGGTGGAGCTCGAGGTGCGCTACGACGGGCCCGACCTCGCCGACGTGGCGCAGTTGTGGGGGTTGGCGCCGGACGAGGCTGCCCAGAGGCATGCGGACCTCGAGCATCGGGTGGCGTTCTGCGGGTTCGCGCCGGGGTTCGGCTACCTGAGCGGCCTCCCGGAGGAGTGGGCGGTGCCGCGGCTGTCGTCGCCCCGCTCCAGGGTGCCGGCCGGGGCGGTGGCGGTGGCGGACCAGTGGACCGGCGTCTATCCGCAGGCGTCGCCCGGCGGCTGGCGGATCATCGGGCATACCGATGCGGAGCTCTGGGACCCCCGACGGCAGCCTCCCGCGCTGCTCGCGCCCGGGGTCCGGGTGCGGTTCCGGCAGGTGCGGTGATGACCCTCGAGGTGTTGCAGGCGCCGCCCCGGACGACGATCCAGGACCGAGGCCGCCCCGGTTGGGCACATCTGGGCGTACCCCGGGCCGGGGCCCTCGATCGGCCGGCCGCCGACCTGGCCAATCGGCTGGTCGGCAACCACGAGTCGGCGGCCCTGGTGGAGGCTGTCATGGGTGGCCTGCGGCTGCGCGGCAGCGGCGGCCACTGGGTGGCGGTCACGGGCGCGGCCTGCCCGGTCTCGGTGAATGGACGGCCCGCCGGGTTCGGACGACCCGAGTGGCTGCCCGACGGGGGCGTGCTCGAGATCGGGACGCCGCCGGCCGGTGTTCGGGTGATGCTTGCCGTCGCAGGCGGCATCGCGGTACCCCCGATGCTGGGGTCGCGAAGCACCGACACCCTGGCGCAGGTGGGCCCGCCCTTCGTCCAACAGGGGCAACGTCTGCCGATCGGATCGCCGGCGGGACCGCCGCAACCCGTCGACGCGGTGCCGGCACGGCCGACCACGGCGATGCGGGTGTATCCCGGGCCCGGCCTGGACTGGTTCACACCCGGGGCACTCGAGGAGCTCTGCACCCGGCCGTGGACGGTGTCGACCGAGTCGGACCGGATCGGGATGCGTCTGGAGGGTCCGGCCCTGACCCGTGCGCGCACCGGGGAGATGCACAGCGAGCCGATGGTGTTGGGCAGTGTGCAGGTGCCCGCCAACGGCAGACCCCTGGTCTTCCTCGCCGATCATCCGGTGACCGGGGGCTACCCGGTGCTCGCCGTGGTCTCCGAGGCGGATCTCTGGGTCGCCGCCCAGTCACGCCCCGGCGAGACCATCAACTTCGCCCGCGCCTGATCGCCCAGGCAACTTCAGGACCGGGCAGCTTCAGGACCGGGCAGCTTCAGGACCGGTGCAGCGCCGGGTCGTCGGCCCGCAGGCTTCGCACCGGCCCGGGACCGCTGTCGCGGGTCTCGAAGCGCACGGTCACGATGCCCCGGCCGGACCCCCAGACCCAACCGGGCCCGTGTTCGTCGTGGACGACGTCGGCACCGGCAGGGAAATCGCGGTCCCTGCCGCGAGCCGTGGGGGGCTCGATCGGCGGATCGTCTCCGACGGGTGGGGCGTCGGCTGCGGCCTGGTCCGCGAAGAGATCCTCCTGGATCCAGTCAGCCAGCCCGGAGACACCCACCCCGAGCAGTCGGATGCCTCCGGTGACGTCGAGGTCGGCCAGCAGACCGGCGGCCGTCCGCGCGATGACGTTCGCGCTGTCCGTCGGTGTGGGCAAGGTGGCGGACCGGGTCAGTGTGGTGAAGTCAAATCGGCGGACCTTGATCGAGACGGTACGGCCCGACAAACCGTGCTCGGCAAGCCGGGCCGCGACCTGGGCAGCCTGCCTGGTCAGCACGCCGACCATCACCGATCGATCGGTGAGGTCGGTGTCGTAGGTGCCCTCGACACTGACCGACTTGGTGCTGCGGGCCACCTCGACGGCACGGTGGTCCTCGGCGCGGGCCAGGGCGTGCAGAGCATGGCCGTGCGCCTTGCCCACCTGCCGGACCAACTCGTCGAGACTCAGGGAGGCCAGTTCACCGACGGTGCGGACCCCGGTGCGCCTGAGACGCTCCGCGGTGGCCGGCCCGACGCCGGGGATCACGGTGACCGGCATCGGGTGCAGCAGCGCCGTCTCGGTGCCCGGGGGCACCACCACCAGGCCGTCCGGCTTGTCGAGATCGGAGGCCACCTTGGCCACGAACTTGGAGGTGCCGATGCCCACCGAGGCAGTCAGCCCCCCGGTGACCGCGGTGACCCGGCTGCGCAACGTCTCGGCGAACGCGGTGACGGTGGGCACCTCCAGATCCGGCAGGTCGGCCTCGGCCAGATCCACGAAGGCCTCGTCGAGGCTGAGCGGCTCCACGAGATCGGAGGCGGCCAGCAGCACCTCCATCACCTGCGCCGAGGTCTCCTGGTAGGCGCGGAACCGTCCGGCCAGGAAGGCTGCATGAGGGCATCTGGCCCTGGCCTCCCGGGTGGACATGGCCGAGCGGACCCCGAAGGCCCGCGCCTCGTAGGAGGCGGTGGCCACCACGCCACGCCCACCCGTGCCGCCGACCACCACCGGCTTGCCGCGCAGCGACGGCTT
The DNA here is from genome assembly GCF_016827675.1 of Nocardioides limicola. Classification (GTDB taxonomy): domain Bacteria; phylum Actinomycetota; class Actinomycetes; order Propionibacteriales; family Nocardioidaceae; genus Nocardioides; species Nocardioides limicola. Next base: position 466,767 of record NZ_JAERJA010000001.1, on the reverse strand, counting down.
GTCGCGCTGCTCCACCGACGCGAAAAAGGCGTCGAGGTCCAGGTGCAGTACGGAGGCATGCGCACGGACCATGCCCGAAACCTACGTCCTCGGAGCAGTCCCAGCGTCGTGCGCTGGAGGTTTCCGACCCCAGAAGCGGACCGCTTCTGTCCGCTGAGCTGTGGAGGAGGGCACTTCGTCCACAGCCGAAACCTCTCAGGTGTGACGGCCGCGGCACCGGGCAGAACCTCCCCATGACCACTTCAGAGATGACCATGCGGGCCCGTTGCCCCGAAGACGTGCTGGCCATGGTGCCGGTGCTGCTCGGCTTCACGCCCACCGACTCGATCACGATGCTGACCTTCGGCGCCCGACACTCCTTCCATGCCCGGGTCGACCTGCCCGGGCGCGACGACCTGGAGGAGGTGATCGACGTGCTGCTGGCGCCGGCGCTCCAGCACCGTGTCCGCCAGGTCGTCTTCGTGCTCCACAGTGACGACGGGGGGCTGGCCGAACGTTGCTTCCGTGGCCTGCTGCGCGCCTTCGAGGAGGCCGGCATCGACGTCGCCGACGGGCTACGCGCCGACGGGCGACGCTGGTGGCCGCTGTTGGGGCCGACCCGGGTGCGGCGCGGCATCGGCACGGCGTACGACGTGAGCAGTCACCCGTTCCTGACCCAGGCCGTCTTCGCAGGGCGGGTGACCGTCGGCACCCGCGAGGACATCGCCGCCACCCTGTCGGCCGCCGAGCCCGGGCATCGGGCCCAGGTGGCCGCAGCGGCCGCGGCCGCGACGCCGGGCGACCCCGACTGGCTCCGCGAGGCCATCGCCTCCGGCACCGCACTCACACCGGACGTGGTGGGACGGGTGCTGGTGACCGTGCGCAGCGCCGCGGCACGAGAGGTGGTCCTGGAGACCCTGAACCGCCCCGACGCAGCTCGGGCCGTCCAGTGGTGGACGCATGCGGTGGCGCACGCTCCGGACGACCTCGCGGCCACCCCCGCGGCCATCCTGGCGTTGGCGGCCTGGCTCGTGGGCAACGGGGCGCTGGCCTGGTGTGCGGTGGACAGGTGCCGCCGGTCCGATCCGAGCCATCCTTTGGCGGACCTGGTCGCCGACCTGCTCAACCGGGCGGTGCCACCGTCAGTGTGGGAGGAGATGTCACGGCCGGGCTCCGACGACGCAGCCTGACCCACTGCCGACCGTCGCCGGTCCGGGGGTCGAACCAGCCCTGGCGGGTCACCACGACCAGGGTCGGGTCGACGCCCGGCACCGGCGACGGCAACGCCCGCTCGGCGTAGGCGGTGATCGTGGCGGACAACCAGAGGTGGTCATCATCGCTCGGGGTGAGCGCCCCGGGCCGGACCAGCCACACCGCCGGGACCAGGGACGACCCGGCGGCCCACCGGTCGATCAGCGCACCGACGATGTCGGCGGACCAATCGTGATCGGGCCGCGGCGGGGCGGCCAGTGCCACGGAAGCGACCGCGGGGGCACCGCAGTGCAGAGTGGTCGGGAATCGGGTGCGGCGCGCGTCGGACTCGCGTAGCCCGAGCACGACCTCGCGCCAGTGGTGGCGCCACTGGTCGGGGTGGGTGTTCACGGGGTCCATGCCCTCAGCCTGCCCGAGGCCGGTCTTCGGGGCTCGCCGATTTCCACAGGTACCCCCGGGGCGCCTGATCCGCTAGCGTGAGGGCGTCGTCGAAACGAAGGGGTTGCCATGGGCAGCGTGGTCGTCGGATATGTCGCCACACCGGAGGGGGAGGCCGCGCTCGACAAGGCGGTCTCGGAAGCCAAACTCCGGGGGAGTTCCCTGGTCGTGGTGAACTCGCGCCGAGGCGGTCAGGGCTACGACGCCGAAGCCCACTCCCAGGCCGAGCAGGAGATGGCAGCCGCCAAGGAGAAGCTCCAGAACTCCGGGGTCGAGTTCACCATCCGACCCCTGGTCCGCGGGTTCGAGCCCGCCGAGGATCTGATCTCGATCGCCGAGGCCAATCAGGCGGAGCTGATCGTGATCGGTCTGCGTCGCAGGTCACCGGTGGGCAAGCTGATCCTGGGCAGCAACGCCCAACGCATCCTGCTCGATGCGCACTGCCCGGTGATGGCGGTCAAGGCCGACGACAACCGATAGCCCGACCCGCGTGGCACGATGCCCCCATGAACTTCCAGATCTGCCAGGAGCCTGCCGCCGACAAGGTGCTGGACGAATCCCCGTTCGGTGTGTTGATGGGCATGATGCTGGACCAGCAGTACCCGATGGAGCAGGCATTCAAGGGCGCCGCGAAGGTGTTGGAGCGGTTCGGAACGCTTGACCCCGGCGCCATTGCGTCGGCGGACCCCGAGGAGTTCGCAGCCCTGTGTGCGACGCCCCCGGCCGTCCACCGGTTCCCCGGCTCGATGGCAGCCCGCCTCCAGGAGCTGGCGCGCATCGTGGTCGAGGAGTACGACTCCGATGCCAGCCGGATCTGGTCCGAGGCCACCGATGGGCGGGATCTGTTGCGGCGGATCCAGGCACTGCCCGGCTTCGGGAAGCAGAAGGCGCAGATCTTCACCGCCCTGGTCGCCAAGCAACTCGACGTACGCCCTGACGGTTGGGAGAAGGCCGCGGGGGACTACTCGCTGGACGGCTACCGGTCGGTCGCCGACGTCGTCGACGCGGACTCCCTGCAGCGGGTCCGCGACTACAAGAAGCAGAAGAAGCAGGCGGCGAAGAGCACCGGATGAGGCGTCACTGGGATGCCGTGGCAGAATGACCAACCGCGGCACTTGACGGAACCGGGCCTTGCCGCGCCCACCAGTCGCTCACGAGAGGTGTTCGTGTCCTCGAACCCACGCACCAAGCTCCCCGCCGGCGTGTTGTCACACCCGGCTGTCGCGGCCCTCATCGAGGGAGGGGCCAGGGCGCTCACCCCCGACGAAGTGCGCCGAGCCAGCGAGGAGGCCGCGGTGGAACCGCGGCACCTCAAGGGACTCCTTGCGCATCTGAGTGGCCTCGGCTTCGAGGTGCACCTGACGTCTGAGTCGACCGCGGCCGCCGCCGCGTCCTCTTCGACGCGCAAGACCACGACAGCCAAGAAGGCACCGGCCGCCAAGCCGGCCGCCAAGCCGGCCGCGAAGAAGGCGGCTCCGGCCAAGAAGGCAGCTCCGGCGAAGAAGGCCACCACCGCGGCCGAGGCGAAGGTCGAGGTCGTCATCGGGCCCGACGGGAAGAAGATCCTCCCCGACATCCCCGACGAGCAGTTCGAGAAGGACGTCGTCGCGGACCCGACGATCAAGGAGGACGAGAAGGAAGCCTTCGTCGTCTCCGCCGCCGATGACACCGACGAGCCCGAGCAGCAGGTGATGGTTGCCGGCGCCACCGCAGACCCGGTCAAGGACTACCTGAAGCAGATCGGCAAGGTCTCGCTGCTCAACGCGGAGATGGAGGTCGAGCTCGCCAAGCGGATCGAGGCCGGCCTCTTCGCCGAGGAGAAGCTCGGCAAGGGCGGCCGGATCAGCCCCAAGATGCTGGACGAGCTCGAATGGATCGCCGACGACGGTCGCCGGGCGAAGAACCACCTGCTGGAGGCCAACCTCCGTCTGGTGGTCTCCCTCGCCAAGCGCTACACCGGTCGCGGGATGCTCTTCCTCGATCTGATCCAGGAGGGCAACCTCGGCCTGATCCGGGCCGTGGAGAAGTTCGACTACACCAAGGGCTACAAGTTCTCCACCTATGCCACCTGGTGGATCCGGCAGGCGATCACCCGGGCGATGGCCGACCAGGCGCGCACCATCCGGATCCCGGTGCACATGGTGGAGGTCATCAACAAGCTCGCGCGGGTGCAGCGCCAGATGCTGCAGGACCTGGGCCGGGAACCGACCCCCGAGGAGCTCGCCGCCGAGCTCGACATGACACCGGAGAAGGTCGTCGAGGTCCAGAAGTACGGCCGTGAGCCGATCTCGTTGCACACCCCCCTGGGGGAGGACGGCGACTCCGAGTTCGGTGACCTGATCGAGGACTCCGAAGCCATCGTGCCCGCGGACGCGGTCTCGTTCACGCTGCTCCAGGAGCAGCTGCACGCGGTCCTGGACACTCTGTCGGAGCGCGAGGCAGGAGTGGTGTCCATGCGGTTCGGGCTCACCGACGGCCAGCCGAAGACGCTCGATGAGATCGGCAAGGTCTACGGGGTCACCCGGGAGCGGATCCGTCAGATCGAGTCGAAGACCATGTCGAAGCTCAGGCACCCCAGCCGTTCCCAGGTGCTGCGCGACTACCTGGACTGATCCACAGCCCGGCCCACGATGTGGCACGGCGCACCGACCCCGCGGGGCCGGTGCGCCGTACTTGTGGGAGTGGGATCACTCCTGGTCGGGTACCACCACGACCGGGACCTTGGCGTGCCGCACTGCGTAGGTGCTCGCCGAGCCCAGCACGGCCCGGGAGAGTCGTCCCTTGTCGGTGGCGCCGACCACCAGCATCGCGCCGTCTGCGGACCGATCGACGAGCAGCTGTCCTGCGTCCGTGTGCTCGACGGTCCGGATGATGTCCGGGGTGCGCTCAAGTCCTCCGACGACGTCCTTGATCAGCGCCTCCTGGGACTCCTCGGCACGTTCACGAAGAGCGGCGGCCTGGAGTCCGAGGATGGACTCCTCATACGTCGGGGTCGACCAGGCCGTGACCACCTCGACGTTGGCTCCACGCAGCAGCGCTTCCTGCACCGCGAACGTGAGTGCCGCGCGTGAGGCGTCCGATCCATCCACGCCGACGACGATGGTCTGGGGGGCGTTGTCGTTCATGTTGCTCCTCCTCGTGCTTGCTTGTCTCCATTCCACCCGATCTGGACCACCCGCGTCCTGAGGCGTCCTACCTTCCACGGTACGTCCAAAGGTCCCGGAGCGCTCGGGGCCACGGGCCCTGTCCTTCGACCGATCGGCCAGGGATCCTTGGGGGAGGACGATCGGGTGTCGGCAACTAGGAGGCGTGATGAGGATGGACGAGCGATGGTTTGCGAGCCACCTTCGTGAGATCGGCAACGAGGAATGCTTGGATCTCGTCAGAACCCGCAGCGTCGGCCAGATCGCCTACTGCGTGGATCAGGGGCCGGTGGTCTTCCCGGTCAATCACACCGTCGCCGACGACGCGATCCTGGTCCGAGTATCGCCGTTCTCCGGCCTGGCCCGCCGGCTGCGGGTGCTTGGTCAGGTGCCGGCGAGCTACCAGGTCTTCGAGTACGACGAGTACACCTCCACCGGCTGGAGCGTGCTGATCAGGGGCCGGGCCGAGAGCCTCGAGTACGACGAACTGCCGGAGGAGGCCGACCGGCCACACCCGTGGGCCGAGGGCGGCCGGAACCTGCTGGTGCGGATCACCCCCCTGGAGGTCACCGGCCGCCGCCTGCTCGCCGCATGACCTTGGCGGTCCCCGTGGAGGTTCGGTGGCAAACGCCCATGCCCACGCCCACACCGGAGTAACATGACGACGACGTCATGGGAGGCCGGAGGAGCGTGTCGATGGTCGAGTCCGCTGACCCGCCCCCAGGGACGGGACTGTTCGGGCAAGGCGTGCTGCCGTCCTCGGCGCTCGCCCCGCTCGCGCATGCCGAGCTGTCGGACCTCCTCAACGAGGTGCTCGGCAGGGTCGGCCAGATGATGGATGACCAACGGCGGCTCAGACTGCTGTTGGACTCGGTGACCGCCATCGCCCGGGATCTGTCCCTGGACACGGTGCTGGAACGGATCGTCCGGTCTGCCTGCGACCTGGTCGACTGCAGTTACGGCGCGTTGGGAGTGCTCGGCCCAGGGGATGAGCGGCGGCTGACGTCGTTCGTCACCTGGGGGCTGACGGCCGAGGAGGCCGCACGGATCGGAGAACTGCCGCGGGGCCACGGCCTGCTCGGCCTGATCATCGACCGGCCCGAGCCGGTCCGCCTCCACGACATCGCCGATCACTCCGAGAGTTACGGCTTCCCCCCCAATCACCCGCCGATGCGGAGCTTCCTCGGCGTCCCGGTCCGGATCCGTGACCAGGTGTTCGGCAACCTCTACCTGACCGAGAAGGCGGGCGGTCAGGACTTCACCGAGGACGACGAGGCGGTGGTGCTGTCGCTGGCCACCGCCGCTGGTGTGGTGATCGAGAACGCGCGGCTCTACCAGGAGGCTGAACGCCGTGAGGTCTGGCTGCAGGCCACCGCGGACATCACTGCCCTGCTGCTCGGACCGGTCAGCAAGGAGCAGGCACTGCAGACGGTGGCGGACCGCGTGCGGGCGGTGGCCGGTGCCGACGTCGTGACCGTGGTGCTGACCGACTCAGCGCGTCGGCTTCGCCTGCACACGGTGGCCGGGGCGGGCGCCGAGGGCGTCGCCGGCCGCGAGCTCGACCCGGACACCACGCTCGCCGGTGAAGTGGTGCGCAGTGGCGCCCCTGTCGTGGTCTCGGATCTGCGCGCCGAGGCCGAGCGGGCCTCGGACCTGGTAGGCACACCCGGCTGGGACGAACTGGGGCCGGCGGTGCTGGTCCCGATGACCTCGTCGGTAGGAGTCGAGGGCGTCCTGTGCCTGGCCTGGCGGCCGGTGAATGCGATGGCGTCGATCGGGTTGGACGTGGCCATGGCCCAGACCCTGGCCGAGCAGGCGGCGCTCGCGCTGCACGTGGCCAGGGCGCGGGATGCGGAGGCCAAGCTGGTCCTGTTCGAGGACCGCGACCGGATCGCCCGCGACCTGCACGACCTGGTCATCCAGCGTCTCTTCGGCGTCGGGTTGGCGCTGGAGAACACCGCGGCCATCCCCGAATCGGCGGCAGTGGCTCAACGACTCTCGGAGGCGGTGGACAACATCGACGCCACCATCAAGGAGATCCGCCGCTCCATCTTCGGGCTCACCGCCACCCCCGGCTCGGAGGACGTACGGGTCGCCGTCACCGAGGTGGTGAACGCCGCTGCCGAGGCGCTGGGTTTCCCGGCGCAGCTGAGCCTCACCGGCCTGGACGAGGGTGTCCTCAACGCCCAGGTCGGCGTCCAACTCGTGGCCGTGACCAGGGAGGCCCTGTCGAACACGGCACGCCACGCCCGCGCCACCCAGGTCGAGGTCCGCCTGGACGTCGCCGAGACCGTGCGGCTGACCGTGAGCGACAACGGCGACGGCATCGAACCGGGGGCGGTCTGGAGTGGCCTGAACAACCTCAAGACCCGCGCCGAAGCACTCGGCGGCACGCTCGCCTTGACAGGCGAGTCCGGTGGGACCACCTTGATATGGGAGGTTCCGCACCTGTCGGATCGCGGTGCCCACCGGGGCTCCGGAGCTCGGGCGATGCAGAGAGGAGTCGAGTCATGACCCAGGGCGAGGCGTTGGAGGGCGCACCCGACCCGGTTCGGGTGTTCCTGGTCGACGACCACGAGATCGTTCGTCAGGGGGTGCGTGAACTGCTGGCCCGCCAGGGGGGCATCGAGGTCGTCGGTGAGGCCGACAGCGTGGCCCAAGCACTGCAACTGATCCCGGTGGCCCGACCGCACGTGGCGGTGCTGGACGACCGGCTCCCCGACGGATCGGGAGTCGAGGTGTGCCGGGAGATCCGAAGCAAGTGCCCCAACATCGCCGTCTTGATCCTGACCGCCTATGACGACGAGTCGCTCTTCGACGCGATCACGGCGGGGGCGGCCGGCTACCTGTTGAAGCAGGTGCGCGGCAGCGACCTGGTGCGCACCATCCGGACCCTCGCTGCCGGTGGCTCCACGCTCGACCCGGCGGTCACTCGGCAGGTCCTCGAGCGGGTCCGCGGCGGCGACGCGGAGGACCCTGCCCTGGCCTCACTGACCCACCAGGAGCGCCGGATCCTGGAACTCCTCGGCGAGGGGATGACCAACCGGCAGATCGCCGAGGCCATGTTCTTGGCCGAGAAGACGGTGAAGAACTATGTCTCCACGGTGCTCGGCAAACTGAACCTGGAGCGCCGCGCGCAGGCGGCGGTCTACGCCAGCAAGCACCTTCCCTGAACCGTCAGAGCCACCAGAGCACGGCCAGCAGCCACCCGCACAGCACCAGGAAGGCCAGGGTCGCCTCGATGAGGATCCCCAAGCCCACCGAGCGCACCGCCACCGTGGTGGTCACCCGGGCGTCTGCCGGCCCCACGCGGAGCGTCTCGGCCAGGTAGACCCCGGCCACGAAGCCGAGGATGAGTCCGATCACCGGCACCACGAAGAAGCCCGCGACGGCGGCCACCACCCCGATCATGATGCTGCGTCCGGGGACCCCGGAGGCCTTCAGGCGCTTGCCCGGGACGGCGTACCCGGTGACTGCCCCCGCGATGAGCACGGAACCCCCCACCAGCACCACCCACCAGGCGTCACCACCGGCGTACACCCCCCAGCCCAGCAGAGTGAGCAGCATCAGCAGGGTGCCCGGCAGCACCGGGACCACGATGCCTGCCACCCCGATCAGCAGGAGGAGTCCGACCACTATCTCGACGATGCTCATCCGAGTCTGCCTCCGGACACGCAACTGGCCCCGGACCGAAGGGTCCGGGGCCAGCCGTGTCGAGTGTGGGGGCCGGCGATCAGTGCTGGCCCTCGGCCTGGGTGCCGGCGAGCTTGTGGGTCTCGTCCTGGACCGTGACGGCGATCTGCCGCAGGGCCTCACCGTGCTCGCGGGCGTGGTGAGCGCAGAAGAGAAGTTCGCCACCGGTGGCGAGCTCGACACGCAGGTAGGCCTGGGCGCCGCAACGGTCGCAACGGTCGGCAGCGGTCAGGGCAGTGGCGTCGGGGGCAACTACAGTGGTCACTTCGGCCTCTTCTCTCTCCTCGGCGTCCTGTCGTGGAGCACAACCTAGCCGGTGCCTCCAACATTCCCGCACCGACCGTGATCTACTCCACGTGGAGCCGATATCCAATCACGGACCACGTCGTCCTGCTCAGAATTCTCCGGTGGGTGGGACACCCGCTGAAGGTTCCTTACTAGTACAACGTCCACCATCTCCAACGGTGACGTGATCCCGGCTCGGTTTCGCCACGATGTTGCCGCATCGGTGTCGATTCGTGACCGTGGTCGCCTTCACTGTTGATGAAGTCCAACCTAGACCCGCGGCCGCCGTCGGTGCGGTAGGCGAGCCTGCGTCGGCCTCGGGCGTGTCGCGGGTAGATTTCAAGCGTACCCATCACGTCCCTGCGAGCCTGGAGCACCACGATCGACACCACGTACAACGCCGCACACCTCCTGGTCCTCGAAGGCCTGGAGGCGGTCCGCAAACGCCCGGGGATGTACATCGGCTCCACCGACACCCGCGGCCTGATGCACTGTGTCTGGGAGGTGATCGACAACGGCGTCGATGAGGCACTGGCCGGCGCGGCCACTCGTGTCGAGGTCACCCTGCACCGCGACGACTCGGTCGAGGTGTACGACGACGGCCGCGGCATCCCGACCGACAAGGAGCCCCGGACCGGGCTTCCCGGCGTGGAGGTGGTCGCCACCAAGCTGCACGCCGGCGGCAAGTTCGGTGGCGGTTCGTATGTGGCCACCGGTGGCCTGCACGGAGTGGGGCTCTCGGTGGTGAACGCGCTGTCGGCGCGGATGGACATCGATGTGGACCGGGCACCCTCACAGCAGGGGCTCTCCTTCCAGCGTGGCGCCCCGGGGGTCTTCAGCACCGAGGGACCGGGCGGGCAGTTCGAGGCCAGGTCCGGTCTGACCCGGAAGGGCAAGCGGGTCTCGAAGACCAACAGCGGCACGCGGGTCCGGTTCTGGCCGGACCGGCAGATCTTCACCCGGGATGCGACCTTCGTCTTCGAGGAACTGGTCACCCGGGCCAGGCAGACCTCCTTCATCGTTCCCGGTCTTGAGTTGGTCATCCGTGACCTGCGAGGTGACGACCCACGCGAGGAGAAGTTCCGCCACGACGGCGGGATCGCCGAGTTCGCGGAGTTCCTGGCCCAGGACGAGCCGGTCACCGATGTGCTCCGCCTGCAGGGCTCGGGCACCTTCACCGAGACGGTCCCGCTGCTTGACGAAGCAGGACACATGACTCCCCAGGAGGTCGAACGCGAGCTCGGCGTCGACGTGGCCATCCGGTGGGGTCTCGGCTATGAGACCCAGGTGCGTTCCTTCGTGAACGTGATCGCCACCCCCAAGGGCGGCACGCACGTGTCGGGATTCGAGAACGCCCTCACCAAGACGTTCAACGAGGTTATGCGAGCCGGCAAGACCCTCAAGGTCAACGATGCCGATGTCATCAAGGACGACGTGCTCGAGGGACTCACCGGGGTGGTGACGGTGCGCCTGGCCGAGCCGCAGTTCGAGGGTCAGACCAAGGAGATCCTCGGCACTCCGGCGGCCCGGGCCATCGTCCGGAAGGTGGTGGCAGGGGAACTGAAGGCGTTCCTCACCTCCACCAAGCGTGCCGAGAAGGCGCAGGCCAAACTGGTCATGGACAAGGTGGCCGGAGCCGCCAGGACCCGGATCGCAGCCCGGCAGCACAAGGAGACCCAGCGCCGCAAGAACGCGCTGGAGTCCTCGGCGCTCCCGGCCAAGTTGGCCGACTGTCGCGCCGCGGACAATGAACGCACCGAACTCTTCATCGTCGAGGGGGACTCGGCGCTCGGCACCGCGAAGCTGGCCCGCGATTCGGAGTTCCAGGCCCTGCTGCCGATCCGCGGCAAGATCCTGAACGTGCAGAAGGCGTCGGTGGCCGACATGCTCAAGAACAGCGAGTGTGCCGCGATCATCCAAGTGGTCGGTGCAGGCTCGGGCCGTACCTTCGACCTCGACGCGACCCGGTACGGGCGGATCATCTTCATGGCCGACGCCGACTCGGACGGGGCGCACATCCGCTGTCTGTTGGCGACGCTGTTCTACAAGTACATGCCTGACCTGATCCAGTCCGGCCGGGTCTTCTCGGCCGTTCCACCGCTGCACCGGATCGAGTTGTCGAACCCGAAGAAGGGCATGGAGAAGTACCTCTACACCTACTCCGATGACGAACTGCAGCGGAAGTTGGCCGAGCTCACGAAGAAGGGGGTCCGCTGGAAGGACCCGGTGCAGCGCTACAAGGGCCTGGGCGAGATGGACGCTGACCAGCTGGCCGAGACCACCATGGATCCCCGGCATCGCACCTTGCGCCGGATCACCGTCGATGACGCCAGCGAGGCGACCCGTGTGTTCGAGTTGCTGATGGGCTCAGACGTCGCCCCGCGCAAGGAGTTCATCGTTGTGAACGCAGGACATACAAGCGTCGAAGACCTCGACTTCTGATGGCCTCCAGGTACGCCGCCGCACGTGTGCGCGACTACGTGCCTTGGCTTGTGGGGACCGCACTATTGTTCATCGCTGACCTTCGGTGGGATGTGGGCTGGTGGTTCTGGGCGGGCATGGTCACGGGGTTTGTCGCCACGGAGGTCGCCAAGTGGCGCATGCGCCGACTCAATCGGGAGTTCGCCCCGCACCTTCCGTGGCTGCGTGAGCAGGACGGCGATGACGATGTGCCGGTGTAAGCGGTTCATCGTGCACAACGGAGGGCATCTCAGCGACGAGGACCTCGACTTCTGATGTCAGTTGGCGACCTCGACCGAGCCGACACCCGATACGAGACGGCGGAGGCCGCGGTTCTGACGGTTCTCCGCGCTGGGGCCTCTGGCGAAGAACTCGTGGCTCCCTTTGAAGCCGCAGCGCGGGCGGCCGAAGAGTTGAATGCGGCTGCCTACGCCGAACTCCACCGGTCGGTAGGTGAACGACGCGCCGAACTCGACTACCTCACCGAGGTGACCGAGGTGCTGAGTGAACTCTGGCGAGACATCGCGGACGCTGCGGCAGAGGGGAACAGGTAATGCGTCCACGCAAGGAGTTCATCGTGCAGGGCGCCTACGAGGTGGATGTCGAGGCGCTGGACGCCTGAGCGTCGATCAGAACTTCTGCTCGAGCAGGCCGGTGTCGACGTGGTAGAGGAAGCCGCCCACCTTCACCGAGTCGGGGATCAGCGGATGGGTGCGCACCCGGCGTAGGTCCTCCGCCAGGGCCGCTGTCTGGTCCGGCACCACGTTGAAGGGTTGCCACGAGGCATCCTGGCCGGCCGACTTCCCTACCTTGATCCGCAGGTCCTCCTCGGTGTTGGCAGCCATGGCGCACCGGGTGTGCGGGATCACCAGCACTCGTTCGACCCCCAGCAGGTGAGCGCCGAGGACCAGAGCCTCGAGAGCCTGTGGGGTCACCCGGCCACCGGGATTGCGGAAGATCTTGGCGTCCCCGTGGGTCAGTCCGAGCATCTTCAGCGGGTCGATCCGGGAGTCCATGCAGGTGACGATGGCGATGCCGGCCTTCGCCACGCCGTCGAAGCCGGCGTACTCGAAGGTCTCGGCATACTTCCGGTTGGCCTCGATCAGGTCGGCGAAGTCGCCGGAGTCGGCGGGCGGGGTCGGGAACTGTGCGGCGTCCATAGGGCGAAATCTATCCGGATCCGGTGTCGGCGAGGTGACCCGTCCCAGCACGCTGTGTTCCGCCGACCTCACCGCTTCACGGCAGGGGCGCCCAGTTCATCGGAAAGTTCTACCCCGACGCCCGCAGGGTCTCCGCAGCCGGCAGGCCCCGGGTCCTGGCGCTGCGGAAGAGGATCAGGGCGAGCAGCCCGGCCACCGCACAGCAGACCGCCGCCCCGGCGAACACGGTCTGCTGCTGCGCGATCCCGGCCTCCTGCAGGAGCACGGTGAACTCGGGACAGCGACTCAAGCCGTCGCAGACCTCGCGGATCGGCGGCAGGTCGCTCTGGGCGGCGTAGTAGCGACGCAGACCCAGGGTGGTCAGTGCCGAGATGCCCACCAGCATCCCGACCATCCTCGCCACCACTACCAGGGCACTGGCCAGGCCGTGCACCGCCGACTCGGTGCTGGCCAGCACGGCGGCGTTCACCGGAGCGAGTGCCAGGCCGAACCCCAAGCCGGCGAGAACCAGTGCCACATCCGAGGACCAGTGCCCCAGTGCGTCGAGTCCCCAGTTGCTCATCATCGTGAAGCCGATCACGGACAGGAACATGCCCGCCCCCGTCACCACACCCGCCGGAGCGACCCGCAGCAGGAACCCTCCGGCGACCGCGCCCACCGGCAGGGCCACCAGGAAGCGCAGCAGCACCAGCGCCGCCATCAGTTGGGAGTCCGGGTACGCCGTGGTCCGTGCGAACAACGGGATGTCGATCAGGGCAGCGATCAGCGCCGCCCCGACGAAGAAGCTGACCAGCAGGCCGCCCCAGGCGGGCGTACGGGCCAGGGCACCGCGGGGCACCAACGGGGCCTTGGCGCGCCGCAGGTGCAGCAGCAGGCCCACGCCACCCACGCCGGCCACACCGAGCCAGGCCAGCCCGTGCTCGCTGAAGACCTCGATCTCGGGGTCCGCGGTGGAGAAGGCCAGGATCACCCCACCCAGAGCCACGGCCAGCAGCAGTGAGCCGGGCAGGTCCGCCGCTCGCAGCGACCCCCACCACGACCGGAGGTCGACCAGCGGATGGGCACCGGTCAGGCACCGCACGACGAAAGCGACGGTGAGCGCGAGTGTGGCCAGACCGACGCTGGTCATCCACCTGCTCTCACCGGCCAGCGGGATGAAGATCTGGCCCCACGTCACGTCCCGCATCAGCGCCTGTGGGCGGACCATCGTCACCACGGCAGCCCCCAACGCGAGCGGGAGCAGCAGGCTCCCGGCAGCTGGACGCCGGGCGCGGGGTCCCCGGGGGGAACGCCTGCGTTCGCCGACACCGGCACGGATCGCCGCCGCCAACACCAGGCCGACCACCAGATTGATGACGAAGATGGTCCGCCAGCCCGCCACCGACAGCACCAACGCGCCGAACAACGGTCCGGCCACGCTGCCCAACTCCTGCACCGCGGACACCAGACCGAGCGGCACCCCCCGTCGGTGCACCGGGTAGAGGTCCGCGACCAGCGCCAGCGTGGCCGGGACCAGCCCGCCGCCGCCGACGCCTTGCAGGAACCTGCCGGTCACCATGCTCGGCAGGTCGTATGCCAGGGCCGTCACCAGCGAGCCCACCGCGAAGATCAGCAACGAGGCGATCAGCACCGGCACCCGGCCCTGGAGGTCGGCGATCCTGCCGATCATCGGCAGCATCGCGACGTACCCCAACAGGAATCCGGAGATGATCGGCGCTGCGCGTTGCAGTTCGTCGATCGGGATCCCGGCGCTGCCCATCATGTCCGGCAGGGCCAGCACCACCACGTAGGTGTCGACGGCAGCGAAGCCCACGGCCACCGCGGCCAGGGCCAGCAGGAGCCGGGGGGAGCGGATCACGGAGCGGTGATCTCCTGGGCAACGTCGTAGTCGACGAAGGTGATCACATAGGACATCGGCGCAGCGTCGGGGTAGAAGACCCCGGTCAAGGTGGCATCGCGCAACTCGCCGCCGGAGATGGTGAAGCTGGCGTCCACGTCACCGGTCGCGGTCGGCAGGAACCGGCGTACCGCCTCCTCGGGCAGCACGGCTGCGTACTCGGTGAGCACCTCGCGGTTCTGTTCACCACCGCGGACGCTGCCGGTCTCGGTGACGTCGGTGGCGTCGGTCAGCAACGTCGCCAGACCCTGCTCGGGGTCGAGGAAGGTGGACGGGTCGGGGATCCCGTAGGCGCTGGGATCGATGTCGCTCCACCCCGTCACCAACGGCAACTGCACGTAGACCGTGTCATCGACCGCCACCACCGGGACCTGCACCTGGGTGCCCGCGAAGACGACGTCGACGGTCCCCTCGAAGGCCGGTGCCCGAGTCAGCACTCCCTCGGCGGCGGCCAGACCCTGGACGCCTCGGGGGAGGCCGTCACTGGTGATCCGGAGTTGGACCCCGCTGGTGGCGTCGATCCGCTCCTTGGCCTGGGCCAGCACGCTCGCCGGACTGATTGCCGGGGCCGGGTCGTCGGTGCACGAACTGAGCAGAAGGACGAGGAGGACACCACTCAGGAACGTCCACGGATTCACCATGGGGTCAGCCTGCCACAGGGGGCGTAGCGACGAACCTGGACGCTACCTCCGGGGCGACCGCTGCGATCGGCTGAGCCACCGGTACGCCGGACCCGTCCCGGCGACCACCCGGTTCGGGCAGTTCGACCGGTGCGCCGCTGGCCGCCGCGGCGCGTGCCGGAGCTGCTCCGGCCCAGGCCACGATCAGGGTGTCCTCACCCTTGAGGAAGCGGTGGCAGCGCACCCCGCCGGTCCCTCGTCCCTTCGGTGGGTACTCGGCGAAGCTGGTCACCTTGACCGAGCCGACCTCGGTGCCCGGGAGCGCGGTCGACGATCCCGATGCGGTGACCACCACGGCGTCCTCGGAGTCGACGACACCGAACCAGGCCACGGTGGCATCGTCGGCGAGCCTGATCCCGGCGATGCCGCCACCGGATCTGCCCTGGGGGCGCACCAGTTCAGCGCTGAAGCGGAGCAACTGCGCGTCGGTGGAGATGAAGCACAGCTCCTCGGTCCCGGTGCGCAGCTCGACGGCACCGACCACCTCGTCACCGTCCTTGAGCGCGATGATCTCCCAGGAGTCCTTGCCGAGCACCTCGGGGTTCACGCGTTTCACCACACCCTGACTGGTGCCCAGGGCCAGACCCGGCCCGTCCTCGGTCAGCGAGGTCAGGGCGAGCACCCGTTCGCCCGGTTCCAGGGCCAGGAACTCGCTCAGCGGATGTGCCCCGGCCAGATGCGGATGGTTCGCTGTGGCCGGGAGCTGGGGGAGCTCCAGGACACCGAGCCTGACCAGACGGCCCTGATTGGTCAGCACCCCGACCTCGCCCCGGGCGGTGCTGCGCACCGCCGAGACGATCACGTCGTGCTTGCTCCGGGCGCCTTCGGCCCCCGGCACCTCGTCGCTGCTGGTGCGCGCCAGGAGTCCGGTCGAGGAGAGGTAGACCAGGCACGGGTCGTCGGGCACCTCCAGCGGCGTGCTGGCCGCGGCCAGCGCCTGAGTGCCCGCAGACTCCAACAGCACCGTCCGTCGCGGGGTGCCGAACTTCTTGGCCACCTCAGCCAGTTCGTCCGATACCACCCGCCGCAGCAGCCCCTCATCGGCCAGGATCGCGTCGAGCTCGGTGATGGTCTGTTCGAGCTCGCCCTTCTCCTTCTCCAACTCCAACTTCGAGAACCGGGTGAGTCGCCGCAGCGGCATCTCCAGGATGTACTCGGCCTGGGTCTCGGTCAGCTCGAACACCGTCATCAGCCGCTGCTTCGCCTCCGCCGCGTTGTCGCTGGCCCGGATCAGTTGGATCACCTCGTCGATGTCGAGGATCGCGATGAGCAGGCCGTCGACCAGGTGGAGTCGGTCGGCGGCCTTGCGACGCCGGAACGCGGAGCGGCGCCGGACCACGTCGTACCGATGACCGAGGAAGACATCGAGCAGTTCCTTCAACCCCAGGGTGCGAGGCTGGCCCTCGACCAGCGCCACCGTGTTGATGCCGAAGCTGTCCTCCATCGGCGTCTGCTTGTAGAGCTGTTCGAGCAGCACGTCGGGGTTGATGCCGTTCTTGACCTCGATCACCAGCCGGAGACCTTTGGCGCGGTCGGTGAGGTCCTTGATGTCGGAGATACCGGAGAGCTTCTTGTTCTGCACCAGCGTCTTGATCCGTTCGATCACCCGCTCGGTGCCGACACCGTAGGGGAGCTCGGTGACCACGATCCCCTTGCGTCGCGGGCTGACCTGCTCGACACGCGCCGTGGCCCGCATCTTGAAGGTGCCGCGCCCGGTCTCGTAGGCGTCACGGATGCCCTCCAGGCCGACGATCTTGCCTCCGGTGGGCAGGTCGGGGCCGGGGATGAACCTCATCAGATCGTCGGTGGAGGCGTTCGGATGCTTGATCAGGTGCCGCAGCGCCTGGACCACCTCGACCAGGTTGTGCGGGGCGATGTTGGTGGCCATCCCGACCGCGATCCCGGTGGTTCCGTTGACGATGAGGTTCGGCAGCGCCGCCGGCAGGACCGTCGGCTCCATCTCGCGGGAGTCGTAGTTGGCCTTGAAGTCGACCGTGTCCTCGTCGATCGACTCGGTCATCGCCACGGCGGGGGCGGCCATCCGGCACTCGGTGTATCGCATCGCCGCGGGGGAGTCGTCGGGGGAGCCGAAGTTGCCGTGGCCGTCGATCATCGGCACCCGCATCGACCAGGACTGGGACATCCGCACCAGGGCGTCGTAGATGGCGCTGTCACCGTGCGGGTGCAGTCGACCCATCACCTCACCGACGACGCGGGCGCTCTTCACGTGCCCGCGGTCGGGCCGCAGGTTCATGTCGTTCATGGTGGCCAGGATCCGGCGCTGCACCGGCTTGAGCCCGTCCCGGGCGTCAGGCAGGGCCCGGGAGTAGATCACCGAGTAGGCGTACTCGAGGAAGGATCCCCGCATCTCGTCGGAGACGTCGATGTCGAGGATGTGCTCCTCGAAGTCGTCGGGGAGCGGGGTCTTGGTGCTTCGGCGTGCCATGCCCGACATTCTTCCCGCCCAGTGCCGCGCATCTGCGGGTGGCACGCCCGTCGCACTGTGATTCGTCGGTCTCCACTAGATTTGTCCCATGCCAGCCGACGATCTCGAAGCCCCCAGGCACTGGGAGGCCGACGTCGTGCTGCGGGACGGGCGCACCGCCCACATCAGGCCGATCCGGGCGAGCGACGCAGAGCTGCTGGTCGAGTTCTACGCCCGGGTGTCCGACACCTCCAAGTACTACCGGTTCTTCACCGCCATGCCCACCCTGTCCGAGCGGGACGTGGACCGGTTCACCCAGGTGGATCACCACGACCGGGTCGCGTTCGTGGTGCTGGTCGCCGAACAGATGATCGCCGTCGGCAGGTACGACGTGGTGGAGCCCGGAGAGGCCGAGGTCGCCTTCCTCGTGCAGGACGAGCATCAGGGTCGCGGCATCGCCCAGATCCTCCTCGAACACCTCGCCCAGGCCGGTCGCGAGCGTGGCGTGGAACGCTTCCGTGCCGAGGTCCTGCCCGACAACCAGCGGATGATCCAAACCTTCCGGGATGCCGGCTACCGGGTGGCCGGCGGCTACGAGGACGGGGTGATGCTGCTCGAGTTCCCGATCGACCCCACCGACACCGCGATCGGCGTCATGCAGCACCGCGAGCACCGGGCCGAAGCCACCTCGATCCAGACCTTCTTCAACGCCAAGTCGGTGGCCGTGATCGGCGCCAGTCGCCGTCAGGACACCATCGGCCGGGCGTTGGTGCGGAACCTGGTCACCGGCGATTTCACCGGACGGGTGTACGCCGTGAACCCGAGCGCCGACGCGGTGAGCGGCCTGCCGGCGTACAAGAGCGTCGTGGACATCGAAGGACCGGTCGACGTCGCGGTGGTGGCGGTGCCGGCCGAGGCCGTGCAGGACGTGGTGCTCGACTGTGCCGCCAAGGGCGTGCACGGGCTGGTGGTGATCTCGTCGGGGTTCGCGGAGACCGGCGACGAGGGCCGGCGCCGGCAACGGAGACTGGTCGGGCTGGCCCGCTCGTACGGTCTGCGACTGATCGGCCCGAACTGCCTCGGGGTGATCAACACCGACCCGCAGACGTCGCTGAACGCCTCCCTCTCGCCGCTGATGCCGGCGCGAGGGCGTGCCGGCTTCTTCTGCCAGTCCGGGGCGCTCGGCTCGGCGATCCTGGAGAAGGTCAACAATCGTGGGCTCGGCCTGTCCACGTTCGTCTCGGCCGGCAACCGTGCCGACGTCTCCGGCAACGACCTGCTCCAGTACTGGGAGGAGGACGACGCCACCGAGGTGGTGCTGCTCTACCTCGAGTCGATCGGAAACCCGCGCAAGTTCTCCCGGATCGCCCGGCGGGTGTCCCGACGCAAACCGATCATCGCGGTGCGGTCGGGGCGCACCACCCAGGGCGTCCCGATGGGTCACACGGTCCGCAGCATCGGCGCGCCACAGCAGGCGGTCGACGCGATGTTCCGACAGGCCGGTGTCATCCAGGTCGACACGCTCGACGAGATGTTCGACGTGGCCCAGTTGCTCGCCCACCAGCCCCTGCCGGTGGGCCGACGGGTCGCCGTGGTGGGCAACTCCGATGCGCTCGGCCTGCTCGCGGCCGACGCGGCCTCGGCCGTCGGACTGGTCGTGAACCGATCTGAGTCCTTGGGCGCCGAAGCAGGCGCCGAGGAGTTCGAGGATGCGCTCGATGCCGCCATCGACGACCCGGAGGTGGACTCGGTGGTGGCGGTCTACATCCCCCCGTTGAACGTGACGGGCGAGGAGGTGGCCAACGTGCTCGCCGCGGTCGGTGAACAGTCGGACAAGCCGCTGGTCTCGACCTTCCTCGGCTCCGAAGGCGTTCCCGAACTCCTCCGCGTGCCCGACGTCGCCGGCGCCACCGCCGGTCGTGGCTCCGTGCCGTCGTACCCGGCGGTCGAAGCGGCCGTCCGGGCGCTCGCCCGCGTGGTCGAGTACGCCGTGTGGCTGCGCAGCCCGGAAGGTCCCGCGGTCCGCGACGGCGAGACCGACCTGCCCGCGGCGAAGCAGGTGGTCAGCGAGATCCTGGCCGGAAGCCCCGACGGGAGGGAGCTGACCCGCAGCGAGCTCGCCCAGCTGCTGAGTCACTACGGCGTCGAGGTGGCCGACTGCATCGACGTGGCCAGTGTCGAGGAGGCGGTGGCGGCAGGCAAGAAGCTCGGCTGGGGGGTGGTGCTGAAGGCCACCGACGAGCGGCTGCGTCAGCGCCCGGACCAGTCGCACGTGTGGCGCAACATCCAGTCGGTCCGTGAGATGAAGGACGCCTGGGCCACGCTGAGCCGGCTTGCCGACGATGTCACGTTCGTCGTCCAGCGGAACGCGGCCCCGGGGGTCCCGGTGGCCATCACCAGCGGCGAGGACCCGCTGTTCGGCCCGGTGGTCTCGTTCGGGATCTCGGGTCCGCTCACCGAGCTGCTGCAGGATCGGTCCTTCCGGATCCCGCCGCTGGCCGAGTCCGAAGCCGCGGAGATGATCCGCGAGGTGCGTTCGGCGCCGTTGATGTTCGGCTACCGGGGCGCGGAACCGGTGGACGTGAACGAACTCGAGCGGCTGGTGCGGATGGTGGCAACCCTGCAGAACGACCTGCCCCAGGTGCGGTCGCTGGACCTGTCGCTGGTGCTGGTCAGTGGCGACGGGGCGGCCGTGCTCAACGCGACCGCCGAGGTGGGGCCGGTGACCGACCTGCGATCTGATCTGCTGGTCCGCCGACTGAGCACCATCCCCGGTGACACGCTGCCGCAGTGACCGCCCGGTCGGCACCTCGACAGTGTGCCCTGGTGGAGGCCCATGACAGACTCGGTCCATGCGCAGCCGTACCACCGACCCCCACGCTGACCACACCGATCGCAGTCGCGAACTGCGGGCGGTCATCGATCGCACCGGCTACTACCCCGAGGTGGTCTCGGACGGGGTGGCCACCGCGGTGGCCGGCGAACCGGTGGTGGACTTCTATGTCCATCACGAGCCGACGATCGAGCGTGACGAGGTGCGTCGGCACATCACCGTGGTGGTGCTGACCCCGACCCGGTTGATCCTGGCGCACACCGACGAGCACGGGGGCGACGATCTTCTGCCGGAGCCCTACACCTCCACCTCGACCGAAGCGATCACCCTCTCCTCGATCAAGTCGGTGGTGGTGACTCGGATGGTGACCAACCCCCTCAACGGTCCCTCCCAACCGGCCGAGGCCGTGCTCACACTCGGGTGGGGGACGATGGGGCGCCTCGACCTGGAGCCTGCCAGTTGCGGCGATCCGCAGTGCGAGGCCGACCACGGCTACACCGGATCGATCGCCTCCGACGATTTCACCCTGCGGGTGTCCGCGGCGGCTGACGGCCACGATTCGGTGTCCGGCCTGATCGGCTTCGCCGAGGCACTGTCGGCTCGGACACGGGGTCGTTGACGCGGTGACCATGGGGGACCAGGCTCTCTCGGAGTTCGTTGAACCCGCCTACCAGCAGCGCTCCCTGGGCGACGTCGTACCGGCGGTAGCGGCCGCTCTGGGCGCCGGCCAGGTGGGTGTCACCCCCTCGGGTCTGACGTTCCCCGACGCCGGCTCGTACGTCATCTTCCTGATCGACGGCCTGGGGGCCGAACTGTTGCGCCGCCATGCCGACGACGCGCCTTTCCTGGCCGCGCTGCTCCAAGGGCAGGCAGCAGGGACCGCCGGGGTGCCGTCCACCACCGTCACCAGCCTCACCTCGTTGGGCACCGGACTGCCTCCGGGTGCCCATGGGATGGTCGGGTTCACCGCGCGGATCCCGGGCACCGACCGGCTCCTGAACGGACTGTTCTGGGATGACACGGTGATGCCCGAGGAGTGGCAGCCCCACGACACCGCGTTCGCGCAGGTGGCTCGGGCCGGTATCGAGATGACGCTGGTGAACAAGCGGGAGTTCGCCCGCAGCGGGTTGACACGCGCGGCGCATCGGGGAGCGGCGTACGTCGGTGCCGACCGGCTCGGGGAGCGGATCGCGGCGGTCGCAGCCGCGGCCCGGGTGACCCCGTCGGTGACCTACATGTACGAAGGGGACCTGGACTGGACGGGGCACCAGTACGGGGTGGCCTCACGACAGTGGCGGGACCAGTTGGCCATGGTGGACGCCGAGGCCGAACGGGTACGGGAGTCGTTGCCCCGCCATGCTCGGCTGGTGGTGGTGGCAGATCACGGCATGGTGGACTCGCCCGCGCACAGCAGGATCGACATCGCCGCGCTCCCCGAGCTGAGCGACGGGGTGGCCCTGGTCGGCGGTGAGGCACGCTTCCGGCATCTCTACTGCCGGCACGGCGCGGTCGACGATGTGGTGGACCGGTGGCGCGCCATCCTCGGTGGCCGCGCCGAGGTGCTGACTCGCGGCGAGGCGGCCGGGCGTGGCTGGTTCGGGGCGGTGGACCCGCTGGTGAACCCCCGGATCGGTGACGTGGTGGTGGCCTGCCGAGGTGACCTGGCGGTGCTGGAGACGGGGTCCTTCCCCTACGAGGCGGACCTGATCGGGCTGCACGGCTCGCTCACGCCCGACGAGATGCTGATCCCGATCCTCATCTGCTGACTCGCTCCCCTTTGACAGGACAGGGGTGGGTCAGCCGAAGGGGAGGGGCTCTGGTGCCAGGGAGACGGCCTTGGCCCGGGCCGCGGTCAGTCGGCGGCGGAAGTGCTGACGGCACAGCACCTCGTAGGCGACATCCACCCGGTCCTCCGGGGAGGGAGCAGGCGCGGTGTCCCCGACCACCACCACCTCACCCTCGGTGACCATGACGCCATCCTCGGTGCGGGCGTTATGGGTGGCCCGCTTGCCGCACCAGCACAGTGCCTCCACCTGGAGCACGTGCATCCGGTCGGCGAGCTCCACCAGCCTGGCGCTGCCGGGGAAGAGTCGGGACCTGAAGTCGGTGAGGATCCCGAACGCGAAGACGTCCAGTTGCAGTTCATCGACGACCTTGGCCAGCTGATCGATCTGACCCGGCTCATAGAACTGGGCCTCGTCACAGATCAGGTAGTCGATCCGGCCACCCCGGGTCAAGGTCTCGACCACGTGCCGCCAGAAGTCGAAGTCGGGGGCGACCTCGGTGGCTTCGTGGGTCAGGCCGAGCCGGCTGGACAGCGTCGCCGCGCCGGCACGGTCGTGGGCGGTGAAGATCTGGCCGACGCGCCCCCGGGCCGCGTGGTTGTGGTTCGTCTGCAGAGCCAAAGTGCTCTTGCCAGAATCCATGGTCCCGGTGAAGTAGTGAAGTTCGGCCACGACCGGGCATCATGCCATCGGGCAGGATGGGAGGCATGACCGGACCACTGATCGGCGCCGAAGAGCTGCGGGAACGACTCGGCGACGTGACCCTGTTGGACGTGCGCTACCGCCTCGGCGAGAGCCAGGGGCCACCGGCCCACGAGGCCGGCCACATCCCCGGTGCGGCGTACGTCGATCTGGAGACCGAGCTGGCTGGCGCGGCGGGGCCGGGCGGACGTCATCCGCTGCCCACGCCGGGTCGCTTCACCGACGCCATGCAGCGTGCCGGGGTGAGCAACGGCAGACCCGTGGTGGTGTACGACGACTGGTCGGGGCACGCGGCCGCCCGGGCGTGGTGGTTGTTGCGGCACCACGGGCATCGCGACGTCCGGGTCCTCGACGGCGGGTGGCCGGCCTGGGTGGCCCACGGCGGCGCGATCGAGACCGGTGCGGTGGCCCCGGTCCCAGGAGACTTCTCCGGGGCTCCGGGTGCGATGCCGGTCGTCGACGCCGACGCGGCCAGCCGGGTCGCGGTGCTGATCGACGCGCGTGCCCCCGAGCGGTACCGCGGGGAGGTGGAGCCGGTGGACCCGGTCGCCGGGCGCATCCCTGGTGCCCACAACGTGCCCAGTCTCCGGAACCTCGACAACCACGGCCACTTCCGGGATCCGCGCGAGCTCGCGCGGGTCTATGCCGAGGTCGGTGCGGTCGCTGGCGCGGACGTAGCCGTCTACTGCGGGTCAGGTGTCACTGCCGCCCATGACGTGCTGGCCCTGGAGCTGGCAGGAGTGCGGGCCGCGCTGTACCCGGGCAGTTGGAGTCACTGGATCACCGATCCGCAACGCCCGGTGGCGACCGGGCCCTCAACTCACCAGTGAACGCCCTTGAACAGCTTGGCGAGCATCACCTGATCGCGTTCCTTGCCGCCGCTCTCCCCGTCGCCGCGCGCCGCAGCGGAGTCAGGGAACACGTGATAGGCCACGTTCAACAGCCGGAAGGTCGCCTTGGGCGCCACCGTGTGAGCGATCGCACCGACGTTGCCCAGTGAGGTGTTCAACTCGTGCGGGCGCTCCACGAGGGCCTTGATCACCACATCGGCCGCCTGAGCCGGTGAGATGGTGGGGAACTTGTCGTAGAGCTTGGTGGGGGCGATCATCGGGGTCCGCACCAGCGGCATATGGATGTTGGTGAAGGTCACCCCGTCGCCGACGAGCTCGGACGAGACCACGTTGCTCCATGCGTCCAGGGCCGCCTTGGACGCGACGTACGCCGAGAATCGCGGCGGGTGGGTCTGCACGCCGATCGAGGAGATGTTGACGACATGGCCGCGGCGTTGGGCGCGCATGGTCGGAACCACGCCCATGATCAGTCGGATGGCACCGAAGTAGTTCAACTGCATGGTGCGTTCGAAGTCGTGGAAGCGGTCCAGGCTGAGCAGCAGCGAACGGCGGATGGACCGCCCGGCGTTGTTGACCAGATAGTCGATGGTGGGCAGCTCCTCGGCCAACTGCCGCGAGAGCGCATCGATGGCGTCGAGGTCGGAGAGGTCGCACGGGAAGATGTGCGCGGTGCCGCCGCGCAGTTCGATGACACGCTTGGTGGCTTCGAGCTTCTCCTTGCCCCGAGCGACCAGCACCGGGATACCGCCGGCCTGGGCGACCTTGAGAGCGGTCACCTGCCCGATCCCCGACGAAGCCCCGGTGATCACCACGTGCTTGCCGGCAAGGGCCCGTCGGGCGGATGCGTCGCGTGCGGTGCTCTGGTCGAGGTTCTCCTCCCAGTAGTTCCACAGCGCGGTGGCGTAGTCGACCAGTGGCGGGACCTCGACTCCTGAGCCCGCCAGGGCCTCCTGGGTGAGCGTGGAATCGAAGGTGGCCGTGAACGATGTGTGGGCGAGCACCTCGGGGGGGATGCCCATCCGGCCCACCGTCTGACCGAGCAGCTTCTGCCCCCCGGCGCTGCGCACCAGCGACGACGCGATGGTCCGGGGACGCGCGGCCCGGGGCAGTAGCCGGGTCGCCGGATCGGTCACCTTCCGGTCGATCGGTGTCGCGAACGAGGGGGCGCCGGCCGCGTCGCAGAAGAGGTTGACCATCTCCACCACCGACTGCGGTTCGGGGTTGACCAGGTGGTAGGTCTGGCCGTCGGCGCCCGGCTGATGGGCCAGCACGTCCATCGCCTTGGCCACGTAGTCGACCGGCACCACGTTGGTGGCACCCAGGTCGACGCCGACCAGCGGCAGCCAGGACGGCAGCACATCCCGAAGCCGCTTGATCATGGCGAAGAAGTAGTAGGGACCGTCGACCTTGTCCATCTCACCGTCGACGGAGTCACCCACCACGATCGCCGGGCGATAGACGCGCCACGGCACCGAGCACTCCTCGCGGACCAGCTTCTCGGACTCGAACTTGGTGCGGTGGTACGGCGAGGGGAGCGGTTGCCCCTCGTCGAACATGGTCTCGTCGAAGTGGCCGCGGGCGTCACCGGCCGCTGCGACGGATGACACATGGTGGAAACAGCCGGCCTGCACGGCCTCCGCCAGGGCGACGGCCTCGCGCGTGCCGTCGACATTGAGGCGCTCGTTGGTGGCGTCGTCGGCGGTCATGTCGTAGATCGCGGCAAGGTGGAAGAAGTGCTCGATGCCACCGGCGTGCTCGCTCACCCAGTCACCGGAGACCCCCAGACCGGGTGCCGCCAGGTCCCCGACCACCGGGACCACCCGGTCGGTCTGCCAGCCGGCGATCATCATCTCCAGCCGGGGCAGCGAGGACTCCCGGCAGAGCACGAAGATCGTTCCCTCGCGGTGATCCAGCAGTTCCTTGACCAGGAAACGTCCGATGAATCCTGTGGCACCTGTCACGAAGTACGTCATGGAGGGACCCTAGTCCTCCGAGGGCACGGGCGTCAGCCCCTCGTTGCGGATCGATCCGAGCCAGGACGTCCCGGTAGTGTCAGTCCGTGCCGCCGCCGAACATGATCTCGTCCCAGCTCGGCACCGACGCGCGGCCCCGCTTCTTGGGCTTGCGGCCGGCCGGCTCCTCGGGCTCGACGGGCTCGACCGGCTCGGCCACCGGGGCGGACTCGGCGGCCACCGGCTCGGGGGCCGGCCTGGCCGGTGCCTCGGCGACGATCTCGAGCACGTCCTGGCCGAGCGGGAGCTCGTCCGCGCTGACCACCGCCCGGCGATCGCGGGCGCGTTGCAGGTCATCCGCATGCAGTCCGGGAGCCGGCTGGTCGTCAAGCTCGCCGACCAGCCAACGGGCGTCGTCGTTGTCGCAGGTGACGTAGTTGCCGGGCATGTCGTAGGTGAACTCGGCGCCACCGGACCGTCGGGGGGTGCTGTACTCGCCGCGAAGCGCCCATCGTCCATCCGGCCGGCGCCAGGCGTCCCACTCGACCACGTCGGCGGTCAGACCGTCGGGTGACAACCTGACCGCGACCGCCTCACCGAGGGTGCGGGCGCCGTGATCGCCGGCGGGCCGGCGTAGCGACGAACGCTGCGCCCGCTCGGCCATGTGCTGACGCTCGGCCATCACCGGGCCGGCGTACGGCATGATCTTCTCGATGGTGGCACCGGATGCCTCGGCGACCGCCTCCGGCGACTCCCCGGCTCGGATCCGGGTCTGGATGTCGCGGGGACGGAGGGCGCTGTCCATGGTGATCTCCAACTGACCTAGGCGGTTGCGGTCCCCTCGGAGGGCGGCACGCAGACGTGCATCGACGTCGAGGGTGAACTCCACCCCGGCATCACTGACCAGCAGCAACCGGCGCCCATCCTCGCTCAGACCCGCGAGCGTGAGGTGCACCATCGGTTCACTCCCTGGTTTGCGATCGTTCGTGAGGATGAGCCTACGACAGGTGGCCGAGGCCACGGGGGAGGGCGAGCGGCGTGCCCTCAGCCGAGCACCCGGCGCAGGTACGTGTTCGCGAACACCCGGTCCGGGTCCAGTTGGTCGCGAAGTGCCGTGAAATCGTCGAACCTCGGGTGCACCTGCGCGAGGTCGGCCGCGGCCAACTGGTGCAGCTTCCCCCAGTGCGGCCGGCCCTCGTGCGCCCGGAGGACCTCCTCGACAGCGGCGAAGTAGGCGCGGTGGTCGGCGTCCACGTGGGTGTGGAAAGCCAAATACACCGAGTCCCGTTGGTACGCCGTGGACATCGCCACGTCGTCGGCGCGGGCGTAGCGCACCTCGACCGGGAAGAGGTTCTGGAAGCCGGCGCGCTCGATCACTCGCCGTGCCTCGACGAGAGCCGGGATCCCGGCCTCCGCGGGGACCGCGTACTCCATCTCCTTGAACCGGACCCGGCGCGGTGAGGTGAACACCCGGTGGGCCACGTCGCTGTACCGGCGCTCCGACAGTGCCCGCGTCGACAGCCGGGCCACCGGTCGGGTCAGTGCCGGGGCGGTGTTGACAAGCCGGTTGAGCGCGCCGAACGCGCCGTTGCTGACCAGGTCGTCGTCGAATCGCTGACGCCAGCGGGGCAGGGGTGTGGCCTCGCCCGGGGTGGCGTCGAGCCGGTCGTTGGCCTTCACGTGCATCCGGTCGGTGCCGGGGAACCAGTAGATGTCGCAGTGGTGGTGCTCGGCGATGAGAGCGTCGTACCCGCCGACGACACCCGCCCAGCTGGCCAGTCGCTCGTGGGCCTCGAGCACGAAGAGCGGCTCCACCGAGAACGTGATCCGGGTCAGCACTCCCAGCGCCCCCAGACCGATCCGAGCCAGCCCGAAGATGTCGGGGCGTTCGACGGCGGAGCAGCGGATGACCTCGCCGGTGCCGGTGACCAGCTCGAGCCCGACCACCTGGGCGGCCAGGCCGGCTGCGACGCCGCCGGTGCCATGGGTGCCGGTGGAGATAGCGCCGGCCAGGGTCTGCTCGGCGATGTCGCCCATGTTGTGCAGACTCAATCCGAGTCTCTCGAGTTCGGCGTTGAACACCTTCAGCGGGGTGCCGGCCAGGGCGGTGACGGTGAGGCTCTCGTGGTCGACCTCGGTGATCCCGCTCAGCCCGAAGGGGTCGAGGCGGACACCCTCGGGTGCGGAGATGCCGGTGAAACTGTGGCCGGTGCCGACCATCTTGACCGTGCCGCCCGACTCACGTGCGCGGTGCACCGCAGCGGAGATCTCGGCGGTGTCGGTGGGCGTCAGCACCTCGTCGGGGGCGGTGCTCTCGAGTCCGCACCAGTTGCGCCACAGCGTCATGGGGTCACGGTAGCGGGCCGGGGGGTGAGCAGTCCCGCGACCACCCCGACGGCGCCGGCGACCACCGGCACCACGAAGGCGGCGGTCGCCCCACCCTGGTCGATCAGCAGCCCGGAGATGGCGGCTCCCGGGGCCACGCCGGCAGCCATCCCGGTGTGCAGGAGGGCCATTCCCTCGGTCAGCCGGGCTCGGGGGAGCACTTCGTTGGCCAACGACATGGTCGCGATCAGGGTGGGTGAGATGGCGAGCCCGCCGAGCAGCAGCAGCGACGCCAGGCCGACCATCGTGTCGACCAGCAGCAGCGGCAGCATGGCCACGGCCATGGCGGTCATGCCCAGCCGCATCCTGGCGTCGGCCGAGCGCCGCCAGTGCACCGCTCCGGTGACCACGCCGGCCACCAGACTTCCCAGTGCCCAGATCCCGAGCACCACTCCCGCCCAGGCTTTCGCGCCCCGCTCCTCGGCGAAGGCCACGGTGGTCACCTCGACGGCGCCGAAGATCACGCCGAGTGCCAGGCAGAGCGCGACCATCGGCAGCACCATCCGCCACGGCATCCGGCGATGGCCGTGGGTGGCCCGGTGCCGCCGCGGGTAGCGCGGGGGCTCGGTGCGGCGCTGGGTGCTCAGGTACAGCGTCCCGGTGACGCCGAAGAGGCCGGCGGCGACCAGCCCGGCGGACGGATGCCAGGTAGTGGCCAGCAGGGTGGCCAGCACCGGTCCGACCAGGAAGACGGCTTCGTCGACGACGGCTTCGAGGGCGTAGGCGGTCTGCACCTGGCGCGGTTCGCTCAGGGCATGTGCCCACCGGGCCCGGACCGCCGACCCCACCTGGGGGAGGGAGGCTCCGGTGGTCGCGGCGAAGAGATGCAGGGACCACACCGGCCAGTCGTCCTGCACGGCCCAGACCAGCAGCACCATCGACAGCGCCACCAGCACCTGCGTGGTCGGCAGCACCCGGCTCTGACCCAGCCGGTCGAGGAGACGGCCGTGCAGGATCGCGAAGAGCGCGTTGGCCATCACGTAGGCGGCGGCGACCGTCCCGGCGAGGGTGTAGGAGCCGAGTTGCCCCGAGATCATCAGCACGATCCCGAGGCCGACCATCGAGATCGGCAGCCGGGCCACGAATCCGGTGGCGCTGAACGCGAGGGTGCCGGGCACCGACAGGACCCGGCGGTAGGAGGAGAGCATCGCCGGTCAGCCTACGATTGGTCCCATGGAAAGTGCCCCCGATTCTGCCAACGACCTGGCTGTTGCACGCACACCCGAACCGTACGACGCGTTGCTGCTGGTCTCCTTCGGCGGTCCCGAGGGCCCCGACGACGTCGTCCCCTTCCTGGAGAACGTGACCCGTGGCCGGGGGATCCCCAGGGAGAGACTGATCGAGGTCGGGGAGCACTACTTCCACTTCGGCGGGAAGTCGCCGATCAACGACCAGAACAGGGCCTTCCTGGCGGCGTTGCGCGAGGACTTCGCGGGGGCGGGGTTGGACCTGCCCATCTACTGGGGCAACCGGAACTGGGACCCCTACCTGACCGAGGCGGTCGAGCAGATGGCGGCCGACGGCGTTCGCCGGGCGGCCTGCTTCATGACCTCGGCGTACTCGTCGTACTCCTCCTGCAGGCAGTACCGGGAGAACCTGGCGGATGCTGTGGCCGGGGTGCCCGGCGCGCCACGGTTGGACCGGCTGCGGGCCTATTTCAACCATCCCGGGTTCGTGGAGCCGGTGGTGGACGCCACCCTCGCGGCGCTCGCAGAGCTGCCGGCCGAGCACCGGGACGAGGCCCGGCTCGCCTTCGTGACGCACTCGATCCCCGAGACGATGAACGCGGCCAGCGGCCCCCGTGGGCACGCCTACGTGGTGCAGCACCGCAGCCTGATGACCGAAGTGGTGGAGCGGGTCCGGCAGGAGACCGGCCACCGGCACCCCCATGCGCTGGTCTACTGCTCGCGCTCCGGTCCGCCGTCGGTGCCGTGGCTCGAACCGGACATCAACGACCACCTGCACACCCTCGCCGACGAGGGGGTCGGTGCGGTGGTGATGGTGCCGATCGGGTTCGTGTCCGATCACATGGAGGTGATCTGGGACCTGGACACCGAGGCGATGGCCACGGCCGAGAAGGTGGGCGTGGTGGCGCTACGCGCAGCCACCGCGGGTCTGGATCCCAGGTTCGTGGCGATGGTGCGGGAACTGCTGTTGGAGCGCGCCGCAGCGGAGCGGGGTGCCGATCCCGAACGCCCCGCGGTCGGTGAGTACGGGGCATGCTGGGACGAGTGCCAGCCGCACTGCTGCGCCAACCCGCGTGGGGAACGACCGACCCTGGGTGGTGTGCCCCGGTGACGCGTCCAGCCGAGCTGCGCGACATCGCCGCGCGGGTGGCCCTGGAGGCGGCGGAACTGGTGCGCGAGCGCCGGTCCAGCCCGGTCCTGGTGGCGGCCACCAAGTCCACCGACGTGGACGTGGTGACCGAGGCCGACCGGGCCAGTGAACAGTTGATCCGTGAGCTGCTCCGAGCGACCCGGCCCACCGACGCCGTGCTCGGCGAGGAGGAGGGCGACAGCCGCGGCAGCAGTGGGGTGCGGTGGATCGTGGATCCGATCGACGGCACCGTGAACTTCCTCTACGACATCCCCGAGTATGCGGTCTCGATCGCCGCCGAGGTGGACGGCACGGTGCTCGCCGGAGCCGTCGTGAACGCGGCCACCGGAACCCTCTGGTCCGCTGCGGCGGGGGAGGGTGCACACCGCGACGGGGAACCGATCCGGGTGGCCGAGCCCGCGCCCGTGGGGCGTCGTCTGATCGCGACCGGGTTCGGGTACGACCCGGACGTGCGGGCGCGCCAGGGCGCGGCGGTGGCGGCGCTGCTGCCGCAGATCCGCGACATCCGACGGATGGGTTCCTGTGCTCTGGACCTGTGCCATGTGGCGGACGGAACGCTGGACGGATACGTCGAGGAGGGCACCCATCTGTGGGACCACGCCGCCGGCCTGGTGATCGCGGCCGAGGCCGGCGCGAGATCGCGGAAGTGGCCGACCCCCGGTGGACGGACCCTGCTGGCGTGTGCCCCCGACGCGGGTTTCGACGAGTTCGTCGACGCCTTGACGAGGGCGGGCTTCACCCCGTGAGGGACCTGCGGAGCCGCCCGGAATATCTGGGCTGAGACAAGTGTTCGAGCGACACGGTGGGTACCGACGTGCGAAGCAGTGGGTCGATGGTGCACAATCTGGCGCCGACGACGCTGCACGGCGCACACCGAGTGCCGCCGCATCTATTGAGCCTCGCGACGAGGAGTGAAGGGCCATGGCGACTGACTACGACGCCCCACGCAAGACCGACGACGAACAGAGCGAAGAGAGCATCGAGGAGCTCAAGGCTCGTCGTCACGACAAGAACTCCGGCAAGGTCGACGAGGACGAGACCGAAGCGGCGGAGTCCTTCGAGCTGCCCGGCGCGGACCTGTCGCACGAAGAGCTCGCCGTCGAGGTGAAGCCGAAGCAGTCCGACGAGTTCACCTGCATGAGCTGCTTCCTGGTGCACCACCGCAGCCAGCTCGCCGACCCCGACAAGATGATCTGCCGCGACTGCGAGTGAGGTGACCGCTCAGGCGGGGGCGTCCGCCCCCGCCGGCGTCGCCTCGGCCTTCCCGGCCTTGGCCGCCTTGGCGGCCGCCTTGGCCATCGGCGGCGGCAGGTGCCCCGTCGACTCCGCGTAGTACTGGGCCGCCTTGCGGGTGGCCAGCATCTTGGCCTCGGCCACCACGA
This sequence comes from Nocardioides limicola, assembly GCF_016827675.1. GTDB lineage: Bacteria > Actinomycetota > Actinomycetes > Propionibacteriales > Nocardioidaceae > Nocardioides > Nocardioides limicola. Next base: position 435,169 of record NZ_JAERJA010000001.1, on the reverse strand, counting down.
CACCACTGAGCGCCGACCACAGCAGGGCCTCGCCGGTGCGCACCGCAGCGGGGTTCGCAGGGTCCGTGGGCGGCTTCTTCCCGCTGGCGGCGCGCCACAGTGTGTCGAGCGCCTTCTGGGCCACGAACGTCCCTACGAAGGTGGCTGCCATCGCCATCGGCGCCCAGGCCTTGCTTCCCGGCTGTTTGGCTGCGGCCTTCTTCGAACCCTTGCGTCCCATGTCACTCCTGCTCGATCCAGTGGGTTCCTCACCCTACTGGGTCGTCGGCTCCCGCGTCGGCCTCCACGGCGGGGGCGGAATCGGCCGTCCACCCCAGGGCGGCGGCCAACTTCCGGGGATGCCGGGTGCTGATCAGCCAGTACGGGGTCGGGTCACGGGGGTCGGTGATCTCGACCCTGACCGCGCGACGGCAGTAGGGCCTCAGCAGCAGGTGCGCCCGAGCGTCGGCATCCCGGCCCGCGAGCCGGTGGGCCGCCTCGGTGTCCAGCGGCAGCACCTCACCGATGTGGCTGCGGTCGATGTGTGCCCGGCCGGCCGTGAAGACGCTGCCGTCGACCCGGATGGTGGCGGCGCCGTACCACAGGTAGCCGCCGGCGATCAGGCAGCCGATGACGCCGGTCAGCGCCCACGAGACCGCCTCGGGCATCGGCGTCACGATGAAGGCCAACCAGAAGCAGGCGAGCAGCATCGTGCCCTGCACCCACCAGCGCAGCGGCACCCCCAAGCGTTCCACGTACATGCGCCAAGCCTGTCACCTCCGTCCATGCGGCGCCGCAGGAGGGTCGGGCGACCGTGTCCAGCCAGCTGGCAGCGGGTAGGGTCACCGCCGTGCCCGAGCAACTCGACGTCGCGATCGTCCGACTGGATCCGGACCTGCCGTTGCCCCGCTACGCACATCCCGGCGACGCAGGTGCGGACCTGATGACCGCCGTCGACGTGCGACTGGAGCCCGGCGAGCGCGCCCTGGTGCCGACCGGAGTGGCGCTGGCCCTGCCGGAGGGCTATGTGGCGCTGGTGCACCCGCGCTCCGGACTCGCCGCCCGACACGGCATCTCGATCGTGAACACGCCCGGAACCATCGACTCCGGCTACCGCGGCGAGATCAAGGTGCTGCTGGTCAACCACGACCCCCGCGAGACCGTCGAACTGCGGCGTGGGGACCGAGTGGCACAGTTGGTGGTGCAGCGGTACACCACCGCACATTTCGTGGAAGTGGAGACGCTGGCGGAGTCGGTGCGGGGCGAGGGCGGCTACGGATCCACCGGAGTCGGTGGCTCGCCCTCGCGGAACCCCGACAGCCAGCCGTCCCTTGAGCGCAGGAGCAGCATGTGAGATTCAAGCGGAAGCCAGTGGTGGACACCACCGCCACCGAGCCCGAGGTGGTCGTTCCGCCGGAGCCCGGCAGCGGACCCCACGACATCGCCGACGTCGATGTCGACCGGGACGGGGTCACCCGGGTGGATCTCGGGTCACTGCTGATCGTGCCCGGCCCCGGACGCGACGTACGCCTCCAGGTGGACGAGGCCTCCCAGACCGTGCAGGCAGTGGTCATCGCGGACGCCGACGGCGCCATCGAGGTGAAGGCGTTCGCCGCCCCCCGGAACGAGGGCATCTGGGACGAGGTGCGTCCTCAGATCGCCGCTGACATGGCGCGTCGCGGGGGCACGGCCACCGAGAAGGACGGCTCCTTCGGCACTGAACTGCACTGCCAGATGACGGTGAAACGACCCGATGGCAGCACCGCCGTCCAGCCGTCGAGGATCGTCGCGGTGGAGGGCCCCCGCTGGCTGCTCCGGGCCACCCTGCTCGGCCGCCCGGCCATCGACGTCGAGGCTGCCGGTCCCTGGGAGAGCGTGCTGCGCGACGTGGTGGTACGCCGCGGCGAGAGCGCGATGCCGGTGGGCACCTCGCTGCCGTTGAAGGTGCCGGCGACGGCTCGGCGCATCGACCCGGCTGTCGGCGCGGGCAACGATGCCGCGCCGAGTGCCGGGGCGAACTAGGCTGAGTGGTATGCCTCAGCAACCCCGGACAGCGGGTCGTTTGCGTCAGGCCCTGGGACGTTGGGCTGACACCGCGGATCAGGACGCGCGCGACCTGCAGCGCGATTCGGCGCCGTCGGGCGTCGCGTCGATCGCCGACGCGGGCAACCGCGAGCGGGTCACCCTCTGGGGCGAGCTGCGTACCGTGACGCTGCGCCCCCGCGGAGGCGTTCCGGCGCTGGAGGCGGAGCTCTACGACGGCACCGACGCGCTGACCGTGGTCTGGTTGGGGCGCCGGCGGATCGCGGGTGTCGCACCTGGCCGTTCACTGCGGGTCACCGGCAGGATCGGGCTGCATGACGGGGTCCGGTTGATGTACAACCCCCGCTACGAACTACTTCCCGAGGCGCGATGAACACCCCGGCTGCTGCCCCGACCGAGGAGACCGTCGAAGAGGTCCTGCGCGGCCAGTTGTCCCGCGCCCTCGGCGGTCGCCGGGGAATGGTCGAGGCAGCCGTGCCGACGATCCTGTTCACCCTCACCTGGCTGGTCACCAAAGAACTGCGGCTGGCCCTGACCGTCAGCCTGGCGGCGGCGGTGACGCTGCTGGCGGTGCGGCTGGTCCAGCGTTCCACGATCCAGTTCTGTGTGAACGCGTTGTTCGGGATCGGAATCGGCTGGCTCTTCGTGACCATGTCGGCCCGCGGTGGCGGCGACGTCAACGATCAGGCGCTGGCGTACTTCCTTCCCGGCATCATCTACAACGGCGGCTACGCGGTGGTGCTGGCCGTCACCTGTCTGATCGGCTGGCCGTTGATCGGCTTCATGGTCGGCAGCGTCACCGGTGACGCGACGGCATGGCACCAGGACCGCCAGATCGTGAAGGTCTGCACCCGCCTGACCTGGTTGCTGGCGCTGCCGTGCGTGATCCGGGTCGCTGCTCAACTCCCGGTCTGGTTGGCGGGCAAGTCCGGGGCGCTGGAGCCGGAGCTGGCAGTGGCGTTGCTGGGCGTTCTGAAGATCGCCATGGGATGGCCCGTCCAACTGGCCGCGCTGGCAGCCATGGTGTGGCTGCTGGCCCGGAACCGGACCCCCGTGGAGCCTTCCCAGGACTGACCTCGGCAGAAGGTGTCAGTCGGGGGCCGCGTGTTGCACCGGAGCGAGCAGTCGCTCCAGTGCCTTCTCCACGTCCGCCGAGGCGACGAAGAGCAGTTCGTCGCCGGCTTCGACCGCCTGCTCGGGGTTGGGGGTGTAGACCTGCCCGTCACGGAGCACCGTGACCAGGGTGGAGTTCTCGGGGAAGGGGATCAGCCCGGTGGGCTTGCCCACGTACGGCGAGTCGTCGGGCAGGGTGATCTCGACCAGGTTGGCGTTGCCCTTGCGGAACGTGAACAGGCGCACCAGGTCGCCGACCGTCACCGCTTCCTCGACCAGCGCGGACATGATCCGGGGCGTGGAGACGTTGACGTCGACCCCCCAGGCCTCGGTGAACAGCCACTCGTTGGAGGGGTGGTTGACGCGTCCGACCGTGCGGGGCACGCCGAACTCGGTCTTGGCCAGCAGCGAGGTGACCAGGTTGGCCTTGTCGTCGCCGGTGGCCGCGATCACCACGTCACAGTTCTCCAGTTGCGCCTCCTCGAGGGAGGAGAGCTCGCAGGAGTCGGCGAGCAGCCACTCCGCCTCGGGGACTCTCTCGGGCCTGATCGAGCCGGCGTTCTTGTCGATCAGCAGCACGTCGTGGCCGTTGGTGATGAGCTCGGCGGCGATGGAGCGACCCACCGCGCCGGCGCCGGCGATTGCGACTCGCATCAGTCGTCCTCCGGTCCGTTGTCGAACACTCGGTAGGCGTGCGCGGCGTTCTCCTCGCGCATCACCAGGTGCAGCAGGTCACCCTCCTGGATGACCGAGTCGATGGTCGGCAGCATGCCTTCGCCGAGTCGGTCGATCCAGGCGATCCGGCTGCGGGACTGGCGTTGGAACTCGATCGTTCGGACACCCACCCAGGCATCGGTCACCGGCACCTGGTCGAGCCGGATGGTGCCGGAGGGGTCGCGGAAGTCGGGTTCTGCGCCGGCCGGCAGCAGGCGGCGGAGCACCTGGTCGGCGGTCCATTTGACGGTGGCCACCGTGGTGACACCGAGCCGCTGGTACACCTCGGCCCGGCCGGGGTCGTAGATCCGCGCCACGACCTGGGTGATGCCGAAGGTCTCGCGGGCGACGCGGGCGGCGATGATGTTGGAGTTGTCACCGCTGGAGACGGCGGCGAAGGCGTCCGCACGCTCGATCCCGGCGCGCAGCAACACTTCCCTGTCGAAGCCGTAGCCGGTGATCTTGTCGCCGTTGAACGCCGGTCCGAGTCGTCGGAAGGCGTCTGACTCGACGTCGATGATGGCGACGGTGTGGTTGCGGTCCTCGAGGCTTCGGGCCAGCGTGGCCCCCACGCGGCCGCAGCCCATGATCACGACATGCACGGAGTTGACGCTACCGCACATGTAGCCTGCCACCCGTGGGTGTCGGTGAGGTTTCCAAACGGATTCTGTTCGGTCGCAGACTGCGCAGCTCCCGCGGCGAGCGGCTATTGCCGAAGCGGGTGGCGTTGCCGGTCTTCGCCTCCGACGCGCTTTCGTCGGTGGCCTACGCACCTGACGAGATCTTCATCATGCTGGCGATCGCCGGGGCGTCGACCTATGTGTGGTCGTGGAAGGTGGGCATCGCGGTCGCCATCATCATGATCGCGGTGCTGGCGTCGTACCGGCAGCAGGTGATCGCCTACCCCGGTGGGGGCGGTGACTACGAGGTCGCCAAGGTGAACCTGGGCACGACCGCGGGGACGACGGTGGCCAGCGCGCTGATCGTCGACTACGTGCTCACGGTGGCCGTCTCGATATCGTCAGGGACTCAGTACGCCGCGGCGGCGCTGCCGTTCATCGCCGGCAACGAAGTGCTCTTCGCCAGCGCCATGGTGGTGCTGTTGATGGCGCTCAACATGCGCGGGGTTCGTGAGTCGGGGACCGTCTATGCGATCCCGACGTACGCGTTCATCATCGCGGTGCTGGCGATGTGTGGCTACGGGTTGCTCCGCTGGCTCACCGGTGACCTGCCCAGCGTGGCCAGCGCCGACTATCAGATCGTGCCCACCCCGGGCTATGAGGAGCCGTTGACGACGGCTGCGCTGATCTTCCTGCTGGCCAGGGCGTTCTCGTCCGGGTGTGTGGCGCTCGCTGGTGTGGAGACCATCTCCTCGGGGGTGCAGGCGTTCCGGCGTCCCAAGGGCCGCAATGCGGCGACCACGCTGGTGATGCTCGGCGCCATCGCGATCACGATGATGCTCTCGGTGGTGATCCTGGCTCGGCAGATGGGGCTGCGGTACGTCGATCCCGATGACCTGCATCGGCTGCGCACGGCCACCGGCGACCCCTTGCCGCAGGACTTCCTGCAGATGCCGGTGATCGCGCAGATCGCCGACGCCGTCTTCTCCGACCTGCCGCCGTTGTTCTATCTGGTCGTCTCGGTGACCGCCCTGGTGCTGGTGCTGGCCGCGAACACGGCGTTCAACGGGTTCCCGGTGCTCGGCTCGGTGCTCGCCGCCGACGGGTATGCCCCGCGCGCCCTGGGTGCCAGGGGGAGTCGCCTGGCGTACACGAACGGGATCGCCTTCCTCGGCGTGCTGGCGATCGGCCTGATCTGGTGGTTCGACGCGAAGACCCCGCACCTGATCCAGCTCTACATCGTCGGTGTCTTCGTGTCGTTCACGCTGAGCCAATTGGGGATGGTCAAGCACTGGACCCGGGCGCTGACCACCTCGCGGGTGCCTCGGGAGCGGGCCCGGATGCAGCGGTCCCGGATGATCAACGCCTTCGGGCTGGTGTTGACCGGGGTGGTGCTGGTGGTGATCGTGGTCACCAAGTTCCTCGACGGTGCCTGGATCTCGGTGCTGGCGATCCTCACCTTCTTCTTCATCATGCGGGCGATCCATGACCACTACGCCAAGATCAGCGCCGAGCTCGAGGCGGAGGCGATGGACAAGGTGCCGCCGACCCGGGTGCACGCCATCGTCTTGGTGTCGAAGTTGCACAAGCCGACGCTGCGCGCCCTCGCCTACGCGAAGGCGACCCGGCCGAACGTCCTCGAGGCCGTCTATGTCGGTGTGGACGCGGCGGCCACGGACCGGCTGCTGGCGGAGTGGGACGCCCGCGACTTCGACATCCCGCTCAAGGTGCTGCACTCCCCGTACCGGGAACTGGTCCGGCCGATCATCGACTACGCGGTGGCGATCCGGGAGGCGAACCCGCGCGGCGTGGTGGCGGTCTACATCCCCGAGTACGTGGTCGGCCACTGGTGGGAGCAACTGCTGCACAACCAGTCGGCGCTGCGGCTGAAGGGCCGACTGCTCTTCACCCCGGGTGTGATGGTGACGTCAGTGCCGTACCAGTTGCAGTCGTCGCGAGCAGCCGCCGAACGGGTACGACGTGCCGAGGCGGCCGCGCAGCCGGGCGACCTGCGTCGTGGCCTGGGCATGGACGAGGAGGACGACCAGAGGCGAGGCGACTGGTGACGCGTCAGCCACGCCAGCGGCGGGCCCGGGGCGCCTCCGCGGTGGGACGCCGGTTCACCGTCGACGTCGGCCCGATCGCGCATGGGGGTCACTGTGTGGCCCGGGTGGAGGGGCGCGCCGTCTTCGTCCGGCATGCGCTGCCGGGAGAGACGGTGGCGATCGAGGTCACCGAGGGCACCGAGGGGGACCGGTTCTGGCGAGCCGATGCCGTGCAGGTCCTCACTCCGTCACCCGACCGGGTCGCGGCGCCGTGTCAGGTCGCCGGCCCCGGTGGCTGTGGTGGCTGCGACTTCCAGCACGTAACCCTGTCCCGCCAACGCGCCTTGAAGGCCGAGGTGGTCCGGGAGCAGTTGGTGCGCCTGGGCGGCCTGGAGGCCACAGATCCCCTGCTCACCGGTCTGCTGGTGCAGGCGGTGCCCGATGCCCCCGATGACGGGCTTCGCTGGCGCACCCGGGTCCGGTTCGCCACCACGGCGGAGGGAGGCATCGGGATGCGTCGGCACCGGTCACGTGCCGTGGTGCCCGTGCAGGACTGTCTGATCGCTGCCGAGGATGCGCTCCGCGAGGATCAGCTGGTGGGGCACCCGGAGATCGTCGAGCAGGTCACCGTCAACGGAAGCACCCGCCGGTTCAGTCGGGACGCCGACGGCTTCTGGCAGGTCCATCCCGGAGCGCCCCGGGTGCTGGTGGAGAGCGTCCTGGAGTTGCTGGCGCCGACGCCGGGAGAGACCGTGCTCGATCTGTATGCCGGGGTGGGCCTGTTCGCTGGCTTCCTCGGCGCGCGGGTGGGGGAGCGCGGTCGGGTGATGGCCATCGAAGGGTCCGCGAGGGCGTGTGCTCATGCCGTACGGAATCTGGCCGACCTCAGAGCGGAGGTGCATTCCGGGCCGGTGGGCGCGGTGCTCGACCGGTTGGACTGTCCCCCCGCGGACGTGGTGGTGCTCGACCCGCCCCGCGAGGGCGCCCGGGCGCCGGTGGTGGCTCAGGTGGCGTCGATCGCGCCTCGGGCGGTGGCGTACGTGGCCTGCGACCCGGCTGCCCTGGCCCGGGACGTGGCGCTCTTCGCCGGGCACGGCTTCCGGTTGCGCGCGCTGCGTGCCTTCGATCTGTTCCCGATGACGCACCACGTCGAATGCGTCGCTTTGCTGACGAAAACCGGCTCTGACCTGCGGTGATGCAAGTTGGGGTCTTGGCGCCGGCCTCGAAGATCCGGCCTTAGGGCGCACTTTGAGTTTGAGACCGCTCCCCGATGCCGGGCCTGGAGACCCTTGGGAGCGCGAAAACGGCCCGTAGGCCGCCGCGTAGTGTGAAGAGGGCTCACGGGCCGTTCGGAGGATCTGCGGGCTCTCAGAGCCCGATTTCGGGATCGTCGGTGGGCTCAGTCCGAGGAGCCAGCCGCTCGGTCGCGGCGCGGTAGTCCGGTACCACGAGACGGCGGTTGATGTAGTGCCGTTCGGTGACCGTCTTGGACGTGTGGCCGAGCTGATCCTTGGCGGCGTCGGCGTCGTAGACCTCGTCGATCTCGGTTGCCACTGTCCGGCGGAAGGAGTGGGGCGAGACGTCGCGGAGCGCGGCGATGTCGGCATAGTCGTCGAGCTTGCGGATGTGCCACAGCCGGCTCTGGACGTTGCCGGGGAAGTGCCAGGTTCCGTTGCGGCTGGCGAAGACTGCGTCGATGTCGTTCGGTGGCTGCTCCAGCTTGCGTCGGCGCAGGATGGCAACGGCCCAATCGGGGAGTGCGATGGGGCGGATCGCGGCGTGGGTCTTGCCGTAGTCGACCCGCTTTCCCTTGGAGGTGATCTGGCCGTTGACCATCAGCCACGGGAACCAGGTCTCGTCGTCGCGGCGCGCGGGAGGGGCGGTCAACTCGATGTCGGACCAGCGCAGGGCGAGCAGTTCGCCGATCCGCAGACCGGTGGCGATGAGAATGTCGACGATGTCGGGCAGGTCCAGGCTCTTGGGGCCATTGCGCCGCTCGGCGTTCGCCCACTCGCGGATAGCCGCACGCACAGCGTCGAGGTCCTCGACCGCTACCGCCGTCTTCTTGACCTTTGGGACAGGGACAGAAGGGACGGCCGTCGCCGGGTTGCCATTGAGTGCTTCGTGGAAGATCGCCATGTTGAAGGCGCGCACCAGGACGCTGCGAATCCGCTTGCGCATGTCCGCTGAGACCCCGGCGCTGTCCAGGGCTGCTTGGATGATCACCGGCCAACGTGTCGCAACTGGTAGGCACCCAGAGGGTGCTCGGTCTTGTCGCTGTCGAGCACCCAACGCAGGTGATAGCGGTAACGCTCCAGGGTCTCCGATTTGGGACTGCCGTCGGCGTCTTCCATCTTGGCGAACCAGAGGTCAAGCAATTCCTGGACCGTGTCGTCGGGAGCGATGGCGCCATCCCCGAACGTGCCGGTGTGCTCGACGAAGAATGCCTTGAGGTTGGCCCTTGCCTTGTTCTTCGTTTCGCCGCTCTTGCGGTACTCGCGGACGACGCCGTCGACATCGCAATAGCGGGCACGAGCCAGCCAGGTCCCGTTGGCACGTTGTGTGCAGTTGATGTCGCCGTAGGTGCCGACCACCAACTTCTGTCGGGCCATTTCTGGTTCCTTTCGTGTACCTGACCGCCGTCAGGGCTGCGCTGTCCGGAGGGCTCCACCCCGCACCCGACTTGCGCGGCTGCGGCTCCGAACCTGCCTGCCGCTCTCCGAGGCAGGGTCGGCGCCTTCGTTGTCGTCGCCGAGTGCGAACGACTCCTCGTGATCCCGGAGCCACCGGTCGAGCTCGGACAGGCGGTACTTGAGCCTGCCGCCCGCCTTCACTGCACGTGGGCATAGCCGGGACGACGGACCCGCCAGGTCAGGAGCGTGGCCTTCGGGACGCCGAGATAGCCACATGCGTCCTCGGTGTTGAGGAAGGGGTCTTGGGGAAGCGGGACGACGAGGGCCAAGGGCATCTCCTTGTCGCCGCTGCTCGCGGTGGATGGGGTGTCAGATCGACGGGACATCAGGGCTCGCTCCTCTCGGTGGTGGCCGGTGGTGCAGCGCGGCCTCGAAGCCGAGGCGGCTTTGCGCTGCACCTTTCGGCGCCTTTCGTTGGATAGGTGTGGGCCGCAGGTCGCTGCGCACGATTGCGAGCAGTTCGGTCTGCACGGGCGAGGTGATGGACGCGAACTTCTGCCGGGTGACGCTGACGAGTTCGCCGTTGTGGTCGTCGAGTCCGGGGACGTTGATTCGCTGGAAGTAGAGGCGCTGGGCGACGCCGTGCTCGATGACGTTGCAGATCCGGTCGTCGATGCCCGCGCTGACCCGCTGGAGCCGTCGGACCTGCGGGGTGTCGGAGAGTCCGCCGCGGTCGAGCTTCTCCATGCGGACGGCCGCGACCGAGCCCTGGCCGGCGGCGTGTCCGCCGTTGCCGACCATGCCGCCGAGGTCACGGGTCTCGTGGACGAGTCGCCCGTAGGTCTCAGCACGCCGCTCCCACCGGACCGCGACGGTCGGGTCGACGGTTTGGAGTCGGCGGGAGGTCTCGCGGGAGACGATGCGTTGGGAGTTGAGCACGACACGCAGGTTGTGGGCGGTGGGGAATGTTCCGAGGTGGATGAGCAGGTTGTGCTGGGCCTGGAGTACGCCGGTGATGCCGGGCAGCCCGGGTCCTTCGATCAGCGTTGGTTCGGGCCGCCATCCGCGAAGGTCGACGGTGTAGTCCGCCTCGCCGTATCCCGCCCATGTCACGCACGTCTCGGCCGCACGTCCAAGGCGGCCCGGCGGGCAGTGCCCAGGAGGGGCGCAGCCAGACACTCGAATCCCAAGGACGGGCGCTTGCGTAGCCCTACACAGGGGCAGTTCTGGCTGGGTAGTCCACAGGAGGGGCGAATGCGCGTCCTTCCTTTCGGGTCTCCGTAGAGAGGAGTTGAGCCCCGACCGAGGGAGACTGTCATGCTCACCGCATTCTGGAACCTCAGCGCCGCGATCCGCGGCCATCTCCGCTCCTACATGCCCACCAATCGAGTCGTCGACTGGCTTCGCACCCCGCGTGGCCTCAAGTGGGCGATCCCCCTCGCCCTCATCGCGACGCCGACATACCTCGGGCTGACCGCGCTCGCTATCGAGCTGGCCGCCCGCTCCGGTCTCGGCTTCGTCAACGTTCTGGTGTTCCTGTTCTTCTGGAATGCCGCAAAGTTCGCCTGGATGGCCGTTCTCAGCCTGCCGCTGATGCTGGGGCGGGCGATTCGGGGTGGGCACGCCTGCTGACAGGTGGTTCGCGTTACCGGTAACTGGGGATCTGGTCGACTTGGAACCACTTCTCCGAGCGGGCGATCTGCGACAAGGAGGTCGTCCGCTCCTGACTGGCCGACGCGCCGCGACTGGCACGAGCATGCTGGTTCGGCGGGGACGAGGGGTGCTGCTGCCTCGGAACCCGCGCCGCCAGTAGTTGTGCGCCGATTTCCGTCGCTGGAGCGACATCGGTCTCGAAGTTCGAGAGCCGCCCCCAGGCGTTGAGCCGAGCGGCCCGGTCTTGGATTACCTGCTGTCGTGCCACGGGCAGGTTCGCAATGGTCGACTCCCAGTCAGCGAAGAGCGCCGCGATCACGTCGGGAGAGCCCTTCGCCCACAGCGCGAACGTCCACTCGGCCAAGGCCAGCTCGTCGGTGCACATCGAGCGTTGCGCTCGCCACCACCGTTCGTCGTTGAAGTGCTGGCGAATTTGAGCGAGCAGTACGGCGGGGTGGCTCTTCGCCCCAAAGGCCGTCGGCCCACACTTGGTGGTGTGCCCAGACTGATGGCCAGAGGCGGCACCGAGGATTGCGATCTCCGATGCCAGCCAGCACCGGCCCATCGCATCAAAGAGCGCCGTCGCCGTGTTTGACCACGGGAACGTACTGCCCCGCTCGCCCGACTTGAATGTGCGCCTGGCTGCGGCCGAGGCGATGGGAGTGTTGGTTCGTCGCAAGGCTCGAACGGCGTCCTGACGTCGTTGCGTCATGTACGGGCTCTGCCCGTTGAAGCCTGTCTTGGACGTCGTGTGGAACGCGTCCGGCGCGAGGGCGACGGCCACCTGAGCAGGCATCGAGCGAATCGAGTTGACCTCGGGGCACTCGCCGTCGAGGACCCGTTGCAGGAGCAGCTTCTCCAGCGTGCCTCCCGGGGGCGGCACCAGGCCGGTGTTGAGCAGGGCTTCTGCACCGCCGCCATCGAGGTCGACGCCGTCGAGAGGAAGCGTCCGGCCCTCGGCGGCTTCACACTCGGCGGCAACCTCAAGCCACGCGCGCTCGTCACTCTTGCCGACGGCGGCCGTGACTCGCTCCGACCACCACTGCGCGAAGGCCCCCCGCTCCGAGAGGAGCTCGCGCAGAGCTCGTACGCGTTGCCGATTGTTGGGGTCACCAAGGCTCGCGGCGATCGCCGTCGTCAGACGCGTCCAGGTTGGGTTCGTCGAGCGATCCGACGGCAACTCCGGGAGCGGGAGGATCTCCTTCCGGTCGAGTGCGGCGAGCAACATCGGGACGCCTGTATCGCTACAAAGCTCGTCCAGCACCAATGCCGCCTCAGCTGGCCGACTTGCGAACACCCCATCAGTGAGAAGCGTCCAGCTCGCGATGTACGCGTTCCGCGCAGGCTTGGCGGCGAGTAGCTCACGGATAGCGCCGGATAGTTCGAAGACCCCGCTTGGCGGTGCGTTGCCCGCGTAGAAGCGTGCGGTGTTCAACCAGTAGGCGCGCTGGAGGAGCTCTCGGAAGACGGTCGTCCGGTCGAAGTTGCGGTCACCTTCACCCGCGAACTGGTAGAGGAACCGGGCAGCGAAGTACTCCCGGAGCGACACGACCTCGAACTCGTAGATGCCTTGCTCTTTGCTGGTGAGTGCCCAGAGACGGTCGGTGGCTGCCCTGAACAACTCGTCGACGATGAACTCCGGTCGCCGGTAGGTGCGCTGGAACTGGCGCATGGCAGCGCCCAGCTCCTCGGCCTGCATCCGACCGCTGAGGCTGTGCTGCTCGCTCCGCGACTGTAGGTACCAGCCGAGGAACGGAATGATCTCCTCGAGTTCGCTTCGGTACTTGCGCACCGACTCGGGGTACTTGTTCGACTCCCGATCCAACAGGAGTTCCATGTAGCCGTCGTAGAGTTGTGTCCGCTGAGACGGGGTCGCGAGCCGGCGCTTGTTGAGCAACTCGATGAGGATCGTGAGTTGCATCGGGTTGCCCGCCAGCTCCCCGATGTACGGCTCACGCGTCTTCTCATCGAAGGTGTTGCGTAGCAGGCGACCATCCCGACCGTGGATGTCCCGGATGACACACCACTTGCGGAGGTACTCCCGGCGCTGATCCCGGTCAAGCTGGTTGAGGACGAGCACCTCGAAGAGTTCAGCCGAGGGCTCGGGAAGTTCGTCGGCACTTGGCCGAGTGGTGACCACGACTCGTGGCGGCACGGCATAGGCGTTGCCGCGGCCACAGAACGTGTCGATGGCCTTGACGACGCGCTCGCGCTCCTTGGCGCTACCTACCTCGTCGAGGCCGTCCATGACGACGAGCGACGGCACTCGGTCGAAGAGTGCCTGCACTTCGACGGCGGTCACGTTGCCACGCCCGCTTGCGTGGCTCATGAGCTCCGCCAGGAAGCACTCGATCGTGCTCTGCGCCGCCGGACGGGTCTTGCCCCGGGGCTTCTTGTGGCGCTCAGCCGTCGGGTCGAAGACGTCGATGCCCCGAATCCACATCGCGTAGTCACTGAGATCGAAGCGCACGGGAAAGCGGGGCTTGTCGGTCGCAAGAAGCCCGGACGCTTGGGTGGTGCCTGGCATGAAGGCCGCTCGGTGCGCCTGACAGATGAACTGGCTGAGCGTGGACTTCCCCTGGCCGGGTGCGCCCCGTACGAGGGTGAACGGCAGGCCCTCCTTGAGCAGATAAGAGGCCGTGCCTCCGAGTCGTGCTTGACCTTGGACGTCGGGCGCTGGCGCAATCGAAGGCCGAGGCGCAGGGCGAGCCGGCCTGCTGCCACGGGTAATCCGCTCAGCTACGCCTCGTGGCGCACGGAGGCGATCCGCGGTGACATCGACATATAGCTCGGCGACGGGCTCGCGGTCGATGTCGACTTGGCTGAACTTGACCCGCTCATCATCGCCCCACTGCGTCGCGGCTACCTTGCGCACGAGGTCGCGCAGACCTTTGTCGCGCTTGGACTCGTAGTGCTCGTCGATGAGGTAGCGGATGAGATCCCAACCCGCGAGCATGTCGGCATACGCCCACTTCGTTTCGGTCGGAGCAGAGTCGACCATGGCGTCGACGCTCTCCCGCCAGATGCACTGCATCTCGATGCCGTAGTTGGCGCTCAGCGTGGCCAGTTCGTTGTCGAGCTGGTCAAACGCTCCGGAGCCGGTCTTGCCCGTACTCGGCACGTTGGTGACCAGGAAGTACTGCTTCGCCCCCTCTGAAACCAGCCGTCGGATGTTCGCCTCCTCAGCGACTACGGCTGCCTTGAGGGCCTCAACCGGCTTCTTGTCCCGCCCGTTGACGGACCACTTCACCTGGTAGATCAGGAGGTCTTTGCCGGAGCGACGGATGCCGTCGCGGCCACCATCTGCTTGGCGGAGCGGGAGTGGGTAGAAGTCGGTGTAGCGCTCGGTCAGGAGCGCGTTTACGAGGAGCTGGAAATCGTCGTCACCCAAGCGCTCGTACAGGTACTTGAAACGGCTCTCGGGCATCTGGACTCCTTCGGACATCTCCAATCATGTCCGGAGGTACCGACAGTCCTTGCGGGCGACACGCGATCCCCTCGTCGTGGACGCCCGTCGCGCTAGTGGTCAGCCACCTGCATCCCGACGGTTGACGTCTTGATTCGTTGGTCTCGACCAACTTCGTCGGAGGGGATCGCTAGGGTCAGAGTTGCGGCAGATGAAGACCTGTGTCATTCTGCTTGGCTTTTCCCAATCAAGATCGAGCAAGTTCAGGAGGCCACCACTGTGGCACGCCAGGCCAAGAAGGCCCAGCCCAAGTCGCTCGAGCAGCGGCTGTGGGATGCGGCTGACGCCCTCCGCGGCAACCAGGAGCCGTCGGAGTACAAGCACGTCGTGCTCGGCCTGGTCTTCCTCAAGTACATCTCCGACAGGTTCGAGGCACGCCGTCAGGACATCGAGACTGCACTTGCCGATCCGGACTCGCCGGACTACATCCCGAACGAAGCCCGCCGCCAGACCTTCCTCGAGGACCGCGACGAGTACCGCTCCCACAACGTCTTCTGGGTGCCCACCGACGCACGCTGGGCATCGATCCAGGCGAAGGCAAAGCTGCCCGAGATCGGGCAGGTCATCGACACCGCCATGGACCTGATCGAGAAGGAGAACCCCTCGATCAAGGGCGTCCTGCCGCGCAACTACGGACGCGAAGGCCTCGACAAGGGCCGCCTTGGGCAGCTCGTCGACCTCATCGGATCGATCGGGTTCACCGAGTCAGACGACCACGGCTCGGACGACGTCCTCGGGCGCGTCTACGAGTACTTCCTCGGCCAGTTCGCCGGTAAGGAGACCGGGAAGGACGCTGGTGCCTTCTATACGCCGCGGTCGGTCGTCAAGACGCTGGTCGAGATGCTTGAGCCCTTCCACGGTCGTGTCTACGACCCGGCCTGCGGATCGGGCGGCATGTTCGTCCAGTCAGCTGAGTTCGTGAAGGCTCACGGCGGCAAGCGCTCCGACATCTCCGTCTACGGACAGGAGTTCACCGACACCACCTGGAAGCTCGCCAAAATGAACCTCGCCCTCCGGGGCATTGAGGCTGATCTTGGTGACCGGTCTGCCGACTCCTTCACGCAGGACCTTCACCCGGATCTGCGTGCTGACTTCGTCATAGCCAACCCGCCGTTCAACGTCTCTAACTGGTGGGACGCGAAGCTGCAGGACGACGCTCGATGGAAGTACGGGACGCCGCCGGCTGGCAACGCCAACTTCGCGTGGGTCCAGCACTTCGTTCACCACTTGAGCCCGAAGGGGACTGCGGGATTCGTTCTCGCCAACGGGTCGCTCAGCTCGAAGAGTGGCGGTGAGGGAGAGATCCGTCGAAAGCTGGTCGAGAGCGAGCTCGTTGACTGCATCGTCGCAATGCCCGAGAAGCTCTTCTTCAATACTGGGATTCCGGTCAGTCTGTGGTTCCTTTCGAAGGACCGCGCCGGCAACGGCCACCGCAGGCGCGAGGGTGAGGTGCTATTCATCGACGCTCGCCGTCTCGGCCATATGGAGAATCGACGCTTGCGCGTGCTGACGGATGAGGACATCGAGAGGATCGCGGGCACCTACCACTCTTGGAGAAACCGCGATGGTGACTTCGTCGACGTTCCCGGCTTCGCGGCATCGGCGCGTGTCGACGACATCAGGGGCAACGACTTTGTTTTAACCCCTGGTCGCTATGTCGGGGTTGAAGAGGCCGAAGTTGACGCGGAGCCGCTCAACGACAAGATTGAGCGACTCGCCACGGAGCTGTTCGCAGAGTTCGATCGAGGACGCGAGCTTGAGGACGCCATTCGCCGCGGGATTAGTGGTCTCGAATGACGGTACAAACAGAGTGGCCAACTGAGCGGCTTGAGGATCTCCTCCTTTCCAGACGTGACCTGACTTATGGCATCGTCCAGCCAGGCAACGCCACGAACGATGGCGTGCCGATTGTGAGGGTTCGAGACGTCCGCAATGGTGTGGTCAGCACCATCGACCCCCTCCGCGTGGCACCGTCCGTGGAGGCCGCCTACGAGCGGTCGCGGTTAGTCGGTGGTGAACTTCTTGTCACGCTTGTGGGCACCGTTGGGGAGACAGCCGTCGCTGGATCGGAACTCGCGGGTTGGAACGTGGCTCGAGCTGTCGCGGTAGCTCGGGTCCGACCAGACGTTGGTGCACAGTGGGTCGCTTGGGCAATGAAGCTTTCGGCTTCGACGGGCTTGATTGCCGAGCGCGTCAACACGACTGTCCAGACAACCCTGAACCTCGCCGACCTTCGAGACGTTCCTGTCCCTCTCCCGCCGGCCGCACACCGAGCAGGAATTGCGCGAGTGCTCGGTGCGTTGGACGACAAGATTGCGTCCAATGGTCGACTGCTGGAGTTGATACCTGACCTGATCCGAGCCCGAGTGTCTGCCGCCCTCGATGAGGATCGCAGATCCGTCCCCGTCGCCCGGTTGGCGCAGTTCGTGAATGGCGGCGCCTACACCAAGGGGGCAACCGGGTCGGGGCGGATGGTCATCCGCATCGCCGACCTCAACTCAGGTCCCGGAAGCTCAACGGTCTACAACGACATTGAGGTCCCCGACGAGAAGACGGCTCGTGCCGGCGACATCCTCATGTCGTGGTCTGGTTCGCTGGGTGTGTACCGGTGGGTCCTTGACGAGGCGATCATCAACCAGCACATCTTCAAGGTCGTCCCTAAGGGCTTCCCAGCTTGGCTCGTCTTCGACCGACTGGACGCCGTCATCCACATCTTCCAGTCAGTTGCGAAGGACAAGGCGACCACCATGGGACACATCCAGCGTGGCCACCTGGAGACAACCGAGGTAGAGATTCCGAGCGTTGAAGCCGTCGAGCAACTGGACAAGAGCCTTCGTCCCCTGTGGGATCGCCTTCTCGTCGCCGAGCAGGAGACACTCCGACTCACCCGGCTACGCGACACACTCCTGCCCGCTCTTCTGTCCGGCCTCGTTCAAGTCCCGTACGCATCGCAGGCAGCAGAGGAGGCGATCGCATGAATGCCTTCAACGAATCCGTCATCGAAGAAGCGGCTCTGGACTACCTGCGCGTGCTTGGCTATTCGACCGAGTTCGGCCCAAACATCGCCGCGGACGGGGAGCGTCCTGAGCGCGCGTCCTTCCAGCAGGTCTACCTCTACGACCGACTTCGGGAAGCCGTGCAGCGGCTCAACCCGGGGCACCCGGATCTCGTCGATGAGGCGGTCAAGCGGCTGGAGCGCGCTGAGTCGCAGAACGCCGTGGCCGAGAACGCCCGCGTCCACAAGCTCCTTATCCATGGCGTTCCGGTCGAACATCGCGACGCCAGCGGCTCAGTCCGAACTGTGCAGATTCGACTCATCGACTTCGACGACCCGGACAAGAACGACTGGCTGGCAGTCAACCAGTTCACCATCGTCGAGAAGAAGAACCGCCGCCCGGACGTCTTGGTCTTCGTCAACGGCATCCCGCTCAGCCTCCTCGAGCTGAAGAACCCTGCCGCCGAGCACGCCACGCTCAAGAGCGCCTGGAACCAGATCCAGACCTACCGCACCGACATTCCATCGGTCTTCACGCCGAACGCCGTCACCGTCATCTCCGACGGAACCAGCGCGGCCATGAGCTCCTTCTCCGGCGGCTTCGAACACTACGCACCGTGGAAGACCATCGACGGCCGTGAGGTCGTCTCGGGCAAGCCCGCCCTCGAAGTCCTCCTCAAGGGCGTCTTCGACAAGACGCGCTTCCTGGACATCGTTAAGAACTTCATCGTGTTCAGCGAAGAGTCGGTCGGCCTCATCAAGCGGGTAGCCAAGTACCACCAGTACTGGGCCGTCAACGCGGCAGTCGAGTCGACTGTCGAGGCTGCCGGCCCGAACGGCGACCGGCGCGGTGGCGTTGTGTGGCATACCCAAGGCAGTGGCAAGAGCATCGAGATGCTGCTGTACGCCGCCAAGATCATGCGCGACGCCCGGATGAACAACCCGACGCTCGTGTTCCTGACCGACCGAAACGACTTGGACGACCAGCTTTTCGCCGAAGTCTTCGCCCTGGCGCAGATCCTTCCCGAGCGGCCGGTCCAGGCAGACTCCATTGCCGACCTGCGTGTGCTACTCCGCCGAGTCAGTGGCGGCATCATCTTCACGACCTTGCAGAAGTTCCGGCCTGAGGAAGGACTGGACAGCAACCCGGTGCTGACCGATCGCCGCAACGTGGTGGTCGTCGCCGACGAAGCGCATCGCTCGCAGTACGGCTTCGTCGAGTCGCTGGACAAGGAAGGCCGCCTCAAGGCGGGGCTCGCCAAGCACATGCGCGACGCGCTGCCCGGCGCAACCTTCCTCGGCTTCACCGGCACGCCCATCGAGTCCAACGACAAGTCGACCCGCGCCGTGTTCGGCGACTACATCGACGTGTACGACCTGACGCGCGCGGTCGAGGACGGCGCCACCGTCAAGATCTTCTACGAGTCCCGTCTGGTGAAAGTCGGACTGTCGAACGATGACTACGACGCGCTCGACGAGTTGGCCGACGAAATCACCGAGACCGTCGAGCAGGACGAAGGCGAGAAGGCCAAGACTCGTTGGGCCCGCATCGAGGCCATCGTCGGCGCTGAGGAGCGGCTCGACCTTGTCGCGGCCGACATTGTCGAGCACTGGGAAAAGCGCCGCGAGGCAATGCTCGGCAAGGCCATGATCGTCACCATGAGCCGCCGCATCGCGGTCAGGCTCTACGAGAAGATCGTCAAGCTCCGTCCCGACTGGCACAGCGACGATCCGGCGCAGGGCAAGATCAAGGTCGTCATGACCGGCTCGGCCGCGGACCCGCCAGAGTTCCAGCCGCACCTGCACTCCAAGGATGTCCGCAAGGACCTCAAGGCCCGCGCCAAGGATCCCGACGACTCCCTTGAGCTGGTCATCGTTCGAGACATGTGGCTCACCGGCTTCGACGCGCCGTCGATGCACACCATGTACGTCGACAAGACCATGCAGGGCGCGGGACTCATGCAGGCCATCGCCCGGGTTAACCGCACCTTCCGCGACAAGCCCGGTGGCCTCATCGTCGACTACATCGGCGTCTTCTCGAATCTCCAGAAGGCACTGGTCGAGTACTCGCCGAGCGACCGCGACCAGGCTGGCGTGCTGATCGAAGAGATCGTCGCCGCCATGCTCGAGAAGCACGACATCATTCGGGGCCTGCTGCACGGCTGCGAATTCGACTCCAGCCCCGACCTGCCCGCCGGTCAGCGCCTGGCCGAGCACGCCAAGGTGCTCGACTTCGTGATGGCCGACCCGGATCGCACCAAGCGCTTCCTCGACCAGGTGCTCGCGCTCGCCAAGGCTTACGCCCTGGCCGGTTCGCGCGACGAAGCGGCGGCCATCCGCAACGATGCCCGCCTGTTCGCCGATGTACGGGCTGCCATCATCAAGATCCAGAACCCCAACTCGGGCCGCGGCGGCGCTGGGGGAGTGGAGATCGACACCGCCATCGGGCAGTTGGTCAACGAGGCGGTCGCCGCCGACGAGGTTGTCGACATCTACAAGCTGGCCGGCATCGACACCCCGGAGCTGTCGATCCTCAGCGACGAGTTCCTCGATTCGCTGGCTGATCGGGACAAGCCAAACCTGCAGATGGGGCTGCTTCGCCGCCTGCTGGGCGACCAGATCAGGACAGTGCAGCGGACCAACGTCGTGCAGGCACGCAAGTTCTCCGAGCTACTCGAAGAGGCCATCAACCGCTACACGAACCGCAGCCTGACCACGGCTGAGATCATCGCCGAGCTGGTCAAGCTCGCGAAGGAGATGCGCGACCAGGCACAGCGCCACGAGCTACTCGGACTCACCGTAGCTGAGGCGGCTTTCTACGACGCCATCGTCCAGAACGATGCCGCAGTGCTTCAGATGGGCGACGACGTCCTCAAGAAGATGGCTCACGAGCTCGTCGATTCGATTCGAGCCAGCGCCACCATCGATTGGAACCTCAAGGAGTCCGTCAGGGCGACGATGCGAACGCGCGTACGTCGCCTGCTTGCCAAGTACGACTACCCGCCGGACCTGGAAGAGAAGGCGATCGAGCTGGTTCTGGAGCAGGCCGCCGTGTTCGCCACCGGCGTCGCAGACGAGGACGCTAGCTGATCATGAGTGCCCAATCGATCCGCGACACCTTGGTCCGGGCTGGCTATGAGTTCGTTCAGCTCGAGCCACGCATCCCCGACGCCAAGGCAAGCTGGAGCCCCGACGTCGTCGCCTGGGCCGCAGACGCCGGCGGCACGCTTGTGCCCTGGGCCGTCGTCGAGACGAAGAAGCAGTACGCCGCAGTCCAGCCCGAGGCGGGACTTCCGGCGCTCGCACGGGCCCGGGACCTGCTCGGCACCGTGGACCACTACGTCGTCGTCAACGACACGGAGTGGTTCCGAGCCGACCCCGGCATCCAGCGGCTGGAGCGAGTTGATGGCCCCATCCCGCCACCGAACGGCGGCGAGGGCGAGATCACCGACGTGGATCTCGCCAGTTCCTTGATCAGCGAGGATCTGTGGAAGACCGCTTTTCGTGCGCGTGACCGTGGGGCGCCGGTGGTGGACTACGTCTGGGCCGATGCCCAGCTCACTCATGGCGGCCTGCGAACCGCGACCGGCGCCCGCCTTCCGATCACGAACGAAGTGCTCTGGCAGGCAAGCCGGAGATCCATCGTCGACTTCGAACGCCGGAGCAAAGAGGCGGGGATCTACACCAGCCCCAAGGTCGTCGCGCAGGCGGTTGCCCAGCTGGCTGGGCCGCGCCTCACGTGGGACCTACTCGATCCCTTCTGCGGCGCGGGCTCGTTCCTTTGGGAAGCCATCGATTACGCGCAGGAGCATCGCACCGGGCTCAACACCGTTCTCGGGTACGACATCAACGTGCGCACCGCCGAGGTCGCACGCGCCATTGGGAACGCGGCACCCGTGCCGGTCGAGATCGTCGCGGCGGACGCCCTGTCGGCCGATCTTCCGTTGTCCACGTGTGTCGTCTCTGCGCCACCGTTCGGACTGAGGGTTCCGGAGCATCACGAACTCCTCGACGGCTCGAGCACACGCGACGGTGACCTCATCGTGCTGGATCGCATCCTCCGCTTGCTCGGTAGCGGCGGCAGGGCGGTCCTGCACATGCCCGTCGGAGTCACGTTCAGATCCACCGGGGAGCAGTACCGCCGTTTCCTCGCGTCACGGTTCCGGATCGCCGCGATTCTCGGCCTTCCGTCTGGTGCAGTCGCTGGGACAGGCATTCGGTCGGTTCTCATGGTGATCGATGACGCGCCCTCGACGGACACCTTTGTCGCACAACTCGGGGAGGACTGGGAGTCGCAGCTTGCCCCTGGCGGGGCGGCGCTGGAAGCCGCGCTGGCGCACATCGACGGGCCGCGACCGTGATCAGCACGACCGTCGTTTCGCTCAGGGAGCGACCAATCTGGGATCCGGCAGCGCTGACAGCGGAGGCATTGCAGTGGCCGGGACGCCATCGCCACCCGCTGCCGCTACGCGACCTGGCGCGATCCCTCCTCCCCGACGGTTGGGTCGAGCACGACGTCCCCGTGATCACCCCAGCGAGCCTTGATCCCGTTGGCGGCGGTGTTCGCAAGCGCAGCCGCAAGTACCGGGGCGCCGCCTTTCAGGTGGGCAGCCAAGAGCGGAGCCTCCGGGCTGGGGATCTCCTCGTGCCAATGAACCCGGACTTGCCGCTGCTTCTGCTGCGACCGGAACACGTCGGCTCGCTGGTGTCGTCGACGTTCCTTGCGCTGCGGCCCCACGGCGGACTGTCGCTGTGGATCTGGGCAGTACTGACGAGCCGAACGGGGCGACAATTTCGCGCGCACCTCGCGGTCGGATCTGCTGGACGCTCCACCACCAAGGCCGCGTTGCTTGATCTAGAGATCCCCGTACCGCCACTGGCCAAGGCCGGCGTGACCGACGAACGGCTCCTCGCGATCGAGCGCGGCACGCATCGCGAGGAAGAGGAAGCGGGCGGCACGTGGTGGCGGACCGCCGACCTGACGGCCGGCGACTGGTCGATTGCGCTGGCGACTCCCAACCCCGATGTGCTCGACCTAGGCATCCCACTCGGTGACCTCTGCGGCGAGATCACGCGGGGGAGGGCAGTCCCGCGAGAGGACTATCGGGAGGCGCCCGAGCCCGGCCTTCTTGCAGTGACGGACATCGCGGTCCTGGGCGGCAAACCGGTGCGCCGTTGGGTCCCCCTCGAGCCACGGCCTCCCGTCATCGCCTATCCCGGTGACCTGTTCGTTGCTGCCGTGGGGGCCCGGCCCCATGCGGTGGTCGCGACCGGGGAGACAGCGGTCGACCGCAATCTTTTCGTCCTGCGACTGCGCGATCCGGCGCTTGGCCCAGCTGTTGCGCACTACCTCAATGGCCAGACCGGATACGGACTACGGCAGGTACTGCTGACCGGGGACTTCATCCCTGGCATGCGCAAGGACAACCTTGCCCGCCTGCCGGTCCCCGCGGAGGCCTTGGGGTTCACCGGCGGTGCAGAACCGCTCGTGCCTTTGGACATCCAGTTGGAGCACGCGCTGTGGGACTGAGCTGCGAACTATCGCCGCTCGTCTTCGCCGAGCTGTATCGCAAGCTGGCGGGTGACGCCAGCTGCGCCGAAGCGCTCGAAGAGCGCCTGGCTGAAGTCAGCTGGGAACTCTCCTGGCTTGAAGAGGCCGCAGACCGATATGAGGCGACATGGAAGGGCAACCTGAAAGTCGCTGCTGGACCGGACGATCTCGTCGCCGTCGGTGAAGAACACGCAGTACTCGCGAGCTGGGTGCTCGCCGCGCTTCGAGGCAGCAGCTCGAGCTACGACTTCGGCGACGAACTGCGGACATCAGTCACGGCGCGCGCACTTGCAGAGGTCCCGTCAGCTCCGCCCGAGCTGCCGAGCCAATGGAAGCCAGTGGTTGTCGGTTGGACGCTCGGCATGGTCATCGGCGCGGTCGACCAAAACCTGCCTGTCGCGCCAGCCAAGCTGCCAGCCGACGACAACGTGCGCGCCGCGTACGAGGGCTTGGTCGAACACGTCCTGCATCTGAACGAGGTTCCTTCGCCGTGGCCCGAGATGGTCGGCACCTCTACCTTCTGGCGCGGCACCGGTCTCGCTGAAGGAATGCAGCCCGAAGCCGCGAACGGCCAGCAGGCGATCACCCAGTTGGTCATCGAAGTCCGCCGGATCCTGCCCGAGCACATGGGACGCCTGATCGGCCAGCACTTCTCCCAGTTCGCCGAGCGGCGCAACACGCTCTCCCACGTGGCGGACATGCCTGGTCGACCTCGCTTCGTCGACATCAAAGAGCAGGCGCGCGACTGGAGTCAGGTCCGGCTAACGATCATGGGCATCACGCAGTTCCTCTGCGCTCAGGTTGCCCTGGAGCTGACCGAGTCCGCCTCCCGAGTCGTCCGCGAAGGCACGTGGGACGACCTCAAGTGGGAGTTGATCGGGTTCGACGACTGACCAGGTAGGTCGAGTGCGGTGAGCGGCTACCGGTCGGCTTCCGGCCCGTGGAGCTTCCGATGAAGGGCCCTCAGCGGCGGCCGGTCAGATGGGTTGAACGACAAGGCGCTCTCGACCCATTCGCGCTTGCTGCCGAGCTGTCCCGCTGCAGACGGGTCGAGTCGCAGATGCATCAGGTCCGGTCCGACCATTGCATCCCATGGCTCCAGGCCCGTGAACAGGTGAACGGCCACCATCGCCACGGCGTAGACGTCGGCCGCCGTGGTCACGTCGCGCGCGTTACCCCAGAGCTGTTCGGGCGCCGAGTAGCCGGGAGTGCCCATGATGGCGCCGGTCTGCGTCAGCGTGGTGTGGTCCCGACTCTTCGACAAGTCGAAGTCGCATAGGGCGACGCTCTCGACCATGAGGTGACTGGCCTTGACCCGCTCGACGAGAATGTTGTCCGGCTTAAGATCACGGTGGATCACGTCGTGCATGTGAGCAAACTCGACGGCGTCGACGATCTGGGAGAGCAGCCAGGTGCGGACATCGGCGTCCGTGCGTTGATCCCGGTCGCTACGACCGCTGCGATCGCCGACACCGTTGGCGAGCGCTCGGCGAAGGTTCGGACCGCGAAAGTCCTGCGCGACCCATGGCGCCGCAGACTCCAGATCCCACGCGAGTATGTCCGGCACCCACGGGCCAGGGCGGATCTGCTCGTCACGCGGAAATAACGCGGCTGGGTAGTCAGTAGCCTTGTCCAGCAACCGCAGCTGAATGCGGACGCTCCGCCCCGCGCGGTCAAGCGCGTCCTGCTCGGAGTCGGCGAAGGTCTTGATCACGCAGACGCGCGACTGTGCCAGATCGTCGCCGGTGCCCAGGAAGACCGTCCCTTGGCCACCACGGGCGATCACAGCGTGGGAGAAGAACGCCCCGTGCTGGTTCGGCTCGTCGAGCAGGTTGGCGCCGGTCAACTTCAGGGCGCGCTGGAAGCGCCGGCTCCCGAAGTCGTCTGTGATCACGAACCCATGATGTCAGCGGGCGGCGAGGAGTCACGGATGCAACCTGGCGGCGGCGTCTTCAGGAAGCATTCCGGTCGGAGGTCAGGTGTCACGAAGAGCTGGAGCGGTGAATCGGTCGGTGAAGTCGGTGGCGGTGAGCCCGAGTGAGGCGAGCAGCCGCCCGAGGCCCGCCGCGTCTCGGAACGTGTCCGCGTCGGCAAGGGCGGTCGCATAGGCGTGTATTGCGTCGCGGAGCGCCTCCAACTTCTCCTTGGTGACGACGCGACACCCGGTCGGGACAGCGGCCTTCTTGTCGAACATCGCTCGCGCGTGGACCATCACCGGCGTGGCGATGGTCTTGGTGCCGTACGTCTGGCGGAACCAGTCCATCGCGTTGGAGAGTTGCTCGGCGTGCTTCTTGTAGACCGGATGCGAGGCCTTCACCTCGTTCTTGGCTTCGATGACGTGGAAGGAGCCGTTTGTCAAGGCCCACAGGTTGTCCGGCCCGCGCCCGGTGTCGCGCTCGGGCCGCTGGCCGGCGAAGCCAAGATGATCCGCCAGGTCGTGCCACGCCTGCTCGAAGGCCTCCGCGCGCACGCCCCACGACAGGTCGCTCAAGAGTGCGTTGATGCCCAGCAGCAAGTCGTTTCCCGAGGCGTAGAGCCGCTGCAAGCTGGCCGACGCCGCGGCGCCCTGTTCTAAGGTCGGAGCCGACAGCTTCTCGTACTCGACACCATCCATCGGGCGCAGGACGCTGCGGTTCTTGCGGTTGGCCGACTTCTGGGTCTGCTGTGCCCGGGCCGGATTGAGGTGGTGCTCGTAGGCGGCGTACTGCTGCAGCACATAGCCCTTCTCGGCGGGACCGTCGGCGGCGTCGACCGCCTCCTGCATCGCCGCCAAGGCGTCGGTGAAGTCTCCGGCGACCGCATGCTCGAACGCCTCGCGGCTCGCAACGGACAGTTCGCTGACGTTGGCCTGGTCGTAGCGCAGCGGCGCCAGGGTGGCACGGCTGATTGCCAACCAGTCCGGGTCCCGATTGAGGCATTGGAGTGCCGCCGCTTGGAGTGCGTCGAGGCCGGTGCCCTGCAACTGCGCGGCGACCTGCTCGGAAAGCTCGAGCTGGGCACGCGTAGCAGGGGAGAAGCAATCGCGAGCTCCGGTGCCGTGTAGGCGCTCTGCTAACCGGTTGCCGAGCAGGAAGACAACGCAGTGGTCGTCGTTGGAACGCGTCGCGCGGCCCATGCCCTGCTCGAGTCGCTGCACCTGTCGCGCAACCAGCAGCTCGGAGCCAGTCAGTTGTGCTTGGTCGATGCGCTCGGTTCCCGACATCGCTTCGGGCAGCCCGTCGACGACGAGGACGTGGCAGGCGTCGCCCGGAAGATCCACACCGTCGTACCGGTTGAGGAGCACGACCAAACCGAGACGGGGATGCTGTCGCAGCTGATCGATGCCCCAGGTCAGCGTGTCCTTGTCGAGGACAAACTTGGCGTACGGCTGCCAGTAGGCGGCGCGGCGCAGGCTGGGAACGATGACGACGACGTTGCGCGTGGTGGCGAGTCCAACGATCAGGTCCCGAATCTCATCGTCGGCCGCCGTCGGGTGGGTCTGCTGCGGCACCAGGATCAGCCGGTCTCCGATATCGCCGGCGCTCGCGGGTGTGATCGGATCGCTCACCGCCGCGGGCTCGGCGCCTAGGTGACTGACCAAGATCCCGTCGTCGGCGAGCGTTGCCGTCAGGTAGATGCGCCGCTCGGCTTGGCCGAATCCGGTCACGATGTCGGAGGGCAGGCACGGCGCTTCGATCTCCAGCGCGTCGGAAGTGAATACCGCGCGGGAGATGGGCAGGGAGTCAGCGATAAGCGGCCACGAGAACTGGAAGTCGTCCTCAGCTGCCAACGGCTGCAATGCCGTGAGGACGTCGCGCTGCTTGTCGGCCCATGACCAGTAGGGGACCTGTTGGTCACCGCTGCTGGATTTGGCTTCGAGCGCCACGAATCCTGCCGGCGATTGATCCTCCAGTGCGGGCGCGAACAGCGCCAGCAGCTTGTCGTACACGTCGTGGCTGCTCGGGATGGTGAGCCGGAACGCCTGCTCGGCCTTGTTCAAACAGGCGTGAGCGTCATCGATGATCACCGTGTGGGGGCGGCGGGCCGAGGGTGATCGCCCGGCGCTGCCGCCGACGCCGAAGACCGACCTGCCGTTGAAGAGCTTCTGGAATGTGTCGACCAGGATCGCCGACCCTTGGGAGTAGGCGAAGACCTTCGGGTCATTGGCCACCGGGATGCCAAGCCTGCCTGCTTCGGCGATGACCTGGTCCACCAGGTACTTGTCGGGCACGAGATACGCGACCGGTCCCTTGCCCTCGGCCAGGGAGCTCTTGGCGATCAGGAGGCCGACGACGGTCTTGCCGCCGCCAGTGTTTAGCTTGACCACGACGTCCCGCTGGTTTCGACGTGCGAACCACTTCTCCAGAACCTGGTCCTGGGGACCGCGGAGGAAGTTCATGCCGGGCGGCTTGGCCGGAAGCGCGTTGAAGATATCGCGCGGGTCGATGAGTGCATCGGCCGCGCGCGACTGATTCAGCGCTCCGAAGTTGATTGCCATGGTCAGATACCTCCGGCCCCAATGGTCTCAGGAAGCCCGACATCGGCGCAGGGATTTTGGTCGATGCGGCCCTACAGGAAGCGCTGCGATTCAACCTGGCTCGCGGGACGACTAATGGGGCTTACCGAGCCGGTCATGGTCTGGCAGGTTCGGTCCTGGTGGCGGCTGGTGGGTCAGCACTCTCGACGACTGGGACATGCGGATTCCTACGCTCAGATCGTGCGCCCACTGGTCGTGAGGGAACCTGATCGCTGATGGGATGACGTGCCCCGCAGGTCGGTGAGCACTTGACCATTAGTCCGCCGCCGACTGTTCCCTCGACGCTGCCGTCGGTGCCGGTTGAGCGAAGGGAGCAGTTGCGTGTTGTACGTCGACCTCGACGTCCACACACTGGTGTCCGCAGCGCTTGTTCCCGCGACAGTTGGGATCCGGCATTCGTCGTGAATCTTGTGGTCGGTTGTTCCTGTCGGAGCCCGATTGCTCGAGGGCGCGGTTTGGGCGCGCTTTGAGTCGCAGAGGGTCGCAGGGACGGACAGACGTGTCGGGGAGTCATCGGCGACAAGCCCGCAGGTCAGCGGCTAGTTTGCTCTGATGAACGCAGTCGTCGGCAAAGGATCGCGCTCACGCTCAGCCTCGTCGGTGTCTTCCCGATGACGCACCACGTGGAATGCGTCGCGCTGCTGGAGAGAACCGGCTCTGACCTGCGGTGATGCGACTCGGGTCCTCGGGGTCGACAACGGAAAACCGGCCTCAAGGCTCATTTTGGGCTCACTTTGATATCGCGGGCTTGGTCGGCCTGAACCGTTGCGGACCCGGGTCACCGTCTCAGCGGCCGCGCGGCCGCGGACGGGAGCAGTTGCGGACGGACAGACGGCACTGGCGCCCGACCTGATCGACCGGTTGGTGCGCGACTACTCGAAGCGGCGAGCAGCGCCCTCGCCCGTTCTCGGGGACCTCACCGAGCACGAGACTGCGGTACTACGCGAAGTCGCCAGCGGCAGGCCCAACGCCGAGATCGCGGAACGCCTCTACGTCAGCGAAGCCACAGTGAAGACCCACGTAGCGGCGATCCTGCGCAAGGTACAAGCCCGCGACCGCACGCAGGCCGCGGTGGCGGCGTACGAATTGGGTCTCGTCCGGCCGGGCGGGTGAGATGTCTCGCCATGCCCGCAGGCTCAAGCAGATCTGGCGACGGGGAGGTCGGAGCGCATCGGCACGAAGACGATGGACTCTTCGGGCTTGAACCCGAGCATGTGCGGGATGACCGCGACGAGATCGTCGGGGGAGTGGATGGAGAGTGTCATGCACATCAGGTGTGCCACGGCCCGCGCCCCGCGAGGATTGCTCTTGGGGGCCGCGCCTCCGGGTCACGGTCCCCGGTGGCGACCGCACAGCCCGACCCGCAGTCCCTCCTGGTCATCGAGGTGAGAGTCGCAGCGCAGGCAGGCGACGCCTCGTAACAGCACGCTCGGCTGATCGGGGTCTGCCGGGACCGGTGTGGAGTCGTAGAGGTGGGCGAACCGTGCCGTCAGGGGGGGGGTGCCGGCGGCCCAGCATGCGGTGCACGTCCGCCGAGGTGCGCGGCGGGTTCTTGGCAACTTCGGCAAGCACGCCCACGCCCTCCCGGTACGCGAACTCGCTGAACCGCAGCGCCATGAAGCAGTCCGGGTTGACGGCGCTCATCGCTGGCCCGGCCAGGTCCTCGAACGCGAAGTCGTCCACATCGGTGGTGATGAGATACCGCGCACCGGCACGGATGGCATCGGCCACGACCTGGCGGTCCTCCGCCGAGACCGTCGCCAAGCCTTTGGTACTGCGGGCTGACGGCGACAGTTCCATGCCCAAGATATCGGTGCGCACTGTAGAGACCCGCGAGGCCGAGCCGCGGGCATGCCGGTCGGCCTCGGCTTCGACATGGGCCGACCAGATGACACGCAGCCCGTCGGCGCGAGCGCCGGCGATCACCAGGGTCCGGGTGGCCGGTGAGGTGAGCGTGTTCGCGTCCAGAATCAGGACCGCGGACTCACTCACCGAACAACTCGTCCTCGATGTCCGCCGTGCTGGCCTCGGCCATCCGCCGCATCAACTCGTGGCTGTACCGCTCGAACTCGGCCAAGGGGATCCGGTGATGCGTGCCAACCTTCGTCGCCTTCAGGTCCCCGTCTGCGATCCGCCGAAGCACGGTCGTTCGCGACATCCCCAGCCGCTTGGCGACTTCGGCAGGGGACAAAAGTTCCATCCGTGCAGAGACATCGACGACCTCGCCGCGCGCCTTGGCCGACTCCAGGAACGCGCGTAGTGTCGCCCAGTCCTCGTCCGACAGGTGCGCCGGGTTGATCGTCATCGACTCGCTCATGGAACCATCGTAGCCCATGCCTGGTCACTTGGGATGCTCTAAGTGACCAGTTCGTGAGCGGAGTCGGGCTGAGGCGAGACGTGAGATTGCTGCCGTTTGCTGCCCACCTGCGATCGGGGCTGGCGCCGAGTCTTGACATCAGGTATCTTGACATCAAGAGATAGTCGCTCACCGGCCGACCGTTGTCAGTAAGGGTCGCCTTACTACCGGTGGGGGTGTGAGCGGCGGCAAGATGGGCACCCGGAGCGGACGTGGAGTCTGCCCCGACCCCGGACCAACACCTGAGGAGATGCGGCGGATGGCCAGTCAGGACAGTTTCGGTGCCAAGGGCACCCTCGACGTCAACGGGAAGTCGTACGAGATCTATCGGCTCTCGGCGGTGGCCGACGGTGACGTCGACAGCCTGCCCTTCTCCCTCAAGGTGCTGCTGGAGAACCTGCTCCGCACCGAGGACGGCGCCGACATCACCGCCGACGACGTCCGCGCCCTGGCGGCCTGGGACGAGTCGGCCCAGCCGGACAAGGAGATCCAGTTCACCCCCGCCCGGGTGATCATGCAGGACTTCACCGGCGTGCCCTGCGTGGTCGATCTGGCCACCATGCGTGAGGCGATGGCCCAGCTCGGCGGCGACCCGTCGAAGATCAACCCGTTGGCCCCGGCCGAGATGGTCATCGACCACTCCGTGATCGCCGACGTCTTCGGCACCGCCAACGCGTTCGAGCGCAATGTCGAGATCGAGTACGGCCGCAACCGGGAGCGCTACCAGTTCCTGCGCTGGGGTCAGGGCGCCTTCGACGACTTCAAGGTGGTGCCCCCGGGCACCGGCATCGTGCACCAGGTCAACATCGAGCACCTGGCGCGCACCGTGTTCACCCGGGAGAGCGCCGACGGCACCGTGGTGGCCTACCCGGACACCTGCGTGGGCACCGACTCACACACCACGATGGTCAACGGCATCGGCGTCGTCGGCTGGGGTGTGGGTGGCATCGAGGCCGAGGCGGCGATGCTCGGTCAGCCGGTCTCCATGCTGATCCCGCGGGTGGTGGGCTTCAAGCTCAACGGTGACCTGCCCGAGGGCTCCACGGCCACCGACCTGGTGCTCACCATCACCGAGATGCTCCGCAAGCACGGTGTGGTCGGCAAGTTCGTCGAGTTCTACGGTCCCGGTGTCTCTGTGCTGCCGCTGGCCAACCGGGCCACGATCGGCAACATGAGCCCCGAGTTCGGCTCCACGATCGCGGTCTTCCCGATCGACGAGGAGACGCTCACCTACCTGCGCCTCACCGGTCGGTCCGAGGAGCAGCTGGCGCTGGTGGAGGCCTACGCCAAGGAGCAGGGTCTCTGGCACGACCCGGCCGCCGAGCCCCGGTACTCGGAGCGGCTGGAACTGGACCTGAGCACCGTGGTGCCGTCCATCGCCGGCCCCAAGCGCCCCCAGGACCG
Source organism: Nocardioides limicola (assembly GCF_016827675.1). Classification (GTDB taxonomy): domain Bacteria; phylum Actinomycetota; class Actinomycetes; order Propionibacteriales; family Nocardioidaceae; genus Nocardioides; species Nocardioides limicola. The sequence continues at coordinate 404,081 of NZ_JAERJA010000001.1, read as the reverse complement.
GGTCGAGGTGACGAACGCCGCGGCCGCATTCGCCGGCGAGCTGCCGTCGTACACGTCCAACCCGTCCGCGAAGGTGCCGGTCACCCTGGCTGACGGCAGCAGCTTCGACCTGGAGAACGGGGCGGTGACCATCGCTGCGATCACCTCCTGCACCAACACCTCGAACCCGAGCGTGATGATCGGCGCCGCGCTGCTGGCCAAGAAGGCGGTCGAGAAGGGTCTGACTCGCAAGCCGTGGGTGAAGACCACGCTGGCACCGGGCTCGAAGGTGGTCTCGGACTACTACGACCGTGCCGGCCTGACGCCGTACCTGGACAAGCTGGGCTTCAACCTGGTCGGCTACGGCTGCACCACCTGCATCGGCAACTCCGGCCCGCTGATCCCCGAGGTCTCCGCGGCGATCCAGGAGCACGATCTGGCGGTCACCTCGGTGCTGTCGGGCAACCGGAACTTCGAGGGCCGGATCAACCCGGACGTGAAGATGAACTACCTGGCCTCGCCGCCGCTGGTGGTCGCCTACGCGCTGGCCGGGTCGATGACCGTGGACCTGTTCAAGGACCCGCTGGGCACCGACACCGAGGGCAACCCGGTCTACCTCAAGGACCTGTGGCCGTCGCTGGCCGAGATCGAAGGGGTGATCGCCGAGGCGATCTCCTCGGAGATGTTCGGTGACGGCTACTCCGATGTGTTCGCCGGGGACGAGCTGTGGCAGTCACTGCCGACCCCCGAGGGTGACACCTTCGCCTGGGACGAGCAGTCCACCTACGTCCGTCGTGCCCCGTACTTCGACGGCATGCCGCAGGAGCCCGAGCCGGTCACCGACATCGCCGGTGCGCGGGTGCTGCTCAAGCTGGGTGACTCGGTGACCACCGACCACATCAGCCCTGCGGGTGCCATCAAGAGGGACTCGCCCGCCGGCAAGTACCTCACCGAGCACGGGGTCGAGCCGCGGGACTTCAACTCCTACGGCTCACGTCGCGGCAACCACGAGGTGATGATCCGCGGCACCTTCGCGAACATCCGGCTGCGCAACCAGATCGCGCCCGGCACCGAGGGCGGGTTCACCCGCGACTTCACCCAGCCTGACGGCCCGGTGACCACCGTGTACGACGCCTCGGTGAACTACCAGGCCGCCGGAATCCCGCTGGTCGTGCTGGCGGGCAAGGAGTACGGCTCGGGCTCGTCGCGTGACTGGGCAGCCAAGGGCACCTCACTGCTGGGGGCCAAGGCGGTCATCGCGGAGTCGTATGAGCGGATCCACCGCTCCAACCTGATCGGCATGGGTGTGATCCCGCTGCAGTACCCCGACGGGGAGTCCGCAGAGACCCTGGGACTGACCGGCGAGGAGACGTTCGCGATCTCCGGGATCACCGCCCTGAACGAGGGCACCACGCCCCGGACCGTCAAGGTCAGCACCGACACCGGTGTGGAGTTCGACGCGATCGTCCGGATCGACACCCCCGGCGAGGCGAACTACTACCGCAACGGCGGCATCATGCAGTACGTGCTGCGGAACCTGATCGACGCCTGATCGGCCCCAGGTGTGGCCCCCTCCGGATCCGTTCGGAGGGGGCCGTGCCCATTCCCGGGGCGAAAGATCGCGATCGGCCCCCCCTCCGTCAGCGCTGTTCGTCGCGTAGTCAAGGGTGAGGAGTGAGGGGAGTACCCATGACCATGCTGCACGAGGACCTGACAGCCCTGGCGGAACGGGCGCCGACGAGCATCAACGACGCGGATCTGTGGCATCGGGGACGGCGCCGGATGATCGCGCAACGGGTCGGCGCCACCGTGGTGGCGACAGCCACGGTGCTGGTGCTGGCTCTGATCGGTGTCGGCGGATTCCTGGCACCCTCGACACCGGAGCCGATCGCGCCCCGCGGCGAGCCGGTGATGCCCGATCACTTCCACAACGCCGGCAAGTGGCTCCCCGGCACCGACAGGGCCGGGTGGCACGGGCCGCTGATCGCCGCCTGGTCCACGTCTCGGGGAGGCTGGCTGCGCAGCCGCCCCGGCATCGTCGGCGTGTCGGCGGTGACGGGGGAGTACCGGTTCCTCGATCTGCCGGGCCGCGCAGTGGGCCCTACCGTGAGGGACGCTGACTTCGCGCTGTCACCGGAGGGAGGCAGAGTCGCCTACTGGACCTCAGGGGAGCCCCGCGTCTACGTGGACGAGCCGGACTGGGTCACAGTGACCGGGTACGCGGTGGTCTCGACGCTGGACGGTCGAACCCTGGCGACGGAGGAGTTCGAGACCGAGGTCGGACTGGCGCCCGAGGCCATGACGTGGGCGGACGAGCAGACGCTGATCTTCGAGTTCGCCCAGCTCGTCATCCCTGATGACGACCGCCTGGGCAGACTGGGATGCTGCAGTACGGACCGGGAGGTGATGCGGCGCGACCTGGACTCACCGGTCGCGCAGGCACTCCCAGCTGGCGTGAGCAACTCCTTCTGGCACAGGGGAAACGGCCGTGGCCAGCTGATCTGGACTCAGGGAGGGGCCGATGATTCCTTCCGCATCGCTGAGCCGATCACGGACACGGTCACCAGCCTCGGCCCCTCGTCGCTGTCCTCCAACAGCCCCTGGGCGTTGAGTCCCAACGGCACCCGCGCGGCCTCCACCTGGGGTGGGCCGCGTGGCAGCCTGGGCGGCATACCTCCGGTGATCGTGGCCGAACTCGGGGAGGGCGAGTCGCCGGCCCGGAGGGTGCCCGGCCAGTGGGGTGACCGGTACGGCCATGTGCTCGGCTGGTTCGACGACGAGCACGTGGCATTCATGGACCTCTGGGGCGGCCCGTTCCGCGACAACGACGGTTCCAGTCCGAGCGAGTTGCAACGCATCCACATCGACACCGGGGAGGTCACCCGGGTGATCCGGATGGAGCAGGGGGGCCCGGGGGCCGCACAGTTCGCCCTCGGCCTCCTCGACGCACCGCTGCACGAGGCCACGGCGCCACCTCGACCGTGGGGTCCCCGCGTCTCCGCCACCCTGGGTGCCGTGGGGCTCGTGGGGCTCATCGGGCTCCTCTGGCTGGTCCGCTGGAGGCGTCGTGGACGCGGCTGAGCAGGACTTCACCGAGTACGTCGCTGCCCGGCAGGGTGCGCTGCTGCGGACGGCGTACCTGCTCACCGGGCACGCCCAGGACGCCGAGGACCTGGTGCAGGCGGTGCTGATCAAGGCGGTGCCGCACTGGCCGCGGATCACCGGGAACCCCGAGCCCTACCTGAAGAAGGCGCTGGCCCGGGAGAACATCTCCCGCTGGCGGCGGCGCCGGTGGCGCGAGGTCCTCGGGCCACCGGGGCAGGAACCTTCGCAGGCACCGGACGGCACCGACGACAGGATCGACCTGGCCGCGGCTCTCGGCGCGCTGTCGCCGAGGCAGCGGGCGATCGTGGTGCTGCGCCACTACGAGGACCTCACCGAGCGCGCCACCGCTGAGGCCCTGGGGATCTCGATCGGCACCGTGAAGTCGCACCACCGGGATGCGATGGCCAAGCTGCGACGGCTGATCGGAAAACCGGTCGACGTCGACCGGCCCCCGTTGGTTCACTGAACCCATGAACGTCACCGTCACCGAGTGCCGCCGTGAGGACACGGCACTGATCGAGGACTGGGCGCTGATCCGTGCCGAGACCGACGCCGAGATCGCCCCCGAGGACCCGCCCATCCCCACGCAGGAGTTGGCTGCGGAGTTCCTCATCCCGCGTGAGCGCGCCCGCTACCTTGCGTGGGTAGCCCACGTGGACGGGGAGCCGGCGGGCGAGGTCGTGCTCTACCTCGAGGACGGCGAGGAGAACACCCACCTGGCCACGGTCGAGTGGTGCTCGGTGCGGCCTCGTTTCCGACGTCTCGGAGTGGCGAGGGCCCTGATCCGGACCGCCCTGGAGCGCGCCACCAGCGAGAACCGCACCCAGGCCCATCTGTGGTACTCACCCCAACTCCCTGGCGAGGCCGAGGCCTGGTTCACCAGGCTGGGCCTGACGCGAGGCACGGTCGAGCGGTGCAGTCGGCTGGGGATCGCCTCCTTGGACCGCGACCTGATGCGTCGCTGGGTGAACGACGCGGCCACCACTGCGGCCGGCTATCGGATGGTCCAGTTCGTGAACCGGTGCCCCGAGGAGTACCTGAGCGCCTATCTGGACGCCACCGACGCGATGCTGGATGCGCCGGTCGACGACCTCGACTACACCATCGAGCGCACCACCGCCGAAGAGCTGCGACAGCGCGAACAGCGTTGGCAGGCGCAGAACCGGGTCGTGGTGACCAGCCTGGTGATCGCCCCCGATGGCAGCGGCGCCGGATTCAGCGAGCTGTTCGTGAACGGGTTCCGTCCGCAGATCGGGCAGCAGGGTGACACCGGCGTCGCTCGAGAGCATCGCGGCAAGCGCATCGGACGCTGGGTCAAGGGCGCCAACATTCTGCTTGCCCTCGAACAGCATCCCGAACTCGCCGTGGTGGAGACCTACAACGCTGAGTCGAACCCCTGGATGCTCGACATCAACGTCGCGATGGGGTTCGCGCCGCACATCAGCTATGTGGCCCACCAAGGCGACGTGGCCGTCGCGCTGAACGGGTTGGCCGCTGTCCCGGCCTGAGGCGAAGCGGGACCAGACACGGGCTGTCCTCGGGCAGAAGACCTGTGAGCAGCCTCAGCTTCCCGGCAGGATCATGGTCTCCGGAAAGAGATCCCATCCGAACCTTCTGTAGACTGCCGTTGCTGCATCCTGCGAACCAAGACAGGCGGTTACAGAGTCAATTAGCGGACTGGGAAGGCCGTCCTCAAGGCCCGGTCCGAGCAGTTCCTCCGCTCTGGCCTCGACGTAGTCGTGCACATAGGAGTACAACTCTGACTTCGTGAGCCGGATCCTTGCCTCACCTCCCCAGGTGAGCCCAACTCGAACTCCGTCGGGATCAGGCTCCACAATGCCATAGATATCGAGGAGAGCCAGATAGCGATCCCAGAGGGCATCCGCCGATGGGACTGCGGGGATAGCAGGCACCTCGTCCATCAGAATCGTGTCCCCTCGCACGTCGAGTTACTGGCCGGGAAGGCGGTCATGATCCCGCCAGCGCCAAGGCTAGGACCTCAAGCCCAACCTTCTACGCCGATACCTTGCTCTGCGTCGCCGCACCTTGCGACGACCCGTTCGATCCGAGGCGGCCGCTGCTCGCGTCGTCGGAGTAGCTCACGGCGTGCACCGGGGCGACCATCGCAACTGCCAACCACTAACCTGCCCTCATGCTCGTAGCCTTCAGCGTGGCACCGACGATCTCGGGACCCGACGGTTCGGTGGCCGCCGCGGTTGCCGCCGCAGTCCGCGTGGTCCGCGAGTCTGGACTGCCACACCGCACCGACGCCATGTTCACCACCGTCGAAGGGGAGTGGGACGAGGTGATGTCGGTCGTGAAGGCCGCGGTCGAGGCCGTCGCCGCCGAATCCCCCCGGGTTTCGCTCGTCCTGAAGGCAGACATCCGCCCCGGGCACACCGGACAGCTCACCGCCAAGGTCGCCCGGGTCGAGGAGTTGCTCGCGGATGACTGACCCTTTCGGCGCACCCGCGACGCAGGGAAGTTCTCGCACCGGGTGCCTGATTGCCGCTGTCCTTGGGGCGATCTTGATCGGCACCGTCGTTGGCGGCACCGTCCTCGCCGGCGTCCTCCTGCTGCGGGCCGGAGTGCCGGCAGGTTCGGCCGCTCAGCCACTCGTGGTCGAGTACGAAGACCTCCCGGTGGACCACCAGCGCGGCACCATCGACTACCCGCAAGGCCCACCCGTCGGCGGCCCGCACAACGCCACCTGGCTCACCTGCGGCGTGTACGACGCGCCCGTCCCCAACGAGCTGATGGTCCATTCTCTCGAGCACGGCACCCTCTGGCTCACCTATCGACCCGGGCTCTCCCAGGCACAGATCGACACCCTGGCCGACCTGGCCGGCCCCGCGGGCGTGGTGTCGCCCTATCCGGGCCAGGACGGTGACGTGGTCGCCACGGTCTGGGGCCGGCAACTCCACGTGAGTCATGCCGATCATCCGGCCCTGACCGACTTCGTCGCGCGTTACGGCGACGGGCACACCGCCCCCGAGCCCTGGGCCAACTGCTTCGGAGGGGTCAGCCCCGCCGAGGGGTGGCTGCTGGTGGGCCGGGCGTCGGCCTGAACGAATATCGGGTGGGTGCGATCAGGGGTACGGCGCTAGGGTCGCGGACGTGACCGACGCGATGATCCAGGCACGCGACCTGCGCAAGTCGTTCGGCTCGGTGGAGGCGGTTCGCGGCATCGATCTGGACGTCCCCCGAGGCGAGGCCTTCGGCTTCCTCGGTCCCAACGGGGCCGGCAAGTCCTCGACGATGCGGATGGTGGCAGCCGTCTCGCCGCCGACCAGCGGCACCCTGCGCATCCTCGGGCTGGACCCCCTCACCGACGGCCCGCAGATCCGCGCGCGCCTGGGTGTCTGCCCGCAGGAGGACACTCTCGATCCGGAGCTGAACGTCCGGGACAACCTCGTCGTCTACGGCAGATACTTCGGCATTCCGCGCAGCGAGGTGCGCGATCGGGCCGACGAACTGCTGGAGTTCGTCCAACTCACCGAGAAGGCCAAGGCGCGGGTCGAGGCACTGTCGGGAGGGATGAAGCGGCGGCTGACCATCGCCCGATCGCTGATCAACAAGCCCGACCTGCTCCTCCTCGACGAACCGACCACCGGCCTGGACCCGCAAGCACGGCACGTGTTGTGGGACCGCCTCTTCCGGCTGAAGCAGCAGGGCGTCACCCTGGTGCTGACCACCCATTACATGGACGAGGCCGAGCAACTGTGCGACCGGCTGGTGGTGATGGACAAGGGGCTCATCGTCGCCGAGGGCGCACCCCTCGAACTGATCCGAGCGCACTCCACCCGTGAGGTGGCCGAGCTCCGCTTCGGGGTCACCGAGACCCACCAGGAACTCGTGGGCAGAGTGGCGGACCTGGGGGAGCGGGTCGAGGCACTCCCGGACCGGCTGTTGGTCTACTGCCAGGACGGCGAAGAGGTGATCGCCAAGGTGCACGAGCGCGGCCTGCAACCGGCCGCCGTGCTGGTGCGGCGCTCCACCCTGGAGGACGTCTTCCTGCGGCTGACCGGCCGGACGCTGGTGGACTGATGTCGTCCGATAGCCCCACCCTGAGCCAGCTGGAGGCGCAGCGCCGCCTCTTCGACTACTGGGCGATCGTCTACCAACGCACCTGGAAGGGGTCGGTGATCACCTCCTTCCTCGCGCCGCTGCTCTACGTGCTGGCGCTGGGGGTGATCCTGGGCGGCTTCATCGAGGCCGATCCGGCGACGCTGGAGGGCGCATCGTCGTACCTCGCCTTCGTGGTGCCCGGCCTGATCGCCGCGCATGCGATGCAGATCGCCGTCTTCGAGACCACCTACCCGGTGATGGGCATGATCAAGTGGCACCGGGTGTACGAGTCGATGCTGGCCACACCCCTGCGGATCGTCGACCTGATCACCTCGACGCTGCTGTTCGTGCTCTTCCGGCTGGTCACCACCTGCGCGGTCTTCATGCTGGCGCTGGCACCGTTCGGGGTCTTCGCCACCTGGTGGGGGGCGCTGCTCGCGTTCGTGGCCCAGGTGCTGGTCGGGATGGCGTTCGGCGCACTGGTCCTCGCCATCACCGCAGGCCTCCAGAACGAACAGGGCTTCGCGGTGATCTTCCGCCTGGGCATGGTCCCGCTGATGCTCTTCTCGGGTGCCTTCTTCCCGGTCAGCAACCTGGGGCCGGTGATGGAATGGGTCGCCCGGCTCACTCCGCTGTGGCACGGGGTCAACCTCTCCCGGATGTTCGCACTGGACACCGTCGACTGGGCGTTGGTGGCGCTGCACGTCGTGGTTCTGGCGGCGTTGACGGTCCTGGGCTGGGCGTGCGCGGTCCGCCGACTGACCCGACGACTGGAGAAGTGAGATGGCCACCTACCAGCCGCTCGCCCCCGCCCCGGCCGTCGGGATCGTCGTACTGCGCAATTTCCTGGCCTACCGGCACGCCTGGCGGCTGTTCATGACCGGCTTCTTGGAGCCGGTCTTCTTCCTGTTCTCGATCGGCATCGGCATCGGCGCCATGATCGACGGCTTCGACCATCACGGCACCGTGGTCTCCTACGCAGCGTTCGTGGCTCCCGCCCTGTTGGCGGTCTCGGCGTTCAACGGCGCGATGATGGACAGCGCCTTCAACGTCTTCTTCAAGCTCCGCTACCAGAAGCTGTACGACGGGATCCTGGCCACGCCGCTGACCACCCTGGACGTCTCCCGCGGCGAGATCACCTGGGGACTGTTGCGCGGCAGCGTCTACAGCGCCGGCTTCCTGCTGATCATGGTGGCGATGGGCTACACCACCTCCTGGTGGGCGCTGCTGGCGTTGCCGGCGTCGGTGCTGATCGCCTTCGCCTTCTCCGCGGTCTTCATGGCGGTGACCACCTATCTGAAGACCTGGCAGGACTTCGAGAAGATCACCCTGGCCCAGCTGCCGATGTTCCTCTTCTCGGCCACCTTCTTCCCGATCACAGCCTACGAGGGGTGGGTGCGGTGGCTGGTGGAGGCGACCCCGCTGTATCGGGGCGTGGTGCTCTGCCGCGAACTGACCCTGGGCACCGTCACCTGGGATTCGGCGCTCTCGGTGGTCTATCTGGCGGCGATGGGAGTGGCCGGCCTGTGGGTGGTGCGCCGCCGGCTGGACACGCTGCTGCTGTCCTGAGCGTTCAGGGCAGGTTGACCAGCATCCGCTGATACCAGGCCACGTCGATCCACTGATCGAACTTGCGACCCACCTGGGTCAACTGGCCGACCTTCTCGAAGCCGGCGGCCAGGTGCAGCGCTTCGCTGGGCGGGTTCGGGAGCGCCACCAGCGCCACCGCCGTGTGCACCCCGGAGACAGCCATCGTCTCCAGCAGCGCCGAGTAGAGCAGTTTGCCGATGCCGCGACCGCGAACGGAGGAGTCCAGGTAGATCGAGGTCTCCCGGGTGGTGTCGTAGGCGGGCCGGGGTCGGTAGGACCACGAGTAGGCGTAGCCGACCACTGCGTCGCTCTCGTCCACTGCCACGAGCAGGTGGTCGCCGGGGTGCTGGCCGTCCAGGCGTGCCCGCCAGTAGTCGAGGTCGGGTGGTTCGAGATCGAAGGTGGTGTGCGAGGTCTCCACAGCGTGGGCATAGATCCCGGAGATCTGCGGGAGGTCGGCGTCGGTGGCGGGCCTGGTCTCGTACGCAGCCATACCCGGCATCCTCGCAGCCCGGTCGATCGGGCGTGGCACCGGCTGCAAGAATGCCCGGGTGAGGCACACCGAGTTCTGGGCCCGGATGACCGAGGCGATGGGGGAGGACTTCGGTCGTCACTGGGCGAACACGCACGTGATCAGTGCCCTCGGAGGTCAGACCCCGGCCGAGGCGCTGCAGGCCGGCGACGCGCCGAAGCAGGTGTGGGCGGTGGTGTGTCGCACCCTGGAACTCCCCGAGTCGCTGAGATGAGTCTCGACACCGCGGCCACGCTGGCTGCGGCCCAACGGCACACGGTTCGGACCCTGGTCGCCGCGCAGGCGGTCGGCGCGATGGGCATCACCATCGGCATCGCCACCGCCTCGCTCCTGGCCCGTGACCTGTCCGGATCCACCCAGCAGGCGGGGCTGGTCCAGACCGCGCAGGTGCTGGGTGCCGCCGTGGCCGCGTTCTGGCTCGCCCGACTGATGTCGAGGTGGGGTCGTCGGCGTGGCTTGGTCATCGGGCTGGTGACCGGCGCCATCGGATCCCTGCTGTGTGTGTTGGCGGGCGTGCTCGGCTCCATGCCGCTGCTGCTGTTCGGCGCGGTGCTCTTGGGGACCACCACCGCGGCCAACAGCGCGGCCCGTTTCGCTGCCACCGACCTGGCCCTCCCCGAGCACCGGGCCCGTGCCCTCTCAGTGGTCGTCTGGGCCACCACCATCGGTGCCGTCGCCGGCCCCAACCTCACCGGACTCTCGGCCTGGGTTGCTCAGCGCCTGCAGATACCCGAACTCACCGGTCCGTTCGCCATCGGGGCGGTCGCGATGCTGGTGGCGGCGCTGATCCTGGCCTGCTGGCTGCGCCCCGACCCGCTGCTGTTAGCTCGCCAGCACGCCGAGGTCACGGTGGCGACCCCGGCGGGCACCTCGTGGGGCCGGGTCGCGGAGGTGATCAGGGCGGAGCCGGCGGTGGGCGCGGCGATCGCCGGGTTGGCCCTGGCCCATGCGGTGATGGTCGCCGTGATGGTGATGACACCACTGCACATGGATCACGGCGGCGCGCACCTGCGGGTCATCGGGGTGGTGATCAGCATCCACGTGCTCGGCATGTTCGCCTTCTCACCGTTGGTGGGCTGGTTGGCCGACGCCATCGGCCGGGCAGCGGTGCTCGGAGCCGGCTTCGCGATCCTGATGGTGTCGCTGGTGCTGTGCGGCTTCGCCCCCGAAGGGCACTCGTGGCAGATCCTGGTCGGGCTGTTCCTGCTCGGCCTGGGCTGGTCGTTCGCCACGGTCGCCGCCTCGACCCTGATCTCGGACCTGACCCCTCTGCATTCACGTACCGACGTGCAGGGCTCGGCCGACATGGTCATGGGTCTCACCGCAGCGGCCGCGGGCGCCCTGGCCGGGGTGGTGGTGGGCACCCTCGGCTATGCCGCCCTCAACGGGTTCGCGGGTGTGCTGGCACTGGGAGTGGCGGTCGCAGCCTGGGTGGCCGGCCGGTCACGAGTCTCCGGCTGAGCGCTGAGGGGCGCGTACGCCGGCGCGGGCGCTCTCGTAGTCACCCGTGCGCACCTCACGGCGCATCTGGCCGGCCGACTCGTGGATGACATCACCGATCAGGGCGTGGGTGCGGGGGTCGTGCAGCGCCTGGAAGATCATCCGGAAGACGACGCCACTGACGGTCCTGACGAGCTCGGCATGGAAGGGGAGGTGCCGGAGCCGCCCGATCGCCGGGTCGGCGCGCACCAGCTCGACGATCATCTCGTCGAGTTCCTCGCGATTGCGGTCCAGAGCGGTGGCGACGTTGCGCGAGTGCGCGCCGGCCGCCAGCACGGCGGTCACCTCGTCCATCACCGCCACCGTGACCGGTCGCCTGATCACCGAGACGATGGTGTCGCTGAACCGGCGTACGACGGCCTCGGTCACCCGGTCACCGAGCGCCCGGTCGGCGACCCGGCCGAGCCGCGCCAGCACGGCGACGATCCGAAGCAGCCGGAAGGACCGGAAGAAGGGATGGGAGATGGGGATCATGCCGAGCACCTCGTACCAGTACCGGAACGGGAAGGTCCAGCCTCCCGCCCGGATCCACCGGAGCCCGAACTCGACGGCGAAGATCGCGCACACCAGGTAGTCGGCGAGGATCACTCGGCGCTCGACCTCGGGGGGCACGTCCCAGAAGGTGATCCAGGCCAACAGCGCCACCGAGGTCGCGGCCAGCAGCAGCATCCCCCAGTCCAGCGGGCCCCCGGGACGACGGGGATCGACATGCACGGGCGCAGGTGTGGATGACATCTGGCCTTCCAGGGTCTCGGGGTGACGACACGCGGCGTGTCGTCACCTGGATCGAACACGTGTTCGTACTAGAGTGGCTGCACGTCGGAGGGACGGCAACGACCGGCACAGGCTATCCACAGCCGATGGGGTGGTGGTTCCGGATTGTCGGAGCCCCCGCCTAGCGTTCATGTGTGACAGGACCACAGCACTATCGACGGGACGGAACAGACCATGGCTGGTGACCGCGGCAAGGCACTCGATGCAGCACTCGCGAACATCGAGAAGCAGTTCGGCAAGGGCTCGGTCATGCGACTGGGTGACGAGACCAGGGCGCCACTCGAGGTGATCCCGACCGGCGCCATCGCTCTCGACGTCGCTCTGGGGGTGGGGGGTCTGCCCCGCGGCCGGGTGGTGGAGATCTACGGCCCCGAGTCCAGCGGCAAGACCACGGTCGCTCTGCACGCGGTGGCCAACGCCCAGCGCAGCGGCGGCATCGTGGCCTTCATCGATGCCGAGCACGCTCTGGATCCGGACTACGCCAAGGCTCTGGGCGTCGACACCGACGCCTTGCTGGTCTCCCAGCCCGACTCCGGCGAACAGGCGCTGGAGATCGCCGACATGCTGATCCGTTCCGGTGCGCTGGACCTGATCGTCATCGACTCGGTGGCCGCGCTGGTGCCCCGGGCCGAGATCGAGGGGGAGATGGGCGACAGCCACGTGGGCCTGCAGGCGCGGCTGATGAGCCAGGCGCTGCGGAAGATCGCCGGTGCGCTCAACAACTCGGGCACCACCGCCATCTTCATCAACCAGCTGCGCGAGAAGATCGGCGTGATGTTCGGTTCGCCGGAGACCACCACCGGTGGCCGGGCGCTGAAGTTCTACTCCTCGGTCAGGCTCGACGTGCGCCGTATCGAAACCCTCAAGGACGGCACCGAGATGGTGGGCAACCGTACTCGGGTCAAGGTCGTGAAGAACAAGGTGGCCCCACCGTTCAAGCAGGCCGAGTTCGACATCATGTACGGCAAGGGCATCTCCCGCGAGGGTGGGCTGATCGACGTCGGTGTGGAGGCGGGCCTGATCCGCAAGGCCGGAGCCTGGTACACCTACGAAGGCGATCAACTCGGCCAGGGCAAGGAGAACGCGCGCACCTTCCTGCGCGACAACCCGGATCTGGCCAACGAGATCGAGAAGCGCATCCTGGAGCAGCTCGGAGTCGGCCCCCAGGTCGACCAGCCGAGTGACGAACTCTCGGATGCGCCGATCGGTGTCGACGACTTCTGAGTCCGATGGTGTCCGCGTCGCCGCCGCCGCCGGAGCAGGATCCCGAGCCTGATCCGGAGGCGGTTGCCCGCAAGATCCTGCTTGACCAGCTCACCGGGCAGGCCCGCAGCCGCAAGGAGCTGGCCGACAAGCTCGCCGGGCGCGGTGTGCCCGACGAGATCGCGACCCGACTGCTCGACCGCTTCACCGAGGTGGGCCTCGTCGACGACGCCGCCTTCGCCCGGGCGTGGGTGGAGTCCCGTCAACGCAGTCGCGGGCTGGCCCGGCGAGCCCTGGCCGCCGAGCTGCGTCGCAAGGGCATCGACGAGGACCTGGCCCGCGACGCGCTCGATGAGGTGTCCCCTGACGCCGAGTTCGACACCGCGCGGGCGTTGGTGCGCGGGCGGCTGCGGACTGTCCGCGGTCTCCCTGCCGAGAAGGCCACCCGACGCCTGGTCGGCATGCTCGCCAGGAAGGGCTACCCGGCAGGGACCGCCTTCAGGGTGGTCCGGGAGGAGTTGTCGCTCGACTGGGCTGACGCGGACCTCGATTGAGCCTAGGCTCGGGCAGCGTGGTGGTGCACGTGAGCGTGGCGCACGGTGGCCGCGAGCTGGCCGGGATCGCCCAAGCCCATGAGAGCTGGGCGGCTGCGGCGCGGCGGATCGCGGCGACCGTGCCGGGTGAGCCGGTGCCCGCAGACCTCTCCGGGGACCCCAAACGCTTCGTGGTGACTCCGGACACGACCGTCGGCCTCCGGCCGATGACACGTGGCGACCTCCCGGACATGGTGCGTTGGCGCAGCAGTGCCCACATCCACCAGTGGTGGCCTGGTGACACCGCACATATCGAGGAGCAGTATCTGCCGGCCATCGATGGGCGAGGAGCCACCCGGCTCTGGATCGCTGAACTCAACGGTCGTTCGGTCGGCTTCATCCAGGACTACCTGATCGCTGACCATCCCCAGTACGCCGTACCCACCCCCGCTCCGGACGCCGTCGGCGTCGACTACCTGATCGGTGAGGAGAAGTTCACCGGACGTGGCAGTGGGACGTTGATGGTGTGGGCTTGGATGCTCAGCGCCCGGCGGCGGTACCCCGAGTCCCGCACCTTCTTCGCGGCCCCGGACCATCGCAACGGCGCCTCGCTGCGGGTTCTCGACAAGGTCGGATTCACGCAGGGGCTCTGGTTCGACGAGCCCCAGTCCGACGGCGGTGTGTCGACCGTGGTCGGGTGCAGCCTCGACGTGGCCACGGTGCTCGGATGAGGCCTCCGGCAAACGGCTCCACATAGGGTGTCGTTCATGAGATCGTCGCTGCTGCGCCCGGCCCCCGGCCCGGTGGACCTCACCGAGTTCGATCCCTCAGAGACGCCCGGTTTCGGTGACGACAAGGAGGCCGGCGAGGCCTCGCTCCAGGCACTGGAGACCGAACTGTCCGAACTCCAGGAGCGGATGTTCGCGCACCGCGGCGATCAGGACGCACCCCGGGTGCTGTTGGTGCTCCAGGGCATGGACACCGCGGGCAAAGGCGGCACCATCCGCAAGGCGGTGGCGCTGGTCGACCCCCAGGGCCTCAAGATCACTGGGTTCAAGGCACCCACGGCCGAGGAGCGTGGCCACGACTTCCTGTGGCGGGTCCGCAGGGCTCTGCCCGAGCCGGGCTTCATCGGTGTCTTCGACCGCAGCCACTACGAGGATGTGCTGATCCAGCGTGTCCGGGCGATGGCGCCGCCCGAGGAGATCGAACGCCGCTACGACGCCATCAACGAGTTCGAGGCGGACCTGGTGGAGGGCGGCTGCCGGATCGTGAAGTGCATGCTGCACATCTCCGCCGAGACCCAACGGGAGCGTCTGCTGGCGCGGCTGGACAACCCGGCCAAGCACTGGAAGTTCAACCCCGGCGACATCGACGAACGTGCGGTCTGGGACGACTACCAACGCGCCTACGAGATCACCTTGGAGCGCAACAACACCGACCAGGCGCCCTGGCACATCGTCCCCAGCGACCGGAAGTGGTACCGAAACCTGGCCGTGGCCAGCCTGCTGCACGAGACGATGTCGGCGATGGATCTTGCCTGGCCCGAGGCCGACTTCGACGTGGAGGCCCAGCGCGCCCGGCTCCTCGACGACCCGGCGCAGCGGTGATCGCGACTCAGGCGGTGACGCGCTACGTCACCCCGCTGCGCGAGGGCGGCAGCCTGCCGGGTCTGGTGGAGGCTGATGATCTCGGGCTCTACGTGTGCAAGTTCCGTGGTGCCGGTCAGGGGTTGCGGGTGCTGGCCGCCGAGGTCATCGTCGCCGGCATCGCCAGCCAGATCGGTGTGGAGACACCACGGTTGGTGGCGCTGGAGTTGGACGCCGAGATCGCCCGTTTCGAGGCCGACGAGGAGGTTCAGGACCTGCTCAAGGCCAGCGTCGGCCTCAACCTCGGGGTGGATTTCCTGCCCGGCGCCTTCAACGTCGACAGTGCCACGCCGGTCGACCCCGCCGAGGCCGGCAAGGTGCTGTGGCTGGATGCGTTCGTGGCCAACGTCGACAGGTCCTGGCGCAACCCGAACCTGCTGCTGTGGCATCGGCGGCTGGTCGCCATCGATCACGGCGCCTGTCTCTACTTCCACCACGGGTGGCGCGACCACGTGGGGGACCCGCAGCGGTTCGCGTCCCAGCCCTGGCAGGCCGAGGAGCACATCTTCGTCCAGCACCTGGAGCACCTCCGAGCCGCCGACGCCGTGGCCCGGCCGTTGCTGAGTCGGGAGGCTCTGATGGGTGTCCTCGACGACGTCCCCGACGACTGGCTGCCCGGCGTAGCCAGCGCGAGGACGCCGAATCAGGTGCGGGCCGCCTACCTGGACTTCCTCACCGCTCGCCTGGCCAGTCGCACGTGGATGCCCCAGGAGGCGGCATGACCAACCTGCTCGCCTACCAGTACGTCGTACTGCGGTGTGTGCCGCGTGTCGAGCGCGAAGAGTTCCTCAACGTCGGCGTGGTGCTGCACTGTCAGGCTGCGGACTACCTGGACGCCGCCTGGCACTGCGACGCCGACCGGCTACGGGCGCTCGACCCGGGCCTGGACCTCGCTCAGGTGTGTGACGGACTCGCCTTCGTCGAACAGGTCTGTGCGGGCGACGTGCGCGCCGGCGCCGCGGCTCGCGGGGACCTGGGGACCCGGTTCGGGTTCTTGAAGGCACCCCGAAGCACAGTGCTTCAGCCGGGGCCGGTCCACGGCGGACTCACCGCGGACCCGGCCCGTCAGCTGGAGCATCTGCTGCAGCAGTTCGTGGCCTAGACCGGCACCAGTTCCACGGCACCGACCGCGTAGCGGGCCAACACGGTGCGAGCGATCTCGGGGTGCGCACCCAACGGCTCAGAGATGGCCACCGCACCGGCCTCCATGGCCAGTTCCGCGGCCCGGTCCGGCAGGAATCCCGGGGCCAGGAAGAGCGAGGCGACCGCGACGTGGCGGCGACCCTCGCGACGGAAGGTGCGGACCGCCTCACCGGTGGCCGGGGGAGCGGAGGAGGCGTAGGCGGCGGTGACCGGGAGCTTGTGCCGGGTGCCCCAGACACGCGCCAACCGGGCGACGGCCTGGTTGGCCAGCGGGTCGCTGGAGCCGGCTGCGGCCAGCACCAGCGCGTCGAGCTCGCGGATCCGGGCCTGCTTGAGGGCCTCGCGCATCCGCAGGTCCAGCACCTCAAGGAAGATCGGCTCGGTGCCGAGGATGTCGGTGCAGCGGATCCGCAGCCCGGGGTGCTTCGCGGTCGCTTCGGCGATCACGGTCGGCACGTCGACCTTGGCGTGGAAGGCCTCGGTCAGCAGCAGGGGGACGACGACGATCTCGTCGAAGCCGGCGCGGACCAGCCTGTCCACGACGGTGCCGAAGAACGGACGGGACAGGTCCAGGAACGCAGGTTCGATCCGCAGGTCCGGTCGGAGCCGACGGACCTCGTCCACGAGAGCCTTGATGGTCTCCGGTGAGCGGGGGTCGCGGCTGCCGTGGGCCAGGGCAATGAGTGCAGGAGCTGCCATCAGTGACGCCTCCAGTCTGTTGCGTACGGGCGATCGACTCCGTTGTCGTCTCTGGGCTGCGGGATCACGAGTGGATCCCGCATTCGGTCTTGTTGGTTCCGGCCCATCGGCCACTGCGCGGGTCCTCGCCGGGAGCGACCCGGCGCGTGCACGGCCAGCAGCCGATGGAGGGGTAGCCGTCGTGGACGAGAGGGTTGACCAGGACGCCGTTCTCGGCGATGTACCGCTCCACGTCCTCGTCGCTCCACCGGGCGATGGGAGAGACCTTGACCTTGGCCTTCTTCGCATCCCAGCCGATCACCGGCGCGATCACCCGGTTGTGGGTCTCCGCGCGACGGAGGCCGGTGGCCCAGGCGTCGTACCCGGCGAGGGAGTCGCTGAGCGGCGCGACCTTGCGCATCGCGCAGCAGGCGTCGGGATCGGTCTTGTAGAGATCCTTGCCGTACTTGGCATCCTGCTCGGCCACGCTCAGGGTCGGCGCGATGGTGACCAGGTTCACGTCCAGGGTGGCTGCGACCGCGTCCCGGGTGCCGATGGTCTCGATGAAGTGGTAGCCGGTGTCCAGGAAGACCACGTCCAGTCCGGGGGCGACCTTGGCGGCCAGGTGGGCCAGTACCGCGTCGCCCATCGATGAGGTGACGCAGAAGCGCTCACCGAAGGTGGCCACCGCCCACTCGATGATGTGCTCGGCGGGGGCCAGCTCGAGTTCGGCGCCCACGTGGGAGACGAGTTCGCGCAACTCCTCGGGGGTGCGACCGTCGGTGTGGGTGCCCCGGAACTCGCGAGCTGCGCGGGTGGTTGCGGTGGTCATCCAGTCACCTCCTCGTAGTCGGTCGGTTCAACATGCCGAGCATGCGCAGTGAGAACGCCCTGAGGCAGGAGCGGCATTCCCAGGTGCCTGGCGGCGACGAGATGGAGCCGTCCTCGCCGGCCACCTCGTGCGGACGCAGGTCCACGTCCCCGCAGTAGGGGCAGTGGTAGGGGACCGCACGCTCACTCATCTCGGCTCCGGGCTCACACCGGGACCGGGTCGAGTCGCTTGTCGCCGCGCAGGTTCTCCTCGTCGGTGCGCTGCACCCAGGACGCGAACGTCTCGCCCTCGGTGCGTTCGACGAGGAAGTTGCCGACCACGCAGGTGATGTAGTCGTCGAGGGCGGCGCTGGTCACCTTGTGGGCGCGCAGCTTGCGGCCGAAGTTGGCGCCCAGCGCCAGTCCGCCACCCAGGTGCACCTGGTAGCCCTCGACCTGGTTGCCGTCCTCGTCCAGGACCAGCTGACCCTTGAGACCGATGTCGGCGACCTGGGTGCGGGCGCACGCGTTCGGGCAGCCGTTGACGTTGACCGAGATCGGGGTGTCCAGGTCGGGGAAACGCCTCTCGAGCTCGTCGATCAGCGAGGCCGCCCGGGCCTTGGTCTCCACGATCGCCAACTTGCAGAACTCGATGCCGGTGCAGGCCATCGTGCGCCGCCGCCAGTTGGACGGGGTCGCGGTGAGGCCGATCTGCTCGAGGTCGGCGACGAACGCGTCGGTGGACTCGGCCGGCACACCCAGCACCACCAGCTTCTGGTAGGCGGTGAGCCGGGCGCCGGCGGCGTCGTACCGCTCCACCAGGTCGGCGAGTCCGGTGAGCACGTCACCGCTGACCCTGCCCACGATCGGGGCGGCGCCGATGTAGAAGCGGCCGTCCTTCTGCTCGTGGACGCCGATGTGATCGCCCTGCTTGTCGGGCACCTCGGGGGAGGGGTTGGAGACGAGCTCGCGGCCCAGGTACTCCTTCTCCAGGACCTCCCGGAACTTCTCCACGCCCCAGTCGGCGACCAGGAACTTGAGTCGGGCCCGGGACCGGAGCCGGCGGTAGCCGTAGTCGCGGAAGATGGCGGCCACACCTTCCCAGGCGTCGGCCACCTCCTCGAGCGGGATCCAGACGCCGAGCTTGCCGGCCAGGTGCGGGTTGGTGGAGAGCCCGCCGCCGACCCACAGGTCGAAACCGGGCCCGTGCTCGGGGTGCACGGTGCCGACGAAGGCGACGTCGTTCACCTCGGGCGCGGTGTCGTGGCTGGGGTGGCCGGTGAGCGAGGTCTTGAACTTGCGCGGCAGGTTCGAGTACGCCGGGTTGCCCAGCACCCGCTGCTTGATCTCGGCCAGCGCGGCGGACCCGTCGATGATCTCGTCCTTGGCGATCCCGGCGACCGGTGAGCCCAGGAACGGACGCGGCGAGTCGCCACAGGCCTCCAGGGTGGTGAGCCCCGCGCCTTCGAGCCGCTCCCAGATCTCCGGGACGTTCTCGATCTCGATCCAGTGGTACTGGATGTTGTTGCGGTCAGTGATGTCGGCGGTGCCGCGGGCGAACTCGTTCGAGACCTCGCCCAGCGCGCGCAGAGCGCCCGCGTCCAGGACCTGGCCGTCGGTGCGGACCCGCATCATGAAGTACCGGTCGTCGAGCTCCTCCTCCTCCAGGACCGCGGTCTTGCCCCCGTCGATCCCAGGGGCGCGCTGGGTGTAGAGGCCCATCCAGCGGAACCGGCCGCGCAGGTCGGCGGGGTCGATCGAGTCGAAGCCCCGCTTGGAGTAGGTGTAGAGGATCCGGTTCCGGACGTTGAGCGGGTCGTCGTCCTTCTTGGACTGCTCGTTCTTGTTCAGGGGTTCGGTGAAACCGAACGACCACTGGCCCTCACCGCGCTTGGGGCGCGGGACCTCGGTGTGCCGAGCGGGCTGGGACTGGAAGCGCAGGTCAGGCATGCGGGGATTCGATCCTTAGCTGACGTGTCGCGCGCGGCGCTGCGCGCAGGATGTGGGCGGGGGTCAGGTCGCGTTCAGCGAGGCCAACACATCATGCTGCCGGTACGCCCATAGTCCACGTGGCGCCGTACCACGAGGTGGGTTTGCGTCGCAGCGCTGATCATGAGCGCCAGTCTCAAGGATCGGACGGCGTTGACACAAATCCTCATTTCATAGTCTGAGACGTGTGTCCGGGATCTGGACGAACAGCGAGGGCGGTTAGGCTTCCGCCCATGACCGACTCCACCCTGCCCTTCGACTCCCGGCTCACCAGCAGCGCCTACAGCCAGGCGCTCCAGGTCATCGAGGCCGTCGAACCGCGGATCGCCGAGGCCACCCGGGCCGAGCTCGCCGACCAGCGGGCCTCCTTGAAGCTGATCGCCAGCGAGAACTACGCCTCGCCCGCCGTGCTGCTCACCATGGGCACCTGGTTCAGCGACAAGTACGCCGAGGGCACGGTCGGTCACCGCTTCTACGCCGGCTGTCAGAACGTCGACACCGTCGAGTCCCTCGCGGCCGAGCACGCCCGCGAACTCTTCGGCGCCGAGTACGCCTATGCCCAGCCCCACTCCGGCATCGATGCCAACCTGGTGGCGTTCTGGTCGATCCTCGCGCACCGGGTCGAGGGCCCCTGGCTGGAGAAGTTCGGCGCCAAGAATGTGAGCGAACTCACCGAGGCCGATTGGGAGGCGTTGCGCGCCGAACTGGGCAACCAGCGACTGTTGGGGATGAGCCTGGACGCCGGCGGCCACCTGACCCACGGCTTCCGTCCAAACATCAGCGGCAAGATGTTCCACCAGCAGCAGTACGGCACCGACCCGGAGACCGGCCTGCTCGACTACGACGCGGTGCGGGCCAAGGCCCGTGAGTTCAAGCCGCTGGTGCTGGTGGCCGGCTACTCGGCGTACCCGCGTCGGGTGAACTTCGCCAAGATGCGCGAGATCGCCGACGAGGTGGGCGCCACCCTGATGGTCGACATGGCCCACTTCGCTGGTCTGGTCGCCGGCAAGGTCTTCACCGGCGACGAGGACCCGGTCCCGCACGCCCACGTGGTCACCACCACCACCCACAAGTCGCTGCGCGGGCCGCGCGGCGGACTGGTGCTGGCCACCTCCGAGTACGCGCCCAGCGTCGACCGTGGCTGCCCGATGGTGCTCGGCGGTCCGCTGTCGCACGTGATGGCAGCCAAGGCGGTGGCGCTGGCCGAGGCCCGCACCCCGATGTTCGCCGACTATGCCCAGCGGGTGGCCGACAACGCGAAGTCGATGGCTGAGGGCTTCCTGTCCCGGGGGGCCTCCCTGGTCACCGGTGGCACCGACAACCACATCGTGCTGCTGGACGTGACGTCGTTCGGGCTGACCGGTCGGCAGGCCGAGTCGGCGCTGCTGGACGCCGGGGTGGTCACCAACCGCAACTCGATCCCGTCCGACCCCAACGGCGCCTGGTACACCTCGGGCATCCGGTTCGGTACGCCGGCCCTCACCACCCGCGGCTTCGGCCACGACGAGTTCGACAAGGTCGCCGAACTGGTGGTCGACGTGCTCTCGAACACCACCCCGGGCAGCACCAAGGCCGGCGGGCCGTCGAAGGCGACGTACCTGCTTGCTGACGGGGTGGCCGACCGGACCCGGAGCGCGTCGGCAGAGATGCTCGACAAGCACCCGTTGTACCCGGGCCTGGACCTCGCCTGACGCTAACGTAGGAGCCATGGGGTCTGCCGCTCGTCACGTGCTGGTGCGCAGGCCACAGCAGTTCGTGGAGATGCTGTGGCGAGTGGTGGTGACCACCGTCGGCTCCTGCATGCGGTATCGGGTCACCGGGCTGGCTGCCGAGGCGGCCTTCTTCGCGATCCTGTCGCTGCCTCCGCTGATCTTCGCGTTGACCGGCGCGATCGGTGTGGTGACCGAACGGATCCCCGACACCCGGGTGACCGACGTACGCCAAGCGGCGATCGACCTGTCCTCGCAGGCGTTCACCCAGCCGGTGGTGGACGGCATCATCACCCAGACCATCGACGAGGTGCTGGCCGGTGGCGTTCGCTACGACATCATCTCGATCGGCTTCGTGCTCGCGCTCTGGTCCGGCTCGCGGGCGTTGAACGTCTTCGTGGACACGATCACGATCATGCACGGCCTGGGCGGCCATCGGGGGATCGTCAAGACCAGGGCGCTGTCGTTCAGTCTCTATGCGCTCGGCCTGGTGGTCGGGATGGTGACCATCCCGCTGGTGGTCGCCGGCCCGACACTGGTGCGCGCCTGGGTGCCGGACCAGCTCTCGTTCCTGGAGGCGTTCTACTGGCCGACGGTGCTGGTGTCGTGCATCTTCTTCCTGGCGATGCTCTACCACATCTCGGTGCCGGTGCGGACGCACTGGAGTTTCAACCTGCCAGGCGCGATCTTCTCGCTGGTCTGCTGGGTGCTGGGCTCCTGGTTGCTGCGCTGGTTCCTGACCGCCACCTCCGCCGGTTCCACCTCCATCTATGGCCCGCTGGCCGCGCCGATCGCGGTGCTCATCTGGCTGTACATCGTCTCCATCGCGGTGCTGATCGGTGCCGCAGTGAACGCGGCGTTCGACGAGGTGTTCCCGCAGTTGACCACCACCCGGGCCCGTCGGGAGCTCGTGCAGCGGCTGCGGGGGCGGATGAGCAACGGGAACGGGAACGGGAACGAGAACGCCTGATCTCGGCCCGGTTGCACCGCACAGGCGGGGGAGTGGACTAGATTCGCCACGTGCCAGACGAATGGGCTCCGCGGGGCCGGATCCGCCTGCCCGAGCCGCCCCGGTCGCCATGGTGGCGGCTGTTGCGGCGGCTAGGGATGGCGCTGGGCATCGTCGCAGTCATGACGACGATCGTCTATTTCGATCGCCATGGGTACGAGGACTCTGCCGGTGACACGATCAGCCTGCTCGACGCGTTGTACTACACGACGGTCTCCCTGAGCACGACTGGCTACGGAGACATCTCACCGGTGACTCCTCTGGCGCGTGGAATCACGGCGTTCGTGATCACCCCGATGCGGATCGCGTTCCTGGTCCTGCTGGTCGGCGGCACCATGGAGATCCTGGCCACCGAGGGACGAGAGCGTCTCAGCATCTCCCGATGGAGGAAGCAGATGAGCAAGCAGAAGCACGTGGTGATCGTGGGCTACGGCACCAAGGGCCGCAGCGCGGCGACCACGCTGCTCGGCAACGGCTGGACCAAGGAGTCCATCGTCATCGTCGACCCGACCAGCGTGGCGATGGAGGACGCACACGCCGACGGCCTGGCCGTGGTCGCCGGCGACGCCACCCGACGTGAGGTGCTGCGCCGTGCCGGTGTCGGCCGTGCTGAGCAAGTGATCATCACCACCGATCGCGACGACACCAACGTGTTGGCCACGCTGACGGTGCGACAACTCAACCCGGGCGCCTGGATCATCGTCTCTGCCCGTGAGCACGAGAACACCTCGTTGATGAAGCAGAGCGGCGCCAACGCCGTGATCACCTCCTCCGACGCTGTCGGCCGGCTTCTCGGGCTCGCGTCGGTGTCGCCGTCACTCGGGCAGGTGATGGAGGACCTGCTCAGCTATGGCGATGGACTCGAGGTGGCCGAACGTGACCTGCTGGTGACCGAGGTCGGCAAGGCGCCGCAGTCGCTGCCCGACCAGGTGATCGCCGTGGTGCGCGACGAGCGCGTCTACCGCTACTTCGACCCGGTGGTCACCCAGTTGGCCCGCGGCGACCGGCTGATCGTGATCCGTTCGGCCCAGGAGTTGGCGTGGGCCCCCCGCCCCGGGACGCACGGCGAGGAGTCTGCAGCCCGGTGAGGCGGCAGACGGTCGCGCCTCGGCGGTTCTTCCGACACCCCTCGCAGGTGGTGGTCACCGCCTTCGCTGTGGTGATCGCGGTGGGAACGGCGCTGTTGATGCTGCCCTGGGCGCGCACCGGCCCCGAGGCGGCATCGTTCGTCGAGGCGCTCTTCACCTCCACCAGCGCGGTCTGCGTGACCGGGCTGATCATCGTTGACACGCCGACCTACTGGTCGCCGTTCGGGCAAGTGGTGATCCTGGCGCTCATCCAGGTCGGCGGCTTCGGGATCATGACCATGGCGTCGTTGCTCGGGCTGATTGTCGCGAGACGCCTCGGGCTCCGCTCACGGTTGACCGCGGCCGCCGAGACCAAGGCGATGGGGATCGGGGACATCCGCAGCGTGCTGGTCGGGGTCGCCAAGATCACCATCGTCTTCGAGGCAGCCACCGCCTTGTTCCTGTGGGTGCGACTGATGGTGGGGTACGACGAGGGGGTGGGCCGGGCGGCGTACCTGGCGGTCTTCCACTCCATCTCGGCGTTCAACAATGCCGGCTTCGCCCTCTACGAGGACTCCCTGGAACGGTTCGTGACCGACGCCTGGATCTGCCTGCCGATCGCGGTGGCGGTCATCTGTGGTGGTCTGGGCTTCCCAGTGATCATGGAGTTGTCGAGACGGGTGGCGCCGCGACATTGGAGCATCCACACCAAGCTCACCCTGTCGATGACTGTGGTGCTGTTGGTGGGTGGAACCGTGTTCATGGCGGCCAGCGAGTGGCGCAACCAGGCCACGCTGGGTGGTCTGGACACGCCGTACAAGCTGATGGCCTCCTTCTTCCATTCGGTGATGCCCCGGACGGCCGGCTTCAACAGCCTCGATGTGGGCGCTATGAATGAAGGCACCTGGCTGGGCACGATCGTGCTGATGTTCATCGGTGGCGGGTCCGCCGGGACCGCGGGCGGCATCAAGGTGACCACGTTCGTCATCCTGCTCTTCGTGATCATCGCCGAGGTCCGCGGCCAGCAGCAGGTGAACGCCTTCGACCGGCGGATCGGTGAGCGGGTGCAGCGCCAGGCTCTCACGGTGGCGCTGCTGTCCGTGGCCGCGGTCGTGGCCGCGTCGCTGGCACTGCTGGAGATGACCGACCACACCTTCGGCCGAGTGCTGTTTGAGGCCACCTCGGCGTTCGCGACGGTCGGCCTGTCCACCGGCATCACCGACGACCTCCCCGCAGCCGGCCATCTGCTGTTGGTGGGTCTGATGTTCCTGGGCCGACTCGGCCCGATCACTCTGGTGTCGGCGCTCGCCCTGCGCGAGCGACAGATCCGGCACACCCTTCCCGAAGAGAGGCCGATCATTGGCTAGCAAGACAGAGCGACTCGCCAAGAGTTGCGCGGTCATCGGACTGGGGCGATTCGGTCGCTCCCTGGCGCTGGAGTTGATGAAGGAGGGCGTCGAGGTCCTCGGCATCGACACCGATGAGCGGGTGGTCCAGTCACTGGCCGGCCGGCTGACCCATGTCGTCGCCGCCGACTCCACCGACGAAGAGGCCCTCAGGCAACTGTCGGTGCATGAGTTCAAGCGGGCGGTGGTCGGGATCGGCACCAACGTCGAGGCCAGCATCCTGACCACCTCGATCCTGGTCGAGATGGGCATCCCGGATGTGTGGGGCAAGGCGATGACGCATGCCCATGCCAGGATCCTGAGCAAGGTGGGCGCACACCATGTGGTCCGGCCCGAGCACGACATGGGCCGGCGGGTGGCGCACTTGGTGCGGGGCAGCCTGCTGGACTACATCGAGTTCGACGACGGCTACGCCCTGGCGAAGACCTCACCGCCCAGTGAACTGTGGGACCGACCGTTGGGCGAGAGCCGTCCCCGCACCGACTACGGCGTCACCATCGTCGGCGTGAAGAGGCTCGGCAGCGAGTTCACCTACGCGACCCCCGAGACGGTGCCGCAACGGGGCGACCTGATCATCGTCGCGGGCCCTCGGGAACTGGTGGAGAAGTTCAGCGCGCGCCGATGAAGCGCTGACTCGCGAGGCGAGAGCGGGGCGAACGGGTGCCGGGCGGCGAGGAGTGGCCGGTCGAGCTCCGGCGCGAGATCACCAGGCACCGCAGCGCAGCGCAGCGCAGGGGACCGACAATCGGTGCTCATGCGCAGTTGGCGGGGGGTTCGAGCCGGTTCCGGCGCCGCGAGGGGTGCACGTGTGCAGTTTGCGGGAGCGGGAGCCTGCGCCGGAAACAGTTCGAGGCCCCGACGAGGGCCTCGAGTGCGGTACTGGTGGGCGATACTGGGTTTGAACCAGTGACCTCTTCCGTGTCAAGGAAGCGCGCTACCACTGCGCCAATCGCCCTCTGTGGAGTTGTATCCCAGCCGAACTCTACGGGGGCTGGTGGAGGTGGGTACGGGATTTGAACCCGTGTAGACGGATTTGCAGTCCGTTGCCTCGCCTCTCGGCCAACCCACCGTGGAGGCCCGGCCGATAAAGACCTCTCCGAGCGGACGACGAGGCTCGAACTCGCGACCTCAACCTTGGCAAGGTTGCGCTCTACCAACTGAGCTACGTCCGCCTGCGCTCCGACCAGCCGGTCGGCGTGCGTGGAGAACACTAGCCGAACACCCCGGGGGTGCAAAATCAGGGGTCCTACCGCGTGTTGACCCATCCCCGAGCCACCTAGAGTTGGGGCTATGCGCGTGTGGATCGACGGCCAACTCCTCCCTGACCCGCAGGATGCCGCAGTCACTGTCAGCGACCACGGCCTGACCGTGGGCGACGGCGTCTTCGAGACGTTGAAGGTGCTGGACGGAGTCCCGTTCGCGCTCAGTCGGCACCTGGACCGACTCGACCGCTCCGCTGCCGGCCTCGGGTTGGAGAGTCCCGACCATGCGCAGGTCCGGGACGCGGTGTCCGCGGTCCTCAACGGCACCGAGTGGCCACTGGGACGGCTCCGGATCACCCTGACCGGCGGGCCTGCTCCGATGGGCTCAGGGCGCGGCGACGCGGCACCCACGCTGATCGTGGTGGCCGGTCCCATGGAGCCACAGCCACCGACCACGGCCGTGGTCACCGTCCCGTGGACCCGCAACGAGCGCAGCGCCGTCGCCGGCCTCAAGACCACGTCGTACGCCGAGAACGTGGTGGCCCTGGCCCGGGCCACCGCTGCCGGGGCCTCGGAGGCGATCCTGGCGAACACGGTCGGCAACCTCTGCGAGGGCACCGGCACCAACATCTTCTACGCCGTCGACGGCGAGCTCCGGACGCCGAGCCTCGCGACGGGATGCCTGGCCGGCATCACCCGCGAACTGGTCCTCGACTGGCACGGCGCCGTCGAGGCCGAGGACCCGGCCTCAGTGCTCGACGAGGCCGACGAGGTCTTCCTCACCTCATCGACGCGCGACGTCCAGGCCGTCGTTCGCATCGATGACCGCCGGTTGGACGGGCCAGGGGAACTGACCCGCGCGGTCCAGGAGAGTTGGGTTCGGCACTGCGCCGACACCCTCGACCCCTGATTCAGCCGAGGAGTTGAAGCACCAACGTGTCCAGGTCGAGGAAGTCGGACTCCTGACCCAGGGGCACCAACTCCTGGGAGTCGGTCACGAACGTGGCCACCGCGTCGAGCGGCGCCTGCGCGAGGAGTTCGCCCTCGGGGGAGCGCAACTCCACCATCAACACCATGCCTCCGGTCGGGGACGGGCACGGCCACAAGGCCACGTCGCCTTCGCCGGCCGGTGCGCGCAGCCCCTGAGCGAGCAGGTCACGACCGAACTCCCAGCGCACGTCGGTGTCGCGGGTGTGGAAGGTGACGGCCACCGAGTAGGGCGTGATCGGGTCATAGCTGAAGGTGGCCGCGAGCGGTGTCGCCCGGCCGTGGTCGTCCACGCAGTCGAAAACCACCGGGCGCGCGAGCACCTGGGTCCGACTGTCCGACGATTCCCTCATCCATGCCTCCTCGACTGGTTCTGTGAGAAGAGACGTTCCGCAACGGCAGCCATGACGCGCATCGCTCGTCGCTGTGTCACGCCTCACCCGCCGCTGGCTAATCTGGTCTGGTCGGCTGGAGAGGACGGACGGTGGCGATGGCACGGCCCAGATGGCGGGACCCGGTCCGCTACCGCAGGCTGCACGCGCTGCTGCACTCCAACCCGCTCACCGGGCTGCTCACGAAGGTGGTCGTGACCCTCGTCGGCACGTTGGTGGTGCTGCTGGGGGTGGTGATGCTGGTCACTCCCGGACCCGGGCTGGTGACGATCGTGGTGGGTCTGCTCATCCTGTCCGCGGAATGGGAGTGGGCGCGCCGATGGCTGCGGGTGGCCCGGACTCGACTGCAGCAGGCCGCCCTGCGTGCGCGGGAGATGGACCCGGCCCTGCGACTACGCCGGCTGATCCACATCGGATCGGCGACCATCGCCGTCACCGCGGTGGCCGTGGTGCTGGTGATCGCATTCGGCTGGCCGGAATCCATCCTCTCGGCCTGGTCCTGGGCCCAACAGCACGTGGCGTTCCTGCCCGACCTGCCGGGTCGATGAAGCCGGGGGCACCTCTCGTTGTGAGTCCGGCGCAGCGATGCGCTACAGTTTCGGCTGCCGACTCCCCTTGCGGGTCGGAGGGCGGGCGATTGGCGCAGTGGTAGCGCGCTTCGTTCACACCGAAGAGGTCACTGGTTCGAACCCAGTATCGCCCACCAGCAGCCCCCGGATCCATGCCGATCCGGGGGTGCTCGCGTTCCGGGGGCCCCGCAAACCCATGCACGGACCGGGGGCGGGCCCCGATAGCATCGGCACCCGACGTACCCACGCCATCACTAGGAGCCTCAGCCGTGTCCGACATCAAGGTCGCCCTCGTCCACGCCGATGCGCGCGAGGAACGGACCGTCACCGCGGGCACCAAGGCGTGGGAGCTCTTCGCCGAGGACCGGGACGTGATCGCAGCCCGGGTCGATGGCGAGCTCCGAGACCTGGCCCACGACCTCGCCGACGGCGCGGTGGTCGAGTCGGTCCCGATCGACAGCGACGACGGACGCAACATCCTGCGTCACTCCTGTGCGCACGTGCTCGCCCAGGCGGTGCAGGACCTCTTCCCCGACGCCAAGCTGGGCATCGGCCCACCGGTGGAGAACGGCTTCTACTACGACTTCGACGTGGAGACCCCGTTCACCCCCGACGACCTGACCAAGCTCGAGACCCGGATGCGCAAGATCATCAAGGAGAACCAGCGGTTCTCCCGGCGGGTCACCGACGATGACGCCGCTCGCGAGGAGTTGGCAGGGGAGCCGTACAAGCTCGAGTTGATCGGCCTGAAGGGCGAGGCCGGCACCGCCGCCGAAGGTGCCTCCGCCGAGGTCGGCGCCGGCGAGCTCACCATCTACGACAACCTGGACCGCAACGGCGAGGTGGTCTGGAAGGACCTGTGCCGCGGACCGCACCTGCCGACCACCAAGCGGATCCCCGCGTTCAAGCTGATGCGCACCGCGGCGGCGTACTGGCGCGGCGACGAGAAGAACAAGCAGTTGCAGCGGATCTACGGCACGGCCTGGGAGTCCAAGGAGGCCCTCGACGCGCACCTGCACCGGCTCGAGGAGGCCGAGAAGCGCGACCATCGCAAGCTCGGCCGCGAGCTGGACCTCTTCAGCTTCCCCGACGAGATCGGCTCGGGCCTGGCCGTCTTCCACCCCAAGGGTGGCGTGCTGCGCACGCAGATGGAGGACTACTCCCGGCGGCGGCACACCGAGGAGGGCTACGAGTTCGTCTACTCCCCGCACATCACCAAGGGTGAGCTGTTCCAGACCTCGGGCCACCTGGACTGGTACGCCGACGGCATGTATCCGCCGATGCACATGGACGAGGCGCGCGACCACGAGGGCAAGGTCGTCAAGCCCGGCCAGGACTACTACCTCAAGCCGATGAACTGCCCGTTCCACTGCCTGATCTTCAAGTCCCGGGGCCGCTCCTACCGTGAGCTGCCGCTGCGGCTCTTCGAGTTCGGGACGGTCTATCGGTACGAGAAGTCCGGTGTCGTGCACGGCCTGACCCGCGTCCGCGGGATGACCCAGGACGACGCCCACCTCTATGTGACCCGCGAGCAGCTCCACGACGAACTCAGCCGCACGCTCACCTTCGTGCTGGGACTGCTCCGCGACTACGGACTCGAGGACTTCTACCTCGAGCTCTCCACCAAGGACCCCGAGAAGTACGTCGGCGACGACGCGATCTGGGAGGAGGCCACCGAGACGCTGCGGCAGGTGGCGGCCGCCTCCGGCCTGGAACTGGTGCCGGACCCCGGTGGCGCCGCGTTCTACGGCCCGAAGATCTCCGTGCAGGCACGCGACGCGATCGGCCGCACCTGGCAGATGTCCACCGTCCAACTGGACTTCAACCTCCCCGAACGGTTCGACCTGGAGTACGCCGCATCCGACGGCTCCCGGCAGCGGCCGGTGATGATCCACCGGGCCCTCTTCGGCTCCATCGAACGGTTCCTCGGGGTGCTGGTGGAGCACTACGCCGGCGCGTTCCCGCCGTGGCTGGCGCCGGTCCAGGTGCAGGGCATCCCGATCGCCGAGCGGCACAGCGACTACCTCATCGAGGTCGCCGGCCGGATGACCGCCCAGGGACTCCGGGTCGAGGTGGACACCTCCGACGACCGGATGCAGAAGAAGATCCGCAATGCGCAACTGCAGAAGGTGCCGTTCATGATGATCGCCGGCGACGAGGACGTCGCCGCCGGCGCGGTCTCCTTCCGTTACCGGGACGGACGCCAGGACAACGGCGTCCCGGTCGACGAGGCGATCGCTCGGGTCGCCGCGGCGGTGGCGGCCCGGGAACAGGTCTGACCGTGACCGAGCCAGGATCAGGGGCGGATGTGCCGGGCGAGTCGCTGAGCCAGGACGGGATCGGGGAGTCCGACGAGTTGGACCGGCTGTGGACCCCGCACCGGATGGCCTACATCCGTGGCGAGAACAAGCCCACCGACCCCTCGGCGGGGGAGTGTCCCTTCTGCAGGATCCCGCAGATGGGCGATGCTGAAGGCCTGGTCGTACACCGTGGGTCGTTGACGTACGCGGTCCTCAACCTCTATCCCTACTCGCCCGGTCACCTGATGATCTGCCCCTACCGGCACATCCCCGACTACACCGACACCACCGACGACGAGGCCGCCGAGATCGCCGACCTGACCCGGACCGCGATGCGCACCATCCGCCGGGTCTCCGGCGCCCACGGGTTCAACCTGGGGATGAACCAGGGCGCGATCGCCGGTGCCGGGATCTCCGCGCACCTGCACCAGCACGTCGTACCGCGGTGGTCGGGGGACCAGAACTTCATGCCCATCATCGGACGCACCAAGACCCTGCCCGAACTGCTGACCGACACTCAGGAGCTGCTCGCCCAGGCGTGGGGGGACTGACCTCCTTCGGAGGCTACTCGCCGGTCAGGTGTTGCCCTACCGGCCGGTCGGGGGCAAGGTGGAGGTCACGGGCCGCACCGCCCGGTGCGGACCGCACCCGGGAGGCAGTCATGTTTGCTCGATCGATCTCGATCATGGGGGATCCGAACGCTCTGGACGGGGCCATCGCGTATGTCCGTCAGGACGTGATCGTCTCGGTGATGGCCTGCGACGGCGCCATCGGGCTGTCCATGCTGAGCGACCGCGAGACCGGCCACTGCATCGTCACCAGCTCGTGGCGCGATGCCGAGTCGATGCACGCCAGCCGCGCGGACCTCGCCCCGGTACGGATGCGCACCGGCGACATCCTCGGCTCACCGCCGCAGACCGAGGAGTGGGAGGTGGCGGTGATGCACCGTGACCACCACAGCATGGAGGGAGCGTGCTGTCGGGCCACCTGGCTCCGCTTCGACAAGGGCACCATGGATCAGGCGCTGGACGTCTATCGCTACGTGATCCTGCCCGCCTTGGAGGAACTCGACGGTTTCGGTAGCGCCAGCCTGTTGATCAACAAGGAGCTGGGACGCGCCTGCAGCACCGTCACCTTCGACACGCGCGAGGCGATGGAGGCGTCCCGGGAGCGGTCGTGGGCGATCCGGGAGCACGGCATCCGGGAAACCGGCGTCGACGTCCTGGACACGGCCGAGTACGACCTCGTCGTCGCCCACCTGCACCTGCCTGAGATGGTCTGATGCCCTAACGTGGCGGCGTGATCACGCCCCCCGAACCACACGACGTCACGCTCGCCGCCGAGGTGGTGCAGGGGGCCGGTCGGCTCGCGCACCGGATGCGGTACGACGGACTGTCGGTGTCCACCAAGACCTCGAACTCCGACCTGGTCACCGCCGCCGACCATGCCGCCGAGGAACTGGTGGTGTCCCTGCTGGTGGCCGCCTGCCCCGACGACGCGATCGTGGGGGAGGAGGGCAGCGACCGGCGCGGCACCTCGGGCCGGGACTGGGTCGTCGACCCGGTCGACGGCACCTGGAACTTCGTGCACGGTCTGGACCACTGGTGCTCCGCGGTCGCGCTCCGCGACCCGGACGGGATCCGGCTGGGTGCCGTGCACCACCCGGCCTCCGACCGGGTCTGGGTGGGCGGGCCCGGGTTGCGCACCACGGTCGACGGGGTCGAGCTGCCGCTGCTCGACGACCTGCCGCTGGCTGAGGTGGGCATCGCCACCTACTTGCACCCCACCGACACCCACGTGGACCCGATCGCCACCCCCTGGCGACGGGTCTCCGCCGCCGCGGCCACGGTCCGGGTGCTCGGGTCGGCCTCGATGGACATGGTGTCGGTGGCGTCGGGCGGGCTGGGCTGTTGGGCGCAACACAGCCTCGCCGACTGGGACCTGCTGCCGGGGCTGGCGCTGGTGCTCGGTGTAGGAGGCACCTACCAGCAGGTGGACGTGGGCGGCGTGACCTGGACGGTCGCTGGCCGCCCGACGGCCGTCGCTGAGGCGGTCGCGCTGCTCCGCGGGTAGTCTGCGGCCACCATGATGGAACACTTCCGGGCCTTCTTCACCGCTCTGCTCAGCCCCGTCGCCAAGCTCCTGCTCGCACTCCGGATCAGCCCCGACGCGGTCACCATCGTCGGCACCCTCGGCGTTGCCGCCGGCGCGCTGGTCTTCTTCCCGCGCGGGGAGCTGCTCACCGGGGTGCTGGTGATCACCGCGTTCGTCTTCTCCGACCTGATCGACGGACACATGGCCAGGCTGTCCGGCCGGACCAGCAGGTTCGGCGCGTTCCTGGACTCGACGCTGGACCGGATCGGTGACGGCGCGATCTTCGGCGGCCTGGTCCTCTACTTCGCCGGCCCCGGCGACTCACGCCTGTACCTGACACTGACGCTCGTGTGCCTGGTGATGGGATCGGTGACCTCCTACGCCCGGGCCCGGGCCGAGTCCCTGGGATTCACCGCCAAGGTCGGGATCGCCGAGCGCGCCGACCGACTCGTCGCCATCCTGGTCGCCACCGGCCTCTCGGCCATCTTCGACGTCCCGGGCATCCTGTACGCCGTGCTGTGGGCGTTGGCGGTGGCCAGCACCATCACCGTCGTACAGCGGACCTGGGTGGTCCACCGGCAGGCCTCGGCGGCAAGCGCCCCGTAGCCCGCCGGTAGGCTTGAGGCATGGCAACCGAAACTTCCACCACGGGCACTCCTGGCGTCAAGCGCGGCATGGCGGAGATGCTCAAGGGCGGCGTCATCATGGACGTCGTCACCCCCGATCAGGCCAAGATCGCCGAGGACGCAGGAGCCGTGGCAGTGATGGCGCTGGAGCGCGTCCCCGCTGACATCCGCGCCCAGGGTGGCGTCTCCCGGATGAGCGACCCGGACATGATCGACGGCATCATCGAGGCCGTCTCGATCCCGGTGATGGCCAAGGCCCGGATCGGTCACTTCGTCGAGGCCCAGGTGTTGCAGTCCCTCGGCGTGGACTACATCGACGAGTCCGAGGTGTTGACCCCGGTCGACTACGAGAACCACATCGACAAGTGGGCCTTCACGGTTCCGTTCGTGTGCGGTGCCACCAACCTCGGTGAGGCGCTGCGCCGGATCACCGAGGGAGCGGCGATGATCCGCTCCAAGGGCGAGGCCGGCACCGGGGACGCCTCCAACGCGGTCACCCACATGCGCACCCTGCGCTCCCAGATCCGTCGTCTCGCCACCCTGTCGGCCGACGAGCTCTACGTGGCTGCCAAGGAGTTGCAGGCGCCGTACGAGCTGGTGAAGGAGGTTGCCGGGACCGGCAAGCTCCCGGTGGTGCTGTTCACCGCCGGTGGCATCGCCACCCCGGCCGACGCCGCCTTGATGATGCAGCTCGGCGCCGAGGGCGTCTTCGTCGGCTCGGGCATCTTCAAGTCCGGCAACCCGGCCCAGCGTGCCGAGGCGATCGTCAAGGCCACCACCTTCTTCGACGACCCCGACGTCCTGGCCAAGGTCTCCCGCGGCCTGGGTGAGGCGATGGTCGGGATCAACGTCGAGGACATCCCGCAGCCGCACCGGCTCGCCGAACGCGGTTGGTGACCCGACCCCCGGTCCGGGCCACCGGCAACCTCGTCAGGAGTCACCGGTGCCGTTGACCATCGGAGTTCTCGCGCTGCAGGGCGACGTGCGCGAGCATCTCACCTCGTTGACGGCTCTCGGCGTCACCGCCATCGGCGTACGACGCGTAGCCGAACTGGATGGCTGCGATGGGCTGGTGCTGCCCGGTGGCGAGTCCACGACGATCGCCAAGCTGGCCAGGATCTTCGACCTCGACGACGCGATCCGGAGCCGGATCGCCGGCCAGATGCCGGTCTTCGGCACCTGCGCCGGGATGATCCTGCTGGCCGATCGGATCCGGGACGGCGCGGCGGGGCAGGAGACCTTCGGCGGCATCGACATGACGGTGCGCCGCAACGCCTTCGGTCGTCAGGTGGACTCTTTCGAGGACGAGCTGAGCGTCACCGGAGTCGCCGGCCCGGTGCATGCGGTCTTCATCCGGGCGCCGTGGGTCGAGGAGACCGGCCCCGGTGTCGAGGTGCTGGCCACCGCCAGCGACCACCCGGTGGTGGTGCGCCAGGGGCCGCTGCTGGCCACGTCGTTCCACCCCGAGGTCGATGACGACGGACGGCTGCACCGGCTCTTCCTGGAAGGGTTCTAGGATCGACAGTGCACCGATGAAGCGACGAATGAAGAGGTTCTGATGTCTGGCCACTCCAAATGGGCGACGACCAAGCACAAGAAGGCGGTCATCGACGCCAAACGGGGCAAACTCTTCGCCAAACTCATCAAGAACATCGAGGTGGCCGCCCGGCAGGGTGGCGGTGACCTGGCCGGCAACCCGACGCTCTTCGACGCCGTCCAGAAGGCGAAGAAGTCCTCGGTCCCCAACGACAACATCGATCGGGCCGTCAAGCGGGGCTCCGGTGCGGAGGCCGGCGGCGCCGACTACTCCACCATCATGTACGAGCTCTACGGTCCGCAGGGCGTCGCGTTCCTGGTCGAGTGCCTCACCGACAACAAGAACCGCGCCGCGATGGAGGTGCGTACGGCGGTGACCCGCAACGGCGGCACGATGGCCGACCCGGGGTCGGTCTCCCGCCTCTTTGAGCGCAAGGGCGTGGTGGTGCTCGCCAAGGAGTCCGAGGGCACCCAGGTCTCCGAGGACGACGTGTTGGAAGCGACGCTGGACGCAGGCGCCGAGGAGGTCAACGACCTCGGCGACGCCTGGGAGGTGCTCAGCGAAGCGACCGACGTGGTCGACGTCCGCCAGGCACTGCAGGCCGCCAACCTCGACTACGACTCCGCGGACGTGCACTTCGTGGCCAGCCTGGAGATTCCGGTCGACGCCGACGCCGCGGCCAAGGTGTTCCGCCTGGTCGATGCTCTTGAGGACCTGGACGACGTACAGAACGTGTTCACCAATGTCAGCGTCTCGGACGAGGTGATGGCGGCGCTCGAAGGGTGATCCGCGTGTCGGGCCCCGGAACGTCGCACCCCCTTGTTAACCTCCGAACAGGTGTTCGGACGAGAAGGGTGACACGATGCGAGTGCTCGGGGTTGATCCAGGGCTGACCCGCTGCGGCATCGGCGTGGTCGAAGGGCTGGTGGGACGACCGCTGTCCCTCATCGACGTCAATGTCATCCGCACCTCGGCCGACCGGCCGGTCGCGGAGCGGCTGGTCACCATCGAGAAGGGCATCGACGCCTGGCTCGACGAGTACGCACCGGACGCCGTGGCGGTGGAACGTGTCTTCGCCCGCTCCGACGTGAGCACGGTGATGGGCACCGCCCAGGCGTCCGGTATCGCCATGGTGGCGGCCGCCCGGCGCGGGATCCCGGTGGCACTGCACACCCCCAGCGAGGTCAAGGCCGCGGTCACCGGCAGCGGACGGGCGCAGAAGGCGCAGGTGGCCGCCATGGTGGCGCGCATCCTCCGCCTGGACTCACCACCGAAGCCCGCGGATGCCTCGGATGCGCTGGCCCTGGCGATCTGCCACGTCTGGCGCGGGGGAGCCCAGAATCGACTGGAACAGGCCGTCGCCGCGGCCAGGACGGGGAGAACCGCATGATCAACTTCGTCCGCGGCCGGGTCGCCGACCTGACGGTGACCAGCGCCGTGCTGGAGGTGGGTGGCCTCGGCATCGAGGTCATCTGCACCCCGCAGACGATCGCCGCGCTCCGCCCCGGGACCGAGGCCCTGGTGCCCACCAGCCTGGTGGTCCGCGAGGACTCGATGACGCTCTTCGGGTTCTCCGATGACGACGAGCGGGTGACCTTCGAGCTGCTGCAGACCGCCAGTGGCGTCGGCCCCAAGCTGGCTCAGGCGATGCTCGCGGTGCTCAGCCCCGACCAGTTGCGGGTCGCGGTAGCCGGTGAGGACGTCAAGACGCTGACCGCCGTGCCGGGGATCGGCCAGAAGGGCGCTCAACGGATCATCCTCGAACTCAAGGACCGGATCGGCGCACCGGCCGGCGGCGCCAGCCTCGCCACGACCAGCGTCGACGGGACGCACGCCTGGAAGGGGCAGGTCCAGCAGGCCCTGATCGGGTTGGGCTGGTCGACCAAGGAGGCCGAGAAGGCGATCAACGCCGTGGAGTCCCAAGCCGGTGACAGTCCCGACGTACCGGCCCTGCTGCGGGCAGCGCTGCGCGCCTTGAGCAAGGCCTGAGCATGTACGAGGAGAGCCTGGACGCCGCCGAGGAGACGCACCTGCGGTCGCTCACCACCGCCGAGGCCGACGGCGACGAACGTGCCGTCGAAGCCGCACTGCGCCCCAAGTCGCTCGACGAGGTGGTCGGCCAGGAGCGGGTCCGCGAGCAGCTCGGCCTCGTCCTGGAGGCGGCCCGGCTGCGGGCCCGCACCCCCGACCACGTGCTCCTCTCAGGGCCACCGGGTCTGGGGAAGACCACCCTGGCGATGATCATCGCCGCCGAGATGAGCGCGCCGCTGCGGCTGACCAGCGGCCCCGCGATCACCCATGCCGGCGACCTGGCCGCCATCCTGTCCGGCCTCAACGAGGGCGACGTCCTCTTCGTCGACGAGATCCACCGGATGTCCCGGCCAGCCGAAGAGATGCTCTACATGGCGATGGAGGACTTCCGTGTCGACGTGGTCATCGGCAAGGGTCCGGGCGCCACCGCCATCCCGCTGGAGATCCCGCCGTTCACGCTGGTCGGGGCCACCACCAGGGCCGGACTGCTGCCGGGTCCGTTGCGCGATCGGTTCGGATTCACCGCCCATCTGGAGTTCTACGAGGCCCACGACCTCGACCGCATCGTGCAGAGGTCCGCTGCGCTGCTGGAGATCGAGGCTCGTCCCGAAGGCACCGCAGAGATCGCCTCCCGGTCCCGGGGCACGCCGCGGATCGCGAACCGCTTGCTGCGCCGGGTCCGTGACTACGCCCAGGTCCGGGCCGATGGCGTCGTCACCGTCGACGTGTCACGCACGGCTCTCGAGCTCTACGAGGTGGACACCTCGGGCCTGGACCGACTCGACCGGGCGGTCCTCGACGTGCTGTGTCGCCGATTCGGCGGCGGACCGGTCGGGGTCAGCACCTTGGCCGTGGCCGTGGGGGAGGAGCGGGAGACCGTCGAGGAGGTCGCCGAGCCGTTCCTGGTGCGCCTGGGGCTGCTCGCTCGGACCCCACGCGGCCGGATCGCGACGCCCGCCGCGTGGGAGCACCTGGGTCTGGCTGTGCCCCCGACCGCGGAGCCCACCCTCTTCGACCCGGCTGGGCATGAGGACATGGAGTCAGAGTAGGATCCGTCCGATCCCCACCCCAGGAAGGCCTGCTTTCGTGGAACTGCTTCTGCCCATCGCCCTGATCGCCATGTTCTGGTTCCTGCTGATCGCCCCGCAGCGGCGCCGCAGCCGGAAGATGGCCGAGGTCCAGGCCGGGCTGCAGCCCGGCATCCGGGTGATGCTCTCGGCCGGCATCTTCGGCACCGTCGACAGGATCGACGAGGACAGCGCGACCGTCCACGTCCAGGTCGCCGACGGTGTCATCCTCGAAGTGGTCCGGGGGGCCGTGGTCGAGATCGCCCAGGAGTTCCCCCAGCCGGACGGCGAGCAGCCCGAGGAAGCCTGACCCGTGCTGCCCCGGACGGGTGCTGCCCGCACCCTTGTCGCTGCCCTCCTGCTGATCGCGGTGGGCTACGGCCTCGTCGCGCTCGTCGACGACCGGACGCCCCTGACCGGCCCCGCATTCTCAGCCGGCACCGAGGTCACCCTCACCCTGGAGGAGCCGGCCACCCGCGCAGAACTACGCGACCTCAGCGATGTCATCGCCGGACGGACGATTGCTGCCGAACTGCCGGGCGCTCAGGTCCGCTACGTCGAGCCGGACCAGATCGTTGTCACCCACCCGGGGGGGCCGCGTCCCGGCGTCGAGGTTCCCCTGACCCGACCCAACGTGCTGGGGATCCGGGTGGTGGCCCGCTCCGGACCGGCGGCCGCACCGGCCGCCGACGAGGCTGATGACGAGGCCGATGACGCGGACGCCGACGACCCGGACGCTGGCGACGCGGACATCGAGTACGGCGACCCGCTGATCTGGTCGGTCAGTCCCGATGCTGACTCACTCACCGCCTTCGGGCAGTACACCTGCACCCAGCCCGACCTGCGCGACCCGGGGCCGGTCAACCAGCCCCTGCTCGCCTGCGACGACTTCGGCCAGAAGTTCCTCCTCTCCCCGGTGGTGGTCGCCGGCGAGAACCTCTCCTCGGCCCGGGCGGTGCTGCCCACCGGCAGCCGCGAGTGGACGGTGCGGCTGCGCTTCGACCGTGAAGGCAGTCGCCAGTTCTCCGAGATGTCGCAGGTCCTGGCCGGCGGCCAACGTCAGTTCGCCATCGTGCTCGACGACCACGTCGTCTCGGCGCCGCGGATGAGCACCGCCGTCCTCACCGGCGAAGCGCACATCACCGGCGCCTTCACCGAGGAGTCGGCCAAGGCCTTGGCCCAGACCATCGACGCCGGACAGGTGCCGGTCACCTTCTCCGACGACGTCGGCGTCGAGGCCGTCGCCGCGGGGACCGGCCTGCGCGCAGCCACATTCACCGGTGGTGCCTTCGTGCTGCTGGTGCTGCTCGGCAGCGCCCTGATCGCCCGACGCTTCGGCACCGTCGCACTGGTGCTGCCGCTCGCCTTCCTGGCCGGGCTGGCCGCCCTGTACCCGCTCGTGGTGTTCCTCGGCGTCGGCGTCTCGTTCGTGACCGCGCCGGCCACCCTGGTGCCGCTTGCCGGCGCCCTGCTGGTCGGTCAACTCCTCGGCATCGGCCTGATCGCCGAACTCTCCCGCAGTGTGGCCACCGGCCAGTCGGCGACCGGCGCACTGCCTCGGGTGGTGGCGCCGCATCGTCGTACCACCGGGTTGGCGTTGTGGGTGCCGATCGTGATCGGCGGCATCTTTGTCGCCACCCTGAGCGGCACCCTGCGCGACGCCGGACTCGCCCTGGTCGCGGGGTTCACGGTCG
Source organism: Nocardioides limicola (assembly GCF_016827675.1). GTDB lineage: Bacteria > Actinomycetota > Actinomycetes > Propionibacteriales > Nocardioidaceae > Nocardioides > Nocardioides limicola. Next base: position 364,838 of record NZ_JAERJA010000001.1, on the reverse strand, counting down.
CACTGTTCGTCCACCTCACCCTCACCTGCACCGCGCTGACCATCCTGACCGGGCGCCTCACCGCGCGAGCCTGCCCAGCCGAGCAGCAGTGGGGCCGGCGGCCGCGGCTGATGGTGATCGGCGCCCTGCTGCTGGTCGCCGTGATCGGTGCGGCTCTGCGCCGTCCCGAGGCAGCCGCGGACCTCGGCTTCGGCGGGGAGACCTCCCACACCCGTCTGCTGGTGGGCCTGGCGCTGGCGGTGCTGCTGGTGGTGGGCTGGGTCGCCTACCGCAGCACCGGCCCGAAGCGTCCCGCGCTCTTCACGGCCACAGTGGCCGCCGATCTGGTGGTCGTCGCCGGGCTGCTCGGCCTGGTCGGGCTCCCGTCCAGCCAGACCACCACCGCGGCCTGGCTGACGGTGCTGGCACTCTCCGTGTCGGCCAAACTGATCCCGCACGCTGCCCGGCAGGTGGCCCTGGTCGCCGGGGGAGTGGCCGTCGCCGGCACTGGTGCGGTGGCCGCTGCCCTCGGCACCGGCAGCGACCTGTGGCACGGCTGCGTAGTGCTGCTCCTGGGGTTGCTGATGATCACGCTGACCTCTCCGCTGGTGGCCCCAGCCCTGCCGCGCGCCACCGCCGAGCGGACCGAGCCCGGCGGCACCCGCACGCGCACCCGGAAGCCCCGCAAGTCTGACCCGGTCCCCGTGCCGGTGAAGGGCAGCAAGGCTCCCGTCAAGACCAGCGGTGCGGCCAAACGGCAGCAGCCGACCCGCCAGCCCCGATCCAAGCGCGGCGGCGGCCGGTGACGCGGCTCGAGAGGGCCCGCCGGGCCGTCGACAGTCTCGTCCTCGATGTCCCCGATCACCCCCAACGTGGTGTGGTCTTCAAGGACATCACCCCGCTGCTGGCCCGCCCCGAGGGTCTGACCGCAGTCATCGACGCGATGGCCGACGCCGGTCGTGACTCCGACGACGTCCCGACGGTCGACGCCGTCGTCGGCATCGATGCTCGCGGATTCATCCTCGGCGCCCCCGTGGCGATGGCCCTGGGGGTCGGGTTCATCCCGGTCCGCAAGGCGGGCAAGCTGCCGCGCGCCACCCATCAGGTCTCCTACGCCCTGGAGTACGGCGAGGCCACCCTGGCCATCCACCAGGACGCACTGACTGCCGGACAACGCGTCCTCATCGTCGACGACGTGCTGGCCACCGGCGGCACCGCGGCCGCGGCACGTCAGCTCGTCACGGCCTGCGGCGCCCTGCCGCATGCCCTGGCCGTCATCCTCGAGATCGGGTTCCTGCCGGGTCGTGCCGCCATCGGCGACCTTCGGCTGAGCTCGATCGCCACTGTGTGACCCGCACCGAACCGAGAGAAGGATCCAGCAGTGACCGTTGACCACTTCGCCGATTGGAAGCAGCGCGAGGCGCTCGCCGAAGCGATGATCCCGATGATCGGACAGCTCTACCGTGAGCGCGACGTGACGATCCTCGTGCACAGCCGATCGCTGGTGAACAAGTCGGTGATCAGCATCCTCAAGACCCACAAGTACGTGCGCCAGATCGAAACCCGCGGTCTGACGATCGAGGAGACCTTCCCGATCCTGACGGTGCTGAGCACTCTGGACCTCGGGCCGTCCCGGATCGACATCGGCAAACTGGCGATCGCCTACGCCGAGGACGACCAGGGCCTCACCCTGGAGGAGTTCACCCGGGCTGCGGTCGCCGGAGCCACGGGTGATCAGAAGCTGCAGCGCAACGGCCACACCGACGTGGTGCTCTACGGTTTCGGGCGCATCGGCCGGCTGCTGGCGCGACTTCTGGTGGAGAAGTCCGGATCCGGCAACGGTCTGCGACTGCGGGCCGTGGTGGTCCGCAAGAGCGCCGGTGAGGACCTCAAGAAGCGCGCCTCGCTGCTGCGCCGCGACTCGATCCACGGACAGTTCAACGGCTCGATCTCGATCGACGAGGAACGCAACGTCATCGTCGCCAACGGCGTCGAGATCCAGGTCATCTACAGCAACGACCCGGCCGAGGTCGACTACACCGAGTACGGCATCAACGACGCCATCCTGATCGACAACACCGGCATCTGGCGCGACCGTGACGGCCTGTCGAACCACCTGCGTCCGGGAATCTCGAAGGTGGTGCTCACCGCGCCCGGCAAGGGCGACGTCCCCAACATCGTCCACGGCGTCAACCACGGCACCATCGACCCCGCCGAGACGGTGATCTCCTGCGCCTCCTGCACCACCAACGCCATCGTGCCGCCGATCAAGGCCATCGACGACGAGTACGGCATCGCTTCCGGCCACGTGGAGACCGTCCACTCCTACACCAATGACCAGAACCTGCTGGACAACTACCACAAGGGCGACCGGCGAGGCCGCTCCGCACCGCTGAACATGGTGCTCACCGAGACCGGCGCCGCGTCCGCGATCAAGAAGGCGCTGCCCAGCCTCGAAGCGCACATCTCCGGGTCGTCGATCCGGGTGCCCACCCCGGACGTGTCGATGGCCATCCTCAACCTCCAGCTCGACCAGGAGACCAGCAAGGAGGAGCTCAACGCGCACCTGCGCGACGTGTCGCTGCACTCGGACCTGAAGCGGCAGATCGACTTCACCACCTCCAACGACGCGGTCTCCACCGACTTCGTGGGCTCCCGGCACGCCTCCATCGTGGACGCCAACGCGACGATCGTGAACGGCAAGAACGCCATCGTCTACCTCTGGTACGACAACGAGTTCGGCTACTCCTGCCAGGTGGTGCGCGTGGTCCAGCACATTTCCGGCGTCGAGTACCCGCTCTTCCCGACGCTCTGAACCACCTCCGTCGGGCAGGTGACCATCCTCACCTGCCCGACGGCGACCGCATAGACTCACCCCATGGCTGAGGAACGCACCGTCGTACCTTCGCCGGCGGATGCGGCCCCGGAGTCGACCGGACCCCCGTCGGCCAGGCGGATGCGCGCCCGGCTGGCCCGGATGGGGACCCGCAGCCAGACGGGCAACCCCGTGCTGGAGCCCCTGTTCCGCGCTGTGCGGGCCAACCACCCCAAGGCCGACCTTGCGCTGCTGGAGCGTGCCTACCTGACCGCCGAGCGGATGCACGGCGATCAGACCCGCAAGAGCGGTGACCCCTACATCACCCACCCGCTCGCGGTCACCACCATCCTGGCCGACATCGGCATGACCGAACCCACCCTGGTCGCCGCCCTGCTGCACGACACCGTCGAGGACACGCCGTACACGCTGGAGCAGTTGACCGCCGACTTCGGTGACGAGGTGGCGGCCCTCGTCGACGGTGTCACCAAACTGGACAAGGTCAACTACGGGGACTCCGCCCAGGCCGAGACCATCCGCAAGATGATCGTGGCGATGGCGCGCGACATCCGGGTGCTGGTCATCAAGCTCGCCGACCGGCTGCACAACATGCGCACCCTGCGCTACGTGAAGCAGGAGACCCAGGAGCGGAAGGCGCGCGAGACCCTCGACATCTACGCCCCGTTGGCGCACCGCCTGGGCATGAACACGATCAAGTGGGAGCTCGAGGACCTCGCGTTCGCCACCCTGCACCCCAAGATGTACGACGAGATCGTCCGGATGGTGGCCGAGCGCGCCCCCAGCCGTGACCAGTTCCTCGCCGAGGTCACCCAACAGGTGGAGAACGACCTCAAGGAGGCCAAGGTCAAGGCCCTGGTCACCGGCCGCCCCAAGCACTACTACTCGATCTACCAGAAGATGATCGTCGGCGGGCGGGAGTTCTCCGACATCTACGACCTGGTCGGCATCCGGGTGCTGGTGGACGAGGACCGGGACTGCTACTCCGTGCTCGGGGTGTTGCACTCACGGTGGAACCCGGTGCTGGGACGGTTCAAGGACTTCGTGGCGATGCCGAAGTTCAACATGTACCAGTCGCTGCACACCACCGTGATCGGCCCCCAGGGCAAGCCGGTCGAGGTGCAGATCCGCACCCGGGCGATGCACCGGCGCGCCGAGTACGGAGTGGCGGCGCACTGGAAGTACAAGGAGGACGGACGGAACGGCGTCGACACCGAACGGCGCGGCGACCTCGACGACATGGCCTGGGTCCGGCAGCTCCTGGACTGGCAGAGCGAGGTCGAGGATCCGGGCGAGTTCCTCGAGTCGCTGCGCTTCGAGATCACCACCGCGCAGGTGTACGTGTTCACCCCCCGAGGAGACGTGATCGCTCTCCCGAGCGAGGCGACGCCGGTCGACTTCGCCTATGCCGTGCACACCGAGGTCGGTCACCACACCATCGGCGCCCGGGTGAACGGTCGGCTGGTGCCCCTCGAATCCAAGCTCGACAGTGGTGACGTGGTCGAGGTGTTCACCTCGAAGTCACCCACCGCCGGCCCGTCCCAGGACTGGCTCGGCTTCGTCCAGTCCCAGCGGGCCCGGTCCAAGATCCGCCAGTGGTTCACCAAAGAGCGGCGCGAAGAGGCCATCGAGCGGGGCAAGGACGCCCTGATCAAGCAGATGCGCAAGGAGGGGCTCCCGCTCAACCGGTTGATGACCCACGAGACGCTGGGGCAGGCGGCCGACCACTTCCACCTCGCCGACGTGTCCGCGCTCTATGCGGCGATCGGGGAGGGGAACCTCTCCGCCCAAGCGGCCGTGCACCGGGTGATGGAGCTGCACGGCGGCTCCGAGGGCGCCGCAGAGGATCTGGCCGAAGCCGTGACCATCACCGGGCGTCGCAGCCGCAGCCCGCAGCCCACCGCCGGCGATTCCGGCGTGCTGGTCAAGGGGGTCGACGACCTCTGGGTCAAGCTGGCCAAGTGCTGCACCCCGGTGCCACCCGATGAGATCCTCGGGTTCGTCACCAAGGGGGGTGGCGTCTCGGTGCACCGCAGCGACTGCACCAACGCCGAGAATCTCCGCACCCAGCCCGAACGTGTCGTCGAGGTCTCCTGGGCGCCCACCGCCCAGTCGACCTATCTGGTCAACATCCAGGTGGAGGCGCTGGACCGTACCCGGCTGCTCTCCGACATCACGATGGCTCTCTCAGACGTGCACGTGAACATCCTCAACGCCTCCCTGACCACCACGCGGGACCGGGTGGCCAAGTCCCGGTTCACCTTCGAGATGGCCGACGCCAAGCATCTGGACACCATCCTCAAGGCGGTACGCAACGTGCCCGGCGTCTTCGACGCCTACCGGGTCTGACCGCGTTCGACGCCTACCGGGTCTGAGCCGGCCCGCTCAACCGAAGTCGGCTGCGGTGCGCTTGGCCATCTCCAGGAACTCACGGCGCGACTCGAGGTCCTTCTCCAGCCGCTTCGCGCGCTTCTCGTCCCCGGCGTCACGTGCCGCGGCGATCTTCTCCTCGATCTCGGCGATGCCGGCCTCGAGCTTGTTGATCATGTCGTCGGCCCGGGCGGACTTCTCCGGATCGCTGTTGCGCCACTGGTCGTCCTCGGCCGAACGAACCGCCTGCTCGACCTTGCGGAACCGCGCCTCCAGCTCCTTGACCCGGTCGCGCGGCACCTTGCCGGCCGCATCCCAGCGTTCGGCCAACTGCCGGAACGCCTGCTTGGCGGCCTCCAGTTCGCCGATGGGCAGCAACGCCTCGAGTTCGAGGATCAGGCCGTCCTTCACCTCGGCGTTGGCAGCGAACTCGGCATCCAGTGCAGAACTGGCCGCGTCGCGCGCCTCGAAGAACGTGTCCTGAGCGCCGCGGAACCGCTTCCACAGCTGGTCGTCCACCTCCTTGGGGGCCGGACCGGCGGCCTTCCATTCGCGCATCAGGTCCCGGAACTGGCCGGCGGTGCGTCCCCAGTCCGTGGAGTCGGCGAGGGCTTCGGCCTCCTTGCAGAGGCGCTCCTTGATCTGCTGGGCAGCTTCACGCTTGACGTTGAGTTCGGCGAAATGCGTCTTGCGCCGCCGCGTGTACGACGTACGCGCGGTCGAGAAGCGGCGCCACAGGGCGTCGTCGGTGGCGCGGTCCAGCCGGGGGAGTTGCTTCCACTGGTCGAGCAGCTCACGCAGCAGGTTGGCGCCGTGACGCCAGTCGTTGCCGGCGGAGATCTTCTCGGCGGCGGCGACCAGTTCCTCCTTGGTGGCCCGGGCCTTCTCCTGCTTGGCGGCACGTTCGGCCTTCCGCACCGCACGTTGCTCCTCGATCACCGGGGCCAGTGCCTCCAGCCGGGCCACCAGGCCATCCAGATCGCCGACCGCATGGGCGTCGACCACCTGGTCGCGCACCGTCGCCACCGACTTCACGGCGTCGTCGGGTGCCAGCACCCCGCTGGTGATCCGTTGTTCGAGCAGTTGGACCTCGAAGGCCAGTGCCTCGTACCGTTCGGTGAAGAATCGGAGGGCTTCTTCCGGCGTACCCTCCGGGTAGGAGCCGACCGAGCGCTCCCCGGTCGATGTACGTACGAAGACGGTGCCGTCGTCAGCCACCCGACCCCAGTCGGATTGCATGTTGCTGCTCATGGTCGCCCATCGTAGTCACACGTCTGGTCGACCTCGGTAGGATCAACCGATCGTCCGCCCACCAGACGCCCACCAGACATTGAGGTGCCCCCGTGTTCATCGCTGGATTCCCCGCCGGACCGTGGGGGACCAACTGCTACGTGGTCGCCACCGAACCGGGGGCCGAGTGCGTGGTGGTCGACCCGGGCAAGGACGCCGCCGACGGTGTCGCTCAGGTCGTCCGCGAGCACAACCTCAAGCCGGTGGCGGTGCTGGTCACCCATGGGCACGTCGACCACATGTGGTGTGTCGCACCGGTGGCCGGCAGCTACGACGCCACCGCCTGGATCCATCCCCGCGACCGGCACCTGCTGAGCAACCCGATGGCCGGCATGTCCGCCGACACGACCCAGATGCTGCTGGGTGGCAACTACGAGTGGGCCGAGCCCGACGACGTCCGCGAGCTCGAGCACGCCCAGGAGCTCGAACTCGCCGGGGTGCGCTTCACCGTGGACCACACTCCGGGCCACACGCCCGGGTCGGTGACCTTCCGCACTCCCTACCCGGAGCAGGACATCTCCGAAGTCATGTTCGCCGGCGACCTGCTGTTCGCGGGTTCCATCGGCCGCACCGACCTGCCCGGCGGCGACCACGCCCAGATGCTGGAGTCGCTGCGGTCCAGCGTGCTCACCCTGCGCGACGACGTGGTGGTGTTGCCCGGTCACGGGGAGCAGACCTCCATCGGCCGCGAACGTGCCACCAACCCCTACCTCCTCGAGCTCCAGCGTGAGCACGAGGTTCCCCGCGTGACCAGAGGACTCTGAGTTGAGCAAACCGCGCCCGCTGAGCGGGTTCCCCGAGTTCCTGCCTGCCGACCGCGTGGTCGAGCAGCAGGTCGTCGCCACCCTCGCCCGGACCTTCGAGTTGCACGGCTTCGCCAACGTCGAGACCAGGGCCGTCGAACCGCTCGACCAGTTGCTGCGCAAGGGCGAGACGTCGAAGGAGGTCTACGTCCTCAAGCGACTGCAGGACCGAGGCGACGGCGACGCAGGGTTGGGTTTGCACTTCGACCTCACCGTGCCGTTCGCGCGCTACGTCCTGGAGAACTCGGGCAAACTCGAGTTCCCGTTCCGCCGCTATCAGATCCAGAAGGTCTGGCGAGGGGAGCGGCCGCAGGAGGGGCGCTTCCGCGAGTTCACCCAGGCAGACATCGACATCGTCGGCCAGGGCGAGTTGAGCTTCCACCACGACGTCGAAGTGGCCCGGGTGATGGTCGAGGCCCTCGCCTCGCTGGAGTTCTTGCCCGGCTTCCGGCTCCAGGTCAACAACCGCAAACTGATCCAAGGGTTCTACGCCGGGCTGGGTGCCGCCGACCCCGACCGGGTGATGCAGCTGATCGACAAGCTGGACAAACTGCCCGCCGATCAGGTCCACAGCATGCTCGTCGCCGACGCCGGCCTGGATGAGAAGCAGGCGGACCAGTGCCTGGCGCTGGCCGGCATCGCGTCAGCCGACGGTTCCTTCGTCGACGAGGTCCGTCGCCTCGGGGTCAGCCACCCGCTGCTCGACGAGGGCCTGGAGGAACTGGCCGCCGTACTGGCCGGCTGCGCACCCTTGACCTCGGATCGGGTCCAGGTGGTGGCGGACCTGAAGATCGCCCGCGGCCTGGACTACTACACCGGCACCGTCTTCGAGACCCGGCTCAGCGGATACGAGACGCTCGGGTCGATCTGCTCCGGCGGCCGCTACGACTCGCTGGCCTCCGACGGCAGGACGACGTACCCCGGCGTCGGGATCTCCTTCGGCGTGAGCCGGGTGCTGGTGCCGCTGGTGGGCAGAGGAGTGCTGACCGGGAGCCGATCGGTGCCCAGCGTGGTGCTGGTGGCACTCACCGATGAGGAGTCCCGACCGGCCGCCGACACGGTCGCCCAACAGTTGCGCCGCTCTGGAGTCCCGGTCGAGGTCGCAGTCTCCGCCCAGAAGTTCGGCAAGCAGATCAGGTACGCCGAACGACGCGGCATCCCGTTCGTCTGGTTCACCACCACCGACGATGCCGGCGCCCTCACGCACGAAGTCAAGGACATCCGAACCGGGGACCAGTCGGCTGCTGATCCGGCCACCTGGACCCCACCCACCGAAGACCTGCGACCGCAGGTCGTCACGAAGGAGCACCCGTCTTGATCCGCACCCATGACGCCGGACGCCTGCGCACCGAGCACGTCGGCCAGACCGTCACCCTCGCCGGATGGGTGGCCCGACGGCGCGATCACGGTGGGGTTGCCTTCCTGGACCTGCGGGAGGCCAGCGGCATCGTCCAGGTGGTGGTCCGCGACGAGGAGGTGGCGCACAGCCTCCGCAACGAGTACTGCCTGAAGGTCACCGGCGAGGTGGTCGCCCGCACCGCAGAGAACCTCAACCCGAACCTCGCCACCGGCGAGGTCGAGGTGGTCGCCCAGGAGCTCGAGGTCCTCTCCGCGAGCGCTCCGCTGCCGTTCCCGATCGACGAGCACGTCGAGGTCGGCGAGGAGGCCCGCCTCAAGCACCGCTACCTGGACCTGCGGCGTCCCGCCCCCGGGCAGGCCCTGCGGCTGCGCAGCCGGGTCAACCAGGCCGCCCGCGCCGTGCTGGACCGGCACGACTTCGTCGAGATCGAGACGCCCACGCTGACCCGCTCCACGCCCGAGGGGGCCCGCGACTTCCTGGTCCCGGCGCGGCTGCAGCCCGGCTCCTGGTACGCGCTGCCACAGTCGCCGCAACTGTTCAAGCAACTGCTGATGGTGGCCGGGATGGAGCGGTACTACCAGATCGCGCGCTGCTACCGCGACGAGGACTTCCGTGCCGACCGGCAGCCTGAGTTCACTCAGCTCGACGTCGAGATGAGCTTCGTCGACCAGGACGACGTGATCGCGCTGGCAGAGGAGATCCTGGTCGCCCTCTGGAAGCTGATCGACGTCGACGTCACCGCGCCGTTCCCGCGGATGACCTATGCCGACGCGATGGCGCGCTACGGCTCGGACAAGCCCGACCTGCGGATGGGTCTGGAGCTCGTCGAGTGCACCGACTTCTTCAAGGAGACACCGTTCCGGGTCTTCCAGGCGCCGTACGTGGGCGCGGTGGTGATGCCCGGCGGCGCGAGCCAGCCGCGTCGGCAGTTGGACGCCTGGCAGGAGTGGGCCAAGCAGCGCGGCGCCAAGGGGCTCGCCTACGTCCTGGTGGGCGAGGACGGCGAACTGGGTGGCCCGGTCGCCAAGAACCTCACCGACGCCGAGCGCGCCGGCCTCGCCGCCCATGTGGGGGCAGCGCCGGGCGACTGCATCTTCTTCGGGGCCGGCCCGGCCAAGACCTCACGCGCCCTGCTCGGCGCTGCTCGGCTGGAGATCGGCCGCCGCACCGGCCTGCTGGACGAGGACGCGTGGAGCTTCCTGTGGGTCCTCGACGCGCCCCTCTTCGAGCCCGCTGACGAGGCCACCGCTGCCGGCGATGTGGCTGTCGGGTCAGGTGCCTGGACCGCCGTACACCACGCGTTCACCAGCCCTCAGGACCTGGACTCCTTCGACACCGATCCGGGCAACTCCCTCGCCTGGGCCTACGACATCGTGTGCAACGGCAACGAGATCGGCGGCGGGTCGATCCGTATCCATCGCGAGGACGTCCAGAAGCGGGTGTTCGAGGTGATGGGGATCAGCGCGGACGAGGCCGAGGAGAAGTTCGGCTTCCTGCTCGAGGCGTTCAAGTACGGCGCCCCGCCGCACGGTGGCATCGCCTTCGGGTGGGACCGGATCGTCTCCCTGCTCGCTGGGGTCGAGTCGATCCGGGACGTGATCGCCTTCCCCAAGTCCGGCGGCGGCTTCGACCCGCTCACCGCTGCTCCGGCGCCGATCACCGCCGCTCAGCGCAAGGAAGCCGGCGTCGACTTCGTCCCCAAGCCCGACCCCTCCTAGCCGAGTTGGGCCCTATCCGCGCCGAGTTGGGCCCCATCCGCATCGAGTTGGGCCCCATCCGCATCGAGTTGGGCCTGGTACGGCGACCAGTCGCCGTACCAGGCCTCCCTGGGCGCCCACGCACCCCCACCGCAGGGCAGATAGCGTGACCTTGTGGATGAGGGGTTGTTCGAGGCGCCGGGTGGACCGGTCGCGGGGTCGGGGTCGCTAAGCGCGACCGCGCACGAATCTGCGCCGTTGGCCGTCCGGATGCGACCTCGCACCCTCGACGAACTCGTCGGGCAGGCACCGTTGAAGGCGGAGGGGTCGCCCCTGCGGATGCTCGTCGAGGGCGAACAACCGTTGTCCCTCCTGCTCTGGGGACCGCCAGGCACCGGAAAGACCACGATCGCCTCCATCGTCTCGAACACGGCCAACCGCCGGTTCGTGGAGGTCTCGGCAGTCGCCGCCGGAGTCAAGGAGGTCCGGGCAGCCATCGAGGCCGCGCGCAGCGACCTGGTGCATCGAGGCACCGAGACCGTCCTCTTCGTCGACGAGATCCACCGCTTCTCCAAAGCCCAGCAGGACGCGCTGCTGCCCGGCGTCGAGAACCGGTGGGTGATCCTGGTGGCCGCGACCACGGAGAACCCCAGTTTCTCAGTGATCTCACCACTACTCTCACGGACGTTGCTGTTGACGCTGTCCTCCCTCACGGATGCCGACATCAGCGCCGTGGTGGACAGAGCGCTCACCGATGAGCGGGGCTTCCAAGGTCGGGTCACGCTGGACGGTGACGCACAACAGCATCTGGTGCGGTTGGCCGGGGGAGACGCACGACGGGCGCTCACCTACCTCGAGGCGGCCGCGGCCACCGTCCTCGCCCGGGAACGGCCCAACTCGACGCGTACGGGGCCCAACTCGACGCGGATAGGGCCCAACTCGGCGGTGATCGATCTGGGGGTGGTTGAGCGGGCGGTGGATGCGGCGGCAGTGCGCTACGACCGGGACGGGGACCAGCACTACGACGTGATCAGTGCCTTCATCAAGTCCATCCGAGGCTCCGACGCCGACGCGGCCCTGCACTACCTCGCCCGGATGATGGAGGCCGGGGAGGACCCTCGGTTCATCGCCCGGCGGCTGATCATCCTGGCCAGCGAGGACATCGGGCTGGCCGATCCCACCGCCCTCACCACGGCAGTGGCCGCCGCCCAGGCCGTCCAACTGATCGGCATGCCGGAGGCCAGGCTCAACCTCGCCCAGGCCACCATCGCGCTCGCAGTCGCACCCAAGTCCAACGCCGTCATCACGGCGATCGACGCGGCTGTGGGCGACGTCCGCCGCGGCTTGATCGGCACCGTGCCCCCGCACCTGCGGGACGCGCACTACCCCGGGGCGGACCGGCTCGGGCACGGCAAGGGCTACCTCTACAGCCACGACGCCCCCTATGGCATCGCCCGCCAGGAGTACGCACCCGAGTCGGTCCGGGAGGCCCGCTACTACCAGCCGACCGCACTGGGCGCCGAAGCTGCCGTCAAGGAGCGGTGGGAGCGGATCCGGAGGCTGATCCGCGGTGAGGACCTGGGCTCCGGCGCAGGATAGGGTGACGCACTGTGATGGAGCAGCCGATCCTCGTGGCAGCCGCGGTGGTCGCGGCGCTGGCGATCGTTGCTGCGCTGGTGTGGCTGTCGCTCCTGGTGACCCGGATGCGCCACGAGGCGGCGACGGTCCGAGCCGAGGCGGCCGAGTTGCGCGAGATGATCGACACCATGGCCACGGCCAGCAGCACCGCACTGGTCAAGGTCACCTCCGACAACGGCCAGGTGGACTACGTCATCACAGCCCTGGGCGAAGAGTCGCTGAGCGACGTGCCCGTACGCGATGAGTCTTCGGGCAATGCCGAGTCGCAGTCGGTCGAACTGGCGGTCCCGCAGCGGATCGAGGGCAAGCTCTTCGCCGACATCGTGCTGCGCGAGACGCTGATCAAGGCAGCCGCGGCCGCTAGCGGCGTACGACGTGCCTTCTCCGCCGAGCACCGCAACCAGGTCCGCTTCGAGATGCGCCGCGAGATCAAACGCGCCCGCAAGCAACGCAAGGCCGAACTGAAGGCGGCCCGGCGACTGATCCACGAGCGGCAGCGCGCGGCCCTCAACGACGAGGACGCCGCATGAGCCGCAGCCTGTGGTTCGTGGCTGGCGCCGGCGCAGGGATCTACGCCGCCGTCCGCGCCCGTCGCGTCGCCGAGAGCCTCACTCCCGACGGGATGCGCGACCGCGCCAAGGGGCTCGCCCTGGGCGCCCGACTGTTGACCGAGGAGTTCGTGGCCGGCTCGCGTGAGCGAGAGGCCGAGCTGCGCCGGCAATGGGGGCTGGTGACGGCGCCCGAGGGGCTGCCCACGCCCCTCGATCACCACCGAATCCCGGCCCAACCGGTCCGGGCCCTGCACGAGAAGAAGGACAGCTGATGGAAACCGCGGAGATCCGCCGCAGGTTCGTGGCCCATTTCGAACACTCCTCGCTCGGCGCCCACCAGGTGGTGCCGTCGGCGTCGCTGCTGCTCGATGACCCGACCCTGCTGTTCGTCAATGCGGGGATGGTGCCCTTCAAGCCCTACTTCCTCGGCCAGGAGACACCCCCGTTCGAGCGTGCGGTGAGCGTGCAGAAGTGCGTCCGGACCCTCGACATCGAAGAGGTCGGCAAGACCACCCGGCACGGCACCTTCTTCCAGATGTGCGGCAACTTCTCGTTCGGTGACTACTTCAAGGAGGGCGCCATCGCCCAGGCCTGGAGTCTGGTCACCGGCAGCGTCGAGGCCGGCGGACTCGGCTTCGACGGGGACCGGATCTGGGTGACCGTGCTGGCGGGGGACGAGGAGTCCAAGGCGCTCTGGCGAGACCTGGCCGGGTTGCCCGAGGAGCGGATCCAGGAGCGCGGCCTGCTGGACAACTACTGGAACATGGGCGTGCCCGGTCCCGGCGGCCCGTGCAGCGAGATCTACTACGACCGCGGCCCTGCCTTCGGCGCTGACGGTGGACCGATCGTGGACGAGGATCGATTCCTGGAGATCTGGAACCTCGTCTTCATGCAGGAGTCGCTGGAGACCGTCCGCGCCAAGGACGACTTCGACGTCGCCGGCCCGTTGCCGGCCAAGAACATCGACACGGGCCTCGGTCTGGAGCGGGTGGCCTACCTGCTCCAGGACAAGGACAACATGTACGAGATCGACGAGATGTTCCCGGTGATCGAGCGGGCCTCGGCGCTGACCGGACGTCGTTACGGCGCCGATGTCGGCGACGATGTCCGGTTCCGGGTGGTCGCCGACCACGTGCGATCGGCGCTGATGCTGATCGGTGACGGGGTCACCCCGGGCAACGAGGCCCGCGGCTACGTGCTGCGACGGCTGCTGCGCCGTGCGGTGCGGTCGATGCGACTGCTCGGCTACGAGGACCGGTCGCTCCCGGAACTGCTGCCGGTGAGCCTGGACCGGATGAAGCTCGGCTACCCGGACCTGGAGGCCGACTTCGCCCGGATCTCGTCGGTGGCCTACGCCGAGGAGGATGCGTTCCGCAAGACCCTGCAGGCCGGCACCCAGATCTTCGACCTGGCCGCCGCCGAGGTGCGCGACAGCGGCGGCAGCCGGCTGTCCGGGGCCAAGGCGTTCGCCCTGCACGACACCTACGGCTTCCCGATCGATCTGACCCTAGAGATGGCCTCCGAGGCCGGCCTCAGCGTCGACCACGACGGGTTCCGGGCATTGATGACCGAGCAACGGGAGCGGGCCAAGGCCGACGCCCGGTCCAAGAAGGGCCAACACGCCGACACCGGTGTCTACCGCGGCATCCTCGACGAGCACGGCCCGACCGACTGGCTCGCCTACGAGACCCTGGAGACGGAGTCGAAGTCGGTCGCACTGCTGCGCGAAGGAGCACCCGCCGGCACCCTCGCCTCCGGTGAGATCGGTGAACTGATCCTGGACCGGACCCCTTTCTACGCCGAATCCGGTGGGCAGGCCGCGGACGCCGGGATCATCGAGTTCGACGGGGGTCGTCTCGAGGTTCTCGACGTGCAGCGCCCGGTCCGCGGCCTGGTGGTTCACCAGGTCCGCGTCGTCGACGGCGAGTTCCACCCCGGCGCGCTGCTGCACGCCCAGGTCGACCCGGAGTGGCGCACCGGCGCTCGACAGGCCCACTCCGGCACCCACGTGGTGCATGCCGCGCTGCGCGAGGTCCTCGGCCCGACCGCGCTTCAGTCCGGCTCCTACAACCGTCCCGGCTACCTGCGGCTGGACTTCGGCTGGACCCAGGCGCTGACCCCCGAGCAGCTCCACGACGTCGAACAGGTCGCCAACGCAGCACTGCGCTCCGACCTGCCGGTCGGCTGGGAGTACATGACCCTCGCCGACGCCAAGGACTGGGGTGCCCTCGCCCTGTTCGGCGAGACCTACGACGACCAGAAGGTCCGCGTCGTGGAGATCGGCGGCCCCTGGTCACGTGAACTGTGCGGCGGCACCCATGTCGACCACACGGCCCAGATCGGGACCGTGGTGGTGACCTCGGAGACCTCGGTGGGCTCGGGGTCCCGACGGGTCGAGGCGTTGACCGGTCTGGAGGGCTTCGCCTACCTGGCCAGGGAGCGCGACGTGGTCGCCCAGCTCACCGGGATGCTGAAGGCCCAGCCCGACGACCTGGTGGGTCGGATCGAGGACATGGTGGAGCGCCTCCGGGCGACCGAGAAGGAGTTGGAGAGACTCCGCGTCGGCCAGCTCCTGTCCAGCGCCGGCGAACTCGCCGGCCAGGCCATCGACGTGGGCGGGGTCTCTGTGCTCGCCCACCACGCCGCAGGGGTTGGCGGCGGTGACGTCCGCACCTTGGCCATGGACATCCGGAGCCGACTGACCGGGCCGGGCGTGGTGGTGGTGATCGGCGACGCCGACGGCAAGGTGTCGGTGGTGGCCGCCACCAACGAGGCGGCCAGGGAACGCGGCGTGTCGGCCAACGAGCTGGTCCGGGCGGTCGGCCCCCTGGTCGGCGGCAAGGGCGGCGGCAAGGCCGACGTGGCCCAGGGTGGCGGCACCGACGCCACTCGGATCGGCGAGGCTTTGGCTGCAGTCCATGCCGAGGTCGGCCGGAGCACCCAGGTCTGATGCGGCACGGCGTACGGCTCGGTCTGGATCCGGGCGAGGCGAGGATCGGGGTCGCGGCGAGCGATCCGTCCGGGATCCTGGCCACCCCGGTGGACACGGTATGGCGCGGCGACGGCGACCTCGACCTGCTCGCCGACATCGTGGCGGAGTACCAGCCGATCGAGATCGTCGTCGGTCTTCCGCGTTCGCTCTCGGGCCGGGAGGGGCCTGCTGCGATCCGGGTCCGGGAGTTCGCCCGGTCGCTGGTGGCCCGGGTGCCGACCACCCCTGTGAGACTGTGTGATGAGCGGCTGACCACGGTCACTGCGGAGGCCCAGTTGCGGGAGCAGGGCCGCAAGGGAAGGAAGCGGCGTGCAGTCGTCGACCAGGCGGCTGCCGTCCTGATCCTCCAGCATGCGCTGGACACCGAGAAGTCGTCCGGAGTGCCGCCGGGGGAGATCGTCGAGGAGGCAACGTGAGCGACATCGGGCTGGACATCACCTCGGTGGGCACCCCTGAGCCGGGGCGACGTCGACGACGCAGATCCCGACTGCCCGGTTGTCTGGCCGCCGTGTTGGCGCTGGCGTTGCTGGCCGGCGGCTTCTACTACGTCGTCACCAACGGTGTGGACGCCCTGCGTGACCGGTTGAGTTCGTCGGCCGCCGACTACGAGGGTCCCGGCGGCGACGCGGTGATCGTCGAGGTCCGCCCCGGCGACTCCACTGCCGCCATCGGACGGACGCTGCGCGAGCACGACGTGGTCGCCTCGGTGCAGGCGTTCATCGATGCCGCGGCCGGCAACGAGGCGGCCCGCAGTATCCAGCCCGGCTACTACGAGGTGCAGCAGCAGATGGCGGCCGTGGACGCGTTGGCGATCCTCGTCGACCGCACCAACATGCTCACCAGCACCATCACCATCCCCGAAGGCTTCCGGGTCGATCAGATCCTGGACCGGCTGGCCGCCCAGACCGACTATCGACGCGGCCAGTTCGAGCGCGTGCTCGAGGACCCGGCCCGACTCGGACTCCCGGAGTCCGCCGGCGGGAACCCGGAAGGCTATCTCTTCCCGGCCACCTACACGTTCGGCCCCGACGACCGTCCGGTCGACATGCTCACCGCGATGGTGACCAAGTTCAACGAGGTGGCCGGCTCGGTGCCGCTCTCCGACGCCAGCCGGGTCGGGCTGTCCGAACACGAACTGCTGACCGTGGCGAGCATCGTGGAGAAGGAGGTCTTCCGGGACCAGGACCTTCCCAACGTCGCCGAGGTGGTCTACAACCGACTCAACGGCGCCTGCTCGGAGACCGGTGGCCGCCTGGAGATGGACTCCACGGTCCACTTCATCCAGGGCGGCTCGGCCGGCGGGGTGACCACCAGCGCGGATGCCCGCAACTCCGACTCCCCGTACAACACCTACCGGGTCTCCGGTCTCCCGCCAGGGCCGATCGCGTCACCCGGAGAGCGCGCCCTGCAGGCGGCCCTCAACCCCACCTCAGAGGGCTTCTGCTTCTTCGTGGCCATCGACCTCGACACCGGCGAGACCGCGTTCGCGGCCAGCTACGCCGAGCACCTGCGCAACGTCGAGCAGTGGCGGACCTGGTGCCGTCAGAATGCCGGGCGGTGCTGATGCGGCGCCGTTGCGCCGTCCTCGGTGACCCGATCGATCACTCACTCTCGCCGGTGCTGCACCGGGCCGGGTACGCAGCGCTGGGCCTGGACTGGACGTACGACGCCCACCGGGTCCCGGCCGGGGGACTGGCCGACTTCGTCGGCGGCCTCGACGACGGCTGGCGAGGCCTGTCCCTGACGATGCCGCTCAAACGCGAGGCGCTGCCGCTGGTGGACCAGGTCACCGACGGCGCTGCCGTGGCCGGCGCCGCCAACACGATCGTCCTGGACGACGACGGCCGCACCGGCCACAACACCGACGTGCCTGGCGCAGCCGCGGCACTGCGGGAGCGGTACCAGGGGCCGCTGCGCCGGGCCGCCATCCTCGGTGGCGGCGCCACCGCCGCCTCCACCCTGCTCGCTGTCGCGGACCTGGGCTGCCGGGACTTCGCCCTGCACGTGCGCAACCCCGAGCGGGCCGCCGAGACGCTCGAGGCTGCCGCGCGTCACCGCGCCGACCTCGACGTCACCGTCGCCGCCCTGACCTCGCCCCCCGAGGCTGACCTGCTGATCTCCACCATTCCCGCCGCCGCCCAGGACCCGGCGTTGGTGGCCGGGTGCGCCCGGGTGCCGGTGCTGTTCGAGGTGCTGTATCACCCCTGGCCCACCCCCCTGGCTGCCTCAGCGGGGGACCGGGTGCTGATCAGCGGCCTGGACCTGCTCGTGCACCAGGCGGCGCTGCAGTTCGAGCTCTTCACCGGTCAGTCGGCGCCGCTGGACCGGATGCGGGCCGCCGGCGAATCCGCCCTCGCCGCGCGACAGCCCGGCTAGGGTGACCCGCCATGGAGGGATCCCTGCTGACCGCCACGGTCGCCGCACTCGCCTGCCTCGTGCTGGCGTCGGCGATGCCGGCCCTGGTCCGTCGCCTGCCCGAGCCCGCTGAGGCGGCCCCGGACAAGATCAGCTACCGGGACCTGTCCACCTCCACCGGGCTCCGAGCCGGCGCGATGATCACCGCAGCGCTCGTCGGCGGCGTCGCGGGCTGGCGGCTGGACTGGAGTTGGGACCTGCTGCTGTGGACGCTGCTGATCCCGGTCGGCGTGGCGTTGGCGGTGATCGACTGGCGGACCCGGCTGCTGCCCACGCGGCTGGTCGCGCCGTCGTACGCCGTGGTCTGTGCGGTGATCCTGGTCGGCGCGCTGGTCGAGTGGCAGGCCACGGACCTGCTCCGGGCTGCGGCCGGCTGGGCGCTGGCCGGTGGCCTGTACCTGCTGCTGTGGTTCGTGCATCCGCGAGGGATGGGATACGGCGATGTGCGTCTCTCCGGGGTCCTCGGCCTCGTCCTCGGGCATCTGAGCTGGGGGACACTGCTGGTCGGCGTGTACGCCGGGTTCCTGCTCGGCGGCGTGCTGGGGCTGCTGCTGGCGAGACTGAAGATCGTCGAGTCCAAGGCGGTCCCGTTCGGGCCGTTCATGCTGGCCGGTGCCCTGGTCGGGCTGCTGGGCGGCGACTGGCTGAGTCTCGTCGCCGGGGCGGTGTGACCTCGCGACAGCGGGCACGTGAAAGACTGACGCCATGCTGCGTTGGTTGACTGCGGGCGAGTCTCACGGCCCCTCTCTTGTTGCGATCCTCGAAGGGCTGCCCGCCCACGTGGAGGTCACCAGCGACGACCTGGCCGATTCGCTGGCCCGCCGTCGGCTCGGCTACGGCCGCGGCGCCCGGATGAAGTTCGAGGCCGACGAGGTGCGCGTGGTGGGTGGCATTCGCCACGGGCGCAGCCAGGGCGGTCCGGTGGCCATCGAGATCGGCAACACCGAGTGGCCCAAGTGGGAGAAGGTGATGTCGGCCGATCCGGTCGACGCAGCCGAGCTCGACGCCCTGGCCCGCAACGCCCCGCTGACCCGGCCCAGGCCCGGCCACGCCGACCTGGTCGGCATGCAGAAGTACGACTTCGACGACGCCCGCCCGGTGCTCGAGCGTGCGTCCGCCCGTGAGACGGCGGCCCGCGTCGCCCTGGGCAGGGTCGCCAGCAACTTCTTGGAGCAGAGCGTCGGCGCCAGGATCGTCTCCCACGTGGTCGAACTGGGCGGGGTCGCGGCCCCTGCCGGCCTGATCCCCGCCGCCGACGACGTGGCCCGGCTGGATGAGGACCCGGTCCGGTGTCTCGATGCCGAGGCATCCAAGCGGATGGTGGAGCGCATCGACCAGGCCCACAAGGACGGCGACACCCTCGGCGGTGTGGTCGAGGTGGTGGTGCACGGGTTGCCGCCCGGTCTCGGGTCGCACGTGCACTGGGACCGGCGCCTCGACGCCCGACTCGCCGGAGCCCTGATGGGCATCCAGGCGATCAAGGGTGTGGAGGTCGGTGACGGCTTCGAGCTCGCCGCAACCCCGGGCTCGGCCGCCCACGACGAGATCGTCTCCGGCGCGGACGGGATCCGCCGCACCAGCGGCCGCTCGGGTGGCACCGAGGGTGGCATGAGCACCGGTGAGGCGCTGCGCGTCCGCGCCGCGATGAAGCCGATCGCCACCGTGCCCCGTGCCCTGCGCACCATCGATGTGAGCACCGGTGAGGAAGCGGTGGCGCATCACCAGCGCTCGGACGTGTGCGCGGTACCCGCTGCCGGGATCGTCGCCGAGGCGATGGTGGCCCTGGTGCTGGCCGATGCGGTGGTGGAGAAGTTCGGCGGCGACTCCGTCGGCGAGACCCGCCGCAACGCCACGGCGTACCTGGACAACCTGAGGTACCGCTGACATGTCGCCGATCGTGGTCCTGATCGGCCCGATGGGAGCCGGCAAGACCACCATCGCCAAGCGGCTCAGCAGCCGGCTCGGGGTGCCGGTCCGCGACTCCGACGCCGACGTCGAACGCCAGGCGGGCCAGAGCATCTCCGACCTCTTCGTGGACCATGGCGAGGCGCACTTCCGTGAACTCGAACGCGGTGCGGTGGCTGCCGCGCTGGCCGAGCACGACGGGGTGCTGTCCCTCGGCGGCGGCGCCGTCCTGGATCCGCAGACCCAACGCTTGCTGGCCGGCCAGCGGGTGGTCTTCCTCCGCGTGGGCCTCGCCGATGCGGTGCGTCGCGTCGGGCTCGGCACGTCACGACCGATGCTGCTCGGCAACGTCCGCGGCCGGATCAAGGCGCTCCTCGATGAGCGCACCCCCCTCTACGAGGGCCTGGCCAGTCTCGTCGTCGACACCGACGGACGCACCCCGGCAGACGTCACCGATGAGATCCTGACCTGGCTGAAGAGCGAGGAGAACACCTGATGTCCACCCTGCACGTCGGCGGCGCTTCGCCGTACGACGTCCACATCGGCTCCGGTCTGGCCGGGTTGCTGCCAGGTGTCCTCGGCGACTCGGTGGCCCGGGTCGCGTTGATCCACGCCGCCGAACTGGGCCATCTGGTCGCGGACGTGCACGGCGCCCTCGCCGATCGCCAGGTGCTGACGTTGCCGGTGCCCACGGGGGAGCACGCCAAGACCGCCCAGACCGCGAACGACTGCTGGGAGGCGCTGGGGGTGGCCGGTTTCACCCGCTCCGACGCGGTAGTGACGTTCGGCGGTGGCGCCACCACCGACCTGGGTGGCTTCGTGGCGGCCACCTGGCTGCGGGGGGTCAAGGTGGTGCACGTGCCCACCAGCCTGCTGGCGATGGTCGACGCAGCCGTCGGCGGGAAGACCGGCATCAACACCGGCGCCGGCAAGAACCTGGTCGGTTCCTTCCACGAGCCGGCCGGGGTGCTGTGTGACCTCGATCTGCTCAGCACGCTGCCCCCCGAAGAGCTGGTCGCCGGGATGGGCGAGATCGTCAAATGCGGATTCATCGCCGATCCGGAGATCCTTCGACTCGTCGAGGAGGCGAGCCAGGCCGACCTGCTGCCGGGAGCACCGGTACTGACCGAACTGGTGGAGCGCGCGATCGCGGTGAAGATCGCGGTCGTCACCGCCGACCTCAAGGAGACGGGCGGCCCCGACGGACATCCCGGCCGGGAGGCGCTCAACTACGGACACACCCTGGCGCACGCGATCGAGCGGGCCGAGGGCTACCGGATCCGGCACGGCGAGGCGGTCGCGATCGGCTGCGTGTACGCCGCCGAGCTGGCCCAGCTCGCCGGCCGCATCGACGCCGACCTGGTCCAACGCCACCGATCCGCCCTGGCGAAGGTGGGTCTGCCGACCAGCTACGCCGGCAGCGGCTTCGAAGACCTGCTGGCCACCATGCGAGTGGACAAGAAGTCGCGCGGCTCCCAGTTGCGCTTCCTGGTCCTGGACGGCCTGGCGCGCCCCGGCGTACTGGCCGGGCCTGAGGAGTCGTGGCTCCGGGAGGCCTACCGGCGGATCGGTGGTGCCGCATGAGTCGCCGCGTCTGGGTGCTCAACGGCCCGAACCTGGGGCGGCTGGGTCGCCGGCAGCCGGAGATCTACGGCACCACCACGCACGACGAGTTGGCGGCAGCCTGCCGGGCGTGGGGTGACGAGGTCGGCCTGGAAGTCGAGGTGAGGCAGACCAACCACGAGGGCGACCTGCTGGACTGGCTCAACACCGCCGCCGACGAGCAGACCCCCGTGGTGCTGAACGCGGGCGCGTGGACCCACTACTCCTGGGCGATCTACGACGCGTGCGCCCAACTGGTCGCGCCGCTGATCGAGGTGCATCTCTCCGACCCGCAGCAGCGGCCCGAGGAGTTCCGGCACACCTCGGTGGTGACTCCGCACGCCTCGACCGTGGTCGCGGGCAAGGGGGTCGACGGCTACCGGCTGGCGCTCGCGGCCCTCGCCGAACTCCTCGGCGGACCCACAGGCCCGACCGGCGTGTGACGCGCTTCACACCCGCGGTAGGGGGTGGACCTGCTCGGCATGGGTACTGGACCAGCAGTACACCGATCCGAGAGGAGTACGCCATGGGAAACATGGGAAACAAGTTCGAAGAGATCAAGGGCAAGGCCAAGGAGAAGTTTGGCGAAGCCACCAAGAACGAGGACCTGAAGGTCGAAGGCCAGGCGGACCAGGCCAAGGCCAACGTCAAGCAGGCCGGCGAGAACGCCAAGGATGCCGCGGAGAACGTGAAGGACTCCGTCACGGGCAACGACTAGGCACCTGCACCGTCGGGGCCTGACGTAGGCGTCGTCGGGGATCTGCGGTTGCACGTATAGAATCGGCGGCTGTTGCCCTGTGAAGGGCGGCAGCCGCCGATCTGCATCCACATACCCCGAAGAGGCAACCCGCGCATGGCAACCACGAACGACCTGAAGAACGGCATGGTGCTCAACCTGGACGGCCAGCTCTGGCAGGTCATCTGGTTCCAGCACCACAAGCCTGGCAAGGGCGGCGCCGTGGTGCGCAGCAAGCTCAAGCACGTCGAGTCCGGGAAGGTCGTCGACAAGACCTTCAACGCTGACGTGAAGGTGGACGTCGCCCAGGTCGACAAGCGGACGATGCAGTACCTCTACAACGACGGCAGCAACTACGTCTTCATGGACACCGGCACCTACGACCAGATCGAGGTCACCCCCGAACTCGTCGGCGACGCGAAGAACTTCCTGTTGGAGAACCAGGAGGCGATCGTGGCCACGAATGAGGGCCGGGTCCTGTACATCGAGATGCCGGCGTCGGTGGAGCTCGAGATCACCTACACCGAGCCCGGCGTCGTCGGCGACTCGGCCACCGGCCGCACCAAGTCGGCCACCCTGGAGACCGGTCACGAGATCCAGGTGCCGCTCTTCATCGCTCAGGGCGAGAAGGTCAAGGTCGACACCCGCGACTCCTCCTACCTGGGCCGCGTCAAGTCCTGATGGGCGCTCGTTCCAAGGCCCGCAAGCGGGCCCTCGACGTCATCTACGCCTCCGAGATGCGCGGCGAGGACCCGGTCGAGGCGCTGCAGCGGGCCACCGACGAGGGCAACGCACCGAACAACCCGTGGACCGAGGTGCTGGTCCGGGGCGTCACCGAGCATCGGGACCGGATCGACAGGATCCTGTCCTCGTACTCGCAGGGCTGGACCCTGGATCGGATGCCTGCCGTGGACCGTAACGTGCTGCGGATCGGGGTCTTCGAGATGCTGTACGCCGAGGACGTGCCCGACGCGGTCGCGGTCACCGAAGCGATCAGCCTGGTCCGCGACCTCTCCACCGACGAGTCCCCGGGCTTCGTCAACGGGGTGTTGGGGAGCGTGCTGCGCAACAAGGACCGACTCGAGGACTGATCGTTCACGGTCCGGGCCCCTTAGGCTGACGGCTGAGGTCAGTTGTGTGATCTGGGAGGCGCGGACCCGCGGCGCGAGCGCCTCGTCGGCCGGGGGAAGGATCGAGCAGCCAATGAACGACGACGTGACGATCGCTGCTGACGGGTTGACGTTCGAGTACGGGCGAAAACAGGTCATCGCGGGTATCAGCCTCACGTTGGGGCTTGGCACGAACACGATCCTTGGCCGTAACGGCGCCGGGAAGACGACCCTGATCCGGCTCCTCACAGGCGCAGCTACACCGTCCTCCGGAACCGTGCTGGTAGGCGGCCAAGACCTGGATCTACGGTCACGTGGCGGTCGCACGCCACTTCGACGCATCGGCTGGCTTCCACAGCAATTCGGGTTCCCGAGGCACATGAGGGTGGCCGAGTACGTCGCCTATGCGGCGTGGTTGAAGGAGTTGCCGTCTGCCCGACTCGATGATCGGGTCGCCACGTCGCTGGATCTGGCAGACCTGAAGGACCTGGCCAAGGTGCCCCTGCATGCGCTGTCGGGTGGGCAACTGCGCCGAGTCGGCCTTGCGGCAGCCGTGGTCGCGGATCCCGACGTACTGATTCTCGACGAGCCGACGGCGGGCCTCGACCCGGAGCAGCGCGAGCAGTTCCACGCCATGGTGCGGCAGTTCAAGGAGGAGAAGGTGGTCGTGATTGCGACCCATCTCCTCGAGGATGTGCACGCGCTTGCGGAGCGGATCGTGGTGATCGATGAGGGGTCGCTCTGTTGGACGGGTTCTCCGGGCGACTTGTGTCGGGTGGGCGGGACGGACGCTGCAGGGGTCGACGGTATCCGTGACGGCTTCCGCTCAGTCCTGGCAGCGCGTCGATGATCAAAACCCTGGGCCGGCCCCGTACCTACCGGTCCCGTTCCTATCTGCCCAGGTCATTTGGGCTCTTCCTGGCCGTGGGGTTGACCACCGCCGTCCAGGGGGTGGTCATGTTGTCAGCCACCTCCGAGACCTGGGTGGGGCACTGGCCCAGTACCAGCGCAGTGGTGGGGCTCGCCGCTGTGTTCGGGTCATCGATCTCGGCGGCCGCCGCAGCCTGGGTAGCGGCAACTCCACGCCACCTCGATTTCGTTGATCTGCTGGCGACTGCTTCGCGCCCTCCCGCCCGGGTCTACGCCGCGGGCCTCGCATCCGTCGTGATGGGAAGCGCTACCGGCTACTTCTTGGTCACGGCCTACGCGACAGTCATGACGGCTCCGCTGGCGACGCATGGGCGGCTCAACCTCTGGGAGGTCGCGCCGCTCTTCGCAACAGTGCCGCTTGCGGCGGCGGTCGGCTTCCTGGCCGGCAGAGTCCTGCCACCTCTGATGGCCCCGGTCGTCGCCGCGGCAGCTCTCTACGCCGCGAACATCCTCGTCCACCTTGTCGATATGAGTACGAGCACACGTTTCGCCTCCGAACTGGTTCCCTACGACGAGACCGATCGGAACTACCTGGCTGTGGCCACTGAACTATTAGCGCTCAAGGCGACCGTGGGGATCGCCGTCGGAGTCGCCCTTCTCGCCTTCCTGCTGGGTGCCCGTCCGGTCAGTTGGGGGGCAGCAGTCCTCGGGAGCGCTGCTCTGGCAGGCGTTCTGCTCATTGCGGGTGCCCGTGAGGATGTGGTCGATGCCTACGAGGCCATCTGCACTGAATCAGCACCCATTGCCTGCGTCGATCGGGCGCATGACCACCTGCTTGACGACTATCAGGCGATGCTGGGCGACCAGTTGGACCAGTTGCCGGGCCTCGACACGACGCGAGTGCGTTTCGTGCAGGATCCGTACCTGAGGCAACGCTCCGCCGCCATCACGGGCAAGACGCTCGATTGGTCCACCGACACACTCGTGGTCGCGCCCATCTCGAAGCGCAACACCGAACCCGCTCATCAACTCGACGCCAGGAGGTTCACTGCCGAGTTCGGGCGCAGCCTCTTCCACGCGCACTGTGTCCCTGCAGGTGAGTCGCTGTACCTATGGTGGCTCGACGTGAACGGGTTGCCCTCGGACGGGAGCAACTTCCCCGGTGAAGGACCGGTCGACTCCCTCGTAGCCCACGACACGGAACTGGCCCAGGCGTACGCGCAGTTCCTGGCCCTGACTCCGCGGGAGCGAAAGGCATGGTTCGCCGAGCACGGAGCACAGCTGCTGGCCTGCGCTCACACCGCCGCGGACAGCGAATGACGTCGCGCTTGGGCACTATGGCGCTGATCGCGCGCTCCTATCTGGCCGCCCACGGAGTCAGCCGCCGAGGCCTGATGGGCTACCTGGTCGCCTGGGGAGTGGTTGCCTTCGCGTCACGGGGCAGGCACTCTGCCCTGGGCCTGCAGTTGGGTGATCCAGGCAGCGAACCCTTGGACACGATCGGCTTGGTGATGATGGCGGTCCCCGCATTGATCCTGCTTCGCTGTCTGCCCCTGTACACGGTGGAGTTGGGTCTGGGGAGATCGCGCGGAGCGCAACCGTCGTGGGCCTGGTGGACCGCAACCTTGGGCCTCGTCGCTGCGCTGACTCCCGTCGTGATGGGTCCCTTATTGGCTCCAACCGTGGATGGCGACGCCTTTCGATCGGTCTGGCTCTTGATCGTGGGCGTCGCTCTGTTGTCCCGGCTCGTGATGCCCCCGGCATGGAGTTCCATGCTGGTCGTCGGCGTACTGATGACGTTCAGCGCCCCGGGCGTGGTGCCGTGGCGCCTCAACCTCCTGTACAACCTGGAACTTCTGCCCGAGGTGACCTGGCCGCTGTCAGTAGCGACCTTGGGCCTGGCATTGGTGCTCACAGCGCTCACTCCCGGTCGCGAGCGCTGCAGTTGACGCTGTGCGTCGCCCTTGACGATGGCGAGCGGGCGACGAGGAGTAGGGTGGTCGTCGTACGACACCTTTAACTGGCCGTCCCGTGAGGCGGAGAAGGAGTCACGGATGCTCGAGCACCCGCCACCAGCGCCGGACCCGGTCGGGTCCAGCCGCACCGTTCTGGACCGCGACGACATCGCCCGGGCGCTGACCCGGATCTCACACGAGATCCTGGAGCGCAACAAGGGCCCCGAGGACCTGGTGCTGCTCGGACTGCACACCCGCGGCGTGCCGCTGGCCACCCGCCTCGCCGAACGGATCGCCGCCGTGGAGGGGACCACGGTGGCCACCGGATCCCTGGACGTCACCATGTATCGCGACGACCTCAGGCAGCATCCGACCCGCACCCCGCACCGGACCGAGATCCCCGGTGACGGGATCGACGGCAAGGTGGTCGTGCTCGTCGATGACGTGCTCTACTCCGGACGCACCATCCGCGCCGCCCTCGACGCGGTCTCCGATCTCGGACGCCCGGCCGCCGTGCGGCTCGCGGTCCTGGTCGATCGGGGGCATCGCGAACTGCCCATCCGGGCCGACCATGTCGGCAAGAACCTACCCAGCGCCCGCACCGAACGCGTCGACGTTCAGGTCGCCGAGATCGACGGTCACGACGAGGTACGGATCAGCGACACCGGAGGCGCCCGATGACCCGGCACCTGCTGTCGATCGACGACCTGAGCGTCGAGCAGATCCAGGAGATCTTCGAAACCGCGGCCGAGATGCACGACGTGCAGCGCCGCGAGGTGAAGAAGCTCCCCGCGCTGCGTGGACGCACCGTGATCAACATGTTCTTCGAGGACTCCACCCGGACCCGGTCCAGCTTCGAGATCGCCGGGAAGTGGCTCTCGGCCGATGTCATCAACATCTCCGCCAAGGGCTCGTCGGCCTCGAAGGGGGAGAGCCTGCGCGACACCGTGCTCACCGTCTGCGCGATGGGGGTCGATGGGCTCGTCATCAGGCACCCGGCCAGCGGCGCCGCCCAGCAGGTCAGCGAGTGGGTCGACGCGGTCGTGGTGAACGCCGGCGACGGCATGCACGAGCACCCGACCCAGGCACTGCTCGACGCCTACACCCTGGAGCGCCGTCTCGGGTCCCTCGAAGGGCGTCAGGTCGCCATCGTCGGCGACCTGACGCACAGCCGGGTGTTCCGTTCCGGGGTCAAATGCCTGACCAAGTTGGGCGCCGAGGTGACCGTGGTGGCACCGCCCACCCTGATGCCCAGCGGGATCGACGAGTGGTCCCGCACCGCCGGCTTCGAGGTCAACTACGACCTCGACGAGGTGCTGCCGAAGGCCGACGCCGTGATGATGCTCCGGGTGCAGAAGGAGCGGATGAGCGGCGGATACTTCCCGAGCCCACGGGAGTACACGGTGGGCTACGGACTCACCCGCGAGCGGCTCGCCCAACTCAAACCGGACGCACCGATCTGTCACCCCGGGCCGATGAACCGGGGCCTGGAGATCGCAGCGGACGCCGCCGATGCCGCCCAGTCGGCGGTGCTGGAACAGGTCTCCGCAGGTGTCGCGATCCGAATGTCCGTGCTCTACCACCTGCTGGCAGGGGAGGAGACCCCATGAGTCTCGACCACAGCAAGACCCTGATCGCCGGTGCGACCCTGCCCGATGGCACCCGCACCGACCTGCTCCTCGCCGACGGCGCGATCCTCGAGACCGGTTCCCTCGATGGTCGCCATGAAGGCGTCGAGCGGGTGGACGCGGACGGGCTGATCGCGCTGCCCGGGCTGGTCGACCTGCACACCCACCTGCGTGAGCCGGGCCGTGAGGACGCCGAGACCGTGCTCACCGGATCGCGTGCAGCCGCTGCCGGCGGGTTCACCGCCATCCTCGCCATGGCCAACACCAACCCGGTCACCGACACAGCTGAGGCCGCCGAGCGGATCCTGGACCTCGGACGGACCGCCGGCCTGGTCGACGTCCAGCCGGTCGGGGCGGTCACCAAGCAGCTGGCCGGTGAGGAGCTGGCCGAACTGGGGCTGATGGCCCGGTCCCGGGCGCAGGTGAAGGTGTTCTCCGACGATGGCAAGTGCGTCCACGACGCACGGGTGATGCGCCGGGCGCTGGAGTACGTGAAGGCGTTCGGCGGCGTGGTCAGCCAGCACGCGCAGGATCCGCACCTGGCGCCGTACACCTCCTGCTGCCACGAGGGCGAGATCTCCGGCCGCCTGGGCCTGCCCGGCTGGCCCGGCGTCGCCGAGGAGGTCATCGTGGCCCGTGACGTGATGCTCGCCCGCCACACGGGCTCGCGCGTGCATGTCGCTCACGTCTCCACCGCCGGCTCGGTCGAGGTGATCCGCTGGGCCAAGGCCCAGGGCATCGCGGTCACCGCCGAGGTCACCCCGCACCACCTGCTGCTCACCACCGATCTGCTGGCCGGCTACGACCCGACGTACAAGGTCAACCCGCCGCTGCGCCCCGCCGAGGATGTCGAGGCGCTGCGAGTGGCGCTGTCCGATGGCACCATCGACGCCGTGGCCACCGACCACGCTCCGCACGCACGGCATGACAAGGAGCACGCGTTCGTCGACGCGGCCTTCGGGATGCTCGGACTGGAGACGTCTCTGCAGGTGGTCGCGACCGTGATGGTCGAGAACGGCCTCCTCGACTGGTCCGGTGTCGCCCGGGTGATGTCCCAGGCCCCGGCCCGGATCGCCGGCCTCGACGGTCACGGCGGCAGTCTCAGGGCCGGGGAGCCAGCCAACCTGACCCTGGTCGACCCGAGTGTGCAGGTCGTGGTGGACCGGGACGCGTCGGCGTCGCTGTCCCGCAACAACCCTTGGCATGAACGCAAGCTCACCGGCCGGGTGGTCGCCTCCTTCCTGCGGGGTGCGCGAACGTACGGCAGCTGACCCCGCCCGGCAATGAATGCCGCCGATGCACGAGGCGGTTGTGTTCACGGGGCCCGTTCTGTCGGCGGTGCCTGCTTGGCTTGTTCCTATGAAGGCGGCATTGCTGGAGGAGTTGGACACCTCGGCTGAGGTGGTCGACTTCATCCGCGCCCAGCGGCGGATCGCACAGGCGGCGGAGGCCGCCGAGATGCTGGCGGCGGTGAAGTACTGCGGCATCAACGCCCCCGCCGACGCCGGGGACGTGGCGGCACTGGACCGGTTCCTGGGCGCGGATCTGCAGCTCGGGGGCGAGGGTGTCCCCACGGTGAGTGAGTCGGCGGTGATCGAGTACGCCGCCGCGCTCGGCCGATCCACGGAGTCGGCGAAGCGGCACCTGGGTGAATGCCTGGAACTGGCCTACCGGCTGCGCAGGACCTGGGCGCGGGTGGTGGCAGGGGAGGTCCCCGGCTGGGCCGCACGCAGGATCGCGGCCCGCACCCAGCACCTCCCGGCTGCGGGTGCGGCGTGGGTCGACGGCCAGGTCGTGCACTGTGCGGGTCGGATCGGTCCCACCGCGTTGGACCGGGTCCTGGACGAGGCGTTGACGAGGTTCGATCCCGAGGAGGCCGAGAACCGGCGCCTGGACGCGTTGGACCGGCGGCATCTGGAGATTGAGTTGTCGGCGATCATCGACGGTCAGGTCGCCACCGCTGATGTGCACGGAACCCTGGACGCAGCCGACGCCTTGGATCTGGAAGCCGCGGTCGCCCGACTTGCTCAGCAGTACCGCGACCTCGGCTCCACAGACCCGCTCAACGTACGGCGCGCGAAGGCCCTCGGGGAGCTCGCCCGCACCCAACACGGTCTCGATCTCGCTAGTGACGGGGGCGGCAGAACGCCGCCTCGTTCCTCGGCGGCACTCGACCATCGACCCACCCGGCGGGTGGTGCTACACGTCCACCTCTCTCAGGACGCGGTGCGGGGATTCGGGGACCCGGTGGTCCGGGTGGAGTCGATGCTGGGCTCCAGGGACCGGCTGGTCACCGTGGAACAGCTCTCCGAGTGGTGCTCCGAGGCCGCAGAGGTGACCGTGAGACCGGTCCTCGATCTCCACGAGACGCTGGTCTCAACGGGCTACCAGCCCTCGGACCGGTTGCGGGAGCAAGTGATCGCCCTCAACCCGACCTGTGTGTTCCCCTACTGCCACCGGCCCGCCACGCGGGCGGATCTGGACCACATCGAGCCCTGGCGCGACGACGGGGGTGGCGGTGCCACCAGCACCCAGAATCTGGCGCCGCTGTGTCGTACCCATCATCGTGCGAAGACCCACCTGGGCTGGACCTACACCATGGTCATCCCCGGCGAGTACCTCTGGCGCAGCCCTCAGGGTCGCAACTACCACCGGGGCCCCGACGGCACCAGCCAGATCGACGACGGGTGTGGTGGCCTCGATACACCGCCTCGTCCCTCGGCGGCACTCGACCACCGAGACGGAGCGGTGCTGGACCACCGAGACGGAGCGGTGCTGGACCACCGAGATACGCCCCGCCCCTGACCCCGCCGTCCTCACGGGCGCGGGGGCACCGGCCTGCCCACCGACGCGAGCGGCGAGGGCATGGCGGGATGCGAAGCATGCTCGGACTGACTGATAAGGTCACCGGCAGACCGACATCCTTTAACGATCCGTCCTGTGAGGCGGAGAAGGAGGTACGGCGTGCCGCTGCATGCCACCACACCCAGCGCCCTTCTGGTCCTCGAGGACGGGCGCACGTTCCGTGGCCAGTCCTACGGAGCCTCCGGCGAAACCTTCGGCGAGGCGGTCTTCTCGACCGGCATGACCGGCTACCAGGAGACGCTCACCGATCCGTCCTACCACCGGCAGGTGGTGGTGATGACCGCCCCACACGTCGGCAACACCGGGATGAACGACGAGGACCTCGAATCCCGTCGGATCTGGGTGGCTGGCTACGTCGTCCGCGACCCCGCTCGGGTCCCGTCGAACTGGCGCTCGCAACGCACCCTGGACAACGACCTGCGTGAAGCCGGCGTCGTCGGCATCAGCGGGATCGACACCCGCGCCCTCACTCGGCACATCCGCGAGCGGGGTGCCATGCGGGTGGGCATCTCCTCCGTCGAGACCGACCCGGAGAAGCTGTTGGCCCGCGTCCTGGCGTCGGCCGAGATGGCCGGATCCGACCTCGCTGACGAGGTCACCACGCCGGAGTCCTACGTGGTTCCCGCAGCCTCGACCGGCTCGACCGGCGAGGGACCGCGGTTCCGTGTCGCCGCCATCGACCTCGGCATCAAGGCCAACACCCCGCGGATGATGAGCGAGCGCGGCATCGAGGTGCACGTGCTGCCCGCGACCGCCACCATCGACGACGTCCTCGCCGTCGAACCCGACGGGCTGTTCTTCTCCAACGGCCCCGGCGACCCGGCTGCGACCACCGGACAGATCGACCTGCTCAGGTCGGCGCTGGAGCGCGGGCTGCCCTACTTCGGGATCTGCTTCGGCAACCAGCTCTTCGGACGAGCCCTGGGATTCGGCACCTACAAGCTCAAGTACGGCCACCGGGGCATCAACCAGCCCGTCATGGACCGCACCACCGGCAAGGTGGAGATCACTGCCCAGAACCACGGCTTCGCGGTCGACGCCCCGCTACACGCCGCCACCGAGACGCCGTACGGCGTGGCGACGGTCAGCCACATCGGTCTCAACGACGACGTGGTCGAGGGCCTCGAGCTCCGCGACGCCGACGGGAACCTGAAGTCCTTCTCCGTCCAGTACCACCCCGAGGCGGCCGCCGGACCGCACGATTCGGCCTACCTGTTCGACAGGTTCTGCCAGCTCATGCACGAGCGTGGTCTCGATACACCCTCGCCTAGCGGCTCGGGCTACTCGACCACCGAGACGCCGCGCTCGTCTGGCGGCTCGGGCTACTCGACCACCGAGACGCCGCCCTCGTCTGGCGGCTCGGGCTACTCGACCACCGAGACGCCGCCCTCGGCCGACGGTTCACACGCCTCCACCACCGAGGGAGACTCCTGATGCCCAAGCGCGATGACATCAAGTCCGTCCTGGTGATCGGCTCCGGGCCGATCATCATCGGCCAGGCCTGTGAGTTCGACTACTCCGGCACCCAGGCCTGCCGGGTCCTCAAGGAGGAGGGCATCCGGGTGATCCTGGTGAACTCCAACCCGGCCACGATCATGACCGACCCGGAGTTCGCCGACGCCACCTACGTCGAGCCGATCACCCCTGAGTTCGTCGAGATGGTGATCGCCAAGGAGCGACCCGACGCCGTCCTGCCCACGCTGGGCGGTCAGACCGCCCTCAATGCGGCCATCGCGCTGCACGAGAACGGCGTCCTGGCGAAGTACGGCGTGGAGATGATCGGCGCCAACTTCGAGGCGATCCACCGCGGAGAGAACCGGGAGCTCTTCAACGCCATCGTCGAGAAGGTGGGCGGCGAGGTCGCCCGCAGCTTCGTCTGCCACTCGATGGACGAGGTCGAGGCCGCCACTGCCAAACTCGGCTACCCGGTCGTCATCCGACCCTCCTTCACCATGGGCGGCACCGGCTCCGGGATCGCCTACAACGACGTCGATCTGCATCGCCTCGCCGGGGCCGGCCTCGCCGCCTCGCCGACCACCGAGGTGTTGATCGAGGAGTCGATCATCGGCTGGAAGGAGTACGAGCTGGAGGTGATGCGCGACAAGGCCGACAACGTCGTCATCATCTGCTCGATCGAGAACTTCGACCCGATGGGCGTGCACACCGGCGACTCCATCACCGTGGCCCCGTCGATGACGCTCACCGACCGCGAGTACCAGCGCCTGCGCGACCTGGCCATCGGCATCATCCGCGAGGTCGGGGTCGACACCGGTGGCTGCAACATCCAGTACGCCGTGAACCCCGCCGATGGCCGGGTGATCGTCATCGAGATGAACCCGCGCGTGTCCCGCTCGAGCGCGCTGGCCTCCAAGGCCACCGGCTTCCCGATCGCCAAGATCGCCGCCAAGGTGGCCATCGGGTACACCCTCGACGAGATCCCCAACGACATCACTCGCCGCGAGGACGGGCAGAGCACGCCGGCCAGCTTCGAGCCCAGCCTCGACTACGTCGTCGTCAAGGTGCCCCGGTTCGCGTTCGAGAAGTTCCCCACCGCCGACACGACGCTGACCACGCACATGAAGTCGGTCGGCGAGGCGATGGCCATCGGACGCAACTTCACCGAGAGCCTGCAGAAGGCGCTGCGGTCCCTTGAGAGCAAGAGCGCACCCTTCGACTGGACACACCGCGTCGTCGACCTCGACGTCACGGCCCTGTTGGAGAAGGCCAGCACTCCCACCGACGGCCGGCTGCGCACCGTGATGGACGCGATCCGGGCCGGCGCCACCGCCGAACAGGTCCACGACGCCACCAAGATCGACCCCTGGTTCGTCGACCAACTCTTCCTGATCAACGAGATCGCCCAAGGGATCATCGAGGCGCCCGAGCTGACGCCGGAACTGCTGCGGCTGGCCAAGCGACACGGCTTCTCCGACGCCCAACTCGGTCGGATGCGCAACATGGACGAGGCCGTCGTCCGCGGCGTCCGGCATGCCCTGGGGATCCGGCCGGTCTTCAAGACCGTCGACACCTGCGCCGCCGAGTTCGAGGCCAAGACGCCGTACCACTACTCCTCCTACGACGAGGAGACCGAGGTGGCGCCGCGCGAGAAGCCGGCCGTGATCATCCTCGGGTCCGGGCCCAACCGGATCGGGCAGGGCATCGAGTTCGACTACAGCTGCGTGCACGCGTCGCTGGCACTCGGCTCCGACGGTGCCGGCTACGAGACGATCATGGTCAACTGCAACCCCGAGACCGTCTCCACCGACTACGACACCTCCGACCGGCTCTACTTCGAGCCGCTCACCCTCGAGGACGTCCTGGAGATCTACCACGCCGAGTCCCAGGCCGGCCCGATCGCCGGCGTGATCTGCCAGCTCGGCGGCCAGACACCCCTGGGTCTCGCTCAGGGCCTGGCCGACGCGGGCGTGCCGATCGTGGGCACCTCCCCGGAGGCGATCCACCTCGCCGAGGAGCGCGGCGCCTTCGGTCGGGTGCTCGCCGCCGCCGGCCTGCCGGCCCCCAAGCACGGCACCGCCACCACCTTCGCCGACGCCGAGCAGATCGCCCACGAGATCGGCTTCCCGGTGCTGGTCCGGCCCTCCTACGTGCTCGGGGGGCGCGGCATGGAGATCGTCTACGACGACGACGCTCTCGAGGCCTACCTGGAGAAGTACGTCGAGGCCGGACTGATCACCGAGCGCACCCCGGTGCTGATCGACCGGTTCCTCGACGACGCGGTCGAGATCGACGTCGATGCCCTCTACGACGGCCACGACCTGTTCCTGGGCGGCGTGATGGAGCACATCGAAGAGGCCGGCATCCACTCCGGCGACTCCTCGTGCGCGCTGCCGCCGATCACCCTGGGCGCCGATGAGATCGCCAGGATCCGCACCTCCACCGAGGCGATCGCCGCCGGGCTGGGAGTGCGCGGGCTGCTCAACATCCAGTTCGCTCTCTCCTCCGACATCCTCTACGTCCTGGAAGCCAACCCGCGTGCCTCCCGCACGGTGCCGTTCGTGTCCAAGGCGACCGCCACACCGCTGGCGAAGGCCGCCGCCCGGGTGATGCTCGGCGCCACCATCGCCGAACTGCGTGCCGAGGGCCTGCTGCCCGCCGCCGACGGGGGAGACCTGCCCGTCGACGCACCGATCGCGGTGAAGGAAGCGGTGATGCCGTTCAACCGGTTCCGCACCGTCGAAGGCCGCTTCGTGGACACCGTGCTCGGCCCGGAGATGCGCTCCACCGGGGAGGTGATGGGCTTCGATGCCGACTTCGGGGCCGCCTTCGCCAAGGCCGAGGCCGGGGCCTACGGGCCGCTGCCGATGGAGGGCCGGGTCTTCGTCTCGGTGGCCAACCGGGACAAGCGGCACATGATCTTCCCGATCAAGCAACTGGCAGACCTGGGCTACGAGATCCTCGCCACCGCCGGCACCGCCCGTGTGCTGCGCCGCAACGGCGTCACCGCTGCCGTGGTGCGCAAACACACCGAAGGCCCCGGCCCCGACGGCGAGCCGACGGTCGTCGACATGGTGCTCGCCGGTGAGGTCGACCTGGTGATCAACACCCCCCACGGC
The DNA here is from genome assembly GCF_016827675.1 of Nocardioides limicola. Taxonomy (GTDB): domain Bacteria; phylum Actinomycetota; class Actinomycetes; order Propionibacteriales; family Nocardioidaceae; genus Nocardioides; species Nocardioides limicola. The sequence goes on along the minus strand of NZ_JAERJA010000001.1, from coordinate 329,666 downwards.
CAGACCACCGGCGGGTCACCACGGATGGACGGGTACGAGATCCGCACCGCCGCCGTGCTCACCAACACTCCCTGCATCACCACCGTGCAGGGCCTCGGCGCCGCGGTGCAGGGCATCCATGCCCTGCGCAACGGCAGCATCGAGGTCCGGTCCCTGCAGGAGTGGGCGACGCGGAACTCGGCGGCCACGGAGTGATCTACCGGCTCGCGTTCGACCACCTGCTCACCAGGACCGACCCCGAACGCGCCCACCACGCAGCGTTCGCCGCGATGCGTACTGCCGACCGGGCGCTGCCTCGGGGCCGCACGCTGCCCGGCGTACGACGCTCGAAGCAGCCGGTGCAGGCACTCGGGTTGACCTTCCCGAACAGGCTCGGGATGGCCGCAGGCTTCGACAAGAACGCCCTGGGCATCGATGCCCTGGCCCGCCTCGGCTTCGGGCACGTCGAGGTCGGCACGGTCACCGGCGAGCCGCAGCCCGGCAACGACCGGCCGCGGTTGTTCCGGCTGCCGGACGACCGTGCCGTGATCAACCGGATGGGGTTCAACAACGACGGTGCCGAAGCGGTCGGAAGGCGTCTCGCCGCCCGTTCAGCACGGCTGGGTCTCGACGAGCCCCAGCGGCCAGAGGACCGCCACGTGGTGGTGGGTGTCAACATCGGCAAGTCCAAAGTGATCCCCGACGACGACATCGCCGCAGTCATCGGCGACCACCGCAAGTCCGTGTCGCACCTGGCCCCCCATGCCGACTACCTGGTGGTGAACGTCTCCTCGCCCAACACACCCGGACTGCGGAACCTGCAGGCCGTCGAGAAGCTCGAACCGCTGCTGTCGGCGGTGCGCGACAGCGCGGACTCGGTCGTCACCGAACGACGGGTGCCGCTGCTGGTCAAGATCGCGCCCGACCTGGCCGACGAGGACGTGCGGGCGGTCGCCGAGCTGGCCGGAAGCATCGGCCTGGACGGCATCATCGCCACCAACACCACCATCAGCCGGGACGGATTGCGCACCGACGCGTCCAAGGTCGCCGCTTGTGGCGCCGGCGGGCTCTCGGGTGCCCCGCTGACCGCCCGCGCCGTGGAGGTCCTGCAGTTGCTTCGCGGTCACGTCGCCCCCGACCTGACCCTGATCGGGGTCGGCGGCATCACCTCCGCCGCCGACGCCCGGGCCCGGCTCGAGGCCGGGGCGGACCTGCTGCAGGTCTACACCGGCTTCATCTACGAGGGGCCCTACTGGCCCGGGCGGATCCTCCGGGAGCTCGCCGGACGATGACGAATGGAGCCGACCGACGACCGGTGCACGTCACCGCCGACGTGGTGTCGGCCAAACGGATCGGCGCGTTCACGCACCTGACCCTGCGCGCATCGGGCATCAGCGAGCGGTTCCGACCGGGCACCTTCGTGGCGTTGAGCCACGGGGCCGACCGGTCCCTGCTGGCCCGGCGGGCGCTGTGGATCCACCGGGTGCGCACCGCCAGCGCCTACGGCCCCTGCCTGGACGTGGTGGTCGACCCGGTCGGCACCACCACCCGGTGGCTGGCCGGCCTGGCCGTCGGCGCGTCACTGGAGCTCACCGGCCCGCTCGGGCGCCCGTTCGCGCTGCCGCAGGAGCCGGTGCCCTGCCTTCTCGTCGGGGAGGGCGTGGACGCGGCGGCGCTGTTCCCGCTGGCCGAACGCCTCCGGGAGCGAGGCTGCCCGGTCCACCTCCTGCTCGGCGCCGAGCGTGAGGACCGGCTGCTGTCGGCGCTGGAGGCCCGCCGTACCGTGCGGGCCGTGACGGTCATGACCGCCGACGGCTCCGTCGGGCTGCGCGGCTCCGTCGCCGACCGCGTCGCGGAGAGCGTCCGTAGCAGCTCCGCAGCGGTCGTGTACGCCGCCGGCAGCCACGCCACCCTCCGCGCCGCCGCCTCGGCTGCGGTCGAGCAGGGTGCCTGGAGCCAGGTGCTGGTGACCCCGTCGATGCCCTGCGGCACCGGGCTCTGTCACGGTTGTGCGGTGCCGGTGATCGCCGAACATGGGGCTGCCCGAACCGTCCGAGGGTGCACCGAGGGCCCGGTCTTCCGCGGCGACCGGGTGCGCTGGGACGCCATGGAGGTGCGATGAGGAGCCTCGGACTCAGCGGCCCTGTCCTCGTGGCTGCCGGCTGCGGTGGCACCGGCGCCGAACTGGCCCGGTTCGGCGATCTCGCCGACCTCGGAGGCTTCGTCACCCGGACCCTCACCCTGGACCCACGGTTCGACCACGTGAACCGGATCAGCGAGTCACCGTCCGGTCTGGTGGTGGAGATGGGCCTGCCGAACCCGGGGGTGGATGCGTTCTGCGCCAGCGAACTCCCGCTCCTGGTGGCTGCCGAGGTGCCGGTCGTGGTGTCCCTGGCCGCCGCGACGCTGGGGGAGTACGCCGCCCTGGCCCGGCGGATCGCCACCGCCCCCGGAGTGCGCGCCGTGGAGCTGTGCCTGGGGGCGGCCGACACCGGCGCTCCGGACCAGTTCGCGGCCCGGGAACCCTTCCACGCCGCGAGCGTGGTGGCTGCGGTGCGCCGGGAGCTGCCAGCGGATGTGGCGGTGCTGGCCAAGGTCCGGCTCGATCTGCCTCGGGTGGTCGAGGCCAGCCGGACCGTGGTCGAGGCCGGTGCCGACGCCGTGGTGGTGGCCCACCCACTCGCAGCCCTCGGCGAGCGCCACTCCTCCGGCGCGCTCTGCGGCCCGGCGGCCGGTCCCTTGGCGCGCCGGGCCCTGCAGGAGATCCGTGCGCAGCTACCCGACGTACCCACCATCGCCTGCGGCGGCGTCGGCACACCCGCCGACGTGCAGGACCGGCTGGCGGCCGGTGCGGTGGCCGTCCAGGTCGGCAGCGCGAACCTTCACGACCCGACCACCTGCTTCCGACTTGCCGCCGCCCTGCGTGATCGGCCAGTCTCTGATCCGACGACAGGAGATGATCGATGACATTCGGTGCGCGACTCGTGGAGTCGATGCAGCGGCGCGGACCACTCTGCGCCGGCATCGACCCCCACCCCGGCCTGATCCGCGACTGGGGCCTCTCCCCAGATGCTGGGGGGTTGGAGAAGTTCGCCCTGACCGCCGTCGAGGGTCTCGCCCCGCACGTGCCGGTGGTCAAGCCGCAGTCGGCCTTCTACGAGCGGTTCGGCAGCGCCGGCATCGCCGTCCTGGAACGGGTGATCGTCGAGGCCCGGGCTGCAGGCGCCCTGGTCCTGCTGGACGTCAAACGTGGTGACATCGGCAGCACCTCCCAGGCGTACGCGGACGCCTACCTGGATCCCAGCTCGCCGCTGGCCTGCGACGCGATCACGGCCACCCCCTACCTCGGGTTCGGCTCCCTGGACCCGATGATCGAGAGCGCGCTCGCCCACGGCGCCGGGCTCTTCGTCCTCGCGCTGACCTCCAACCCCGAAGGCGCCTCGGTCCAACGGGCCCGGACCGCCGAGGGGGGCACCGTCGCCGGCTCGGTGCTGGCTCAGTTGCGCACCCTCAACGCCGGGGTGACGCCGTTGGGCTCGCTCGGTGCGGTGGTCGGCGCGACGGTGGGCGAGACCGGCGAGGACCTGGCGATCAACGGTCCGCTGCTGGCCCCCGGGATCGGCGCCCAGGGCGGCACCCCCGAGACGGTACGCCGCGTCTTCGGGGAACAGGCCCGCCACGTGCTGCCGAGCTCCTCCCGGGAGCTGTTGGCCGCCGGCCCGTCGGTGACCGCCCTGGCGGCCGCCGCCCGGCGGACCACCGAAGCGTACGCCGAGTTGCGCTGATGCGTCGTCTGCGCGCCGGCCTCGCCGTAGCGTTGCTGGCCGCCCTGCTCGGTGGCTGCGTCGGCGATCCCCAGGCGTCGTACTGCCGCGCGGTGGAACGGAACCAGGCGGCCCTCGGCGAGATCGTCGGCACCGGGGCCCGGGACGCGCTGCTGCAGGCCCTCCCACACTTCGACGACCTGGCGTCGAGGGCACCCCGGGACATCGCCGAGGACTGGCGCGAGGTGACTCGCGCGGTCACCCGACTCCAGAACGCCTTCGACGCGGCCGAGGTCGACCCGGCCACCTTCGACCCCATGTCCCCACCCGAGGACCTGTCCGAGGAGGCGCTGCTGAGGATCCAGCGTGCCGCGGCCGACCTGGACCGGCCGGTCACCCGCACCGCCCTGGCCCGCGTCGAGCAGCACGCCCTCGACGTGTGCGGCACTCCGCTCGGCCTGTGACCCGCGTTGTACCCGACCCGGTCTTCTGACTACATTGCGGCCAACAGCATCGACTCCGACCAGACGAGGAACTTCCCAGTGGCTCTGCCCCCGCTGACTCCCGAACAACGCCAGGCCGCCCTCGCGAAGGCTGCAGCATCCCGTCGGGAGCGCGCCGAGGTGAAGAACCGGCTCAAGCACTCGGGTGCCTCCATCAGCGACGTCCTGGCCGAGGGGCAGGCCAACGAGGTGATCGGCAAGATGCGCGTCTACGACCTCCTCCAAGCCATGCCCGGTCTGGGAAAGGTGCGGGCCAAGCAGCTCATGGAGCGGCTCGGTATCGCCGAGACGCGGCGAGTGCGCGGCCTGGGCGCGAACCAGGTGGCCGCCCTCCAGCGGGAGTTCGCTCCGCGTGACTGAGCCGACGCGTTCCCGCCTGCTGGTCCTGGCCGGCCCCACCGCGGTCGGCAAGGGCACGGTGGCGGCCCGGGTCCGGGAGACCCATCCCGACGTCTGGCTCTCGGTCTCGGTGACCACCCGCCCGCCACGGCACACCGAGGTCGACGGCGATCACTACCACTTCGTCAGTGACGCCGAGTTCGACCAGATGATCGCCGACGGGGAGCTGCTCGAGTGGGCGGTGGTGCACAAGACCGCCCGGTACGGCACCCCGCGTCGGCCCGTCGAGGAGGCGCTGGCGGCCGGCAAGGCGGCGATGCTCGAGATCGACCTGCAGGGAGCCCGTCAGGTGCGCGAGACGATGCCCGAGGCGCTCTTCGTGTTCCTCAAGCCGCCGTCGTGGGAGGAACTGGTGCGTCGGCTGGTCGGTCGGGGCACCGAGAGCGCCGAGGATCGGGAACGCCGGCTGGAGACCGCACGGGAGGAACTGGCCGCGGAATCGTGGTTCGACGTCACCGTGGTGAACGCGGAGGTTAACGACGCGGTCGCGGAGTTGGTATCCTTGCTCGGTGCTGCCACTGGCGCAGCCACGCCCTGAGCGTCTGACGACCAGTCAGGCCCCACGAGCACCCCCACGACCCACCCGACGACCACTCTGTGAGGCTCCATCAGTGTCTGCCCCCACTCCCGCCGCCGAGGGTGTCACCAACCCCCCGATCGACGAACTGCTGACCAAGACTGACAGCAAGTACCAGCTGGTGCTCTACAGCGCCAAGCGCGCCCGGCAGATCAACGCCTACTACTCGCAGCTCGGCGAGGGCCTGCTCGAGTACGTCGGTCCGCTGGTCGACACGCACGTGCAGGAGAAGCCGCTCTCGATCGCGCTGCGCGAGATCAACGAGGACCTGCTCACCCTGGAGCACGTCGACCCGGCCGAGCTGGCTGCGGAGGAAGCTGCCGCCAAGTCCGCCACCAGCGACGCTCCGTTCAGCAGGTCGGAGTAGCCACGACGATGGCGCCCCGGGTCGTCCTCGGAGTCTCCGGCGGCATCGCCGCCTACAAGGCGTGCGAGTTGCTGCGCAGGTTGACCGAGTCCGGTCACGACGTCCAGGTGGTGCCGACCGCGTCGGCGCTGGAGTTCGTGGGCGCCCCGACCTGGGCCGCATTGTCGGGGAAACCTGTCTCCGCACAGGTCTGGGACCAGGTCCATGCGGTGCCGCATGTCAGCATCGGCCAGGCCGCTGACCTGGTGGTGGTGGCCCCGGCGACGGCCGACCTGATGGCCAAGGCCGCGCACGGCCTGGCCGACGACCTGCTGACCAACACGCTGCTCACCGCCCGCTGTCCGGTGGTCTTCGCCCCGGCGATGCACACCGAGATGTGGGAGCACCCCGCCACCCAGGCCAACGTGGCGCTGCTTCGGTCCCGCGGTGTCCTGGTGATCGAACCCGCCGAGGGACGGCTCACCGGAGCCGACACCGGCAAGGGACGGCTGCCCGAGCCTGCCGAGCTCTTCGACGTCTGCGTCCAGGTGCTCGCCCGCGCTGCCGTGGATCGGGCCGGGGTGGCGGACCTGGACGGTCGGCATGTGCTGGTCTCCGCTGGCGGCACCCGGGAGTTCCTCGACCCGGTCCGGTTCCTGGGGAACCGGTCCTCGGGCCGCCAGGGTTACGCGCTGGCCAGCGCGGCCGTGGCCCGCGGTGCCGACGTCACCGTGGTCGCGGCGAACGTCTCGCTGCCCGATCCGGCCGGCGTGAAGGTGGTGCGAGTGACCACCACAGCCCAGATGCGCGACGAGGTGGTCGGCCGGGCTGCCGCAGCTGACGCGGTGGTGATGGCGGCAGCGCCCGCCGACTTCCGTCCGGTCACCACCAGTGAGTCCAAGATCAAGAAGGCCTCCGACGGTTCGGCCCCGTCGGTGGAGCTGGTCCAGAACCCGGACATCCTGGCCGAGATCAGCCGCGAACGGGGTCGCAGCGGCCAAGTGATCGTCGGCTTCGCTGCCGAGACGGGCGACGTCGAGCGGTCGGTGCTCGATCTGGCCCGGTCCAAGCTCACCCGCAAGGGGTGTGACCTGCTGGTCGTCAACGACGTCAGCGGCGGTGCCGTCTTCGGCAGCACCGAGAACGAGGCCGTGATCCTGGCCGCGGATGGCGCCGAGATCAAGGTTCCCCACGGCACGAAGGGCTCCGTCGCGCACGCGATCTGGGACCAGGTGGCGGCTCGACTCGGTGACGACACCAATCGGTGAGACGTCGGCCCGTTGCCTTCGGGCGCCTCTATCGTTTGACAGCACACATGACATTCACGATTTTCTACGCCCAGCAGAGGAGCTGACGTGACCGGACGCCTCTTCACATCCGAGTCCGTGACCGAGGGTCACCCCGACAAGATCTCTGACCAGATCAGCGACACCATCTTGGATGCGCTGCTGGCCGAGGACCCGAAGAGCCGGGTTGCCGTGGAGACCCTGGTCACCACTGGACTCGTGGTGGTCGCCGGAGAAGTCACCACCACCGCCTACGCCCCGATCGCGCAGTTGGTCCGCGACAAGATTGTCGAGATCGGCTACGACTCCTCCGAGAAGGGCTTCGACGGCCGTTCCTGCGGCGTGCAGGTGGCCATCGGCTCCCAGTCGCCCGACATCGCCCAGGGGGTCGACGACGCCTTCGAGGAGCGGGTCGAGTCCTCCTCCGACGCGTTGGACCGACAGGGCGCCGGCGACCAGGGCCTGATGTTCGGCTACGCCTGTGACGACACCCCGGAGCTGTTCCCGCTGCCGATCAAGATCGCGCAGACCCTCTCGGAGCGTCTCTCCGAGGTCCGCAAGGACGGCACGCTGGACTACCTGCGTCCCGACGGGAAGACCCAGGTCACCATCGAGTACGACGAGGACAACCGGCCGGTGCGCATCGACACCGTGGTGCTGTCCACCCAGCACGCCGAGGACATCGACCTCGAGTCCACGCTGCAGCCCGACATCAAGAAGCACGTCATCGACCCGGTGCTGGCGACCTTCGATATCCCCTCTGAGGGCTACCGGCTGCTCGTGAACCCGACCGGCCGCTTCGTGGTCGGCGGCCCGATGGGCGACGCCGGGCTGACCGGACGCAAGATCATCGTCGACACCTACGGCGGCATGGCTCGTCACGGTGGCGGCGCCTTCTCCGGCAAGGACCCCTCCAAGGTCGACCGCTCCGCGACCTACGCGATGCGTTGGGTGGCCAAGAACGTGGTGGCCGCTGGTCTGGCCCGCCGCTGCGAGGCCCAGGTGGCCTACGCCATCGGCAAGGCGCACCCGGTGGGTGTGTTCGTGGAGACCTTCGGCACCGAGACGGTGCCGAAGGAGAAGATCCAGCAGGCCGTCCTCGAGGTGTTCGACCTGCGTCCGGCCGCGATCATCCGTGACCTGGACCTGCTTCGGCCGATCTACGCCAAGACCGCGGCCTACGGCCACTTCGGTCGTGAACTCCCCGACTTCACCTGGGAGCGTACCGACCGCGCCGACGCGCTGCGCGCTGCTGCCGGTCTCTGACACCGCCGTCGGGGGCGGCTGCTTGGATGCTCACTGTGGGTGAGCAGACCGAGCAGCCGCTTCCGGGCCTGGCCGGCGTACGGAGCGCAGCGAGGCGCGCCCCGAGGGTCAGCCCCCGGTCCCCGGCCACCCCCGCGGCGACCGACCCTGTCGCCCGGCTGCTGCTGGACCTGCCGGTCGCGCATCTGGACCGGGACTTCGACTACCTGGTGCCCGCCGAGCTCGACGACGAAGCGGTGCCCGGGGCCAGGGTGAAGGTCCGCTTCGGCGGCCGAGAGGTGCACGGCTTCATCCTGGAACGCGTCGAGCATTCCACCCACGACGGGGCGCTGCTGCCGCTGCGCAGGGTGGTCTCCGCCGAACCGGTGCTCACCCCTGAGATCGCCTCCCTGACTGCCCTGGTGGCGGCCCGGTACGCCGGCACCCGGGCCGACGTGGTCCGCCTCGCCGTCCCTCCCCGGCACGCGCGCACGGAGAAGGAACCCTCCCCGCCGGGCGTCGAGGGGCCCCCGGAACTGTCCGGCGCAGGCGCCGCCTGGGCCGGACATCGACACGGCGAAGCGTTCGTGGACCACCTCGCCGGAGGCGGTTCCCCACGGGCGGTGTGGACCGCCAGCCCCGGCACCGACTGGCCACGGCTGCTCGCCTACGCGGCGGCAGCCACCCTGGCGTCGGGGAGGGGCACGGTGCTGTGCGTGCCCGACGGTGCCGACGTGGACCGGGTCGACGCCGCCCTGACCGACGTACTCGGCCCGGGCCGGCATGTGACGCTGCGAGCCGACGCGGGGCCCGCCCGCCGCTACCGGGAGTTCCTGGCGGTGCTGCGCGGCAGCGTCAAGGTGGTGGTCGGCACCCGGGCGGCGATGTTCGCGCCGGTGCAGGACCTGGGACTGGTCTGCGTCTGGGACGACGGCGACGACAACCTCGCCGAACCCCGGGCGCCGTACCCGCACGCCCGTGAGGTGCTCCTGACCCGGGCCGGGACCACCGACAGTGCGGCCCTGGTCGGTGGCTTCACCCGCAGCGTCGAGGCCGCCTATCTGGTGCGCACCGGGTGGGCCCAGGACATCAGCGGCGACCGCAACGCCCGCAGGGCGGTGCAGATCAGCGTCGCCGGCGCCAGCGACACCCAACTCTCCCGGGATCCGCTGGCCAAGGTGGACCGCATCCCCGCCGAGGCTCGCGCCGCGATCCGCACCGGGCTCGAGCACGGCCCGGTGCTGGTGCAGACCCCGCGCTCGGGCTACGCCACCCGGCTCGCCTGCGTCGCCTGCCGGACACCGGCCAGGTGCGGCCACTGCCAGGGCCCGTTGCGTATCGAGGAGCACGGCGGCACCCCGGTCTGCGCCTGGTGTCTGCAGCTGGCGCAGGCGTGGCAGTGCGGGGTGTGTGGCGACCGTGCGTTGCGGGCACCGGTGGTGGGGGAGCGGCGTACGGCGGAGGAGTTGGGCCGTGCCTTCCCCCAGATCCCGGTGGTCCGCTCGGGCGGCGACTCGGTGGTGCGGGAGGTCTCCGACCGGCCCGCCATCGTGGTCGCCACCCCGGGCGCCGAACCGGTCGCGGCAGGCGGGTACCACGCCGTCGCACTGTTGGACGCCTGGCTGCTGCTGGAACGAGCCGACCTCAGGGCCGGCGAAGAGGCGCTGCGGCGTTGGCTCAACGCGGTCGGGCTGGCAGCCCCCGGGGCGCTGGTGGTGGTCGCCGCGGACGCCACCGTCGCGGCCGTCCAGGCCCTGGTCCGTCTCGACCCGGCCGGTCATGCCGAGCGGGAGATCCTCGAACGTGCCTCCGCTCACCTGCCGCCCGCCTGTCGGGCCGCCACCATCACCGGACCACCGGGTGCGGTCGACGATGTCCTCGCCCTTGTGGACGGCCCACCGGGCATCGAGATCCTGGGGCCCTTCTCGGAGCCGTCACCGCGGACCGGTGAGGAGACCGCTCGGGTGGTGCTGCGAGTGCCGCGCGCCCAGGGTCCGGGGTTGGCAGCGGCCCTGACCGACGTACAACGACTCCGTTCCGTGCGCAAGCTCCAACCGGTCAGGATCCAGCTGGACCCGGCGTCGCTGTGACGGTGGCGACGGCCAGCGTGCCCCACGTCCACGGTGGCGCCGGTCGCCGCAACAGGTGTTGTTCGACGAGTTCGACCGGAGTGAATCCGCTGCCGGCCAGCAGCGCCGGCACATCCCGGGTGAGCTGACAACCGCCGCACAGCCGACGCTGGACCGGGTTCAGCCGACGCTGCCAGCGGGCCACGCCCGGGGCCGGGCTGAGCCCGTGCTCGAGGAGATGGAGTCGGCCACCCGGTGCCATCACTCGGGCGATCTCGGTGAGCACGGCGGCGGCGTCCTCGACGGTGCACAGGGTGAAGGTGCACAGCACCGCGTCCACGCTCGATTCGTCCACCGTCAGTCGTTGGCCGTCCAGCCCGACGCGCGTCACCGGGACCGTCGACCGGCCGCGGCGACCCTTCGACAGTTCCCAGCCCAGGTCCGACGGCTCCACCGCGGCGAGCCCGGTGACCTCCTCCGGCAGGTGTCGCAGGTTCAGTCCGGAGCCGAAGCCGACCTCCAGGACCTGTCCGGACAGCCCGGCACAGACCCGTTGCCGCCATGGATCCAACTCCGGTGCTGCGCACGCCGCGTCGACCAGTCGTGGCACCACCCGTGTCGACCACCACCCCATCTCGACTCCTCGCAGTAGGCTCCAAACATGAGCGTACGCCGGGTGATGGGCGCCGAGGTCGAGTACGGGATCTCCGTGTCAGGGCAGCCGACGGCCAACCCGATGGTTGCGTCGTCCCAAGTCGTGAACGCCTATGCCTCGGCCACGGTCCGGGCCCGTCGGGCCCGGTGGGACTTCGAGGAGGAGTCCCCGCTGCGCGACGCCCGGGGCTTCGACATGTCCCGTCAGGTGGCCGACCAGTCCCAACTCACCGACGAGGACCTGGGCCTGGCCAACGTGATCCTCACCAACGGCGCCCGCCTCTACGTCGACCATGCGCACCCGGAGTACTCCTCTCCGGAGGTGACCAATCCGCTCGACCTGGTCCGGTGGGACAAGGCCGGCGAACTCGTGATGCTCGACGCCACCCGGCGCGCGGCCACGCTGCCCGGCGAACCGCAGATCCTGCTGTACAAGAACAACACCGACAACAAGGGCGCCTCCTACGGGGCCCACGAGAACTATCTGATGTCGCGAGCGACGCCGTTCGCCGACATCGTCCGGCACCTGACCCCGTTCTTCGTGTCCCGCCAGGTGGTCTGTGGTGCCGGTCGGGTCGGCCTCAGGCAGGACGGGCACGATCACGGATTCCAGATCAGCCAGCGCGCCGACTTCTTCGAGGTCGAGGTGGGCCTGGAGACCACCCTGAAGCGTCCGATCATCAACACCCGCGACGAGCCACACGCCGACCCGGAACGGCACCGCCGGCTGCATGTGATCATCGGCGACGCCAACCTGGCCGAAATGTCCACCTATCTCAAGGCCGGAACCACCGCGCTGGTGCTGGCCATGATCGAGGACCGGTTCCTGGATCGGGACCTGTCGGTGGAGGGCCCCGTCTCGGCGCTCAAGAAGGTCTCCCACGACCCCACCTGCCGGGCGTTGATCACGGTCGGCGACGGACGCAAGATGACCGCTGTCCAGTTGCAGATGGAGTATCTGGAACTGTCCCGGAAGTACTGCGAGGACCGCTACGGCAGCGACATCGACGAGCAGACCGCCGACGTGCTCTCCCGGTGGGAGTCGGTGTTGACCAGACTGGAGCGCGACCCGGCCGAGTGCGCCCGCGAGCTTGACTGGGTGGCGAAGCTGAAGCTGCTGCAGCGCTACCGGGATCGCGACGGATTGGACTGGGACGCGCCGGTGCTGCACCTGATCGACCTCCAGTACGCCGACATCCGGCCCGAGAAGGGCCTCTACCACCGACTGGTGCGGCTGGGGCAGATCGACCGTCTGCTCGACGACGAGACCGTGGAGCAGGCGATGCACGAGCCGCCCACCGACACTCGCGCCTACTTCCGGGGCCAGTGCCTGTCCCGCTATCCCGAGCAGGTGGCGGCAGCGTCCTGGGACTCGGTGATCTTCGACCTGCCGGGCCGCGAGTCGTTGCAGCGGGTGCCGACCACGGACCCGTTGCGCGGCACCCGGGAGCACGTCGGAGAACTCCTGGACAACTCTCCCACGGCCCAGGCACTGGTCGCCGCGCTGACCCATTAGGGTCGGTGCTACTAGGGTCGATCCGCACCGCCGACGAAAGGAACGGACATGCCACAGGAGCACAAGCATCCGAAGAAGTCCTCCGACGAGGTGGAGGAGGTCGAGGCCTCGCCGTCCACCGACGCCGCCGACCGCAAGGAGGCGCTCGACGACGACGTCGACGCCATCCTCGACGAGATCGACGACGTGCTCGAGACCAACGCCGAGGACTTCGTGAAGTCATTCATCCAGAAGGGTGGCGAGTGATCCCCTCATGACCGACAGCCCACGCCTCTCGCCGGCGTACCTGATGCCCGGCACTGGCTCGTTCGCCGACTTCCTCGCCCAGCAGGCGCCCGACCTGCTGCCGGGGAGCCGAACCTTGCCGCCCGGCAGCGCTGCCGACTTCGCCCCGCACGCAACCACGATCGTGGCGGCCACGTTCAACGACGGCGTGGTGATGGCCGGCGACCGGCGGGCCACGATGGGCAACATCATCGCCCAGCGCGACATCGAGAAGGTCTTCCCGGCCGATGAGTACTCCTGCGTCGGCATCGCCGGTTCGGCCGGACTGGCGGTGGAGATCGTGCGCCTGTTCCAGACCGAACTCGAGCACTACGAGAAGATCGAGGGCAACACGCTGTCCATGGACGGCAAGGCGAACCGGCTGGCCACACTGGTCCGCGGCAACCTGGGGATGGCGATGCAGGGACTGGCCGTGGTGCCGTTGTTCGCCGGCTACGACCTCGCCGCCCGCACCGGACGGATCTTCTCCTACGACGTGACCGGCGGCCGCTACGAGGAGACCGCCTTCCACGCCGTCGGTTCGGGGTCGCTGTTCGCGCGTGGGTCGTTGAAGAAGCTCTATCGGGACGACCTCGATGCCGACGAGTGCGTCACTGCCGCGGTGCAGGCCCTCTACGACGCAGCCGACGACGACTCGGCCACCGGCGGACCGGACCTCACCCGGCGGATCTTCCCGGTCGTCCAGGTGGTCACCGCCGACGGAGGCACCCGACTCTCCGACGAACGGGTCGCCGAGATCGCCGACCGAGTGATCGGCGGCCGGATGACCCGCCCCGATGGCCCCGCCGCCTCCCTGATCTGACGAGGAGCCTGTCGAAGATGAGCATGCCGTTCTACGTGTCCCCGGACCAGCTGATGAAGGACCGGTCCGACTATGCCCGCAAGGGCATCTCCCGGGGGCGCCCGGTGGTCGCCATCCAGTACGCCGACGGCGTCCTGTTCACCACCGAGAACCCCTCGCAGGCGCTCTACAAGATCTCCGAGATCTACGACCGGATCGCGTTCGCCGCCGTCGGCCGCTACAACGAGTTCGAGAACCTTCGGATCGCCGGAGTCCGCCTCGCCGACATGCGCGGCTATGCCTACGACCGCTCCGACGTCACCGGCCGCGGGCTCGCCAACGCCTACGCCCAGACCCTGGGGACGATCTTCTCCTCGGGTGGTGAGAAGCCCTACGAGGTCGAGGTGTTCGTCGCGGAGATCGGCGACGAAGCCGCCGCCGACCAGCTCTACCGGCTCACCTACGACGGCCAGGTGGTGGAGGAGCGGGGCTACGCCGCGATGGGTGGCTCCGCAGAGACGATCACCACCTACCTCGCCGAGCACTGGACCGAGCAGATGACGCTGTCCGCCGCTGTCCAGTTGGCTGCGGCAGCGGCCGGTCGCAACGACGCCGGGGAGAAGGCGATCGAGATCGGCAACCTCGAAGTCGCAGTGCTCGATCGGACCCGGAGCCAGCCGCGGAAGTTCCGCCGGCTCCGCGGCGACGTGCTCACCGCACTGATGGGCTGATCGACACTCCCCCGAGGATCGCCAAACCGAGCGCCGAGGGGGGTCGACCGACTAGTGTTTCGATATGGACCGTCGGATCTTCGGCATCGAGAACGAGTACGGGGTCACCTGCACGTTCCGAGGTCAACGCCGGCTCAGCCCGGATGAGGTCGCGCGGTACCTGTTCCGCAAGGTGGTGAGCTGGGGCCGATCCAGCAACGTCTTCCTCCGCAACGGGGCACGGCTCTATCTCGATGTCGGCAGCCACCCCGAGTACGCCACCCCCGAGTGTGACGACGTGGTCGACCTGGTCACCCACGACAAGGCGGGGGAGCGGATCCTCGAAGGCCTGCTGATCGACGCCGAGCGGCGACTCCACGACGAGGGCATCGCCGGAGACATCTACCTGTTCAAGAACAACACCGACTCGGCCGGCAACTCCTACGGCTGCCACGAGAACTATTTGGTCGGTCGGCAGGGAGAGTTCAGCCGCCTTGCCGACGTGCTGATCCCCTTCCTGGTCACCCGACAGATCCTGGTTGGCGCCGGCAAGGTGATCCAGACTCCGCGGGGTGCGTCGTACTCGGTGTCGCAGCGCGCCGAGCACATCTGGGAGGGCGTCTCCAGCGCCACCACCCGCAGCCGTCCGATCATCAACACCCGCGACGAGCCGCATGCGGACGCCGAGAAGTACCGCCGCCTGCACGTGATCGTCGGCGACTCGAACATGAGTGAGACGACCACCCTGCTGAAGGTCGCCAGTTGTGACCTGGTGCTGCGGATGATCGAGGAGGGCGTGGTGATGCGCGACCTCACCATGGAGAACCCGATCCGGGCCATCCGGGAGATCTCCCACGACATGACGGGACGCCGGAAGGTGCGCCTGGCCAACGGCCGCGAGGCCAGCGCCCTGGACATCCAGCACGAGTACTTCTCCAAGGCCCGCGACTTCGTCGACCGCCGCGGCATCGCCACGCCGGTGACCGAGATGGCGCTCGACCTGTGGGAGCGCGGACTGAAGGCGATCGAGTCCGACGACCTCGGTCTGGTCGAGCGTGAGCTCGACTGGGTGATCAAATGGAAGCTGATCGAGCGGTACCGCACCTCCCACGGGCTGCCGCTCGGCCATCCCCGGATCGCGCAACTGGACCTCGCCTACCACGACATCCACCGCGAACGGGGGCTCTTCTACCTGCTCAACCGGCGCGGAGCGGTGGCCCGAGTGACCAACGACCTGAAGATCTTCGAGGCCAAGTCGGTGCCTCCCCAGGAGACCCGGGCACGGCTGCGTGGCGACTTCATCCGCCGGGCCCAGGAACGGCGACGGGACTTCACCGTCGACTGGGTGCACCTCAAGCTCAACGACCAGGCCCAGCGCACCGTCTTGTGCAAGGACCCGTTCCGGGCCCACGACGAACGAGTTCAGCGACTCATCGACTCCATGTGAGCGGCCGCTGACCGGCGATGGGTAGGGTTTCCGCCATGCGTGCCCTCCTCGACACCTCACGACTCCAGCGCCGCGCCGCGGTGATCCTTGCTGCCACTCTTGCGACCGGCACCCTCGTCGCCTGTGGTTCGGACGGATCCGACGGGGACGCTGGTCTCGCTGCGGTCCAGATCAGCGGTGACTTCGGCGAAGCTCCCGAGGTGGAGTTCGACGGACGACTCGAGGTCACCTCGGTCGACATCCAGGTCGTCCACCAGGGCGACGGGCCGCTGCTGGCCACCGGCGATCGGGCCTTCGTGGACCTGTGGATCGGCAACGGGTTCACCGGCGAGGAGGCCTACAGCTCCTTCGACGAGTTCGGCGAGCCGGAGATGCTCACCGTCGACGACCAGATCAGCGAAGGCATCCTGGCCGCTATGGAAGGCCACCCGACAGGATCCCGGGTCGCGGTCGCTGCGCCGCCCGCCTCGGCCTTCGGGGAGATGGGCAACCCCGGTCTCGGGATCGGCAACGCCGACAGCGTCGTCTTCATCGTCGACATCCTGAGCAAGGTCCTCACCGCCCCCGAGGGCGACGAGGCAGAGGCGCCCGCGGGGACGCCGGCCATCCTCGACGACGAGGGCCGGCCCACCGGTTTCGACTTCGACGCCGCCGCCGAGCCGGGGAACCGTCTGCAGGTGCACACCCTGGTCGAGGGCAGCGGGCCGGTGGTCGAGGAAGGCCAACTGGTCGCCGTCAACTACCTCGGCCAGGTCTTCGGCGGTGAGGAGCCCTTCGACCAGTCCTACGCGCGCGGT
Source organism: Nocardioides limicola (assembly GCF_016827675.1). Lineage (GTDB taxonomy): Bacteria > Actinomycetota > Actinomycetes > Propionibacteriales > Nocardioidaceae > Nocardioides > Nocardioides limicola. Next base: position 313,308 of record NZ_JAERJA010000001.1, on the reverse strand, counting down.
GAGCCGTCCTCGTTCCCGATCGGTGTCGGCCAGGTGATCGAAGGATGGGACCGGGCCGTCGTCGGTGCCACCGTGGGCAGCCGGTTGATCGTGGTGATCCCGCCGCGGTTGGGCTACGGGGAGGACGGCAACGAAGGCGCCGGGATCACCGGAACCGACACGCTCGTCTTCATCATCGACATCCTGGGCGCGGCCTGAGGAGGCAGCCATGACGGCCCGGAAGAGCGAACGACTGCTCAACCTGCTGATCATGCTGCTGGTGGCGCGCCGACCCCTGACCAAGGAGCAGATCCAGCAGGTCATCTACGACGGCGAGTCCGGGGACGGCTTCGAGCGCAAGTTCGACCGCGACAAGGAGGAGTTGCGCAGCATCGGCGTCCCCCTCGAACTGGAGGGGTTGGACACCTTCTTCGACGATGAGCCGGGCTACCGGATCCGGCCCGAGGAGTGGCAGTTGCCGACGCTCGACCTGGCCGCGGACGAGGCGGCGGTGATCGGCCTGGCCACGAAGGTCTGGGAGCACGCACGCCTCGCCGGCGCCACCTCACTGGCCGTCGCCAAGCTCAGCGCCGCCGGCCTGGACAGCGACCTGGCCGCCCTCGACGTCGTTGAACCGAGACTTGACGCCGAGGAGCCGTCCTTCGACGCCTTCCTCGACGCGGTCCAGGCCAGGCAGCCGCTGCGCTTCGACTACCGAGCCAGTAGTGGGGGAGAGACCACCACCCGACGAGTTCAGCCCTGGGGGATGGTGCACACCCGCGGCCGGTGGTACGCAGTCGGCCTGGACACCGACCGTGGCGAGGAACGGGTGTTCCGACTGTCCAGGGTCGTCGGCCAGCCCCGTCCCGACGGCCGCCCGGGCGCCTACACAGTCCCCGACGGCCTCGACCTCGGCAGCGTGGTGGCCCGACTCTCACCCCCGGCCGCCACCGGCGCCGTCACCCTGCTGATCCGTGAGGGCACGGCGCTCGCGCTGCGACGGCGAGGCCAGCTCGTCGACAGCCACCTCACCGGCCCCGACGGCAGCCCGGATTGGGACCGGGTCCGGATCGACAACAGCGAGCCGATCGCCGACGACGTACTCAGCCATGGTCCCGACGTCTACGTGGAGGGGCCTGAGGCATTGCGCGAGGAGATCGTGCAGCGCCTCACCCGACTGGGGGAGCGCGGATGAGCGGCGCACTCGCACAGGTGCAACGCCTGCTCACCCTGGTGCCGCTGCTGCACGAGCGTGGTGAGTTGCACGTCGAGCACGCGGCCCAGGTGCTCGGTGTCACCCCCAGGCAGGTGTTGCGGGACCTGAACGTGCTGATCATGGTCGGCACACCCGGCGGATACCCCGGCGACCTGGTCGAGATCGACTTCGACGCGGTCGAGGAAGGCGTGATCCGGGTCAGCAACGCCGACTACCTGTCTCGGCCGATGCGGCTCACACCGACCGAGGCCACCGCGCTCATCGTGGCGCTGCGGGCGACCCGGGACACGGTCTCGGACGACACCGCCGCGGTGGTGGACCGGACGCTGGCGAAACTGGAGGCAGCCACCGCAGCCACCGGGATGACCGAGCCACCGGTGGCCGTGGCGGCGGACGCGGAGTCCGACGACGCCGCGGCCACCCGGCGCCTCCTCGAACAGGCCGTCGCCGAGGAACGCCAGGTCGAGGTGCTCTACTACGTGCCGGCTCGGGACGAGGAGTCCCGACGGGTGGTGGACCCGGTGGCCGTGGTCTCGGCCCACGGGCACCGCTACCTGCAGGCCTGGTGCCACCTGGCCGAGGCGCCGAGACTGTTCCGGCTGGACCGGGTGCACAGCGCCGAACTGCTGGACAGCCGAATCGAATCCGCGCGACCGACCCCGCACCCGCAGCCCCGAGGCGAGGGGCTCTTCGCGCCGTCCCCGGACGCGACCCGGGTGACGCTCATCCTGGCTCCCGAAGCACGGTGGGTCACCGAGTACTACCCGGTCGAGTCGGTGCGCGAGCACCGCGACGGGCTGGAGGTTGACCTGCTGGTCACCGACGAGCGCTGGGTACGCCGACTCGTGCTGCGGCTGGCCCCGCACGCCCGAGTGCTGGAACCCGCCCAGTTGGCCGACGATATCGCCGCCCTGACCCACGCCACCCGAGCGCTCTACCGTTGATCCACTACGATGGACACGTACTGTCGATCCTGATGAGGACACAATGAACGCAATGGTGAGTCTGGGCCCGCTCGGCCCTCTCGAATTGGTGCTGATCCTGGCTGTCCTCCTGCTCCTGTTCGGGGCTGCCAAGCTCCCCGAGCTCGCGCGAGGCACCGGCCGTGCGCTGCGGATCTTCAAGGCGGAGACGAAGGGCCTGATCGACGACGAGCCCACCGGTGAGTCCCCCGGTGAACTGGAGTCCGGTCGCGGGACGCAGTCCGACCCGACCGTCCGCGAGCAGCGCGACACCACCAACTGACCAGCACCCACGTGGTCCTCTCCGGTCTGGTCGACCTCTTCCGAGGGCGCCCACGTCACCCCGTCGGACCAGGCGGCCGGATGGTGCTCGCGGACCATCTGCGTGAGTTGCGCGCCCGGCTGAGCCGGGTGGCGCTGGTCTTCGTGCTGGCGATGGTGCTGGCGCTGGTCTTCTACAAGCCACTGCTGGACCTGGTCTGGGCGCCCTACCAGTACGCCCGGGATCTGCTCGGCGAGGGCGTGGCCACCGACGCCTACATCGCCGGGGCCACCGGTCCACTGTTGGTGCAGTTCCGGGTCGCCGCGGTGGCCGCCATCGTCGTCACCGCGCCGTACTGGCTCTATCAGATGTGGGCGTTCGTCCTGCCCGGCCTCAAGCCCAGTGAGGTGAAGTGGTCCCGGCTCTTCGCCGCCATCGCCGGCCCGCTCTTCGTGGCCGGGGTCGCGCTCGGCTACTACGTGCTGCCGCGGGCCCTGGAGATCCTGATCGGGTTCACCCCGGATTCGATGCAGAACCTGATCGAGTTCGGTGAGTACTTCAGTTTCGTCACCCGGATCCTGTTGGTCTTCGGCGTCGCGTTCGAGCTGCCCCTGTTCGTGGTGATGCTGAACCTGGCCGGCGTGCTGCCGGCGACCGCGCTGCGCAAGTACCGGGCCTGGATCGTGATGGCGATCTTCGCGTTCGCTGCCGTCGCCACCCCTCCCGACCCGTTCTCGATGGTGTCCCTGGCCATCCCGCTGCTCTTCCTGTTCTTCGCCGCCGAGGTCATCGCCCGGATCAACGACCGGATTCGCCGCCGCAAGGCCGAGGGGACGGCTGTGGCCGACGACGAGGCTTCCCCGCTCTGACCCGACTGCGGGATAGGGTCACCACGTGCCCCAGATCGCGCTGCTGACCAACCCGACCTCCGGCAAGGGGCGTGCAGCCAGGCTCCGGGAAGCCGTCACCCAGCGGCTGCGCTATGCGGGCCTCTCGGTGATCGACCTGGTCGGCGACGACGCCGAGCACTCGCTCGAACTGGCCCGCTCCCTGGTCGGCACCGTGGACGGTGTGGTCGCCTGTGGCGGTGACGGTTTCGTGCACCAGATGGTCCAGGCGGTCGCCGGCACCGAGACCGCCCTCGGGATCATCCCGGCCGGCACCGGCAACGACATCGCCCGCTCCCTGGACATCCCGCTGGACCCCCTGGCCGCCGCCGACGTGGTGATACGCGGCCGGCGTCGTCGGATCGACCTGGGGAGGACCGGCGACCGGTGGTTCGCCGCCGTACTCTCGGCCGGGTTCGATGCGCTCGTGAACGAGCGGGCGAACGAGATGTCCTGGCCGCGTGGGCAGGCCCGCTACACGCTGGCCACGATCGCCTCCCTGCCGACCTTGGCGCCGCGCCGCTACCTCCTTGAGATCGACGGCGCCACTCAGACGGTGGACGCGGTCCTGGTGGCGGTCGGCAACGGCCCCTCCTTCGGCGGAGGGTTGCGGATCACCGACGGTGCCGTGCTCGACGATGGTCTCCTCGACGTCGCCGTCGTCGGCCCCATGAGCCGGGGCGACCTGCTGCGTACCTTCCCGAAGCTCCGCACCGGCGAGCACACCCGCCATCCGGCGTTCTGGAGCGTGCGGGCCAGCACCGTCACCATCGCCTCGGCCGGGATCGTCGCCTACGCCGACGGGGAACGGGTGGCACCGCTCCCGCTGACCGTCAGCGTCGTCCCCGGCGCCCTGGAGGTGTTCGGGTGAGCTTCGAGGCGTTCGCCGCCGGGTATGAGTTCGGGCTCGACGACTTCCAGATCCGCGCCTGCCGGAAGCTCGACGGCGGCGGCGGCGTGCTGGTGGCCGCCCCGACCGGATCCGGGAAGACCGTCGTCGGCGAGTACGCCGTGCACCTGGCCCTGTCCGAGGGCCGGAAGTGTTTCTACACGACTCCGATCAAGGCACTCTCCAACCAGAAGTACGCCGATCTGGTAGCCCGGCATGGAGCCGACAAGGTCGGGATGCTCACCGGGGACAACTCCATCAACTCCGAGGCGCCGGTGGTGGTGATGACCACCGAGGTGTTGCGGAACATGCTCTACGCGGGTTCTCGCACGTTGACCGATCTGGGCTACGTGGTGATGGACGAGGTTCACTACCTCGCCGACCGCAGTCGTGGCGCGGTCTGGGAGGAGGTGATCATCCACCTCCCCGAGTCGGTGGCGCTGGTGTCGTTGTCTGCCACCGTCTCGAACGCCGAGGAGTTCGGCGAGTGGCTGGCCACCGTCCGGGGCGAGATCTCCACCATCGTCTCCGAGCGACGCCCGGTGCCGCTCTTCCAGCACGTGATGGTGGGGAAGCGGATGTACGACCTCTTCGCCGGGGACGCGGCCCGCTCCGGGTTCGCCGACCCCGACGCCAAGGTCAACCGGGAACTGATCCGAGTGGCTCGCGACGAGTGGGCGAGCAAGCAGATGCGGGATCGGCGGGCGCCGCGCAACAGTCGTGGGCAGGGTCGGCGCAACGTCGGCAATGGCCGCCGGGTCTGGATCCCGAGTCGCGCCGAGGTGATCACCCGGTTGGAGCGCGATGGCCTGCTCCCTGCGATCACGTTCATCTTCAGCCGGGTCGGGTGCGATGCCGCCGTCCAGCAGTGCATCGACGCGAACGTCCGGCTGACCAACACGACCGAACAGCAGCAGATCCGCGAGTTCGTCACCGAGCACTGCCGGCATCTCCCCGAGGAGGACCGCGTCGCGCTCGGCTACCACGAGTTCCTGGACGGGCTCCTGCGCGGGGTGGCCGCCCACCACGCCGGCATGTTGCCGACCTTCAAGGAGTGCGTGGAGCGGCTCTTCCAGCGCGGACTGTGCAAGGGCGTCTTCGCCACCGAGACGCTGGCCCTGGGCATCAACATGCCGGCCAGGACCGTGGTGATCGAGAAGCTCACCAAGTGGAACGGCGAGACGCATGCGGACATCACTCCGGGGGAGTACACCCAGCTCACTGGTCGGGCCGGCCGACGCGGGCTGGACGTGGAAGGCCACGCGGTGGTGCTCTGGCAGCCCGGCACCCGGCCCGAGGAGGTCGCAGGGCTGGCGTCCACACGGACCTACCCGCTGCGTTCCTCGTTCCGTCCCTCCTACAACATGGCCGTCAACCTGGTGCACCGGTTCGGCCGCGAACGCGCACGCGAACTCCTCGAGTCGTCGTTCGCCCAGTTCCAGGCGGACAAGGCCGTCGTCGGGCTGGCCCGCAAACTCCGCAAGAGCGACGACGCACTCGACGGGTACGCCGAGGGGGCCAGCTGCGACCGCGGCGATTTCATGGCCTATGCGCGCCTGCGGCAGCGGATCGGGCGAGCCGAGAAGCAGTCCAGCCAGGACCGCCGAGGTCGGCACCGCGACGAGGTGATCGGCGCGCTGACCCGACTCACCCCTGGGGACGTGATCTGGATCCCGGGCGGCCGCCACGAGGGCTGGGCGGTCGTCATCGACCCCGGCCTCGACCGGCACGAACCGCGGCCACTGGTGGTGAGCCTGACCCGCGGCAGCCGTCGGCTCGCGGTCGGGGAGATCCCGGCACCGGTCCGCTCGGTGACCCAGATCCGGGTGCCCCGGCAGTTCAACGACCGGGACCCGAAGCAACGTCGCGACCTCACCAACACCCTGCGCAACCGGGTCCGCCACCTCGAGCCCCCACCGCCGCCCGAGCGCCGGCGCCCCGACTCCGGTCCGGATGTGGATCGGATGCGGGTCGAGCTCAAGTCCCACCCGTGTCACGACTGCCCGGACCGGGAGGATCACGCCCGCTGGGCCGAGCGCTGGCTCAAGCTCGACAGCGAGGCCCGGGCACTGCGCAACCGCATCGAGAAGCGCACCAACACCATCGCCCGCCAGTTCGACCGGGTCTGCGACCTGCTCACCACCCTCGAATACCTCGACGGTGACACGGTCACCGAACGCGGACAACCGTTGATGCGGATCTACTCCGAACTCGACCTCGTGGCCGCCGAGTCGCTGCGCACCGGCCTCTGGAACGGTCTCACCCCCGAGGAACTGGCCGCCACAGTGTCCGTGCTCGCCTTCGAGTCCCGTCGTCCCGACGATGCCTCCCGCCCCCGGCTGCCCAACGATCGGGTTCGGCAGGTGGTGGGGGAGATGGTGTCGTTGTGGGGTGACCTGGATGCGTTGGAGCGGGAGAACCGACTCGACTTCCTGCGGGAGCCGGATCTGGGGTTCGCGCAGGTCGCCTTCCGGTGGGCCTCGGGCGACGACCTCGACGACGTGCTCCGCGACACCGAGCTGGCGGCCGGCGACTTCGTCCGCTGGATGAAGCAACTGCTCGACCTGACCGACCAGGTGGCCGACGCGGCAGGTGACGGCGAGCTGCGTCGTACCGCGCGTCGGGCCCACGACCTGCTTCGTCGAGGTGTGGTCGCCTACTCCTCGATGAGCGAGTGAGTCGGCTCTCCGCACGGGAGGAGCGGGCCACCGCGGTAGGCCGCCGGGCGCACGCAGAACTCGGGGGCGTGGGTTTCGCCGGGCTGACTCGGTGGGCATCCCCGCCACACGGTGCCGGCCGGCACCACGCAGGGGCCGGGGACCAGCAGAGTCGCCGCGGGTGACTGCTGGCCAGGGTCAGCCGCCGGCGGCGCAGGTCGGTCGGCACCCACCAGCGCTGTGATCAGCAGCAGGACGATCAGTCCCCTCATGTCCAGGATGCTACGCCCGGGCGGGCTCAGCGGCCAGGGAGCACCTGAGCGAGCCGTTCCACCGAACTTCCCAGTCCCCAGCGGCCGGCGAGTTCGTCCAGCGCCCCCGGGTCCACCGGGGCGGCGGGGAGGGTGAGATCCACGACGCCGAAGTCCAGGTCCCGACGCACCGCCACCACCTCGGGCGCTACGGCCAAATAGTCCAGCGAGGCCTCGATCTTGCTGCGCGGTCCCGGAGCCATCGCCGAGGTGGGATCACCGGCGGCAGCGATGATCCCGGGCAGGTCCGTGAACGCACCCAGCAGGGTCGCGGCGGTCTTCTCGCCGACGCCCTTCACGCCCGGCAACCCGTCGGACGCATCACCCCGGAGGGTGGCGAAGTCGGCGTACTGCCGCGCGTCCACGCCGTACTTGTCACGCACCCAGGCCTCGTCGACGCGTTCGTGTCGGCCGACGCCGCGAGCGGTGTAGAGGATCCGGACCTCAGCCTTGTCGTCGACGAGCTGGAACAGGTCCCGATCCCCGGTGACCACGTCCACCGGCATCGTGGCCTGGCTGGCCAGGCTGCCGATCACGTCATCGGCCTCCATCTCGGCATGCCCGAGAACTGCGATGCCGAAGGCGGCCAGCACGTCACGGATCACCGGGATCTGCACCTGAAGCGGATCCGGCACCTCCTCCACGTCCGGGCCGGTGGCCGTCGCCTCGACCACCCGATGACCCTTGTACGTCGGGATCTGCTGCACCCGCCAGGCGGGCCGCCAGTCGTCATCCCAGCAGCAGCACAGGTGGGTCGGTCGGTACTCCTCGACCAGCCTGGTGATGAAGTCCAACAGTCCGCGGACGGCGTTCACCGGGGTGCCATCGGGTGCCCGGACGCTGTCTGGCACCCCGAAGAAGGCACGGAAGTAGAGGCTGGCCGTGTCCAGCAGCATCAACCGGTCGGTCGGCTTCGTCATTCCGGCATCTTGTCACGGCCAAACCGCCTAGTCTGATTTCCGTGCTTGAGGAGACCGACCAGAAGATCCTGGCCCTGTTGAACGAGGACGGCCGTACGTCCTACACCGACATCGGCCGCGCCGTCGGCATGTCCACCTCCACGGTGCACCAGCGGGTCAAGCGCCTGGAGCGACGAGGCCTGATCACCGGATACACGGCGCTGGTGGACCACGAGCAGCTCGGACTGCCGCTGACCGCCTTCGTCGGGGTCACCGCCATCGAGCCCGACGACCAGGACTGCATCGAACGTCTCGCGGAACTGCCCGAGATCGAGGCCTGCTGGTCCGTGGCCGGTGACGAGTCGTTCCTGGTGAAGGTCCGGGTCGCCAGCCCGACCGACCTCGAGGGCCTGCTCGCTCGGATCCGCAAGACCGCGCGGGTCAGCACCCGTACCACCGTGGTGCTCTCCACGCCCTTCGAGAACCGGCCGGTGCTGCGGGCCGACCGGCCGACCCGTTCCGACACGCCGTGACGACACGCCGTACCTGCCCCCAATCTCGAGGCTCAGGTCGGCACTGCTGACCTGCGGTTTCGCACCATCCGCGCAGGTCAGCGGGCACTTGACAGCGAAGCTCTCAGTGCCCATCGTGCTGGAGTCAGCCCGTGCAGATCACGTTGTCGCACCGGTCGCCGTCTGATGGTCCGTGGGGTCGGGTACCACGCATCCTGACGACTCTGACGGCGGTTCGGCAGTGCCAGCGTGGGGGCCGACACGGATGGGGCCCGCACCCCTTAGACAACTTCCACGGCGGCACAGCCAGTGCTGACGCGGTCGGTCCGAAGGGTGCCGGGCCCTCTTCCGTGCCTGACCTGCCCGGTAGCGTGGCCGCGTGCGATCCCCAGGGAAGTGGCCGGGCCTGCGCCCGCTGGCGGCCGGCCTCGCCGGTCTTGCGACCGCGGCGGCCTACGAACCACTCCGCTGGGTGCTGCTGCTGCCGCTGGGCATCACCGTCCTCGCGCTCGTGGTGCACCGGCAGCCGCTGCGACGCTGCTGGGCTCCCGGGCTCGCGTTCGGGGCGGGGTTCAACTTCAGCTACCTGTTCTGGCTCACCGCCGTCGGGTACGACGCATGGCTGGCGCTGGCGGGGTCGCTCACCGCCTACTTCATCTTCGTCGGCCTGGGCATGGGTCTGGTCAGCAGGTTGCCGGCGTGGCCGGTGTGGTCGGCGTTCATCTGGGTCGCGGCCGAGGGGTTGCGGGGGAGTTTCCCCTTCGGCGGCATGCCGTGGGGGCGCTTGTCGTACGCGACCGTGGACACCTGGTGGTCCGCCGGCCTGCCCTGGGTCGGACACGTCGGGGTCAGTCTGCTGATCGCACTCACCGGCACCTCCGTGGCCTGGTCGGTGTGCTGGTTCCGCGGCCGCGGGATCAGGCGTGTCGGGCCACCCGCGTTGGCGGGGGTCCTCCTGCTCGGCGCCACGGTGGCCCCGCTGCTGCTGCCGACGTTCGCGGCCGACGGTCCGCAGGTCCGGGTGGCCGCGGTGCAGGGCAGTGTCCCCGGTGACGGCACCGACATCCTCCTGGACCACCGCCAGGTCACCCGCAACCATGCCGAGGCCACCGCCCGGCTGGCCGCAGACGTGGCGGCGGGTCGGGAGCCCGCCCCCGACTTCGTCCTGTGGCCGGAGAACTCCACCGCCACCGACCCGTTCCGCGACAGCCACGTCAACTCGCTGATCACCCAGGCGGTGGAGACGATCGGGGTGCCGGTGCTGGTGGGCGCGATGGTCGATGGTCCCGACCCGACCCAGGTCTACAACCAGGGGATCGTCTGGGAGCCCGGACGCGGAGCGGGGGAGCGGTACACCAAATGGCATCCGGTGGCCTTCGGGGAGTACATCCCGTTCCGGGCGCTCTTCACCCGACCCTTCGGCCGGCTGTCGCTGATCCCGCGCGACATGGTCGCCGGTGACCGCAGCGACCCGCTGTGGCTGGCCGGCACGCCGATCGGGACGATGATCTGCTTCGACGTGGCCTACGACGACGTCGCCCATGCGCTGGTCCGCGACGGCGCTGGGTTGTTGGTCGTCCAGACCAGCAACGCGATGTTCATCCGCACCGCCCAGGTGGAGCAGCAGTGGGCGATCAGCCGACTGCGGGCCCTGGAGACCGGCCGGCACCTGGTGGTGGCCTCCACCAACGGGGTCAGCGGCATCGTGGCGCCCGACGGCTCGGTGCTGCACCGGGCGCCGCTGCTCACCCAGTCGGTGTTCGCCGGCGACCTGGCCACCGGCACCCGGGTCACCCCTGCGGTGTGGTGGGGGGCCTGGCCCGCTCGGCTGGTGGCCCTGCTGGGGTTGGGTGCGTTGCTGGCTGCGGCGCTCACGTATCGTCGGCCCGGTGACCAGCCAACCCATGACTCGGCCGGCAGTGCTGGTGGTGCCGACGTACAACGAGGTGGAGAACCTCGCTGAGGTGATCGCACGGGTGCATCGCAGCTGTCCGGACGTGCACGTGCTGGTGGTCGATGATGCGTCCCCGGACGGCACCGGGGAACTGGCAGATCGACTGGCATCCGCGGACGAGCGGATCGCAGTGGTGCATCGCCCCGGGAAGGCAGGCCTCGGCGCGGCGTACCGACACGGGTTCCGCGTTGCCCTCGAGAGCGGCTATCAGGTCATCGGCGAGATGGACGCCGACGGGTCGCACCAACCCGAGCACCTGCCCCGCCTCTTCGAGGCACTGGAGACGGCCGACGTGGTCATCGGGTCCCGGTGGGTGCCCGGCGGGGCAGTGGTGGACTGGTCCTGGCGACGTCGGGCCCTGTCGCGTGGCGGGAACCGCTACGTGCGGCTACTGCTCGGCATCGACGTGCGGGACGCGACCGCCGGGTTCCGGCTCTATCGCCGTGACGCGTTGCACCGACTCGACCTGGCCGCCGTGCAGGCCACCGGGTACGTGTTCCAGACCGAGCTCGCGTGGCGGGCGATCCGGGCCGGACTGCGCGTGGTCGAGGTGCCGATCGAGTTCGTGGACCGAAAGAACGGCGACTCCAAGATGACCACGCGGGTCGCCTTGGAGTCGCTCGTCCGAATCACTTCATGGGGTCTGCGGACCCGATTCAGGCGTTCGCCCTCTTCTTCCGTGCCCGGTGCAGGTGCGCCGGACCGATCTCACCGCCCCTGAGCAGTTCGAGGCGTTCGGAGAGGATGTCCTCCAACTCGGCCTCGGAGCGTCGCTCGAGGAGCATGTCCCAGTGGGTGCGGACCGGCTTCTCAGCCTTCTCCTCGGGCAGGATGCCTGAGGTGCTCAACGACTCCGCCCCGCAACGCGGGCACTCCCAGAGCGCGGGCACGTCGGCCTCGACCGACATGGTGATCTCGAACTCGTGACCCTGGGGGCAGCGGTATCCCACATCCTGTCGCGGCGCGAACTCGATGCCGCGCTCATCCTCGAAGCTCTGGCCCCCGAGTCTCGCTCCACGTAGTGTGCGCTCGGCCATCAGCCGTCCTTCCGTCTTCGTGTACTTGGACAGGTCATGGAAGGGACGTGCGGGCGCCGGTTTCGTGATGCGCTCACACACAGTTTCATGACACGTCTTTCAACGTTACCGCCCCGGACTACATTCCGAAGGATTCTGGGGCAGACTTCTGTGACATGGCCAACATCGAGCCGTCAGGGCGCGCGCAACCACCACCGCCACCGCCGCCGCCCGGAAGGCCGGTGCCACGCCGCCAGGTCGTCTCCTGGGCGCTGTGGGACTGGGCGACGCAGCCACTCAACACGGTGATCATCACCTTCGTCTTCACCGCCCTCTACCTGGTCTCCGATGCCTTCCTGGACCCGGTCGTGGCGGCGCTCGGCGAGGGCGACCCCGTCTACGACCGGGCGCTGGCCGGCCTGGCCAGCGACCTGGGGATCGGCCTCGCGGTCGCTGGCGTGCTGATCGCGCTGATCGCCCCGGTGCTCGGGCAGCGCGCGGACGTCACCGGTCGCCGGAAGGCCTGGCTGGGTCTGGGTACGGCGGTGGTGGTGCTCTGCCTGTTCGGGCTCTTCTTCGTCGAGGCCGACCCGCGCTTCTTCTGGCTCGGGGTGGTCCTGATCGCGGTGGCCAGCATCTTCGAGGAGATCGCCGGCGTCAACTACAACGCGCTGCTGGTGAGCGTGTCCACCCCGCGCACCATCGGGAAGGTCTCCGGGGTCGGCTGGGGGATGGGGTACCTGGGCGGGATCATCGCGCTGACGCTGATCGTGATCGCCACCCAGGCGGACTGGTGGGGGATGCCCACCGACAACGGGATGGCCTTCCGGGTGATCGGTCTGGGGTGTGCGATCTGGGCGATCGCCTTCGCCTGGCCGCTGTTCGTCTTCGTGCCCAACCCGCCGGCCAACAACGCCCAGAAGGTGGGGCTGCTGGAGAGCTACCGGGTGCTCTTCCGGCACGTCGCCGAACTGTGGCGCACGTCCCGTTCGGTGGTCTGGTTCCTGCTGGCCTCGGCGGTGTTCCGTGACGGCCTGGCCGGCATCTTCACGTTCGGTGCCCTGATCGCGGCCACCTCGTTCGGCTTCTCTGCGACCGGGGTGATGCTGTTCGGGATCGCTGCCAACCTGATCGCCGGGGTGGCGACGATGATCGCCGGCTGGTTCGACGACCGGTTCGGGCCACGGGCGGTGATCGTTGTCTCGCTCACCGGCATCGTCATCGCCGGCTTGGCCGTGGTGCTGCTGCGTGACCTGGGGCAGATCGTCTTCTGGATCGGCGGACTGGCGCTGTCCTCACTCGTCGGGCCGGCTCAAGCGGCCTCGCGGTCGTTCCTCGGTCGGGTCGCTCCCGCCGGTCGGGAGGCGGAGGTGTTCGGCCTCTACGCCACCACCGGCCGGGCCGTCTCGTTCCTGGCGCCGGGCATGTTCGCGCTCGCCGTGGCCGTCACCGGCGCGACCATCTGGGGCACCCTCGGGGTGCTGCTGGTGGTGTTGGCCGGGCTGCTGATGATGCTCCTGGTCGAGGATCCGCAGCGCGCCCCTCACCACTGACCGCGTGACTCCAGCACCTGTTTGAGCAGGTCGGTGCGGTCGGTCATCAGACCATCCACGCCGCGCTCGGCCAGGGCGACCATCTCCTCGGGGTCATCGATGGTCCACACGTGCACGTGCTTGCCGGCCGCGTGTGCGCGACGGACGAGCCCGGGGGTGGCCACGGTCAGGCCTCGGTGCCGATGCGGGATCTGCAGGCAGTCGACCCGCCCGCCGGTGACCAGGTCGGCCAGCCGTCCCGAGGGCAGGAACCGGAACGCGAGCACCTCCAGGCTGTGTGCCGAGGTCGGCACCCGGCCCCGGGTCAGCCGCCGGAACGCGGCCAGCCGAGCACCGGAGAAGGACCCGACCAGCACCCGCTCCCACAGTTGCCGCTCCTCGATGAACGCGGCCAACGGCGCCACCGCCGTGGTGGCCTTGACGTCGATGTTGAACGAGACCGCCGGGAACGCCTCGACCAGTTCGGTCAGGGTCGGGATGGGTTCGGTGCCGAAGATGCGCGCTTCCCGGACCACGTCGTAGGTCAACTCAGCCAGCCGCCCGGTCCGATCGGTCACCCGGTCCAGGCTGGCGTCATGGAAGGCCAGCAGCACCCCGTCGGCCGTGGCGTGCACATCGGTCTCAAGGTGGCGATAGCCCAGCTCCACGGCATGGCGGAACGCCGCCATCGTGTTCTCCAGCCCCTTCAGCTGCGGATGGTCGGCTCCGCCGCGGTGCGCGAAGGCGAGGATCCGCCCCGGGGGCTGGTGGACCTGGTCCAGGAACGGGTGACCGGTGACCGGGGTGCCGCGCATGGCTCAGATGTCGCGGAACGGCTCGATGTTGGCACCCAACAGGTTGAGCCGGGCGGCCAGGTCCTCATAGCCACGGTGGATCACGTAGGTGGACCGCAGCACCGAGGTGCCCTTGGAGGCGAGCATGGCGAGCAGGATGACCACCGCCGGGCGCAGCGCGGGCGGGCAGACGATCTCAGCGCCGGACCAGTGCGTGGGCCCCTCGACCAGCACCCGGTGCGGGTCCAACAGCTTCACGTCGGCGCCGAGTTTGTTGAGCTCGGTGAGATAGATCGCCCGGTTCTCGTAGACCCAGTCGTGCAGCAGCGTCTGACCCTCGGCGACGGCCCCGATCACCGCGAAGAACGGCAGGTTGTCGATGTTGAGGCCGGGGAAGGGCATCGGGTGCACCTTGTCCAGCGGGGCTTGCAGGGTGGACGGCTTGGTGGTGAGGTCGACCAGACGCGTGTGCCCGTTCGTGGCCAGATACTCCTCGGACCTGCTGTAGTTCAGGCCCATCTCCTCGAGCACGGCCAACTCGATCTCCAGGAACTCGATCGGCACCCGGTTGATGGTGATCTCGGAGTTGGTGACGATGGCCGCGGCCAGCAGCGACATCGCCTCGATCGGGTCCTCGCTCGGCGCATAGTCGACGTCGACGTCGATCTCGGCGACGCCGGTGACCGTCAGCGTGGTGGTGCCGATGCCGACAATGCCGACTCCCAGCCGCTCCAGGAAGAAGCACAGGTCCTGGACCATGTAGTTCGACGACGCGTTGCGGATCACCGTGGTGCCCGGATGCAGGGCCGCCGCCATCAGGGCGTTCTCGGTGACCGTGTCACCGCGCTCGGTGAGCACGATGGGGCGTCCCGGCTCGATGGCCCGGTTGACCTGGGCGTGGTAGGAGCCCTCGGTCGCCTTGACCTCCAGCCCGAACGGCTTCAGCGCCGACATGTGCGGCCCGACGGTCCGGGTGCCCAACTGGCAGCCGCCGGCGTACGGGAGGTCGAAGCTGTCCACCCGGTGCAGCAGCGGGCCGAGGAACATGATCACCGAGCGGGTACGCCGTGCCGCGTCCTCGTCGATATTGGCCAGATCCAGCACGGCCGGCGGGACGATCTCCAGATCGTTGTCCTCGTTGAGCCACCGGGTGCGCACCCCGAGGCTCTCGAGCACCTCCAGGAGCCGGTTGACCTCTTCGATCCGGGCCACCTTGCGCAGGGTGGTGCGGCCCCGGTTGAGCAGCGCGGCGCACAGCAGCGCGACGCCGGCGTTCTTCGACGTCTTGACGTCGATGGTGCCGGACAGGGTGGTCGGGCCGGTCACCCGCAGGTGAGTCGGGCCGGCCCCCAGGGAGACGATCTCGGAGTCGAGGGCTTCGCCGATGCGGGCCAGCATCTCCAGGCTGAGGTTCTGGTGGCCGCGTTCGATGCGGTTGACCGCGCTCTGGCTGGTGGACAGCACCTCCGCCAACTGAGCCTGGGTCCAGCCGCGGTGCTTGCGTGCGTCTCGGATCAGGTTGCCGACGCGGCCGAGGTAGTCCGGTGTCATGGACTCAAGGTATCTCAGATATGAGATACCACCAACCCTCCGCAGTGTGTGACAAGCCACGCGTGGACGGGGCTGCAATGATGCACGAGTGCGAGCAACCACGATCCACGCAGCCGGCGACATCCGCTTCGGCGAGGTGCCCGATCCCGAGTTGACCAAGCCCACCGATGCGATCATCCAGGTGCACGCCAGTTGCGTGTGCGGCTCCGACCTGTGGCCCTATCGGGGACAGAATCCGATCACCGCCGGTGCGACGATCGGCCACGAGGCGATCGGCGTGGTCACCGAGGTGGGCGCCGAGGTCACCTCGGTGCGCGCCGGGGACTTCGTGGTGGTTCCGTTCTGCCACAGCGACAACACCTGCCCGCACTGCCGGGCCGGCGTACAGTCGGCCTGCCAGAACCTCGGCTTCACGGTCTCCGGGCAGGCCGAGTACGCGCTGGTCACGCAGGCCGACGGCAGCCTGATCTCGGTGCCCGACTACGGCGGCGGCGGCTTGGACAAGGCCCTGTTGAGCCTGTCCGATGTGATGGCGACCGGCTGGCACGCCGCGGTCTCGGCACGGGTTCGCCCCGGCGGCACGGTGGCCGTGGTGGGGGACGGGGCGGTCGGCCTCTGCGGCGTCCTGGCTGCGGCCACCATGGGGGCCGAGACGGTGATCTCGATGTCGCGGCACGCCGACCGCCAGCAGGTGGCCCGCACCTTCGGCGCCACCCACGTGGTGGAGGAGCGGGGCAAGGAGGCCACCGCCCGCGTGCACGAACTGACCGACGGGCTCGGGGTGGACGCGGTGCTGGAGTGTGTCGGCACCGACGAGTCGATGCGCACCGCCGTGGCGATCGCCCGGCCGGGCGGAGTCGTCGGGTACGTCGGCGTCCCGCACGGGGTCCGGCTCCCGGTGCCGGCCATGTTCGGGCGCAACGTCGGCCTGGCCGGTGGCATGGCCCCGGTCCGCGCCTATCTCCCGATGCTGGTGGAGAAGGTGCTCGCCGGCGAACTGGACCCGTCGCCCGTCTTCGACCTGGAGCTGCCGTTGGCCGAGGTCGCGGAAGCCTACCGGGCCATGGACGAACGCCGGGCCATCAAAGCCCTGCTGCGGCCGTGACACGTCGCCGGCGTACACCACCGGGATTCCGCACCTGGCCCGCGCGGCTGGTGCTGAGTTTCGGGATCGTGATCACGAACCTCTTCGGGGCCGTGCTCGTCTACGCGCTGGCGATCCTGGTGTTGCCGTTGCCGGAGGTCTCCGACATCGTCGGGGTCCGGGTGCAGAACCTGGTGATGGCCTCCATCATCGCGCCGCTGGGCGTGGTCTACGGGGTGATCCGGGTGAATCTGGAACTGCACCCGATGGCCCGCTGGGTGCGCAGCGGCGCCGACCCGAACCGCAAGGAACGCCGACAGATCCTCCGGGCACCGGCACGGATCGCCACCCACGTCGGCGCCGCCTGGTTGCTGTCGGCCCTGCTGTTCGGCGCCTTCAACGCCACCCATGACCTGACCCTGGCGATCCTGGTCGCGCTGACCGTCGGGCTGGCGGGCTGGACCGTGGCGGCCTTCAGCTATCTGTTCGCCGAGCGGGCGATGCGTGGGTTCGCCCGGCAGGCACTCGAGTCGGGTGCTGAGCTGCCCCGGCACCGCAGCATGGTGGCCCGCGGCATGGCCGTGTGGGCTGCCGCGTCCGGGATGGTGCTGCTCGGGTTGACCCTGGTCGGGGTCACTTCGTTGGTGGCGCCGGACTACACCAGCGCCACCAACCTGGCGATCAGCATGATCGTCTTCGGCGGCCTGGGTCTGATCATCGGTGGCCTGGCCTCCTACCTGGCCGCTCGCACCAGCGCCGATCCGATCCGTGCGGTCCGCAAGGCCGTGCAGCGCATCGAGCGCGGCGACTACGACGTGGCCGTTCCGATCTATGACGCCACCGAGATCGGACACCTGCAGGCCGGATTCAACCGGATGGCCGGCGGGCTCCGGGAGCGGGACGCCCTCCGGGACCTGTTCGGGCGCCACGTGGGGGAGGAGGTGGCCCGGAACGCGCTCGCCGGCGGCGTCCGCCTCGGCGGCGAGGTGCGTCACGTGGGGGTGCTGTTCGTGGACATCATCGGCTCCACCGGTCTTGCCCAGCAGCGCGCCCCCGAGGAGGTCGTGCAGCTGCTGAACCGCTTCTTCGACGTGGTGATCGACGTGGTGGACTCCCACGACGGGTGGGTCAACAAGTTCGAAGGCGACGCCGCACTGGCCATCTGGGGAGCCCCCACGGCCGTGCCCGATATGGCCACCTCGGTGCTCAAGGCGGCCCGGGTGCTGGGCCGGCGTCTGGCCTCGGAGGTGCCGGAGCTCTCCGCCGGCATCGGAGTCTCGGCGGGACCAGCGGTGGCCGGGAACGTCGGTGCCGCGAAGCGGTACGAATACACGGTGATCGGGGACCCGGTGAACGAGGCTGCCCGGCTCACCGAACTGGCGAAGAAGGCGCCCGGGCTGGTGGCCGCCAACGGGGCGCTCCTGGACCTCGCCGATGAGGCCGAGGCGGCCCACTGGCAGGTCGGCGATCACGTCGAGTTGCGCGGCAGGACGGGCACGACCCCGATCGCCTCGTTGCGGGACTGACGGCACCGGGGCCCCCGCTCGTGGTGAGCGGGGGCCCCGGTGGGTACGTCGTACGGGTTCAGTCCTGGGCGTCCAGGGCGTCGGCGACGCGGCGGTGAGCCGCCCAGATCTCCTCCGGCACCCGGTCGAACTGCTGCAGGTGCTCGGCGCGGAAGCCCATCTCCTGCTTCCAGCGGACCGTGTCGATGGCCAGGATCGTGTCCAGGTCGGCGAGTGCCTGCTCGTCGAGTCCCTCGAGCAGCAGTTCGTCGCGGGTGGGGATGGTGCCCACCGGCGTCTCCTGACCCTTGACCTCACCGTTCTTGAGCTGCATCAGCCACACCAGCGGCCGCAGGTTCTCCCGGTAGCCCGGCCACAGGAATCGGCCGTCCTCGCCGCGCTGGAACCAGTTCACGTGCGCGAAGATCGGCTTCACGGTGGCGGCGCCGATGACCTTGAGCCACTGCGCGGCGTAGTCGCCCTCGCCGTAGGACATGAACGGGCGCATCGACATCGGGTCGTACCGCAGCACGCCCTCGAGGCCGTCCGCGGCGGCGGTCGCCTCGGCGCCGAGCGTGAGGCCGTCGTAGACGCCCTCGGCGATGTCAGTGATGGCGCGGATCAGCGGCTCACGGTCGCGGGTGCGGCCACCGAAGATGATGCCGTCGATCGGTACACCGGCCGGCTCCTCGAAGTCCGCGGCCACGTTGGGGACGTTGGCCAGGGTGGTGGTGAAGCGGCTGTTCGGGTGCGCCCAGGGGGCATCCAGTTCGTCCTCGGGGCGGTCGGCGATCCGGTCGCCCTTCCAGTCCAACCAGCCCTCGAGGTCGGTCGGCCTGTCGCCGCGGCCCTCCCACCAGACCTCCTGGGTGAGCTCGTTGTAGGCGACGTTGGTGAAGATCGCACCGGTGCCCGGGACGATCGAGTCGATCGCGGTCGGGTTGGTCTTCTCGTTGGTGTCCTTGGCGACACCGAAGACGCCGTACTCGGGGTTCATCCCGTAGAGCCGGCCGTCGTCGCCGACCCACAGCCAGGCGATGTCGTCGCCGTAGAACTCGACGTAGTAGCGGTCGCCGAGGGCGTCGGGGGCCAGGGTCATGGCCAGGTTGGTCTTGCCCGAGGCCGACGGGAAGCCGCCACAGATGTGGTACTTCTTGCCGGTCACCTTGTCGGTGATGCCGAGCAGCATGAACTGCTCCACCAGGAAGTTGTTCTTCCAGCCGTCGTAGGAGCCCTGGCGCAGGCCGTGGGCGATCTTGCCCAGCAGCGCGTTGCCGCCGTAGGACGAGCCGTAGTGCAGGATCGTCCGCTCGTCGGCGACGGTGACGAAGTAGCGCTTGTCGTCGGGGGTGCCCTGGCCGAGGTTCTCCAGGTCGCCGGTGACGTGCACGGCCCGGACGAACGACTCGCCGAGGTCGTTGACGTACTCCGCGCCGACCCGGGCCATCCGGATCATCTGCAGGACGACGTTGCGGTTGTCGGTGAGCTCGACACCGGCCGCGAACTTCTCCAGCGGCGAACCCTTGGGTGCCATCAGATAGGGGATCACGTACATGGTCTTGCCGGCGGAGGCGCCCTTCATCAGGCCCTCGAGCAACGGCTTCATCTCGCTGGCGGGGCGCCAGTTGTTGTAGACGCCCTTGTCGCGCTCGTCGCTGGTGGCGACGATGGTGCGCTCCTCGGCGCGCGCGGTGTCCTTGTGATAGCTGCGGGAGTAGTAGCGGCCCTCGCCGACGGGGAGCAGTTCCCCGGCCTCGAGCGATTCGGCGATCAGTCGAGCGTCGTCGGCCGCGCTGACGACCTCTACCCGCTCGGCCCCCGTTACACCTGCCCAGTACCGGACGTACTCGCGCACGTGCTCGTTGGTGAGCCCGGCCTGGTCCAGAGCGCTGTTCACGTCAGCCATCGTTGTCCGTTCCTCATCGCCTATTCGGTGCCTCGCGAAGGCTACATCACTTGAAGATGTTTGCAACTCCGCTAGCCTGCTCCACGGAACACTACCGATACGAAGGGGGGATCGCCGTCATGGGTGTGCCGTTGTATCAGCGGAAGTCCGAGTTCTTCCGGACCTTGGGACACCCGGCGAGGATCCGGATCCTGGAGCTGCTTTCCGAGCGTGACCACGCGGTACACGAGCTGCTGGCCGTGCTTCCGATCGAGGCCAGCAACCTCTCCCAGCAGCTCGCGGTGTTGCGCCGGGCAGCCCTGGTGGTGTCCGACAGGCGAGACGGACAGGTGGTCTATTCGGTGAGTGTCCCCGAGGTGAGGCACCTGCTGACCACGGCCAGGGCGATCCTCAGCGGGCTGGTCGCCGACGAGGACGACGACGATCAGGACCTCGTCGCAGCGTCGAACTGAGACGTTCAGCCCGCCATCAGCATGCTCGGCGTACCAGGCATCGGCGGCGGCACACAGTCACAACTCTCCGAGCAGGCGTAGTAGGTGTGCGGCGGGTGACCGCACCCCAGGCAGGGGAGGTCGTGCGTCACACCACTGAGGCCGACCTCGGTCGTCTCCCACATCTCCCTGCCTCCTCTCGTCAGGTCCTACCCGTTCAGGAGTGGCGTTCGCGCCGCCAGATACATCAGTGAGACGGCGACCCCGGCAGGGCATGATGGGGAACATGCGAGGATCCGTCACCATTCATATGGCCGCCCATCCCGACGAGGTGTGGCAGCTGGTCAGCGACGTCACCCGGATCGGCGAGTTCAGTCCAGAGACGTTCGAGGCCGAGTGGACCGACGGAGCCACCGGGCCGGCGCTGGGAGCCCACTTCCGCGGCCACGTCCGGCGCAATGGGATCGGGCCCGTCTACTGGACCGCCTGCAAGGTGACCCACTGCGAGCCCGGGCGTGACTTCGGCTTCGCCGTCTATGGCGCAGGTCGTCGCCTCAACAACTGGCGCTACCAGCTCGAACCCAGGGATGGGGGGACCGACGTCACCGAGTCCTACCACCTCGATGACGCCGGGGTGCTGCGTCTCTACTCGTCCACACTGGGGCTGCTGAGGCGTCGCACCAACCTGCGGGGGATGCGCGAGACGCTGAC
This sequence comes from Nocardioides limicola, assembly GCF_016827675.1. Classification (GTDB taxonomy): domain Bacteria; phylum Actinomycetota; class Actinomycetes; order Propionibacteriales; family Nocardioidaceae; genus Nocardioides; species Nocardioides limicola. The sequence goes on along the minus strand of NZ_JAERJA010000001.1, from coordinate 292,250 downwards.
CCGGATCAAGGCTGTCGTCGAGCGCAGCGAGGTCGGCTGACATGTCCACGTCCGGTCCGGTCACTCGAGAGCGGCTGGCCGACCTGGCACGGCTGCGTCGGGTACGGGACCGGATCGACCGCGAGTACGCCGAGCCGCTGAACGTCGAGGCGTTGGCGCGCGCGGAGCACGTCTCGGCCGGCCACCTCAGCCGCCAGTTCAAGCAGGCCTACGGCGAGTCGCCGTACTCCTATCTGATGACGCGGCGGGTAGAACGGGCGATGGCCCTGCTGCGTCGAGGCGACCTGAGCGTGACCGAGGTGTGCTTCGCGGTCGGCTGCTCCTCGTTGGGCACCTTCAGCACCCGGTTCGCCGAACTGGTCGGAGTCCCACCGAGCGTGTACCGGACCGAGGGAGCCGTGGTCACCGAGGGGATGCCCGCGTGCCTGGCCAAACAGATCACCCGCCCGGTCCGCAACCCATCGAGCAGGAATCGAGAAGCGCCGACCCGGTAGATCTTCCTACCGTCGAGGCCATGAACTCCATCCACACCGTCACCCTCGAGGTGAACGACCCTGAAACCGCCCGCGCCTTCTACACCCAGTTCGGCGTCGACTCCTTCATCGAGGTGCGGCCCGGCACCGCACCGACCAGCGGGTTCCGTGGCTACACCCTGTCGCTGCTGGTGACCCAACCCCGTGCCGTGGACCATTTCGCGCAGACGGCACTGGACGCCGGCGCCACCAGCCTGAAACAGCGAACCACCAGCGGACACCGCTAGCGTGAGTGTCATGCAGATCACTATCGACACCGTCGCTCTGCCCCATGTCGATGCGGATGCCTCTGTCGCCTTCTACCGCGATGCCCTCGGCCTGGAGGTTCGCAGCGATGTCGGCGCAGGCACCATGCGCTGGATCACCGTGGGCCCGCCGGATCAGCCCGAGACCTGCATCCTGCTCGGACCGCCCGCTGCCGATCCCGGGATCACCGAGGAGGAGCGCCGGACCATCTCCGAGATGATGGCCAAGGGCACCTACGGCTGGATCCTGCTGGCCAGCAAGGACCTGGACGCCACCTTCGCCCGGATCGCGGCCACCGGGGCGGACGTGGTCCAGGAACCGACCGTGCAGCCCTACGGCATCCGCGACTGCGCGTTCCGGGACCCGGCAGGCAACCTGGTCCGGATCAAGGAGGCTGACTGATCGTGCACGCTGCTGACCGCCACGACGTGATCCGGGTGCAGGGTGCCCGGGAGAACAACCTCAAGGACATCGACGTCGAGATCCCCAAGCGGCGGCTCACCGTCTTCACCGGGGTGTCCGGGTCGGGCAAGAGTTCGCTGGTCTTCGGCACCATCGCCGCGGAGTCCCAGCGGCTGATCAACGAGACCTACTCGACGTTCCTGCAGGGCTTCATGCCGTCCCTGGCGCGCCCCGAGGTAGACGTACTTGAGGGGATCACCACCGCGATCGTGGTCGACCAGGAGCGGATGGGGGCCAACGCGCGGTCGACCGTCGGCACGGTCACCGACGCGAACGCCATGCTCCGGGTCCTCTTCAGTCGGTTGGGGTCGCCGTTCATCGGGCCGCCGACCGCCTTCTCGTTCAACGTCCCGACCCGCAAGGCCAGCGGGGTGATGAGCACCGACAAGGCCGGCGGTCAGGTGGAGAAGAGCGTCGTACGCGAAGCCGTCTACCTTGGCGGCATGTGCGCCGAGTGCGAAGGGCGGGGCACCGTCTCCGATCTGGACCTTGCCGCCATCGTCGACGACGCCAAGTCGCTGGCCGAAGGGGCGATCCTGGTGCCGGGCTACACCGCCGACGGCTGGATGGTGGCGGCGTTCAAAGCTGTGCTGCCCGCAGATGTGCCGGTACGGGACTTCACCGAGGATCAACGGGCGGACTTCCTGTACGCCGAGCCCCGCAAGGTCAAGGTGGAGAAGGTCAACGTGACCTACGAGGGCCTCATCCCGAAGATCCGCAAGTCGATGTTCAGCAAGGACCCGGACTCGCTGCAACCGCACATCCGCGCCTTCGTGGAGCGTGCCGCGGTCTTCGCCCCCTGTGCCGCCTGCGGCGGCACCCGACTGAACGACTCCGCCCGCTCCTCGACCATCAACGGCCTGCACATCGGCGAGGTGTGCGCCATGCAGATCACCGATCTGGCCGAGTGGCTGCGGGGGATCGAGGACGCCGGGGTCGCCCCGCTGCTGCGCAACCTGCAGCACCTCTTCGATGCCTTCGTCGAGATCGGACTCGGCTACCTGGCGCTCGACCGGCCCTCCGGCTCGCTCAGTGGGGGAGAGGCGCAGCGGGTGAAGATGATCCGCCACCTCGGCTCGGCGCTCACCGACGTCACCTACGTGTTCGACGAACCCACCATCGGCCTGCATCCCCACGACATCGCCCGGATGAACACCTTGCTGTGCGACCTGCGCGACAAGGGCAACACCGTGCTGGTCGTCGAGCACAAACCCGAGACGATCGCGATCGCCGATCATGTGATCGACCTGGGACCCGGCGCCGGCAGCGGCGGCGGCAGTGTCTGCTTCGAGGGCACGTTCGACCAGTTGCAGACGGCAGACACGCTCACCGGGCAGCACCTGGCGTATCGGGCACGACTGAAGCCCCAGGTGCGCCAGCCGCAGGGCACACTGGCGATCCGAGGCGCCTCGAAGCACAACCTCAAGTCGGTGGACGTGGACATCCCGCTGGGGGTGTTGTGCGTGGTGACCGGGGTCGCCGGGTCGGGCAAGTCGTCGCTGATCCACGGGTCGCTCCCGGCTGACCCGACGGTGGTGACGGTCGATCAGTCGGGGATCAAGGGGTCTCGGCGCTCCAACCCTGCGACGTACACAGGACTCCTGGAGCCCATCCGCAAGGCGTTCGCCAAGGCCAACGGTGTGAAGCCGGCACTGTTCAGTGCCAACTCCGAGGGGGCCTGCCCCAGTTGCAACGGCAACGGGATGATCTACACCGAGCTCGGGTTCATGGAGACGGTGGCGACGCTGTGCGAGGAGTGTGAGGGCCGACGCTTCCAGGCCTCGGTGCTGGAGTACCGGTTCGGTGGCCTGAACATCGCCGAGGTCCTGGACCTGCCGGTGGCCGAGGCGCACGAGTTCTTCGCCGCCGGCGACGCGAAGACGCCCGCCGCTGCGGCGATCCTGGCCCGGCTGGCCGATGTCGGGCTCGGCTACCTCAAGCTCGGTCAACCACTGAACACGCTGTCCGGCGGTGAGCGGCAGCGGCTCAAGTTGGCGATGCGGATGGGGGACAAGGGCGGCGTCTACGTGCTCGACGAGCCGACCACGGGCCTGCACCTGGCCGACGTGGAGAACCTGCTGGTCCTGCTGGACAAGCTGGTGGAGGCAGGCAAGTCGGTGATCGTCATCGAGCACCATCAGGCGGTGATGGCCCATGCGGACTGGATCATCGACCTCGGTCCGGGAGCCGGCCACGACGGCGGCGAGGTGGTCTTCGAGGGGACGCCGGCGGAGTTGGTGAAGACCCGGCCCACGATCACCGGCGAGCACCTGGCCGAGTACGTGGAGGTCTAGCTGGTCACACCCGGGCCGGGTCGGCGCGTTGCCCGGTGCGCCGCTCCCGGGCCCGGCGTACACGGGCGCGGCGCAGCGTCGCGGGGAGCATCAGGATCAAGGCGACGATGACCCCGACTGCGGCACCGAGGCTGTTCGCGACCAGGTCGCGTGGGTCGGGGACCCGTCCGGGGATGTGCTGCTGGGCCCACTCGATGCCGCCGGTCATCGCCACACAGGCGAACAGCGCCACCCACCAGTACCGGGAACCGAAGAGCAGGGCCAGGAACATCCCCGCGGGCACGAACAGCCCCACGTTGGCCAGGAACTCGAACTGCTGATGATCGATCTGGGTGAGGTGTCCGCGCCGCTGCAGGGCGTCCAGAACCCGGATTCCGAAGCTGGTGGCGCCAGTGATGGAGTCGACCGGCGACAGGGTCAGCCAACCGACGAAGGCCAGGTAGCCGCCGGTGACCAGGGCGAGGAACGGGTGACGATGCAGCACCGCACCAGTGTGCCGACCCGCTCCTAGCGGGGGACTGCGGCCCGCCTGAGAGCGTCGAGCAGTTGATTGGTGCTCTCCTCGTCCCCGGCGCGTGCCAGCGCCAGGACACCGAGGACTCCGGCGTAGAGCGCGTCGTCGGCGATCGCCTGGCGCATCCGCGCCAGATGCCTCGTCGTCAGCGCGGCAATCTGCGGGGTCGCATTGATGGGACTCTGGATCGCAGTGACCACCGGGCATCCGGGTCTGCGGTCAGTGCCGACGAGCTGGTCTGAGAGTCGATCGATGAAGGCGACGACGTCCCCGTCAGCCTCGAGCGGCGCGAGAAGCGCGTCCGCCAACTCCATGTACCGAGCCAGCGCAGCCTCGTAGGTCTTGACCTTGGTTCCGAACGTCCGGAACAGACTCGACGAGGAGAGGCCGGTGGCACTGAGCATCTGCTCCTGGGTCGTCGCCTCGTACCCATGGCTCCAGAACAACATCAGCAGCGCATCGAGTGCCTCGCCGTGATCGAACTCGCGGGGACGGCCAGGTCCACGAACGGAGGCGGTTGACATAGTGAGTGATTGTACTCAGAATTACGTTATGAGTCGAACAACTCCAAACAGGGCCGGGTCGCTTGCCCCCGGAGCGATCATCGAGCCCCGCACCCTCACCACGATCACGGGGGAGGAGGTCGCCGTACCGGCCGCAGAGGCGTTGGTCCACCTTCAGTTCCGACGGTACGCCGGTTGTCCGATCTGCCATCTGCATCTGCGGCAGGTAGCTGGGCGACACGGCGAGATCGCCGACGCAGGCATCCGTGAGGTCGTCGTCTTCCACTCCGCGGCGCCCGAACTGCGCAAGTACCTCGATGAGTTCCCGTTCGACGTCATCGCCGATCCGGACCGGGCTCTCTACCGCGAGTTCGGGGTGGAGCCTTCGCTGCGCGCCGTCCTGCATCCACGTGCAGTCGGCAAAGCCATCCGAGGACTCGGTCAGGGCGCCTCGGTGCGCGGCGCCCTGGGGATGGGGGAGGGCCACTTCGGCCGCCCCGCGGATCTGCTCGTCGCCCCCTCGGGCCTGATCGTGGCGGCCAAGTACGGCACCCACGCCGACGATCAGTGGAGCGTCGACGACCTGCTGGCCTTGGCGTCCGCCCACTGAATGGCTCAGGCGAGCCACTCTTCGGGCGCGAACTCGCGACCGAAGTCCATGCAGGCCTCGTTCTCACACCTGCCTTGGGTCTCGAAGGAGATCCCGGGGTTGCCGGTGCTGGCGACCAGGGCAGCATTCTCGGGGGAGAGGTGCCCCCCGTGGCGAAGCGGCTGCCCGCACGTGGGGCAGTGCGGGTCCACCAACTCGAGCCGCGTGCTCATACCTCCAGATTACGCCTGCCTCACGCCGGTCTGCTTGCGCTGCCAGGTCAGCCGATGAAGGCCAACTTGCTGGCCTTGGATCTGGTGAGGTTGGTGGTGCCTTGGTAGTTGGCGATGATCCTGATCTTGGTCTTGCCGTGCACCGTGATGCCCTTCCTGCGGAGTTTCTTGGTGGTGATCTTGAGCGTCTTCGCGTATGTGCAGGTGTCGGTGACCGGGGCGGTCTTCTGCAGGATCTTCTTCTTGCCCTTCTTCACGACGAGCTTCACCGTGCCGCCGCAGGTGGCCGGGTCGGCGACGAAGGGGCCGGTGACCTGGCCGCGGACCCTGAAGACGTAGGGCGGCTTCCGGTCACGCTTGGGCTTGCGCTGCAGAGCCAGGTTGGTGGGCGCGAGGACCCGGACCGAGCCGATCGCGGTCGCCGTCGGTGCCGGGTTCGCAACGTGGGACCCGGAGTTGACCGTGGAGCCGAGCTGGCCGTAGCGGTTGTTGCCCCAGCAGCGGACGGCGCCGGTCGTCAACGTGGCGCAGGTGTACGACGACCCGCCCGCCACAGCGACCGCGCTCGCCCCCAGCGGAGTCAACGTCACCGCGGGTTGCGGTGTCGGGTTCGCGTCGCCGGTGGTGGAGCCGAGTTGCCCGTAGTGGTTGTAGCCCCAGCAGCGGACGATGCCGTTGGCCAGCAGCGCACAGGAGTGGGCACCAGCGGCGGTGAGGGCGACGGCGCGGGCGCCGAGGTTGACCCCGGGCTGGGGTGACGGGTTCGCGTTGAAGGTGCCGGTGTTGGTGGCCGAGCCGAGTTGCCCGTTCCGGTTGGAGCCCCAGCAGCGGACGGTGCCGGTGGCCAACAGCGCGCAGGAGTGGGCACCAGCGGCGGTGAGGGCGACGGCGCGGGCGCCGAGGTTGACCGCGGGCTGGGGTGACGGGTTCGCGTTGAAGGTGCCGGTGTTGGTGGCGGAGCCGAGTTGCCCGAGGTAGTTGTACCCCCAGCAGCGGACGGTGCCGTCGGTCAGCAGGGCACAGGTGTGCTCTGTGCCGGCGGTGATGGCCACGGCCCGCTCGCCGAGGTTGACCGCGGGCTGAGGCGTCGGGTTCGGGTTCTCTGTGCCGTTGTTGGTGGTGGAACCGAGCTGCCCGGCGTCGTTGTAGCCCCAGCAGCGGACGGCGCCGGTGGCCAGCAAGGCGCAGGAGTGGGAGGTCCCGGCGGTGACGGCGACGGCCCGCTCGCCGAGGTTGACCGCGGGCTGGGGCGACGGGGTCGGGTTGCCGGTGCCGTTGTTGGTTGCCGAGCCGAGTTGCCCGTACCAGTTGTACCCCCAGCAGCGGACGGTACCGGTGGCCAGCAGGGCACATGAGTGGTGGGCGCCGGCCGCGATGGCGACGGCGCGGGCGCCGAGGTTGACCGCGGGCTGGGGCGTCGGGTTCGGGTTGGTGGTGCCGGTGTTGGTGGTGGAACCGAGTTGCCCGAAGTAGTTGTAGCCCCAGCAGCGGACCGTGCCGTCGGTCAGCAGCGCGCAGGTGTGGGAGTCCCCGGCGGCGATTGAGGCGGTGGCGACCCGTCGTACCTCGGATCCCGCCTGCTCCGCGCTCGCGGGTGGTCCGCCGAAGGCGGCCAGCCCCGAGATCACCAGGAGCAGGACGATCAGGGATGCGTGGCGTCGTACCGCCCGGGGCCGCGCGTTGTCGTGGCGCATGTCAGTCTCCTTCGACGAGTCCACTCCCACCCTGGACCGGCCCGGCCCGCAGCGAGCGAGTAGTCGACTACTCGAATCCCAGTCGCGCGAGTATCGGCTCTACCGAGATCCGCAGCTGCGGCTCACTCTGACAGGGGACCGCGTCGGCGCAGCCGGTACCAGCGCGGCGACGTCCGGCTCATCGGCCAGCCCAGGCCGGCGGTGGCCGCCGCCTCGGTCGACAACAATTCCCAGTCGGGGAATGCGGCCGCAACCTCTCCGGGGGACACCCCACCCAGAAGGGATTGCAACCGAGTGGGCCCGAAGGCGAGGATCAACAAGGTGGCGCCGGGCTCGGCCACCGCCGAGACGCCCCGACCCACGGCCTGACGCTGTGTGACGTTGAACCCCTGGAAGCAGCCGATGTCGAGGAAGAAGTCGAACGTCCCGAGCTCGGCCACCGGCAGATCCGTGACGTCCCCCACCAGGAATCTGGCGCCGTTCACGCCGTGGCGCCTGGCCGCCTCGACGGCGGCCGGGACGTAGTCGATGCCCACCGTCTGCCACCCTCGTCGCGCGAGCTCGGCGGTGTAGAGACCCCGGCCGCAGCCGAGGTCGAGGGCTCGACCCAACCGACCCGAGCGTTCCCTCTCCTCGCGATCCAGCAACGGGGCGACGCTGGCTGCCGCAGTCCGCGCGTAGCGCTCCCAGGGCGTGAAGCCGACGCGGTACATCCAGGCGTAGTTCGTCACGATGGCCCTCCCAGCGTCACCCTCAAGATAGCGCCCGGCCGACCGCCTTGGGCAACGCTGCCTGGCAGGTCGACGAAACTCGTGTCGTGGCACGTGGAGTGCGCGTGCAAGGCTAAGTTCGTCCACCATGGCGGACGTGTTCGGACAGCGGGAGTTCGACGTACGACTTGAGTGGGGACCAATCGGCGCACGCGCCACCCAAGCCGATATCGCCGTAGTCGTCGATGTTCTCAGTTTCTCAACGGCGGTCACTGTCGCCGTCGAGCGCGGAATCCGCGTGTTTCCCTATGCCTGGAAGGGGGCACAGGTCGCCGAATTCGCCGCCACCTGTGATGCGGTGCTCGCGGTAGGCCGGCTCGACGCCGCCAAGAGCGGGGGATTGCCCGCTCCCTCGCTCTCGCCAACCGATCTCATGGCTTGCGAAGCGGTTCCGCGCCTGGTTCTGCCGTCCCCGAACGGGTCGACCATTGCGGCGTCACTCGCGGGTGGCGGCTCTACGGTCGCGATCGGGTGCCTTCGCAATGCCGGGGCTGTTGCCGAGTGGCTGGTCCCAGCGGCTGAGGCGGGGCGTTCGATCGCGGTGGTACCAGCTGGCGAACGTTGGAGTTGCGACAACTCATTGCGGCCAGCCTTGGAGGACCATCTCGGCGCTGGGGCCATTCTCTCGGCTCTGCGAGAACGCGGCTATGACGTCGGCTTCAGTCCGGAGGCACTCGTGGCCGCCGAGATCTTCGACGCGAGTGCCGACACCCTCGGGGAACGCATCCGGGCCTGTGTTGGCGGTCGTGAACTCATCAGCAACGGCTTCGGTTCGGATGTGGACGTTGCCGCCGCACTCAACGCCTCGTCGGTCGTCCCGGTGCTCGTTGATGGCGCCTTCGTCTCAGCTGGGCCGTCCTAGTCGTCGCCGGAACCGAAGGCTGCGTCCTGTCGGACACCTGCTGGAGCCCGGCCTTGGCGCAGTGCGTCAACGCCAGAGTCCGATGAGTGCCGCGAAGCGGTCCACGATGGCGGGGATGAGTCCGGAATCGTCGAGCACGGAGGCGATCTCGGCGTGGCTCGCGTGATGGATGCCGGTCGCCCAGTCGTACAGCTCTGCCAGTCCGGGGCCGAGTTCGGGCTGAATCTGGCTCCAGCGATCGGCGGCCACCGATCGGTCTGTGGTCCATGTGCGATCGTGCACGCTGACCATGCCGGCCACAGCCAGCAAGGTCTTGCGCCCGATGCGGCGCCCCAACGCTGATGCGGTGACATCGGTGGACTCGTGGTGGTGCCGCCAACGTTCCAGGTGGCGGTCCAGGTCGCCGTTGAATCCCCGGGCAGCACGGGCATCTGCCGGGTATCGCTCCGCGGCATCCGCACGTTCTGGGCCGGCGAGATGGACGCAGTAATGCCGCAGGAAGACGCGGTTGCCGTACGCCTGATCACCATCCCCGAGGAAGTCCGCAGATGCGGCTGCGGCGATCTCGACACCACGGCAGAGGTCGCTGAAGAGGCCCGACAATCGCTCGCCCAGTACGGCGGCCTCGGACAGGTCGAGCGACAGCAGATCGACGTCCGAGACGCCCACCCGAGCAGTGCCGGTGGCAACCGATCCATAGAGGTAGAGGGAGGCGCCGGTGGGGGACACCGACGAAATGACTTCACGTAGAACCGGCTCAAAGGCCAGTGGCACTCGGTCTCGCCGGGCGCCGGTGGTGATGGTCCCGTCTGGGGCGACACCTTCGTGAGGGTCGCATCCGCCCGGACTCGGACCGCGTCCAGGGGAGCCACTCACGGTGTTGATTATGTCATTCCGCGCCGTCGCCATTGCCCAGTCACCTACAGGCACGGAAGTAGCTGAACTCCAGTGGCCGCCAGACGGGTTGCCAGACGGGTTGCCGGACCCCACACTCGAGCGTACAGTTTCCTGTACGGAGGTTCCCATGAAGACCATGACCTACACGGAGTCGCGCGCTAGGTACGCCGAGGTGCTCGACGCCGTCGTCAACGACCGAGAAGAAATCATCATCACCCGGGCCGGGCACGAACCAGCCGTGATCGTCTCTCTTGACGACTACGAGTCACTCAAGGAAACGGCCTACCTCCTACGCAGTCCCGCCAACGCGCGCCGCCTCCTCGAGGCCATCGATCAGCTCGAGTCCGGCAAAGGCGAGGAGCGGGAGCTCATCGAGTGAAGGTCGTCTTCAGCGCTCGGGGCTGGGACGACTACCTGTGGTGGCAACAGCAGGACCGGAAGTTGCTCAAGCGCATCAATCAGCTTGTCCGTGACGTCATGCGCAACGGCAACGAGGGCATCGGCAAACCCGAACCGCTGAAGCACGGGTTCCAGGGCTACTGGTCACGGCGGATCAACGATGAGCATCGCTTGGTGTACAAGGTCGTCGACGACGAGGTTCGGATCGCCGCATGCCGGTACCACTACGGACGATGACTGACGATCTACCGGGGTCCGGGAGCGCGGAGGCTCCCGTATGAATATCGCCGATAAGTGACATTATGTCACTTAGTAGTCTGCGTATTGCATCAGATGAATCATCCACCCAGGCTCTTGGCCACTACCCCGCCGGCATCGACGAAAGTGCCGTTGACCTGCGGAAACGCTGCGGCGATACGGCGTCTCGCACGCATGGACGGCGGCCTGCGGCGGTTTGATCGGCGCACATGACGGTCTCGGCGACACGCCGCTGACCTGCACAAACGACCTTGGCGTCTCATCAGATGCATCATTGAATCACTGGACGTAACCGGGATCTCGGGAGTTTCGATGCAGATTGACGGCTCAGGACGAGTCCACCTGGTGCGGTCGATGCCGATCCTCCGGCCCGATGAGCAGGTGCTCCAGTCGATGCTCGACGGCTGGCGCAACCAGCAGCTGTCGCGCAACCTGCAGTTCGCCACTATCGAGCAGCGGCTGCGCTGCGTGCAGCGGTTCATGGAGCACATCAACGAGGACCCGTGGAACTGGACCCCCGTAATGGTTGAGGAGTTCTCCGCCGACCTGCGCACGGTCAAGCACGTCTCCCACTCGACGCTCCGCGGCTACCACTCCGCACTCCGCGCGTTCACCAGCTACATCAGCAACCCTGACTACGGCTGGGACCGGATCTGCGAGGAGTACTTCGGCACGCACCCGGCCCAGGTCTTCTTCGACTGGAACACCGCTCCCCACGTCCAGGAGTACGACGGCCGCCCCAACAAGCGGCCCTACACACGCGAGGAACTCGTGGCGCTGTTTGACCACGCCGATGACGAGGTCGAACGCATCGGCGCGTCCGGGCGCAAGGGCTGGCAGGCCGCGTACCGCGACGCAGTCATGATGAAGATCGCCTACGGCTACGGCCTGCGGTTCAACGAGGTTCGGCATCTCCAGACAGTCGACCTCGCGCGCAACCCTCACGCCCGCGAGTTCGGCGCGTTCGGTGTCTGCAAGGTCCGGTTCGGCAAGGCGAAGCGCGCCTCCCCGCCCAAGCCGCGCAGCGTTCTGACCGTGTGGCACTGGACACCAGGGATCTTCGAGGACTGGCTCACAAACGGCCGCGGAGCACCTGACTCCCTAGACTTGTTCACGACCGAGCGGGGCTACCTGGTGGGCGAATCGACGATAAATCGCCGTCTCTCCCGTTACTGCCGGGAGCTCGGCTTCCCTGACGGTCTCGACTTTCATTCGTTCCGTCGCTCGTACGCCACCCACCTCCTCGAGGATGGTTGGGATCCGCGATTCGTTCAGTACCAGTTGGGCCACGAGCACGCGGCGACCACAGGGATCTACCAGTTCGTCTCCGACGACTTCCGCCGCTCCACGCTCAGGAGCGCGCTGGACCGCACGGTGACGGAAGCCATGCAACGCAGGATTGAGGACGGCACATCATGAAGCGCAAGGTCGACTACACGTGGCGGCTGGCCGAGCTGATGGCGGCGCGAGGACTGCACAACACGACAGACCTCATTCCCCTGCTGGCCGAACGCGACATCACCCTGTCCCGACCGCAGGTCTACCGCCTCGTCAACCAGCGCCCGGAGCGGATGTCGCTTCAGGTGATCGCGGCCCTGTGCGACATCTTCGAGTGCACGCCCGCGGATCTGCTCACCACCACCGCGGCCGACGTCCGTGCCCGCAAGACCGGCACCGCTGCCCCACCGAACGTCGTCTCGCTCGACCGAACCGTCCGGCCGCGCCGCGCGAACATCCTCGACGAGTAGCGCTCGGAAGTCGCGATGGATCCGAAGCCGATCGGCCTCTCCCCTCGCTCCACCGTGCGCGGCCGCCCGCGCACCACGAGCAACCGCGACGACCCCTGCGCGCGGTGCGGCCGGAACATCCCCCGACTCGCAGCCAGATGGCCAGAAGGCCGGCTCTGCAACATCTGCTACTGCGACGCCGTCCATACTCGCGGCACCTGCCCCGAATGCCTCCAAGACCGGCTGCTACCGGGCCCACCCAACGCCGACGGCCTTCCCATCTGCTCGACTTGCGCCGAGATCCCCTACGACTTCCACTGCGAGCGCTGCGACGTCGAAGCCGGACACCACCGCGGCAGGCTCTGCGCCCGCTGCGCCCTGCGCGACGACCTCCACGGGCTGCTCGGCGGTGAACCGAGCGCCCCTGCGCTGGTCGGCCTCGTCGACGCACTGTGTGCCTCGGACCGACCCGAGTCGGTCATCGTCTGGAAGCGCTCATCAAAGGTCCAGGAACTACTTCGCGGCCTCGGCGACGGCACCATCCCGGTATCGCACGAAGGTCTCGACTCCGTGCCCGGCAAGCAAGCCGAGCATCTGCGTGCACTGCTGCAGCACCACGACCTGCTCCCCCAGCGCGACGCCTACCTCCCCCGCTTCGAGCGATGGATCGACGCCAAGCTTGACGGACTCCCGGACGAAGTGCGCCAACCCGTTCAGCACTTCGCCACCTGGCACCACCTCCGGCAGATCCGCGCCAAGGCAGCCGCAGGCGCGGCCACGCGTGGCCCGGTCCACTCGGCCAAGCAGGAGATCACCGAGACGGTGAAGTTCCTCGTGTGGCTCCACGAGACCTACCAGCGCACGGCAACCACCTGCACGCAGCAAGATGTCGACGAGTGGCTGGCCACAGGACCGACCACGCGCAGCGCGATCAGGACATTCTTCGTGGTGGCGAAGAAGGCGCGCCTCAACACGACGGTCACCGTTCAGCACCGATTAGCCAAGAGCAGCCCATCCCTCAGCCAGGACCAGCGGCTCGCCTGGATCCACGAGCTCTTGACCGGCACCAGCGAGTCACTCCCCTACCGGGTCGCCGCGATGCTCCTGCTGCTCTACGCCCAGCCCCTGGTCAAAGTCGTCACCTTCCGGACCAGCATGGTCGACGACGGTGACACGGGCATGAGCATCACACTCGGCTCGCACCCGACCGACGTCCCGGAACCGTTCGCGTCCCTGCTGCGCGAACACCTCGCTGCGCGGCCGAACCTCCGCACGGGCGCCGGGCCCGACAGCCCGTGGCTCTTTCCCAGCACCCTGGCCGGCCGGCATCTGCACCCCAACACCGTGATGGACCGGCTCCGTGACCTGGGCGTCAACCTCCTCGGCGCCCGCAACCGTGCCATCGGTGAGCTCGTCCTCGAGTGCCCGCCCTCCCTCGTGGCAGAGGCGCTCGGTTACAGCACCCAGGTCGCCTTCCTACACGCCGACAAGGCCGCCGAGCCGTGGGCCCGGTACGCAGGTCGATCCATCGAATCATCAGGAAGCAGTATTTAAAGGATTGAAAGATCGTTAAACACGCCCACCCATTCGTTTGGGGCGGACCGGCGCAGTCGCGGCGTGTGCTGTCACATCGTTTCAGGAGACTCGATGCCGAGCAGGTCGAGTCCGGTGACCAGAGCGTGCATTGACAGGGCACACAACGCGAGCCGGGACGTCCGCAGCTGGGGCTCCGCCTTCAGGACTGGGCACTGCTCGTAAAACACCGAGAACGTCTGCGCCAGGTCGAAGAGGTAGGTGCACAACCGATGCGGCTCCAGTTCGCTGCCAACCTCGGACACCACCTCACCGAAGCTCAGCAGCTTCAGAGCGAGCGCCCGCTCACCGGGCTCTACGATCTTGACCTGCGCGATGACGTCGTCCGCTCCGGTCCCTGACCCGCGGAAGATCGAACGAATGCGTGCTGCGGCGTACTGCAGATAGCGACTGGTGTTGCCGTTGAGGGCGACCATCCGCTCCAGGTCGAAGACGTACTCACTGTCGTGGCCAACAGACAGGTCGGCGTACTTGACCGCACCGATGCCGACCTTGGGCGCCAGCGCTGCCCGGGTCGCCTCGTCGACCTCCGGCCGGTCCTGGTCGATCGCTGCGCGGGCTGTCGCCACGGCCTCATCAAGCAGAGCCATCAGCCGCAACGGGGCACCGGAGCGGGTCTTCAAGATCTTGCGGTCTTCCCCAAGGACGTTACCGATCTGGACATGGACCGGCGTGATGTCGGGCGGTAGCCAGCCGGCCTTGCGAGCGGTTTCCCACACCATGTTCAGGTGGAGTGATTGCGGCGCCCCGATCACGTAGATCAACCGCTCGGCGTGAAGTGTGCGCACTCGGTGACGCACCGCTGCCAGGTCGGTTGTTCCGTAGCCGTAGCCGCCATCAGACTTGCGGATGATGAGCGGCAACGGCTTGCCCTCGCGGCCGGTGTAACCCTCGAGGAAGACGCAGAGCGCACCATCGCTCATGGTCGCGATCCCTGAGGCCTCCAGTTCCTCGCAGACCCGGCCGAGGTCGTGGTTGTAGGTGGACTCACCTGCCAGATCCGCGTCGGTGAGGGTGATCCCAAGCCGGGAGTAGATCGCGTTGAAGTAGTGCTTGGACAGTTCGACCAGCTCGTCCCACAAGCGCAGGGTCTCGCTATCGCCAGCTTGAAGCGCCACAACCCGGGACCTGGATCGCGTGGCGAACGATGGATCTGTGTCGAACTTGACGCGTGCCGTCTGGTAGAACGCGTTCGGATCGGTCTCGACCGCGCGGGCTTCCTCGGAGCCTTCACCGACATCGAGGAGATGCTCGATCAGCATCCCGAAGGGCGTCCCCCAGTCTCCAATGTGGTTCTGGCGGATCACCGTGTGACCGAGATACTCCAACACGCGAGCAAGAGCGTCGCCCACGACGGTTGTCCGGAGATGGCCGACATGCATCTCCTTCGCGACGTTGGGCGCCGAGTAGTCGATGACGACTCGCTGCGGCTCCTCCTGAGGAACCCCGTGCCGCGCGTCGGTTGCGGCCGAACTCACCTGGCGCGCGATCCAGTCGTCGCTGAGCGTGAGATTTATGAAGCCTGGGCCACTGATCTCGACCTTCGCGCACACGTCATCGACCCTCAGGTGCTCGACGATCCGCTGCGCGACGTCCCTGGGCGCCATCCCGACTCGCTTCGCAAGCGGCAGCGCCGCATTGCTCTGCAGGTCGGCAAACTGACTCGGACGCAAGACGGGGTCAGCCCCACGCAGGTCGTCGCCGAACGCGTCAGCAATCGCGTCGGAGACCTTGGAGGTAAGAACGGCTGAGGGCGACCACATGGAGGAAGCGTAGAAGGGCGGATCCGCAAAGTTCGCCCGGGCTCAAACCTGCCTATACGTCGACTCTTGATACGCAGGCTGTCCACTACTCGTCGTATCGCATCAGATGAATCAACCACGCACATTCCTGTCCACTACCCCACCGCAGCGACGAACGTGCACACACACCGTTGAGGCCTCGACTTCAGGACGGCGAAGCGTCCTCATCGCCTGTAGACGTCGCTGCGTCGGTCTATGTGCACGATCTCCACCGTGCGGGCGTGATCAACGACGCCGTAGATCACCCGGTAATCACCTCGGCGAGCAGCGTGCAGGCCGGCGAGTTCGCCGCGGAGGGGTTTGCCTACCCGCTGTGGATTGTCAGCGAGAGACCCGAAGATGAACTCGGCGCAGGCCGTGGCGATCATCTCTGGCAACCGCTGCAGATCGCGTTCGGCTCGAGCCGTGACTCGGATCGAGTACCGCTCCGCCACTCAGGCGATCCCGTAGCGGGACTTGAGTGCGTCGTTGTCGGCGAAGCGGCCCGCGGCGGCGTCGGCGAGGCCCTCATTGACGGCTTCGGCAGCGCCAGGTGTTCCAAGGATCTCCAGGGTCTCCTCGAAGGCGGCGAGATCGTCGACGGAGATGAGGACCGCGGCCGGGCGACCGTGACGGGTGATTGTCACGCGTTGATGGGTGCGTTCGACCTCCGAGACATACTCGGAGAGCCGGTCGCGCGCGTCGCCTAGGGGTACAGCAGTCATGCCCATAGTGTAGCCAAAACATTGGGCAAAACGCGACCTCGCCCTTGCACCGATGGACATGCGCTCATCAGGGAGCACCTCTGATACGGCCGAACCGTCAGGTCGCCCTGAACGTCCCAAGACACGATCCACCCCGAGTGCTGCCTCGCGTCCAGTTCCTCCGTGACGGGCAGAATGGCGTGATGCTCAGCACCCGACGCGTCCGTCACAACCTCGTGTCAGCGTCGCTCGCCGGCCGCAGCGACGACGAGCTCGCCGCGTTCCTTGATGCTGGGCCCACCAGGGCTGTGGGCGTGGGCGGTGGCACCTCGGTGTTCGACATCGACGGCATCACAGTGTTTGCCAAACGGGTTCCGATCACCGACCGTGAACTGGCGCATCCGCACAGCACCGCGAACCTGTTTCACCTGCCGACCTCCTGCCAGTACGGCATGCACCGTCTCGCAGGGCCGGGCTTCGGCGCGTGGCGCGAGCTGGCCGCGAACATCAACATCACCGAGGGAGTTCTCAGCGGTGAGTCCGAGGCCTTCGCCCTGCTGCACCACTGGCGGGTGCTCCCGGGCCGCCCACCCGTCGCGTCCGAGCACCAGGACATCGAGGCGGTCGTCGCCCAGTTCGGTGGCGACCCGGCGGTCCGGACCCGCTTCGAGGAGTTGGCCGGCGCGAGTTCGAGCCTCGTGCTCTTCTTCGAGCCCCTCCCCGACCGACTGGTCGACCGGCTGAACGACCCGTTGGACAATGCCGAGACGTTCGAGCGGCAACTCTTCGAGGCTGTCGCGTTCCTGCGTCGCCGCGAGGTGCTGCATATGGACGGACACTTCGGCAACATGCGGGCCGACGACGATCAGATCTACCTCGTCGACTTCGGGCTGGCCACCTCGCCGCGGTTCGACCTGTCCGCCCCCGAGCGCGACTTCGTCACCCAGAACATCCACCACGATGCCGACTACGCGGCGATGCGTCTGGTGAACTGGCTGGTCACCACGGCGTGTGGTTTGCCAGCGCCAGCCAGCAGCGATCCTGCTGCACGCAACGCCTACGTGCGCCAGTGTGCGAGCGGGAACATCCCGCAGAATGTGCCAGCTGCGGTGGCGGGCATCCTCGCCCGGCACGCTCCCTCTGCGGCCGAAATGAACGACTTCTGCTGGCGCCTGGTCGATGGCGATGTTCACGCGCAGTATCCCGGGCCCCTAACCGGGGTGCGGCCAACCCCCGCATCTGCCCGATGAAGGACGATCCCCCGTCAGCCTCCTGCTGACACCGGAACGACCAACTGAGAACATCCGTACGCTATTCTCATTTATAGATGTTAACTGGCCATACGGAGAGAGGTGCTCTCATGGGGCCGAGAGTGGTGGTGCCCCCGCATCAGCAGCAGACGGTTGCCTGGCGACAGACACATCGAGGCGGCACCATGGCAGATCGGACGCTGCGCGAGATCGCGGTCTCGATTCCTCCGCACATCGAACCCCTCGACCCCACGGTTCCCAACGACCTGCTGGCGGAGTGCGATCACGCGGTGCGGACGATCGTGCGGCTCGACGAGACCAGTGGCGAGCCCCTGCTCCCCCTGGCGACCCTGTTGCTGCGCGCAGAGTCGGTCGCCTCATCCAAGATCGAGCACGAGAACGCCAGCATCGAGGACTTCGCCCGGGCCATGCATGGGGTCAGGTCGAACTCCTCAGCGACGGCCATGGTGGCGGCCGCCGGGGCGATCGACCGACTGCTGGCGGGTCCCCTCGACACCGCCCGGATCACCGGTGCCCACCGTCGCCTGATGGCCGATGACCCAATCGAGCAGCCGTACGCCGGTCGGTGGCGCGACATGCAGAACTGGATCGGCGGCTCCAACCACTCACCGCGCCATGCGCTGTACGTGCCGCCACCGCCGGGTCTGGTGCCGGGGCTCATGGACGACCTGGTGCGGTTCGCGACGCGCAGCGACCTGCCGGTGATCGTCCAGGCCTCCATCGCCCACGCTCAGTTCGAATCGATCCACCCCTTCACCGACGGAAACGGCCGGGTGGGCCGAGCCCTGGCGTCCGCCGTGATCCGCACCAGGGGCGTGGCGCGACACGTGGTCGTGCCGATCGCGTCCGCCCTCGTCGCCCGCCGCGAGGAGTACTTCGCCACCCTGAACCAGTATCGCGCCGGGGACGCAGGTCCGATCATCAGTGCGTTCGCCCGTTCGTCGATCGTGGCCTCCGAGGAAGCCGCTGTGACGGGTGCCCGACTCGCCGCCATGCCCGAGCAATGGCGCGAGATGGCTGGGCGGCCCCGTGCGGGAAGCTCCTCCGCGGCGCTCCTGGCCGCGTTGGCCACGACGCCGATCTTCATCGCCGAGGACATCGAATCACGTCTTCGGCTGTCAACGCCTGCGACCTATCGCGCCATCGATCGACTGGCAGGCGCGGGGGTGATCCGTCCGTTGACCACCCGGACCCGCAACCAGATCTGGGGCACCAGCGACCTGCTCGACGAACTCGAAGACCTCGGGGAACGTATCGCCGCCAGGTCCCTGACCTCCTGAGCCCGCCCAACGCGTGTCCATGCGCCACAATGGGACCAATGTCCCGAGTCCAGGCATTCAAGCTCACCGTCGCGGCAGCGATCGCTGCCTGCGTCGTCTCGGCCTGCACCGTGGACGCCGACGATCCGGAACTCCCCACCGGCTTCGCCGAGGCCCCCGGCGCAGCGGATGGGCTGGCGGATCCGATGTTCGAACTGGTGCAGGAGGCCGAGCGCCTCGCCCAGGAGCATCCCGGACGCGCGATCCCACCCCGGGAGGGCCTCGTGTACGGCGGTGACGTCAGCTGGCCCAACTGTCGCCCCGGCATCGGCATCCCCGAACGCGAGACCAAGGGCCTGCCGATGCCCACCGACGAGGCGGAGTTCGTGATCATCGGGCTCACCAACGGGCCCGGCTACTTCATGAACCCCTGCCTCGATGTCCAGGTGGCCTGGGCGAAACAGCACCAGATGATGACCTCGGTCTACAGCGTGATCAGTTTCCCCGACGACCTGCAACTCGCCAGGCACGGCGATGAGGGTCCGTTCGACCCGACCACCCCGCTCGGTCGACTCCGCAACGCCGGGCACGCCCAAGGCACGTTCAACATGAACTCCATGCGAGTGGTGGGCGTTCAGTCCCCCGCCATCTGGCTGGACATCGAGCCGGTCAAGGACTGGGAGTGGAGCGACGACACCGCTGCCAACGTGGCGGTCATCGAAGGAGCCATCCGCGCCTACACCGACGCCGGCTACCGCCTCGGCATCTACTCGGTGCCGTCACTGTGGCGGAACATCGCCGGCACCTGGTCCCCCGGCCTCCCCGAATGGCGCAGCGCCGGCCAGACCTCCCGTGAGCAGGCGCTCACCCGCTGCGACGGCGATCAGCACGCCTTCCAGGGAGGTGAGCCGATCCTCGCCCAATGGTGGGATGACGAACGAGACCACAATCTGACCTGCCCGGGCGTCGGCGCCCACCTCGGGCGCTGGTTCCACCAGTACTGAACCTCACCCCTGGGCGCGGTTGACCTCCGCGATGTGCCCCAACTCCGACTCCCCCACCCCGGCCCTCGCCAAGATCTTGGCCAGGATCGGCGTCTTGCCCTCGACGTAGTCCGGCAACTCGGTGACCGAGGCGGCCAGACGACGCTTCTCGGCGGCGTACTCGCGACGCAGCGCCGGGTCGCGGCGCAACGTCTCCCGGACCGCCAGATGATTGCGCACAGCAAGCGAATCGGCCAGGCAGATGTAGACATTGCGGCGGGGACTGTCCGGCTCGGCCATCGAGTGCCGTCCCGGGATGCCCAGATCCCCTCGGTGCGCGTAGCCCACCCGGGTCAATGCCAGGATCGCGGCCGACAGATCCGCCTGCGTCGCCACCAGCACATCGATGTCGATGATCGGCTTCGCCGGCAGATCCGGCACCGCCGTGCTGCCCACGTGCTCGATGGCGACCACCGGCACACCGGACAGCGCCTCGGTCAGGTCGGCGGCCACGGCAGCGAACACCTGTGCCCACCGCGGGTCGTGGTCAACCACCTCGATCATCGTCTCTCCTCCGAATCGGTCGAACGGACCGGCCACCCCCAGGCGCACCTGCTCGGCAATACTGCCTGACATGACACGCCCCGCCATCCTCATCACCGGAGCCGCCACCGGCATCGGCCGCGCCATCGCCGTGAAGTTCGCCAGTCAGGGGTACCTCGTCGGAGCCTACGACGTGGACACCACCGGCCTGGCCACTCTCGCCGCCGAGATCGACCACGTGGTCACCGGCGAGCTCGACGTGCGCGACCCCCAGGCATGGCAACGGGCACTCGAGGAGCTCACCCGCGCATCGGAGGGACGCCTCGACGTCCTGGTCAACAACGCCGGGATCCTGCGCAGCGGACCGTTCGCGGAGATCCCGCTCGAGGCCCAGCAGATGATCATCGACGTCAACGTCAACGGCGTCCTCACCGGCTGCCACACGGCGTACCCGTTCCTCAAGGCCACCCCCGGCGCCCAGGTGGTGAACCTCGCCTCCGCGAGCGCGATCTACGGCCAGCCCGAACTGGCGACCTACTCGGCCAGCAAGTTCGCGGTCCGCGGCCTCACTGAGGCACTCGACCTGGAGTGGGCCGCCGACGACATCACGGTCCGAGCCGTGTGGCCACTCTTCGTGGCCACCGCGATGACCGAGGGGATGGACATCGGGACCACCCGATCGCTGGGGATCCGGCTCACCGCAGAGGACGTCGCCGAGGAGGTGTACGACGTGGTGCAGCCGCACCGACTCCCCCAGCCCGTGCACCGAGCCGTGGGCCGGCAGGCCAAGCTGATGCTCGCCAGCGCCGGCTTCAGCCCACGGTGGCTGCTGCGCCGGATCAACAGCCGCCTCGCCGCTCACTGAGCTGGCGACGGGGCGCCCCGGCCGGCGCACTCAGGGGCAACTCCCCCACATCCCGACACCCGCGCGAGCAGCCTGCCGTTCCAGCTCCCGGTACTCCTGCTGGCGGGCGTGCGGCCTGGCGAACGTGAACTCCACGGCGTACCCGGCCTCGATCATCGCCGCCCCGAAGTCACGACCGTCCGGCATCGTGAGGAACGCCAACAACCGCTGGTAGCGGTCGTGTCGGTCCTGGCTCGGATCGGTGCTCAGCCCGATCGCATCTCCGGGCCGCAGCAACTCCCGGGCCTGGTCGGTCGCCTCCGGACCGGCACAGGCCACCTCCTCACCCGGATGCACCGACTCCGGCGCGTCGATCCCGATCAGCCGCACCCGCACCGGCAACCCCTGGACGTCGGCGACCACGGTGTCCCCGTCCACCACCCTGATCACGGTGGCGTCGTACTCCGCCTGCGTCTCCTGGACCTGCGTGACCTGGTCGGACAATGATGCGCGCCACCACGCCAGTGCCGCCACCAGCAACACGATCACCAGGACCGCAAGAAGCCGTCCGCCTCGCCCACGCCTCGCCACTCCCCCAGTCTGGCCCAACCCACCGACAGCTAGGTTGGTCGGGCATCGAGGAGACCAAGGAGGGTCCGTGCCAGAGACTCGGATGATCCCGGTCGGCGAGGTGAGCCTCTTCATCCGAGAGCTCGGCACCCCGCGCGACGGACAGGCCCCACTTCTGGTCGTGCATGGTGGCCCGGACTGGGACCACAGCTACCTGCTCCCCCCGATGCAGGAACTGGGCAGGCACCGGCAGGTGATCATGGTCGACCTGCGGGGCTGCGGGCGAAGCACCCGCGGATTGGGACCGCAGCGCTACCAGCCGGAGTTCGTCGTCGATGACCTGGTCGCCCTGATCACCTCGCTCGGCCACCGCCAGGTGGACCTGCTCGGCTTCTCCACCGGCGGCCAGATCGCGCAACTGCTGGCAGCCGCGCGCCCCGAGTTGCTCCGGTCGCTGATCCTCGCCTCGACCACGGCCTACCCCGATGCCCGGCAGCTCCTCGAGGACTGGCCCGACTACCAACAGCGGGCCGCGATGACTGTGCCGTCTCCCGGATGGGTCGCCCGGGAGACGGATCCGGACACTCTGGCCACCATCAACTGGGCGATCGACTCCGCACCCACCTCCGTGTGGAACCTGGACCTGCTGGACGACTATCTGGACCTACTCTCCCGAGTCCGGTTCACCGGCGAATGGATCGTCGGGTTCCGCGCCGGGCTGCTGCACCCATGGCGACCCGATGATCCCGAAGAGGTGCTGCGCTCGTTCCCCGGCCCCGTGCTGATCCTGCACGGGGCCCAGGACATGTGCTTCTCCGTCCAGGTGGCCAAGCGGCTCCACGCGGCGGTGCCGGCCACGCGGCTGCGCGTCATCGAGGAGGCCGGTCACATGACGCACCTCGACCAGCCCGAGGCGTGGGTCAGGAACGTCGCCGAGTTCCTCGCCCACTGACCCGGCATGGGGGTCACCTCCACCTCACCACCGCGGCACTACGATGCACCCCATGTCGCTTCGAGCCGCCGCCGTCCTGCCCGCCGCCCTGCTGTTGATCCTCACCGGATGCACCCAGGCCGACACCGACGAACCCGAGGCCACGGCCACCGACGACGTGGTCGAGACGTCGCCGCCCACCGAGCCCACCGAGCCCGCCGCCGACGCCACCTGCGTCTACACCGAATCCGGTCAAGCCGCCCGGGCCGCCACATTGCCGCCGGGTGAACCGACCGAGAGCGGTGACGTCGAGGTCGCGATCTCGACCAGCCTCGGCGACTTCACCCTCACACTCGATGCCGACGGCACCCCGTGCACCGTCAACTCCTTCCTCTCCTTGGCCGAGCAGGGCTTCTACGACGACACCCCGTGCCCGCGGATCACCACCTTCCCGACGTTCGGGATCCTGCAGTGCGGCGACCCGACCGGGACCGGCATGGGAGGACCCGGCTACCGGTACGCCGACGAGTTGGCCGGGACCGAGACGTACCCCGCCGGCACTCTGGCGATGGCCAACAGCGGTGCGGACACCAACGGCTCACAGTTCTTCTTCGTCTTCTCCGACACCCAGCTGTCCCCGGACTACACCGTCTTCGGCACCTTCGACACCGCGGGAGTCGACCTCATCCAGGAGGTCGCCGCAGAAGGTGACGACGGGTCGCACCCGGCTGGTGGCGGCGCACCGGCCACCCCCATCGACATCATCAGCATCTCCCGATGACGTCGCGGCCAAGCCTCACCCACACCGAGGCCCAGGCCCGCGCCGCCCAACTCGACGTCACGTCGTACGACGTCACCCTGGACCTGGCCGGCGATCCGGAGACCTTCCGCTCCGTCACCCGGATCACCTTCGCCAGCACCGGCGGCCCGACCTTCTGTGAGGTCGACCCGGTGCGGCTGCACGAGATGCGCTTCAACGACGCCGCCTTGTCCGAGGAAGCGCTGGTGAACGGCCGTATCCGGTTGGACACGCTCGCCGGGGACAACCACCTCACCGTCGATGCCACCATGCGGTTCCGCACCGACGGCGAGGGACTGCACCACCACACCGACCCGGCGGACGGACGTCGCTACGTCTACGGGATGTCGTTCATGGACGCCGCCCCCAGCGTCTTCGCCTGTTTCGACCAGCCCGACCTGAAGGCGCCGTACACCTTCCACGTCACCGCTCCGGTGGACTGGACAGTGATCGGCAACGCCGCCGGTGAGCAGGTGGAGCCTGGACGTTGGGAGTTCGAGGCCTCCGCGCCGCTGTCCACCTACTTCGTCACCCTGGTGGCCGGGCCCTACCACCTGATCTCCGATCACCACGACGGGATCCCGCTCGGGCTCAGTGCCCGGGCCAGCCTCGCCTCCGCCCTGGAGGCCGAGGCCGACGAACTGCTCACCCTCACCCGGCAGTGCTTCGACGAGTTCCATCGGCTGTTCGGGATCCGCTACCCGTTCGGGAAGTACCACCAGGCGTTCGTGCCCGACTTCAACGCGGGGGCGATGGAGAACCCGGGCTGTGTGACCTTCCGGGACCAGATGATCTACACCAGTGCCGTCACCCGCGGCACCCGGATCAAGCGAGCCACCACGGTCGCCCACGAGATGGCCCACCAGTGGTTCGGCAACCTCACCACGCCACGTTGGTGGGACGACCTGTGGCTGAACGAGTCCTTCGCCGAGTACCTCGGCAACCGGGTCACCGCCGACGTCACCGAGTACGGCGACGCCTGGACCCATCACGCCTGGGCGCGTCGACAGTGGGGCCTGGTCACCGATCAGCGTCCGACCACCCACCCGGTGGCCGGCAACGGGGCGACCGACGCGCGACTGGCACTGCAGGACTTCGACGGCATCTCCTACGTCAAGGGCTCCAGCATCCTCAAGCAGCTCAACACCCGGCTCGGCGACGACGTGTTCCTGGCCGGGGTGGTCGACCATTTCGAGCGAGCCACGTTCGGCAACGCCACCATGGCCGACCTGGTCGGCTGCTGGCAGCGGGCCGCGGACCGGGCCGGCACCCGTATCGACCTGGCCGCCTTCACTGACCACTGGCTCCGCCGGGCCGGCGCCGACACCCTCTCCGTCGACAGGGCCGGGCCGACGCTGCTGCGCAGCCAGCCCGACGGGCTCCCGGCGGACCGGGCGCACACCCTGAGGCTGGCCGTGGCCACTCCCCCGGCGACCCCGCCGGTCACGTGGGAGGTGCGTGAGGTCTCCACCGAGGGCGATCGGACGGCCCTGCTCGACATCCCCGCCGACGCCGCGGTGGTGGTGGACTGCTTCGAGGACACCTGGGCGGTGACTCTGCTGGACGACCGGACCCGCCGGACCCTGCCCACCCTGCTCGCCGGCACCACCGACCCGCGGGTGCGAGCCGGGATCTGGAACTCCGTACGCTCGGCCGCCCACAACGCCGCCGTGACGCCGGCGGAGCTCCGGGCGCTGCTGATCGCGGGCATTCCGCGGGAGGACGACGACGGCCTGGGCACGCTGGTCCCGTGGGCCTGCGAGGTGGTAGCCCCACTGCTGGACGACCGGCGCTCACTGTTCGACGACCTCGCCGGCGCCTGTGCCGCGCGGGTGGAGTCGGCGGCTCCGCGCTCGAGCACCCGGCTCGCCGCG
This sequence comes from Nocardioides limicola, assembly GCF_016827675.1. Classification (GTDB taxonomy): domain Bacteria; phylum Actinomycetota; class Actinomycetes; order Propionibacteriales; family Nocardioidaceae; genus Nocardioides; species Nocardioides limicola. The sequence goes on along the minus strand of NZ_JAERJA010000001.1, from coordinate 267,117 downwards.
TTCCAGGGTCAGATCCGGTGTACGACGGATCCGCTCGTGCTGCGCGGTTGGCTGCAGGGGTCGGTGCCCGAAGGGCTGATCCTCGACACCGACCTGCGGTGGCGGGTCCTGCACCGGCTCGCGGCCCTCGGGGACACCGACGTGACCGAGCTGACCGAGCATCTCGACGCCGAGCCGACCACGGTGGCCCGGATCGAGTTCGGTCGCTGCCGGGCAGCCCTCCCCGCGGCCGACGCCAAGGCCTGGGCCTGGAGTCACCTGACCGGGGAACGGACCGCAGCGAACCACCAGGTGACCGCGATCGGTGCCGGCTTCTGGAACGCCGATCAGTCCGAGTTCACCGACGCCTACCTGACCCGCTACTTCTCCGACGTACGCCGGCTGCACGAGCACTACGAGGGCTGGATGCTGCCCGACGTCGCCGCCGCCTTCTTCCCGCTGGGGCACCTCGACTCCGCCACGCTGGCGGCGACCGAGGAGCTCCTCGACGCCCACGTCCTGGAACCATCGGTGCAGCGACGGCTCACGGATCTGGCCGACGAACTGCGTCGGCGTCGCCGGCTCAGGCTGCTCGGTTCTCGCTGAGCCGCACTGCGTACGCTGGGCGGATGGCCGTGGAATCCGAAATGGTCCCCCTGGGCACTGCCCTCCCCCACTTCGCGCTGCCCGATCTCGAGGGCCGCACCGTCGACAGTTCCGAGTTCGCCGGGCAGACGCTGCTGGTCGCGTTCGTCTGCAACCACTGCCCGTACGTGAAGCACGTGGAGGCGGGGCTCGCCGCCGTGGTGGCGGACTCACCGGGCCTGGCCGTGGTGGCCATCTGCGCCAACGACACCGACGCCTACCCCGACGACGACCTGCCGGGCATGCGCGACCAGGCCACCCGAGCCGGCTGGGACTTCCCGTACCTGCTCGACCGCTCCCAGCAGGTGGCGCGAGCGTTCGGTGCCGCCTGCACGCCGGACTTCTTCCTGTACGACGCCGCGGGTTCCTTGGCGTACCGCGGGGCGATGGATGCGTCCACCCCCGGCAACGGTCTGCCGGTCACCGGCGAGGAACTGCGGTCCGCGATCACTCGCGTGCTGGCCGGGCAGCCGGTGCCGGAGCCTCATCGACCCAGCATGGGTTGCTCGCTCAAATGGCGGCCCTAACACCCCATCTCGGCCCCCTGCGGCGTGGCACGAACCCAACTGTCGGAGGTCCCCTCTAGGTTCGATGTCGTGAGGATCCTGCACACCTCCGACTGGCATCTGGGCCGCTCCTTCCACCGGGAAGGACTGCTCGGTCATCAGGCTGCCTTCGTCGACCATCTGATCGAGGTCGTCGACTCCGAGTCCGTTGATCTGGTGGTGGTCTCCGGCGACATCTACGACCGCGCGCTGCCGCCGGTCGACGCCGTCCACCTGGCCAATGAGGCACTCGCCCGGCTGGCGGCCAGCCGGGCGAAGGTGGTGGTCACCTCGGGCAACCATGACTCGGCGCAGCGGCTCGGATTCGGGGCCGACCTCATCGACCGGGCCGGGGTACACCTGCGCACCCGGGCGGCGTCGGTGGGCACGCCGGTGCTGCTGGGCGATGAGCACGGCGAGGTCGCCGTGCACGGCCTGCCCTACCTGGATCCCGAGGCCGTGCACCGTGCCTGGGAGCTGCCCGAACGCTCCCACCAGGCGGCCCTGGAGGAGGCGATGCGGCGGGTTCGCGCCGACCTCGCCTCCCGCCCCGGAGCCAGGTCGGTGGTGCTCGCGCATGCGTTCGTCGGGGGTGCCGCCGCGCCGGTGCCGTCGGACTCCGAGCGCGACATCAGTGTCGGTGGGGTCAGCCTGGTCCCCACGTCGGTGTTCGACGGGGTCGACTACACCGCGCTCGGACACCTGCACGGCGCGCACGTGCTGACCGAGACGGTTCGCTACTCCGGGTCGCCGCTGGCCTACTCGTTCTCCGAGGCCGGCCACACCAAGGGCTCCTGGCTCGTCGACCTGGGCGCCGAGGGGGTGGCGGCGACCGAGTTCGTGGAGGCGCCGGTGCCACGCCGGCTGGCCCGCCTCTCCGGGACCCTCGAGGCACTGCTCGCCGACCCGGCGTACACCGCCGACGAGGGTGCCTGGGTCCAGGCCACGCTCACCGACGACATCCGTCCCGCGGAGGCGATGGAACGACTCCGTCGCCGGTTCCCACATGCGCTGGTGCTCACGTTCGCTCCACACTCCGGGCCCGGCACGGCTCCAATGACGGCACCGGTGACGGGCCGCAGCGACCACGAGGTGGCGCTCGCCTTCGTGGAGGCCGTGCGTGGCGCCCCCGCAGATGCCGCCGAGTCGGCGCTGCTGCGCGACGCCGTGGAGGCGTGCTGTGAGGACCGCGACCTGGACCCGGCCGAGGTGGTGGCCTGATGCGGCTCCATCGCCTCGAGATCACCGCCTTCGGACCCTTCGCGGACACGGTCGAGGTCGACTTCGACGAGTTGAGCGACGCCGGGTTGTTCCTGCTCAGCGGTCCGACCGGCGCCGGGAAGACGAGCGTCCTGGACGCCGTCTGCTTCGCGCTCTACGGAGATGTGCCCGGCGACCGCGGTGCCGCCAGGAGCCTGCGCTGCCAGCTGGCGCCGATCGGGCGTGCCCCGCGAGTCGAACTGGACCTGAGCATCGGGGATCGGCGGTTCACCTTCACCCGCTCCCCCGCCTGGGACCGTCCCAAGAAGCGCGGCACCGGCACCACCACCGAGCACGCCAAGGCCGTGGTGCACGAACTGGTGGCGGGCGAGCAGGTCCACCTGACCTCGCGGCTCGACGAGGCCGGCCACCTGATCACCGAACTGCTCGGCATGACCCGGACCCAGTTCACCCAGGTGGCGCTGTTGCCGCAGGGCCGCTTCCAGGACTTCCTCAGCTCCGGGCCGGACGAGCGACAGGCGTTGCTGGCCACCCTGTTCCGCACCCGACGGTTCGAACGGGTCGAGGGCTGGCTCCGCGACCACCGCACCACGTTACGGAGGGAGGCGGACCTGGCCCGGCAGCGGATCCAGAACCTGGTCGCCCGAGTCTCCGAGACGATGGCTGAGCCGCCCGTGGAGGTCGAGAGCGCCGACGAGGTGCGCGACTGGCTCGCCGCACTGGAGGAGGCGGCGGCCACCACCACCGCGCGCGTCGGCGAGGAGGCCGGACGTGCTCACGCGGTCCTCACTGAGGCGCGGTCCGAGCTGGCGACCGCTCGTGAGCTCAGCGAGCGACAACTGCGGCACGCTACGGCGCTGCGCGACCTGGCCGACCTCGAGGCGGCCGCCGACCAGATCGATCAGGTGCGTGAGCGCCTCCTCGAGGCCGAACGGGCGCAGCCGGTGGCTGCCTCGCTCCGGCTTCTCGACCGGACGTCCGCCCGCGAGCAGCACGATCGATCGGCCCTGACCACGGCGGCGGTCGAGGCGGGGCTCTGCGCAACCGCGGTCACCGACGAGATCGACGAGGCAGCAGCCGCCGCCGTGGCGCGCGTGAACGCGTTGCACGGCCTCCTCCCCGTCAGCGAGCGTCGCGATCAGGATCTGGCCACCCTCGCTTCCGTGGACGCTGACCTGGAGCGGACCAGCACTGCGCTGGCCGCCGCGGAGGCCACGCTGGCCACCCTTCCGGATCAGGTCGCGTCGGCCCGCGCCGAGGTCGCGGCAGCCCAGCACGCCACGGCCCAACTGGCGACCCTGACCACGGAGCGCGACAGACTGCAGACACGCCTGTCCGCGCAGGCCGAACTGGTCGAGTTGCGCCAGCGGCACGCTGAGCTGACGGCCGTCCTCGACGAGGCGAGCATCGCCCACGACCGGCTGCGCGAGGAATGGGAGGCCCTGCGCGTCCGGCGGCTGGCCACCGCGGCCACCGAGCTGGCCGGTCACCTGGTCGTCGGCGGCGCCTGCCCGGTCTGCGGCTCCTGCGAACACCCCCAGCCGGCGGCCGACGTCGCAGACACCGACGCCGGCGACGAGAAAGCGCTACGGCGCCGGATCGACGATGCCGAGCTCACCCGCACGGCGGCACGGGACACCCTGGCCGCCCATGAGCACGCGATCTCGGTCGCGGCCAGCACGGCCGGTGAGGAGCCCCACGACCAGGTCGCCCGGGCCTACGACGACCTCGTCGCCCAGCTGGCCGACGCCACCGCACTGGCCGCCGACGCCACCCCCAGGCTCGAACGACTCCACCACGCCTTGGAGCAGGCGACCACCCTGCAGGCCGAGGTCGGCAGCCTCCACGCCGACCTGGCCCGCCTCACCGAGGACCGGACTGCCCTCACCCGGCGAGTCGCTGAGGCCACCGCTCAGATCGTCGCTCTGTTGGGTACCGACGGCGACCCGGCCGATGAGCTGGCCCAGGCAACGGCGGCCGCCGACCTGCTGCAGCGGGCTCTCACTGCCGCCCGAGGCTGGGACCGCTCGGTGCAGGACCTCGACGCGGCCCGAGGCGATGTCGATGACGCCGTGACCGCCTCGGGCTTCACCGACGTCGCAGCGGCGCGGGCCGCCCTGCTCCCCGACGAGACCCGGGCAGCCTGGCTGGCACAGGTCCGCGAGCACGACCGCCGGCTCGCCGCGGTCACCTCGGTCGTGGACGATCCCGCCCTGCTCACGGCGGCAGCACAACCGGCCCCCGACCTGACGGCCCATGACGAGGCCGTCGCCCTGGCCGAAGCAGATCATGCCGCCGCCGACGCGGCCCGGCGGACCGCCGAGGACCGGTCCCGCCGGCTGACTGAACTGGCCGCGGAACTCGCCGACGAACTCCGGAGGTGGGAGCCCCTGCTGGCGCAGTGGGCGGTCAGCCAGAGGGTCGCTGCACTGGCGGAGGGCAAGGGAGCCGACAACACCTGGCAGATGCGCCTGTCGGCCTACGTGCTGGCCTGGCGCCTGGGCCAGGTCGTGGACGCAGCCAACCTCAGGCTGCGGCGCATGTCCGACGGACGCTACTCGCTCCAGCACAGTACGACGCGCGGTGCCCGGGAGTCCCGCGGTGGCCTGTCGCTGCGAGTGGTCGACGAGTGGTCCGGCCTCTCCCGGGAGCCGATGACACTCTCGGGTGGCGAACTGTTCGTGGTCTCCCTGGCCCTGGCGCTGGGACTCACCGACGTGGTCAGCCACGAGACCGGCGGGGTCGAGATCGGCACCCTCTTCGTCGATGAGGGCTTCGGTTCCCTGGACGCGGACACGTTGGACGACGTGATGGACACCCTGGACACCCTGCGCGACGGTGGCCGGGTGGTCGGCGTGGTCAGCCACGTGGCGGAGATGCGGGACCGGATCCCCACCCAGGTGCAGATCAGCAAAGGCCGGAGCGGCTCGACGTTGGCTTGTGTCCGTGGGCTAGGTTCGCCCCTGTGACCGTTGACCCCTCGTTCACCACTCTCGGATACCGCAGGTTGGGCGACATCGCGCTACAGCGCGCCGCCGACCTCGGTGTCTCCCACGCCGACTTCCGTTTCGAACGGATCCGCACCCAGAACCTCGCGGTCCGCGACGGTGCCCTCACCGGCGCCGCCGATGCCGAGGAGCTCGGTTTCGCCGTGCGCGTCGTGCATCGCGGAGCCTGGGGCTTCGCCTCCAGTCCGGTGCTCACCGAGGCCGAAGCGGCCCGAGTCGCCGAGGCGGCGGTGGCCGTGGCCGAGGTGGCCGCCCGGATGACCACCACTCCGGTCGAGTTGGCGCCCGAGCCCGTCCACGACGACGTGTCCTGGGTGTCGGCGTACCAGGTGAACCCCCTGGACGTACCGATGGCCGAGAAGGTCGCCCTGCTCATCGACTGGACCCACCGGCTGAGCGCGCACCCCGTGGTCCAGCACGCCACCGCCGACCTGATGCAGGTCCAGGAGAACAAGTACTACGCCGACCTCGCGGGCACCCGCACCACCCAGCAACGGATCCGGCTCCAACCGCGCTTCGAGGCGATGGGCACAAACTCCGACACCGGAGCCTTCGACTCGATGCGCTCGGTGGCTCCGCCGGTGGGCCGCGGTTGGGAGTATCTGACCGGGACCGGCTGGGACTTCGATCGCGAGCTCGCCGAGGTGCCCGACCTGCTGGCGGAGAAGCTGCAGGCGCCGAGTGTGGACGCGGGCCACTACGACCTCGTCATCCACCCGTCCAACCTGTGGCTCACCATCCACGAGTCGATCGGCCACGCCACCGAACTGGACCGGGCACTGGGCTATGAGGCGAACTATGCGGGCACCTCGTTCGCCACCTACGACAACCTCGGGTCACTGCGCTACGGGTCGGAGGTGATGAACGTGACCGGCGACCGCACGATCGACCACGGCCTGGCCACCATCGGCTACGACGACGAGGGCGTGCAGACCCAGGAGTGGGACATCGTCACCGACGGCGTGCTGGTGGGCTATCAGCTGGACCGGCCGATGGCGGCGATGAAGCCGGAACTCAATGGAGGTCGTTCCAACGGGTGTGCGTACGCCGATTCACCCGGACACGTGCCGATCCAGCGGATGGCCAACGTCTCCCTGAAGGCCGACCCCGACGGCCCGGACACCTCGGGACTGATCTCCCAGGTGGAGCGAGGCATCTACATCGTCGGCGACCGGTCCTGGTCCATCGACATGCAGCGCTACAACTTCCAGTTCACCGGCCAACGCTTCTATGCGATCCGGGACGGCGAACTCGACGGGCAGTTGCGCGATGTCGCCTACCAGGCCACCACCACGGACTTCTGGGGATCCATGGAGGCCGTCGGCGGACCGCAGACGTGGGAGTTGGGCGGCGCGTTCAACTGCGGCAAGGCGCAACCTGGCCAGGTGGCTGCGGTCAGCCACGGCTGTCCCAGCGCCCTGTTCCGCCAGGTCCGTGTCCTCAACACTGCCGACGAGGGAGGCCAGTGATGACCACGACGCCGACGCCGCAGCAACTCGTCGAGCACGTGCTGGCCACCAGCACCAGTCACCATTCGGTCGCCATCGCCCAGAGCAGCACCAGCGCCAACCTGCGCTGGGCCAACAACACCCTGACCACCAACGGCGAGATGCGCGCCCAGGTCCTGACCGTGATCGCCTTCGCGGTCGAGGCAGCCGGTGTCCGGGTCGGATCGGTGACCGGGACCGCGACCTCCCTGGCCCAGGCCACCGCACTGACGGAGGCAGCCGACGCGGCGGCACGATCGGCCGAGTTCGCCGAGGATGCGGCCGAACTGGTGGCCGGCGTTGCCGCGGCCGACTGGGCGCTGCCCCCCGAGGAGACCGGGATCGGGGTCTACGCCGACATCGCCGTAGGCCTGGGCGAGTCCTTCGGCCAGGCCCGAGCCGGTGGCCGGGTCCTCTACGGCTTCATCGACCACGAGGTCACCACCAGCTACCTCGGCTCCAGTGCCGGGCTGCGGCTGCGTCACGTGCAGCCGACCGGCCACTGGGGATGCACCGCCAAGACCTCCGATCTGGCCAGCAGCGCATGGTTGGGCGGCTCGGGACGCGACTTCTCCGCCCTCGACGCCGCCGGCCTCGACCAGACCCTCGCTCGTCGCCTCGGCTGGGCCGCGCGCACCGTGGCACTGCCGGCCGGCCGCTACGACACCGTGCTGCCCCCGTCATCGGTGGCCGACCTCCTCATCTACGCCTACTGGAACAGTGCCGCCCGGGTGGCCCACGAGGGACAGTCGGTCTACAGCCGACGTGGCGGCGGCACCCGCATCTCCGAACGGATCGTCAGTCCGCAGGTGCAGGTCTTCTCCGACCCGGCGTACCCCGGGCTCCAGGCAGCGCCGTTCGTGATCGCACCCTCGTCCTCGGTGACGGGTTCGGTGTTCGACAACGGTCTGCCGTTGGCCCGCACCGACTGGATCCGCGACGGCGTCCTGTCCGCGCTGATGCAGACCAGGCACACCTCGGCGCTGACCGGACAGCCGACCACACCCGGCATCGACAATCTCGTGCTCGAGGTCGACGGCGGCTCCGGCAGCGTCGACGACCTGGTGGCCGACGTCGAGCGCGGCCTGCTGGTGACGAGTCTGTGGTACATCCGGGAAGTCGACCCGCAGTCGCTGCTGCTCACCGGGCTGACCCGCGACGGCGTCTATCTCGTCGAGAACGGGGAGGTCACCGGCGCGGTGAACAACTTCCGGTTCAACGAGAGCCCGATCGACCTGCTGCAGCGCTTCAGCGCCGCCGGCACCACCGCACCCAGTTTCAGCCGCGAGTGGGGCGACTACTTCCCCCGCACCGCGACCCCGGCACTGCGGGTGCCGGACTTCAACATGTCGAGTGTCTCGCAGGCACAGTGAGGCAGCTCAGGACGACGGCGGGCCGCCCGGGATCGGCGCCCTCGGGTCGTACGGGATCCGGGTGAACACGAAGGTGCCCAGGTCCAGGTGGTTGATGGTGCCGTCCTCGTTCCGGACCACCCGAAGCCGCTCCCCGCGCTGGTAGCCGGCCGCGCCGACGATCCCGTCGCCGTCGGCGACATACCGGTAGACGACCTCGCCACGCAATCGGACCACCAGCTGCGAGCCCTCGAGTTCGAAGGTGTGCGCCGTGTTGCCCCAGTGCCACACGCCGAGCAGGTCGGCGAAGGCACCCGGCACCCCCAGGTTGGGCTGCCAGTCGGGGCCAATGCTGGGCTCGTGTCGTTCGAGGTCATCGAGCAACCCGATCGCCGTCCCGGCTGAGGCCAGCCCGGTGGTGCCGTTGCTGAGCAGCACCACTCCGGTCCCGCGCCTCCGGTCGACGAAGCAGCCGGCCATGAACCCCGGCATCGAACCGGAGTGGCCGACGATGGTCCCCGAACCGCCCGCATGCAACTGGAACCCCAGCGCGTGTGCCTGAGTCAGGCCGCTGGCCCCGGTGCCCGAGCGTGGTGCCATGGCCCGGTCGAGCGCCTCGACCGGCAGCACCCAGCGGTGTCCACGGATCATGAAGTCCGCCCAGCGGGTCAGGTCGGCGACCGTGCTCCACAGTTGTCCGGCCGGTGCCATCGCCCCGGTGTCGGTGGCCGGCTCACGCGTCAGCGTTCCGGCGTACGGGTGGACGCTGAAGCCGTCGGCGTACGGCCCGGAGGGCTGCGACCCGGTGCGTTCCATCCCCAACGGCTCGAGCACCCGGTGCCAGGCAGCGTCGGACCACGTCTGGTCGCGGAGTCTGGAGACCAGTTCGCCGAGCATCGCGTAGCCCAGGTTGGAGTAGTGGAACTGCTCCCCCGGAGACTGCGCGGCCTGCACGTCGCGGTTCGCGGCGATCAGCGTGGCGAAGTCGGTGCCTGGGGAACGCTCCCACCACGCCCCCGCCGGCTCGGCAGGCAGGCCCGCGTCATGGCAGAGCAGCTGACGCACCGTGCGCTCGCCGTGCGGGACCCCGTCGATCAGCGTGCCGATGGCCTGATCCAGTCCGACCAGACCCTCCTCCACCAGTTGCAGCACCAGGACCGCGGTGACTGTCTTGGTGATCGACCCGATCCGGTACTGGGTGTTCTCGACGGGGCCGGGCACATCGCCGCGCCCCTGGCACCAGACCAACTGTCCGTCGCGGACCACGCCGGCGACCACCGAGGGCAGTCGGCCGTCGCGCTGGACCCGCGCCAACCGGGTGAGCAGGTGGCGGGCCGTGGCCGGGGCGACGGAATCGGTCATCTCAGGCGAACGCCTCCGGCGACGGGCACGAACAGACCAGGTTGCGGTCCCCGTAGGCCTGGTCGATCCTGGCCACCGGCGGCCAGTACTTGTCCGGGTCGATGCCGGTCGGGAAAACGGCTTCCTCCCGGGTGTAGGCGCGGTCCCACTCCCCCACCAGTGCCCGGCTGGTGTGCGGAGCCCCACGCAGCGGAGACCCCTCAGCGGTCCACTCCCCTGCCCCGACCCGGTCGATCTCGGCCCGGATCGCGACCATCGCCTCGATGAACCGGTCGATCTCTGCGAGGTCCTCGGACTCGGTCGGCTCGACCATCAGCGTGCCGGCGACCGGGAAGGACATGGTGGGGGCATGGAAGCCGTAGTCGATGAGCCGCTTGGCGACATCGTCGACGGTGACACCGGTCTCCTTGGTCAGACCGCGCAGGTCCAGGATGCACTCGTGGGCCACCAGCCCGTTCTCACCCCGGTAGAGGACCGGGAAGTGCTCGTCCAGACGCTGCGCGATGTAGTTGGCGGCCAGCACTGCCACCGACGTGGCACGGGTCAGGCCCTCGGCGCCCATCATCGCGATGTAGGCCCACGAGATGGGCAGGATGCCGGCTGATCCGTAGGGGGCCGCACTGATCGGGCCGATCCCGGACCGCTTCTGCTGCTCGGGGTGGAACGCGTGACTGGGCAGGAACTCCGCCAGGTGGGCGCGGACGGCGACCGGGCCGACGCCGGGACCACCGCCACCGTGCGGGATACAGAAGGTCTTGTGCAGGTTCAGATGCGACACATCGCCGCCGAAGTCGCCCGGCCGTGCGTGCCCGACCAGCGCGTTCAGGTTGGCTCCGTCGACGTACACCTGCCCACCGTGGGCGTGGACCAGGTCGCAGAGCTCGGTGATCCCGTGCTCGTAGACGCCGTGGGTGGAGGGATAGGTGACCATGATCGCGGCCAGCTCGTCGGAGTGCTCCTCGACCTTCGCCCGCAGGTCGCCCAGGTCCACGGAGCCGTCCTCGGTCGCCGCGACGACGACCACCCTCATGCCTGCCATCACCGCCGACGCGGCGTTGGTGCCGTGCGCCGAGGACGGGATCAGGCAGACGTCACGGTGGTGATCGCCGTTGGCCAGGTGGTAGCCGCGGATGGCCAGCAGCCCGGCCAACTCACCCTGGGAGCCGGCATTGGGCTGGATGGAGACCTCGTCGTAGCCGGTGATCTCGGCCAGCCAGCTCTCCAGGTCCTCGACCAGACGTCGGTAGCCCGCCACGTCCTCGGCGGGCGCGAACGGGTGCAGGTCGGCGAATCCGGGCAGGCTGACCGGCTCCATCTCGGTCGTGGCGTTGAGCTTCATCGTGCAGGAGCCGAGCGGGATCATTCCGCGGTCGAGGGCGTAGTCACGCGCCGAGAGCCGCCGCAGGTAGCGCAGCATCGCCGTTTCGCTGCGGTGGCTGTGGAAGACCTCGTGGCTGAGGAAATCGGTGACCCGCGCCAGCTCAGCGGGAATGCGGCTGTGCGTCGCTCGCGGGCCTTCGCTGATCCCGAACGCCTTGAGGACTGCTGCGGTCACCTCGTCGTCAGCGGTCTCTCCGACGCTGATGCCGATGTGGTCGGCGTCGACCCTTCGCAGGTGCAGGCCGGCGTCGTGGGCTGCGCCGGCGATCTCCTCGGCACGGCCCGGCACCTTCACCAGGACGGTGTCGAAGAAGGCGTCGTGCACCACCTCGACGCCGCCGTCGCGCAGCGCCGCCGCGATCCCGGCGGCCTGGCGGTGGATCCGGGTGGCGATCCCGCGGAGTCCGTCCGGGCCGTGATAGACGGCGTACATCGACGCCACCACGGCCAGCAGCACCTGGGCGGTGCAGATGTTGGACGTCGCCTTGTCGCGACGGATGTGCTGTTCCCGGGTCTGCAGCGCCAGCCGGTAGGCAGGGCGGCCCTCGGCGTCCACGGAGACACCGACCAGGCGACCGGGCAGGTGCCGCTCCAGGCCCTTGCTCACGGCCATGAACCCGGCATGCGGGCCGCCGTAGAACAGCGGCACACCGAAGCGCTGCGAGGACCCGACCACCACGTCGGCGCCCAGGGCGCCGGGTGACTCCAGCAGGGTGAGGGCGAGCAGGTCTGCGGCGAGAACCGCCAGGGCGTTGCGCTGATGGGCGGCCTCGATGAGCGGCCGCGGGTCGAGGATCTGGCCGGAGGCGCCGGGGTACTGGATGAGGACGCCGCACAGGTCACCGTCGGGGAGTCCGGCGGTCAGATCGGCGACGACCACGTCGATCCCCATCGCCTCGGCGCGGGTGCGCACCACGTCGATGGTTTGCGGGAGCGCGTCGGCATCGACCACGAACGGGCCTTCCGCCTTGCGGTTGGCGCGCCGCACCAGGGTCATCGCCTCGGCTGCCGCGGTGCCCTCGTCGAGGAGGCTGGAGTTGGAGATGGGCAGGCCGGTGAGGTCGCCGACCATGGTCTGGAAGTTCAGCAGCGCTTCGAGTCGCCCCTGGGAGATCTCCGGCTGATAGGGCGTGTACGCCGTGTACCAGCTGGGATCCTCCAGCACGTTGCGGCGGATCACCGCTGGAGTCACGCACGCGTGGTAGCCCAGCCCGATCATCGGCTCGGCCACCCCGTTCTGGGCCGCGAGCTCCCGCAGCCGGCGAGCGGTTCGGATCTCGTCGGTGGCCGGCGGCAGGTTCAGTGGTGCCTTCGCCCGGATGGATGCTGGCACGGCCGCCGCCATCAAGGAGTCGAGCGAGTCATGGCCGATCGCGGCGAGCATCGTCGCGACGGCGTCCTGATCCGGGCCGATGTGGCGGGCGGCGAAGGGGGCGGACTGCTGCGGGGACAGGGTCACGTTCAGGCTCCAGGGGCGGTGTCGGTCAGGACGCCTCCCCCTCTGTCATGACGGTGTCACTTCAGAGTTGCCTGGCCCGCGCGGTCCCTGGTGCCTGAGAGGTTCCGGGGAGGAATTGCCCCTTCGGCGCTCGTCGAGAGTCTCTCCCGCGCAGCGTGTCAGCAGCAGAATTCTAGCAGCCTCAGCTGATCTGGCGGGCAGCGCGACGCGCAGCGAGCTCGTCGCTGGCGGCGAGCTCGGCAGCGCTCTCGGTGCGTTCGCTGGGCAACTCTGCGAGGGTGCCCTCGATCTCGCGCCATACGCCGCCGATGGCGATGCCGAACACACCCTGGCCGCCGTTGAGCAGGTCGATGACCTCGTCGTTGCTGGTGCACTCGTAGACCGACGCGCCGTCGCTCATCAGCGTCACCTGGGTCAGGTCGTCGGTGCCGCGCTCGTGCAGGTGCTGCACTGCGGTGCGGATCTGCTGCAAGGAGATGCCGGCGTCCAGGAGTCGCTTGATGACCTTGAGCAGGAGGATGTCCCGGAAGGAGTACAACCGCTGCGAACCGGAGCCGCGGGCACCCCGGACGGTGGGCTCAACCAGGCCGGTACGGGCCCAGTAGTCGAGCTGGCGGTAGGTGATGCCGGCAGCGTTGCAGGCAGTGGGTCCGCGGTAGCCCGCGTCACTGGGCAGCGGCGACACGTCGTCGGTGAAGAGCAGCCCCTGCTCGGAGGCGAGCTCCGCAGCCTGGTCGACTGCGGCGTCGACCGGCTCCTGGCCGTTCTCGTTGACTGGCACGTCCGTCCTCCTGCTGGTCAGTGGGACTGCAGACCCACCAGAACACACTGGTGGAGTTACAGCCGCGACAGTTCAAGGTAGGCCCCCGACCATCCCCGGGTCAACGCGCCACGCGGTGTGTCGCAACCCTAAAGTTCATCTGGAGGGTCAGGGTTGATCGGTCTCGAAATCCTCGGGGGTGACGTGGTCCAGGAACTCGCGGAACCGCTCGACCTCGTCGTCCTGCTCGGCCGGCACAGCCAGCCCGGCCGTGTCCAGCACGTCCTCCGCGCAGACGATCTTGGTGCCGGTCCGCAACGCCAGGGCGATCGAGTCCGAGGGCCGTGCGGAGATCTCGGCTCCCGACCGGAGCACCAGCGTGGCGAAGAAGATCCCGTCCTTCATCTCCACGATGCGAACCTCGGCGAGCCCGTCCCCCGTGGCGTCGAGGAGGCTCTTCATCAGATCGTGCGTCAGTGGGCGTGGCGGCACCACGCCCTGCTGTGCGAAGGCGATGGCGGTGGCCTCCACGGCCCCGATCCAGATCGGCAGGTAGCGGTCCCCAGCGACCTCACGCAGCAGCACGATGGGCTGGTTCGAGGGCATCTCGACCCGGACACCCATCACGTCTACCTCGCGCACACGCCAAGCCTACCGCTGATCCGGTTGGCCGAACGCTCAGTGCCGGCGAAGGCCGGCCTTCACCAAGGTCGCGTGCAGCCGCACCGAGAGCGCAGCGATCTCAGCGATCGCGTCGTCGGCCCGCGCCCGGGCCGCGGTGTCGCGGCCACGAGCCATCGGTGCCACCACCTGCTCGACGAGACCGACCTCCCGGTCGGCCGCGGCCTTGAAGGCGCGCAGGTGCCGGGGCTCGAAGCCGAAGACGCTCAGCTCGGCGGCGGTGCGCGCGATGAGCAGAGCGTCGCTGTCGTACTGCTGCGTGCCCGGCCGCGGGGACACCAGCCCGAACTGCTCCAGCTGGCTGAGCATGTCCTCGGAGATCTCGGCGACCTTGACCAACTCCTTGCGGGACAGGCGCAGGTCGCTGCGTCTCCTGAACGATTCGGCACTCGGGGTGCCGTCGACGGACAGTGCCACGGTGGGCACGGTGGGTACCACGGACTCGATCGGCGGCGGCTCCAGGCCCCGATCGATCGCGTCGAGGTGTTCGCCGATCACCTTCAGCGGGAGGTAGTGGTCGCGCTGCATGGTCAGCACGAACCGGAGGCGGTGCACGTCTGCGTCGGAGAACTTGCGATAGCCGGCCGGCGTACGCTCCGGCTTGATCAGGCCCTTGTCCTCGAGGAAGCGGATCTTCGGGATGGTCACACCCGGGAAGTCCGGACGCAGGTGCTCCAGCACCTGGCCGATGTTCATCCTCGGCTGAGAGGACGGAACAGCCGACGACATCAGCCGCTCACGTGGCTGGCGAAGAAGACCAGCCGATACTTGCCGATCTGCACCTCGTCGCCGTCGATCAGCGCCACTTCCTCGATCCGGTCACGGTTCACATAGGTGCCGTTGAGACTGCCGACGTCCTTGACCCGGAACCCCTCGGGGGTGCGGTGGAACTCCACATGCTTGCGGGAGACGGTGACGTCGTCGAGGAAGATCTCGCTCTCCGGATGCCGGCCCGCGGTGACCACGTCGGAGTTCAGCAGGAACCTGCTCCCGGCTCCGGGACCTCGCTGCACCACCAGCAGGGCGTGTCCGGCCGGCAGCGCATCCACGGCCGCCGCGTCCACAGGGGCCAGTTCGCGGTCACTGGTGGTCACTCGTGCATCGGTGCCGGCGAAGGTGATGGTGGCGGTGGACTCGGTCGCAGTATCGAGGAGGGCCGTGCCGCACTGGGCACAGAACCGTGCGTCGTCGGGATTGCGTCTCCCGCAGGAAGTGCAGAACGGCATCTTCTTCCCTCCGCCGATTTCTGGTTGCCGATGTCTGGTTGCGGCCGCTCCCTCAACTGCAGGTTGAGGGTCAGGTCGAACCTATCAGTCCCTCGGCTATCGCCGCAGCCACCCGCTCAGTCCAATGTGGCCTGGTAGCCGGCCGCATCCAGAAGGGCCGCCACGCTCGCGGGGTCGGCGGGCCGCAGCTCGAAGAGCCAGCCTTCGCCATAGGGGTCGGAGTTGACCAGTTCGGGGGTCGCCTCCAGTGCTTCGTTGCGGGCCACGACCTCGCCCGCGATCGGTGCGTAGACGTCGCTCACCGACTTGGTGGACTCGAGCTCCCCGCAGGCACCGCCGGCGTCCACGCTCTGGCCGACCTCGGGCAGGGACACGTAGACGATGTCTCCGAGAGCGTCCTGGGCGTAGTCGGTGATCCCGATCCGTACCGAGTCAGCGACGTGGCCGGGGGTCCGCACCCACTCGTGCTCACTGGTGTACTTCAGGTCCTCGGGATACATGTCCGCTCCTTCGCTCGTGTCGGCCAGGCACTGCGATTCGGTGCCGCGCCGGGATGCAGGCTACTCGTCCTCGTCGGCGTTGGCGTACTGCGGTCGGAAGCCCGGACGCACCGATTCGATGTCGACGGCGTCCAGCTCCTCGGCCGTGATCCGGGCCCCGTCCCGTCGTGCGGACTCCATCGGGCCCAACGGGAACGTCAACGCGCCGTGCAGGACGTGCGGTTCCCCGATGACGTCGATCGTGTACGGCGACTGCAGCAGCACGCCGTCGATCAGGATGCCGCCGGTGGCCTCCTCGAACGCGGTCTGGGCGATCACCCGGACCTCGTTGTTGAACTGCATGGCCTCAGCGCCGGCGGATCTCAGCTCCTGGATCGTGTCCAGCAGGGTGTCGATCGACACTCGTCCATCGATCTCCTCGATGCTGATCCGCAGCCCCGGCCCCGTCACCGGCACCTGTCCGGCGAGGATCGCCAGCGCGTTGGCCTCCCGACGCGCCTGCTCCAGTGCCGTGTCGCGGGTGTTGGTGTCGCTCTGCAGGTCCTGGCGGGTCTGTTCGAGCCTCTCGATCTCGCGCTCGGCCCGCTCCGCCGCGCCGCTGAGCCCGGCCAGGACGTCGATCAGGTCCTGGTCGCGGAAGCCGGCGTAGGAGTCGTCGGTCTGGGTGGCCTTGACCTGCAGCACCAGGGCGAAGCCCACCAGCGCCAGGATCACTGCCACCACGTACTGACTCTTGGACGGGTGCGTCAGCGATGCCCGAAGCCGACCCCGGGAGTCCGGTGTCGGTTCGCTGCGGGGCTCGAGGTCAGGCATGGAAGACGTGCCGTCTGATCGCCGCGACGTTGGCGAAGATGCGGATGCCGAGCACCACGATGACTCCGGTGGACAGTTGGCCACCGACGCCCAACTGGTCGCCGAGGTAGACGATCCCGGAGGCGATGATCACGTTGCTCAGGAACGAGACCACGAAGACGCGGTCGTCGAAGATCCCGTCGAGGTGGGCTCGCAGTCCACCGAAGACCGCGTCGAGGGCGGCGATCACGGCGATCGGGAGGTAGGGCTCCAGGCCGAGCGGTACGTCGGGTTGCACCAGCAACCCGACGATGACCCCGATCAGCAAGCCCAGCACTGCGATCACGATGCGATCTCCTCGTCCACCACGTCACGGTCCGTGGAGAGCCCCTCCTGGACCGACCTCAACGTTGCCGGCCGAGCAGCCGGCAAGGTCAAGGATCCCTGATTGTCCATCGTGAACTCGAATCCGAGCGCATGCACCAGGTTGAGCCACTTGAGCCCTGACGTCGTGTTCGCGAAGTCCGCCTGCAATGTAGCCGTGTTGCCGATGGCCAGCACGACGTACGGCGGATTGAGGGGCTGGCTGTTCACCAGGATGGCCGGTCCTCGGTTGCGGAACGCGGAGAGCACGGTGAGGCGCTCACCGTTGACCGAGATCGCCTCGGCACCTGCCTGCCAGAGCCCATTGACCAGCGTGGTCAGATCCTCGTCCCGGATGACCTGGGTGGGGTCGGCGCCCTCGGCGTTGTCGACCGCGATCCGCACCCCAGGGCCCCGCACCTGCAGATGTCCCGTCCTGACCTGGAGTCGGCGCACCCGATTGCGTTCGGAGAGCTCCTCCTCGATGACCTGCTCCAGGCGGACCTGGAGGTCGTCGTTGGTGCGGCGCAGGTCGCCCCGGAGGCGCTCCAGCAGGGCTAGGTTCTCCCGGCGATCGTTGACCTGGGCGATCAACGCGGCCCGGCTGCTCTCATCCACCGGCGCATTGCGGTTCGTCTGGACGGCGGCGGTCACCGCGAGCACTCCCAGGACGGCACAGACCACGGCGGTGACCCGGCGTGAACCGACCCGTCCCGCCACCGGGTCCGCGGTCGGATCCACTGGGCGGGCGTGAGCCTCACGGTACTCAGACTCGAGCGCTTCTCGGGTGATCAGGTCCAGAAGCGGCAGGGTGATCCGCTCGCCTCCACCTGGCGGACTCTCACGGTCACTCATGACGGACCCCATCGGGTCCCATCGTGGCGAACAACGTCCGCACCTGCCACGCGTACAGGATCCCCGCCCACCAGTAGAGCCCGATCCCCCAGCCGGCGAAGGCCCAGCCGAAGACCAGCGCCAGCGTGGCAATGGTCCCGTCGCCGTCGCCGAGCAACAGCAGCGGGAACGCGTACATCAGGTTGAACGTGGCCGCCTTGCCCAGGAAGTGCACCGGAAGTGCGCTGTAGCCGCGTCGCCTCAGGAACGGCACCAGCACCCACAACAGCACGTCCCGCAGCGGCAGGATCACCGCGATCCACCACGGCACGATGTCACGCAGGGCGAGTCCGATCACCACCGCGAGGATGTAGAGCCGATCGGCGAGCGGGTCGAGCAACTCGCCCAGCGAGGTGCGCTGGTCGAGTCGCCGCGCGAGCCAGCCGTCCGCCCAGTCGGTGACTCCGGCTACAGCCAGGACGCCGAGAGCCCACCAGTCGGCCTGCGGACCGAGCACCAGCCACAGGAAGAGCGGCACACCGGCGAGTCGCAGCATGCTGATCCCGTTGGGCAGCGTCCACACCTTCGACGTACGCCGCACGTCGTCAGTCACTCCGCATCCCGCATTCCGCATTCCGTGGCCCTGGTCGCACCCAGCCTAGCCATGATGGCTGCTGGTTCATGCGTCATCGAGGTGCGCCGCGTCGCGGATCTCGCCGACCAGTTCCTCGAGCACGTCCTCGAGGGTGGTGATCCCCACCAGGGTGCCCGCCTCATCGACGACGCACCCCATGTGCGCGCCTTCGCGCTGCAGGATCTCCAGGGCGTCATGCAGGCTGGTGCCGGCGGCCACGGTGGCGAACGGGTGCACCCAGTCGGGTTCGATCGGCCGATCCCGGGCCAGGTCGTCCCGCACCAGCGCGTCCTTGATGTGCAGGTATCCGGTCAACTCCCCCGAAGCCTCCGCCACCGGGAACCGGCTGTAGCCGGTGGCCGCGCACAACTCCTCCACGTCGGAAGCGGTGGTGGCTCGGTTGATGGTGACCAGGCTGGCCGGTGTCAGCGCGACCCCGTCCACGGTGCGCTCGGTGAAGTCCAGGGCGCCGGAGAGTCGGTGGTATTCGGCGAGTTCGATCAGCCCCTCCCCCCGGGACTCCTCCACCAGCGCCGCCACCTCCTCGCGGGTGAAGGTGGATGTCACCTCGTCGCGGGGTTCGATGCGGATCATCCGGAGCGTCACGTTGGCGATCGCGTTGAGGGAGACGATCAGCGGCCGGAACACGGTGACCACCGCCAGCATCGGCGGCCCCAGCACCAGGGCGGCCCGCTCCGGCCCGGCGATGGCAATGTTCTTCGGCACCATCTCGCCCAGCACCACGTGCAGGCAGACCACCACCGCCATCGCGATCACGAAGGAGATCGGGTGCACCAGCGCGTCGGGCACCCCCACGGCAGCGAAGAGCGGTTCCATGGTGTGGGCCACCGCAGGTTCACCGACAGCGCCCAGGCCCAGCGAACAGATGGTGATGCCCAACTGGGCGCCGGCCATCATCTGCGAGACGTTCTCCATGCCCTTCAGGGTCATCTTCGCGACCCGGGAGCCGGCGAGGGCGCGTGGCTCGATCTGGCTGCGTCGGGCGGCGATGAGCGCGAACTCCGCCCCGACGAAGAAGGCGTTGGCCGCGAGCAGGGCCACCGCGACGCCGATGGCAGTGAGGTTGCTCATCGTGTCTCACCGCCCAGCCTCAGGGTGAGCCGATCGATGCGGAGCCCATCGAGTGCCTCCACGGTCAGGGTCACCCTCAGTGACGCCGGCTCATCCTCGTCGGTGCGCGCGGCATCGGGCAGGTCGAGGGTCACCGTGTCCCCCGGCTCCGGGATCCGGCCCAACTCGCGGACCACCAGGCCGGCGATGGTGTCGTAGTCCTCGTGCTCGGGCAGCGGGATCCCGGTCAGATCCTCCACCTCGTCCGGACGCAGCAGCCCGGAGAGTTCCCAGGCGCCGTCGGTGAGCCGCTGACTGTCCGCACCCTGCGGGTCGTGCTCGTCAGCGATGTTGCCGACCATCTCCTCCACCACGTCCTCGAGGGTGACCACACCGGCCTGGCCGCCGTACTCGTCGAGCACCACCGCCATCTGGAAGCCCTCTTCGCGCAACAGCGCCAACAGTGGGTCGAGGCGCAGTGAGTCGGGCACCACCAGCGGCTTGCCCATCAGGTGCTTCACGCGGGTGGTGGGCCGCTCGTGCAGGGGCAGCGCGACGGCGTGCTTGACATGCACGGTGCCGACCACGTTCTCCTCGTTGTCCACCACCGGGAAGCGCGAGTGCCCGGTCTGGCGGGTCAACTCGATCACTGCGGCCGCCCGGTCGGTGGCGGCCAACATCGCAGTCCGCACTCGGGGCGTCATGATCTCCCCGGCCGTGCGGCTGCCGAACTCCACGGACCGCTCCATCAGCTCCGCGGTGTCCGGGTCCAATGTTCCCAGGGTCGCCGAACGCTGGATCAGCGAGGCGAGTTCGGTGCTGCTGCGTGCCGAGCGCAGTTCCTCGGCCGGTTCCACGCCGAGCCGCCGCACGATCGCGTTGGCCCAGCCGTTGAGCATCCGGATCGGCAGCGCGTTGATCGCGGTGAACCCGCGCTGGAAGCCCTGGGTGGCGCGAGCGGTCGCGTAGGGGCGGGCGATGGCGATGTTCTTGGGCACCAGCTCACCGAAGATCATTGTCAGGGCGGTGGCGATGCCCAGGCCCAGAGCCAGCGCCACGGGGGTGATGGAGGCCTCACGCAGGCCGGCGGCGGTCAGTGGCTCACGCAGCAGCGCTGAGATCGCCGGCTCGGCCAGGTAGCCGATCGCCAGGTTCGTCACGGTGATCCCCACCTGAGCACCGGAGAGCTGGGTGGAGAGGGTCCGCAGACCACGGCGCACCCCCTGCGCCCTGCGATCGCCGGCCTCGGCGTCCCGCTCGACCACGGTCCGGTCGACGGTGACCAGGGAGAACTCCGCGGCCACGAACACGCCACAGGCGGCGATCAGCGCCAGGGCGAGGGCCAGCAGTCCCAGTTCGGTTGTCATCGACGGCTCCGCGGCGGAGCGTCGGGCCGATGGTGCGCGGGTGCGGTGGGGCTACAACTTTGAGAGCCGTCCATAGCCGGCGGGGATCACTTCCTCGATCGGGGGTCTTCGCAGCAGAACTCTACCGAGCCTGCCCTCGCCGTGGGGTTCGGCCTGTGCCATGGTGTCCGCGTGACGGAGTGGCTGCTGGTCGCAGGGTTGGCACTGGCCTTGGCGACCCTCGCCGTGCTGGCAGTGGCGCTACGCCGTGCCGGCGCTCGGATCAGGGCCCTGGAGGCCGACTTGGAGGCACTCCGGACGACCCGTCCAGTGCGGCCCAGTCAGGCCGCTCAGGTCGCCGGAGCGGTGGTGCGCACGATGGTCGACACCGCCGAACGGGTACGGGAGCGCGGGGTCAGCGGGATGCTGCTCGCCTCCATCGAGGACTTCACCCGGTGGACGACCGAGGACCGGGCGCAGATCCGCGACATCGCCGATGCCGACGGGAACGTGACCTTCATGTTCTCCGACATCGAGAACTCCACCGCGCTGAACGCCGACCTGGGCGATGAACGCTGGGTCCGGCTGCTCGACGAGCACGACCGGCTCGTCCGCCGCCGGATCGAGGAGTACGGCGGACACATCGTGAAGTCACAGGGCGACGGGTTCATGGTGGTGTTCGGCAGTCCCCTCATCGCCGTGGACGCCTGCCTGGCGGTGCAGGACGACCTGCTGCGTGGCCGCGGCCGTCAACTGCGTCGTACGCCGATCCGGGTGCGGATGGGCCTGCACACCGGGACCGCGATCGCACGTGAAGGTGACTGGTTCGGCGCCGCCGTGGCCACCGCAGCCAGGGTCGCCGCCCGCGCCGACGGCGGGTCGGTCCTCACCACCGATGCCGTGCACGACGGGGTCGGCGACGCCGAGGCGTTCACCTTCGAGGCGGCGGGCATCACTCAGTTGAAGGGCCTGCCCGGCACGCACCGTCTCTGGCGGGTCCGCCGCACCGACGAGACCACCGCAGCCATCGAGGGGTGAGCCCGTCCCACCCTCACTCGGGTGGGAGCTTGGCCAGCACCCGCTGCACGGTGAGCCAGGTGCGGGTGGTGATGTCACGGCTGAACTGCTTCTCCAGCCACACCATGAAGTCGGGCGTCTTGGGGCCGGTGTTGTCGGTGACGGCCAGCACCGCACGGGCGAGTTCGTCGTAGCCCTGCACCCGCATCCCCGGATCCTCGGGCTGCGGCAAGGGCGTCGGCAGTTCAGGGACCGGGGCCTTCAGGAAGGTCGCAGTCAGGTACGTCGCCCTGCCGTGCGTCAGACTGCCGAACGGAGCCCGGGCGACCAGCCCCTCGATCTCAGCCCTACTCCGGACGATCGTGCCGCCCGGGATCCCCAGTTCAGCCTGCAACGCAGCCTGTATCCGCTCCTCCAGAGCGACCTGGTCATCGTCGTCGGTGGCGAAGACCAGGTTGCCGCTGGCCAGCACCGAGCCGACCTCCTCGAAGCCCAACCCCTCCAGCACCCCGTGGAGTTTCTCTCCGCGCATGTTCGGGTTGCTGGGGCCGATGCCCCGCAGCAGAGCAGCATAGGAAGGCACCCGGTCACCGTAGTCCACCCGCGACTGCTGCCCGGGTTTCACCACCGCCCGAGCACTGCGGTAGTGTTCGGTCCGCCCTGGGGGTGACCCCTCCGGCGGCGGGCTGTGGCGCAGTTTGGTAGCGCACTTGACTGGGGGTCAAGGGGTCGCAGGTTCAAATCCTGTCAGCCCGACATTGTGATGTCTCAGGACATCGACCACACCCGGACCTGCGAAGGCAGGTCCGGGTGTGGTGCATTTCGGGGTCCGTCTGCTCTCGTCGACGACTCCCCGGCTGCTCTGCGGCAGCCTCAGCGCTTGCGCTTCTCCCGGACCCGCTGCTGCAGGATGATCGGCGTACCGACGAAGCCGAACTCCTCGCGCAACCGGCGCTCCACGTAGCGCTCGTAGGAGGCTTCCAGCTTCCCCGACGTGAACAGCACGAACGTGGGCGGAGCCGTCGTCGGTTGGGTCCCGAAGAGGATCTTGGGCTGCTTTCCGCCGCGCACCGGATGCGGGTGCTCCGCGATGAGCCGACCCAGGAACGAGTTCAGCGCCCCGGTGCCGACCCGGGTCTCCCAGCCTTCCAGGGCCCGGTCCAGGGCAGGCACCAGCCGGTCGACATGCCATCCGGTCCGGGCGGTGACATTGATCCGCGGCGCCCACGTGACCTGCACCAGGTCGCGCTCGATCTCACGGTCGAGGTAGTAGCGACGTTCCTCGTCGACGAGGTCCCACTTGTTGAAGGCGATCACCAGCGCCCGGCCGGCCTCCCGGACACTCTGGATGATCCTCATGTCCTGCTCCGAGATCGACTGTCCACCGTCGATGACCAGCACACACACCTCGGCACGCTCGATCGCGGTGTTGGTGCGCAGCGACGCGTAGTACTCGTGACCCGAGGCGGTCTTGACGCGCTTGCGGATCCCGGCGGTATCGATGAACCGCCAGATCCGCCCGCCGAGTTCCACCAGCTCATCGACCGGGTCGACGGTGGTGCCGGAGGCATCGTCGACGACCACTCGCTCCTCGCCGGCCAGCCGGTTCAGCAGCGACGACTTGCCGACGTTCGGCCGGCCGATGATGGCCACCCGACGTGGCCCGCCCACCAGGGGGTCGGTCTCCTCCGGGGCCTCGGGAAGCGCCGCCAGGACCGCATCGAGAAGGTCACCGGATCCGCGACCGTGCAGGGCCGAGACAGGGAAGGGCTCCCCGAGTCCCAGGTTCCACAGCCCGTAGGCCTCGGTCTCGGCGCGCTGGTCATCGACCTTGTTCGCGGCGAGCACCACCGGCTTGCCGGACTTGCGCAGCACGCGCACCACTGCCGCATCAGCGTCGGTGATCCCGACGGTCGCATCCACCACGAAGAGCACCGCGTCGGCCAGTTGCACCGCGATCTCCGCCTGGCCGGCGATCCGCTCGGCCAGACCCCGGGCATCGGGGTCCCAGCCACCGGTGTCCACCACGGTGAACGCGCGCCCGTTCCAGTGAGCGTCGTAGGAGACGCGGTCCCGGGTGACCCCGGGGACGTCCTCCACGACCGCCTCCCGGCGGCCGATGATCCGGTTCACCAGGGTGGACTTGCCCACGTTCGGGCGGCCGATCACGGCCAGCACCGGCACCGGTCCGCTCACTGCGTCGGTGGGTGCGTCGTACTCGCTCATGGTGCTCCTGTGTTGCGCGTGGGTGGGGTGAGCCGATCTCCGGCAGGCAGAGGGCCCGGCAACGTCCTGCCGACCAGCGCCTGGCTCTGCTCCAGGTGCACCAACATCTGCTCCCGAATGAAACCCACAGTCTGTCGGACTTGTTCCCGTGTCCGCGGCCACGGGAGTGGATCGACCCGGATCGGGCTCCCGAAGACCACGTCGATCGGAAACCTCACTGGCGGCAGGGACCCGCTGCGGGCTCCGCTGAGCCTGGTTCCGAAGAACGTCACCGGGACCACGGGTGCCCCGGTCACCAGGCCAAGGTACCCCACCCCGGGCCGCAGCCGTCTGAGTGTTCCTGCGCCACGGTGCCCCTCCGGGAAGATGCCGACACACCCGCCATCGCGCAGCACCCGCACGCAGGCGCGCACCGCCGCCGCATCAATGGCGGTTCGGTCCAGCGGGATCTGTCCAGCAGCGGTCAGGAACCGCCCGGCCGGTCCGGCGAAAAGTTCGGACTTGGTCAGCACGTGCGTGGTCCGGGGCGCGAAGCTGGCCAGCATCGGCCCGTCGAGGACGCCCAGGTGATTGGCGGCGAAGATCACCGGGCCCTCGCGCGGCGTCGACTCCGCGCCGTGCACCCGCACCGACCACCCGGCCCGGAGCAACCCGCGTCCGACACCGCGATGGCGAGACAGCAGCCAGCTCGCCGGTGCCTCGACCGCCATGGTCGAGGGCGGCGCCAGGTGCCCGTCCACCACGCTCACCTCACCGCGTCGACCAGACCCACCACCTGGTCGATGACCTCGTCCAGGGTGTACGCCGTGGAGTCGATGTGATGGGCGCCCTCCGCCATGGTCAGCGGCGCCGTCGCGCGGCCGGAGTCGATCCGGTCCCGGGACAGCAGCGACTCACGGGTGGCGAGCACGTCGGTGCCGGCGACCTCGGCCGCTCGTCGTACGGCACGCGCCTCCGGGTCCGCGGTGAGGTAGATCTTGACCGGAGCGTCCGGGGCGACCACGGTGCCGATGTCGCGCCCCTCGACCACGATCCCGCCGGCGCCGATGATCTCGCGCTGCAGCGCCAGCAGGCGGGCCCGCACCTCGGGCACCGAGCTCACCGGGCTGACCGAGTCAGTGACCTGCTGACCCCGGATGGCCGCCGAGACATCGCGGGAGTCGACGGAGATCGTGGGCGCCTGCGGATCGGTACCGGAACGGATGACCGGGGCGTGTGCCGCAGCGGCCACCGCCGCAGGATCGTGCACGTCGACGCCCTGCTCGAGCATCCACCAGGTCATCGCCCGGAACATCGCCCCGGTGTCGAGGTAGCGCAGTCCCAGCCGTGTCGCCACACCCCGTGAGGTACTCGACTTGCCGGACCCGGAGGGTCCATCGATCGCTACCACGATCGTCGCGGGGGAACTGGTGTTCACGCCTCATCCTCTCGTCTGTGAGCCCCAGCGCCGGGGCCGGGATCTGGGGAAGCCTAAGGCACCTCAGCGGTGACAGGTCCAGCCGCGGGCCTCCAGTTGGGTCATCAGATGCTCGGCCCGGGCCTCGGAGACGACGAGCTCGACCAGACCGACCGGACGCGCCGGGTCGTGGTCGATCCGCACGTCCTCGATGTTGACCTTGCTGGCACCCGCATCCGCGAAGAGTCTGGCCAGCCCACCGGGTTCATCCGGGACGGTCACGAACACCGACGACATCGGGCGCGAGGGCCGGCCGTGCTTGCCAGGGATCGCGACCGTGCCAGCCACACCTTCGGCCAGCAGCGCCTCCAACGCGGCCCCGTCCCGATCGGTGACCGCCTCGATGACCTCGTCGAGTCGATGCCGCACCTCCGCGAGCAGGGTCAGCACGGCCTCGGCGTTCCCGGTGACGATCTGTCCGTACAGTCCCGGGTCGCCGGCGGCCACTCGCGTCACATCCCGGATGCCCTGCCCGGAGAGGAGCAGGTGCTCCCGCGGGGCCTCGGCCAGCCGGCCGGCCACCAGCGAAGCCAACAGGTGTGGCACATGCGAGGTCCGCGCGACCGCCTTGTCGTGCTCGGCGGGCGACATCCGGACGGGCACTCCCCCACACAGCAGCACCAGCGACTCCACGAGCGCGACCGCCTCGGGGTCGGCGGTGGCGTGGGGCGTGATGGCCCAGGGCCGCCCGTCGAAGAGTGCGGCGCTGGCCGCCAGCGGGCCCGAGTGCTCGCTGCCCGCCATCGGATGGCCACCGACGTACCGGGCAGCCCCTGGGGTGCCCGCCACGGCTGCCAGCGGCTGGGTCTTGATGCTGCCGACGTCGGTCACCACTGCGTCGGAGCGAGCAAGCGCCTGCGCGATGACGGCGTCGAGATGCACGGGCGGCACTGCCACCACCACCAACTGAGCGCGGTCCGCTGACGTGCGGGGGCGTCCAGCGCCGAGGCCGGTCGCGGTGCGCAGGTGCTCCGGGGACGTATCGGAGAGGATGACCTCGAGGCCGGCAGCACGGCAGGCCAGGCCGATCGAGGTCCCCAGCAGACCGGTGCCGACCACCTCCACCGGGCCTGTCAGTTCGGTCATCACCGCGCCAGCGTAGTGGGCGATGGGTGCGCCCGGGTGCGCAGCCTGCTACAGCGCCGCTGCGTCGAGCAGTTCACCCAGTTCGGCGCTGCTCAGTTCGCGGAGCTCCCCCGCGGCCAGTCCGTGCAGTCTCACCGGTCCGATCGCGGTCCTGGTCAACCTGCGGACCGGGTGGCCCACGTGATCGAGCAGCCTGCGGACGATCCGGTTCCTGCCCTCGTGGATCACCAACTCGACCAGCGACCGACCCCGAGCGTTTCCCTGACCCTGCTGCATCAGCTTGGCCCGGCTCACGGTGACCGGTCCGTCCTCCAGGGTGACACCGGCCAGGAGTCGCTGCAGCGTGGCACGGGTGACCTCGCCCTCCACCTCCGCGACATAGGTCTTGTCCACCTCGTAGGAGGGGTGCGCCATCCGGTGGGCGAAGTCACCGTCGTTGGTGAGCAGGAGCAACCCGGAGGTGTCGGTGTCGAGCCGTCCGACGTGGAAGAGTCGTTCCGGGCGGTCGGCCACCAAGTCGGTGAGGGTGCGCCTGCCTTCGGGATCCGACATGGTGGAGACGACTCCGCGGGGCTTGTTCAGCACCAGGTAGACCTTGTCCGAGGCCGGCGGCAGCCGCTTCCCCGACACTCGGACCACGGCCGTCGTCGGATCGACCTTGGTGCCCAGCCGGGTGACCACCTCGCCGTCGACCTCGACCTCACCGGCGAGCATCAGCTCCTCGCACCGGCGACGCGACGCCACGCCCGAGGCTGCCAGCAGCTTCTGCAGCCGGACCAGCCCCTGCTCGTCCGGGGTCAGCGGGGCACCGTTCACGCGGACGACTCCCCCTCGTCGAGATCGTCGAGTCCGGGCAGGTACGGCGCCAACTCGGGCAGTTCCTCGAGCGAGTCGATGCCCATCCGCTCCAGGAAGTAGCTGCTGGTGCGGTAGAGGTGTGCCCCGGAACTCTCATCGGTGCCGGCCTCCTCCACCAGGCCACGAGTGAGCAGCGTCCGCATCACGCCGTCCACGTTCACGCCACGCACGGCCGACACCCGTGACCGGGAGACCGGCTGCTGGTAGGCGACCACCGCCAGTGTCTCGAGGGCAGCTTGAGTGAGGCGCGCCTGCTGGCCCTCGAGGACGAACCGCTCCACGACATCCGCGAAGCCTTCGCGGGTGTAGTACCGCCAGCCACCCGCGACCTGACGCAGTTCGAACCCTCGGTTCTCGGCGTCGTACTCGGCCACCAGCGAGGCCAGGGCCGAGGCCACCTCCTCAACGGGGTGCCCGACCGCAGCGGCCAACAGAGACTCGTCGAGCGGCTGGTCGGCCACCATCAGCAGCGCCTCCAAGGAGGGTCGCAGCTCAGCCACCGGCACCGGCAACTGCTCGTCCTCGACTGGCTCGCTGGTCACTGGTCCTCCTGGTCGGATTGAACTGCCTCGTCGTCATCTGCGGGCGGCGGGGTGCCGTCGAACTCGTCGGTGATGTCGACCTCCGTCTCCTCGTCACCGGTCCAGCGGACGGTCAACTCCCCCAGCGGACTCATCTGGTCGAATGACACGACCCCCTCCCGGAAGAGCTCCAGCAGGGACAGGAATCTGGCCACCGTGGTGAGGGTGTCCGGCGAGTCCCCGCACAACGCCCGGAAGGTGCTGGTGCCGGTGCTGCGCAATCGGGACACCACCAGCGCAGCCTGCTCACGCACGCTGACCTTGGCGGCGTGGATGTGCTGCAACGAGACCTCGAGGATCGGCTTGGGCGCCAGCGCCCGGGCGGCGAGCCTGGCGAACTCCTCGGCACCGATCCCGATCAGCACCTCGGGCAGCAGCGTGGCGTACCGCTCGTCCAGACCGACGGCCCGGGGATGCCTGCGGGACTCCTCCGCGAGCCGCTTCTCGATCCACCCGGCGACCTGTTTGTAGGCGCGGTACTGGAGGAGGCGCGCGAAGAGCAGGTCCCGGGCCTCCAGCAGGGCCAGGTCCTCCTCGTCCTCCACGTCTCCCTGGGGCAGCAGTCGGGCAGCCTTGAGGTCCAGCAGGGTGGAGGCGACGAGGAGGAACGAGGTGGTCTCCTCCAGGTCCCAGCCCTGCTCCCCCGAGTCGGCCGCCAACCGCTTCACATGCGCGATGAACTCGTCGGTGACCTTCGAGAGGGCGACCTCGGTCACGTCGAGCTTGTGTTTGGAGATCAACCCGAGCAGCAGGTCGAAGGGTCCCTCGAAGTTGTCGAGGTGGACCCGGAAGCCGCCCCCCTCGGACTCCTCGGTCGCCTCGGCCTCGGCTGCCGCGGGATGGCTGGTCATTCGCCCCTCAGGCGTCGCACGATCACACTGTCGTCACCGTGCGCATCGAAGTCGGCCAACACCAGTGCGACGGCTTCCCTGACCAGCCGGCCGCGATCCACGGCGACACCGAGCTGGTGCCGCAGCGCGAGCCGCGCATGCTCGATCTCCAGGAGTTCCTCGGAGGTGATGTAGACGGTCATCTTCTCGTCGTGCCGGACCCGACCGCTCGGCGTCTTCCGCGTCGCCGATCGCGACTCGGTCGCCGCGGCTGTCTGTGGAGCCGCGTCGACAGCAGGGTCGGCGGTGGGGCGGAAGAGGTCGTCGGCCGCAGGCAGACTCACCCGTCGAGACAACGGGCAAGCACCTCCCTGGCCAACTGGCGGTACGCCTCCGCACCGGTCGAGGAGGAGGCATAGGAGGTGATCGGTTCGCCGGCCACCGTCGAATCGGAGAACTTCACGGTACGCCGGATGACGGTGTGGAAGACCTTGTCCCCCCAGGCCTGCACCAGTCGCTCCAGGACCTCACGCCCGTGCAGGGTGCGGCCGTCGAACATGGTGCCCAGCACACCGTCGATCTCGAGGCCCGGGTTCAACCGTTCCTTGACCTTGTCGATGGTCGTCTTCAACAGTGCCACGCCACGCAGCGCGAAGTACTCGCACTCCAACGGCACGATCACGCCGTGCGCCGCGGTGAGTGCGTTGACGGTGAGTAGACCCAGGGACGGCTGGCAGTCGATCAGGATGACGTCGTACTTCTCCAGTGCCGGGGCCAGCACTCGCTGCAGCGTCTGCTCCCTGGCCACCTCGTGGACCAGTTGGACCTCAGCCGCGGAGAGGTCGATGTTCGAGGGAAGGAGATCCATCCCGGCGACCCCGGAGGGCACCACGACGTCGTCGAGGGTGACGTCGGGCTCCATCACCAGGTTGTAGATGGTGTACTCCATCTCGTGCGGGTGCAGGCCCAACCCCACCGACAGGGACCCCTGGGGGTCGAAGTCCACGAGGAGGACCTTCCGTCCGTACTCCGCCAACGACGCACCGAGGTTGATCGTGGTGGTGGTCTTGCCGACGCCCCCCTTCTGGTTGCACATCGCGATCACCCGTGCGTTGCCATGGCTGGTGAGGGGCTTGGGTTCGGGCAGGTGCGGCATCGGGCGTCCGGTGGGCCCGAGCTCCACCGAGGGGGCCGGCTGCCGGAGCGGGACCGCCTCTGAACTGCTCACCTCGGAGTTGGCCGGGACCGGTGGTCGTGGCGCCTGCACCAGCGGCGGCATCTCGGTCGCGCTGCTGCCGGTGTGTCCCGGGAATCCGCCGTCAGCCGTCATCGCCACTCCCTCGCACGCTGGTGGCTGTGAGCCACTTGTCGACTCGGCGACATCCGCCGAGGCCTGCGGGCGACTCTAGGGCCCACCGCCGACACCCGACAAGGCAGGTGCGCCATTTGCCCTGCCACGCGGAGAATCTGGGGACAGCCTGTGCATGAAGCCCCGCTGCAGTGCACAGGCTCGGGGTCGTCTGTGCAGAACTCTGTGGACTCAGAGACGCCGCAGGGAGGTGACGGTCAGCACCGGCTCACCGAGCTCGTCGGAGGCTGCCAGGTCGACGGTGGCCTCGATCACCCAGTCGTGGTGACCGGCCGGGTCGTCGAGCACCTGACGGACCAGCCACAGTCCACCCGTCTGGTCCCCCTCGGCTCCTGGCGGCGTGCCCTCGGCCTCCTCGACCTGGAACAGGTCCGGACCCCGTGCCTGCGCACCGGTGCCGATCTCGTCGTGCTCGGCGTAGTAGGCATCCAGAGCCTCGTCCCAGTCCTGCCGGGTCAGTGGCGGAGTGCGTGCGGGCTCGACCCGCTCCGCAGCTTCGCGTTCGAGGGCGACGAGCGCCGCCACATCGTCGCGGGCGGCCAGCAGGACCCGGGCGAAGATCGCGTTGCGGACCATCCGGCGGAAGGCATCGGTCCTGCTCAACGGTCGTGGCGGGGGCGGCGCTTCGTGCTGGTCACGCCCCCAGGCACCGGTCGGGTCCGACAGTGCCTCCCACTCGTCCAGCAGTGACGAGTCGACCTGGCGCACCGTCTCCCCCAACCAGTCGGTCAACTCGTCGAGGACCGGGGAACGGTGCCGTGCCTCGACGGTGTGCCGCAGTGTGCGGTACAGGTTGCTCAGGTAGCGCAGCAGCACTCCCTCGGAGCGTGCCAACCCGTAGCGGGAGACCATGTCGGTGAAACCCATCCCGTGCTCGTACATCTGTCTCAGCACCGATGCCGGCTGCAGTGCGTCAGGAGGGAGCCAGGGGTGTGACTCACGATAGGTCTCGTACGCCGGTTCCAGCAGGTCGGCCAGCGGCTGCGGCCAGGTGACCTCCTCGAGCAGTTCCATCCGCTCGTGGTAGTCGATCCCGTCCGCCTTCATCTCTGCGATCGCCTCGCCGCGGGCCGCGTGCTGCTGGGCCATCAGCACCTGTCGCGGTGCCTCCGAGACGGACTCGAGCACGGACACGATGTCCAGGGCGTGCTCCGGTGAGTCCGGATCGAGGAGGTCGAGTACTTCGAGGGCGAAGTGGGCCAGCGGCTGGTTCAGCGCGAAGTCGGCGGGCAGGTCGACGGTGAGGAGGAAACGTCGGCCGTGCTCGTCCGGCTCCTCGAGTCGGGTCAGCACGCCGCTGGCCAGCAGACTCCGAGCGAGTCGGAGCGCGCGACGGGTCAGCCGGGTCCTGGACCGGGCATCCTCGTGGCTGTCCCGCAGCAGCCGCCGCATCACCTCGAAGGCGTCCTCGGGACGCGAGACCACGTTGA
This sequence comes from Nocardioides limicola, assembly GCF_016827675.1. Taxonomy (GTDB): domain Bacteria; phylum Actinomycetota; class Actinomycetes; order Propionibacteriales; family Nocardioidaceae; genus Nocardioides; species Nocardioides limicola. The sequence goes on along the minus strand of NZ_JAERJA010000001.1, from coordinate 235,619 downwards.
GCAGCATCGCGTTGTCCACGCGCATCCGCGACGCCAGACGTTCGGGGTCCCCCCCGACCAACCGGGCGAAGGTCTCCTCGGTCCACACCGGCACGCCGTCGGGAGCCTTGCGTCGCTGGACCTTGCGCCGCTTCTTGGGGTCGTCGCCGGCCTTGGCGAGGAGCCGCTGGTTCTCGATCTCGTGCTCCGGGGCCTGGACGACGACGGTTCCGGCCGTGTCGAAGCCAGCCCGTCCGGCCCGGCCGGCGATCTGCTGGAACTCGCGCACCTTGAGGATCCGCTCCCGATGGCCATCGAACTTCACCAGCCCGGTGAAGAGGACCGTCCGGATCGGGACATTGATGCCGACTCCGAGGGTGTCGGTGCCGCAGATGACCTGGAGCAGCCCCTGCTGGGCGAGTTGCTCCACCAACCGCCGGTAGCGGGGCAGCATGCCGGCATGGTGAACGCCGATCCCGCTGCGCAGCATCTTGCTCAGCGTCCGACCGAACCCGGCGGCGAAGCGGACCTGGGAGGTCGCCTCGGCGATCGCTGCCTTCTGCTCGGGTGCCAGTCGGCGGCTGGCCGCAGGCCGCCCCACCAGGGTGGTGGCGTGTTCCACGGCAGCGGCCTGGGTGAAGTGGACGACGTACACGGGCCACTGGTGGGTGCTGACCAGTTCGTCGAGGGTGTCGGCCAGTGGTTCGGTGGCCCAACTGAAGGTGAGGGGCACCGGCCGTTCGGCGCCGGTGACCAGCGCGACCTCCCGCCCGGTACGACGGGTGAGGTCCTCGCCGATATGGGTGACATCGCCGAGGGTGGCCGACATCAGCAGGAACTGGGTGCTGGTCAGTTCCAGCAACGGGATCTGCCATGCCCAGCCGCGGTCCGCCTCCCCGTAGTAGTGGAACTCGTCCATCACCACCAGCCCGATCGCGGCGGCGTCGCCTGAGCGCAGCGCGATGTTGGCGAGCACCTCGGCGGTGCAGGCGATGATCGGAGCGTCCGGGTTCACTGCGGCGTCCCCGGTCAGCATGCCCACCCGTTCGGCCCCGAACGTGTCGCACAGGGCGAAGAACTTCTCGTTGACCAGCGCTTTCACCGGTGCCGTGTAGAAGGACCTCCGCCCGGCTCCCAGGGCCGCCGCGTGGGCAGCGGTGGCGACCAGCGACTTGCCTGACCCGGTGGGAGTCGCCAGCACCACGTGGCTGCCGGAGAGGAGCTCCAGGATGGCCTCGTCCTGATGTGGGTACAGGGTCAACCCGGAGGCGGTGCTCCAGTCGTTGAAGGCCTCGTAGAGGGCATCGGCGTCGTCGCCGGCAGCCAGGGCTGCGGTGGCCAGGTCCTCCACGGTCAACTCCGGGCCCGTGGGTGGGCGGTCGCGAAGACCTGACGGAGGTTGTCCACGGTGACAAGTGTGTACACCTGGGTGGTGGTCACCGACGCATGTCCCAAGAGCTCTTGGACCACCCGAACGTCCGCGCCACCGTCGAGCAGGTGGGTGGCGAACGAATGCCGCAGCGTGTGCGGTGACACGTCTGCGGTGACCCCGGCGCGGTCGGCCGCCTTCACCAGCACCGCCCAGGCGCTCTGTCGCGACAGGCGCCCGCCGCGGGAGTTGAGGAAGAGGGCGCCGCCACTGGTGCTGGAGGCCAACTCGGGTCGAGCCCGGACCAGGTAGGCGTCCACGGCAGCCACGGCGAAGCTGCCGACCGGCACCAGTCGCTCCTTGCCGCCCTTGCCACGCAGCAGCACCGCAGCGTGCTCGGTGTCCAGATCGAGGTCGTCGACGTCGAGTCCGACCGCCTCGGAGATCCGGGCGCCGGTGCCGTAGAGCAGCTCCAGCAACGCTCGGTCTCGGAGTGCAAGGTGGGTGCCCGGGGAGCCGGCCGCCTCCAGGATCGCCTCCACCTCAGCCAGCGGCAGAGCCTTCGGCAGCCTCTTGGCTGGCGGTGGTGGTTTCACTTGGGCGGCCGGGTCGTGGCCGACCAGCCCGTCGCGGAGGGCGAACCGGTGGAATCCACGCACCGCCACCAGGGTGCGTGCTGCCGAGGCCGCCCCCAGCGGCGGATGGTCGGCGTCGCCTTCGCGGAGTCGGACCAGGAACTCGGCGACGCAGGCCTCGGTGACGGCGTCGAGGTCGTCGATGCCCTGCTGTGCGAGGTGCTCGACGTAGCGCCGCAGGTCTCGCCGGTACGACGCCAGGGTGTTGTCGGCCAGCCCACGCTCGACGAGGAGATGATCGAGATAGGTGCGGATCGCCCGGGGGGGTTCAGTCACGACGCAACGCCCGTGAGGGCCTTGTCCACCGAGATCGAGTCGAATCCGTGCGCGTCGCCGACTCCGGCGTTGGTGAGCTGTCCGGCGTGGCTGTTCAACCCCAACAGCAACGAGTGATCATCGCGGCACGCCTGAGCCCAGCCCTTGTCGGCGAGCGCCACCACGTAGGGAAGGGTCACGTTGGTGAGGGCGTACGTCGAGGTGTGTGGCACCGCGCCGGGCATGTTGGCGACGCAGTAGAACAGTGAGTCGTGGACCTGGTAGACGGGGTCGTCGTGGGTGGTCGGCCGCGAGTCCTCGAAGCACCCACCCTGGTCGATCGAGATGTCCACGAGCACCGATCCGGGTCGCATCCGGGAGACCAGTTCGTTGCTGATCAGAGTCGGGGCCTTGGCGCCGGGGACCAGCACCGCACCGATCACCAGGTCGGCATCGAGCACCGCCTTCTCGATCTCGTACGTGTTGGAGGCGACGGTCTGCAGGTGCCCCTGGTAGATCCTGTCGGCGGCACGCAGCTTCTCGATGTCGCGGTCCAGCAGCAGCACCTCGCCCTGCATACCCGAGGCGATGGCTGCGGCGTTCATGCCTGCCACGCCCGCGCCGATCACGACCACCTTGCCCGCGTACACCCCGGAGGCGCCGCTCAGCAGAACGCCGCGACCGCCGCCGGCTCGCATCAGGTGGTAGGCACCCGCCTGGGGGGCCAAACGGCCGGCCACCTCGCTCATCGGGGCGAGCAGCGGTAGGCCACCGCCCGGGCTCTGGACGGTCTCGTAGGCGATGGCGGTCACCTGGGCGCGCATCAGCTCCTCGGTGAGCGCCTTGTCTGCGGCCAGATGCAGGTAGGTGAAGAGCACCTGACCGGGTCGCATCCGGTGGTACTCGGCGGCGATGGGCTCCTTGACCTTCAGCAGCAGTTCCGCGCGCTGCCACACCTCGTCGGCCGTCGCGACGATGGTCGCGCCAGCGACGACGTACTCCTCGTCGGGGATCGATGAGCCGAGTCCGGCACCCGTCTCGACCAGCACCTCGTGCCCATGGCGGACCAACTCGTGGACACCGGCAGGGGTGATCGCGACACGGTACTCGTGGTTCTTGATTTCCTTGGGGCAGCCGACCAGCACCTGCCCATCATGGCACGTGGGTCAGCGGGCGTCGGTGAACGCGTCACACGCCAGCACCGCGAGGGCGACCGGAGCCATCTGCACGCGGCCGGCCAGGACCGCGGCACGCAGGTCGGCGAAGGGGATCCAGACCTTCTCCATCTCGGCCTCCTCGTGCTCCAGCACGAAGTCGCCGCGGTCCGCGGCGGTCAGGTCGCGGGCCTCGTAGAGATGGACAACCTCGTTGGAGAGTCCGGGTGAGGAGTAGGTCGACAGCAGGTGCCGCCACCGACCGGCCTGCAGTGACGCCTCTTCGCGCAGTTCCCGTTTGCCGACCTCGAGCGGGTCCTCGCCGGCACTGTCACACAGTCCCGCGGGCAGTTCGATGAAGGTGCGTTGGGCGGGGTGCCGGTACTGGCGCAGGCAGCAGACCCGCTCCTGGTCGTCGATGGCCAGCACGGCCACCGCCCCGGGGTGCTCGATGACGAGCCGACGGAAGGGTTCCTCCTGCTCGTGCCCGGGGCGTCGGATCATGTCCGAACGGAACGCGACGACCCAGTCGTCGCGGTGCAGGTCGGTGCGGGACGCGACCGGCCACGATTCCGGACGGTCGCTGACCTCAGTCACCGTCAATGTCCGCAACAGCCTCGTCGGCGCGGCGCAGCGACGCCTCGTCCAGGGGGAACCGGAGTTCACGTTGGCGCGCGATCGCGGCACCGACCAGCCCCTTGAAGAGGGGGTGCGACCTGGTCGGCCGAGACTTGAGTTCGGGATGCGCCTGGGTGGCCACGTAGTACGGGTGCACGTCTGCGGGCAGTTCCACGAACTCCACCAGGTGTCCGTCCGGAGAGGTGCCGGAGAAGACCAGCCCGGCCTCCTCCAACTGGGCCCGGTAGGCGTTGTTGACCTCGTAGCGATGCCGGTGCCGCTCCTCCACCTTGGTGGCCCCGTAGGCGTTCGACACCACCGAGTCTCGTTGCAGGGTGGCCGGGTAGAGGCCCAGTCGCATCGTTCCGCCCAGATCGCCCGCGCCGTCCACGAAGTCGCGCTGCTCGGCCATCGTGGCGATCACCGGTTCCGCACAGTCGGGGTCGAACTCCGTCGAGGCCGCCTCGGACAGCCCGGCCATGTTCCGTGCGTACTCGATCACCATGCACTGCAGGCCCAGGCAGAGTCCGAGGGTGGGGATCCCGTGGGTCCGGGTGTAGGTCAGGGCTCCGAGTTTGCCCTCGATTCCCCGGATCCCGAATCCTCCGGGCACGCAGACAGCGTCGACGTCGCCGAGGTTGCGGGCCGCGCCTTCGGCGGTCTCGCACTCGTCCGATGGGATCCAGCGGAGGTTGACCTTGGCCTCGTGCGCGAATCCACCGGCGCGGAGTGCTTCGGCGACGGAGAGGTAGGCGTCCGGCAGGTCGATGTACTTGCCCACCAGGCCGATGGTCACCTCCTCGACCGGGTGGTGCACCCGACGCAGCAGGTCGTCCCAGACGGTCCAGTCGACGTCCCGGAAGGGCAGGTCGAGCCGGCGGACCAGGTAGGCGTCGAGTCCCTCGGCGTGCAGCACCTTGGGAATGTCATAGATCGACGGAGCATCCGCGGCAGTGACCACGGCCTCCTCGTCGACGTCACACATCAACGAGATCTTGCGCTTGATGCCGTCAGGGAGTTCCCGGTCGGCACGGCAGACGATCGCGTCGGGCTGGATACCGATGGAGCGCAGTGCGGCCACCGAGTGCTGGGTCGGCTTGGTCTTCAACTCGCCCGAAGGCCCGATCCACGGGACCAGTGAGACGTGCAGGAAGAAGCAGTTGTCGCGACCGATGTCGTGTCGGACCTGTCGGGCCGCCTCGAGGAAGGGCAACGACTCGATGTCACCGACGGTGCCGCCGATCTCGGTGATCACCACGTCGACGTCGTCGCCGCCCATGGCGAGGACTCGGTCCTTGATCTCGTTGGTGATGTGCGGGATGACCTGCACGGTGTCACCGAGGTAGTCGCCGCGCCGCTCCTTGGCGATCACCGATGAGTAGACCTGGCCTGTGGTCACGTTGGCGATGCCGTTGAGGTTGGTGTCGAGGAATCGTTCGTAGTGTCCGACGTCCAGGTCCGTCTCCGCGCCGTCGTCGGTGACGAAGACCTCGCCGTGCTGGAACGGGTTCATCGTCCCCGGGTCCACGTTGAGGTACGGGTCCAGTTTCTGCATGGTGACCCGCAGGCCGCGGGCCTTGAGCAGGTTGCCGAGGCTGGAGGCGGTGAGGCCCTTGCCCAGGGAGGAGGCGACGCCTCCGGTCACGAATACGTGTTTGGTGGCGGCTCCGTGGTTCACGGGGTTCCATGCTACCCCCACGGCGGCCGATGCACTGCTTCGAGGAACCGACGCGGTGCGGCGTGTTGCCTGCGGCTGAGTCGCGGCGTCGTTCACCCGGCTTCGGCCGGGGCTGTTCCACCTGCAGCGAGCGTGGTCCGGACCGACTCAAGCACGTTCCCGATCAGTTCCTGCCCGACGCCGGTCAGTGCGGCTGTCGCGGCGAGGATGACCAGGCAGCACAGGATCGCGAGGATCAGGTGACGAGCCCGGAGGCGTCTGGCGTGCAGGGTCGGGATGGTGCGGGCATCCACGAACCTCTCCCCCACCCGCATCCGGGTCAGGTAGGTGCTCGCCAGCCCGGTGCGGTGCCGGTCAAGGAACTCCTCCAGGGAGCTGGGCATGCCGACCCCGACGATCACTGAGGCGTCGGCGGAGTGGCAGAAGAGCAGCGCCGCATCCTCGGCGGAGGCGTCGGTGCGGAAACGGTGCAGGGCACGATGGCTGGGTTCCCGGGCGGGGTTGGCCTCGGCGCCGTGCGGGACGCACAGCACGACGTCGTGCGCGCGGTCGAGCACGTCGGCCTCGGGTGCCGCAGTGACGTCGCTGAGCACGATCATGTCCGGCTGCCAGCCACGTGCGGTGAGCGCGGCGACGCCGCGGTCGACGCCGACGAGGATCGCCCGGTTGTCGCGGATGAACCGGGCCAGGCCCGCCAACTCTGGGGCTGCGTCGACGACCACCACTGCCGGCCTGCCGGCCAGCCCGAGGGTCAGTTCGGGGATTCCTCGACCGTGGAGGAGGGCGTCCTCCTCGGTGAGCAGGAAGGCGGCACTGTTGTGGGTCAGGCTCGCCAGTTGCGCCGACATCCCGTTGCGCGCATCGGCCATCTGACTCCGCACCATCTCGGCGGTGACCTCGGGGGCCTCGGCGATCACTTCGTCGCCGAGGTGGAGTTGGCCGCCATGGATCCGGACCTTGGCTCCGTCCTTGAGGTTGCGCCAGAGTTCGGGTCCGGCCTGGTGCAGCGGCACTCCGTGCTCCACCAGGAGTTGGGGGCCCAGATTGGGATACCGGCCCGAGATGAAGGGCGCTGTGTTGACCACGGCCGCGACTCGCCGGTCGAGCAGCCGCTGGGCGGTGTCCGCGTCCAGGTCCAGGCAGTCGACGACGGCGATCTCGCCGGCCCTCAGCCGGGGCAGCACGGCGCTGGTACGGCGGTCGAGGCGAGCGATGGCAGCGAGCCCGGGCAGGGCCTCGGCGCGACGGGATCGGGTCAGGAGTCTCATGATGCGACCATGATTTCACTCCGGCGAGTGGTCACCGGGGATGCGCTGCGGCGCGTCGGAGGAATGCCCCCCATTCTGCCTATCCGCGGGCGCTGGCCGCCGCCTCGAGCAGTTCCCGCGCATGGGCCAGGGCGGTCTCGGAGTCGTCCAGCCCGGCCAGCATCCGAGACAGTTCCCGTTCCCTGGCCGCGTCATCGAGGACGGTCAGCCCCGAGGTGGTCACGGTGCCGTCGCTGGACTTGTGCACGACCACATGTCGGTCAGCGAAGGCTGCCACCTGCGGGAGATGGGTCACCACGAGCACTTGGGCCGATCTGGCCAACGCCGCCAATCGCCGGCCGATCTCGATCGCGGCCCGCCCCCCGACGCCGGCATCCACCTCATCGAAGACGAAGGTGGGCACCTCCCCGGTGCCCGCCAAGGCGACCTCCAGTCCCAGCATCACCCGGGAGAGTTCACCACCGGAGGCGCCCTTGTGCAGCGGCAGCGGATCGGATCCCGCGTTGGCGGCGAGCAGCAGCTCCACGTCGTCCATCCCGTGTCCGGCGAACCGCAGCCAACGGTCGCCGACCAGGACCGGAGCCCCAGGGCCGATCGGGTCCTCGGGCGCCGGGGCCGGCTGCTGGGTGACGCGCACCTCGAAGCGGGCGTGTGGCATGGCGAGCAGGGTGAGCTCATCGGTGACCTGGGCGGCCAAGGCGGCCGCGGCGGCCAACCGGAGGGCGGTGAGCTCGGCGCCGAGGTCGGCGACCTCGGCCCTCAGCGTCCGGCACTGGTGGGTGAGTTCGGCGATCCGGCTGTCGGTGTTGTCGAGGTCGAGGAGTCGTTCGGCTGACTCACGGGACCAGTCGAGGACCGCCGTGACGGTGTCGCCGTACTTGCGGGTCAGCGAGAGCAGGGCCGCCCGGCGTGCGGAGACGGCAGCGAGGCGGGCCGGGTCGCTGTCGATGCGTGAGGCGTACGACGCCACGTCGGCAGCCACATCGGCCAGGAGGTAGTTGACCTCCTTGACGCGGTCGGCCAGTTCTGCGGCTTCCGCATCGTGGTCCCGGACTCCTTCGAGGAGGCTCCTGGCCGCTGCGACGGCGCCGAGGGCATCGGGTGCGTCGCTGTCACTCGACAGAGCCTCCCTCGCCTGTTCAGCAGCAGCGCGCAGTGTGTCCGAGTGTCCGAGCCTGGTCTCCTCGGCTGCCAGTTCCACGTCCTCGCCCGGTTGCGGGTCGACGGCTTCGATCTCCCCGAGACCGAAGCGCAGCAGGTCCGCCTCCCGGGCGCGCTCGCGGGCGGTGGCCACCACGTCGGCGAGTTCGCGTTCGGCGGTCATGAGCGCGTCATAGGTTGCCCTGAACCGGCCCAGCACCGTGGCGAGGGCCTCTCCGGCGAAGCGGTCCAGCGCGTGCCGCTGGGTGCGGGCCCGGAGCAGCCGATGCTGGTCGGACTGGCCGTGCACCGCCACCAGGGGCTCGGCGATGTCGGCCAGCATGCTGGCCGGGACGGCGGCCCCGCCGACGAAGGCCCGGGACCGTCCAGCGGTGCTGATGTTGCGAGCCAGCAGGACCCGATCGTCCTCGATGGTTCCGCCAGCCTCGTCCACGGCGCGGGCGAAGTCGTCCAGGCCGGCGGTGGCCACGACTCCCTCCACCCGGGCTCCGGCGGACTCGTTGCGCACCATCTGACTGTCCGCCCGGCCCCCCAGCAACAACCCGAGGGCCGTCACCACCATGGTCTTGCCGGCGCCGGTCTCGCCGGTGATCACGGTCAGCCCCGGTCCCAACTCGAGGGTCGAGGAGTCGATGACGCCCAACCCGGTGATCCGGATCTCCTCGATCACTCCCGATCTCCTCGTCTGCGATCGGCGGCGCCGCGCCACCCTTCGACGGACAGACCGAACTTGGCCACCAGCCGATCGGTGAACGGTGCCGCATGCAGGCGGACCAGCCGTACCGGACGCGAGCCTCGACGTACCTCGATCCGTGCACCCGGCGGGAGGTCGAACGGCCGACGACCGTCACACCACAACACACCCGCTCCTTCGGTGCCGGCCAGCACCTCCACGGCCAGCACCGAGGACGGTGCCACCACCAGCGGGCGGGCGAAGAGGGCGTGCGCACTGATCGGCACCAGCAGCAGCGCCTCGACACCGGGCCAGACAACCGGGCCACCGGCACTGAACCCGTACGCCGTGGAGCCGGTGGGCGTGGCCAGGACGACGCCGTCACACCCCCAACGGGACAGCGGGCGCCCGTCGATCTCCACGACCAGTTCGAGCATCCGTTCACGGGCGGCCTTCTCCACGCTCGCCTCGTTCAACGCGAAGGTGCTGGCCAGCAGTTCCTTCCCCTGCAGCACCCGCACATCGAGGGTGAGCCGGTCCTCGGCGGTGTACCGGCGAGCCACGATCGCCTCGATGGTCGCCTCGACATCCTCGTACTCGGCCTCGGTGAGGAAGCCGAGGTGACCGAGGTTGACGCCGAGCAGCGGCGTCCCCGTCTCGTGGGTGAGCTCGGCCGCGCGCAGCACGGACCCGTCGCCGCCGATCACCACGGCGAGTTCACAACCCTCGCCCAACGTCGCCGACGCCTCCACGATCTGCGCTGGCGGGTCGAAGGAGTCGGGCGTGACACCCAACGATGCCGCCTCCTCACTCAGCACTCTGACAGTGATGCCATGCGAGGCCAGTGACTTCCCGAAGGCGCGGGCCACCTCACGGGCGGCGGGCCGCCCCACATGGGTGAGCAGCAACACGCAGCGGGTCATGGGTCCACCATCTCACCCGGGAGCGACACTCCTGCGTTCACCACGTCGATGACCTCGGCCTCAGTGATCGCGGCCGGGCCGGCACGCAGCAGCAGGAAGTACTCGAGATTGCCCGAGGGGCCAGGCAACGCGCTGGTGGCGACGGAGCGGGCACCCCAGCCCGCGGCGGCGGCGGCGCGGGCGACCGCGGACACCGCCTCGGCGCGCAGAGCGGGGTCGCGCACGACCCCTCCCTTGCCGACCCGCTCCTTGCCGACCTCGAACTGGGGCTTCACCATCAGCACCAGCGCGCCGTCGGGCCGTGTCACCCCGATCAGCGCCGGCAGCACCAGCCGCAACGAGATGAACGAGAGATCGCCGACCACGAGGTCCACGGGGCCGCCGATGGTGTCGGCGTCGAGATCCCGGATGTTGGTCCGGTCGAACACCTGCACCCGCGGGTCCTGTTGCAGCCGCCACGCCAACTGGCCGTACCCGACGTCGACCGCCATCACCTCGGCAGCACCAGCCCGCAGGAGTACGTCGGTGAACCCACCCGTCGAAGCTCCGGCGTCCAGGCACCGCTTGCCGGCCACCTCGACGTCGCCGAAGTCACGGAGCGCACCGGCCAGCTTGTGTGCACCACGGGACACGTAGTCGGGCCGGTCCGGATCATCACGGACCACCAACGCGACGTCGGTGGTGACTCCCGTGGCCGCCTTCTTGGCCGTGGCACCGGACACGGTGACCCGGCCGGCCTCGATCAGCTCACTGGCATGCTCTCGGGAACGCGCCAGGCCGCGGCGGACGAGTTCCGCGTCCAGCCGGAGACGGCGGGGACCGGCCACGATGTCAGTCGGTCGCGGCGGACTGATCCGCCGTGGCGGGGTCCAGCGAGCGTCGCAGCACCTCGTGTGCGCGTTCGAAGACCTGCACGTGCTCGGCGACGGGGCCGGTGACGGCCGCCTCCACGTCGGCGAGGACGGCATCAACGGCCGGCACGCCGGTCGTGGGCGTCGGCTGGTCTGGGTCGCTGGTCATGGGGTCAGGCTACCGTCCCGGGAGGTTCCACTCCTGCGGTGTCGACCGTACGACCGTGTCGATCACGCCAGGTCCACGACGCTGTCGCCACACAGCGCCACCAGTCACTCGCCGGTCCCTGCCCCGTGACGGTCAGTCGGCCTTCCTGCACCTCGGTGAACCACCCACCCAGACTCCAACCCCCGCCCTGGAGCACCGGTGCCGGGTGGGTCTCACCCAGGCCGGCCAAGGTCGTGGAGATATAGGTGGGCCGTTCGGCAGGGTCGGCCGCCACCAACTCGGCGAGCCCAGTGACCCCGGTCAGCACCAGAAGCGCATCCACGCCCGCCCTGCGCGCACCGAGGATGTCGGTGTCCAGCCGGTCGCCGACCATCAACGGTCGACGGCCTCCGTGCCGATGGATCACTTCCTCCAGCAATGCCGGCTCCGGCTTGCCCGCCACTACCGGGGCGACGCCGGTGAAGTCGGCCAGCAGGGCCACCAGGGCGCCATGACCGGGGGCGAGTCCCTGTGGGGTGGGGAAGGTGAGGTCGGCGTTGGCCGCGAACCAGGCCAACCCTTGCCGGATCCGCTGGGCAGCTGTGACCACGTCGGACCAGACCACCTCAGGGCCGTAGCCGGTGACCACCGCAACCGCCTCTGCCGCCGTGACGGCGACCGGACGCAGCCCTGCTTCGAGCAGCGCGGCGGCGATACCAGGGCCACCCAGCACCGCCACCGGACTTCCTGGGGGGAACCGCTGCAGCACCTGTCGGGCCGCCGCCTGTGGTGAGGTCACCACCTGGCTGGCGACAGCCGGGAGTCCCAGCGATGCCAGGTGTTCTGCGACCGTCTGCGCCGAACGGGAGGCGTTGTTGGTGACGTAGGCGAGCCGGGTGCCCAAACTCGCGGCGCGAGCCAACTGCCCGGCCACCCCCGGGACGGCGGCGGAGCCGATGTAGACCACGCCGTCGAGATCGAGCATGGTGAGGTCGTACCGTGCGGCCAGAGGTTCCTCACAGGTGTGCAGGCCCGACGTCTCCATGGCCACACCCTCCCACGGGTTCCCACCAGTACCGTCAGGGGGCACAGTGCCCGCACATGCGAATGCCCGAAAATGCGAACTGCCCATCCGCTCTGCGGATGGGCAGTTCCAAAAGAATGTCCGGCGGCGTCCTACTCTCCCACGACCTCTCGGTCGCAGTACCATCGGCGCTGGAAGGCTTAACTTCCGGGTTCGGTATGGGACCGGGTGTTTCCCTTCCGCTATGGCCGCCGTAACTTTGTGAGTCACGTTCCCTGTATGGATTTGTTTCTCTGTGCCAACACAGGGGTGTGTTGTCTCAGATTCTGTATAGTGGACGCGGTCTATCTGTTGTGCCATAAGTGGTGTTGTATGGCAAGCCCTCGGCCTATTAGTACCGGTCGGCTAGGCATTACTGCTGTACACCTCCGGCCTATCAACCCAGTCATCTACTGGGGGCCTTACCCCATCAAGTGGGTGGGAAACCTTATCTTGAAACGTGCTTCCCGCTTAGATGCATTCAGCGGTTATCACTTCCGAACGTAGCCAACCAGCCATGCACCTGGCGGTACAACTGGCACACCAGAGGTTCGTCCATCCCGGTCCTCTCGTACTAGGGACAGCCTTTCTCAAGTTTCCTACGCGCGCGGAGGATAGGGACCGAACTGTCTCACGACGTTCTAAACCCAGCTCGCGTGCCGCTTTAATGGGCGAACAGCCCAACCCTTGGGACCTACTCCGGCCCCAGGATGCGACGAGCCGACATCGAGGTGCCAAACCATCCCGTCGATATGGACTCTTGGGGAAGATCAGCCTGTTATCCCCGGGGTACCTTTTATCCGTTGAGCGACGCCGCTTCCACATGCCAGCGCCGGATCACTAGTTCCGACTTTCGTCCCTGCTCGACATGTCTGTCTCACAGTCAAGCTCCCTTGTGCACTTGCACTCGCCACCTGATTGCCAACCAGGCTGAGGGAACCTTTGAGCGCCTCCGTTACTCTTTAGGAGGCAACCGCCCCAGTTAAACTACCCATCAGGCACTGTCCCTGAACCAGATAATGGTCCTAGGTTAGACATCTAGTACGACCAGAGTGGTATTTCAACGATGACTCCACACCAACTGGCGTCGATGCTTCAAAGTCTCCCACCTATCCTACACAAGCCGAACCAAACACCAATACCAAACTATAGTAAAGGTCCCGGGGTCTTTCCGTCCTTCCGCGCGTAACGAGCATCTTTACTCGTAGTGCAATTTCGCCGAGTCCATGGTTGAGACAGCGCCCAAGTCGTTACTCCATTCGTGCAGGTCGGAACTTACCCGACAAGGAATTTCGCTACCTTAGGATGGTTATAGTTACCACCGCCGTTTACTGGGGCTTAAGTTCTCCGCTTCGAGCTTACGCTCTAACAGGTCCCCTTAACCTTCCAGCACCGGGCAGGAGTCAGTCCGTATACATCGTCTTACAACTTCGCACGGACCTGTGTTTTTAGTAAACAGTCGCTTGGGCCTGGTCTCTGCGGCCCTCACCGCTACCCCACGCATGGTGGTTGACGGATCGGGCCCCCCTTCTCCCGAAGTTACGGGGGCATTTTGCCGAGTTCCTTAACCATGGTTCTCTCGATCGCCTTGGTATTCTCTACCTGATCACCTGTGTCGGTTTGGGGTACGGGCGGCGCATAGCTCGCTAGAGGTTTTTCTCGACAGCATAGGATCATCCACTTCCCCAAACGGGTCCCCATCACATCTCAGGCATCATGAGTGGCGGATTTGCCTACCACTCGCCCTACATGCTTGGCCACACACAACCATCGGTGTGGTTGGACTACCTTCCTGCGTCACCCCATCGCTTGACTACTACCGGTGAGGGTCCCACGCTAAGCGTCACCCCCGCTCCCGAAGGAGAAGTAAGCAACGCGGCGGGTGGTTAGCATCACCGGGCTCGTCATGGGCGCTACTTTGCCGGTACCAGAATATCAACTGGTTGTCCATCGACTACGCCTGTCGGCCTCGCCTTAGGTCCCGACTTACCCAGGGCAGATTAGCTTGACCCTGGAACCCTTGATCATTCGGCGGAAGAGTTTCTCACTCTTCATTCGCTACTCATGCCTGCATTCTCACTCGTGCCGCGTCCACACCTGGATCACTCCGGCGCTTCACTCGCGGCACGACGCTCCCCTACCCATCCACGCACCTGAACCACGAAGGCTTAGTACACGCGTGAATGCCATAGCTTCGGCGGATGACTTGAGCCCCGCTACATTGTCGGCGCGGAATCACTTGACCAGTGAGCTATTACGCACTCTTTCAAGGGTGGCTGCTTCCAAGCCAACCTCCTGGTTGTTTATGCGACTCCACATCCTTTTCCACTTAGTCACCGCTTAGGGGCCTTAGCTGATGGTCTGGGCTGTTTCCCTCTCGACTACGAAGCTTATCCCCCGCAGTCTCACTGCTGCGCTCTCACTTACCGGCATTCGGAGTTTGGCTAACGTCAGTAACCTGGTCGGGCCCATCGGCTATCCAGTGCTCTACCTCCGGCAAGAAACACGCAACGCTGCACCTAAATGCATTTCGGGGAGAACCAGCTATCACGGAGTTTGATTGGCCTTTCACCCCTATCCACAGGTCATCCCCTCAGTTTTCAACCTAAGTGGGTTCGGTCCTCCACGCCGTCTTACCGGCGCTTCAACCTGCCCATGGATAGATCACTCCGCTTCGGGTCTTGATCACGCTACTCAGTCGCCCTATTCAGACTCGCTTTCGCTACGGCTACCCCACACGGGTTAACCTCGCAACGCAACGCAAACTCGCAGGCTCATTCTTCAAAAGGCACGCCATCACCCCAAAGGGCTCTGACGGATTGTAGGCGTATGGTTTCAGGTACTATTTCACTCCCCGCCAGGGGTACTTTTCACCTTTCCCTCACGGTACTTGTCCGCTATCGGTCACCGAGGAGTATTTAGGCTTAACGGGTGGTCCCGCCAGATTCACACGCCATTCCAGGAGTAGCGTGCTACTCGGGTACCGCTTCCACACCCACACACAGCTTACGTCTACGGGACTCTCACCCACTACGGCACAGCTTTCCAACTGACTTCGACTTCACCAATGCGCGAATGCGCCTGCTCGGCAGAACAGACACGAAACGGCCCCACAACCCCCCACATGCAACCCCTGCCGGGTATCACACACATGAGGTTTAGCCTCTTCCGATTTCGCTCGCCACTACTCTCGGAATCACTATTGTTTTCTCTTCCTGTCGGTACTGAGATGTTTCACTTCCCGACGTTCCCTCCAACCGCCCTATACATTCAGGCGGAGGTAACACCACATGACTGGTGCTGGGTTTCCCCATTCGGACATCCCCGGGTCAAACGCTCGGTTGCCAACTAACCGGGGCTTATCGCAGGCTCCAACGTCCTTCATCGGCTCTCGGTGCCAAGGCATCCACCATACGCCCTTTGCAGCTTGCCGAAACAACACTACAAACGACACAACAAAATTAAGATGCTCGCGTCCACTATACAGATCTCAAACAACACACCCAGCAACACCCCGAACCCCCCAACAAGGAGACCCAGAGCAAAGCAGGCACCAAGACACACACTCACGTGATGCCTCAGAACCCCAACAGTGTGCCACCAACACCAACCCCACCAGGACAAACCCAGCAAGAATCAGACCCCCACAGGATGCGAGAGCGTCAACGTTCCACTAGTGAGCAAAAAGCTCCTTAGAAAGGAGGTGATCCAGCCGCACCTTCCGGTACGGCTACCTTGTTACGACTTCGTCCCAATCGCCAACCCCACCTTCGACCACTCCCTCCCTTACGGGTTGGGCCATGGGCTTCGGGTGTTGCCGACTTTCGTGACGTGACGGGCGGTGTGTACAAGGCCCGGGAACGTATTCACCGCAGCGTTGCTGATCTGCGATTACTAGCGACTCCGACTTCATGGGGTCGAGTTGCAGACCCCAATCCGAACTGAGACCGGCTTTTTGGGATTCGCTCCACCTTGCGGTATCGCAGCCCTCTGTACCGGCCATTGTAGCATGCGTGAAGCCCTGGACATAAGGGGCATGATGACTTGACGTCATCCCCACCTTCCTCCGAGTTGACCCCGGCAGTCTCCCATGAGTCCCCACCATTACGTGCTGGCAACATGGAACGAGGGTTGCGCTCGTTGCGGGACTTAACCCAACATCTCACGACACGAGCTGACGACAGCCATGCACCACCTGCACACCAGCAAAAGCCACCACATCTCTGTGATGTTCCAGTGCATGTCAAACCCAGGTAAGGTTCTTCGCGTTGCATCGAATTAATCCGCATGCTCCGCCGCTTGTGCGGGCCCCCGTCAATTCCTTTGAGTTTTAGCCTTGCGGCCGTACTCCCCAGGCGGGGCGCTTAATGCGTTAGCTGCGGCACGGAACCCATGGAATAGGTCCCACACCTAGCGCCCAACGTTTACGGTGTGGACTACCAGGGTATCTAATCCTGTTCGCTCCCCACACTTTCGCTCCTCAGCGTCAGAACATGCCCAGAGAACCGCCTTCGCCACCGGTGTTCCTCCTGATATCTGCGCATTTCACCGCTACACCAGGAATTCCGTTCTCCCCTGCATGCCTCTAGTCGGCCCGTATCGAAAGCAAGCACCGAGTTAAGCCCGGTGTTTTCACTCCCGACGCGACCAACCGCCTACGAGCCCTTTACGCCCAATAATTCCGGACAACGCTCGCACCCTACGTATTACCGCGGCTGCTGGCACGTAGTTGGCCGGTGCTTCTTCTGTACCTACCGTCACTCTCGCTTCGTCGGTACTGAAAGAGGTTTACAACCCGAAGGCCGTCATCCCTCACGCGGCGTTGCTGGATCAGGCTTCCGCCCATTGTCCAATATTCCCCACTGCTGCCTCCCGTAGGAGTCTGGGCCGTGTCTCAGTCCCAGTGTGGCCGGTCACCCTCTCAGGCCGGCTACCCGTCGAAGCCTTGGTAGGCCATTACCCCACCAACAAGCTGATAGGCCGCGAGTTCATCCCCCACCGCTAACACTTTCCACCCACAACCATGCAGTCATGAGTCATATCCGGTATTAATTTCGGTTTCCCGAAGCTATCCCAAAGTGAGGGGCAGATTACTCACGTGTTACTCACCCGTTCGCCGCTCGAGTACCACCGAAGTGGCCTTTCCGCTCGACTTGCATGTGTTAAGCACGCCGCCAGCGTTCGTCCTGAGCCAGGATCAAACTCTCCATCGAAAGTTCAAACCCATGCTCGACAAACCCTGAACGAAAAATCATCCAGAATCAATCAAACAAAAGGAATCACCAAACCCCAACCAAAGTCAGGATCCGGAGTAAATCAATTCGTCGACTATCAATGACACACTGTTGAGTTCTCAAACATCACGCGCAACTCGAGGTTGAAGGATCTCTCCCTGGCCCCCTCGGGCTTTGCCAACTTTATCCGGTTCGATCGTGTTTTCGCAAATCGGCTTGCAGTGAGCATCCGATTCGGATCACGCGGGTCGTGCCGGGTTCACCGCGCACTCATCCAGCGACCTTCCGGGCTTCGGCGCTCAAGGCGCACTCCGACCAGTCGATCTTGGTGAGGTGGTTGGTGGTGTCGCACCGGATCGGGAGCCCGGCCTCGCGGCCTTGCTCCCCGGCTTTCCGGGCAACGAGGTGAAACATTAGACGAGCGCCGAGCCCCGGTCAAATCGAAACGATGTGGCGCCCGCCACACGGTTCGTGGACCCTCATACGAGGGGGTTCTGGGCCCGCCACAGCAGCCCGCGGGCGTCCACCGGGGTGCGGCATCCGGCCAGTCTGAGCGCCTCCACGAGCTCGTCCGTGAGAGCCGTCAGGGCCGCCTGCACGCCAGCTCCACCGCCGGCAGCCAACGCCAGCAACGGCACCCGACCGCAGAAGACCGCATCAGCGCCCGCCGCCAGCGCTGACAGCACGTCGAGGCCGCTGCGCACTCCCCCGTCGGCGTACACCTGGGCACTGTCACCCACCTCGGCGGCCACGCCCGGCAGGCAGGCGGCCACACTGGCGGCCCGGTCCAACTGTCGACCGCCATGGTTGGAGACCCAGACCGCACTGGCACCGGCCTGCACGCAGCGGCGGGCGTCCTCGGGGTGCAGCACTCCCTTGACCACCACCGGCAGTCCGGTCTTGTCGGCCAGCCAGACGATGTCGTGCGGCCCCAGGTCGGTCGCCTTCTCCGCGCCCACCTGATCGTCGTACCCGGGTTGGAAGTTCACCCGCAGCAGGCCCGGGTCGACCACGTCCCAGATGACCGGCCCGTCCCCAGGGTCCTTGCTGGCCACTACCGGGGTGTCCACGGTCAGCACCACCGCGCGGGCCCCCGCATCGACCGCGCGCTCGAGCATCGGCAGCGCCAGGCCCCGATCCGCCGAGAGGTAGGCCTGCACCCACCAGGGTGTGTCCGGGTCGACGATGTCGGCGAACTCGGTGCCTGCGTTGCTGGAGACGACCAAGGGTGCCCCGACGGCGGCAGCGGCCGCCGCCATCCCGCGCTCCCCCTCGGAGTGGACAGCCCGCTGCAACGTGGTCGGGGCGACCCCGATCGGCGTCGCGAACTCGGTGCCGAGCAGGTCGGTGGCCAACTCGATGCTGTCCACCTCGCGCAGCACGCGCGGCACGAAGCGGGTCCGCGCCCACGACTGCGTCGCCTCCGCCGCACTCACCCCAGCGCCGGAGCCCTGGACGACATAGCGGTACACGGGCGCAGAGAGCGCCTGGCGTGCCCGATCCTCGATCTCGGCCAGCCAGTGCACCATCAGCCCACCTCGACGCCGGCCAGGCTCTTCTTGCCGCGCCGCAGCACCAGCCATCGGCCGCCGATGAGGTCCTCACCGGTCGGCACGCGGTCGGGATCGCTGATCCGCTCGTTGTTCACGTAGGCACCACCGTCGGCCACGGCTCGGCGTGCCTCACCCTTGCTCTTGACCAGACCGGCGGCGACCAACAGGTCCACCACCGTGCCCGGCGTATCGACCCGGGTGGCACCGGCGGCGGTCAGCGCGGCCGACAGCGTGTCCACGTCGAGGGACCGCAGGTCACCGCCCCCGAACAGGGCCGCGGCCGCCTCCTGGATCTGGGCGGTCTGCTCCGCTCCGTGCACGAGGGTGGTCACCTGCTGGGCGAGCACCTTCTGCCCGGCCCGCAGGTGCGGCGCCTCGGCCGTCTGCTTCTCCAGCGCCTCGATCTCCGCACGATCCAGGAAGGTGAACACCCGCAGCAGCTCGCCGACCTTCTCGTCCTCGACGTTGAGCCAGAACTGGTAGAAGTCCCACGGCGACATCATCTCCGGGTCCAGCCAGAGCGCGCCGCCCTCGGTCTTGCCGTACTTCGTCCCGTCGGCCTTCGTCAGCAGCGGGGTGGCGAAGGCGTGCGCCCTGCCTCCGTCCGCACGGCGGATCAGTTCCGCGCCGGCGGTCAGGTTGCCCCACTGATCCGAGCCACCGAACTGCAGGGTGACGCCGTACTCACGGTAGAGGTTCAAGAAGTCCAACGACTGCAACAGCACGTAGCTGAACTCGGTGTAGCTGATGCCTTCCTCGAGTCGGCTGCGCACCACATCCCGGGCCAGCATCCGGTTCACCGGGAAGTGCTTGCCGATGTCCCGCAGGAAGTCGATCGTGGACAGGCTCGCCGTCCAGTCGTAGTTGTTGACCATCACCGCGCCGGAGTCGCCATCGAAGGACAGGAACGGCTCGATCTGGCCGCGGACCCGCTCGACCCAGTCCTTCACGGTGTCCAGGGAGTTCAAGGTGCGCTCCCCCGACTCCTTCGGGTCGCCGATCATGCCGGTGGCGCCACCGACGAGGGCGTAGGGCTTGTGTCCCGCCAGTTGCAGGCGCTTCGCGGTCAACACCTGCACCAGGTGACCCATGTGCAGGCTCGGGGCGGTCGGGTCGAACCCGACATAGAACCGCACCGTGCCCTCGGAGAGTGCCGCACGGAGTGCGTCACGGTCGGTCGAGTGGGCGATCAGACCTCGCCATTCGAGCTCGTCGAGGATGTGGGGTGCGGACAACGCCGGGAGTCCTTTCACTGCTCAGCCTGCGGGCCATCGGTTGCCGCAGGCTCCTTCTCGGGCCAGTCTGTCACGACAGGGGATCTCGCTCGTTGACGGTACGAAGCTAGAGAGATCGAGGTGACACAGGTCCGTGAGCTCCGGCAGGTACTCACTGGTGGGACGACTCAGCAACGGCGGCATGGGCTCGGTGTGGCTGGCCACCGACACGTTGTTGGAACGCCAGGTCGCAGTGAAGCGCATCGTCGCCGAGGCCGACGAAGGCACCCGGGAACGCGCCCGACGCGAAGCCCAGCTCGCGGCCTCACTGAGCCACCCGGGCGTGGTCGCCGTCTTCGACCTGGTCGCCGAGGGTGACGAGCTGTGGCTGGTGATGGAGTACGTCGACGGGGCCAGCCTCGCTCAGATCGTGCGGCGTGACGGCCCCTTGAGCCCGGACGTGGCGGCGGGCCTGATCGGTCAGGTCGCCGGTGGGCTGGCGGCGGCTCACCGGGCCGGCATCGTGCACCGGGACGTCAAGCCGGGCAACGTCTTCGTGACCAGCGACGGGCACGCCAAGCTCGGCGACTTCGGCATCTCCCGGAGCCTGGCCGACCAGTCGGCGACCCGGACCGGCCTGGTCACCGGCTCCCCGGCGTACCTGGCTCCCGAGGTCGCTTCCGGGCATCGCGCCGAACCGGCCAGCGATGTGTGGTCGCTGGGTGCCACCCTCTTCCATGCCGTCAGCGGGCGTGCCCCGTTCGACGCTGGCGAGGTCACCGCCACCATGCACCAGGTGGTGCACTCGCCCCCACCCCGACTGCCCGAATCCGGGTGGGTGGCCCGGGCGATCGAGCACACCCTGACCACCGA
Organism: Nocardioides limicola; assembly: GCF_016827675.1. Lineage (GTDB taxonomy): Bacteria > Actinomycetota > Actinomycetes > Propionibacteriales > Nocardioidaceae > Nocardioides > Nocardioides limicola. The sequence goes on along the minus strand of NZ_JAERJA010000001.1, from coordinate 214,970 downwards.
CCCCGCACAACGGTGGACCGCGCAGGACGTGCGCAACTACCTGGCTTCGCTGGGCACGATGGGTCCACCGAGCCGGTCCACCGACAGCCCGACCCACGCTGCTGCCGAACCGACCCGGCGGCTCGCATCGCCAGCCGTCACCGGTGCGACCCTGGTCATCGACGCGCCGGAGCAGTCCGCGCCGGTGACTGCTGAGGTCCTCACCGATCAGGAGGTCGAGGACGAGGACGAGGAGTGGGAGGAGCCGCTGATCGTGGTCACTCCGACCCTGGCCGCCGCGGCGCTGCTGTCGGTGCTGCTGGTGGTGCTGGTCGGCTGGTGGTGGGTGACCGGGGATCCGGCCAATGCGCCACGGCGGATTGCCGAGGAGATCGCCATCTCGACCGGCCAGGACGCGGCCCCGGTCGTCACCCCCGATCCCGCACTGGAGGACGTCACCGACGACGACATCGTGGAGTTCATCCGGGCCTACGTCGATGCGGCCGTGCACAACACCCGCGAGGGCTATCGGATGCTGACTCCGGAGTACCAGAGCGACTCCGGTGGCTTCACCGGCTATCGGGGGTGGTGGTCACAGTTCCTCAGCGCCTCGGTCAGCGACGTTCGTCCGGACGCGGAGGCGATGCGGGTCGCCTACCGGATCGAGTACGTCCGGGACGACGGCAGCACCTTCGCCGAGCAGGTGCACCTGGACCTGGAGTTGCGCAACGGCCGACTCGTCATCGCCGGCCACCAGTGAGTCGTGCGCGGCCTTCGACCCGTGGTGGGGCGGGTGGGGCTCGAACCCACGACCCAAGGATTATGAGTCCTCTGCTCTAACCGACTGAGCTACCGCCCCTGGCAGATCTGGCGACCTGGGGCCTAACGCTACCGATGCCCCGACCGCCCGAGGCCAGGGGGCACTGCTGATCAGGGTCGCTCCCCATCGGGTCACTCCCGCGGCGCGGTGAGCTCCCACTCGGTGCCTTCGGGCCCGGTATGCATCAGCGCGTGGCCACCGAGGTCATCCAGCCGCGCCCGGATCGACTGACTGACCCCCAGGCGGCCCGAGGCCTCCGCGGCAGCCAGCCGGCCCTCGGGGATGCCGGGCCCCTCGTCTCGCACCGAGACCACCACTTGGTCTCCCAGATCCTCCAGCAGCACCCATGCCCGGGCGTCCGGGCCGACATGCCGGCTGATGTTGGCGAGGCACTCCCCTGCCGCGGCGACCAGCTCGTCGACGAGCCCGCTCGGCAGTTCGACCGCGACCCCGGGGGTAGCCACCTCCACCTGCAGGCCCGGGTGGCGGCGGGCAAGGCCGGTCACTGCTGCCGCCAGGTCGCTGACATGGGTGTACGCCGGGTCGGCGGGCGGCGCCGCCCACTGGTGCACCAAGGATCTCAGCGCCTGTTCCTGCTCCCCGGCCAGCCGAGCCAACTCCTGGGCCTGGGCGCCCGAGGTCTGGGGCAACTGCTCGGCGAACTCGGCCCCCCGGCGTTGCACCAGCGCCAGCACCTGCAGCACCCCGTCGTGCACCGTGCGAGCCAGTCGTTGCCGCTCCTGGGCTGCGGCGGCGGCCCGTTCGGCGGCGTCGCGCTGCACCGCCATCTGCTGTAGTGACTGACACATCAGTCCCACCAACGGCCCGCCGATCATCAGCAGGAAGGTGTAACCGTAGTTGGTCGCGGTGAACTCGGTGCGGATCACGAAGTCGGTGGCAGAGATGACGGCCGCCGCGAGCAGCCCTCCGCGCCAGCGCCAGTGGATCGCCCAGGCGAGCACCACCGACATCACCCAGAATCCGGGCACGGTCGCCGTGTCCGGGTCCGCCTTCACCCAGGCCGACGAGAGCAGTGCGGCGGTGGCCAGGGTCAGGTCGATCACCAGCAGCCCCCCGAGGCCGCGCCGGCGCGCCCGATAGGCCCAGAGGGTGAAGATGCTCCACCCGATCAGCACCACCAGAATGCTGGCCCACCAACCCGTGTGGACGACCTCGTCGCGGCGGTACAGGTTGACGGCCAGCATGTTGAGCAGCACCAGCACCCGCAACGCCGCCCAGACCGAGAACATCCGATCCGTGACAGCCAGTGCCGCCGGATGCTGCCAGGGCTGCTCGCGGAGGGTCACCGCTCAGGAGGCCTTCTTGCGGCGCTGCTCCTGCTCGGCCTGCTTGGACAGTTCCTTGGCCTGCGGCGCGTACATGTCGACGTACTCCTGCTTGGAGAGCTCCATGATCGCGTACATGATCTCGTCGGTGATCGACCGCAGGATGTAGCGGTCGTCGGACATCCCTTCGTAGCGGGAGAAGTCCAGCGGCTCACCGAAGCGCACCACCGGGCGGGTGAACCGGCCGAACTTCTTGCCCGGCGGGGCCACCACGTCAGTGCCCACGACGGCCACCGGAATCACCGGTACGCCGGTCTCCAGGGCCAGCCGCGCGACGCCGGTCCGGCCGCGGTAGAGCTTCCCGTCGTGTGACCGGGTGCCCTCGGGGAAGATGCCGAAGATGCCACCGCTGCCCAGCACCTTCTTGGCGCTGGTGAGGGCTCCCTCGGCGGCGCTGGCACCGGATCGGTCGATCGGGATGTTCCCGGTGCCGGTGAAGAAGTTCTTCTGCAGCCACCCCTTGACCCCGGTGCCGGTGAAGTACTCGGCCTTGGCCACGAAGCTCACCCGGCGCGGCAGCACCAGCGGCATGAACAACCAGTCGGCGTAGGAGAGGTGGTTGCACGCCAGGATCGCCGGCCCCTCGGTCGGCACGTGGTCGACACCGTGGGCTTGGGGGCGGAAGATCAGTCGCAGCGGCGGGCCGAGGAGAATCCATTTCAGGAACCAATAGAACATTGCAGACCTCCGCTTGTCGCCGCTCGCGTGCTGCACCGAACACTAGTGCAGAATCAACCCTGTGCCGATCATGCCCACTGCTCATCCGTTCTCCGCACCCGCCCGACCCGAGTCGACCGGCGGCCGCAAGGTCGGCGTGCTGCTCAGCCATGGCTTCACGGGCTCCCCGGCCTCGATCCGGCCGTGGGCCGAGTCGCTGGCCGCCCGGGGGTTCGCCGTGGAGTTGCCGCGGCTGCCCGGCCACGGCACTGACTGGCGGGAGATGAACACCACCCGCTGGGCCGACTGGTACGCCGCGGTCAACCGTGCCCTGGACAAGCTCACCCGGGAGTGCGACCAGGTGGTGATCGGCGGCTTGTCGATGGGTGGCACGTTGACCATCCAGCTGGCCGCGGATCGCCCCGCGGATGTGGCCGGCCTGATCCTGGTCAACCCGGCCGTGGCCAGCACCAACAAGCAGTTGCTGGCGCTGCCGGTGCTCAAGCATCTGGTGCCGTCGATGCCGGGTCTGGCCAATGACATCAAGAAGCCCGGCGTTGACGAGGGCGGCTATGACCGGACCCCGTTGAAGGCGCTGTCCAGCCTGGTCTCCACCTGGCCTCAGGTACGACGATCGCTGCCCCGGGTCACCGCGCCACTGCTGTTGCTGCGCTCCACCGAGGACCACGTCGTCGACCCTTCGTCGGCTCGGATCATCCTCAGCCGCGTCTCGTCCACCGACGTCACCGAACGCTTGCTCAGCAACAGCTACCACGTGGCGCCGCTGGACAACGACGCCGAGACGATCTTCGCCGAGAGTGTCGAGTTCGTGGCTCGGGTCACCAACACCGAACTACGCTGAAGAGGTGAACCGGCCGGACGAGGACGAGGCCTGGCGCGCCATCGTGGAGAACTTCGGCGAGCGGGCGGCACTCGACGACGGCTCCCCGCCGCCCGAGCCGGCTCCGCCCCCGCCACCGCCGCCCGACGTCGAGGAACTGGTGGCCCCGGGCTACGCCGAGGCGCCCCCGGAGCCGGATGAGCCGGATGAGCCGCTCCTGGCCGATCGGTTCGTGCCGCCGGATCCGGGCCCGCTGGTGATGCCTCCGCCGGTGCGGCTGACCGCGTGGATCGGGCTGCTCGGGATGCCTGCGCTGCTGTTGCTGCTCGGGGTGCTGCGCTTCTCACTCCCCCAGCCGCTGGCGCTGGTCGTCCTGGCGTGGTTCGCCTGGGGGTTCGGCTACCTGGTCTGGCGGATGCCTCGGCGTCCCGACGACTGGGACAACGGCGCCCAGGTCTGACCACCCCCCTCGGTGATCGAGTGTCCGCGAGGAACGAGCCCCCTTCGGTGATCGAGTGTCCGCGAGGAACGAGCCCCCTTCGGTGATCGAGTGTCCGCGAGGAACGAGCGGATGTATCTCGGTGATCGAGTGTCCGCGAGGAACGAGCGGATGTATCGAGATCACCACCCCAGGCGGCCACAAACCCCACCTCGGCCGGCCACGAACCCCACCTCGGCGGGCCACAAGCCCCACTTCGTCAGGGGCGGGCGAGGTCGACGGCGCCGATCAGGCCGGCTTCGGGGCCGAGAGCGGCGGCTACCACGGGCGGCAGTTCCCGATGGCCGGCGGCGACCAGGGAGTGCTCGAGGGCTGTCCGGGCCGGGTCCAGCAGCCGGTTGCCGGCGGCCGAGACTCCGCCACCGACCACCACACAGGCCGGGTCCAGAGCGGCGACCACGTTCGCCAGACCGACGCCGAGCCACCGTCCGACCTCGGCGAACGCCTCCCGAGCGAGCAGGTCGCCCTCCTCGGCTGCGGCGGTCACCATCGGGCCGCTGATCAGCGCCGGATCTCCGTGGCACAGGTCCTCCAGCAGCGACGGCTGCTGACCGAATCGGTGCTGCGCGGCCCGGACCAGGGCCCCACCGCTGGCGTACTGCTCCCAGCACCCACGACCGCCACAGTCGCAGGGCTGCCCGTCGGGCACCACCATCATGTGGCCGAACTCGCCAGCCATCCCGTTGCGGCCCCGGGTGAGCCGGCCGTCACTGACGATGCCGCCGCCGATCCCGGTGCCCATGGTGATCATCAGCAGGTCATCGACCCCGCGCCCGGCACCGAACCGGTGCTCGGCCCAGGCCGCGGCGTTGGCGTCGTTCTCCAGCTTCACCTCGACCCCGAGCCGGTCCGTCATCCGGGCGCGCACGTCCTCGCCGCGCCAGGGCAGGTGCGGCGCGAACCGGACCCGGGCCCGGTCGGCGTCCACGAAGCCGGCGGCGGCCAGGCCGACACCGGCCAGCGGCTCCCCGGCCGCGACCTCGGCGACCGCTTGGGCGATCGCGTCCTCGACACGGCGTACGTCGACCCGGCGCCCCGGCGTCGCCCGTCGGGCGGTACGACGTACCCGGCCGTCCGCGTCGACCACTCCGGCCAGCACCTTGGTGCCGCCGACGTCGACGCCGACCCAGAGGGGCTGACTCACGTCATCATCCGGGAGAGGTCGGCGGCGCCGATCAGCCCGGCGGTGTTGCCCAGGGTTGCCGGCAGCAGCGCCGGTGGTGGCCGGTGCGCGGCGGCGCTCAGCTCGGCGGCGAGACTGTCCCGGGCCGGGCCGAGGACGAGCTCGCCAGCGGCGACCATGCCGCCGCCGATCACGATGGTGTCGGGGTCGAGGACCGCGCAGAGTGAGGCCAGGCCGTAGCCGAGGTGGCGCCCCACCTCGGCCAGCAGCGTGATCGCGTAGCGGTCGCCGGCCATCGCCGCCTCGGTGACCATCGGCCCGGTCACGGCGCCGTTGGCCAGCGCCCGGAGGTGTTCGGTGCCGGGCAACCCGGCCTCGACGTCCTCCCGGGCCCGGCGGACCAGGGCGGTGCCGGACGAGTAGGTCTCCAGGCAGCCGCGCTTGCCGCAGCCACAGAGCGGTCCGTCGGGGGTCAGTCGCAGGTGGCCGATCTCAGCGGCCATCCCGTGGCTGCCGCGGTGCAGGTGTCCGCCGAGGATCAACCCCCCGCCGACCCCGGTGCCGAGGGTGGCGGTCAGCATCGTGTCGGCTCCCCGGCCGGCTCCGAACGCGTACTCGCCCCAGGCGGCCGCGTTGGCGTCGTTCTCGACCACCACCGACAGTCCGAGCCGGTGGTGCAATGCCGCGCCGAGGGGCTCCTCGCGCCAGGCGATGTTAGGGGCGAACCGGACCGTCGCGCGGTCGGCGTCGATGAAGCCGGCGGCTCCGACGCCGACGGAGCCGACGTCGTGGGCCGCGCGCAACTGGTCGACCAGGCCGACGATGGTGTCGGTGATCGCGGCCGGGTCAGCGGCGGGCGACACGGCGCGCACCTGCGCCAGCACGGTCCCGGCGGTGTCCACGACTCCGGCGGCGATCTTGGTGCCGCCGACATCCACGCCGCAGGCAAGGGTGGTCATTCCTGAGGGTCCTCCGCCTCATCATCGAGGTCGATGTGCTGAACTCGGGGCTCGTCACGCTGCCGGCCGCCTTCGGCGGGGTCCGGGACGGCGGTGGCCAGGATGCCGGCCGCGGCCTGGGCGAAGTGGCTGGCGGCGACCGCGAGGTGGGTCTTCACCTCCGGGCTGGTCTCGCGGACCAGGTGCACGACCCGGCAGACCGGGCAGTACTGGCACTCGGCGGCGCCGGTGGCGATGTGCTCGTTGACCTCGTGGAAGGCGTGCGAGGCCTGGGACGCCATCGAGGCTACGCCGTCGCCGAGGCCGCCGCCGGACTCCTTGGCCCAGTCGGTCAGGGCATGGAACAACTTCGCTGCCTCCTCGGCGGCGGAGCCGATGTCGTCGTGTTCGTCACCCATTCACGTCACCTCCCTCGAAGCGCACTCGTAGCGTGCCGTCGGTCACTCGGGCACCGGCGATGCCGAGCCGGGACAGGCTGGCCGGCAGTGACAGCACCCGCCGATACGATCCCACGGTCACCACCAGTTCGTCGCCGTTGCGTCCCAGGTCGACCTGGTCCCGGGTAGCCCCGGGCAGCGCCAGCTCGACCACCGCGCCGGTGTCGTGGCGGGTGATCCGGAACGGTCCGTCCCCGACCGGCAGCGCCAGCGGGTCGGCTCCGCCGTACACGTCGGCGGCAAGGTCGGCCAACGCGTCGACACCGACAGGCTCTCCGGTCCGGTACGTCGATCGGTAGACCGGCAGCGGCGCGAACGACTGCTCCACGCCGGCCAGCACCTCACGTTGGGCCTCCACCCAGCCCGCGCGCCATTCGTCGGCGTCGGAGTCGGGGAAGACCCGGTTGGCGACGACGCTGTCCACCCGGTAGCCGTACAGCGACAGCGTCGTCCAGGAGCGGCGGGCCTCGGCGACGACCACGTTCTCGGGGGTGAGCACCAGCCGGACGCTCGCGTTCGGGCCACTGAGCAGCTGACGCACCTCATCGAGCTCGCGATGCAGCCGCTCGATGGCGTCGAAGACGTCGTCCTTGGGCATCGGCACCCCGGCAGCCTTGGACAGCACCGGGCCCAGCGCCTTGACGACCCGCCGTTCGGTCGGGAAGACGCGCTGCATGTACCACCCCAGCGCCTCGGGGAGTGCGAGCAGCCGCAGCGTCTCAGCGGTCGGGGCACAGTCGACGATGATCACGTCCCACTCACCCGAGAGCGCGTGCAGGCGCAGTTCCAGCAGCGCCAGCACCTCCTCGGCACCGGGGATCACGGTCAGTTCCTCGGCGGCCACCGGGTCCACCCCGGCGACGTCGAGGACGGTGAGCATGTAGCGCTGGATGTCGGCCCAGGACTGCTCGAAACGCAGTTGTGCGTCCACCTGCTGCACGAACAGGTGGTCGGCCACCTGGGTCGGCTCGGGTCCGACCGGGACCCCGAACGCGTCCGCCAGCGAGTGCGCGGCGTCGGTGGAGAGCACCAGGGTCCGCTGTCCGGAGGCCGCGGCCAGGGCAGCGGTGCCGGAGGCGACCGTCGACTTGCCGACGCCGCCCTTGCCGGTGAAGAGGAGGATGCGCACGCGGTCAGGCAAGTGACTCGACGCGCGTCTTGAGCCCCTTGAGTGCGGTGTCGATGAGCATCTTCTCCCCCTTGCGCTTGAGCATGCCGATCAGCGGCACCGAGACATCGAGCGCCAGCCGGTACGTCACCTCGGTGCGGCCACCGAGGTCCCGGAGCACGTAGGCGCCGTCGAGGGCGGTCAGCATGCCCGCCTCGACGAGGGTCCAGGTGACCTGATCGTCGCCCTGCCAGGTGTAGGCGAGCGTGTAGGAGTCCTTGATCGGCGGCACCTCCAGCCGGAAGGCGACCCGCTCGGCACGCCCCTCGGGGGTGGTCCCGTGCACCTCGGCCGTCTTCACTCCCTTGGCCCAGGTCGGGTACGACGCGAAGTCTGCGATCACGTCCATCACCGCGGCGGGGCTCGCCTCGATCACGATTGACGAGGTGGTCTGCTCTGCCATGGCACCTGAGGGTACTAGCCTGCATGGTGTGCGCGAGTTCTCGACCCCCCTGACGATCGACCTGCCGACCACCGGGAACCTCACCGATGACGTGGTCACCAATGCTCGCGACCACGGTGACGTGGTCGTCCTGAGCAAGCGGAGCACCGCCAATGCCACCGAATGGCTGCCGGTGACCGCGGCCCAGTTCCACGCCGAGGTGGTCGCGGTGGCCAAGGGCCTGGTGGCTGCCGGCATCGAGCCGGGCGACCGGCTGGGGCTGATGTCGCGGACCCGGTACGAGTGGACGCTGCTCGACTACGCCATCTGGTTCGCCGGGGCGGTGACGGTGCCGATCTACGAGACCGCCGCCACCGCGCAGGTGCAGCACTACCTGGGCGACTCCGGCGCCAAGGCGGTGGTGGTCGAGGACGCCGCCCACCTGGCCAAGGTGGCGGCGTGCCGCGGCGACCTGCCCGACCTGAACCACGTCTGGTCCCTCGACGACAACGCGATCGAGGTGCTCTCCCGGCTCGGCGCCGACATCTCCGACGCCGACCTGGAGGAGCGTCGTACCCAGGCGGGGCCGGGCGACCTGGCCTCGATCGTCTACACCTCGGGGACCACCAGTGAGCCGAAGGGCTGCCAACTGACGCACGGCGGCTTCGAGTTCGAGCTCTCGGTGGCTGTCGAGGAGCTGGACCAGCTGTTCACCACCGAGGGTGCCTCAACGCTGCTGTTCCTGCCGTTGGCGCATGTCTTCGCGCGGATCATCCAGGTCGGCTGCATCAAGGCCCGGGTGCGGCTCGGGCATGCCGCGGACATCACCCGGCTGCTGGAGGACTTCGAGTCCTTCTCCCCCACGTTCATCCTGGCGGTGCCGCGGGTCTTCGAGAAGGTGTTCAACACCGCCTCCCAGCGCGCCACCGCCGACGGCAAGGGCAAGATCTTCAATGCGGCCGCGGACACTGCGATCGCCTGGTCCCGGGCGCTGGACGGCGGCCGGATGCCGCTGCGGCTCAAGGCCCGGCATGCGGTCTTCGACAAGCTCGTCTACGGCACGCTGCGGGAGAAGCTCGGCGGGAACTGTGAGTACGCCGTCTCCGGCGGAGCGCCGCTCGGGGAACGGCTGGGCCACTTCTATCGGGGCATCGGCCTGAACGTGCTCGAGGGCTACGGGCTCACCGAGACCACGGCCGCGGTGACGGTGAACCTGCCCGAGGCGCAGAAGATCGGCACCGTCGGCCGGCCGTTGCCGGGCACGGCGGTGCGGGTGGCCGACGACGGGGAGTTGCTGTTCCGCGGCGGTCAGGTCTTCACCGGCTACTGGGGCCGCGAGGACGCCACCCGTGAGGTGTTGAGCAACGACGGCTGGTTCCACACCGGCGACGTCGGCGAGGTCGACGACGAGGGTTTCGTGCGGATCACCGGCCGGAAGAAGGAGATCCTGGTGACCGCGGGCGGCAAGAACGTCGCCCCGACGGTGCTGGAGGACCGGCTGCGCGGCCACGCCCTGGTCTCCCAGTGCATGGTGGTCGGTGACGGGCAGCCGTTCATCGCGGCCCTGATCACCCTGGATGCTGAGGCGCTGCCGGCGTGGGCCGAGCAGCACGGCAAGTCCGGTGGTGCCGCGGAGCTGGTGGACGATCCGGATCTGCTCGCCGAGATCCAGGCGGCCGTCGATGACGCGAACCAGGCGGTCTCCAAGGCCGAGTCGATCCGGAAGTTCACGGTGCTCGCCGACGACTGGACCGAGGAGGCGGGACTTCTGACCCCGAGCCTCAAACTCAAGCGCAATGTGGTGATGCGCGAATTGCGTGACGAAGTCGAGTCATTGTTCGCACGTTGAGCCGTCTCCCTGACTGGGAGGGCAGGGACCGATCTCAATTTGCGCACAGTTGGTCAATCCGGTCCCAAGGTCCCGGCAAGTAGGGCAGGCTTTGGCCAAGTAGGACTGTGACGGCTGATGGAGCTGTGACAGAGGGGGGATGCGTGTCGAGCGCGTTCCGAGGAGGGAACACACGATGGATCGTCGCAAGGTTTTGTTGCTGGTAGCCGCAGTGATCGCCGCGCTGGGCACACTGTTGGTCTTCCTGTACGCCCGTGGGGCGGACACCCGCGCCGAGGAGCGGTTCAACGCCCAGGAGGTGCTCCGGGTGGTCACCACGATCGAGCCCGGTGAGAGCATCGACGTCGCGCAGCGCGCCGGGAAGCTGCAGTTGCAGCCGGTGCCGTCCGAGCAGATCCTCCCGGGGGCGCTGACGTCCACCACGGAGATCTCCGGCCAGGTGGCGTTGACCCGGATCTTCCCCGGTGAGCAGTTGATCCCGGGCAAGTTCGGCGCCGGCGCCGAGGGCGCTTCGGCGGTGCTGCAGATCCCCGAGGGGATGATCGCGATGTCGGTGAACCTGACCGACCCGGCCCGGGTGGCCGGCTTCGTCAGCCCCAGCTCCGAGGTGGCGATCTTCGTGACCCGTGCGGAGGAGACCGGCAGCCAGGGTGGCAACCAGGATGGGGCACAGACCACCCTCGCTTTCAGCCGTCTGCTACTGGACCGCGTACAGGTGCTCGGCGTCGGATCCACCACCCCGATCACCACCACGGTGACCACCGAGGACGGCGGCACCGTGTCGGAGCAGTTGCCACGGACCCTGATCACGTTGGCAGTGACCAAGGAGCAGGCGGAGAAGATCCTGCTCGCCCAGGAGATCGGCCAACTCGCGTTCGGCCTGACCACCGAGTCCAGCGAACTGTCCGCCGGTCCCGGAGCCACCATCATCAACCTCTTCTGAGGGAGAGGCTAGGAAGCCACCATGCCTGTCGTCGTTGAAAAGGCACCGGAGACGGCCGCCAAGCTCAGTCCGGTGATGCCGGCCGGGTCGCACGTGATGGATTCGCGGGCTCACCTCGATGCCTGGTTGGACCGGCACCCCGAGGAGTACGTCGTGGTGCTCGGGCCGAGCGTCGACCTGAACGAGGCGACCGACATCGCCGCGAAGTTGCGGTTCTCCCGGCCCACCACCTCGGTGGTGATCGTCCGGGAGGACGCCGACCTCGATGCCGGTGTGCTCCGGCAGGCGATGGCGGCCGGCGCCCGTGATGTGGTCGGCCTCGGTGACCAGGAGGCGGTGCGCGGCGCCGTCGACTCGGCGTACCAGTACTGGGTGGCGGTGCGTGGCGCGGGTGGCCTGCACCGCGAGGGCAAGATGATCACCGTCTTCTCCCCCAAGGGTGGAGTCGGCAAGACCACTGCCTCGGTGAACCTGGCGTTGGCGCTGGCCAATGGTGGCGCCCGGCAGGTGTGCCTGGTCGACCTCGACCTGGCGTTCGGCGACGTGGCGATCACCTTGCAGTTGATGCCGTCGCACACGCTGGAGCAGGCGATCGGCTCCGAGGACGACCTGGACCCGGCGATGCTGGAGTCGCTGCTGACCAAGCATGACGCCTCGCTGTCGGTGTTGGCCGCACCGACGCTGCCCGATGCCCGGGACCGGATCAGCCCGCGGCTGGTCTCTCGGGTGCTGCGGACGTTGACCGGGATGTTCGAGTACGTCGTGGTGGACACGGCGCCGAGCTTCGACGAGCTCACTCTGACCGCGTTGGACGAGACCGACGAGTGTGTCGTGGTGGCCACGTTGGACGTGCCGACGTTGAAGAACGTCAAGGTGGCGCTGGAGACGATGGACCTGCTCCAGTTGGCCAAGGACCGACGGCATCTGTTGCTGAACCGCGCCGATCCGGAGTTGGGCATCACCAACGAGCGGGTGGAGAGCATCCTGGGGATGCCGATCTCGGTCGAGGTCGGTTCTTCGGTGCGGATCGCGGCCGCCACCAACGCCGGCAGCCCGATCGTGATCGCCGATCCGGACCAGCAGGCCAGCAAGGCCTACCGCCGACTTGCGGAGGAGCTCGCGGACGAGCCGGTGCCACCGGGAGGGAGACCCGAGCCGGACGACGACATGGACAGTGAGGAGAAGCGGCGACGCTTCGGGAGGAAACGAGGACGCTGATGAGTTCTTTGGGAGATCGACTCGCAGCAGCGGCTGCCCGGGGAGGGAAGCCGGACGCCAGTGGCAAGCACGCCTCCGGGGAGGCGCCGCCGGTCAAGGATGAGTTGGCCCGCGCCGAGGGTGGGAACACTCCGGGCAAGCGCGCCGCCACTGCGGCTGCGGCCGCTGAGGAGGCCGGCAGCGGCAAGCGCGCCGCGTGGCGCAAGGCTGCGGACCGGATCGAGGAGATCAAGTCCTCGGTGCACACCGAACTGCTCAAGCAACTCGGTCCGCAGCTCTACGACGCCAACGTCGACCAGCAGGAGCTGGAGGGCAAGGTCAAGACGGTGCTGGCGGACGTGCTGGCCACCCAGGACCGGCCGCTGTCCGGCGCCGACCGGGCCCGGGTCACCCAGGAGATCAGCGACGACATCCTCGGCTACGGCCCGATCGAGCCGTACCTGCGTGACGACGACGTCTCCGAGGTGATGGTCAACGGCCACGACAACATCTTCCTGGAGCAGCACGGCAGGCTGGTCAAGGTCGAGACGACCTTCGCCGACGAGGCGCATCTGCGGCGCACCATCGAGAAGATCGTCACCCGGATCGGCCGTCGCGTCGACGAGTCGTCGCCGATGGTGGACGCCCGGCTGCCCGACGGCTCCCGTGTGAACGCGATCGTGCCGCCGCTGTCGTTGGACGGCTCCGCGCTGACGATCCGGAAGTTCGCCACCGACCCGTTCACCGCCGACGACCTGGTCCGGTTCGGCACCATGTCACAGCGCACCGCGGACTTCCTCGAGGCGTGCGTGAAGGCCCGGTTGAACATCATCGTCTCCGGCTCCACCGGCGCCGGCAAGACCACCACGCTGAACGTGTTGAGTTCGTTCATCCCCAACGACGAGCGGATCGTCACCATCGAGGACGCCGCCGAACTGCAGCTCAAGCAGGACCACGTGGTCCGGCTGGAGTCGCGGCCGCCGAACATCGAGGGCAAGGGCGAGGTCACCATCCGCGACCTGGTCAAGAACAGCCTGCGGATGCGGCCGGACCGGATCGTCGTCGGTGAGGTCCGCGACTCCTCGGCGCTGGACATGCTGCAGGCGATGAACACCGGTCACGACGGCTCGATCTGTACGTTGCACTCCAACGGCCCCCGGGACACCCTGGCCCGCCTGGAGACGATGGTGCTGATGGCCGGCATGGACCTGCCGGTGCGGGCGATCCGGGAGCAGGTGAGCTCGGCGGTGGACGTGATCGTGCACCAGACCCGCTTCAAGGACGGCACCCGGCACATCTCGCACGTCACCGAGATCGACCGGATGGAGGGCGACATCATCACCCTCCAGGACATCTTCATCTACGACAACTCCGCCGGCTACGACTCCGAGGGGCGCCGGCTGGGGCGGCTGGTCTCCACCGGACTGCGGCCGAAGTTCCTGGAGAAGATGGCCGACGCCAACGTGCGGGTCGACCCGATGCTGTTCGCCATGGATGGCAACTGATGCGGCGTCTGACCGGACTGCTCGGCCTGATCGCGTTGACGTTCGGGCTGTCCAGTCCTGCTCTCGCGGCGACGATCAACCACATCGGACCCGAGGGTGACGAGGTGCAGGTGCTGGTCGGGGTGCCGGCCGGCGTGGACGTGGACCTGGACGGGGTCGCGGCGTCGATCGGCGGCCAGGACGTGGCCGCTCGCGCCGTGCTCGCTTCGGACACCACCGACCTGGTCCGGACCACAGTGTTGGCGATCGATGTCAGCAACTCGATGGCCGGCGCGCGGATCGAGGCCGCCGCCCGGGCAGCGCAGGTCTATCTGGACACCGTGCCCTCCGACCTGCGGATCGGGATCGTCACCTATGCCCGGGACGTGACCCGGGCGCTGGAGCCGACCACCGATCGGGCCGCGGCCCGCGCCGTGATCGACGGTCTGGAACTGCAGCGGCAGACCGCACTCTATGACGGGATCATCGAAGCGGTGGCCATGGCCGGTGACGACGGCGCCCGCAGTGTGCTGGTGCTCTCCGATGGCCGGGACACCACCGACACCGAGTTGGCGGCGCCGCTCGCGGCGATCACCGACGCTCGGGTGCACGTGGATGTGGTCACCCTGGAGTTCACCGGCCGCGGCGCGGCTCCGCTGCGTGACCTGGCTGCCGCCGGTGGCGGCGCGGTGATCGACGCGGACTCGAACAACCTGGAGCGGACCTTCACTGCGGAGGCGGAGTCGCTGGGCCGGCAGGTGCTGGTCACTGCGGCGGTGCCGTCCGGGGTGGGTGAGCAGGCCGAGGTGACGGTGCTGCTGCCCGCTGCCGGCGGCGACCTGAGGGTGACCGCCTTCGGCCAGGTCCGGCCGGCGGTCGACGCCGAGCCGCCCGCTCCCCCGCCGGTGGCGGGGACCGGCGGGTTCGCCTGGCCGGCCGTCTCCGCCACCTGGATGTACGCCGGCGTCGGCGCGCTGGGGGTGGGCATGCTCGGACTGCTGATCGCGGTGATGGTCGGCTCCCGGCCGCAGCCGGCCTCGGTGGAGGACCGGATCGGGGCGTACGCCGTGGCAGGTGGCGGCGCGGGTGCCACCGAGCACGTGGCGTTCGGCGACCAGGCCCGGGGTGCGGCCACCAAGATGCTGAACCGCAACAAGGGGCTGGAAGCCAAGGTCAACGCGCGACTGGTGGCAGCGGGCAGCGCTATGAAGCCGGCCGAGTGGATCCTGATGCACGGCGGTATTGCGATCGGGGCGGCGTTCGTCGGGTTCCTGCTCGGCGGCGGTTCGTTCCTGTGGCTCATTGTCTTCCTCGCCATCGGGGCACTGGTGCCGTGGGTCTGGCTGGGCCTCAAGCGCAGCCGGCGCCTGAACAAGTTCCAGGCAGCTCTGGCTGACACCCTGCAAATGATCGCCGGTGGTCTGCAGGCAGGCCTGTCGATCACTCAGGCGATCGATGCCGTGGTCAAAGAGGGCAACGAGCCGATCTCCGGTGAGTTCAAGCGCGTGCTGATCGAGAACCGACTGGGCGTTCCCCTGGAGGCCGCCATGGACGATGTGGCCGCCCGGATGCAGAGCAAGGACTTCGCCTGGGTGGTGATGGCGATCCGGATCCAGCGTGAGGTCGGTGGCAACCTGGCCGAACTCCTGCTCACCGTCGCGGGGACGCTGCGCGAGCGTGAGTACTTGCGACGACAGGTGAAGACGCTGTCGGCGGAGGGTCGGTTGTCGGCCTGGGTGCTGGGTGGGCTGCCGCCCCTGTTCTTGGTGTACCTGACGCTGACGCAGTGGGAGTACGTGAACGTGCTCTTCACCGACATCCGCGGCATCGTCATGCTCGTCGGTGGCTCGCTCTGGCTGGCCATAGGTGCATTCTGGATGAGCAAACTCGTCAAGGTGGAGGTGTGAGATGGCATCGACGACACTGCTGATCGGCGTGGTGCTGGTCTTCGTGGCGCTCTTCGTGCTCTTCGCCGCCGTGGGCGGGTTGAGCAAAGAACGCACCGGGCTGGCCCAGTCGCTGGCCTACCTGGACCAAGTCACCGCTGCCCCTGAGGCGTTGATCAAGGCTGAGGCCGACCGCCCCTTCGGGGAACGCGTGCTTGCACCGCTCTATCAACGTGCGATGAATCTAGGGCGTCGCCTCAGCGGAGCCGACAGCGCCGAGCGGGTCCGTCGCAAACTCGACTTGGCTGGCAACCCAGCCGGATGGAACGTGGACCGGGTGGCCGCAGCCAAGGTGGTCGTGGCCTTCTTTGGCTTCGGCTTGTCCGCAGTCGTCTGCTTGATCATGAGCATCTCCTTCCCAGTCTGGATCCCAGTGGTGGCCGGAGGTGTGATTGTCGGCTTCCTGGCACCGAACCTGTACCTCTACCAACTCGCCTATGACAGATCAAAGTTGGTCCGGAGCGAACTCCCCGACGCCATCGACCTGCTGACCATCTCGGTGGAGTCCGGGCTCGGCTTCGACGCCGCCATGCAGCAGGTGGCCCGCAACACCGAGGGACCAATCGGCGAGGAGTTCGCCCGAGCCCTCCAGGAGATGCAGTTGGGACGTGGCCGCGCCGAGGCGATGCGGTCGATGGGTGACCGCAGTGACGTGGCCGACCTGCGCACCTTCACCAGCGCGATGGTGCAGGCCGACCAGTTCGGCATCCCGATCGGGCAGGTGCTCCGGGTGCAGTCCAACGAGATCCGGGTCAAGCGTCGTCAGCACGCCGAGGAGAAGGCCCAGCAGGTGCCGGTGAAGATCACCATTCCGCTGATCTTCTTCATCCTGCCGACCCTCTTCATTGCGGTGATGGGGCCGGCGGCCATCAGCATGATGGACTCGTTCTGACCACACAACAGAAGCCGGACGCCAACTGGACCTTCGCCCAGGTCACCGGGGCGGTCCGGGGCTTCGCCGCGATCCTGGTGCTGTTGCCGGCGCTGCTCAACGGCGACTCCGAGGCACTGTTCGCAGCCGTCCTGTTGAGCCTGGTCTGGGCGACCTTCTTCTTCGCCACCCTGATCACCCGGTTCGCCCGGGACCTGGTGCTGGTGCTCGAGGCAGTGACGGTGGCGGTGATAGTACTCCTCGTCTTCACCGAGCACCCCACGATGCTGCCAGCGCTGGTCGTCTCCCCGCTGGTGGTCGGCCTGTGGAAGGGCGCCCGTGGCGCCGTGCTGGTGCTCGCCCTGGAGCTCGGGGCGATCGTGCTCCGAGCCATCCAGGCCGGGGAGGACGCCGACCCCGACGTGGCGGCCGCGATCACCCTGTGGTTCACCGCCGGGGTCGGGTTGGCGATGATCGCGATCTTCGTGCACCGAACCAGCCGGGCGCGGGACCAGACGCTGCACAGCTACGCCGAGGCGCGGCGGCTGCTCACCAGCGTCCTCGACCTCAGCGACGAGCTCAGCGCCGGGCTGGACCCGGTGCCGATGGCCGAGCACCTGCAGGGCCGGGCCATCGACGAGATCCCGGGCTGTATCGCCGCTGCGGTCTCAGTACCGGTCGGGGACCAGTTCAGTCCGGTGGTGGACTCGCCGGCCACCGACCACTCCGCCGCACGGCAGCAGCAACTGCGCGCCGCCTGGGAGTCGAAGGCGCCGGTGCTCGAGGGGGCCCACTTCGCGTTCGCGCTGCGCACCGACACCGGGCCTGTCGCGGTGCTGCATGGCATCGTCCGCCCGGGTAGCTCGGGGGTCCGCCAGGCGCTGGCCTCGATGGAGTTGGCCGAGGCTACGGTCGGCCTGGACAGCGCGTTGACCTTCGCCCGGCTGCGGGAGCGAGCGACCGCGGATGAGCGGCAACGACTGGCCCGTGAGGTGCACGACGGGATCGCCCAGGAGGTGGCCACGCTCGGCTACCTGGTGGACGCGCTGGCGGCCCGCACCTCCGACCCGGAGCAGGAGCAGGGGCTGCGCAGCCTGCGACAGTCCATCTCCCGGGTGGTGGGCGAGATCCGGCGTACCGTCTATGACCTGCGCTCGGAGAATGCGCCGCCGGCGACCCTGGGCGAGCAGTTGCAGCGACTGGCCGCCCATCTGCGGGCCACCACCCCGCTGGAGGTCACCATGGAGATCCGAGAGCGCGTGCAGCTCGACGATGACGTCGCCCACCACCTGCTCCGGATCGCCCAGGAGGCCACCCACAACGCCGTCAAGCACGCCCGGGCCAGCCGACTGTTGCTGGAGTTCGCCAGCTCGCCGGACGGCTTCTTCCTGCAGGTCAGCGACGACGGGGTCGGCCTACAGGAGGCCGCCGGCGACTCCCAGGGGATGACGATCATGGCCGAGCGGGCGCGGAGGATCGGCGCCGAGCTCACCGTACGCAATGATGGTGGCGTGACGATCGAGGTGAGGAAGCAGTGACCCGAGTGCTGCTGGTCGACGACCACGAGCTGATTCGTCAGGGGCTGGCGCTGGCCTTCGAGGACCAGATGGAGGTGGTGGGTCAGGCGGGCACCGTCGCCGAGGCGATGGAACTCTTCGCCGAGACCACCCCAGACGTGGTGGTCACCGACCTGCGACTCCCCGACGGCACCGGACTGGACCTGGTCCGCAGCATCCGCGCCTCGCACCCGGCGACCGGCCTGGTGGTGCTCACCATGCACGCCGGCGATCAGCAGATCTTCGCTGCGATGGAGGCCGGCGCGTCGGCCTTCGTCGGCAAGGACGCTCCGGCCGACGACGTTGTCGCCGCCGCCAGACACGCCCAACTGTCACCGCGGACGTTCCTGTGCGCGGGGTTGCCGGAGGCGATGGTGCGCCGGATGACCGGCCCGCAGGTGACCGAGCGGGAGCGGGAGGTGCTGATGCTGCTCGCAGACGGCCTCAGCGCCGGTGAGATCGCCGGGCAGCTCTACATGAGCGAATCCACGGTGAAGACCCACATCTCCTCGATCTACACCAAGCTCGGCGCCAGTAACCGGGCCCAGGCCCTGGTCACCGCCATCCGGATGGGGATGCTGGAGGGCTTCCGACCCTGAGTGGCCGCGACCGGCTGGGACCGCCGGGGGCGCCACTGCACTCGGCCCATGCCGGGTTGGTGACCATGGGCCCCTCCTTTTGGGCACCGATCCGGGACCTCGGGACCTAAGAAGCCACCCGACTAGTCCCAAATGACTACGTGAGGGTGGGCGGTCGCAGGATGTAGGGCCCGGGTCATCCGTGACACAGTTCACTTGTCCGCAGGGAGGGAGCCCAGAGGACGACAGCCCCTAGGGGATATGACTACCAATGGAGGAAACACAATGACTGCCATTCAGTACCTGAAGATCATGCTCGAAGGCCGCAAGGCCGGTATGGACGAGCGCGGCGCATCCGCGGTCGAGTACGGCCTGCTCATCGCCGGCATCGCCGCCCTGATCATCGCCGTCGTGTTCCTCCTCGGAGGCACCATCCGGGACATGTTCTCCGACGTCGAGGGTTGCATCGACTCCGGGACCTGCTGATCCTGTCCTTCTCAACAGCGTGGGGAGCAGACCTTCGGCCTGCTCCCCACGCTGCATTTCTCGAACCGATCAACCCGATGTCCTCGTGAGCCACTGACCAGGGAGGCACCCGTGAGCCAACGTCAGGAACAGCCCGCAACGGCCCAACCACCGTCGCGCGTCGTCCGCTCGGAGTCAGGCGCCTCGGCCGTCGAGTACGGGCTCCTGATCGCCGGCGTCGCCGCGCTCATCGTCGCAGCCGTCTTCATCCTGGGCGGAACCGTCCGGGACAGTTATGAGGACTTCTGCACCGATGTCGCCACGCGGACCGGCAGCACCTGCTAACCACCCCAGAGTCTTGGGCGCGCCGGGGTCCCCGTCCCCGGCCCCCACACCCACAGTGGCCCGACCGGCCGAACCCCGCGGTCGGGCCACTGCTCATTTCCGTTGGAGGTGGTCTCGATACGCCGCCTCGTTCCTCGGCGGCACTCGACCACCGATCCCGCGCATATCGGCGGTCGAGTAGCGAGCGCCAGCGAGCGTATCGAGACTCCAGGCGGCCGGGCGCGTGGTCTCGATACACCGCCTCGTTCCTCGGCGGCACTCGACCACCGAACGTCGCCGCGCTCGACCACCGAAACGGGCGGCTGGTCTCGATACACCGCCTCGTTCCTCGGCGGCACTCGACCACCGAAACGTCGCGGCACTCGACCACCGAACCGCGAAACTGTCGGTGGTCCCTGCTTGGCTTGATCCATGGCCGAGGCGATCGCGTTCGACGAGATGACGGGGACTGGAGTCCTCGACGCCGTCGAGATGCTCGCGCTCCGCCAGCGGCACACCGAGGTGGAGCTGATCCGCGCGGCTGCCGAGTGGGCCGCGATCAACGGCCCCGACTCGCTCGACCCGCGCGCCGCCGACCTCCCCGGCCGGGAGACCGCCCGGCACTACGGCGGCCCCGGCACGCCGTACGTCGCCAGCTTCGCGGGCGCGACCCTGGGCGCGCGACTCGGCAAGTCCTCCTACGCCGGCGAACAGTTGATCGCCACCGCCCTCGACCTGCAGTACCGCTTCCCGCAACTGTGGCAGCGGGTCCAGGCCCTCGAGGTGGAGGCGTCGTATGCCCGGTTCGTCACCCGCCGTTGCCGTGACCTGTCCCTGGAACAGGCGAAGTACGTCGACTCCCGGGTCGCCGAGTCCGCGGACGGCCGGATCTCCTGGAGCCAGTTCGAGACCCTCGTCGAGGCCTCCATCGTCGGCGCCGACCCCGAGGCGGCTCGGCAGCGCGAGGAGGCCGCCCGCCGGGAACAGTTCGCCCGGGCCACCCGATCCACCGGCGAAGGGATGCGCGGCTTCTACCTGCGCACCGACGCCGCCGGCATCGCCCGCGTCGACGCCACCGTCGCCTACCTGGCCGAAGCCCTGCGGGCGCTGGGCTCGGACGCACCTGAGGACCATCGCCGGGCGATGGCGATGGTGTTGCTGGCCAACCCGGCGTACGCCACCCGGTTCCTCGCCCAATACGCCGCCTGGAAGCAGCGCCCCACCGACGGCGAGCCGGCCACCAGCGGGATCGTCGACGATGCCGTGGTCGCCTTCCGCCGCGGCGGCGGCCAGCCCACCGGCGACGCCCCCGTCATCGACTGGCGGGCGCTGCTGCCCCGGCTCACCCTCTACCTGCACATGTACGGCGGCGACCTGGTCGGCGGCGCACCGGTCGGCGGCGCGGCACAGCCCGTCACCGGCCTGGTCAAGACCGACACCTGCGACACTGCCCGCCTGGAGGGCATCGGCCCGGTCACCGAGGCCTGGGCCCGGCAGACGCTGGGTGAGAAGGCGTCCTTCGTGATCCGCCCGGTGCTGGACCCGCTGGGGCTGGCGCCGGTGCACTCGTACGAGATCCCGGATCGACATAGACAGGCCGTGTGTCTGCTGACACCGGCCGATGTGTTCCCCTTCTCCCCCGCCTGCGTGAACGACGGGTGGTCGAGCATGCAGATCGACCACACCGTGCCCTGGCGCGAGCCGGGATCGACTCACGGCGACGAGCCGGGATCCTCACGGATCGGGAACTACGGACCGATGACCGCCTTCCACCACCGGGTCAAGACCCATGGCCGCTGGAAGGTCGCGCAACCCTTCCCCGCCGTCTACCTGTGGCGCGACCCGCACGGGGCGACGTACCTCGTCGACCACACCGGCACCCGCCGACTGCGCACCCCGATCGCGATCGACCTGGTCGACTACTCCCGGGCGGCGTGACCGTAGAGCCGCGCCAGCCCGATCCGCTCCAGCACCGTCGGATGGGAGCCGAACCACCACTGCGACAGACGCGGCGGCTCCGGGTCTCGAAGCGAACGCAACGCCAGGCCACGCTGCATCCGCTCGAACGCCTCCGCATCCCCGGTGACCTCCAACGCCACCACGTCGGCACGCAACTCCACCAGGCGACTCAGCCCGTTCTCCGCAGGCGCGACCACCACCGAGGCGAAGGCGACCAGGGCGAGGATGAACGGCACGTGAGCGGGAGTGGGAGTGGGAGTGGGAGTGGGGCGGCGGTCCCGACCAGCTCCACCGGCCCCCCCGCCCGCGCTCCCGCGACCGACGGGAAAGGCAATCAGCCCCAGGGCAGCGACAGCGGCAGCGACGCCGAGCGCACCCAGCGTCGTACCCACCAGCACGTCCGAGTGCGCGGCATGCGCCAGTTCGTGGGCCACCACCAACATCGCCTCATCGCGGGGCAGGTCCTCGACCAAGGTGTCGTAGAGCACCACCCGCTTCGTGGAGCCGAACCCGGAGACCCACGCATTCAAGGTGGTGGTACGACGAGACGCGTCGGCGACCAGAACCTCGCCGACCTCGACCCCCTCGGCCTCGGCCAGAGCGATCACCTCAGTGCGCAACTCCCCCTCGGCCAGCGGCGTGAACTCGTGGAACAGCGGCTCCACCAGGACCGGCAACAGCCAGGACCCGGCCAGCACCAGCGCAGCGAAGGCCCCGGCCGCGATCGCCGGCCACCAGGTCCGCCACCGGCGGACGATCGCCAGCAGCACCACGACCGCGAGTCCGGTGATCGCCACATTCACGGTGAACCCGACCGCGACATCGCGCAGATAGCCGGCCCAGGTCTGCGTGGACAGGCCGTGCTCGACCCGCAGCCGCCAACCCCCCACCCCGGTCGGCAGCGTCGCCAGCCGACCGGCCAACAGCACCACCGCGACCCCGCACCAGGCGCGCAGCCACCACGGGTTCGGCAGCCGCGCCATCAGGGCGCGGCCGAGCCGGGTGAACCCGAGCACCCCAGCCACCGCCAGCGACACCGCCAGCCCGGTCCAACTCCACCACCGGGCCGGCCACGAGTACGCCGCCGAGGCAGCCAACTCCTCGGCGGTGAACACCTCCGCGGCCTCAGGCAACACCAACGGCCCCAGCGACTCCGGCACCGGCTGCCACGGCACCAGCACCGCGGCCAGCACCCCGAAACCGAGCAGCGCGACCAGCACCGTCACCGCGGCGACCCGCCTCACGGCAGCGTCCGGAGTCGTTGCTGCCAGGCAGCCACCAGGTCCTCGTACGTCCACCCGATCACCTCGACCAGCAGGTCCTCGACCGGCTCCCCCGCCGACGCGCGGGTATACAGCTCGACCAACGCCTCCTCGCCGGCATGCGCGGCGATGGTGGTGCACGCCAGCCAGGCCGCTTCGTACGCCGCGCCCAGATGCTGCCTGTTGGTCGCGAACTCGTCCGGCCCAGGCAACTCCTCGGGCACCCCGTCGGCGCGCACCTGGGCGGCGATCTGGCCGGCCGTGGTGGTCAGCGGCAGGTCGACGTCACGCAACGCCACATAGTCGGCGAACCCTTCCAACAGCCACAGCGGCAGCGGCGCGAAGGGCGCCTGTGTCGCCACGTGCACCGCCTCGTGGCTGAGCACCACCTGGGCGCCCTCGTCGCCCAGCGCCCCGAACACCCGCGGGTTGACGAAGACATGCACCGGCGCGGACCGGGACGTCGAGCCGTCCGCGGCCGCGGTCACCGCCGCCACCTGGGCGTACTCATGCACCGCCACGTCCAGGGCGGCCGCCAGCGCCTCAGGGTCACGGGGCACCTCGACCACCAGCCGCGGATGCCACTGCGGGAGCACCTCATGCACCACCGGCACCGCGGCCCGGGCCATCTCGTCGTAGCGGTCCGCAGTGGCAGCGTCGGCGTCGACGACCACCAGCGTCTGCGGGCCGCGGCGTACCTCCAGAGCGCCTGCGGTCAGCCACAGCGGCGACCGTCGGCCGTGGCCGCCGATGCCGGTGACCGCCAACCCGGCGTCGCTGCGCGCGAACGAGACCACCACCTCGGTCAGTGCCGGGGTGGTGTGGAAGTCCTCGAACGACCAGGCCACGTCCACGGTGGCCCGCCAACCGCCCTCGGCGCTGACCCCGCCGAGATCGGCGACGTAACGCAGCGAGAAGTCCTCGACCCCGATCGCGACCGCGTTCGCGACCATCCCGCGCAGCAACTCCTGGGCGGCCGCGTCGTCGGCCGGCGCCAACGCTGCCGCGGCCTCGAGGTCGCCGGCGCGCACCGCGGAAACGAGATCCCGCAGCGCCGCCGCGGCCAGCGCGGGCTCGACCTGGGCGTTCGTGGAGTCCGGCAGCTCGACGGCGTAGTCGCGTTGACAGCCGACGAGCAGCACGGCCAGCAGGCAGCCGATCAGTGCGGCCGCGCGAGTGCGGCGGCCGATGCTGAGGCGGCCGGTGCTCGGGGGTGGATCAGCCGGGGCGGACGGCACCGGTGTACGGCATCGAGAAGACACCGGAGATCACCACGCCGACGCCGGGGCGGGCGGCGTGCACGATCCGGCCACCGCCGATGTAGATCCCCACGTGGCTGATCGGCGAGTAGTAGAAGACCAGGTCGCCCGGCTGCAGACTGTTGCGGTCGACTCGACGACCGACCCCGAACTGGGCGCGCGAGGAGTGCGGCAGCGAGACGCCGGCCTGGCGCCAGGCCGCGGAGGTGAAGCCGGAGCAGTCATAGGAGTTGGGTCCGCCGGAGCCCCAGGAGTACGGCTTGCCGAGCTGGGTGAGCGCCCAGTCGACGACCACCTTGGCCCGACCCGAGGCGGGCACGTTGTCCGGCAGCCGGGTGGAGTGCCCGCTGCGGGACGCGGCCGCGATCCTGGCCCGCTCCTCGGCCTCGAGGCGATCGAGCACCTTCTTGGCCTCGTCGTACTTCTCGTCGATCTCGGCCTTCTCGGCGGCGAGACGACCCTCGAGCCGCTGCACCCGGTCGGTGCGCTCCCGGATCGCCTCACGGCGGATCTGCATCGCCGCGATCTCGATGTCGTAGCTGGAGAACAGCTGGCCCTGCATGGAGTAGAACGTGGAGACGGTGGAGAGCTGGGACAGGAACAGGGTCGGGTCCTTGGCCGTCACCAGTTGGCTCATCGCGGTGACGCCTTCGCCCTGGTACTGGCGCACGACCACGTCGGTGACCTGGTCCCGGACGGCGTCGAGCTGACGACGTTGCCGGCGCTCGTCGGCGCGCAGCGTCCGCAGGTCAGCCTGCAGGTCCTCGAGCTCCACCCGGGCGTCGTTGTAACGCTCCGAGGCCTGCTCGGCCTGATGGTAGAGACGGTCCACCGTGGTCTTGGCCTGCTCCACCTTGTCCGGCTCGGCCTGAGCGGCGGGGACGACGGCGATCGTCGCCACCACCGCGGCTCCGGTGAGTCCGCTGATCAGTCGACCGACTCGCGTGGCGCGATACCTCGTGTGGTGGGGCACGGGGGATGTGTCTCCTGGCAGGGTGCTTCGAAAGTGGGGGCGCAGTGAACGGACACCCTTGTCCGTCTGCGACCTCTGAAGACTAGACGGCTGCCCCAACGGCTGCAAACCCCCGAGGCGGCGTGTCAGGCCGTTCCCAGCTCCGGCGACGCCACAGGAGTCACCATCCGTAACGGTGGCACCAGCCCTTGCGCGGCCAGCACCCCCAGCGCCGCCATCTCGTCGTCGTCGATCTCCATCTCCGGGGGTGGCCCCAGGAGCACTGTCACCACACAGTCGTGGCAGTGCAGCCCGCGGACCAGACAGGTGTCGCAATCGATTCGTGTGCTCATGGACCGCACTGTTGACGAAGGCTCCGACATTCCCGGCCGACACGCACTGTTCCCGGCGTGTCGGGGCCCTCAAGGGGGTCTCGATACATCCGCTCGTTCCTCGCGGACACTCGACCACCGAAGGGGCGGGTCAGAGCAGGGAGAGCAGCGCGGCCGCGGAGAGCACGGTGGCGCCGGCGCGAGCCACGTCGGTGGCCAGCTCCTGGTCGTCGGTGATCACCACGATCACCCGCCCCACCGGTTCGGCGGCCACCAACTGCCGGATCACGTCGTCGGCGATCACGCCTTCGGGGCTGAACAGCACTCGCACCCCCCGCGGGGTGACCCCGACCCCACGGCCGGTCGACTCGGCGGCGTCGAAGACCACCGTCGCCTCCGCGCCGGTGCGGCCCACCAGCGAGGCGAGACCGCTGACCAGCCGGGTGCGTTGCTTCTCCAGCGGCAACCGGGGCCAGGCCCCCTTGGTCACGTTGTAGCCGTCGATCACCAGCCGCGCCAACGGCAACGCCAGGTGCTGCTCCAAGAACGCGCCACCGTCACCACCCAGCACCCCGGTCGACGACCTGCCGGCCTCGGCCAGGTCGGCCTCGACCCGGTCCGCCGGCGCCCCTTCGACCGGCGGCAGGCCCAACTCGCGCTGCAGGCCGGCGCCGGCCCGCAGCACCGTGTCCAGCAGCAGCCTCGCCCGCAGGGTCGCCTCGTCGCGTTCGCTCCGTCCGGTACGACGCAGCGCCGCCAGCCGGGCCTCGGCCTCCTCCGCGCGGCGCCGCCAACGGCGTACCTCCGCGTCCGCGGTCGAGTCCGCACTGCGCTGCGCCCGGGCCAGCTCGTCGGCCACCGCCTCGGCCTGCTCGGCGCGGGCCAACGCCGCCCGTTCGGCGGCCCGTGCCTCCCCGAGCCGCTGCCGGAGCAGCGTGTGCTCCGCCTTGGCCTGCGCGGCCTGCGCTCCGACGAGGTCCCGTTGCTCGGCGAGCAGTCGCTCGGCCTCCTCGACCCGGCGTAGCGCCCGGGACAACTCATCCGCAGTGCGGGACGCCTCGTCCGCCTGGGCGCGCGCGTCGACCCGGCCGACCGCCTCCTCGAAGCGCTGCTGCCAATCCTCGTCCCGGATCAGCCAGGCCGCGGCCGCCACATCCACCGGGTCGGCCGCCTCCGGCAGTGCCGCCAACTCCGGGTGGGTCGCCTGCACCCGGGTCGCCAGCCGGGCGCGGAACTCGTCGTCGGACTCCAGCGCAGCCGCGATCTGGGTGCCGCCCAGCCGGGCCCGCCGCGCGGGGGCGAAGTCGGCGACCCGCCGCAACGCCGGCGGCAGGCTCGGGGTGTCGGGCAGCGCCTCGGCGGCCAGCGCCAACAGTCGAGCCCGCACCTGCTCGGGGAGGGCTCGGCCGGTGACCATCAGTGACTCCGGGTCACTCCGAGATCTCGGCCGCAGTCACCGAGGCGCGGTCCACCAGCTCGATCGCGTCGGCCCGGCCACACCAGCGACAGCTGACCGTCTCCAGGTCCTCGGCCAGCACCGTCGTCTCCTCGACCTGGTGGTCACCGGCCAGATCGAAGTGCCAGAACTGAGTGGTCCGGCGGCTGCGAGTGACGTCGAACCGGGTCAGGTTGCCGCAGCCGGCGCAGCGCCAACGGGTCTGGGCGTCGGGGATCGCGACGGACAACTTCTGGCTCCTCGTCGGTGCGGGCGATGCGGCTGGGACCCGTCCAGCCTACGGCCACCGAGGCGGCCACGGTGTGGCAGGCGCGTTCTGTCGGTGCCGACCTCTAGCGTCAAGGACGTGACCAGCACCGCCCCGACCCTCGCCCCCCGCTGGGAGGACCAGCGCAGTTTCGACGAGCTCGGACGGGCGTTGCGGGACACCACCTTCTGCGTGGTCGACCTGGAGACCACCGGCGGGTCGGCCGCCAACGGCGACCGGATCACCGAGGTCGGCGCGGTCAAGGTGCGCGGCGGCGAGGTGCTGGGCGAGTTCCAGACCCTGGTCAACCCCCGCGCCGAGATCCCGCCCTTCATCGCGGTGCTCACCGGGATCAGCAACCGGATGGTCGCCGACGCGCCGCCGATCGAGTCGGTGCTGCCCGCCTTCTTGGAGTTCGCCCAGGGCTGCGTGCTGGTCGCCCACAACGCCGGCTTCGATGTCGGCTTCCTCAAGCACGACGCCGAGCGGCTCGGCCTCGACTGGCCCCGCTTCGAGGTGCTGGACACCGTGAAACTGGCCCGGCGGGTGGTCACCAAGGACGAGGCCCCCAACCACAAGCTCGGCACCCTGGCCCGGGTCTTCGGCGCCGACACCACCCCCAACCACCGGGCGCTGGCCGACGCCCGCGCCACCGTCGACGTGCTGCACGGGATGCTGGCCCGACTCGGCAACCTCGGCGTGCAGACCCTGGAGGAGTTGCACACCTTCACCTCGCACGTCACCGCGGCACAACGCCGCAAACGGCACCTGGCCGAGCCACTCCCCCATGCCCCGGGCGTCTACCTCTTCCGCGGTCCCAGCGACGAAGTGCTCTACGTCGGCACCTCCCGCGACCTGCGCCGCCGGGTCCGGTCCTACTTCACCGCCTCGGAGACCAGGTCCCGGATCGGTGAGATGGTCGCGATCGCCACCGCCGTGGACGCCGTCGAGTGCGCGACCACGCTCGAGGCGCAGGTCCGGGAGCTGCGGATGATCGCCACCCACAAGCCGCCCTACAACCGCCGGTCCAAGTACCCCGAACGCTCCCACTTCATCACCGTCACCACCGAAGCGTGGCCGCGACTCTCCCTGGTCAAGCGGATCCGGGACGACGCGACCGACTTCGTGGGCCCGTTCAGCTCCCGCAAGGTCGCCGAGAAGGCCCTCGCCGCGCTGCATGCCACCTTCCCGATCCGCCAGTGCACCGATCGGCTCGCCCTCACCCCGGCCGGGTCCCGGTGCGCACTCGGTGAGATGGGTCGCTGCCTGGCCCCTTGCGACGGTGGCGTCGACGCGGCCGGGTACGCCGCCCTCGTCCAGCAACTGCGCGACGCGTTGACCGACCGGGCCGACGACGTGGTCGACGCCCTCAACGCACAGATGGCAGCCCTGGCCGGGCAGGAGCGGTACGAGGACGCCGCGAACGCCCGCGACCAGTTGGCGGCGATGGTCCGGGCCGCCGCCCGCGGGCAACGGCTGACCGCGCTCACCCGCTGTCCCGAACTGGTCGCCGCCCGCGCCGACGATCAGGGCCGCTGGGAGGTGCACGTCGTACGCCACGGTCGGCTGGTGGCCGCCGGGGTGATCCCGCCCCGCGCCGACGCGCACGCGTTCGTGGCCGACCTGCGCGCCGGAGCCGAGGCGGTCACCTGCGAGCCCGGCCCCCTGCCGGCGGCCAGCGCCGAGGAGACCGAGCGGATCCTGGCCTGGCTGGAGTCACCGGGCATCCGGCTGGTCGATGTCGACGGCGACTGGGCGTCCCCGATCGGAGGCGCCGCCCGGCACCTGACCGTCTTCGAGACGCTGGACAGCTGAGCGCCCCGTCCCGGCGCGTACCCTGTGCACATGGCGATCCGGGCAGTGGCCGCGGAGGACAGCTTCCTGATCCGCGAGGGTCTGCGGCTGCTGCTGGCGACCCAGTCCGAGGTCGAACTGGTGGCCACCGCCTCCGACCTGCCCGAGTTGCTGGCCGCCGTGGACGAACACCGGCCGGACGTGGTGATCACCGACATCCGGATGCCCCCCGACAACGCCGACGAAGGGATCCGGGCCGCCGAACAGTGGGCGTCCACGCACCCCGACCTGGGCGTCGTCGTGCTGTCCCAGTACGTCGAACCCGAGTGGGCGATGCGCCTCTTCGAACCGAGCGCCGCCCGGCGTGCGTACCTGCTCAAGGAGCGGGTCGGCGACCTGGCCCAGATCCGGCACGCGGTTGCGACCGTGCAGGCCGGCGGCACCGTGCTGGACCCGCTGGTCGTCGAAGCCCTGATCCAGGCACGGTCACGTAGCCAGGACTCCCCGGTGAGCCAGCTGACCCCGCGGGAGACCGAGGTGCTCGAACTGATCGCCACCGGCTTGAGCAACGCCGCCATCGCCCGGCGGCTCACCCTCACCGAGCGTGCCGTGGAGAAGCACATCTCCTCGGTGCTCACCAAACTGTGTCTGGAGCCTGGGGACACCGAGGTGCACCGTCGGGTCCGGGCCGTGCTGATCTACCTGGCCGCCACCACCGGCTGACGCCGACAGCCGTCCTCAGAGGCCGGCCATCCCCCAGACCGGCGTGATCGTGGGCGTCGGCGAGCCCAGGCCAGCGCGACCGATCGTCGGCAACAGCACCTCATCGAGGAACTGCCGCGCCTGGGCCTCGGTGCGCCACACGTCGAGGAACACGAAGCCGCCCTCGGTCGGGCGGGCCAGATGGACGACAAGACCCGGCGGCGGGCCACCACGCTCCATCAGCGCCTCCCCCATGTCGGCGTCCAGAGCGTCATGCTGCTCCCGGGTGCCCACCAGCACCATCTCCACTGCGACGGCCATCAGCGGCCTCCTCTCACTCGATCCTGGGCGACCGGCAGCCACCCCTCCACGCGGGTCCCCCGGGCATGCGCCGAATCGACGCGGCTGGTGCCTCCGAGCGCTTCGATCCGGTCCCGGAGGTTGGCGAGTCCGGTGCCCGTGGACCCTCGGCCGGGGTCGAAGCCGATCCCGTCGTCCTCCACCCGGAAGGTCAGGCCCCGACTGTCCTCGGCCAGGTCGACGTCGACGCGGCCGGCGCGACCGTGCCGGACCGCGTTCTGGACGGCCTCGAGGCAGGCGAAATAGACAGCTGCCTCCGTGGACGCCGGGTAGCGGCCCAGGTCGCGCTGGTGGACGGTGACCGGCACCGGCAGGTTCCGGACGTGCGCAGCCAACGCCGCGGCGGGACCGGACTGCGCCAGGATCGGCGGGTGGACCCCTCGGGCCAGGTCCCGCAGCGAACGCACCGCCGCCTCCACCTCCGCGGCCAACGCCGCCAACTCGGCGCCGACCCCGGGCAGGTCACCGGCCTCGGCAAGGGCCGCTGCCAGACCGACCCGCAACCGCACCGCGATCAGCCGGGACTGGGCGCCGTCGTGGATGTCCCGCTCCAACGCGCGGCGCGCCCGCGCCTGCTCGTCGACCAGCCGCTCCCGCGATCGCGCCAACTCCGCCACCTGTGCCCGCAACTGCGCGGTCAGCCGGGCGTTGCGCAACACCACGGCCAGTCCGTGGGCGGCATCGGCGAGCACCTGCCCGGCGTCAGGCACCAGATCCGCAGCGGCCCGGGAGAAGAGCCGCAGCTCGCCGAGCCGCTGTCCTGCGTATACGACATCGCGCCGCAGCGTCGGCTCCGCCTCGTCGGCGGTCCCGGAGGCCGCCGCCACCTCGATCGTCCCGTCCAGGTCGAGACAGACCTCCGCCCGAGTCGCCCCGGTGCCCGAGACCAGCAGGTCGGCCACGTCGGCCAGCACCTGCTCAGGAGTTTCTGAGCTGGCTCGGGCCGCCAACTGCGCCAACACCTCGGTGCGGTCGGCGCTGCGCCGATACAGCTGTCGGTCCACCAGCGCTCGGACCCGGCGCCGGGCCGGCTCGATCAGCAGCCCGACCAGGGCGACCACCAGCAACGGCAACCAGACATTGTCGACCCGGGTGCCGACCAGGCTGCCGAGGCCGACCACGACCCCGACGTACAACAGCGCCACCCCGACCACCAGCACCACGGCGACCGTGGCCCGCCCCAACACCGGCTCCAGATCGTGCAACCGATAGCGGGCCACCGCCAACCCGTAGGAGAGGAACAGCGCGTTGAAGGCGACCAGGACGGCAGGCGTCCACACCTGCTGCCACGGGTAGCTGACGGTGGTCACCAGGGCGCTGCAGATCGCGACCAGGCCGACCACCCGGAACGGGCTGCGTTGGGCCCGGTCCGTACGACGCCACCTGGCCAGCAGAGCCGCCACCCCCGCCACCGCCCCGGCCAGCACCATCAGCCCACCGGCGATGACCAGCAGGTCCACCAACAAGGGCGGGTCGTCCGCCGGCCAGTCCGCCGTCGGCCAGGCGTCGATCGTGAAGGCGAGCATCAGGGTCGCGATGCCGAGCACGGCCAGCACCGCCACCGGCCGCCAGCGACGGCTCGGCAGGTGGCCGTCGGGGAAGACCAGCAACAGGACCGTGATCGCGAGCGCAGGTGCGGGCACCCAGGCCACGCTGATGATCAGCAGCAGCACCGCCAACCGCAGCGGCAACTCGGCAGGGATCGGCGCCCAGGCCGGGTCGGCGGCGATGTCGATGCCGTCCGCCACGGCCAGCGCGTCGAAGGGGGCGATCGTCACGACGTGCAGCACCGAGACACCTGCGATCACCAGCAGCGCCCGGCCGGCCGCGTGGCCCGGACGACGAGTGAGGACCAGCCGGCTCAGCCACAGCAGCAGCACCCCGGACGGGCCGTTGTGCCACATCCAGCCCTCGTAGTACACCTCTGCGGGACGTCCACGCACCAGCACCGAGACGAACGCCGCCAGCACCATCACGGTGCCCACGACAGCCACGATGGTCAGTCGGCTCCGGCCCAGCCGTGCCCACACGCCCATCCCAGCAGTATCCCGGCCGGGACGGGGGTCCGCCATGAGTCCAGCCACCCGGTCGCAGGTGTGGCCACCCCCACCCGCACCTCGCCTGCTGGCACGGTCGCGTCGGGTGCCGGGCGCCACCGACAGTGGAGGGGACACAAGGAGGTCACTGCCATGGAACCCGAACTGTCCACCCCGAACCGCCGCCTCTTCGGCGGCGCACTGATTCTCGCGCCACTGCTGCTGCTCGCCAGCACCACGGCGTACGTCGTCGCCGGCGAGGGGGTCAACCACGGCGTCAGCGGCGGCGTCATCGGCGTCTGGTCCTGCCTGGCCATGATCCTGGCGATGATCGGTCTGCTGCGGATCCTGGAGCCCCACGCGCCACGAGCCACGCCCTGGCTGCTGGTGCTCGCCGTCTGCGGCTTCGGCGGCGGCATCGCCTTCAACCTCAGCGCCGTCTTCGACGCCGTCTTCGAAGAGGTGCACCAGATCGCTGCCGTCGACACGCTCTGGGAGACCGAGCCGGGCACCTTCTTCGCCTACCTGCCCTGGGGCTGGTTCGCGCCGCTGTCGCTGCTGCTGGTTGGCATCCTGCTGTGGCGGACCCACGCCGTGCCACGCTGGAACGCCGCCCTGCTGGCCGTCAGCGGGGTCACCTTCGTCGCCTCACGGATCGAACGCGTCGACCCGCTCGCGCTGGCCTCTGACGCGCTGCTGATCATCGCCCTGGTGCCGCTCGGCTGGGCACTACTCACCGGCGCACGTCACCGGGACCGGGTCAACGCCTGACCGCGGTCAGGACGAGGTCGCGGCGATCCACCGCTCCAAGGTCGCCTGCGCGGCGCCGGAGTCCAACGACTCGGCCGCGCGGGCGATCCCGGCCGCCAACTGCTCGGTGACCGTGCCCTTGTCCGGGGCATGCACCGCCAACGCGGCGCCGGCGTTGAGCACCACCGCGTCCCGGATCGGCCCGGTCGCTCCGGCCAGCAGCTTGCGGACCACGTCCGCGTTGTGGGCTGCGTCGCCACCGCGCAGGTCCTCGGTGGTGGCCCGGGGCAGATCGAAGTCGGCCGGGTCGATCACATGCTCGGACACCTCGCCGCGGCGGACCACGTGCAGCCGCGACGTACTGGTGGTGGTCAGCTCGTCGAGGCCGTCGTCACCGCGGAACACCCAGGCGTCCTTGCCGCGCCGGGCGAACACCCCACTCATCACCGAGAGCATCGCCGGATCGGCACACCCGACCGCCTGGGCAGACGGGCGGGCCGGGTTGGCGAGCGGCCCGAGGAAGTTGAACGTCGTCCCGATGCCGAGCTGTTGACGCACCGGACCCAGGTGCCGCAACGCCGGGTGGAACGCCGGCGCGAAACAGAACGTGATCCCCGCCTGGGCGGCCACCTCGGCCACCCGCTCCGGGTCCAGATCCAGGCGTACGCCGAGCAACTCCAGGACGTCGGCACTGCCCGCCTTGGACGAGGCCGACCGGTTGCCGTGCTTGACCACCAGCGCGCCGGCACCAGCGGCCACGATCGCCGCCATCGAGGAGATGTTCACCGACATCGACCGGTCACCGCCGGTGCCGACCACGTCCACCACCCGGCCGGGCACGTGCAGGGTGTGCGCCTGCGCGAACATCGCGTCCAGCAGCCCGCACACCTCGTCGATCGTCTCGCCCTTGCTGCGCAGCGCCACCGCGAAGCCGGCGATCTGTGCGTCGGTGGCCTCCCCGGTGAGCATCTGCTGCATCGCCCAGGTCGCCTCGGTCGCGCCCAGGTCCTCACCAGCGACCAGCGCGCCCAGGACGTCGGGCCAGGTGGGCGCCATCAGGCGTCGGCGGTGGCGGGGCGGCGGAGCAGGTCCACCACCGCCTCGGCGAGCTGCAGCGGGTCGATCGGATGCGGCACCACGGCCTCGGCGCGCGACCAGGTGGCCAGCCAGGCGTCCTGAGGCCGACCGGTGAGCACCAGGACCGGCGGGCAGTCACGGATCTCGTCCTTCAACTGCTTCGCGATGCCGATGCCGCCGGCCGGGACCGCCTCCCCGTCGAGGATGACGAGGTCGATCCCTCCGGCGTCCATGTGCTGGATCACCACCGGCTCGGTGGCGACCTCGACATAGGCCACCTCGGGCAGGTCGGGGTGCGGCCTGCGGCCAAGAGCCAGGATCACCTGCTGGCGGGTGTTCACGTCGTCGGAGTAGACGAGCACCTTGAGCGGTTCGCTGCGGGGCGTGGTTCCGGTCACGGCGGTCATCGTACGCCGCCCGGTGCGGCGCCGCCGTCGGGTCCGCCATTGTCGGCCTCGGCACGGCGCTGCTGGGCCTCCAGGCGATCGAGTCGCCGGTCCTCACGCTCGCCCTCCCTCAGCGATTGACGCACCCACTGGCTGAACAGCACCGCCAGGAAGACGATCGCCACCAGGTCGCCCGACCCCCACAGGATCCCGCCAGCCAGATGCTGGTCGGCCAGCGCCTCGGGCAGCCACTCCCCCATCGGCCCCTCCCGCAGCCCCAGATAGTGGTCCTCGCCGATCAGGGTCACCTGATTCATCACCGTCAGACCCAAGAAGGCGTGGAACGGCAGCGTCAGGAACACCAACAGCATCCGGAACGGGAACTCCACCCGCCCCGGCAGCGGGTCCACCCCCATCAACGGCCAGAAGAACAACGCCCCCACCGCGACCATGTGGATGTGGGTCATCGCATGCACGTACTCGCTGCTGACCGAGGCGTCGTACCAGGGCGAGAAGTAGAGCGCCCACGGAGTGAGCACGAACAGACCGAAGGCCAGCGGCGGGAACCCCAGCACCTTCGCCAGCCCCGAGTGCAGCAACGCCAGCAGCCAGCTCCGCGGAGCCGGCGGCAGGGTGCGCAGCGCCAGCGTCACCGGCGCCCCCAGCGCCAGGAAGAGCGGCACGATCATCGACAGCACCATGTGCTGCACCATGTGCACGCTCAACAGGGTGGAGTCATAGACACCCAGACCCGAGTGGGTGGCGAAGAAGAAGGTGCCCATCCCGCCGCCCACGAACGCGATCGTCCGGCCCACCGGCCACCGGTCCCCACGGCGGCGCAGCAGGTACACGGCGTACAGGTAGGCGCCGGTGGCCCAGACCGCCACCACGAACAACGCCGGATCGAGTGTCCACGTGCTGAACACCCGCCCGAAGGTGAATTCGGGCAGGTCCAGCGCAGCGGATTCGGTCGCAAGGGGCACGCTGTGAACTTATACACGCCCAACATGAGGGGGTCGGGGTGCCGTCGGACGAAAGTACCGACATAATGATGCCCGTGGCGACAGCAACGACGATTCCGGCATCCCGTCTGCACGGGCAGCACGACCGCCCCAGCATGGTGAGCGTGGGGACCATCATCTGGCTCTCGAGCGAGTTGATGTTCTTCGCCGCGCTGTTCGCCAGCTACTTCACGATCCGGGCCGTGAGCCCGGAACTGTGGGCGCAGGAGATCACCCACCTCAACATCCCGTTCGCATCCGTCAACACCACGATCCTGGTGTTGAGCTCGGTCACCTGCCAGCTCGGCGTCTTCGCCGCCGAGCGCGGCCAGGTCGGCCGCACCGGGTCCGTCTGGGCGGTCAAGGGCTGGGGTCTGCGGGAGTGGTTCATCCTCACCTACCTCATGGGCTCGGTCTTCGTCGCCGGTCAGGCGCTCGAGTACGCCGAGCTCATCGAGCACGGGCTGACCATCTCCAGCTCCGCCTACGGATCGATGTTCTACCTGACCACCGGCTTCCACGGACTGCACGTGATCGGTGGCCTGATCGCCTTCCTCTTCGTCCTCGGCCGCACCTACGTCACCCGCCGCTTCACCCATGAGCAGGCGGTCAGCGCGATCGTTGTGTCCTACTACTGGCACTTCGTCGACGTGGTGTGGATCGGCCTGTTCGCCACGATCTATCTGATCCGGTGAACCAGGCCGTGACCATCCCCAGCCCGAACCGGAACACTCCCAAGGACTCAATGTGCGCCTGTTGAACCGCTTCGCCGGACGGCTCTCACGGAACCGCCGAGGATCCGTCGCCGGTCTCCTCGTGATGGTGCTCGGTCTGCTGATCACCGGTACGACCTACGCCGCCCTCACGCCCGCCCAGGCCGAGTTGCGATCCCACACCGACACGGAGTTGATCCAGGAGGGCCGCGAGCTCTTCCTCGTCGGCTGCGCCTTCTGCCACGGGCAGAACGGTGAAGGCGTGCTGACCGCCGACGGTGAACGGGCCCTCGGCCCGGCACTGGCCGGCGTCGGCGCCGGTGCGGTCGACTTCTACCTCAGCACCGGCCGGATGCCGCTGCAGGCCCCCGGCCAGCAGTCCCCGCGCAAGGCCCCGGCGTACACCCCGTCGGAGATCGA
Source organism: Nocardioides limicola (assembly GCF_016827675.1). Classification (GTDB taxonomy): domain Bacteria; phylum Actinomycetota; class Actinomycetes; order Propionibacteriales; family Nocardioidaceae; genus Nocardioides; species Nocardioides limicola. The sequence goes on along the minus strand of NZ_JAERJA010000001.1, from coordinate 178,840 downwards.
CGCGCTCTCGGCGTACATCGCCACCCTCGGCCCCGGCCCCGGTGTGCCGGCGCACGGTGACTACTCCACCGACGGCCTGACCGACGACGAGAAGCAGGAGGCCATCCTCCGCGGTGGCCAGTTCTTCCTCACCAACTGCACCGCCTGCCACAACTTCGATGGCTCCGGCGGCGCGATGCCGTGGGGCAAGAAGGCCCCCACCCTCAAGGGAGTCGAGCCGCGTCACGTGTACGCCGCGATGCTGGTCGGTCCCGGCGAGATGCCGGTCTTCTCCAACGACGTGCTGCGACCCGAGGACAAGCGCGACATCATCGCCTACCTCGAGTCCATCCACGACGGGCCCAAGTACGGCGGCGTCTTCGCCCTCGGCGGCCTCGGCCCGGTCAGCGAAGGTCTGTTCGCCTGGCTGGTCGGCATCGGCGCCTGCGTCGGGTTCGCCATCTGGATCGCCGCCCACACCACGCGCAGCTCGAAGAAGAAGGGTTCCGAAGCGTGAGCACCGACACCCCCACCACCGACCTCGCGCTGAGCGAGGAGACGATCCCGGACCCGGGGCTGCACGAGCACACCTGGCGTCCCACCGACATCGACGAGCGGGCGGAGCGGCGCGCTGAGCGTCAGGTCGCCGGTCTCTTCATCGCCTCGATGGTGATGTCGGTGCTGTTCGTGGTCTCGTACTTCGCGTTCGAGATCGGCGAGAACATCGATCTCTTCCTCGGCGGCGGCACCTCCAACATCGCGTTGGGCACCACGCTGGGTCTGGCCCTGCTGTTCATCGGCATCGGCGTCATCCAGTGGGCGCGCAAGCTGGTCGCCGACGTCGAGATGGTCGAGATGCGGCACCCTGCCAGCTCCCCCGACGAGGACCGCGAGGAGACCCTCAGCGCCCTGAAGGCCGGTCTCGAGGAGTCCGGGCTGGGCCGCCGCAAGCTGGTCCGCAACACCATGATCGGCTCGATGGCCATCCTTGGTCTGCCCGCCGTGGTCGCACTGCGCGACCTGCACCCCGGCCCGATCGACATCTCGGTGCTGGAGCGGACCGTCTGGCAGCCGGGCCTGCGGGTCGTCAACGACACCTCCGGCATCCCGCTGCGTCCCGAGGACATCGAGATCGGCCAGTTGGTCAACGCCGAGCCCGAGGGCCTCGTGCACCCGCCGGGAGAGGGCCGCCACCACGGCGACCACAGCGACCGCCCGGCGCCGATCCGGGAGTACCTGGAAGAGGCCGAGGACTGGGAGCACCACATCGTCCTCAACGAGATGGCCAAGGCCGCGGTGATCCTGGTCCGGATCGAGCCCAAGGACATCACCTTCTCCGAGAAGAGCCCGGAGAACTGGTCCGTTGACGGGATCGTCTGCTACTCCAAGATCTGCACCCACGTGGGCTGCCCGATCGCCCTGTGGGAGCGCAAGTCGCACCACCTGCTCTGCCCCTGTCACCAGTCCACCTTCGACCTGGCCGACGCTGGTCGGGTCGTCTTCGGACCCGCCGCCCGGGCGGTGCCGCAGCTGCCGCTGTCGGTCGATGAAGAGGGCTACCTGGTGGCGCAGAGCGACTTCCTCGAACCCGTCGGTCCGAGCTACTGGGAGCGTGGCTGAACATGAGCAACCCATCCGTCACCTCGCAGGTGGCCGACACCAACGCCGGCACCGCGAGCAAGCCTGCGAAGCCGTCCAAGGTCGGTGGCGCCGTCACCTGGGCCGACGACCGACTGGGGCTGGCCACCGCAGCGAAGAAGAACCTGCGGAAGATCTTCCCGGACCACTGGACCTTCATGCTCGGCGAGATCGCGCTGTGGAGTTTCGTGATCTGCCTGATCACCGGCGTCTTCCTGACCCTGTGGTTCAAGCCGAGCATGGCCGAGATCACCTACATGGGCTCCTACGACCAGCTCCGCGGCCTGGCGATGTCGGAGGCGTACGGGTCAACCCTGGACATCTCGTTCGACATCCGCGGCGGCCTGCTGATGCGGCAGATGCACCACTGGGCGGCGATGCTTTTCATCGCTTCCATGTTCGTGCACATGATCCGCGTCTTCGCGACCGGCGCTTTCCGCAAGCCCCGTGAGGTGAACTGGCTGATCGGTGGCCTGCTGCTGCTGCTCGGCATCCTCGAGGGCTTCGCCGGCTACTCGCTCCCCGACGACCTGCTGTCCGGCACCGGCCTGCGGATCGCCGACGGACTGGTGAAGGCCACTCCGGTGCTCGGCACGTACATGTCGTTCTTCATGTTCGGCGGCGAGTTCCCCAACAACGAGATCGTGCCGCGTCTGTACGCCGCGCACATCCTGCTGCTTCCCGGTCTGATCCTGGCGCTGATCGCGGCCCACATGCTGCTGCTGGTCCACCACAAGCACACCCAGTGGCCTGGGCCCGGTCGCACCGAGGAGAACGTGGTCGGCTACCCGCTGCTCCCCGTCTACATGGCCAAGGCCGGCGGCTTCTTCTTCATCGTCTTCGGCATCACCGCCCTGATGGGCGGCATCATGACGATCAACCCGGTCTGGAAGTACGGGCCGTACAACCCCTCACAGGTCACCGCAGGCTCGCAGCCTGACTGGTACATGGGTGCCGCCGAGGGTGTGCTGCGGATCTTCCCGGGCTGGGAGAGCTATCTCTTCGGCCACACGATCTCCTGGAACGTCTTCGTGCCGGGGATGGTGATCCTGCCGGGCATGCTGGTCGTCTTCTTGGCCTGGCCGTTCCTGGAGCAGTGGGTCACCGGCGACAAGCGGGAGCACCACCTGTTGCAGCGGCCGCGGAACGCCCCCACCCGGACGGGCTTCCTGGTGGCGATGATGACCCTCTTCGGTCTCTTCTGGATCGCCGGCGCCAACGACGTGATCGCGGTGCTCTTCCAGTTGAACCTGAACCACATCACCTACTTCATGCGAGCCGCGGTGTTCGTGGCTCCGGTGTTGGCGTTCATCATCACCCGCCGCTGGTGCATCTCGTTGCAGCGTCACGACGAGGAGAAGGTGCTGCACGGCTACGAGACCGGCATCATCACCCGCTCCCCCGAGGGTGGGTACGCCGAACGTCACGCCCCGCTGTCGACCGAGCGTGCCTACACGCTCACCGCACGGGAGAACGACAAGGTGCTGGAGGCTCCGAACGGCAGCGACGTTCCGGCCAAGGGCACTCGGTCCACGAAGATCCGGGCGAAGCTCTCCAAGGCGATGTTCGGGGTGAGTGTCCCCAAGCCGACCCGCGAGGAGTACCTGGAGGCACAGGAGCACCTGCACCACGAGCTCGAGGCTGGCCACGAGGACTCACACTCCCCCGGCCACTGACCCCACCAGCTCCACCAGAAGGGCCGCGACACCTCCCCCCACCCGGGATGTGTCGCGGCCCTTCTGCTGCTCTCTCCCCCTCCCTCCCCGCCGAGGTGGGGTTTGTGGCCGCGCGAGGTGGGGTTCGTGGCCCGCCGAGGTGGGGTTCGTGGCCGCGCGAGGTGGGGATTGCGGCCCCCTTCTCGTCCACAAGCCGTCGAGACCACTTGTTTGTCCACAGGCCGTGAAGTCGCATGTCGGTCGGCGCGTGTGGCTGGGTAGACCCACTGCATGAACTCAGTCCCACAGCACCCGTTCCGGCATTCCGATCTGAACCGATTCGGCGTCAGCCGAAGACGCCTGCGCACCTGGCTCGAGACCAATCAGGTACGTCGCGTGCTGCGTGGCGTCTACGTCCCTGCGCATTTCCCCGACAGCGTCGAGGTCAGAGCTGCCGCGGCGGCAAAGGTCCTCCCCAAGCATGCTGTGATCTGTGACCGCACGGCCGCGTGGCTTCATGGCGTCAACGCCTTGGACCCCCACGAGCGAGACTCGATACCCGATCTCGAGGCCGTCTCACGGGACGGTCGCACCACTGGCCGCGCCGGCGTCTACGGCTGCAAACGGAGCCTTGCGCCGGACGACCTGATGCTCATCGGCGGCATCACCGTGACCACGCCGCTGAGAACGGCGCTCGATCTGGCATCCCTCAGAGGAGAGGCCAAGGCGCTGTCGGTCCTGGATGCCTTCAGCCGCACCCACGGACTCGACCAGGCCGACTTCATGAGGCAACTCCCTCGCTACCGGGGTCGTCGCGGCGTCGTCCAACTACGCAAGCTCATCCCCTGGACCACTCCGCTGTCGGAGTCACCGGGCGAATCCTGGTGTCGCTGGGCGATCCTCACCGACGGGCTTCCCGCACCGGTCCCCCAGTTCGAGATCTACGACGCGGATCGACTCCTGTGTCGCTTGGATCTGGCCTACCCGCAGCTGAAGATCGCGGTGGAGTACGACGGAGTCGAGTTCCACGGACCCGACCAAGAGGATCATGACCGGACCCGGCGCGCATGGTTGCGCAGCCAGGGCTGGCACGTGATCGTCGTACGCAAGGAAGATCTCTCGGGACCCCGCCGCGATGCCTGGCTGATGGAACTGCGGCGCGAGATTCACGAGCGCACCTGGCGAGGAAAGCGGCAGTACCCGAGGGCGCCGCGTCCCTGATGCCGTGCGTGGACGGCCACAAACCCCACCTCGGCGGGCCACGAACCCCATCTCGCGCGGCCACGAACCCCACCTCGGCGGGCCACAAACCCCACTTCGTCAGTGTTGGTGGAGTTCTTCGGCGATGACTTCGAGGATGAGGTCGTGGGCCTGGGCGGCGCGACCGGGGGCAGCGGCAGCGACCGCGGCCACCAGTGCGTTGGCAAGGATGAGCTGCGGGATCCGGAACGGGACACGCAACTCCTCGCGCAGCCCGAGCTCCCCTCCGCCGACCACGAGCTCGACGGTGGCCAACCGGCTCAGCGGCGCCCGGGTGAAGCCGGTCAGGGTGATCACCGGCGCTCCCGCGGCCCGGGCGGCCTCGGCCACATGCAGGGTCACCGCCGTCGCGCCGGTGCCGCTGACCACCACCAGTACGTCGTCAGGGCACAGCAGCCGCGCCCGAATCACCTGGTCCATGCTGTCCGAGGGCGCCTCGGCCAGGCGACCGACCGACGTCAGCCGCAGAGCCAGATCCTGCGCGACGGTGGATGACACCCCGTTGCCCGCCACCAGCACCCGGTCGGCCTCGCTGATCAGCGCCACGGCCTGCGTCAACGCCTCGTCGCTGAGCAGCGCGGCCATCTGTGGCAGCGCCGCCGCGATCTGGCCGAAGTAGTCGTGCACCATCACCGGAGCGGCACTGGAGCCACCCGGCGACACCGGCGTGGACACGCCCAGATCCCGGGCGAGCAGCACCTTCAGGTGCGGGAACCCGCGGTAGCCCAGCCGCTGCGCGGTCCGGACCACCGTCGCCGCCGACACCCCGGCCGCCTCCGCGAGCTCCGCGGTGGTGGACTCGATCACCCACTCCGCACGGTCCGAGATCACCTGACAGACCCGTTGCTCACCGGGGTGCAGCCCCGGCAGGGACGCCCGGATGGTGGGCAGCACCGGACCGCCGGCCACACCCGCAGCGCCCTCCATCACGCCGTCACCGTCACCGGGAGCGGCTCAGGCTCGTCCGCCCGCCCACGCCGACTGCTGGAGCTGCCATGGATGATCCGGTGTCGCACCGAGGCCGATATCTGGTCCACGATCACGGTCACCACGATCACCACCAGCAACGTGATGCCGGCCCGCTCCCAGAGCCGGTGCCCGATCACATCCGACAAGACCTTCCCGATGCCGCCGGCACCGAGCACACCGAGCACCGCGCTGGCTCTGATGTTCACCTCGAACCGGTACAGCCAGAACGCCATCGTCTCGGGCAGCATCTGCGGCACCACCGCGACCCGCATCGTCTGCAGCCAGGTCGCGCCGGAGGCCCGCACCGCCTCCATCGGTCCCGGATCGATCGCCTCGATCGACTCCAGGGTCAGCTTCCCCAGGGTGCCGATCGAGTTCACCCCCAAAGCCATCGCCCCCGCCGTCGGGGTGAGCCCGAAGATCGGCAGCATCACCAGGATCGCGAAGACCAGGTCCGGGATCGCACGGATGCCGTTGAAGAGCCCTCGGATCGCGAACCGCAGCGGCCCGGGTGCGGTGTTGTTCGCGGCCAGGAAGGCCAGCGGGAAGGAGAGCGACGCCCCGATCACGGTGCCGATCCAGGCCATCGCGATCGAGTCGATCATCTTGTCGAACGCGATCCACCACCAGGTGCCGTACGTGTCCCCGGGGGCGACTCCACGGCCGGTGGGTTCGGCACGCGGGTCCGAGGCGACGCCTTCGGCCATCTTGGCCAGGTAGCCGAGCACCTCCCCCGGTACGCCGGGCAGCCGGTCCCAGTTGGCCCGCTCGAGCATCACCGCACACAGGATCAGCAGCGCGAGCATGCCCAGCATGCCCAGCGTGGCCGGCAGCTTCGAGGGCGCCTTGGGGCGCGTCGTACTCATCAGACCAGCCTCTTCCGGAGCGTCTGCGAGGTCAGGTCGAGCGCCACCACCACCACGAAGATCACGATCACGATCGCCGAGAGCCGGTCGTAGTTGCCGCGGTTGAACTCGAGATTGATGATCGTGCCGATGCCGCCGGCGCCGACGAAGCCGATCACCGCGGAGGCGCGAATGTTCAACTCGAAGACGTAGAGGGAGTACGACAGGTAGTTCGGCAGCACCTGCGGCACGATGGCGGTCCTGGCCCGCTGCCAGCGGGTGGCGCCTGCGGCGTCGGCAGCCTCGATCGGCCCCGGGTTGACCGCGTCGATGGACTCCGACGTCAGCTTGGCCACGATCCCCATGTTGAAGATCGTCAGCGCCAGCACGCCGGGGAGCGGGCCGGGGCTCATCGCCGCGACGAAGATCAGCGCGTAGGCGATGTCGGGCAGCGACCGCACCGCGGACAGGAAGACCTTGACCACCCGGACCACCGGCTTGGGGGCGCTCACCGAGGAGGCGAGCAGCGACATCCCCATCGCCAGCACGCAGCCGGCCATCGAGGCCAGCACCGCGATGTTGAAGGTCTCCAGGAGGGCCTTCCAGAGCCGGATCCGGTTGGTGGGGTTGCACCCGGCGTCGTCCGCCGGGCACCACCAGCGCAGGTATCCCCAGTCCGGCTGCAGTGCCTCCCTGATCACGACCCAGCCGCCGGTGAGGTTGGTGTAGAGCGGCGCCAGCGAGAAGTTGATCCAGGTGACCGCGAAGATGGTGATGCCGACGATCGAGACGACACCGAGGATCGCTGACGGGCCCGGCGGCGGCTTGCGTGGCCGAGCGGTCCGCGTCGGGGCGGGCGCGCTCATGGAGCCGGATCCCCTCCGGCCACGCTGACCTGCGTCGGGGTGGCGGAGACATCCTCGGCGGTCAGCGAGCGGCCGTAGATGTCCTCGAAGACCTTGTCGTCGGCCTGCTCGCCGGTGCCGTCGAAGACCACCCGTCCCGCCCGCATCCCGATGATCCGGTCGGCATAGCGGCGGGCCAGGTCGAGGAAGTGCAGGTTGACCACGGTAGTGATGCCGAGCTCGCGGTTGATCCGCTGCAGGTCACGCATCACCTGGTTCGCGGTCGGCGGGTCCAAGGAGGCGACCGGCTCATCGGCGAGTACGACGGAGGGTTGCTGTGCGAGCGCTCGGGCGATCGCCACCCGCTGCTGCTGGCCGCCGGAGAGGTGGGAGGCACGCACCCAGGCCTTCTCCACGATGCCGACCCGCTCCAACGCGTCGAAGGCGATCTCGATGTCGGCCGGCGGGTGATAGCCGATGAGCTTCGCCCACCAGGATTGGGCGTGCAGACGGCCGGTGAGGACGTTCTTCATCACCGACCGGCGCGTGACCAGGTTGAATCCCTGGAAGATCATGCCGACATCGGAGCGGACCTGCCGCAGCCGGCGTCGGCCGACCCCGACCACCTCGGTCTCGCCCACGCGGAGCGAGCCCGAGGTGACCGGAACCAGACCGTTGATGCTGCGGATCAGGGTGGACTTGCCGGCTCCGGAGAGTCCGACCACGACCACGAACTGACCCTCCGGGATGGTGAGGGAGACGTCGATCAGGCCTTTCGTGCCGTTGGGATAGACGACCGAGACGTCGTCGAAGACGATGTCTCGTCCGGCTGTGGCCCGGGAACCCTGCTCAGTCATGCGTCCCCTCACCGATCCCGGATCTCAGTCGCCGAAGTTGTTCGCGACCGAGCGGGCCACGTCCACTGCGTCCAGGTCGACGGCCTGCAGGCCCTCGATCTCGTACACCCGGTAGAGGGTGAAGATGCCTCCGCTGCCCTCGCCGGTCAGGCGCCCGTCCTCGTCGGTCTCGAGCTCGCCGTCACCGGACATCGCGAGCAGTGCGTCGGTGATGCGCTGCTGCAGGTCGGCCGGCAGGTCGCCGCCGACCACGACGCCGTCGTTGGGGATCTCGGAGGAGTACGCGAAGACGACCACGTTCTCGCCCACCTCGGGGTTGTCGCCCAAGACGATGGTCCGAGCGTCGTCGAAGCTCACGCCCACCGGGTAGTCCCCGGAGTTGACGGCCAGCACCGAGCTGTCGTGGCCGCCGGCCTCGTGGCCGTCGAGCTCGTTGATCGGGTCGTTGCCGGTGATCTCGCCCCACTGGGTGGCGGGGTAGAAGTAGCCGGACGCCGAGCCCAGGGACACGAACGAGACGCTGGTGCCGGGCTCGATCAGCGCGATCGCCTCCTCACCCACGGGGCCCTCGCTGGCCTCCAGGGTGCCGTTGCAGTAGAGCAGTCCGTTGTCCTCGACGACGTCGTCGAGGCAGTAGGTCTCGGGGTCGTTGGTCATCCACTGGGTGTGGTAGCTGGCCACACCGCGCCGGATCGACTGCAGCACCGGCACCGCACCGGCCTGGTCCGCGGCCTGGGCGAGCCCGACCGGACCGAGGAGGGCGATGTGCGCCTGGTTGGTGCGCAGCGCCACGATGGCGGCCGCATAACTGTCGGTGACCTCGGCGCGGACCGGGATGCCGATCTCCTCGGTGAGGAAGTCCTCCAGTTCCTTGGCGGACTCGGTGAGCGCCGCGTCCTCGCGCGAGGGCACCAGGGCCAGCACCAGCTCGTCGGGACCGTCGACCGCCGGAGTGTCCGTGCCGGTCGGGTCCGGCGTCGGCGTGTCGTCGGACGCCCCGCAGCCAGCAGCAACCAGGGCGAGAGTGGCGGCAGCCGCCAACAGGCCCAGCTTCTTCTTCTGGAACATTCTCTTCTCCTCTGTGGTGGTGCCTGGCCCGCTCAGTCGCCGGATCCAGGACGGGTGGGACTCCCGGTGCCGGTCGGCACCGGGGCATCGAGGCGCAGCGGATGCTCCTCGACGAAGCGTGCGGGATCATCGGCCCAGCCGACGATCCCCGGGTAGAGCTGAGGCAGGGTGGCCGCGCGCAGGTGCGCCGGGCCCGCGCCTCGCCCCATCGGGTCGACGTACGCCGTGGTGCAGCCCAGCGCCAGGGCCGGCTCCAGGTCGTTGGCCCAGATGTCGCCGACGCTCAACAGGTGACCGGGCCTGCCGCCCAGGCCGTGCTCGTCGAGCAGGTCGGCCAGGAGTTGCCCGAAGCTCGGCGGCTTGTTGGCCGAGGTGACGATGCGGTCGAAGGAACCGGTGAGCCCGAGGTGGTCGAGCATCGCTGCGAGCCCGGTGTCGGGCGAGTTGGTGACCAGCACCCGGGTCACGTCGAGCTCGTTGAGCAGGCCGACCAGTCCGGGTGGGGCCGTCAGGTCGCCGGGCTCACGGCCCAGCAGGGCTCTACTGGCCACGTACGCCGCGTCCAGCACCCGCTGACTGATCCCCCGGTCCCGAGCCAGCAGGGCGACCGCCTGGTAGCCGTCCTGGGCGGAGGCGAGCTCGGGGCAGCAGTGCGGGTCCGCAAGGAAGTCTGCGACCCGGAGGCTCAGGCCGGCCGCGTCGTCGGCGCGCTGCTCGACCTCGCGGGCATAGACGCGCACGGGCGCGTGCCCCACGGCGACGGTGCCATCGAAGTCCCAGACCACCAGTGGCCTGGACGTCCCCCCATGCAACTCGGATACGTGCACGAGCCCATGCTTGCAAAAGAATTGCGTGAGCGCCAGCGTTGCCGGCAAGGTTCACGAAGTCGTGACACTGAGTTCACGAAGGGCGCCGCACGAACCCGAAATGGCCGAGAGCCCGGTGCCCACAGTAGGACACCAGGCTCTCGAATACCAGAGCTGCAAGCGCGGCAGCGCGGCGCCGCAGGCGACGCGCTCGCGCCATCCAACCTAGTGCGCGAATTCTCCGCGGTAGTACTCGAAGATCCAGCCGCACAGCGCCAGCAGGCCGAGGACGCCGCCGATCAGCAGCAGCCACCACATGCCCATGGCGACGGCGAGCGTGCAGACAGCCATCGTCAGCGCGCACCACAGCGGCCACCAGGAGTAAGGCGGGAAGAAGCCCAGCTCGCCGGCTCCGTCGGCGATCTCGCCGTCAAGCCGGTCCTCGGGCCGCGGCTCCATCTGGGAGGCGTGGAAGCCCAGGTAGAGGGCCACCATGACGGCGAGCAGCGTGGACATGACCAGCGCCGAGGTGCCGGTCGGGTCACCGGTGATGAACCAGTAGGCGGGGGTGACCAGGGCGAAGAAGACCCCGGTGATCACGAAGATCCAGGCTTCAGCCTTCATCACTTCTCCTCGGTCTCGTCGGTGCGTTCGTTCAGGAGCTCCTCGCGGCCCTCCATCGAGGGCGCGTCGGCGAGACGTCCCTCACGCGCGGCGTCGTTCTCCTCGAGATCGAGCGCGGCGATCTCGGGGTGGTGCAGGTCGAACGCCGGCGACTCGGAGCGGATCCGCGGGATGGAGTGGAAGTTGTGCCGCGGCGGCGGGCAGCTGGTGGCCCACTCCAGGGAGCGGCCCCAACCCCACGGGTCATCCACGCCGACCAGCGGGTTCTTCCTCGACACGTAGACGTTGTAGAGGAACGGCAGGGTGGAGGCACCGAGCACGAACGCGCCGATCGTGGAGATCTGGTTCAGCAAGGTGAACCCGTCGTCGGGCAGGTAGTCGGCGTACCGGCGCGGCATGCCGATGACACCGAGCCAGTGCTGCACCAGGAAGGTGGTGTGGAAGCCGACGAAGAGCAGCCAGAAGTGCAGCTTGCCCAGGCGCTCGTCGAGCATCCGGCCGGTCATCTTCGGCCACCAGAAGTAGAAGCCGGCGAACATCGCGAACACCACGGTGCCGAAGACCACGTAGTGGAAGTGCGCCACCACGAAGTAGGAGTCGGAGACGTGGAAGTCCAGCGGCGGGCTGGCCAGGATGATGCCGGTCAGACCACCGAAGAGGAAGGTGGTCAGGAAGCCGATCGTCCACAGCATGGGCGTGTCGAACGAGACCGACCCGCCCCACATGGTGCCGATCCAGTTGAAGAACTTCACTCCGGTGGGCACCGCGATCAGGAATGTCATTCCGGAGAAGAACGGCAGGTTCACCGCGCCGGTGACGAACATGTGGTGCGCCCACACGGCGATCGAGAGCAGCGCGATGCCCATGGTGGCGCCGACCAGGCCGACGTACCCGAAGATCGGCTTGCGGCTGAACACCGGCAGGATCTCGGTGACGATGCCGAAGAATGGCAACGCGATGATGTAGACCTCTGGGTGCCCGAAGAACCAGAACAGGTGTTGCCAGAGGATCGGGCCGCCGTGCGCCGCGTCGAAGACGTGCGCTCCGAGGAGTCGATCCGCCTCCAGGCTCAGCAGCGCGCCACCGAGGATCGGGAACGCGATCAGCACCAGCAGCGAGGTGATCAGCGCGTTCCACACGAAGATCGGCATCCGGAACATGGTCATGCCCGGCGCCCGCATGCAGATGATGGTGGTGATGAAGTTGACGGCACCCAGGATGGTGCCGATACCGGCCATCCACAGACCCATGATCCACAGGTCACCACCGATGCCCGGCGAACGCACCGCGTCCGAGAGCGGGGTGTAGGCGAACCAGCCGAAGGAGGCCGCGCCCTGCGGGGTGAGGAAGCCGCCGGCGGCGATCAGGCCACCGAACAGGAACAGCCAGTAGCTGAACATGTTCAGGCGCGGGAACGCCACGTCCGGCGAGCCGATCTGCAGCGGCATCAGCACGTTCGCGAACCCGAAGAACAGTGGCGTCGCGAAGAGCAGCAGCATGATCGTGCCGTGCATGGTGAAGAGCTGGTTGTACAGCTCGTCGTGCACGACCTGCTGACCCGGGAACGCGAGCTCGGAGCGGATCAGCATCGCCATCACGCCGCCGACCAGGAACCACACGAAGGAGGTGACCAGGTACATCTTGCCGATCAGCTTGTGATCGGTGGTGGTCAGCAGCCGCACCACCTGGGTGCCGAGGCTGGGCTTCTCGGGCCCGGCGTGAAGCTCATCGCCCGGGGCGATCACCGCAGTCATCAGTGGTCTCCGTTCGTGTTGAGGCCGGCCTGGGTGCGGGCGTCCGAGCCGCCGAGCAGCGGCGTGTCGGAGAAGTTGCCCAAGTCGTAGAGGCTCTGCAGGTAGGCGTCGTACTCGGCCCGGCTGACGACGTTGACGTCGAACAGCATCCGGGAGTGGTAGGTGCCACAGAGTTCGGCGCACTTGCCCTTGAAGGTGCCCTCGACATTGGGGGTGACCTGGAAGGAGTTCACCCGGCCGGGGACCACATCCATCTTCATCAGGAAGCCGACGACCCAGAAGCTGTGGATCACGTCGGGGCTGTGCAGGTTGAAGTGGACGGTCTCGTCCTTGGGCAGCCACAGGGTGGGGATCTGCGAGGCGGTGCCGGCCGCGTAGACGACCGGGGCGTCGACCGCGTCCTCGTCCATGTAGTTGAAGGTCCACGACCACTGCTGGCCGACGACCTCCACCGTCACGTCGGGGTCATCGACCTCGGCGAGCACCACGTTCTGCACCGTCACGGTCCAGTAGAAGAAGACGATCACCATCATGATCGGGGCGATCGTGTAGAAGATCTCCAGCGGCAGGTTGTAGCGCGTCTGCACCGGGACGTCCTCGTCGCTGCGGCGGCGGTAGCGCCAGATGACCCAGAAGATCAGGGCCCAGACAACGGCGCCGGTGGCCATCGCGGCCCACCAGGACCAGCGCCACAGTTCGTAGATGTGCGGCCCCTGCTCGGTCGCCGGGTCGGGCATCGCCCAGCCGAAGTTGACGACGTCGTCGACGGAGCACGCCCCGAGGACAAGCACGGCGGAGCCCAGCAGGGCACCGAGCACGAGGCGGCGGACTACCCGAACACGCAGGCGTGGCCTAGCCACGGGGAGGTGCTGACCCACGAACGAGCCTCTCTCTTGGTGGAGCACGGTCACGGCTGAACATTACTGGACATCGGGCCCGCACGTGGCGGAGGGTCACGCGGTAGTTTCGACCATGTGACAAATGCCTCCGTGCCACTGGACTCGGCATCCGCCGAACCGTTGCATCCCCAGGCCCGGGAGACACTGCTGGCCGCGCTGGATGCCGGGTACGCCGATCCGCGTCGTCTGCACCACGACGGACGGCGCGCCCGGCTGCTGCTCGACAACGCCCGGGAAGCGGTCGCCGGCGCCCTCGATGTGCGTCCCGACGAGGTCACCTTCACCGGCTCGGGCACCGATGCGGTGCATCGGGGGCTGCTCGGCCTGCTCGGCCCACGACTGCGGCACGGCACCGCGATCGCGCACGGCGCGGTGGAGCACTCCTCGGTGCTGCACGCCGCTGCGTGGGCGTCCCGGACCTGGCCGCAGGTGTCGGTCGCCTCGCTGCCCGTCGACCGGCTGGGCCGCCTCGACCTGGCGGCGGCTCCGGAGTTGCTGACCTCGCCGCCGGCGGTGATCGCCGTCCAGTCGGCCAACCACGAGGTGGGCACCCGGCAGCCGGTGGCCGAGGCGGCCGCACTCACCGACGCGCCGCTCTTCATGGATGCGTGCGCCTCTGCGGGCCGGGAGCCACTCCCCCAGGGCTGGGCGGCCGCGGCTCTGTCCGCGCACAAGTGGGGTGGACCAGCCGGAGTCGGCGTCCTGCTCGTGCGCCGCGGCACCCGGTGGCGCAACCCGTTCCCCGCCGATGACCGGATCGACGAGCGGGGGGTCGGCTTCGAGAACGTCCCCGGCGCCCTCGCCGCCGCGGCGGCGCTGCAGGCGGTGGTCGCGGAGCGGGAGGAGGTCGGAGTCCGACAGCGGTCGTTGATCGAGTGGGTCCGGCGTCGGGTCGTCGAGACCGTCCCGGACGTCGAGGTGGTCGGCGATCAGGACGACCGGCTCCCGCACCTGGTCACCTTCTCCTGCCTCTATGTCGACGGCGAGGCGCTGGTGCACGAACTCGACGCCGCCGGGTACGGCGTGGCCAGTGGGTCGGCGTGCACCGCGTCCACGCTGGAGCCCTCGCACGTGCTGGCCGCGATGGGGGTGCTGACCCACGGCAACATCCGCCTGTCGCTGGCCCGGGACACCAGCCAGGCGCAGGTGGAGGGCTTCCTCACCGCACTGCCGGGTGTGGTCGCCGGGATCCGCGGCCGGCTCGGGATCGGGGAGGCGTGATGGCCGACGACATCGCCCTGGAGTTGGACTGCACCGACCTGCGCTGCCCGCTGCCGGTGATCGAACTGGGCCGCCGGATCAGCGACGTCGAGGTGGGGCACCTGATCGCGGTGGTCACCGCCGACCCGGCGGCACGGATCGACGTGCCGGCCTGGTGCCGGATGCGCGCTCAGGAGTACGTCGGTGAGGACGCGACCGCGGCGGGGGTCGCCCGCTACGTCGTACGCCGTCTGGTCTGAGCCGGGCTCACTCAGGGAGGTGGGCCAGCAGCGGGCCGATCTCGGCGACCGCCTCCGCACCGTAGGCCTGCTCCAGGCGAGCCAGCATCGACGAACGGGACAGTGAGTACTCCTGGGTGCCCACGCACTCGACCACGTAGGCAGCGATCAGGCAACCCAGCTGGCAGGCCCGGGTGTGGTCCAGACCCCACGAGACCGCCGCCAGGAAGCCACCGCGGAACGCGTCGCCGACACCGGTCGGCTCCACCGCGGTGACGTCGGAGAGCGCCGACACCTCGATCTGTTCGCCGTTCTCGGAGTCGACGCGGACGCCCTTGGCTCCCAGGGTGACCACCCAGGTGCCGACCCGGGAACGCACCTCGTCCTCGGTCCAGCCGGTCTTGGAGGTGATCAGGGCGGCCTCGTACTCGTTGGAGAAGAGGATGTCCGCGCCGTCGATCAGCTTGCGGATCAGGGCTCCGTCGCCGAACGCGAGCTGCTGCGAGGGGTCGGCCACGAACGGGTAGCCGCGCTGGCGGCACTCCTCGGTGTGCCGGAGCATGCCGTCGGGGTCGTTCGCGCCGATCAGCACGTAGGTGGGTGCCCCGACCCGGTCCACGATCGGCTTGAGCTCGATCTCCCGGGCCTCGCTCATCGCGCCCGCATAGAAGGAGGCGATCTGGGCCATCGCCGAGTCGCTGGTGCAGACGAACCGGGCGGTGTGCCGGGTCTCGGAGACGTGCACCGACTCACAGTCGACGCCGTGACGCTCCAGCCAGGAGCGGTACTCGACGAAGTCCTCGCCCACGGCGCCGATCAGCACCGGGCTCAGGCCGAGGTTGCCCAGTCCGAAGCAGATGTTGGCGGCGACTCCACCCCGGCGCACCTCGAGGTCTTCGACCAGGAAGGAGACCGAAAGCTTGTCCAACTGGTCCACGACCAGCGAGTCGGCGAACTTGCCGGGGAACGACATCAGGTGGTCAGTGGCGATGGATCCAGTGATCAGCAGCGACATGCGGAGCACCCTACTGTGACGGCGCGGGAAGACTACTGTGCGGTACAACTTGGGCTACCCCACGGTAATCCCTAGCGTGGGCGACATGACCCAGATGTTTCCTTCGTCGCCACTGTCCGACGACGACCGCGCCGCGCTGCGCGAGATGCACCAGGACTGTGTTGCGGTGGCCTCGAACATGAACCTGGTGAAGGCGGAGCGGGCTGCGGTGCGCCCGGCTCCCTCGATCCACTTCGAGGACTTCCCCCGCGAGGTGTCGAAGCGCAGCATCACCATCGACGAGGCGACCGCCCGGCTGGCGTCCGCCCTGAAGTTCCACCTGGACTGATCTCCCTCCCCCTTCCTCGTCCGTGGAACAGCACAGCCCCCACCGATTCATCGGTGGGGGCTGTGTGATGTCTGGCCCTGTGATGTCTGGCTGGTGAGCCGCCTGCTCAGTGGAAGCTGTCACCACAGGCGCAGGAGCCGGTGGCGTTGGGGTTGTCGATGGTGAACCCCTGCTTCTCGATGGTGTCGACGAAGTCGATGACCGCACCGTTGAGGTAGGGCACGCTCATCCGGTCGACGACCACGGTGACCCCATCGAAGTCGGTCGTCACGTCGCCGTCGAGGGTGCGCTCGTCGAAGAAGAGCTGGTAGCGCAGGCCGGAGCAGCCGCCGGGCTGCACCGAGATCCGGAGCGCGAGGTCGTCACGTCCCTCCTGGTCCAGCAGGCTCTTCACCTTGGCGCCCGCCACCGGGCTCAGGTTGATCTGGTCCGCACGGGTCTCGAAGGACACCGGGGCGGCCACGGTCGTGGTTCCCGCAGGGGCGTCGTGGGAGTGCCCACCGCCGCAGCACTGGTCGCTCATGCTCTCTCCATTGCTCGAGTCATCGTTCAACAGTCCCAATGGTCGCACACCGCGGGTTATTCCCAAGAGTCGCTGGAGACCCGCGGCCGTCTCAGTGCGACCAGGTGCGGGCCACCCGGGCGGCCAGGTCGGCCAGCGCGCCGTGCGGATCGCTCATCGACCGCTCCTCCCCCACCAGGTCGACCATCGCGTAGGCGGACTCGATGCCCAACGCACGCATCTCCCGCGAGCCGACCAGCACCCGCCCGGCCAGCGCCACACACGGCCGCAGCCGGTCGGCGGCGACCTTGGCGACGCCGTAGGGCACCTTGCCCGACCGGCTGGAGAAGTCGAAGGCACCCTCGCCGGTGAGCACCAGGTCGGCGTCTCCGGCCCGATCGGCCAATCCGACGGCATCGGCGACCAGGTCCACCCCGGCGCGCCGCTCGGCCCCGAGCAGCAGCAGCGCGAAGCCGAGGCCGCCGGCGGCACCGGCTCCCGGCTCCAGTGAGGTACGTCGGTCGGTGCGGACCGCGAACGCCTCCAGGACGGCGTCCACGGCTGGCAGGCGCTCCTCGGCCAGGCCCTTCTGCGGGCCGTAGGTGCGGGTGGCTCCGAAGAGACCGGTGAGCGGGTTGTCGACGTCGGAGGCGGCCACCAGTCGTACGCCGGCCGCCCACTCCCGGGCCGCGCTCAGATCGATCCCGGCCAGCGTCTCGAGCCCACGAACCCCGCCGGTCAGGGCGGCGGCCGGGCTGCTGGTGGCGCCGAGCGCGGCCAGCAGCCCGGCTCCACCGTCATTGCTGCCGGAGCCGCCGAGGCCGACGTGGATCTCGGTGGCGCCGGCGTCGCGGGCGGCGAGCATCAGTTCGCCGACGCCGACGGTGCTGGCGGTCTCGACGTCGGCGACCAGGTGTCGGCCGCAGGCCTGGGCACTCTCCACCCAGGCCTGCGAGCCACGGATCAGCACGGTGGCCGGCACCGGGGCGCCGTGCGGGCCGGTCACCGTGACGCTGAGCAGGTCGCCGCCCAGCGCCGCGTGCAGCACGTCGACGAACCCGGGTCCGCCGTCCGACATCGGCACCTGGACGATCTCGTCGTCCGGCGCGGTGCGTGACCAACCCGTGGCGATCGCCTCGGCGGCCTCGACCGCGGTCAGGGTGCCGGCGTACTTGTCCGGCGCGACCAGGATCCGCACCGGTTCAGCGGCTGCTGGCGAGCCGGTACTGACGCACCGACAGCGGGACGAAGACGACCAGGATCAGTGCCACCCAGATCAGCGTGTAGAGCACCGGGTGCTGCATCGACCACACGTCCGGGGTGGGCACCATCGCGCTGGTGTTGCCGAAGAGTTCCCGGACCGCCTGGGTGAGCGCGGAGACCGGATTCCACTCCACGAACGTGCGCAGCCCGGTCGGGAACGACTCCAGCGGCACGAAGGCGTTGGAGACGAAGGTGAGCGGCATGATCACGATGAACGACGCGTTGTTGATCACCTCGACGCTCGGCACCATCAGCCCCACCCAGGCCATCACCCAGCTGATCGCGAAGGCGAAGAGCAGCAGCAGCGCGAACGCGGCCAGTGCGTCCACGACGCCCTCGCGCATCCGCCAGCCGACCAGCAGGCCGGTCAGCGCCATGATGATCAGCGAGAGCACGTTGTAGACGACGTCGGAGACCGTCCGCCCCCACAGCACCGCACTGCTGGACATCGGCAGCGACCGGAACCGGTCGATGATCCCCTTCTGCATGTCCTCGGCGATCCCGGCGCCGGTGAAGGTGGCGCCGAAGACCACCGTCTGGGCGAAGATGCCGCCGATCAGGAACTCCCGGTAGTTCAACCCCGGTCCGGCGTCGATCGCGCCGCCGAAGACGAAGGCGAAGAGCAGCACGAACATGATCGGGCTGATCAGCACGAAGACCAGGATCTCCGGCACCCGCTTGATCTTGATCAGGTTGCGCTGGGCGATCACCACGGAGTCGTTGAAGGTCTTGGTCAGCGTGGTCATCGGGCCACCTCCACGGCGTCGTTCTCGGTCGTCTGCTCGGCCGCGTGGCCGGTGAGGGTCAGGAACACATCATCGAGTGTCGGTCGGCGCAGCCCGATATCGAGCAGGCGCACCCCGGCGGCATCGAGGGCGCGGAGCACGGCCATCAGCGACTGGGCGCCGGCGTTGACGCTGGCCACCACCTCGCGGCCGGTCACGCTCACGTCGGTGCCGACCGCGTCGGCGACGAGTTCGCGGGCCTTGTCGCCGTCGGCCTCGTCGGCGACGGTGAGATGGATCCGCTCGCCGCCGACCTGGAGCTTGAGCTCATCGGCAGTGCCCCGGGCGATGGCTCGGCCGTGGTCGATGACCACGATCTCGTCGGCCAACTGGTCGGCCTCTTCGAGGTACTGGGTGGTCAGCAGCAGCGTGGTGCCCTGAGCCACCAGGTCCCGGATCACATCCCACATCTGCAGCCGGCTGCGCGGGTCGAGGCCGGTGGTGGGTTCGTCGAGCACCAGGACGGCCGGCGAGGCGACCAGTGCGCCGGCCAGGTCCAGGCGCCGGCGCATGCCGCCGGAGTAGGTCTTGGAGGGGCGATGCGCAGCCTCGGTGAGGTCGAACCGCTCGAGCAGTTCGGTGGCGCGCTCCTTGGCGATCTTGCGGCCGAGCCCGTAGAGGCGACCCACCATCTCCAGGTTCTCGAACCCGGTCAGGTGCTCGTCGACGGCCGCGTACTGCCCGGAGAGCCCGATCCGACGGCGTACCTCCTGGGGGTCCTTGGCCACGTCGACACCGGCCACGGTGGCGGTGCCGGAGTCGGCGAGCAGCAGCGTGGTGAGGATGCGGACGGCGGTGGTCTTGCCGGCGCCGTTGGGGCCGAGCAGGCCCAGCACGGTGCCCTCGGCCACGGTGAGATCGAGTCCGTCGAGGGCCCGCGTCTCGCCATAGTGCTTGACCAGGCCCTCGGCCCGGATCATGTCGGTCATGGTGGTCCTTCCCCGCGATGAATCGGAATGCTTGTATTCCGAATTGGAATAGTAGCGAACTGGCCAAGGACCGCGCATCCGGATTGGTCCCGGCCTCGTCCGCCCACGACAGCCTGTCGCCCAAACAGGACAGGACCTGTCCGCTGACTGCCGATCTCTGCGCTGACTGGCGGGGTGGCTGTCCGGTTAGGGTCGACGACGTGACCGTCACGCCGTTGATCCGCCCAATGGTGCCCGACGACGTGACCGCAGCCGAAGACCTCAGCGGTGAGGCGTTCGGAGACCATCGCCCGGTCGCCCGCGCCACCGCCTGGATCGCCCGCACCGAGCACCTGCTCCGCACCGACCCCGGGGGCTGCTGGGTCGCCGAGCAGGACCAGCGGCTGCTCGGGTTCGCGACCTCCCTGGTCCGGGAGACCACCTGGATCCTGGCGTCGTACGCCGTGCTGCCGACGGCCCAGGGCCAGGGCCTCGGTCGGGGACTGCTGGAGGCCGCGCTGCAGCACGGTCGTGCCTGCCTGCACGGCATGCTCTGCGCCTCCGACGACCCCAGGGCGCTGCGCCGCTACCGGGCAGCCGGCTTCGACCTGCATCCGCAGATGCGGCTGTCCGGACGCCTCGACCGCTCCTCGATCCCACCGCTGGACAAGGTCCGCGAGGGCGTCGAGGCTGACCTGGACCTGATGGACTCGGTCGACCGCGGGGTGCGCGGCGCCGGCCACGGCGTCGACCATCACCTGTTGACCCGGCAGTTGCCGCTGCTGGTCTCCGACACCTCCACCGGCTCGGGCTATGTGTACGTCGATCCCGCCGCGGGTCCGCGACTGCTGGCCGCCACCAACCGGCGTACCGCCACCCGGCTGCTGTGGGCCGGCCTGGCCCTGTGTCAGGACCAGGTGCTGATCGAGAACGTCAGCTCCGCCAACCAGTGGGCGCTCGACGTGGGCCTGACTGCGCGCCTGGAGTTGGGCCACCAGGGCTACCTCGCGGTGCGCGGCGTACGGCCCCCCACGCCCTACCTCCCCCACGGCTCGTTCCTCTGACCCAGCCGCCACCTAGGATGGCCCCATGACCACCGTGGACCTGCCGTTGCTCCCGCTGGGCCGGGGCACCGACCTCGACACCGAGCGGGGTGTCGAGTGCCCCGGCGACCTGCCGCCGGCCTCGGACCCGAACCTCGTCGAGCGGGCGCGGGTGGCCAAGGAGAAGCTCGGGGAGCGGCTGTTCATCCTCGGCCACCACTACCAGCGTGACGAGGTCATCCAGTTCGCCGACGTCACCGGCGACTCCTTCAAACTCGCCCGCGAGGCCGCTGCCCGCCCGGAGGCGGAGTACATCGTCTTCTGCGGCGTGCACTTCATGGCCGAGTCCGCCGACATCCTCACCAGCGACGAGCAGACGGTGATCCTCCCGGACCTGGCCGCCGGCTGCTCGATGGCCGACATGGCCCGACTGGGCCAGGTCGAGGACGCCTGGGACGCGCTCGCCGACGCCGGCGTCGGCGACGTCGTGGTGCCGATCACCTACATGAACTCCTCCGCCGACATCAAGGCGTTCTGCGGCCGGCACGGCGGCGCCGTCTGCACCTCGTCGAACGCCGAGGTGGCGCTGCGCTGGGCCTATGAGCAGCATGGCCCGGACACGAAGGTGCTGTTCTTCCCCGACCAGCACCTGGGCCGCAACACCGCGGTCCTCCAGCTCGGCCTGTCCCTGGACGACTGTGTGGTCTGGAACCCGCTGCTGCCCAACGGAGGGCTCACCACCGAGGAGCTGCGCGCCGCCCGGATCATCCTGTGGAAGGGGCACTGCTCGGTGCATGGCCGTTTCTCGCCCGACGTGATCGACGAACTGCGCGCCAAGGACCCCGAGATCAACATCCTGGTCCACCCCGAGTGCACCCACGAGGTGGTGCTCAAGGCCGACCTGATCGGCTCGACCGAGTTCATCATCGACACCATCCGGAAGGCCCCCGCCGGGTCGTCGTGGGCGATCGGGACCGAGCTGAACCTGGTCAAGCGGCTCGCCCAGGCCCACCCCGACCTGTCCATCTCCTTCCTGGACCGCAACGTCTGCTACTGCTCCACGATGAACCGGATCGACCTGCCGCACCTGGTCCGGACCCTGGAGTCGCTGGTGGCCGGGCAGGTCCTCAACGTGATCGACGTCGACGACGACACCGAGCACTGGGCCAAGGTGGCGCTGGACCGGATGCTCGCGCTGCCCGCCAAAGCGCCGGCCGACGACTGAGGCGCGCGATGACTGAGGCGCTTCCTGCCTGCCCGGTGTGCTCGGGTGAGTTCACCTACGCGATGGGTGAGCTGATGATCTGCCCCGAATGTGGGCACGAGTGGTCGCCGACCGAGTCCGCCGAGGCCGCCGCCGCCGCGACGATCCGGGACGCCAACGGCACTCCGCTGGCCGACGGCGACGACGTGGTGGTGATCAAGGACCTCAAGGTCAAGGGCGGCTCGGGATCGATCAAGGTCGGCACCAAGGTCCGCAACATCCGCCTCGTGGACGGGGTCGGCGACCATGACCTCGACTGCAAGGTCGACGGGTTCGGGCCGATGCAGCTCAAGTCCAGTGTGGTGCGCAAGGCCTGAGGGCCGACCAGTGTGGGCCGTCAGAGGCCGGGCGCGCCCCACAGGGCCAGCCACCGCTGCAGATCCGGCTCCATCGGCAACTCGCCGACCAACTGGTCCCGGACCATCAGCTCGGTCATGTTGTCCCGGATCTCGGCCGCCTGCGGGCCGGCTCCGGGCCGCTTGGGGGCGAACGGATAGAACGTGCCCTGCTTGTACAGATAGACCAGCCCCACCCGGGTGCCGGCCGCGTCCGCGAACGGCACCAGCGAGCACAGCAACGCCGGCCCGAAGCCCTGCTCGGCGAGCAGCACGTTCACCGCATGCAGGTCGGTGCAGAGGCCGGCGACGTCGCTGGGGTCACGGCGTACCACCAGCCAGGTGAAGCCGAACCGGTCCTTGATCTGCTCCACCGACGGCGCCTGCGGGTCGGCGTTGAGCAGGTCGACGATGTCGGCCTGGGCGGTGGCGAAGGCCTGGCCGGCGGCCGCCCGGTAGCAGACCGCCCCGGTGCCGGTGGCCCGCATCCCCAGGGAGGTCTCCAGGGTGATCGCTGCGCTCGGCACCGAGAACAACGCGTCCAGCCGAGGCTTCGGCGGCTCGCGGCGACCCAGGATCGCTGTCCAGAAACCCATCTCAGGACGGGCGACCGAGGTCGGTCTGGATCCGCGCCAACTGCTCCAGCCGCTGCTCGAGCGAGGGATGCGTCGCGCTGAGCGTCTTCAGGGACACCCCGCTGATCGCCGGGGCGATGAAGAACGAGTTCAGCGCAGTGTCACTGCGCAGGTCCCGCTGCGGGATCGTGGAGATCCCGCCGGTGATCTTCTGCAGTGCCGAGCCCAGGGCGGCCGGCTTCATGGTCAGGTACGCCGCAGCCCGGTCCGCACACATCTCCCGGTAGCGCGACAGCAGCCGGATCAGCACGAAGCTGACCGCATAGACCACCACGCTGACCAGCAGCGCGACCAGGATCGCCGGCAACGCGCCGCCGGAGTTCCGGCCGCCGCGCATCACCCCGACGTGGCTGCCGTAGGAGACGCCGCGGGTGAGCATTCCGGCGACGATGCCGGCCGAGGAGGCGAACGTCATCACCAGCACGTCCCGATGGGCCACGTGGGACAGTTCATGCGCCAGCACCCCCTCCAGCTCCTCGGCGTCGAGGATCTGCAGCAGACCCGTCGTCACACAGACCAGTGACCGACTCGGGGAGCGGCCGGTGGCGAACGCGTTCGGCATCTCCATCCGGGCCACGCCGACCCGAGGCTTGGGCATGTCCGCCATCGCACAGAGCCGGTCGATCATGCCGTGCAGCTCCGGCGCCTCCTCAGGAGTCACCTCACGAGCGCCCATCGCCTTCATCGCGACGGTGTCGGAGTTCCACCACTGCCACCAGGCGACGCCGATGCCGATCACGCCGATGATCGGCGCGTACTGCGGCGGCAGCGCGAACATCAGCCCCACCACGAGTACGACGAAGAGCCCGCCGAGCAGGAACATCACCAACGTCATCCGGGCGGTGAGGCCGTGGTCGGTGGCGAATCGGGTCCTCAGCGTGCGTCCTCCATCCGTGGTGGCGACGTCAGCCTGAGATCAGGCCGTCGTCGGTGAGCAGTGCCCGCACCTCGTCGATCGACGCGTCGGCCGGGGGAAGGATCATGTCCGAGGTGTCCAAGGTGTCGTCCGCATGCGGGACGCCCACGGTACGCACTCCCTCCAACAGTGCCTCGAACGCGGTCGCGAACCGCTCCTCGTCGCCGTCGGTGACCGCCTGCTCGACGTCGGAGTCGAGCTGGTCGAGCCGCTTCAGCGCCTCGTCGGAGACGTCGTACTGCCCCTCACCGAGGATCCGGATGATCATGCCTGCTCCTCCTGTCGACGGACGATCTCCTCGTCGGTGGTCTCGGCGGTGGCCGTGGACGCCTCGATCGCCTCCGGGGTGCTGGCGCTCTTGAGCCGCGCCAACTCGGCCTCGACGTCGGCCGCCGAGCTCATCTGCTCCAGCTCCCGGGTGATGTCGTCGCCCCGGTTAAGCGAGGAGACGTCGTCGAGGGCGCCGGAGGCGATCAGCTCGTCGATGGCGCCGGCGCGGGCCTGCATCTGCGCCGTCTTGTCCTCGGCCCGCTGGATGGCCAGGCCGACGTCACCCATCTCTTCGCCGATCCCCGACATCGCCTCGTTGATCCGGGTCTGCGCCTCGGCGGCGGTGTAGGTGGCCTTGATGGTCTCCTTGCGGGTGCGGAACGACTCCACCTTGGCCTGCAGCCGCTGCTGGGCCAGGGTGAGCTTCTCCTCCTCACCGAGCAACTGTGCGTGCTGGGCCTTGAGGTCGCTGATCTGGCCGGCCAGCCCGGACTTGCGGGTCAGCGCCTCGCGAGCGAGATCCTCGCGCTCCATGCTGATCGCCTTCTGGGCCTGCTCGGAGAGCTTGGCCGCCTGCTGCTCGAGCTGGGCGACCTGGAGCTCCACCCGCTTCCGGCTGGTGGCCACGTCGGCCACGCCGCGGCGTACCTTCGCGAGGAGCTCGATCTGGCGCTGATAGCTGTAGTCCAGCGTCTGCCGAGGGTCCTCCATGCGATCGAGGGCGCGGTTGGCCTTCGATCGGAAGATCAGACTGATGCGCTTCATGAGGCTCATGGGGGGTGCGGTCCCTCTCTCGTGGTCCAGCGGGTGGGTCGGACAGCGTGCAGTCACACCCGAAGGGGTGTCCCAGCCCTACCGTACCCGGCGGGTAGGCTTGCCGGGATCCCGTTCCCCCGGTGAAGTCCTGCCGGGCTCCCGTTCCCCGGTGAAGTCAGAGAGCCACTGCGTTGTTTGGTCGCGAGAAGAAGAAGCACGACTCCCCTGCGGTCCCCCCCAAGCCGGGTGGCAAGGGGCGTCCCACGCCGTCGCGCAAGGAGGCCGAGCAGGCGGCTCGACAGCGGGCCAAGGCGCCGCGCAGCCGCAAGGAGATGACTGCCGCCCAGCGACAGGCGGAGAAGTCCAAGCGGGTCTCCTCCAGCCGCGAGATCCGTGAGGGCATGAAGCGCGGCGACGAGCGTTTCCTCGGCCCCCGGGACCGGGGTCCGGTACGCCGGTTCATCCGCGACTTCGTGGACTCCCGCTTCTCGTTCCTCGAGCTGGTGCTGCCGCTGATGATCGTGACCCTGGCGCTTGGCTACTCCGGCAACGCCTACCTGGCGGGGGTCGGCAACAACATCCTGCTCGGCACCGTGCTGCTGATGCTGATCGAGACGCTGATCATGCGGTTCCGCCTCAAGCGCGAGTTGGCGGCGCGGTTCGCCGGCGCCGACGTGGTGATCAAGCGGCCGCTGCTCTATGCGGTGCTGCGGGCCACCCAGCTGCGGTTCATGCGGATGCCCAAGCCGCGGGTCAAGATCGGGCAGCCGTTGCCCGGTGACTACTCCTGATGCTGCCGACTCCGTGGTGACCGCCGACGTCTCGGTGCGGGTGGCGATGGCCACCGACGCCGCCGCGATCGCCCGCGTCCAGGTCGCCGCCTGGCGGCAGATGTACGCCGACCTGATGCCCGCGCCGCTGCTGGACGGCTTGTCCGCCGATGAGCTCACCGGCGTCTGGGAGTCCTCCCTGCACCGGCCCGGCGACGCCCGCAACCGGGTGCTGGTGGCGCTGGCCGGCCCTCACGTTGTCGGCTTCGCGGTCACCGGACCGACGTCGGACCCGGACCGGAGCCCGCTCTCGGACGGCGAGATCGCCGAGTTCCTGGTCGCCCCGACGGCCACCGGTGCCGGTCACGGGTCGCGGCTGCTGCAGGCCGCCGTGGACACGCTGCGCGCCGACCGGTTCAGCCACGCGGTCTGGTGGCTGCGCGCCGACGACGACACTCTTCGGGGCTTCCTGACCTCGGCCGGCTGGGCGCCGGACACCGCCCACCGGGAGCTCGAACTCGCCGCCGAGGGCACGTCGTACCCGGCGGTGCGGGTGCGTCAGGTGCGGCTGCACACGGCGCTGTAGGCGGGCTCAGGCGAGCATGTCCTTGACCAGCGGGACGACCTTGGTGCCATAGAGCTCGATCGATCGCGTCAGGTCGCCGTGCTGGACCCGGCCCTGGTCGTACTTGAGGTCGAACCGGTCCAAGCCCAGCGCACCGACAGTCGCGGCGACCTTGCGGGCCACCGTTTCGGGGGAACCGACATACAGGGCTCCGTCCTCAACCTCACGCTCGAAGTCGCCGGGCCGCGGCGCCGGCCAACCTCGCTCGGCGCCGAGCTTGGTGCGCATGGCCAGCCACCCGTCGTACACCAGCGCCCGAGCCTCCTCGTCGGTGTCGGCGACCAGGCCGGGCGAGTGCACGGCGACCGGTGCAGGGCCGGTCCCGAACTGGTCCTGCGCCCGCTCGAAGAGGTCCACATACGTCGCGAAACGGTCACTCGGGCCCCCGATGATGGCGAGGAAGAGCCCGAACCCGTGGCGAGCGGTGCGCACGACCGACTCCGGGCTGCCACCCACGCCCACCCAGGCGCGGATGCCGGCCGCGGTCTTGGGGAAGACCTCCTGGTCGGTCAGAGCGGCGCGAGTGCTGCCCTGCCAGGTCACCGGCTGCTCCTTCAGCAGCGCGGCCAGCAGTTCGAGCCGCTCCTCGAAGAGCACCTCGTACTGGCTCAGGTCGAAGCCGAACAACGAGAAGGACTCGGTGAACGAACCCCGGCCGGCAACGATCTCGGCGCGGCCGTGGGAGACGGCATCGAGGGTCGAGAAGCGTTCGAAGACGCGCACCGGGTCGTCGGAGCTGAGCACGGTGACCGCGGAGCCCAGTCGGATCGACTCGGTGCGTGACGCGATCGCGGCGAGGACCATCTCCGGGCTGGAGACGGCGAAGTCTCGGCGGTGGTGCTCCCCCACGCCGAAGAAGTCCAGCCCCACCTGGTCGGCCAGGACCGCCTCGTCGACGATGTCGCGGATCACCTCGGCATGGGTCTTCGGAGTGCCGGTGGCGTCCTGGGTGACGCCGCCGAAAGTGTCGAGACCGTACTCCACGTTAGTCATGCACGATTCAACTAACTGCCCGAACGTCGCATTCCCCGGCCGGTCAATCCAGGTCGAGGAAGTGCTCCAGTCCGACGGTGACGCCGGGATGGTCGGCGATCTTGCGCAGGCCGGTCAGGACGCCGGGCGTGAACGACGTACGGGCCAGCGAGTCGTGCCGGATGGTGAGGGTCTCCCCCAGCCCGCCCAGAATGACCTCCTGGTGAGCCACCAGACCCCGGATCCGCAGGCCATGCACGGGTACGCCGTCCACGTTCGCGCCGCGGGCACCCTCAAGCCCGGTCGAGGTGGCGTCCGGCATCGGTGCGGACCCGGCCTCCCGGCGAGCCGCAGCGATCAACTCGGCGGTCCGGCGCGCCGTGCCCGAGGGGGCGTCGGCCTTGTCCGGGTGGTGCAGCTCCACCACCTCGACGGACTCGAAGTAGGGTGCGGCCACCGCCGCGAAACGCATCATCAAGATGGCCCCGATGGAGAAGTTGGGAGCGATCAGCACCCCGGTCCCGGGGGCGTTGCCGGCCCAGGTCCGCAACTGCTCCAGCCTGGCGTCGTCGAACCCGGTGGTGCCGACGACCGCGTGGATGCCGTGGTCGAGACAGAACTCCAGGTTGTCCATCACCACGTCGGGGTGGGTGAAGTCGACGACCGCCTCGGCACCCGCCTCCACCAGCGCGGAGATCGAGTCGCCGGCGTCCACCTCGGCCACCAGTTCCATGTCCGCGGCCTCAGTGACCGCCGTACAGACCTCTCGACCGACCTTGCCGCGTGCGCCCAGCACGCCCACCTTCATCGCAGTCACGGGGCCAACCTATCGGTCGCCGCGACACGGTTGGTCACGACACCGGGCGGGGCGGTCGGTGACTCACTGCACCATAGGTGGCAGGCTGTCCCCCATGCGGGTGCAGCAGATTCCGGCGCGGATCCGGTGGGCGGTCGAGGTCATGGACATTCGACCCGACGACCACGTCCTGGAGATCGGTTGCGGAGCGGGATACGGAGTCGAGGCGATCTGTGAGCGCCTGGAGACCGGCAAGATGTTCGCCATCGACCGCTCCGAGTCCGGCGTGGACCGCACCAAGCGCCGCGCGCACAAGTACATCGAGGCCGGCAGGCTGACTGTCCGTCAGATCGATCTGGCCACCCTGCGGGTGCCGGTACGGCGACTGGACAAGGTCTTCGCCTTCAACGTCAACCTGTTCTGGGTGCGCGACTGCGCCGACGAGGTGACGCTGCTGCATGAGCGGCTGGTCGCCGGCGGGGCGATCTATCTCTTCTACGAAGTGACCCGCACGCAGTCAGCCCCCGAAGTGATCAAGAAGAGCTCGGCCGCCCTCCTCGATGCCGGGTTCCGGGTGAGCGTGGTGGAGAACAAGGCCCCCGCCGTGGTGGGGATCATCGGCAGGAAGTGACACCTCGGCCGACCAGATGTGACACCTCGGCTGACCAGATGTGACACCTCGGCTGACCAGATGTGACACCTCGGCCGACCAGATGTGACACCTCGTCAGGGGGTGGGGCCGACGACGGCGAGCACCTGGGGTTGGCTGAAGAGGCGGCGGGCCAGGGAGTGCACCTCGGCGAGACCGACGCCGTCGATCCGGTCCATCACCTCGTCGAGGTCCAGCAGCCGGTCGGCGACCAGTTCGGACTTCCCCAGCCGCACCATCCGCGACACGGTGTCCTCCAGGCCCAGCACCAGCGCACCCTGCAGCTGCGCCTTGCCGCGGGCCAGTTCCTCCACCGAGATGCCCGACTCGGCCACCCGGGCGAGTTCGGCACGGGTCACCTCCAGCACCTCGTCGTACCGGTCCGGCAGGCAGGCGCAGGCGACCCCGACCATCCCGGCATCGGCGTAGTGGCTGGCGAACGAGTGGATCGAGTAGGCCAGGCCCCGCTCCTCGCGGACCGCCTGGAAGAGCCGCGACGAGGTGCCGCCACCGAGCACGGTGTTGAGCAGCCCCAGGGCGAACCTGCCCTCGTCGTTGCGGGGTGGCCCGTTCACGCCGAGCACCAGGCTGACCTGCTCGAACGGTCGGGAGTCGACCTGGACACCGGGACGCACCCGGCGGAGACGGCCCGAAGGGGCCCTCCCCGGTGACGCCGCGGCACGGGCAGCGAAGCCGGCCCGGTCGAAGGCCCGCTCCACCTGCCGGACCACGTCGTCGTGATCGAGGTTCCCGGCCGCGGCCACCACGATGTTGTCGGGCCGGTAGTGGCGCCGATGGAACCGCACCACCTGCTCGCGGGTGATCGCCGCGATCGACTCGCGGGTGCCGGCGATCGGCCGGCCCAGCGGGGTGTTCCCCCAGGCCAGTCCGGCGGCCAGGTTCTGGACCACGTCGTCCGGATCGTCGTCGTACATGGCGATCTCGTCGAGGATCACCGCCCGCTCGGCCTCCACGTCCAGCGGCGCGATCAACGGGTCGGTGATCATGTCGCCGAGCACGTCGATCGCCGAGGGCAGGTCCCGATCCAGCACCCGGGTGTGGAAGCAGGTGTACTCCTTGGTGGTGAAGGCGTTCGCCTCACCACCGACCGCATCCAACTCGTGGGAGATGTCCAGGGCACTGCGATACCGAGTGCCCTTGAAGAGCAGGTGCTCCAGGAAGTGCGAGCACCCGTGCAGCGCCGGAGTCTCGTGTCGGGAGCCGACACCCACCCAGACCCCGATACTGGCCGATCGAACGCCGACGACCTGCTCGGTGACCACACGAAGGCCACCGAGCAGGTCGGTACGACGTAGCGAGGAGCCTGAGCTCACTCCTCGCCGGACTCCTCGGCCTCGGCCTCGGGAGCCTCGGCGGAGCCGCCCTCGTCCTCGACGACCGGGATCAGCGACAGCTTGCCGCGGTCGTCGATCTCAGCGATCTGGACCTGGACCTTCTGGCCCACGCTGACCACGTCCTCGACGTTCTCGACCCGCTTGCCGCCGGCCAGCGAACGGAGCTTGCTGATGTGCAGCAGGCCGTCCTTGCCGGGCATCAGCGAGACGAAGGCGCCGAAGTTGGTGGTCTTCACCACGGTGCCGAGGTAGCGCTCACCGATCTCCGGCATCGTCGGGTTGGCGATCGCGTTGACGGCCTGACGGGCCGCCTCGGCGGCCTCGCCGTTGGTGGCACCGATGTAGACGGTGCCGTCGTCCTCGATCGACAGCGTGGCGCCGGTGTCGTCCTGGATCTGGTTGATCACCTTGCCCTTCGGGCCGATGACCTCGCCGATCTTGTCCACGGGCACCTTGACGGTGATGATCCGCGGGGCGTAGATCGACATCTCCTCGGGCGCGTCGATGGCCTCGGCCATCACGTCGAGGATCGCCAACCGGGCGTCGCGCGCCTGGGTCAGCGCCGCGGCCAGCACCTCGGCGGGGATGCCGTCGAGCTTGGTGTCCAACTGCAGGGCGGTGACGAACTCGCGGGTGCCGGCGACCTTGAAGTCCATGTCGCCGAAGGCGTCCTCGGCTCCCAGGATGTCGGTCAGCGTCACGTACTCCGTCTTGCCCTCGACCTCATCGGAGATCAGGCCCATCGCGATGCCGGCCACCGGGGCGCGCAGCGGCACACCGGCCTGCAGCATCGCCAGGGTGGAGGCACACACCGAACCCATCGAGGTGGAGCCGTTGGACCCCATCGCCTCGGAGACCTGACGGATCGCGTAGGGGAACTCCTCGCGCGGCGGGAGCACCGGCAGCAGCGCCCGGCGAGCCAGGGCACCGTGGCCGACCTCGCGGCGCTTCGGCGAACCGACACGACCGGTCTCACCGGTGGAGTACGGCGGGAACACGTAGTCGTGCATGTAGCGCCGGGTGGTCTCCGGGGAGAGCGTGTCCAGCTTCTGCTCCAGGTTGAGCATGTTCAAGGTGGTGATGCCCAGGATCTGGGTCTCGCCACGCTCGAAGAGCGCCGAACCGTGCACCCGCGGAATCACACCGACCTCGGAGTGCAGGGTGCGGATGTCGGCCAGGCCGCGACCGTCGATGCGGACCTTGTCGCGCAGCACCCGCTCCCGGACGACCTTCTTGGTCAGCGTCCGGAAGGCGGCGCCGATCTCCTTCTCGCGACCCTCGAAGTTCGGGCCGACCTGCTCCAGGACGGCGGCCTTGACCTCGTCCAGGCGCGTCTCGCGCTCCTGCTTGCCGGCGATGGTCATCGCGGCAGCCAGCTGCTCGCGGCCGGCAGCCGTGACAGCCTCGAAGACGTCGTCCTCGAAGTCGAGGAAGATCGGGAAGTCCAGCACCGGCTTCGCCGCCTGCTTGGCCAGCTCGACCTGCGCCTCGCACAGCTGGCGGATGAACGGCTTGGCCGCCTCCAGCCCGCCGGCGACGACGTCCTCGCTGGGCGCCTGGGCGCCGGAGCGGACCAGTTCCCAGGTGCGCTCGGTGGCCTCGGCCTCGACCATCATGATGGCCACGTCACCGGTCTCGGTGACCCGACCGGCCACCACCATGTCGAAGACGGCGTCCTCGAGCTGGCTGTGGCTCGGGAAGGCGACCCACTGACCCTCGATCAGGGCGACGCGGGTGGCACCGACCGGGCCGGAGAACGGCAGGCCGGAGAGCTGGGTGGACGCCGACGCGGCGTTGATGGCCAACACGTCGTACGGGGTGTCGGGGTCGAGCGACAGCACGGTGATGACGACCTGGACCTCGTTGCGCAGGCCGGCCTTGAAGGTCGGGCGCAGCGGGCGGTCGGTCAGCCGGCAGGTGAGGATCGCGTCCTCGCCCGGGCGACCCTCGCGGCGGAAGAACGAGCCGGGGATCCGGCCCGCGGCGTACATCCGCTCCTCCACGTCGATGGTGAGCGGGAAGAAGTCGAGGTGTTCCTTGGGGTGCTTGCTCGCGGTGGTCGCCGAGAGAAGCATGGTGTCGTCGTCGAGGTAGGCGGTGATCGAGCCACCGGCCTGACGGGCCAGCAGCCCGCTCTCGAGCTTGATGGTGCGCGTGCCGAACTTGCCGTTGTCGATAACGGTCTCGACAGCAGTGATGACGGGGCCCTCAGTCAAGGGGAGTCCCTTTCTGCTCGCGGAGCGCTCCGCGGCGTCCGCCTACGCCGGCGGATCTTCGATGGTTGCCCGCCGGTGCCTCCGATTCTCGGAGGGGCCGGTCTTCGATCGAGGCCCGCGGATCCCACGCTCGTCTAGCGAGCTCATCCGCTCGCTGAACGAGCGGGTCTGCTCGCTGATCGAGCATGTCGAGATCCCGAAGGCCACTACCGAGGACCGGGCCGGACGTGCGGTCGCTCCTTGGGATGTGTTGATCATTCAGTTGTACTACGGGTCGAGCCTATCCCCTGTTGCCCGAAATGTGAGAAACGCGCCGCCGGGGCGACGCGTTCTGCACTTCAGCGCAACGACGCCGCGGGGGCGTCGGACCGGGTCGCGTCAGCGACGCAGACCGAGGCGCTCGATGATGGAGCGGTACCGCTCGATCTCGGACTTCTGCAGGTAGTTGAGCAGCCGACGGCGCTGGCCGACCAGCAGCAGCAGGCCGCGCCGGCTGTGGTGGTCGTGCTTGTGCATCTTGAGGTGCTCGGTGAGGTGGGCGATGCGGTGGCTGAGCAGCGCGATCTGCACCTCGGGGGAACCGGTGTCGCCCTCGGTCGTGGCGTACTCGGCGATGATCTTCTTCTTGGTCTCCGCGTCGGTTCCGATCGACATGGGCTCTCCTTCGGTTCTCGTTGCGCGGCGCGCCCGGGCCTGTTCACCGGGGCACTGTGGATCCGCGGCCGTTCTGACGGCGTGTCGCCCGCTCCGGGCAACCTGACAACTCTAACAGCGGCCCGAGCGACTCCAATAATCGTGCCGGGTTCGGCCACGGGGTACCCGCCGCCGACGGGGGCTGGCAGCATGGGGCCCATGACCGAAACCGCGACGACCCGGATCGGGGTCTGCAATCTGTGCGAAGCGATCTGCGGATTGGAGTTGACGGTCGAGGACGGCCGGGTGACCAAGGTCCGCGGCAACCCCGAGGATCCCCTGTCCCGAGGCCACATCTGCCCCAAGGGGGTGGCCATCGCCGATGTCTACGAGGATCCGGACCGGCTCCGGCAGCCGGTACGCCGGGTGGTCGCCGAGGACGGCGAGGTCTCCTGGCAGCAGATCGGCTGGGACGAGGCCTTCGACCTGGTCGCCGACGGGATGGCCGCCGCCCTCAACGATCACGGCCGGGACGCGCTGGCGGTCTACCTGGGCAACCCCAACGTGCACAGCCTCGGGTCGATGACCCACGGGCTGGGCCTGGTGAAGGCGCTGCCCACCCGGAACAAGTTCAGCGCCACGTCGGTGGACCAGTTGCCGCACCAGCTGGTGGCGCACCTGATGTACGGCCACCAGTTGCTGCTCCCGATCCCCGACCTGGACCGCACCGACCTCTTCCTCGTCTTCGGGGCCAATCCGATGGCCTCGAACGGCTCACTGATGACGGTGCCCGACTTCCCCACCCGGCTGCGTGAGCTCAAGGCCCGCGGCGGCCAGATGGTGGTCTTCGACCCGCGCCGCACCGAGACCGCCAAGCTGGCCCACGAGCACCACTTCATCCGGCCCGGCACCGACGTACACGTACTGCTGGCGATGGTGCAGGTGCTCTTCGCCGAAGGGTTGACCACGCCACCGGATCACGTCACCGGTCTGGACGAGGTCGCCCAGGCGGTCGCCGGCTTCACCCCCGAACGCGCCGCCGAGGTCTCCGGTGTCCCCGCCGAGACGATCCGTCGGGTCGCCCGCGACTTCGCCGCGGCGGAGTCGGCTGCGGCGTACGGACGGATCGGGGTCTCCACCACCCGGTGGGGTACGGCGGCGCAGTGGGCGGTCCAGCTGCTCAACCTGCTCACCGGCAACCTGGACCGGGCCGGCGGCACCATCACCACCACTCCGGCCATCGACCTGGTCGGCCGGCGGATCATCGGCCGCGGCCACTACGACCTGTGGCGCAGTCGGGTGCGGGGAGTGCCCGAGGCGGGTGGCGAACTGCCGGTGGCGGTGCTGCGCGAGGAGATCGAGACGCCCGGGCCGGGGCAGGTGCGGGCGCTGCTCACCCTGTCGGGCAACCCGGTGCTCTCCACCCCCGACGGCGGGGCCCTGGACGCAGCGCTGAGCGGGTTGGACTTCATGGCCGCCGTCGACATCTACATCAACGAGACCACCCGGCACGCCGACGTGATCCTGCCGCCGACCACCGCCTTGGAGCGCGACCACTACGACCTGGTGTTCCATGTGCTCGCGGTCCGCAACACCGCCCGGTTCACGCCCGCGGTCTTCGAGAAGTCCCGCGATCAGCGCCACGACTGGGAGATCTACCGGGAGCTGGCGTTGCGCACCACCCGCCGGCTCAACCGCAAGGCGACCTGGCGCCAGCGACTCACGTTCCGAGCCCGGATGTCGCTCAGCCCCACTTTCCTGGTCGGCCAGCTGCTGCGCTCGGGTCGGTCCGGGGTGACCATCAGCCAACTGCGGAAGCAGCCCTCCGGGGTCGATCTCGGCCCCCTGCAGCCCGGACAGCTGCCGGACCGATTGGTCACCAAGGACAAGACGGTGCACGCGGCGCCGCCGCTGCTGCTCGAGGAGGTGGCGCGGCTGGACGCCGAGCCGGCCCCGGACCCCGACGAGCTGCTGCTGATCGGCCGCCGGCACCTGCAGGACTGCAACTCGTGGCTGCACAACGCCGACCGGCTGGTGCGCGGCCGCGCCCGGCACCAGTTGCTGATGAACCCCACCGACCTGGCAACCCGCGGCTTGGTGGACGGCCAGGAGGTCAAGGTCGAGTCCCGGGTGGGCCAGGTGCTGGTGGAGGTCCAGGGCACCGAGGACGTGATGCCCGGGGTGGTGTGCCTGCCGCACGGCTACGGCCATCAGCGCGGCGGCACCCGGATGCATCGGGCCGCGCAACTGCCCGGGGTCTCCATCAACGACCTGACCGACGCCGACGTGCTCGACGTCTCCGGGAACGCAGCCCTGTCCGGGGTCCCGGTGAGGGTGGCCACAGCCGGCTGAGTTCGCTCAGCGGTCAGGTGGTTCAGTCGGCCGGGTGGTTCAGTCGGCCGGGCCGAGTACGCCGCGCACCGCTGCCCTGGCGGCCGCGGGGTCGCGGGCGCCGAGGGCCGCCTCAGCGGCCTCCTCGCACGCGGCCATCGTCACCGCACCCAATTGACTGCCCACGGCGCGGACCGCGGCCGCAGCCATCGACAGCGAGGTGATGCCCATCCCGGCCAGCGCGCAGGCGAGCAACGGGTCCGCGGCCGCCTCCCCGCAGACGCCCACCGGCTTGCCCGACCGGCGGCCCGCCTCGGCAGCGATGGCCACCAGTTGCAGCACCGCCGGCTGCCACGGGTCGGTGAGGTGGACCAGGTCGGCGGCCATCCGGTCGGCGGCCATCGTGTACTGGGTCAGGTCGTTGGTGCCGATCGAGCAGAAGTCGACCACCTCGAGCAGTTGATGGGCCAACAGCGCGGCGCTGGGGACCTCGATCATCACCCCGGCCTTGAGTCCACGAGCGCGCACCTGGGTGGCGAACACCTCCGCCTCGGCGATGGTGGCCACCATCGGCGCCATCACCCAGGTGTCGGTGCCGGTGCGGGCGGCCGCCGCCGCGATCGCGTCGAGCTGCCGCTCCAGCAGCCCCGGGTTGTCGTGCGCGAGTCGCAGACCCCGCACCCCCAGGGCCGGGTTCTCCTCCCCGGTCTTGGTGGCGAAGGCGATCGGCTTGTCCGAGCCCGCGTCCAGGGTCCGGACCACCACATGCCGGCCCTGCCCGAAGGCGCCCAGCACGCCGGCGTAGACATCGGTCTGCTCCTCGACGCTGGGCTCATCGGCACGACCCAGGAAGCACAGTTCGGTGCGGAAGAGACCGACTCCCTCGACCGGGTCCGTCGCCGCCGCCCCGGCGGAGTCGGCGTCGGCGACGTTGGCGAGCAGCTTCACCGGCGCCCCGTCGGCGGTGCGACCAGGGCCGAGCCAACCGGCCAGCGCCGCCCGCGCCTCGAGGTCGGCGGCGACCCGGCGATCGGCCTCGGCGGGGTCCGGCTCCACCCACAGGGCACCGACGGCACCGTCGACCAGCACCCGGGCTCCGTCGGTCAGATCCAGGACGCCGACCGCGCCGACCACGCACGGGATGCCGAGTTGGCGGGCGATGATCGCGGTGTGGCTGGTGGCGCCGCCGCGGGCGGTGACCAGCGCCAGCACCAGGGCGGCGTCCAGGCCGGCGGCGTCCGCGGGAGCCAGGTCGTCGGCGACCAGCACTGAGGGCACCGCCGGGGTGGGCACGCCGGGCTCGGGGGCGTCGGCGAGCCGGGCCAGCAGTCGGCGCTCGATGTCGCGCAGGTCGGTGGCCCGCTCGGCCATCAGCCCGCCCATCTGGGTGAACAGGGTGACGAAGTGGGCCACCGCGCCGGAGACGGCCTCGGGCAGTGGCTTGCCGGAGTTGATCCGGGACTCCATCGCCGAGCGCAGTCCCGGGTCACGGGCCAGGCCGGCGCTGGCAGTGAGCACCTCGGCGGCCGCACCGGCAGCGGTGGCGGCCCTGTCGGCGTACCCCTGGGAGACGGCGGCCGCGGCGGCGTCGTACGCCGTCAGGGCGTCGGCCGGGTCCAGTCCGGCGAGCGCCTCGAGCCGGCCGACGGCCTCGGGGTCGAGCTCGTCACGCACCTTCAGGACGGGGCCGTGGGCGAGTCCGGGGACCACGGGAGTGCCGCGGAACTCGACGGGTTCGGGAGTGACCATGCTCACAAGTTACCCCCTCTACCCCCTTGACAGTCAACACGTTCAGGCGTAAAACCATAGATATCAACATTCATTCCCACAGATTCACAACGAGGTGACATGTATCCCGAGGAGCGTCAGCAGGCCATTGCCCACCTCGCCGCCCAGCGCGGCCGGGTGTCCGTGGCCGACCTCGCGGCGCAGTTCGAGGTGACCACCGAGACCGTCCGCCGCGACCTGAACGCGCTGGAGCAGCTCGGCGTGGTCCGACGGGTGCACGGCGGCGTGGTGCCGGCCTCGGCGCTGAGCGCGGTCGAGACCCAGGTCGATGACCGCGACGTCGCCCACCCCGAGCAGAAGGACGCCATCGCCCGGGCCGCGCTGGCCATGCTGCCACCGGCCGGCGGCACCCTCCTCCTGGACGCGGGCACCACCACCGCACGGCTGGCCCGGCTGCTGCCCGTCGACCAGCCCCGGACCGTGATCACCCACGCGGTGCCGATCGCCGCGATCCTGACCACCAACCCGGCCATCGACCTGCACCTGCTGCCCGGCCGGGTCCGGACCACCACCCAGGCCGCCGTGGGCGTGGACACCGTGACCGCCCTCGGCGACCTGCGCGTGGACGTCGCGGTGATCGGCACCAACGGCCTCTCCCGCAGCCACGGGCTCTCCACCCCGGACCGCGACGAGGCCGCGGTGAAGCGGGCCCTGGTCGGGGCCGCTGACCGGGTGGTGGTCGTCGCGGACTCCTCCAAGCTCGACGTCGAAGCCACTGTCAGGTTCGCCGGCCTGGACCAGATCGACGTTCTGGTCACCGACGACGGCCTCACCGCCACCCAGCGCCAGTGGCTGACCGACGCCGAGATCTCGGTGGTGATCCGATGATCGTGACCCTGACCGCCAACCCCAGCATCGACGAGACCATCGCGCTGGCCGGGCCGCTCGCCCGCGGCGAGGTGCTCCGCTCCACCGACACCCACCGCGAGCCCGGCGGCAAGGGCGTCAACATCTCCCGGGCAGCAGTGGCTGCCGGGATCGCCACGGTAGCGGTGCTGCCGGTCGCCCCCGAGGACGCGTATGTGGCCGAGTTGGCCACCGCCGGGGTCCGCTGCCGCCCCGAGCGCCCATCCGGGCCGCTGCGCGTCAACGTCACCCTCACCGAACCGGACGGCACCACCACCAAGATCAACAGCCCCGGCAACCGGGTCACCGCCGCCGATCTGGAACGGCTCGCGATCGCGGTCACCGAGGAGGCTGCCGCGGCAGCCTGGGTGGTGCTGGCCGGCTCACTGCCCCCCGGCGCACCGGCCGAGTGGTACGCCGAACTGGTCTCCGCCTTGCGGGCCACCAGCGCCCGGGTGGCCGTCGACACCCACGGCGACGCACTGGTAGCCCTGGTGCACACCGGCGCCTCCCCCGCCCTGCTCAAGCCCAACCACGAGGAGCTCGCCCAGATCACCGGGGCCGACCCCGCCACCCTCAGCGACCCGGCCAGCGCCGCAGCCGCCGCCGCCGACCTCGTCGCGGCCGGGGTCGACGAGGTGCTGGTCACCCTCGGCGGCGCCGGTGCGGTGCTGGTCACCGGGGACGGCGCCTGGCACGCCGCCGCACCGCCGATCCGGGTGCAGAGCACCGTCGGTGCCGGCGACTCCAGCCTCTTCGGCCACCTCCTCGGCCACCTCCAGGGGCTCGACGCCCCCTCCCGCCTCGCCCTGGCCGTCAGCTACGGCTCCGCAGCGGCCGCCCTCCCCGGCACCGCCATCCCCCACCCCCACCAGGTCGACCCGAGCCTCGTCAGCCCGCGTCGACTGAACCCCCTGCAAGGAGCGTGACCGGAATGAACGACCTCATCACCCCCGACCTCGTCCGCCTCGACGTCGACCTCGGCGCGAGCAAGGAGGAGGTGATCACCTCGCTGGCCACGCTGATCGCAGGCGCCGGCCGCTCGGCCGACCCCGATCAGATCGCCGCCGACATGCTGGCCCGGGAGTCCACCGCGGCCACCGGTCAGCCCGGCGGCCTGGCGATCCCGCACTGCCGCAGCACCGGAGTCGACCGGCCCACGCTGGCGGTGGCCCGTCTCGCCACCGCCGTCGACTTCGGCGCCAAGGACGGTCCGGCCGACCTGATCTTCGCGATCGTCGCGCCGGCCACCGGCGATGCCGACCACCTGACCATCCTCGCCTCGCTGGCCCGGGCCCTGGTCCGGCCCGGCTTCACCGACGGCCTGCGCGCTGCCGGGTCGGGGGCCGAGGTGGTCGAGCTGATCTCGGCGGCGTTGTCGCCCGCTGCCGCCCCCGCTGCGGCTCCGGCTGCGGCTCCGGCCGCGTCCGCTCCGGCGCCGCGTCGACTGGTGGCCATCACCGCCTGCCCGACCGGGATCGCGCACACCTACATGGCCGCCGAGGCACTCGAGGCCGCCGCAGCCCGGGCCGGCGTCGAGATCACCGTGGAGACCCAGGGCTCTGCCGGTGCCAAGCACCTACCCGCCGCCACCGTGGCCGCCGCCGACGCAGTGATCTTCGCCGTCGACGTCGGCGTCCGGGACCGGCACCGCTTCGCCGGCAAGCCGCTGGTCAGCTCCGGCGTGAAGCGCCCGATCGACGACGCCGACGCGATGATCGCCGAGGCGCTGCGCTACGCCGACGACCCGAACGCACCGCGAGTCGAAGGCACCGCCGTCGACGCCGCGCACCCCCAGGGCAGCGCCGAGTCGTGGGGCGCCCGGGTCCGCCGGGTGCTGATGACCGGCGTCTCCTACATGATCCCGTTCGTCGCGGCCGGCGGCCTGCTGATCGCGCTCGGCTTCCTGCTCGGCGGCTACCAGATCGCGATCGGTTCCACCTTCGGTGGCGACGCGGTCAACACCGCCCACCACATCCTCACCAACTCGACGCTGCTGAACCTCCCGGACCCATCGGCGTACGTGATGGAAGACGTCGAACTCGTCCGCGGCCCGCTGCTCACCTACCTGGGTGCGCTGATGTTCGCACTCGGCGCCGCGGCCTTCGGGTTCCTGGTGCCGGCCCTGGCCGGCTACATCGCCTACGCGATCGCGGACCGTCCCGGCATCGCCCCCGGCTTCGTGATGGGGGCCGTCGCCGGCATCATCAACTCCGGCTTCCTCGGCGGCATCATCGGCGGCGTACTCGCCGGACTCGCCGCGCACTGGATCGCCAGTTGGAGCGTGCCGACCTGGGCGCGCGGCCTGATGCCGGTGCTGGTGATCCCGCTGGGCGCCACCCTGCTCTCCGGGTTCGCGATGCTGGTGGTGCTCGGCAAGCCGCTGTCCGCGCTGATGACCGCACTCAACAACGGTCTGAACGACATGAGTGGCCAGTACGCGATCCTGCTCGGCGCGGTGCTCGGCCTGATGATGGCCTTCGACATGGGCGGCCCGCTGAACAAGGTGGCCTACGGGTTCGCGACCGCCGGCCTCGGCGCCGCAGCCACGGCCACCGGCGCCGCACCCGAGCTGAAGATCATGGCCGCCGTGATGCTCGCCGGGATGGTGCCGCCGCTGGCGCTGGCCCTGGCCACCGTGGTCCGGCCCAAGCTGTTCAGCGCCCCCGAGCGCGAGAACGGCAAGGCGGCCTGGTTCATGGGCGCCTCCTTCATCACCGAGGGAGCGATCCCGTTCGCCGCCGCAGACCCGATCCGGGTGATCCCCTCGATCATGGTCGGCAGTGCCGTCACCGGCGGTCTCGCCCAGGCCCTCGACGTGACCCTCAGGGCGCCGCACGGCGGCATCTTCGTGCTGTTCGCGGTCGGCAACATCGCCGGCTTCCTGATCAGCCTGCTGGCCGGCGTACTCGTCTCCACCGCGCTGGTGGTCGCCCTGAAGAGCGTCGGCCCGGCCCCCGAGCCGGTTACCGTCTGACCCGCCCCTCCCCGACCGAGAACCAGGAGCACCCATGCCCACTCAGACCGTCGTCGTCGGCTCCGCCGTCGGCCTGCACGCCCGCCCCGCCGGCATCATCGCCGAGGCCGCCCAGGGGCTCGGCTCCACCGTCACCATCGGGCTGCCCGGCCAGCCACCGGTGGACGCCAGCTCGTCGCTGATGATCATGACCCTGGGCGCCGGCAACGGCGTCCAGGTCGAGGTCACCGGCGAGGACGAGGCAGCGGTGGCCGCCATCGCGGCCCTCGTTGAGCAGGACCTGGACGCCTGATCGCGTGCGCCTGATCAGGCACCGCCTTCTCGGGCGCGGGCTGCTCAGGCGCCGAGGATCTCCCGGGTGCGGCGCACGTCGTCGTGCATGGTCTCCACCAGCGCGTCCACCGAGTCGAACCGAAGCATCCCCCGCAGCCGGGCCGTGAAGCTGATCTCCACCCGTACGTCGTAGAGGTCCAGGTCGTCGCGGTCGAGGACATACGCCTCGACCCGGCGGCCACGGACCCCGTCGAAGGTGGGGTTGGTGCCCACCGAGATGGCTGCCGGGAACGACTCGCCGGTGTCGGCGCGCCGCAACCACCCGGCGTACACACCGTCGGCGGGGGTGGCCGTGTCGGCGGCGGTGGGCACGTTGGCGGTCGGGAAGCCGAGGTCGCGGCCGCGCTGGTCGCCGCGGACCACTGTCCCGGTCACCGAGTAGGCCCGGCCGAGCGCCTCGGCCGCCCCCTCCACGTCACCGGCCGCCAGGCAGGTGCGCACGTAGGTGGACGACCACACCTGCGGGCCGCCGTCCAGGGCGATCCCCTCGGCGGTGAAGCCGCGAGTGGCCCCCAGCTCCCGGAGCGCGAACACGTCGCCGGCGGCCTTGTGACCGAAGCGGAAGTTCGCGCCGACGACCACCGCCTGGGCGCCCAGCCCGGCGACCAGGACCCGGTCGCAGAACTCGGTGGGCGTCCAGTTCGCCACGTCCCGGTCGAACGGCACCACCAGCATCGCGCCGGCGCCGGCCGCGGCCAGCAACTCGGCCCGCTGATCGATCGGCGTCAACGTCATCGGCGCGTGCTCGGGGCGCAGCACCGCGATCGGGTGCGGATCGAAGGTGACCGCCACCAGCGTCAGCAGTCCGCAGGCGTCAGCGACCTCCCGGGCCCGCCGGACCACGTGCTGGTGGCCCAGATGGACGCCGTCGAAGTTGCCGATGGTGACCGCCGTACGGCCCAGACCGTCCGGCACCTCGGCCAGCGAACGCCAGATCTCCACGTGCGGCAGGGTACCGGGCTGAGCCGCGGCATGGGTAATGAGTCCGGCGCCGGCCACAAACCCCACCTCGGCGGGCCACAAACCCCACTTCGGCGGGTCAGGAGGTGAAGACGGCCTCGGGGCGGACCGGGGCGGGTCCGGGGCGGTAGAGGGCGAGGAACTCCCCGTCCGGGGCGAAGACCGCCGTCAGCTCATCCAGGGAGATCGGCAGTCTCCGGCCGACTCGGACGTCGGCTGCCTGGGCCTCGTCCAGATCCAGGGAGGGGAACGCAGCCCGGGCGGCGTCGGCGATCGGCAGCAGCACGAACTCCTCGCCGAGCTCGTCCAGGGTGTGGGCCGTCGTCAGGTCGTAGGGTCCGACCGCGGTACGCCGGAGCGCGGTGAGATGGCCGCCGACACCGAGGGCTGCGCCGACGTCGCGGGCGATCGCCCGGATGTAGGTGCCCGAGGAGCACCGGACCGAGATGTCGACGTCGAGATGGGTCTCGACAGACGCACCGGGCTCGACCAGCGCACCGGCCGCCACCCGCGAGCGCCGTATTGCGCCGACCTGGAGGTCGTGCACGGTGACCCGACGGGAGGCCAGCTCGACCTGCTCCCCCGCCCGAACCCGGGCGTAGGCGCGCTGACCGTCCACCTTGATCGCCGACACCGTCGACGGCACCTGGTCGATCTCGCCGACCTGGGCCGC
Source organism: Nocardioides limicola (assembly GCF_016827675.1). Taxonomy (GTDB): domain Bacteria; phylum Actinomycetota; class Actinomycetes; order Propionibacteriales; family Nocardioidaceae; genus Nocardioides; species Nocardioides limicola. Next base: position 136,258 of record NZ_JAERJA010000001.1, on the reverse strand, counting down.
CAGCGCGGCCCGGACCGCGGCCTCGGTCACCTCGTCGGTCGCAGCGACCGCGGTGACCTCACCCTCGGCGTCGTCGGTGGAGGTGGCCACGCCGAGCCGGACCGTCGCGTCGTACCGCTTCTCGGTGAGCATCAGGTGACCCAGCAACCGGGTCGCACGGTTCACGCCGACCACCAGCACCCCGGTCGCCATCGGGTCCAGGGTGCCGGCGTGGCCGACCTTGCGGGTGCCGGCCAGCCGACGGACCCTGGACACCACCTGGTGAGAGGTGAGCCCGGCAGGCTTGTCGACGATCACCAGACCGGAGCCGACGATCACTCGCCGTCCTCGACCTCGTCCTCGTCGCCGTCCTGGTCGCCGTCCTCGCGGGGCTTCTTGTACGGGTCGGGCTCGCCGGCGTACGCGTTGCCGCGGGCGGCCGCCACTGCCTCATCCAACGCCTTGGCCCGGGCCAGCACCTCGTCGAGGTGCCGGGCGTTCTCCGGGAGTGCGTCCGGGATGAAGGTCAGTGACGGCACGTGCCGCATGCCCAACTGCTTGCCGACCTCGGACCGGAGCAGGCCCTTGGCCGACTCCAGTGCCGCCGCCGTGCTCTCCAGGGAGTCAGCCTCCCCCAGCACGGTGTAGAAGATCGTGGCCTGCTGACTGTCGCCGGTGACCCGGACGTCGGTGATCGTGACGAAGCCGAGGCGGGGATCCTTGATCCTCCGCTCCAGCATCTCCGCCACGATCACCTGAATCCGGTCAGCGATCCTGGCCACGCGTGGGTTGCCCATCGCTTCTGCCCTTTCGTCCCGCCTGGTCAGCCGCGCGGGATCTCGCGCATCTCGAAGGCCTCGACGACATCGCCTTCCTTGATGTCACCGTAGTTCTTCAGCACAAGACCGCACTCGAAGCCCTCGCGGACCTCGGACACGTCGTCCTTCTCCCGCCGCAGCGAGGCCAGGTCGAGCGTGTCGGCGACCACGGCACCGTCACGGATGAGCCGCACCTTGGCGTTGCGCCGCAGCACACCGCTGGTGACCATGCAGCCGGCGATGTTGCCGGTGCGCGAGGACCGGAAGATGGTCCGGATCTCCGCCTGGCCGAGGGTCTGCTCCTCGTACTCGGGCTTGAGCATGCCCTTGAGCGCAGCCTCGATCTCCTCGATCGCCTGGTAGATGACCGAGTAGTAGCGGATCTCGACGCCTTCCTTGTCGGCCATCTCGGTGACCTTGCCCTGCGGGCGGACATTGAAGCCGATGATGATCGCGTCGGAGGCGGCCGCCAGGTCCACGTTGGTCTCGGTGATCGCACCGACACCGCGGTCGATGACCCGGATGCTGACCTCGTCGCCGACATCGATCTTGGCCAGCGAATCCTCCAGGGCCTCCACGGAACCGGAGACATCGCCCTTCAGGATCAGGTTGAGCTCCTGGCTCTCGCCCTTCTCCATCGAGGCCATGAAGTCCTCGAGGGTACGACGCACGCGACGCTTGGCCTGCATGGCCGCCCGCTCACGCGACTCCCGCTTCTCGGCGATCTGACGCGCCATCCGGTCGTCGTCGACCACGATGAACGTCTGACCGGCGCCGGGCACCGCGGTGAGTCCGAGCACCATCGCGGGACGCGACGGGTCGGCCTCGGTGATGTTCTCACCGTGCTCGTCGAGCATCGCCCGCACCCGGCCGTAGCCGGCGCCGGCGACGATCGAGTCGCCCACCCGTAGTGTGCCGCGCTGGACCAGGACCGTCGCGACCGGGCCGCGACCGCGGTCCAGGTGCGCTTCGACGACCAGACCCTGAGCATCCTGGTCGGGGTTGGCCCGCAGGTCCAGGGACGCGTCCGCGGTCAGCACGACCGCCTCGAGCAACTTGTCGAGGTTGAGCCCGGCCAGCGCGGAGACCTCGACGAACATCGTGTCGCCGCCGTACTCCTCGGGCACCAGTCCGTACTCGGTCAGCTGTCCGCGGACCTTGGTCGGGTCGGCCTCGGGCTTGTCGATCTTGTTGACCGCGACCACGATCGGCACACCGGCGGCCTTGGCGTGGTTGAGCGCCTCGACCGTCTGCGGCATCACGCCGTCGTCGGCCGCGACCACCAGGATCGCGATGTCGGTGGCCTGAGCACCACGGGCACGCATCGCGGTGAACGCCTCGTGACCGGGGGTGTCGATGAAGGTGATCCGACGCTCGTCGCCGTCCACTTCGGTGGCCACCTGGTAGGCACCGATGTGCTGGGTGATGCCGCCGGCCTCCTTGTCGACCACGTTGGCGTTGCGCAGCGCGTCGAGCAGCTTGGTCTTTCCGTGGTCGACGTGACCCATCACGGTCACCACCGGCGGACGGACCTCAAGGTCGGCCTCGACACCTTCGTCGGAGCCGAACTCCAGGTCGAAGGACTCCAGCAGCTCGCGGTCCTCGTCCTCGGGGGAGACGACCTGGACGATGTAGTTGAGCTCCTCACCGAGCAGCTCGAACGTCTCGTCGTTGACCGACTCGGTCGCGGTCACCATCTCGCCGAGCGAGAACAGCATCTGCACCAGGGCGGCGGGGTCGACATTGATCCGCTCGGCGAAGTCGGTCAGCGAAGCGCCACGCGGCAACTTCACGATCTCGCCGTCGCCCTTGCGGACGCGCACACCGCCGATCGTCGGGGCCTGCATGGCCTCGAACTCCTGACGACGGGCCCGCTTGGACTTGCGTCCGCGACGCGACGGGCCGCCGGGGCGACCGAAGGCACCCTGGGTCTGGCCACGACCACCGGGACGACCACCGGGACCGCCGGGGCGACCGGCGAAACCACCGGGGCGACCGGGTGCGCCACCGGGCCCACCACCGGGACCGCCGCCGGGGCCACCGCGACCGGGACCGCCACCGGGGCCACCGCGACCGGGCGCACCACCGGGGCCACCACGGCCACCGGGACCACCACGACCACCGGGACCACCGGCGCGAGCGCCGGGACCGGAGCCGAAGGCGGCCGGGGACTTGGGCATCATCGCCGGGTTCGGACGCGGCATGCCGGGACGGCCGCCCTCACGGGCACCGCCACCCTCGCGGGCTGCGGGCGGACGAGGCGGACGCTGCGGGTCACCAGCCGGAGCGGGGGCTTCCCGCTGCGGACGACGGCCCATGCCCTGGCTGGACGCGAACGGGTTGTTGCCCGGGCGCGGCGTACCAGGCCGGCCGACCCCACGCGGGGCCGGAGCCTTGGGCGGCGGCGGCTTCGGGGTGCCGGCGCGAGCGGCCGGCGCGGCCGGAGCGTCCGCGGCCGGAGCCTCGGGTGCCTCGGGTGCCTCAGCGGCGGGGGGCTGGGGGGCGGACGCCGCCGGCGCCTGGGGCTCGGCCACCGGCTGAGCGACGGGCTCGGCCACCGGCTCGGCGGCAGCGGGCGCCTCGGGCTCGGCCACCGGGGCAGCCTTCGGACCCGGCCTGGGGCCAGGGGCGGGCGCCTTCTTGGCAGGGGCCTTCGCGGCAGGTGCCGCAGCCTCCGGGGCAGCATCGGCAGGCGCCTTGACGGCGCCAGCGGCCTTCAGTTCGTCGCCGTACTGCTTCTTGAATCGCATCTCGACAGGCGGTTCGACCGTCGACGAAGCCGACTTGACGAACTCACCCATCTCCTTGAGCTTCTCGAGAACGAATTTGCTCTCGACACCGAACTCCTTAGCGAGTTCGTGGACTCGGGTCTTAGCCACGCTTCTCCTCCTGGCCCGAGCCCCGAGGAGGGATCCGGACCGCTAGTGGTTGTGCACGCTCATAGCGAGGAACTCATCGAGTGCTCATGAGCTGCTGCTCCGATTTCTCTCGGTGTTCATCCGGACATTTCGTTTCGGGCTGCGAGGAATTCGGCCACCGGTTCACTGACCAGCCCCACCTGGGACCTCAGGGCCCGGGTGAACGCTCGTCGGCGTACCGCCAACTCGAAGCACGCCCGGGTCGGGTGCAGGTGTGCGCCGCGTCCCGGTGCGCTGCCCGTCGGATCCGGTACAACGGCCGGCTGGCCGGCGTCATCGGTCCCGAGGACAAGCCTCAACAACTCGTTCTTGGCGACTCGCGTCCGACAGCCCACGCAGGTCCTTACCGGGCCGTTGAGCTCGGAGGGGACAGGAGAACGACGTGTGCGGGTCACCAGCAGGCAACTCTACCGGTAATCGGCCCCGGAGCGTGAACCGAGCGTCGCCGCCCGGTTCAGGCCTCGTCGGAGCGGATGTCGATCCGCCAGCCGGTGAGCCGCGCGGCGAGTCGGGCGTTCTGCCCCTCCTTGCCGATCGCCAGCGACAGTTGGAAGTCCGGGACGACCACCCGGGCCGACTTCGCCTCGGCGTCCACGATCTCCACCGAGGTGACCCGGGCCGGTGAGAGCGCGTGCGCCACCAGCTCGGCCGGGTCCTCGGACCAGTCGACGATGTCGATCTTCTCGCCGTGCAGTTCGGCCATCACGTTGCGCACCCGCTGCCCCATCGGGCCGATGCAGGCACCCTTGGCGTTGACGCCGGCGACGGTGGAGTGGACCGCGATCTTGCTGCGGTGGCCGGCCTCCCGGGCGATGCCGGCGATCTCGACGGTGCCGTCGGCGATCTCGGGCACCTCCAGCGCGAAGAGCTTCTTGACCAGGTGTGGGTGGGTCCGCGACAGCAGCACCTGCGGCCCCTTCATGCCCTTGCGGACCGCGATCACCAGGCACTTGATCCGGGTGCCGTGCAGATACTCCTCACCCGGGACGCGCTCACCGGCCGGCAGCAGTGCCTCCAGCTTGCCGAGGTCGACAAGCACGTCGTCGGGGTTGCGGCCCTGCTGGATGACGCCGGAGACGATGTCGCCCTCCTTGCCGGAGAACTCTCCGAACCGGATGTCGTCCTCGGCGTCCCGGAGCCGCTGCAGCATGATCTGCTTGGCGGTGGTGGCGGCGATCCGGCCGAACCCCTCGGGGGTGTCGTCGTACTCCCCGACCGGCTCGCCCTCGTCGTCGAGCTCGGTGGCCAGCACGGTGACGTGCCCGGACTTGCGGTCGAGCTGGACGCGCGCCCGGGTCTGGGCGCCCGGGGATTTGTGGTACGCGGTGAGCAGCGCCTGCTCGATCGCGTCGATCAGCACGTCGAAGGAGATGCCCTTCTCGCGCTCCAGTTGACGCAGGATGTTCAGGTCGATGTCCATGGTGCCCCTCCGTGCTTCACTGTCCGCCGCTACGGGCGTTGAACTCAACCTGCACCAGCGCCTTGCGGATCTCCGCCACGGCGATGGTGCGCTCGTCACCGTCGACCTCCAGGGTGACCGACTCCTCCTCGACGCCGCGGATCCGGCCGGTGACCGGGTCCCCGTCGACCAGGGTGACCTTGACCAGACGGTCCACGTTGCGCTGCCAGTGCCGGGGCAGGGTCAGCGGTCGGTCGACGCCGCGGGAGGTCACCTCGAGGGTGTAGGGCTGCTCGCCCATCGTCTCGTCGTCGTCCAGGAGGGCGTTGATCTCCTTGGTTGCCTCCGCGATGTCGTCGAGGCTGACGCCGTCCTCGGCGTCCACCACGACCCGCAACACCCGGCGCTTGCCGGCGGGGGTCAGCTCCACGGCGTCGAGGTCGAGCCCCAGTCCGGCGAGTGGGCCGGCGAGAACTCCCTCGATCTGGGATGTCCTGTCGCTGCTCACGGGCGACCTCCTTTGTGGAATTGGCGAGAGACCCACGATAGCGGCTCGGATAAGGTGCCCGCGTGCCGCACTCGCCCACCGCCGTCCCGCTGCCTCGCCGAGCGCTCCTCGGCGGCGTCGTGGCCGTCTCCTCCGTGGCGGCGGTCGGGTGCGAGTCGGTGTGGCGGAGCCCGCTCGGCGCCACCGAGCCGACCCCGACTGCCGACGAGGTGCTGCGCCAGCAGGTGTTGGCCGCGGTCGCCGGGCACCGGGAGTTCCTGACCGCGGTGGTGCTGGCGCATCCGGGGCTCTCCGGCCCACTGCACCGGCTGGCGACGATGCACTCCGCGCACGCCCGGGTCCTCGGCGAGGGCCTGGAGCAGGCCGGCGAGGTCGAGGAGGCCGCGGTCACGCCGACGCCCGACCCTGCTCCCGATCCGGTACCGCGCCGCAGCGGCGCCGCGCTGCGCGTCGTACGCCGGCGACACCTGGCCTGGCAACGGCAGCTCGCCGACCAGGTGGTCGCCGCCGAGAGCGGCGGGTTCGCGCGGGTGCTGGCCGCGATGGCGGCTGCCGTGACCCAGCAGCTGCTCACCCTGCCCCAGCCGGAGTCGGGTGCCGCATGAGGACCCAGGTGTGGCAGCAGGTGCTGGCCGCCGAGCACGCGGCGGTGTGGACGTTCGGGCTGCTGGCAGCCCGGCACGAGTCCGAGGCGGAGGCGTTGCTGCTCGCGCAGGCGCACGACGTACATCGGAGCCGCCGCGACCACGCCGAGCTGGCGCTGCGGGCCGCGGGCGAGACGCCGGTGCCCTCAGCGCCCGCGTACGAACTGCTGGCCGAGGAGCCTCTGGAGGCGGCGCTGGCGGTCGAGCAGGCGTGCGCCACCGGCTACGCGGCGCTGGTGGCCGCACTCACCGGCGAGGAGCGCCGCTGGCCGGCGAACGCCCTCACAGACGCCGCAGCCCGCGCGCTCGGATTCCGAGGGAGCCCCGAGCACTTCCCCGGCCTCGACGAACTCGCGGGCCGCTGACTTGCACAAGTCTGCAACGGATCCGCCCTGAACGGTGGACTCGCACCCTTGCATTTTTATGCAATGCAGGGATAGGCAGCCCTCCGGACCGCTGGTCAGCCGCGGACCAGGTCCACCAGGTGCGTCACCGCGTCGTCGAGAGCGACCTCGGTGCGTTCGCCGCTGCGCCGGTCCTTGACCTCGATCAGCCCGTCGACCAGCCCGCGACCGACGGTCACGATCGTCGGTACGCCGATCAGCTCGGCGTCCTTGAACTTCACCCCGGGGCTGACCTTGCCGGCCCGGTCGTCGTAGAGGACCTGCACGCCCGCGGCCGCCAACTCCAGACACAGCTGCTCCGCACCCGCGAAGATCGCCGGGTCCTTGCCGGCGGCGACCACGTGCACGTCGGCCGGCGCGATCTCCCGCGGCCAGCACAGACCGAGTTCATCGTGGTTGTCCTCGGCGATCACCGGGACCGCCCGGGAGACACCGACCCCGTAGGAGCCCATGGTGACGGTGACCAGCTTGCCGTTCTCGTCCAGTACCTGCAGGCCGAGCGCCTCGGCGTACTTGCGACCCAACTGGAAGACGTGGCCCATCTCGATGCCGCGGGCCAGTTCCAGCGGCCCGGAGCCGTCCGGGGCCGGGTCACCGGCCAGCACCTCGGCGGCCTCGATGGTCCCGTCGGGGGTGAAGTCCCGGCCGGCGACCAGGTCGATCACGTGGCTGCCGGGGATGTCGGCGCCGGTCACCCAGCGGGTGCCGGTGACCACCCGCGGGTCGACCAGGTAGCGGATCTTGGTGGCAGCCGTCTCACCCAGCACGCCGGGGCCGATGTAGCCCTTGACCAGGTCCGGGTGCGCCGCGAAGTCGGCCTCGCCGAACGGCTCCACCTCGGCCGGGGCGACCTGGGCCTCGAGCCGCTTGGCGTCCACCTCACGGTCGCCGGGGACGCCGATCGCCAACGGCTCCCGGCGGCCGTCGGGATGCCTGAGCACCACCAGCACGTTCTTGAGGGTGTCCGCGGCCGTCCACGGCCCCTCGGCGCGGGGGAAGTGCGCGTTGAGGTGGTCGACCAGGGTCTCGATGGTCGGCGTCTCCGGGGTCGCCTCGGCGTGCGCCGCCGGGATGTCGGTGTAGTCCACCGGGTCGGGGACGGGGGTGGTCACCGCCTCGACGTTGGCGGCGTACCCACCCGGGGACCGGACGAAGGTGTCCTCGCCGATGGCGCTGACGGCCAGGAACTCCTCGGACTTCGAGCCGCCCATGGCCCCGGAGGTGGCCTCCACCACCACGTAGTCGAACCCGAGCCGGTCGAAGATCCGGGTATAGGCGTCGCGGTGCGCCTGGTAGGACCGCTCCAGACCCTCGTCGGTGGTGTCGAAGGAGTAGGAGTCCTTCATCACGAACTCACGCCCGCGGATCAGCCCCGCCCGGGGGCGAGCCTCGTCGCGGTACTTGGTCTGGATCTGGTAGAGCCAGATCGGCAGGTCCTTGTAGGAGGAGAAGAGGTCCTTCACCGCCAGCGTGAACATCTCCTCGTGGGTGGGGCCGAGCAGGTAGTCGCCCTGCTTGCGGTCCTTCAGCCGGAAGAGGCCGTCGCCGTACTCGGTCCACCTGTTGGTGGCCTCGTAGGGCTCCCGCGGCAGCAGCGCGGGGAACTGCAGCTCCTGCGCGCCGATCGCGTCCATCTCGTTGCGGACGATGCGTTCCACGTTGCGGTAGACCCGCAGCCCCAGCGGCAGCCAGGTGTAGATGCCCGGCGCCACCCGGCGGATGTAGCCGGCGCGGACCAGCAGCCTGTGGCTGGGCACCTCGGCGTCCGCGGGGTCGTCACGCAGGGTGCGCAGGAACAGCTGGGACATCCGCAGGATCGCCGGGGTGCGTGCACTCATGGCCGCAAGGCTATCCGGCGCTCAGCTCGTCGGTTGCAGCACCGGTCGCAGCCGCTCCAGGACGCTCGCGTCCTCGATCGTCGACGGCACCGCCGCGTCGCGTCCGTCGGCGATCTCGCGCATCGTCTTGCGCAGGATCTTGCCCGACCGGGTCTTCGGCAGCGCGTCCACCACCGCCACCTCACGGAGCGCCGCCACCGCACCGATCTGAGTGCGGACCGCGGCCACCACCTCCGCGCTCACGGTCTCCGGGGAGGTCTCCACGCCCGCCTTGAGGACCACCAGCGCCCGCGGCACCTGGCCCTTCAACGGGTCCGCGACACCGATCACCGCGCACTCGGCCACCGCCGGGTGGCCGGCGATGACCGCCTCCATCGACCCGGTGGAGAGTCGATGCCCGGCCACGTTGATCACGTCGTCGGTGCGTCCCATCACGAACAGGTAGCCATCGTCGTCCACGAAGCCGGAGTCACCGGAGAGATAGTGGCCGGGCACCTCGGTCAGGTACGCCGACACGAACCGGTCGTCGTCCCCCCACAGGGTGGGCAGGGTGCCGGGCGGCAGCGGCAGCTTCAGACAGATCGCACCCTCGGTGCCGGCGGGCACCGGCTCGGCCCGGTCGTCGAGGATCCGTACGTTGAATCCGGGCACCGGCACCGACGGGGAGCCGGCCTTGATCGGCATCGGCGCCAGCCCACGCAGGTTCGCCGCGATCGGCCAGCCGGTCTCGGTCTGCCACCAGTTGTCGACCACCGGGACCCCGAGCTTCTCACTCGCCCAGTGGTAGGTGTCCGGATCCAGCCGTTCCCCGGCCAGGAAGAGCGTCTGCAGGCTGGAGGTGTCGTGGCCGGCCAGCAGCGCCGCGTCCGGGTCCTCCTTGCGGATCGCCCGGATCGCGGTCGGGGCGGTGAACAGCGCCTTGACCCGATGGTCGGCGATCACCCGCCAGAACTCCCCGGCGTCGGGGGTGCCGACCGGCTTGCCCTCATAGAGCACCGTGGTGGCCCCGCAGATCAGCGGCGCATAGACGATGTAGGAGTGGCCGACCACCCAGCCCACGTCCGAGGCCGCCCAGAAGACGTCCCCGGCCGAGCAGCCGTAGATGTTCGGCAGCGACCACGCCATCGCCACCGCATGCCCGCCGTTGTCGCGGACGATGCCCTTGGGCTTCCCGGTGGTGCCGGAGGTGTAGAGGATGTAGAGCGGGTCGGTGGCGGCCACCTCGACGCAGGCGGCCGGCTCGGTGCGGCCCACCTTCATCAGCACGTCGAAGTCGATGTCGCGCCCGGGCACCATCTCCGCGACCGCCTGGGGCCGTTGCTTGACCACCACGGCCTGGGGCTGGTGCTCGGCCAGCTCGATGGCGGCGTCCACGAAAGGCTTGTACTCGATCACCCGGTCGCGTTCGATGCCGCAACTGGCGGTGACGATGGCCACCGGCCGGGCGTCATCGATGCGGACCGCCAACTCCTGGGGAGCGAAGCCACCGAAGACCACCGAGTGCACCGCGCCGATCCGGGCGCAGGCCAGCATCGCGATCACGGCCTCGCCGATCATCGGCATGTAGATGATCACCCGGTCGCCCTTGCCCACCCCCACCGAGTGCAGGGCGCCGGCGAACGCGGCGACCTCGGCGAGCAGTTCGGCGTACGTCCAGGACCGCTGGCTGCCGGTCACCGGGCTGTCGTACTGCAACGCCACCCGGTCGGCGTGGCCGGCGATCACGTGCCTGTCCAAGGCGTTGTAGCAGGTGTTCAGAGTGCCGTCGACGAACCATCGGTGGAAAGGCGGCCGCGACGAGTCCAGGATCCGGGTCGGCTTGGAGAACCAGTCGACCGCCTCGGCTGCGGCGGCCCAGAAGGCCTCGGGCTCGGTGACCGAGCGGTCGAAGGCGTCGGCATAGCTGGTGACCATGGCCACATCCTCACAGATGACTCCAGTGGGCGCACTCGCCCTTTCTAGAACATCAGCGTGCTGAACATCGCGGTCTGCTGGAAGCCGATCCGCTGGTACGCCGCCCGGGCGGCGGTGTTCCATTCGTTGACGTAGAGGGAGACGGTCGGGGCGATCTCGGCCAGGACGACGTCGACCACAGCGGCCATGCCGCGGGTCCCCAGCCCCTGGCCGCGTCGGTGCGGGGCCACCCAGACACCCTGCACCTGGGCCGCGGCGCCGGTCGCGCAGGACACCTCGGCCTTGAAGACCACGTCGTCGTCCTCGATCCGGGAGAACGACCAGCCGCGGCCGACGAGTTGCTCGATCCGAGCCCGGTAGAGCCCCTCGCCGCCGGAGTCGGCGGGGCTGACGCCGACCTCCTCGGTGTACATGGCCACGCACGCCGGAAAGACCACCGGCACCTCCTCGGCGCTGGTCCGGCGCACCTGCAGGTCACGCTCGACGGTGCTGTCGACGTCGGTACGCCGCAACTCCAGGTGGGGCTGGCGCCAGCGGAGCTCGCGAGGCTCACCCCAGGCGCCGTCCAGCGCCTCCCAGAACGGCCGGACCAGTTCGGTCCGGCCGACGATCGTGGAGCTGGTCCGCCGCTGGCCGGCCGCATGGTCGCCGAACGCCCGCATCGAGTCGGGGTCGGCGCCGATCGGCACCAGGTTGGCGCCGACGTAGCACCCGGCGACGAGTTCGTCGCCGACGAACCGGCCCCACACCTGACCGCCCAGCCAGCGTTGGTCCAAGCCGCCCTGCCGGAGCCGGGACTCGACGAAGACGTTGACCACCGGATCGGCTGACGCCAACCCCAGCAACGCGGTCAGGTCGCCGGGACCCAGGCGGCGCAGGTGGTCGGCCACGTCACGCGTCCGGGTAGCCGTGGGGGTTCGCCGACTGCCACCGCCAGGTGTCGGCACACATGTCGTCGATGCTGCGGCTGGTGCGCCAGCCGAGTTCGGTCGCTGCTCTGGCGGGGTCCCCCCAGAACTCCGCCAGGTCCCCGGCCCGCCGTGGCCCCACGTCGTACGGGATCTGGCGGCCGGACGCCCGCTCGAAGGCAGCGATCATCTCCAGGACGCTGCTGGGTTCGCCGGAGCCGAGGTTGAAGGCCCGCACCGGTGCGGACATCTGGTCGAGGTGGTCCAGCGCGGCGACGTGGCCGTCCGCGAGGTCGGCGACGTGGATGTAGTCGCGCCGGCAGGTCCCGTCCAGGGTCGGGTAGTCGGCACCGAAGACCGTGAGCCGCTCCCGCCGGCCGACGGCGACCTGGGCGATGAACGGCATCAGGTTGTTGGGGATGCCCTGGGGGTCTTCGCCGATGGTGCCGGACTCGTGGGCGCCGACCGGGTTGAAGTAGCGCAGCAGAGCCACCCGGAAGCCCTCGGCGTGGGCGACGTCGCTGAGCACCCGCTCGATCATCACCTTGGTGCTGCCGTAGGGGCTGGAGGCATCCAGCGGCCGGTAGTCCTCGTGGTACGGCACCGGGGCAGAGTCCCCGTAGACGGTGGCCGAGGACGAGAAGACGAACCGGCGTACGTCGTGGGCGCGCATCGCGGCCAGCAGCGAGAAGGTCGAGGAGAGGTTCGTGTCGTAGTAGGCCAGCGGCTTCTCGGCGCTCTCCCCCACCGCCTTGAGGCCGGCGAAGTGGATCACTGCGTCGAGTCGCTCGGTGGCGAAGAGCCGATCGGTGGCCACCCGGTCGGTCAGGTCGATCCTGTGACTGGTGAGCGTGGTGCCCGCCAGCTCTTCGAGTCGGGGCAGGACGGTGGGCTTGGCGTTGGAGAAGTCGTCGGCGATGACCACCTCGTGGCCGTCGGCCACCAGCGACAGCACCGTATGGGACCCGATGTAGCCGGCTCCCCCGGCAACCAGAACGCGCATGGAGCCAGCCTAGGCTGCCGCCGCGCCCGTGCCGCGTCGTGACCCGCCCGCGGTCAGAGTTCGGCGATGATCGCGGCCCGCCGTTCGGCGTACTCCGCGCCGGTCACCAGCCCTCGGGACCGCAGCTCGTCGAGGGTCTTCAGGCGGGTGGCAGGGTCGGCGGGTGCCGGCTCCTCGCGAGGCTGCCCCGGCGTGGGCGACTTCAACGCCGAGGCCAGATAGGTCGCCTCGAACCCGTCGTCGGTGAGCAGCGTCATCGCGGTGGCCCGGCCGGGGTCGATGCCCGCCTCGCGGGCCATCTTCCGCGACTCCGACACCTTCCAGATCGTGACCGCCACCCCGGCGATCGCCACCAGCGCGAAGAGCGCGAGGAACCCGTCCCCGAACCCGTCGTTCATCCCCGTCAGCCCCGGCCCGAACTCATCGAAGCCGAACTCGTCATCCCCGAGATCGTTCATGGCGTGAGTCTAGTGCGCCAACGCGCGAGATCTAACACCTCGTCGCGCGAGATCTAACACCTCGTCGGGCGAGATGTGACACCTCGTCGGGCGAGATTTGACACTTCGTCAGGAGACGGTGACAGAGGGTTCGGCGCCGTCCTGTGGCTCCATCGATTCGGCGATCCGCATCGCCTCCTCGATCAGTGTCTCCACGATCTGCGACTCGGGGACGGTCTTGATCACCTCGCCCTTGACGAAGATCTGCCCCTTGCCGTTGCCCGAGGCGACGCCGAGGTCGGCCTCGCGGGCCTCCCCGGGGCCGTTGACCACACACCCCATCACCGCCACCCGCAGCGGCACCTCGAGGCCGTCCAGGCCGGCGGTGACCTCCTCGGCCAACTTGTAGACGTCGACCTGGGCGCGGCCGCAGGAGGGGCAGGAGACGATCTCGAGCCGGCGGGGGCGCAGGTTCAGCGACTCCAGGATCTGCAGGCCGACCTTGACCTCTTCGACCGGCGGCGCGGACAGGGAGACCCGGATGGTGTCGCCGATGCCCTTGCTGAGCAGCGCCCCGAACGCGGTCGCGGACTTGATGGTGCCCTGGAACGCGGGCCCCGCCTCGGTGACACCCAGGTGCAACGGCCAGTCGCCGGACTCGGCCAGCAGCTCGTAGGCGCGCACCATCACCACCGGGTCGTTGTGCTTGACCGAGATCTTGAAGTCGCGGAAGCCGTGCTCCTCGAAGAGACCCGCCTCCCAGACCGCCGACTCCACCAGCGCCTCGGGGGTGGCCTTGCCGTACTTCTCCATCAGTCGCTTGTCGAGGCTGCCGGCGTTGACGCCGATCCGGATCGAGGTGCCCCGGTCGGCGGCCGCCTGGGCGATCTCCTTGATCTGGTCGTCGAACTTCTTGATGTTGCCGGGGTTGACCCGAACCGCGGCACAGCCGGCGTCGATGGCCGCGAAGACGTAGCGGGGCTGGAAGTGGATGTCCGCGATCACCGGGATCTGCGAGTGCTGGGCGATCTCGGCGAGCGCGTCGGCGTCGTCCTGGCTCGGGCAGGCCACCCGGACGATGTCACAGCCGGCAGCGGTGAGTTCCGCGATCTGCTGCAGGGTGCTGTTGACGTCCGAGGTCAGCGTGGTGGTCATCGACTGCACCGAGATCGGGTGGTCGCTGCCGACGCCGACCTTGCCGACCTGGATCTGGCGGGTCGGCCGGCGCGGCGCGAGGACCGGCGGCGGGGCCGCAGGCATGCCAAGGCTCACAGACGTCATGGTGGGAATCCTATGCCCCGGTCCCCGACACCCTTCCGGCGCCGGGTGGCCCTCAGATGATGCGGATCGGGACAACCAGGTCGGCGACGATCAGGATCACGCCCATCACCAGTAGACAGGCGGCGACCACGTAGGCGACGGGGAGGAGTTTCGCGACGTCCACATGCCCCGGGTCGGGGCGGCCGCGCAGGCGCGCGAAGCCGCGGCGGACCGCCTCATAGAGGGCACCGGCGATGTGGCCGCCGTCGAGCGGCAGCAGCGGCACGAAGTTGAACAGGCCGATGAACAGGTTGAACCCGGCGATCAGCATCAGCAGGAAGATGATCCGGTCCCACACCGGGAACCCGTCGTGGGAGGCCACCTCTCCGGCGATCCGGCCGCCACCGACGATGGAGACCGGCGAGTCGTCGGCCCGCTCGTTGATGCCGACGATGGCCAGCGATACGTCGTACACCTTGACCGGCAGCCGTACCAGGGCGTTCAGGGTGAGCATCGTCATGTCGGCCATCTCGCCGGCCGTGTAGAGCAGGCCGCCGGTGACCGGCTGCACGTACGGGCTGACACCGAGGAAGCCGACCTCGGTCAGCGTCTCGTCCCCGTCGGTCAGCGGCCGCGCGGTGACGGTGGTGTTGGTGGTGGCGGTGAGCTGCAGCCCGTCCCGCTCATAGACGATGGTCGCCTCGCCGTCGTCGTTGCCGCGGACGAGCTCCTGGAACTGGCTCCACTCCTGCACCCGGGTGCCGTTGAACTCGACGATCGTGTCGCCGGGCTTCAGGCCGGCGGCGGCCGCCGGGGCGATCGGGTCGGCGTCGGTGCACTCTCGGGAGCGTTCGTCGGTCCAGGCGATCACACACTCGGCGACGTACTCCAGGGTGGGCGGGCCGGGGACCGCCTCGATGTCGCCGCGATTGCCGAACGTGGCGAAGACGGAGGCGAAGATCACGAACGCGATGGCGACGTTCACCGACGGGCCGCCGGCCATCACGATGACCTTCTTCCACCACGCCATCCGGTAGAAGAGCCGGTCGTGGTCCTCTTCGCCGACGAGTTCCCATTCGGCAGCGCGGGCGTCGGAGATGAGCTGGGTGAACAACCCGGTGTTGGACTTGCGGATCCGGTAGACCGGCTCGCCACGCTCGTCGACCTCGACCAGCTCGGCCTCCGCCTCCTCGGCACCGGGCGGCAGCATCCCGACGATCTTCACGTAGCCGCCCAGCGGGATCGCCTTGACGCCGTACTCGGTCTCGCCGACCTGCTTCGACCACACCGTCGGACCGAAGCCGACGAAGTACTGGGTGACCTTGGCGCCGAACCTCTTGGCCGGGATCATGTGGCCGAGCTCGTGCAGGCCGATCGAGACCAGGATCGCGACCACGAAGACGAGCACGCCGAGCGTGTAGAACAGCACAGCCACGCAGGTCACGTCCTCTCGGTCACGCGCGAGTCGATGAGTCGGGTTGCCTCGGCACGAGCCCAAGCGTCCGCAGCAAGGATGCCGTCCGGGGTCAACTCCTGCTTCGAGGGTACGCCGTCGGCAGCGTTTCCGAGCACTTCAGCGACCACGTCGACGATCTCCACGAACGCCAACCCGCCGCCGAGGAACGCGTCCACGCAGGCCTCGTTCGCCGCGTTGTAGATCGCCGGCCGGGTTCCGCCCGCTGCTCCGGCGGCGCGAGCCAGCGAGACGGCAGGGAAGGCCTCGTCGTCGAGAGGGCTGAACTCCCACGTCTCGGCCCGGGTCCAGTCCACGGCCGGTGCGGCCGCCGGCACCCGGTCCGGCCAGTTCAGGCCCAGCGCGATCGGGATCATCATCGTCGGCGGGCTCGCCTGGACCAGGGTGGATCCATCAATGAACTCCACCATCGAATGCACCACAGACGTCGGGTGCACGACCACCTCGATGTCGTCGAAGTCGATGCCGAAGAGCAGGTGCGCCTCGATCACCTCCAGCCCCTTGTTGACCAAGGTGGCGGAGTTGATGGTGATCACCGGACCCATCGCCCAGGTCGGATGCGCCAACGCCTGCTCCCGGGTCACGTCGAGGAGGTCGGCACGGCTGCGGCCACGGAACGGACCGCCGCTGGCGGTCAGCACCAGCCGGCGTACCTCGTCGCGGTTGCCGCCACGCAGGCACTGGGCGATCGCGGAGTGCTCCGAATCGACCGGCACGATCTGGCCGGGGGCCGCCCGGTCGAGGACCAGTGGGCCGCCCATGATCAGCGACTCCTTGTTGGCCAGCGCCAGGGTGGTACCGGCGTCGAGAGCCGCAAGCGTCGGCAGCAGACCGACGGCGCCGGTGATCCCGTTCAACACCACGTCGGCGTCCATCGACGCAGCCTCGCAACTGGCCTGCTCCCCCAGGCCCGCATACGCCGGGGAGAACTCGGCCACCTGCCGCTCGAACGCGTCGGGGTCCGAACCGCCGGCGGTCAGGCCGACCACCCGGAAACGGTCCGGGTTGGCGCGGACCAGGTCCAGCGCCTGGGTGCCGATGGAACCGGTGGACCCGAGGATCACCACATCTCTCACTGGGGCATCTTCTCAGGCTCCGGGTCGACGCCGCGCCCCCGCACGGCGGCCAGCAGCCGATCGGCCACCACGCCGATCAGGACGCCACCGGTGATGCCCACCGCCACCGCGAGCAGCGGCTGCGCGTGCAGCGCCTCCCCGGCGCTGCGACCCAGGACCGCCGAGTACGACGCCCACACGACCGCCGCAGCCGCGGCGAAGCCCATGAAACGCGGCCGTGGGTAGGCCACCGCCCCGGCCGTCATGTTCACCGCCACCCGCCCCAGCGGCACGAAACGGCCGGCCAGGATGTAGACGCCGCCACGGTGGGCCAGTTGGCGTTGCGCCCCGGCCAACGCCCGCTGCCCGGTCGTCGACCTGAGCAGCCACACCCGCCGCACCGGCACCCGGCGACCGATCAGGTAGGCGATGTTGTCGCCGATGAACGCGCCGAGGCCGGCGAGCACGATCACCCAGCCGAGGTTCGGCCCGTTCCCACCCGCCGACAGCACCGCCAGCGCGATCACCACCGACTCGCTCGGCACCGGCGGGAAGAACCCGTCGATCAGGCACAACAGGAAGAGTGCGAGCAGGATCCACCAGGACCCGGCCATGTGAAGGACGAACTCCTCCAACGCCGCGAACAGCTCCACGGCGCCTCCTCCCGATGGTCGATGCCTGTCGCCGCCGAGCCTAGCGTGGACTCGCCGACGCCGGTGCCGGAGCGAGGCAGCGCTGATGGGATGCTGGGGGCATGGGTTGGTCGACACGGTGGGGTTCGTCGACACGATGGGGTTCGTCGACACGATGGGCCTCATCGACACGGTGGGGCGCCGTCGGCGTGCTCGCCCTGCTGATGAGCACCACCCTGGTGCTGGCCAGCACCGATCTGCCCACCGCTGCGCCCCCCGCTGAGGATCCCCTGCTGGTCGCCGCCGACGAAGCCGGCGTCGATGAGCCTGCCGGCGAGGCATCGGGGCCGTGGGTGTTCCCGCAGGTGTCCGCCCCGGTCGACGACGGGCTCGCCCGGGCCGATCGGGGTGCCTGCCCGTCGGGCGTGGTGGTGCTCACGTTCGACGACGGACCGGACGCCGAACTGACCCGGCGGTTGCTGCGCACGCTGGACGACCTCAACGTGCCGGCCGTCTTCTTCATGGTCGGCCGCCGAGTGGCCCAGACGCCCGGGACGGCGCGCGCGGCGCATCGGGCCGGGCACCGGATCGCCAACCACTCCTACGCCCACGACCAGATGACCAAGCAGACCAACGCCGCCATCCGGAGCACCCTGCGACGCACCGATACCGAACTCAGGGCCGCCGGGGTGCGACCCACTCCGCTGATGCGACCGCCGTACGGAGACATGGACGCGCGGGTCGAGCGAGTGATCCGCGGTGCAGGCCTGGTGCCGGTGATGTGGGACGTGGATCCGCGCGACTGGGAGCGGTGGACGACCCAGCAGATCGCGGACCGGGTGCTGGCCAGGCTGCAGCCCGGAGGTCGCAACATCGTGCTCCAGCACGACGGGATCCGGAACTCGCCGGCGTCTATCGCGGCGGTGCCGCGGATCGTCCGACAGGCCCGGAATCGGGGCTACTGCTTCGGCACCCTCGACGACGCCGGCCGGCCGGTGCTGCCGACCCCGCGGGTGACCGCGTCGATCGCACCCCGGACCGAGGGTGAGGACCTGGTGGTCCGGCTTCGGCTGAACGCAGCCACGATCGAGCCGACCAGCGTGCGGGTGCGGACGCGGGATGGGTCAGCGGTGGCCGGCGTCCACTACCAGCCCGTCTCCACCCGAGTGAGGTTCCGGCCGGGTCGGACCACGGCGACGGTGCGGATCCCGACCACCGCGGATGACGTCTATCGAGCCGACACCAGACTCACCGTCGAACTCAGCGCCGCGCGCGGCCTGGTGATCGGGACCGCGCAGGTGCCGGGCAGGATCGTGGAGTCGATGCGCCCGCCCCGGGTGCGCCTGATCGGTGGGATCACCCGGGCCTCGGAGCCGTCCCGGGACCGGACCGGCGAGGTGACCGTCCGACTGGGTCGGGTCAGCGGTCGCCGAGCCGTGGTGGTGCTTCAGCCCGCTCGCCGTTCCGGGCTGACCTGGACCCAGCGGGTGGTGATCCCGGCAGGCAGCCGTGAGGTCACCGTGCCCGTGGAGATGCCCCGGGTACGGCGGTCTGAGACGGCCCGACTGAGGGTGTGGGTCGTCCGGACCAGCCACGCACGGGCCACTGACGAGTGGACCAAGGTGGCGGTCCGGCCTGCCCAGTGATCGGGTCAGCCCAGACCGTTGGCGGCGGTGTCGGCCGGCTTGGTGGTGCTGGTCAGCCAGGCATCGAAGAAGCCACCCAGGTTCTGACCTGAGACCTGCTCGGCCAGCGCGATGAAGTCCTCGACCCGGGCGGTGCCGCCGCCGTACTTCTGCACCCACAACCGCAGCAGTTCGGTGTGCTTCTGCACCCCGATCCGCTCCCGGAGCGCCTGCACCGCCATCGCCCCGCGCACATAGATCGCCTGATGGAACATCTTGTCGGGACCCGGGTTGTCCAGGCGCACCTTCCAGAACGCAGCGTTGGCGGGCCGTCTGTCGTACTCACTGCGCAACCACGCTGAGGCGGACCGGCCCCGGTGGACCTCGGCGTGCCGCTTCTCCACCCAGGTGGACAGCCCCTCGTTGAGCCAGATGTCGCGCCATCGGCGCACGCTGACGTGGTTGCCGAACCACTGGTGGGCCAGTTCGTGGACCAGCAGCCATTCGGGGATCCCGAAGATCCCGGGGTAGACCGGCCTGGTCTGGTTCTCCAGCGCGAACTCGACGTACAGGGACGTGGCCACTCCCCCGGTGATCGAGAACGGGTGCGGGCCGAACTCGGACTCGGCCCAGCTGACCACCTCGGCGCTACGCCTCAGGTCGCGCAGCAGGGTGCGGCGGCGGTCTCGGGGGAACTGCTTGGAGACCGCGACCAGCCACGGAACCCCGTGGTCGGTGCCCTGTTGGATCCGGAACCGGCCGGCGGCGAAGAAGGCCAGGTACGGCGCCATCGGTTCCTTGGCCCGCCAGTGCCACCGGACCAGGTTCTGGCCGACGAGTCGGCGGCTGACCAGTTCACCGTTGGCGATCGCCTGACGCCCGCGCGGCACGGTGATCCGGATGTCCATCCGCGCCTTGTTGCGGGGATGGTTGTTGGACGGGAACCACCACGGGGCGACGTGCGGCTGGTGCATCGCGAGCGCTTCGATGTGGTTCTCGTGGAAGTTGGTCTCGCCGCGCCACGAGATCCGCGCCGGGCGGCCGTCGTAGGCCACGACCACCACGAACCGCTCCCCCTTGCGCAGCACCTTCCGGGGGTGGACCCGCAGTTCGTGCCGATTGGGTTTGCTCCAGGTGACTCGCCGACCGTTGACCTTCACCCATTTCACCGGGAGCAGCAGGTCGAGGTTGAACCGGGACAGGTCCTTGCCGGCGCGAGCCACGATCCGGGTGCGGCCGGTGAGTCGGCCGGCCGGGCGGCTGCCCGCGAATCGGTAGCGGTTGCGGATCGAGTAGGAACGCACCCGGTAGCCGCCGTTGCCGTCGAGCCGGAAGTACGGGTCTCCGATCCCAGCAGATCCCGGCGAGCCGGTCGCTGCGGAGACCAGCACCGGCGACAGGGCCGGTGACACGACGGCGGACTGCTGCGGCGCCAGTGGCGCAGCCACCAGCGCCAGACCCAGCACGGTGACCAGCAGCCACCTCAGCCGCGATGCGTTCACGCGGCTCACCCTACGTCTAGGCTCGCGGTCGTGAGACACGTTCGCGGCAGGATCATCGAAGTCGAGACGATCGGACAATTCGACCGAAGACTCCGGCTGGGAGCCACGTCGATGAGCGGCTGGCACCTGCAGGGGGTCGACCTGACCGAGCGCGGCACCGCGCTGCGGTCACTGGACGTGGCCGGCGCCCTCTTCCTGGGCTGTCGACTGACCGAGGCCGACGCCGTCTCGGTGCGGGCGCGGGGCGCGATCGTCTTCCCCGAGCTTCCCGGCCTGCCGATCGACACCTACCGGACGACGCTGTACACGCCGACCGAACTGTTCGGCTCGGGCGACTACCAGGACAGCCTGGACGCGTGCGCCTACGCCTGGTCACAGCAGGTGCGCAACCTCGACGTCACCCTCGCCCAGGCGTTGCACGACCACGCGATCGACGATGCGGTGGAGCAGTACGTCGTGGGACGCAGCCTCGTGGGGGTGATGGGTGGTCACAGCCTGCGGCGCGGAGGTACGTCGTACCTCCAGGCGGCCGAGCTCGGCCAACGCCTCGCCGGCGCGCACACCGTCGCCACCGGCGGCGGTCCCGGGGCCATGGAGGCGGCGAACCTGGGCGCCTGGATGCGGGACCGCGACGCGGCCGAACTCGGCGAGGCGGTGCGGATGCTGGGCACGGTGCCGTCGTTCACGCCGTCGATCGGTGCCTGGGCCGACGCTGCGTTCGGTGTGCGTGACCGGTTCCCCGACGGAGCGGAGTCACTGGGGGTGCCGACCTGGCACTACGGCCACGAGCCGCCGAACCCGTTCGCCACCTCGATCGCCAAGTACTTCGCCAACCCCCAACGCGAAGCGGTGCTGCTGCAGATCTGCAATGCCGGGATCGTCTTCCTCCCCGGCGCCGCAGGCACCGTGCAGGAGATCTTCACCGATGCCTGCGAGAACTACTACGCCGACGAGTCCGCGACCTCGCCGATGGTGCTGGTCGGGCGCCAGTACTGGACCGAGACGCTGCCGGCCTGGCCGCTGCTGCAGGCGTTGGCGTCCGGGCGGCACATGGCCGACCGGGTGCACCTGGTGGACACCACCGACGAGGTTGCAGCCCTCCTCACCTGATCGACTTGGGCCCCATCCGCGCCGACTTGGGCCCTATCCGCATCGACTTGGGCCTTACACGCATCGACCTGGGCACTAGGCGACGCTGCGACCGCCTGACGACGTACGACGATGAGCCAGCGCGTCGCGGTAGTGCTCGAGCAGCAGGTCGATGACCGCCTCCCAGGACCTGCCTTCGACTCGGCGACGGGCATCGTGGCCCATCCGCTGCCTGAGCGTCGGGTTGCGGACCAGACTCTTCACGAGCGCGGCCATCTCCGCCCCCTCCCCGGGGGCGTACAGGAACCCGGTCACCTGATCGTCGACCACGTCGATCGGACCGCCCGCCCGAGGAGCCACCACCGGCACCCCGGAGGCGAGTGCCTCTTGGGCCGCCTGGCAGTAGGTCTCGTGTCGACCGGTGTGCACGAACACGTCGAGGGACGCATAGGCACGGCCCAGATCGGCGCCATGCAACACGCCCAGGAACGCTGCCTCCGGCAGCAGCCGGCGCAGCCGAGCCTCCTCGGGGCCACCCCCGACCACCACCACCTTGACACCGGGGATCCGGGCCGCGTGCACCAGCAGCTCCAGTTCCTTCTCGGGGGCCAACCGGCCGACGTACCCGACCAGCTTCTGGCCGTGCGGCGCCAACTCCCGGCGCAACGCCGCACAGCGGTGCGAGGGATCGAACTGGGTCAGGTCCACTCCCCTGGGCCACTTGGCCAGCCCTGGCACGTCGAGTGCCTCGAGCTGCCGCAGACTCGCCGTGGACGGGGCCAGGGTGCGATCCACCTGGCAGTGGATGCGCCGGGTGAGGCGGGACATCGCTGCTGCTCCGCCAGGGATCCGGTAGCCGTCCGCGAATCCGACCAGATCGGTCTGATAGATCGCGACCGTGGGGATGTCGAGTTCGCGGGCGGCTCTGGCTGCCTGGTAGCCCAGCGTCGCCGGTGAGGCGAGGTGGACCACATCGGGCTGGAACTCAAGCATCAGCGCGCGGAGCCGTCGCCGGGTCTCCAGGCCGATCCGGAAGTCCGCGTAGAACGGCAGGCTGGCCCCACGGACCTTGGTGACCGCGAAGCCGGCGTACTCCTCCGGGCCGGTCGGCGCGACCAGGTGCGCGACGTGACCGTGGGACGCCAGGTGGTCCAGCACCCGCCGGACCGAGTTGGTGACCCCGTTGACCTGTGGCAAGAAGGACTCCGCGACCACCAGCACCCGAAGTTTCGCGGGCTGCGCCGGGCGCGGCAGCCGGACGACCTTGCGGGATGCCCGCCTGGACAGCGACCTGGGGGGTCGACCGGCTCCGACCCCTGCCGAGTGAGATTCGAGCATCGCTTCACCTTCCCGATCGTGAGTTGCCTCTGATCGGGAAGGTAGGTGCCGCATCCGAACGGATCGGTGAGGGGCTGTGGACGGCACGTGAACAGGGGGAGACTGATCTGCCCTGTGGACGGGTCGAGGTCCGATTCCCGTACGTTCCGCATGGAAATGCGCCGAGAACGGTGCGCAACGCACGGGATTAGGCCGGGTACAGCTAGCCGCTGGCAGCCAGTTGGCCACACGCCGCGTCGATGTCGCTGCCACGGGTGTCCCGCATCGACGTGGAGATGCCCTTCGCCTCGAGTCGGCGGACGAACTCGGCCATGTCCTCGTCCCTCGAGCGGGTGAACCGTGAGCCACGCACCTCGTTGAGCGGGATCGGGTTGATGTGCACCCAGTGTCGCCCGCCCCGCTCGATGAGTACGTCGGCAAGCAGGTCCGCACGCCAGGCCTGGTCGTTGATGTCACGCATCATCGCGTACTCGATGGAGACCCGGCGGCCGGTCTTCTCGAAGTACTCGTACGCCGCATCGACGGTCTCGGCGACCGAGAAGCGGGTGTTGATCGGCACCAGTTCGTTGCGCAACTCGTCGTCGGGCGCGTGCAGTGACAGCGCCAGCGTGACCGGGATGCCTTCATCGGCCAACTGCTTCATCCGCGGCACCAGCCCGACCGTGGACACCGTCACGTGGCGCGCGGAGAGTCCCAGGCCGGCAGGAGCCGGGTCGGTGAGCCGGCGAACCGCACCGATGACCGCGTTGTAGTTGGCCAGCGGCTCGCCCATGCCCATGAAGACGACATTGGAGAGCCGGCCCGGACCGCCGGCAACATCACCGTTCGCCATCGCCCGGGCGCCCACCACCACCTGGTGCACGATCTCGGCGGTCGACATGTTGCGTTGCAGACCGCCCTGGCCGGTGGCGCAGAACGGGCAGGCCATGCCACAGCCGGCCTGACTGGAGATGCAGATCGTGGCCCGGTCGGTGTACCGCATCAGCACCGACTCGACCAACGCACCGTCGAAGAGCTTCCACAGCGTCTTCACCGTGGTGCCCTTGTCGGCGGACTGGCTCCGGATCGGGCTCATCAGGTCCGGCAGCAGTGCGGTGACCAGGTCGGCGCGCTGCGCAGCCGGGAGGTCAGTCATCTCGGCTGGGTCGTGGACCAGACGTCCGAAGTAGTGGGTGGACAACTGGGCGGCCCGGAAGCCGGGCAGGCCCATCTCCTCGAGCAATGCCTTCCGTCCGGCCTCGTCGAGGTCGGCCAAGTGCCGCGGCGGCTTGCCGCGCCCCTTGGGGGGCTCCATCACCAGGGGAAGGGTCCTGGGCGCCCCGTGCTCGGCCATCGGCGAGATTCTACGCCGGAGTGGCGCCGAGGCGGTCATCCCTGGAAGCGCATCATCAGCCAGAAGACGGTGGTGCCGACACCGACCACCACTGCCAGCGTGATCGCCACTCCGAAGAGCATGTACTTGCCGAACCGGCGCGTGCGGGGCAGCAGGGCGAGAGCGGTCGGCAGCGCCAGCCCGACCAACACCAGCGGGAAGAGTTCTGCTGTCGTCTCGTCATCGAAGGCCCAGTCCAGCGCCGCGAGCCACAGCCCCGGCACCAGCGCGACGTACAGGAGTCCGACGAAGAAGCCCGTCAGCGCGGTGAACGTCGGGTGGTCGCGGTGCCACCAGTCACGTGGCTGGTTCACCTTTTCCGCCTCCCCTGCGCTGATGATGCCCTCAGAAGACAAGGTAGTGCAGGAGCAGCCAGGTGGGCGCGATGGTGGCCAACAGCGAGTCGAGTCGGTCCATCAGCCCGCCGTGCCCGGGGATGATCTTGGACATGTCCTTGATGCCGAGGTCCCGCTTGATCACCGACTCGCAGAGGTCACCCAGAGTGGCCATCACCACCACGATCAGGCCCAGCACGACCCCGACCCACCCGTCGCCGCCGAGCAGGTAGACCACCAGCGCCCACCCGGCTGCGACACACGCGATCAGTGACCCGGCGAAGCCCTCCCAGGACTTCTTCGGGGAGATCACCGGTGCCATCGGATGCTTGCCGAACAGCACCCCCGCCACGTAGCCACCGGTGTCGGAGGCAACGGTGACCAGGATGAAGGTGACCACGCCGAGGGCGCCGAAGTCGAGGTTGGTGCCCTCGGCCCAGCCCGGCTGTCCGTCCTCGGCCAGCATCAACGCCACGAACGAGCCCAGGAAGGGCAGGTAGACGAGCGTGAAGATCGAGGCGGAGGCGTCTCGGACGTAGCCGTTCACGCCCCGGCGGAGCAGCCAGAGCATGGTGATCAGTGCCGTCACCGCGGTCGCGGTGACCAGCGCCGGCGCCCCCCAGACGAAGGCCACCAGCACCATCGCAGCGCCACCGACCTGCAGCGGCTCCCGGGGCAGGTCAATGCCCTTGGCGGACAGCCCCTTCTCCATCTCCCAGACGGCGACGGCGACGGCGGCCACCACCACCACCATGAAGGCCGGCTTCCAGAACCACAGGGAGGCGGCGATGACGGCCAACAGGACGGCCGCCGAGCCGATGGCCGCAGGCAGGTTCCGGCCGGCGCGGCCGTGGCTCTTCTGAGGTACGTCGGTGCTCATCGCGGCCTCAGACCTCGAGCAGTTCTGATTCCTTGGTCTTGAGCATCTCGTCGATCGCGTCGGTGTGCTTCTTGGTGAGTCCGTCGAGCCGCTTCTCGGCGCCGGTGACGTCGTCCTTGCCGACCTCGCCGTCCTTCTCGAGCTTCTCCAGGTTCTGCTTGGCGGTACGCCGGATGTTGCGCACCGACACCCGGCCGTCCTCGGCCTTGCCCTTGGCGACCTTGATGTACTCCTTGCGGCGCTCCTCGGTCAGCTCCGGGAACGCGCAGCGCAGCACCTGGCCGTCGTTGGTCGGGTTGACACCGAGGTCGGAGTCACGGATGGCCTTCTCGATCCCGGCCATCGCGCCCATGTCGAACGGGGCGATCAGGATGGTGCGGGCGTCCTGGGACGTGAACGAGGCCAACTGCTGCAGGGGGGTCTGCGTCCCGTAGTAGTCCGCCGTGATCCTGGCGAACACGCTGGGGTTGGCTCGGCCGGCGCGGATGGCGGCGAACTCCTCACGGGTCGCTTCCACCGACTTGGCCATCTTCTGGTCGGCCTCGTTGAGGATCTCGTTGATCACGGCTGCTCCTTCTCGTGGATGCGCGGGTCACGCCTGGGCGCTGACCAGGGTTCCGATCTTCTCACCTTGGACCACCTTCAAGATGGTGCCCTCGGGTTCCATCCCGAAGACCACCATCGGCAGTTTGTTCTCGCCACAGAGGGCGAAGGCGGTCTGGTCCATGATCCTCAGGCCTCGGGCGATGGCCTCGTCATAGGTGACGTGGTCGAGCTTGACCGCGTCGGGGTCGATCCTGGGGTCGGCGGTGTAGACGCCGTCGACGCCGGACTTGGCGACCATGACGACGTCGCACTTGCTCTCCAGGGCGCGTTGTACGGCGACGGTGTCGGTGGAGAAGTAGGGCATCCCCATTCCGGCACCGAAGATCACCACGCGACCCTTCTCCATGTGCCGGATCGCCCGGCGCGGGATGTAGGGCTCGGCGACCTGCCCCATCGTGATGGCGGTCTGCACCCGAGTGTCGACCCCGAGCTTCTCCAGGAAGTCCTGCAGGGCCAGACAGTTCATCACGATGCCGAGCATGCCCATGTAGTCCGCGCGGGCACGGTCCATACCGCGTTGCTGCAGTTCGGCGCCGCGGAAGAAGTTGCCGCCACCGGTGACCACGGCGACCTGTACGCCGGCGTTGGCCACCGACGCGATCTCGCGGGCGATGCCCTGCACCACATCGGGGTCGACGCCGACCTTGCCTCCACCGAAGGCCTCTCCGGACAGTTTCAGCAACACGCGCTGGTACTTGGTCACGGGCAGTCCTTTCGGCTGAGCTGGTCGTCGTCGACCCCGGCTGTGGTCAGTGTGTCAGGTTCAGACCTCGAAGCGCGCGAACCGGGTCACGGTGACGCCGGCATCGTCGAGAACTGCCTTGACCGTCTTCTTGTTCTCGGTGACCGACGGCTGCTCGAGCAGGACGACGTCCTTGAAGAATCCGTTGACGCGGCCTTCGGTGATCTTGGCGATCGCCTGCTCCGGCTTGCCCTCCTCACGGGCGGTGGCCTCGGCGATCTCGCGCTCCTTGGCGACGATCTCGGCGGGCACCTCGTCCCGGGTCAGGTACTGCGGGCGCATCGCGGCGATCTGCATCGCGGCACCGCGGGCAGCGTCGGCGTTGTCACCGGTGTACTCGACCAGGACGCCGACGGCCGGCGGCAGGTCGGCGGCACGCTTGTGCATGTAGGTCACCGTCTGGCCGTCGAAGTACGTCGCCCGGCCGAGCTCGATCTTCTCACCGATAGTGACGGCCAACTGCTCGACGACCTCGGCGACGGTCTTGCCGTCCAGCGGGGCGCCCTTGAGCGACTCGGTGTCGGTGGCCTGCGCGGCCAGGGCCGCCTCGGCGATGCTCTCAGCGGCGGAGATGAACCCCTCGCTCTTGGCCACGAAGTCGGTCTCGCTCTTGAGCTCGACCAGCGCACTGCCTGCGGAGGCGACCAGCCCGGCGGAGGTCTCTCGCTCGGCGCCGCGCTTGGCGGCCTTGGCGGCTCCCTTGACGCGGAGCACCTCGACTGCCTTGTCGAAGTCGCCGGCGGCCTCGTCGAGCGCCTTCTTGCAGTCCATCATGCCGGCGCCGGTGAGCTCGCGGAGCTTCTTGACGTCGGCGGCGGAGAAGTTAGCCATGTTCATCCCTGTGTGGTGTGGTCGTGGAGGATGGACGCGTGGCCGCACCCGATCGGGCGCGGCCACGCAACGGATCAGGACTCGGCCGGGGCCTCGACGGGCGCCTCGGTGGCCTCGTCAGCAGCCTGAGGGGCCTCCTCGGCGGCAGCGTCGGCGGCCGGAGCGTCGGCGGCGGGAGCCTCAGCAGCGGGAGCTTCGGCGGGAGCCTCCTCGGCCACGGGGGCCTCGGCGGCTTCCTCGGCCACGGGGGCCTCGGCGGCCTTCGTCTCCTCGGCCGGCGCGTTCGCCTCGTCGGCGCCGAGCAGCTCGCGCTCCCACTCGGCCAGCGGCTCAGCAGCGGTGTCCTCGGTCTTGGCGCCGGAGCGCGAGATCAGGCCGTCGGCGACGGCGTCGGCCACCACGCGGGTCAGCAGGCCGACGGCGCGGATCGCGTCATCGTTGCCGGGGATCGGGAAGTCGACCAGGTCCGGGTCGCAGTTGGAGTCCAGGATCGCGATGATCGGGATCCGCAGCTTGCGGGCCTCCTCGACCGCAAGGTGCTCCTTGTTCGTGTCCACGATCCAGACAGCAGACGGGGTGCGGGTCATCTCGCGGATGCCGCCCAGGGTCTTGTCGAGCTTGTCCCGCTCCCGCTTCATCTGCAGGAGTTCCTTCTTCGTGCGACCGGAGCCGGCGACGTCGTCGAAGTCGATCTCGTCGAGCTCCTTGAGGCGGTTGATCCGCTGGAGCACGGTCTGGAAGTTGGTGAGCATGCCGCCCAGCCAACGCTGGTTCACGTACGGCATCCCGACGCGGGTCGCCTGCTCGGCGATCGCGCCCTGGGCCTGCTTCTTGGTGCCCACGAACATCAGGGTGCCGCCCTTGGAGACGGTCTCCTTGATGAACGCGTAGCTGCGGTCGATGTGGGCCAGCGACTGCTGAAGGTCGATGATGTAGATGCCGTTGCGCTCGGTCATGATGAAGCGCTTCATCTTCGGGTTCCAGCGCCGGGTCTGGTGCCCGAAGTGGACGCCGCTCTCGAGGAGCTGGCGCATGGTCACGACGGCCATGTGTCGTCTCTTTTCCTGATGTGGCCACGCCTGGCGGCATGACGCTGTGGTTTTCAGTTGCCGCATCCGGGTGGATGCCCTGACGACGCGCATGGCCCGACCCGAAGGACTACCGGAGCCACGCCCACGGGCGATCGGGCCCCACCAGGTGGGATCCGTCGTGGTCTGCGTGCGTGCGAAGTCAGCACCCACGCCCGAAAGCATGGGAACTGCACCCGTCAGACTAGTCGACGCGAGGCGGTTCGGCTAAATCGACTGCCCGGGCCGGTTCTCGTCCCCAACCCGAACGAGGAGCGCCCTTTTCCACAGGTCCGGTCGGGAGGCGTCGCCAGTCCTCCTGTCGCAGGCACCCTGCTCGGTATGAACGGAGTCCGGAGCCGGTGTCGGCTCGCCGCCCTGACCCTGTGCCTCGCGATGTGTCTGACGGGATGGTCGGCACCGTCTCTTGCGGCCGCGCCCGAGCCTCGAGGCGAATGGCCGCTGGAGCCGGTCCCCCAGGTGGTGACCGGCTTCTCCCCTCCCGCGCAGCCGTGGCAACCCGGGCACCGCGGCGTCGACCTGCTGGGACGGGTCGGCCAGCCGGTGGTGGCGGCGATGCCCGGGGAGATCACCTACGCCGCGTCGCTGGCCGGTCGCGGTGTGGTGGTCGTCGCCCACGCGGACGGCACCCGTACGACGTACGAGCCGGTGTCGCCGTTGCTGGACGTCGGCACGACCGTGTCCGCCGGGGCCAGGATCGGGGTGCTGCAGGTGCACGGGTCGCACTGCTTCCCGACTTCCTGCCTGCACTGGGGGTGGCGCCGTGGTGAGGAGTACCTGGATCCGCTGAGCCTGGTCGGGGTGCGCCCCGTGAGACTGCTGCCACTGTGGAGCGATCTGCCCCCGCCGAGTCAGCACACCGACGCATCCGTTCCCCGGCCCACCCCGACAGCTGCGCCGACCGCGCCGCGGTTGCTACGATTGCTACGTATTCTGGGCGGTCAACCGTGAGCATCGCAAGGAGTGTCGAGGTGGAACGGATCCCACACCGCGAGCTGCGGAACAGCAGCTCCGAGATCCTTCGCCGAGTCGCGGCCGGAGAGGTCTTCGAGATCACCAACCACGGCGAGGTGGTGGCGGTGCTGCGCCCACCGGGGAACGATGATCTCTGGGAGTCGGAGCTGCTCAAGCCAGCGGCTGCGGTGGCACCGTGGGAACACCTCAAGCGACACAAGGTCCTTGATACGACAGGTGCGGTGCTTGATGTTCTTCGCGAGGAACGGCGATGAGGCTCTACCTCGACACCTCCGCCTTCCTCAAGCTCCTGGTCGAGGAACCCGAGTCAACAGCGCTCGTCTCACAACTCCGCGGCGGCCTGTCCGGTCAACATATGTCCTCGATCCTGCTGGAGACGGAGGCGCGTCGAGCGGCTCATCGGATGGACCTGCCACAAGCCGACGTCACCACTGCGCTGAGCGGGGTCAACCTCGTCGATGCACCGAGGTCCCTGTTCGCCGAGGCAGGGTTGCTCGCCGGCTCCACGCTGCGGACCCTGGATGCACTGCACCTAGCCACGGCACTGCGACACAGCGCCGACGTGATCATCAGCTATGACCATCATCTGCTCGGGGCGGCCACCAGCCACGGCCTCCCGACAGCATCACCCGCCTGAGGCGCACTCCGGGTCGGCGTGGAGCCTCCCGTGGATCGAGGTCAGGCGCGGGGGTGGGCCTGACGGTAGGCCCGCCGAAGCCGGTCGGTGCTGACATGCGTGTAGAGCTGGGTGGTCGCCAAGGAGGCGTGGCCGAGCATCTCCTGGACCGAGCGCAGGTCGGCGCCTCCCTCGAGGAGATGGGTGGCGGCCGTGTGCCGGAGCCCGTGCGGTCCCAGGTCGGGAGCACCGGGCACGTCGGCGAGACGGCGGTGCACCATGGTCCGCACCGCCCGCTGGTCGATGCGTCGACCACGGGTGCCCAGGAAGAGTGCTCCACCGGCACCGTCGACGATCAGCGCCGGGCGTCCGTGGCGCAGCCAGGACAACAGCGCCTGCGCCGCCGGCTGGCCGAACGGGACGACCCGTTCCTTGCGGCCCTTGCCGAACACCCGGACCACGTGTCGCTCGAAGTCGACGTCGTCGACGTCGAGGGCAGCCAACTCGCCCACCCGGATCCCGGTGGCGTAGAGAAGTTCGAGGATGGCGACGTCGCGGACCGCCACCGGTCCCTCGTCGGCGTGGGCGGCCGCCGCGTCCAGCAACGTCCGCGCCTCCCTCTCGTCCAAGACCGGGGGCAGGGTGCGGTGCGCCTTCGGCGACCCGAGTGAGGAGCCCACGTCCACGCGGATCCTGTCGGTCCGTGCCAGCCAGGCGGTGAACACCCGGGCTGCGGTGGCGCGGCGGGCGAGCGTGGTCCGGGCCCGACCCTTCGTGGTCTGCAACGCCAGCCAACTCCGTAGCGCGCGGAGGTCGAGGGCGGCCACCTCGGTGATGCCGAGCCGTTGGGCATGCTCGAGCAGGCCATGGATGTCAGTCAGGTAGGCGCGCACTGTCAGCGGGGCCAGATTGCGCTCGCTGGCGAGGTGCCGCTCGTAGTCAGCCAGCACCCGGCTGAACTGTTCCGGCAACTCCTCGGTCACCTGGGGTTCCACACGCCGACCCTAGCCC
The DNA here is from genome assembly GCF_016827675.1 of Nocardioides limicola. Taxonomy (GTDB): domain Bacteria; phylum Actinomycetota; class Actinomycetes; order Propionibacteriales; family Nocardioidaceae; genus Nocardioides; species Nocardioides limicola. The sequence goes on along the minus strand of NZ_JAERJA010000001.1, from coordinate 105,057 downwards.
GCCGCGTCCGGGTCAGGCCCGGGCCGCCGCGGCGAGTCGCCAACCACTGTCGAGCCGGACGACCAGGCCTGCCTGATCCAAGCGATCGAGGATGTGCTGCACCTCGGTCAGGGCCACACCGGCGGTCCGCGCGACCGAGGCCGCCGCCGCAGGATGACTCACCGGGACAGCATCGAGCACCTGCTGGTCCCGGATCGGCAGCCGGTCCCTGGGCCGGGTCGGGGCCCGAGGCGCCTCGAGGAGGTGCTCCCCCACACCGCCGACCGCCTCCAGGATGTGCGCCGCACGGCTGACGACAGTGGCACCGCCGGCACGAAGCAGTTCGTGCACCCCTTCGGACTGGGCGCTGGTGACCGGGCCGGGGACCGCCATCACCTGCCTGCCGAGGCGGGAGGCCCAGTTCGCGGTGCTCAACGAGCCGCTGCGCACGGCCGCCTCGACCACGACGGTGCCCCCGGACAGGGCGGCGATCAGCCTGTTCCGGGACAGGAACCGGATCCTGGTGGGCGACCAGCCGGGAGCGGCCTCGGAGACGACCGCGTGATGCCGGGCCAGGTGGTCGAGGAGATCGCGGTGGGCGGCCGGGTAGGCCCGGTCGACCCCGCAGGCCAGCACGGCGACGGTGTGGCCGTCTCCTGCCAGGGCGCCACGGTGCGCGGCCCGATCGATCCCGAAGGCGGCCCCGGAGACGACGGCCACACCACCTTGGGCCACCTCGGCGGACATCTGGGCGGCGAGTTCGTCGCCATAACTGGTGCAGGAGCGGGCACCCACCACGGCCACCGAGAGAGCCAGGGCGCGCAGGTCGAGGGGTCCCCGCACCCAGAGCCCCAAGGGTGGCCCTCCTCGGTCGAACACAGGCTCGGCGTGGTGCAGGTCGTCGAGCTGGGTGGGCCATTCGGCGTCCCCGGGGATCAGGAACCTCATCCCCCGCTCGGTGGCCTCGCGCAGCACCCGCGCGGGATCGATGTCATCGAGCCGGGTCGCGATATCGCTGCGCACTCCGTTCAGGTCGCGTTCGGCGAGCAGGTGGTCGCGAACTTCGGCCGCCCCGATCTCTTCGACCAGATCGGAGAGCCGTGGGTCGCCGGGCTCGGTCAGCAGCGTGAGGGCGAGCCGGGCCAGCCGGTCGTCGGTGCTGGTCACGCCGAGCGCTCCAGGGTGGACATCATCAACGGCTCGCCGGTGCGCAACCTCAAGGCGATGTCGACCTCCGCCTCGCCGGGCTGATCCTGGTGCCGCAGATCGGCGACGGTCCAGGCCAGCCGATGCACCCGGGTGGCGCCGCGCCGGGTGAGTCGCCCGGTGTAGGTCTCGGCGTCCAGGCGTCGGTTCGCGAGGTCGGTGAGCGGGAACTCCTCACGCAGCACCGGGCCGGGAGCCTGTCCGTTCAGCCGCCAGGACCTGCCCGCGTAGCGCTGCTGCTGTCGCTGCCGAGCCGCAATCACCCGGGTCCGGACCTGCGCGGATGTCTCCGGGCCGGGACCGAACGGTTCGGGGATCTCGTGGGCACGGACCGGGGTCAGGTGTCGGGTGATGTCGATCCGGTCCGCCACCGGCCCGGTGAACTTGGCGCGGTACTCCCGGCGGCGCACCTCCGAGCAGCGACATCCGTCGAGGGAGATGTCGGGGTGGAAGTCCCCGCACGGACACGGGTTCGCGGCCAGCACGACGATGCCTCGGGCCGGGAAGGTCGCGGACTGTTCACCGCGAGCGATGGTGATCTCGCCACTCTCCAGGGGCTGGCGCAGGGCCTCGATCACGTCGGCACGGAACAGCGGGAACTCATCGAGGAAGAGCACCCCCGAATGCGCGCGGCTGAGCTCGCCCGGCCGGACCCGGCCGGTGCCGCCGCCGAGCAGGCTCGCCTTGCTCGCGTCGTGGTGCGGCGCGAAGAACGGGGCCGAGGTCAGCATCCGGTCCCCCGGTTCGAGAGCGCCGGCCAGCGAGTGGATGGCGGTGAGTTCGAGGGCCTCTTCGTCGCCGAGCGGTGGCAGGATGCCCGGGATCCGCTCGGCCAGTGTGGTCTTGCCGGCACCGCGGGGGCCGCTGAGCATCAGGTGGTGTCCGCCCGCCGCGGCCACCTCCAGGGCGAACCTGGCGTCCTTCATCCCGAGCACGTCGGCGAGGTCGTGTTCCTCGAACCGGTCCTGTCCCCGCCAGGCCAGCAGGCGGGCTCCGGACATCGGTGCCACAGGTGGCGCCTCCGGCAGCTCCACACCGCGCAACTCACAGATCACCTGGGCCAGGGAGCGCATCCCGAAGACGGAGACGCCGGGCACCATCGCTGCCTCGGAGGCCTGCGGTTCGGGGACGAACACCCGACGGAGGCCGCGGTTGGCTGCGGCCATCACCATCGGTAGCACTCCCGGCACCGACCGCAGCCCTCCGGCCAGCGTCAGCTCGCCGATGAAGACGGTGCCATCGAGGCAGTCGGCGGGCAAGGCACCCTGCGCCCCGAGGATGGCCACCGCGATCGCGAGGTCGAAGTGGGTGCCGGTCTTAGGCAGGTCGGCCGGCGACAACAAGATCGTGACGCGTCTGGTGGTCGGCCAGTCCGCTCCCTCGACCTTGGTGTTGGCGATCGCCATCCGGCAGCGGTCCTTCGCCTCGTTGAGGGTGGCGTCCGCACGCCCCACGAGCGTGGTGCCGACCATGCCCTGGGAGACGTCGACCTGGACGTCGATGAGATGTCCCACGGCACCGGCGAGTGAGAGGGTGGTTGCGGTGGCGACGGGCATCTCAACCCACCCCCGGCACATGATCGATGACCGCGGGTCCGCGGCGTGGCCGCACGATCCCGACCAGGTCGATCCGGATGTCGTCGGGGCGAATGCCGTGCTCAGTGACCCACCGGGCCCCGAGTCGTCGCAGCCGGGCGAGTTTCGTGGCGTCCACGGCCTCCAGTGGTGACCCGAACTCATCGCTGGTGCGGGTCTTGACCTCGCAGATCACCAGGGTGTTGCCGTCGCGCAGCACCAGGTCGATCTCGCCGGCGTCGCAACGCCAGTTGCGGTCCAGCACCACCATCCCGGTCTCGCTCAGCGTGCGGGCTGCGAGCCCTTCCCCATAGGCGCCGAGCGCCTGTCGAGCCATCGTCCTCATGTTGACCTCCTGGACAGGAAGCCAACCGGGATCGGTGCCCTGGCGACAGGCCCGATTCAGGGCCTGTGGAGAACCGGCCGGGGTTCAACGGCTGTGGACGGCAAGTGGCCGAGCGGTTCAGTCCACCATCAGCAGCACCTTGGGTGCCAGTCCGGTCGGGTCGGTGTAGACGGTGGTCTCGGTCACTGGCACGGGGGGCAGGGCGTCGGGATGGATGAAGGTCACCACCATCCGCTCCACCTTGTTGTTGTTGGTGAACCCGATGCCCAGCAGCCTGCTGTTGTCGGAGTAGCCCTTCGTCGCCGAGCCCGGCTCATCGGTGATGTAGGCGGGCCGGAAGCCGACGATCTTGTAGCGCTGGCTGGTCCCCGGTCCGGGACGCACGGCCAGCAGCGGGACGAAGGAGAAGCGTGGTGACTCGAAGATCCCGCCGTCCAGGACCACGCCCCCCGAGTACGACGGACTGCGCACATCGGCGACGTTCACCCCCGACTCCTTGAACCAGCAACTGAGCGGGTCGTTGTTGAGGGTCTTGCCCTGACGGGTGACCGTGTTCCCGGTCGAGCACATCACGCCCGAGGAAGTGTCCCGCAGTCGGCCAGGTTGGCCACCGACCCCGTCGATCAGGCCATCCTCCGCGACGCTGAGCGTCAGCCCCACCCTGGCCTGGACACAGTTGGTGCCGTCGTTGCGCCACATCACGGTGCCCGGCGGGTTGTCGTGGCAGGTCGCCGACCCCGGCGGGATCGGGTGGATCGCCAGCGGGTTGCTCAGCCCGGCCGCCATGTTGTAGGCGATGTTGGCATCCTGCCCATTCGGACCCTGCGGGTGCTCAAGAACCAAGCTGCCGAAGTTGCCCTCGCTCGAACCCTCGTCACAGGTCAGCACCGGTTCCCCGATCGACAGCGGGATCGCCGCCAGGCGTGCGTTGTTGCCGCTGCCCACGATCACCTGGGACCAGGTGATCGTCCCGTCCACCTCGACGCCCACCCGCACGTACCACGTGGTCTGGACGCCGGTGACGCTCAGCGGCAGCACGATGGCCACCTCGTTGGCGGTGACCGATGCCGGTGTGACCACCACCGGGGCATGCCCGCCGGCCTCGAAGAAGCCGACGTGGGTCACCAGCGGCTCTTCGTCGAAGGCGTCACCCTGGTTCCCCTGGCGACGGAGCACGATCGTGTCCGTGGACCCGACCGGCACCTGCGCCGGGGAGGAGGCGGGGTTGGTGACGATGTCGAACGGGATCTTGCCGTTGGTGTGTCCCGCCAGAGCGAGCACGACGTCGGTGGCGTGGCCGTTGCTGGGATTGATCAGGGTCTGCTGCCCCCAGTCACAGCCGTCGTACGCGTAGACGGGCATCGTCCTCATCACTGGCGAACGCACTTCGACGGTGGCATGCGCCGAGACGGTGACCCCATCACTTCCCATCATCCGCCCCAACCCGAAGTCGATGTCTTGACCGGGAGACACCACAGTGAGCATGTTGCGGTGCGGATGGATGGTGCCGTCGCTCTCGATCCAGCCGTGGATCACCTCGCCGTCGGCCAGATCGCAGTTCATCAACTGTCCTGCCGATGTGGCGCCAGGCAGGTTCTCGGTGAGGTACTCGGCGGCACGGCTGGCCACCTCGGACGACGGCTGGATCCAGGCACCGCACCCCGGTCCACCCTGCGCCGGCAGGGCATCGTCGGCGCCGGCGGTGAGGGCGGCGAAGTCGGCCACATGCTGCAGGCTGTGTTTGCTGACCACCGCGCGGCCGAGGTCAATGGCGAAGGCCGCACTCCCCAAGAGCACCAGGGCCATCATCGCCACAATGACTGCGGTGGCGCCCTGCTCGTCGCGATCGCGTCTCACCATGGCTGGCAGCCTCCGTTGAGCGACTCCGTGCTCTCGACGCGGGCGGCGTACTCCCGGATCACCTGACCGTTGTTCGGCATCGGGATGAACGGCAACCCGAGGTCGAAGCCGGGGAAGGTCACCCGGAGGGTGAGTTGGGCGCCGATCTCATCGGGGAGGTTCATGGTCACGCCGATTTGATTGTTGTTCGCCGGGGCAAGTGCCCCGAGCCGTGCCCTCACGACATTGCGCACCTCAGCTTCGGTACGACAGTCGCCGACCGCCATCCGCCGGGCCGCATGGGCGGTCGCCGAGGTACCAGCCTGGACCGACCACAGATAGAGGCCGAACTGGATGGTTCCGAACACGAGGAGAAGCAACAGCGGCACGATGAGCGCGAACTCCACTGCGGTGGCCCCGCGCTCGCCGCTCCGCCGCGTGCGCCTCCCCGTCAGTGGCGCGAACAATTGAGTCTCCTTCCACGAGCCCATACGTCTTCGTGGTGCGCGACTGGTACCACGTTAACGAGGGGCACTGTGGATGGATCCGGCTTTGGCCAAGGCTTTACCTTGGCGGCGGGCCCTCGACCCGAAGGACAGCTGACTGCGCCGGCACCCGGGCGGTGCCGGTCACCAGCGCCCACCATTGCCGCGCGGTGATCGACCCTCCGTGGCGTGGTTCCGGTTCGGTGAGGGACATCCGCCCCCCGGCCAGGTCCAGGCGCCCCACCAGCAGCGCCCGTGCCCGCGCTGCGCACCGGCTCGCATCCAGGGAACGCCAGGCGAGGAGCCCGGCCGGGGTGGGTGCGGTGGGTGCTGGCAGCAGCGGCCACCACTCGGGGGCATCCGAGTCCGACTCGACCGGCACCCAGGCACCGGACGCCACCCGGTCCCACACCTGGGGGGTGGGCGCGTGCAGGGTCATCCAGTACTCCGGCGCTCCGTCCGCTTCGACACGATCGAACCGGACCCGTGTCAGGTCACCCGAGCCGGAACGACTGGGCACCAGCAACGTCACCGGCGGAGCGACCTCGAGTCGACTCACCAGCTCGAACCAGACCCGGCCCGAGTCATCGGCCGCGGCCTGATGGGCATACCTGCGCGTGAGGCCGACCATTTCGTTGCCGAGCGACCCGATCACCGCGAAATGATCAGGGTGATCGGCAACCTGCTGATGCACCACCTGGGCGGGCACGCCGGTGGCGGCATAGACCCGGATGCAGAAGGCACGCAGTGGCATCCATTGCGCCTGTCGGAACTCACGAGCCGCCTCGGCCAGTACCAGCTCGGCGTCCCAGGTTGCGACCGGCGCAGCGGCCTGCTCGGCGAACTGCTGCACCCCTCCCATGCACAGATTCTCCCCTGTCCGCCGCCGTACCGGGAGGGTGCTGGCCAGAGTCAGGACAATGACAGGACCAAGGTCCCGACTCAGCCGCGGAGCGCGGGGTGCTGGCAGGTCGGTTGCCGGACCGCCCACAGGTCGGCGCCTGCCACGCTGATGCCCAAGGCATCGAAGACCGGGCCCAGCAGCAGGTTCTGCACCGGCGCCAGCACGCTGTTGACCAGGTTGACGAGCGGCCCCAGGTTGACCGACCCCAGTAGCACCACCTCGCCGCTGCTCAGCGTCACCGAGGGTGGCACGGCAGGCCCTACGGTCAGCGGGGTGTCGTAGTGCTCGGGGATCAGCAGTTGATGGGTGCCGCCCGGATAGGGGGCGGTGCCGACATCGACCAGGCGTGCGAGCTCGGTCCAGGTCGTGCCCGGCGGCAGCAGGCGCAGGGTTCCCAGCCACACGGAGCCGGTGAGCGTCACATCCGCCAGCGCCATCTCGTAGACATCGACGCTGACCGACCCCGACCCACAGGTCAGGTCGGGCGTGAGCCGGGCCTTCGCCGACGCCGCATCCAACGTGACGAGCAGGTTGCGGACCTCCAGATCCACCGTGGTCAGGTTCAAGCCGAGCAGGCCCAGCAGCGAGTTCAGCCCGCTGGTCGGCAACAGTTTCACCGGCCCCATCGCCTGGAGCCTCAACTGGATCTGCCCGGTGCGGGCTTCCCCGTCGTTGCAGGCGAGCCGCGGCACCTCGATGACCCTCAGGTTGGCACGCAGCGTGGTCCCACCCGCGTTCACATCCAGGTCGGCGATGCGGATCAGGTTCTCGCCGTTGGCGACCATCACGGTGCCGGTGATCAGGTGCAACAGGTTCACCGAAGCGGTGGCCACGGAGCCGGTGCCGACCCCCAGATCCAGCAGCTCCCCGAGGTCGACCTGAGCGTTGGCCCGCGCCCCCAGATCGGTCTTGAGTGTGAGCAACTCCGCGGCCAGCCCGGACTCGCCCTCCTGGTTCAGCACCACGGCGGCAGCGTCCAGAAGCTCGCCCAGGGTCAGGTTGGCGTCGACCAGCTCGTGGGGGCTGCCCAGACCCAGTTCGGTGGCCAGGCCGAGCAGCGAGACCTCGGCAGTGGCCAGACCCTGATAGCCCAGCACGCGGGTGGCGGCGGCATTCCCGAGCAACGCGGCCAGGATCGAGTCGTTGGTGGCCAACTGCAACGCGTAGGAGCCCATCCGGAAACATGCCGAGGTGGTCGCCTCGGCCACCGCGCTCCGGGTCGCCGACCCCTCGCTGGGGCCGCCTCCCACCTGGGCGAAGACGAAGCCGACGGTGGATCGGGCGGTGACCTCGACGGCGGTGGCGGGGTTGCCCCCGGGCAGGAAGTTGCCGGCCGCGTCGAGGGTGCCGAGGCGGACGGTGGGCTGACCGTCCAGCGTGCCCAACGTGGTGGCGTTGCGCACCACGCTGGCGGCGACGGCTGCTTCGACGTCAGCGATCAGCGAGGAATCGTTGGCCGCACGGCCGTCGAGTTGCCGGGCCGCGTCGAGGGCTGCCAGGTCCGCGAGCGCCTGCATGTCCCGGGCCACCACTCGCTGCATGCCGAGGTCGACGGCGAACGCCGCGAACATCACCAGCACCACCAGCATGATGGCCACCATCGGCGCGACGGCGCCCTGCTCATCCCTGCGTGAACTCCCCTGGCGTGCCATCTCAGCTGACCTCCGCCATCGCGGTGTAGCTCAACTGCTCGGGCATCGCCAGCCCCAGACCCGGGAAGAGGGGGGTGAGCGGATTCGCCCGGTAGGCATAGGTCAGCGTGACCCGGATGCACCCGTTCGCCCCACAGGAGGAGTCCACGACGATCGCGCAGGTCATGCCGGGGTGGTCACAGTCGACGCCGTACCCGACCGCGGCATTCACCGCGTCGGTGGCTCGGGTCACCCGTTCGGCGCTGGGCGTGTTCGGCATCGCCACCGCGGCGGCGCGAGCCCCCTCCGCGGCGGCCTGGCTCATCGCCTGACGGAAGCTCAGCATGTACCCGAAGGTGATGATCCCGAAGACGATGATCAGCAGCGGCAGCACCACGAGCGCGAACTCCACTGCAGCCGCACCGGTCTCCCGGTCGCGTCGACGCAACCTACTCATATGTGGTTCCCTCCCAGATGCCAGGCGGCCCTCATCCGCCCGGGGCCAACCCTACGACGTATACGGGACGTTCGTCCTAGTAACGGTGACCGATGGGCATGCATGACGCCGGTCACAGGTAAAGATTCGGCAACGCCCCGACGTCCCAGGCCGGGAATCAGGAATCCGGGGGCTCCATGTCCGGGGCTGCCAGTTCCTCCACGTTCACGTCCTTGAAGGTGAGCACCTTGACGGTCTTCGCGAACCGCGCCGGTCGGTAGATGTCCCACACCCAGGCATCCGACATCGTCACCTCGAAGAAGACGTCACCGGCCTCGGTGCGCGCCTTCACGTCGACGGCGTTGCACAGGTAGAAGCGACGGTCGGTCTCCACGACGTACTTGAAGATCTTCACCACGTCGCGGTACTCGCGATAGAGCGTCAGCTCCATCTCGGTCTCGTACTTCTCGAGCTCCTCGGCACTCACCGCTTCATCCTAGGGTGTGGCGTTCGGGTTCATCGCCGCCGCGGCGCGGCGGACGTTCTCGAAACGCATCCGGTGGACCGGTGAGGGTCCATGGCGCTGGAGCGCCTCGGAGTGGCCGGCGGTGACGTAGCCCTTGTGCACCGCAAAGCCGTACGCCGGGTGGGCACGGTCCAGGTCGGCCATCAGCCGGTCCCGGGTGACCTTCGCGATCACCGATGCCGCCGCGATGCAGGCGGCGACCCGGTCGCCCTTCCACACCGCCAATCCGGGGACGCCGAGCCCATCCACCCCGAACCCGTCGGTGAGCACGTACGCCGGCCGCTCGGCCAGTTTGGCCACCGCCCGTCGCAGCGCCTCGATGTTCGCGACGTGCATGCCCAACTCGTCGCACTCCCCGGACTCGACGACCACCGCCGACCAGGCCACCGCCCGGCGCTGGATCTCGGCGTAGCAGCGTTCCCGCGCCCGGGCGGTGAGCAGTTTGGAGTCGGCGAGCCCGGGGACCCGGCCACGTGTCCCCTCGGGCAGGATCACCGCGGCGGCCACCAAAGGACCGGCGCAGGCGCCGCGTCCCGCCTCGTCCACGCCGGCGATCGGGTCGATGCCAGCCCGCCGCAGGGCACGCTCATACCCGTAGAGGCCGGCGTCGCGGCGCACCGTCGCACCCCGGGGCAGGTCACTCATCGAGGACTCGGTAGAGGTCCGGGCGTGGCACCCGCTGCCAGCGCGAGGGCGGCCAGGCGACAGCGAGGACGCGTCCCACCACCCGCTCGACGGAGACGAACTCCCGGCCACCTGCGCACTCGGTCTGGGACTGCCGGCACATCTGCGCCGTCGAGTCCGCCGACCTCGACCGATGGTCCCCCATCACGAACACGTGACCTTCGGGGACCGGGCCGGCACTCCAGCGACAGTTGTCGATCATCGGCCCGGCACAGGCGGCGCCGGGGCGCAGCAGCGGCTCCTCGGCGACGGCGATCTCGTTCACCTGCAGACGCCCCTGGGCGTCACAGCACTCAATGACGTCTCCGGGCACTCCGACCACCCGCTTCACCAAGTGCCCGTCAGCGGGGCGTACCCCGATCAGGGTGAGCAACTGCTCGAGCCCCGACGGTTCACTCGTGGCCACCGGCAACCAGCCACCCGGGTCGGTGAAGACCACCACGTCACCACGCCGAGGCGTGCCGGTCGCCCACTTCTCGACGACGATCCGGTCCCCCGCGACCAGGGCGGGTTCCATCGACTCAGACGGGATGTGGAAGGCCTGCATCACGAACACCTTGACCAGCACGGCCACGGTGATCGCGGCCACGGTCAGGACGACCGCCTCCTGCCACCAGTTCAGGCGAACGCCGCGGGGGGTGTCGGTGTCATTCACTGCTGCCCTCGGGGTCCGGTGTCAGCGGGCGGCGTCGTGCACGGCTGGGCGCTTCACCAGAGAGATCCGGTCCAGTGGCCAGACCAGCGCGAAGACCTTGCCGACCACGTGGTCGACGGGCACGAATGCTTCGGACTCGTCACAGTTCGGGCGCGACGCGGCACACAGGTGCACGCTGGAGTCTGCGGACTGACTGCGGTTGTCGCCCATCACGAAGACGGTGCCCTCGGGCACCTCCTCGACGGTCCAGTCACAGTCGCCGGTCATCGGACCGTTGCACCGGCGCTGCTCGCGAATGTAGTCGGCCTCGTCCAACGGGACTCCGTTGACGAGCAGGCGCCCTTCGTCGTCGCAGCAGGCGATCCGGTCGCCGGCCACGCCGATGACCCGCTTCACCAGGTGACCGCCCGTGGGATAGAGGCCGATCACCGACAGCGCCTCGGCCAGCAGGTTGGGCGGTCCCAGGTGCTGGTGCGACCCGAGCCAGCCCCCGGGGTCGGCGAAGACCACCACGTCGCCACGTTCGGGCTCGCTGGACCCCCAGTAGGAGACCTTCTGCACCAGGATCCGGTCGTTGGTGACCAGTCCCGGCTCCATCGACTCCGACGGGATGTAGAAGGCCTGCAGCAGGGTGGCCTTGATCAGCGCAGCGAGGCCGAGGGCGAAGCAGACCAGAAGCACGGTCTCCAGCCACCAGGGCACGGATGGCTTCCTGCCGACCTTGCGGTCGGTGTCCTCGGTGGTCACGAAGTCAGCGTAGCCAGCGACCGGTCAGAGCTCGCGACGTTCCTTGATCTTGGCGGCCTTGCCGCGGACGTTGCGCAGGTAGTACAGCTTGGCGCGACGGACGTCACCGCGGGTGACGACCTCGATCTCCTCGAAGATCGGCGAGTGCAACGGGAAGGTCCGCTCGACGCCGACACCGAAGGAGACCTTGCGGACGGTGAAGGTGCGGCCGATGCCGGAGCCGTGGATGCGGATCACCACACCCTGGAAGACCTGGACGCGGGAGCGGCTGCCCTCGACCACCTTGACGTGCACCTTGACGGTGTCGCCGGCCCGGAAGTCGGGGAGGTCGGTGCGCAGGCTGGCAGCTGCCAGATCGTTGATGGCGTTGGTCATCGTTGCTCCTCACGGATGCCACAGGTCAGCCGCGGACTCGGTCGCCGCCCGGCAAGGGGGCGAAAGGATCGTGGTCGGTGCATGACGACGATTCCCCTGTGGCAGAGGCGACGTGCACCAGCGATCAAGGATGCCACATCCGGTCACCGAGTCCGAAATCCGGGGCCGGCCGGTCGTGCGAGGATGGCGCCGTGATCGCTCCCGACCACCCGGCCGACTGGATGCCGCACACCAGCGAGCGGCGGCCGTGGCGGCAGCAGCACCCGCGGGGGCCACGGGTTGACCGGCAGGTGCAGGAGATCACCGTGATGCTGCCGCCGCTGATCCGGGACCTGGACTATCCGATGGACCGCTCGCTCTCGGCGATGACAGCGGCCAGTGCCGGCAACCTCAAGCACCTCGATCTCGTCCACGGACGCACTCTCGCCGCTCTCAACCACCTGCAGATCCGCACCGAGGCGGTGGACTCCTCGAAGATCGAGAACGTCGACGCCAGCCTGGCCGACTACGGCCGTGCCCTGCTCGGCGAGGGCGGGAACGCCTCGGCCGTGTCGATGGCCTCGGCGACCCGGGCGATGACCCGGATGATCGAGGACGCCGACACCACGCGGACTCTGCGTCTCGAGGCGATGCTGCGCGCCCACCACGACCTGTTCCGCCGACACCCCGACGAGGCCCACCGGGCCGGTCAGGTACGACGTACCCAGAACTGGGTGGGCGGCAGCGACTACTCGCCCCGTGACGCCATGCACGTGCCACCGCCTCCCGACACGGTGCCGGACTACCTGGACGATCTCTTCGCGTTCGCCAACCGGGACGACCTGCCCGCGCTGGCGCAGGCAGCGATCGTGCACGCCCAGTTCGAGTCCATCCACCCCTTCATCGACGGCAACGGGCGGATCGGCAGGGCGCTGATCCATGCCGTGCTGCGACGCCGGCGGGCGACGCGCCACCTGACCGTGCCGATCGCGTCCGCACTGGTCGCCCATCGGGAGCTCTACTTCGAGGCCCTGAACCACTACCGGGACGGCTCCGCCCGGATGCTGGTGGCGATGCTGGCATCGGCGACCAGCAACGCCACAGCGGAGTCGTGGCGCACCGCCGAGAGCATCCACGCCACCCGCGACCAGTGGCACGACGCCGTCGGTGGCTCCCGACCCGGCACCCCGTTGCATCGGCTGCTCGACCTGCTCACCGAGCAGCCGATCATCAACCTGGCCCTGGTCACCGACAGCCTCGGTGTCGGCGCGGCCGAGGCCGAGGAGACCATCGCGACCCTGGTGGACGCCGGCGTCCTGACCAGGGCCAAGCGTTCCCGGCGAGCCCCGGTGTGGCTGGCCCAGCAGATGCTCGACGACGTGCACGAGCTCAGCGTGCGGATCCAGACCGCCAGCCGCCGGGTCCGCCCCCTGCCTCGTTGAGCCCGGCGTCACCCCACAAGGCCGCAGGCCCGCCCCGGACGAACCGGGACGGGCCTGCGGGTCGGTGACCTAGGGGCACAGACTCACTGGTTGTTGAGGGCGTAGCCCTCACCGTGCAGCACCAGGTCGATACCTGCGATCTCGTCCTCCTCCTTGGCGCGGAGGCCGATCGTCTTCTCGATCAGCGTGCCGACCACGAAGGCGACTCCGAACGCCCAGGCGATCACGACGATCGACGAGGCGAACTGCGACCAGAGCTGACCGAAGCCGCCGCCGTAGAACAGGCCCTCAGCGTCGTACTTGGCCACGAAGCCGAGCGCGATGCAGCCGAGGAATCCGGCGACGAGGTGGATGCCCACCACGTCCAGGGTGTCGTCGAAGCCGAGCTTGAACTTCAGGTCGATCGCGACGGCGCAGACCGCACCGGCCAGAGCGCCGAGGACGATCGCGACCCACGGGTCGATGTGCGCACAGGCCGGGGTGATGACGACCAGGCCGGCGACAATGCCGGAAGCCGCGCCCACCGCGGTGGCCTTGCCCTCACGGAAGTGCTCGACCACGAGCCAGCCGAGCATCGCAGCGGCCGGAGCGATCAGGGTGTTGAGGAAGATCAGGCTCGTCTGGGCCTCGGTGTCGGCGTGCGCGCCGGTGTTGAAGCCGAACCAGCCGAACCACAGGATCGAGGCACCGATGAGCACCAACGGGACGTTGTGCGGAGCGGACTCCTCCTTGGAGAAGCCGACCTTCCGCTTGCCCAGCACCAGCGCGAGAGCGAGAGCCGCCGCACCGGAGGCCTGGTGGACGATGGTGCCGCCGGCCCAGTCGAGGGCGCCGACACCGTTGAGGATGCCCTTGCCTTCGATGATCCAGCCGCCGTCGCCCCAGACCCAGGCCTGGCCGGGGAAGTAGACCAGGGTGGCCCAGATGCCGGCGAAGAGCAGCCACGGGAAGAAGCGGGCACGGTCGGCGATGGCGCCGGAGATCAGCGCCACGGTGATGATCGCGAAGGACGCACCGAAGGCGATGCCGCCCAGGGTGTCGTCGTCAGCCTGGACCGCCTCGGTGAGGGCGAAGTCCTGGAACGGGTTGCCGAAGAACTGGCTGATCGGCCCGTCGCCCAGGGTGCCGATACCGGTGGCGCCGTACAGCACCCACAGCACGGTGATCAGGCCGAGCGAGCCGAAGCTCAGCATCATCATGGAGACGACGGACTTGGACTTGACCAGACCGCCGTAGAAGAAGGCCAGACCCGGCGTCATGAAGATCACCAGGGCCGTGCACAACAGAAGCCACGCAAGATCGGTGGACATACCTACCTCTTTTGCCTCGGGGAGCACTAGGCGCCCGCAGCTCCATTGCTGCCGAACGCGTTCGATGGAATCGTGCCCGCGACGCGTTAAGCCCGAACCCCGCGATTGTTTCGCTTGTGTATCAGAATCGGCTGAAACCTCACGGCACCGTTACCGATCGCTCACACCGAGCGGATCCGGCTCACTCCCCGAGCAGGTCCGGCCGATTCTCAGCGGTACGCCGGATCGCCTGGTCGCGCCGCCAGGCCGCGATCGCGCCGTGGTTGCCGCCGAGGAGGACCTCCGGCACCTCAAGCCCACGCCAACGGGCCGGGCGGGTGAAGACGGGGTACTCGAGCAGGCCGTCCTCGTGCGACTCCTCGACCAAGGAGTCGGGGTTGCCCATGAACCCGGGGATCAGCCTGGCGATCGCCTCGATCATCACCATCGCGGCCACCTCTCCCCCGTTCAACACGTAGTCGCCGATCGACAGCTCCCGGACCTGGGCCCGGGTCCGGGCGTGCTCGGCGACCCGGGCGTCGATGCCCTCGTACCGCCCGCAGGCGAAGACGAGGCGCTCCTCGGCGGCCAGTTCCCGCGCCGTCTGCTGGGTGAACAGCGGGCCGGAGGGGGTGGGGATCACCACCGTCGCGCCGTCGATCTCGAGCTCGTCGAAGGCCTCACCCCACGGCTCGGGGCGCATCACCATCCCGGCACCGCCGCCGTAGGGGGCGTCGTCGACCGTTCGATGCCGGTCATGGGTCCAGCCGCGCAGGTCGTGGACACCGATGTCGAGCAGGCCGCGCTCACGGGCCTTGCCGGTCAGTGAGAGCTCCAGCGGAGCGAGGTAGTCGGGGAAGATCGTCAGCACGTCGATCTGCACGCGATCCGCCTCAGGTCTCGTCCGGGAACGGGGTCACCAGCCCGGGACGGTCGGCGATCACGATCCGACCAGTCCTCAGGTCGACCTCGGGGACCAGCGCGGAGACGAACGGGACCAGCGCATCCCGGCCCTCCGGCGTACGCACGGTGAGCAGGTCCTGGGCAGCGCCGGTGAACAGGCGCGTCACCACACCGAGCTCGCGACCGTCGGTGTCGACCGCAGTGAGTCCCTCGATCTGGTGGGCGTAGTACTCGTCGGGGTCCTCGGGAGTGACGTCGTCCGCGAGGGTGGCGTGCAGAAGGGTGCCGCGCACCGCCTCCGCGGCCGTCCGGTCGGGGACCTGGTCGAGCCTCAACAACAAGACGTTGCCATGCCACCGACTCCCCGCCACCGTGATGGTGGCGGGGAGAGTCGGGGCAGCATCTCGAGGTGGTTCGGCGCGTAGCACCGAACCGGCGGCGAACCGAAGATCCGGCTCGTCGGTGCGCACGTCCACGGTCATCTCACCGCGGAGTCCGTGCGGCTTTCCGATCCGGCCGACGACGACCTCGGGCACTGTTGATCAGCGCCGACGGTCGACGTCGACGAAATCGATCCTGGCGCCGCCACGGCCGGCGAGCGCCGAGATGACGGTGCGGAACGCGGTGGCGGTGCGACCGCCGCGACCGATCACCTTGCCGAGGTCGTCGGGATGGACCCGCACCTCCAGCAGCGGGCCGCGTCGCAACTCACGGTCGGTGACGGTGACGTCGTCGGGGTTGTCGACGACGCCACGAACCAGGTGCTCCAGCGCCTCGGCCAGGACCATCCTCAGGCCTCGGCCGGGGTCTCGGCCTCGTCGCCCTTGGCCTCGGTGGGCTCCTCGGACGCTGCCTCGGCGGCGGGCTTCTCCTCGGCCTTCTCCTCAGCCTTGGGCTCAGCCTTCTCCTCGGCCTTGTCAGCCTTCGGCTCAGCCTTCTCAGCGGCCTTCGGCGCGATGGCCTCCTTGGGCGCGCTCTGCGCGTCCTTGAGTGCCTCGTTGAAGCGGGCCAACTTGTCCTGCTTCGGCTCGGCGACCCTCAGCGTGCCCTCGGCACCAGGCTCGCCCTTGAACTTCTGCCAGTCGCCGGTGATCTTCAGGAGGACCTCGACGGCCTCGGTCGGCTGCGCGCCGACGCCCAGCCAGTACTGCGCCCGGTCGGAGACGACGTCGATGTACGACGGGTCCTCCTTGGGGTGGTACTTGCCGATCTCCTCGATCACTCGACCGTCGCGCTTCTTGCGCGAGTCGACGACGACGATGCGGTACTGCGGGACCCGGATCTTGCCCAGGCGCTTCAAGCGGATCTTGACGGCCACGTTTGTGGTGTCTCCTCACAAGCTCTGTGGTGTGGTGGAGCAGCGACGACGGGTGGGGTCCGCATCACGACTCCGGAATGGGCGCTGCACGTGACGGATGAGAGGGTCCGGCACGTGTGACGACTCAGCCGGACATTCTGCCAGAGGCGGCCACGGTGGGGAAATCAGGAGACCCCGGAGGCAGCGATCAACTCGTCGCGGCGGATCCGGCGGGCGGCCTGCTCGTCGGGATCCGGCACCGGCACCGCGGCGACCAGTCGCCGGGTGTACGGATCCTGCGGGTTGTGCACCACCTGTTCGCGGGGCCCGATCTCGACCAGCTTCCCGTGGTTGAGCACCGCGATCCGCTGTGCCAGCATCTCCACCACCGCCAGGTCGTGGCTGATGAACAGGCAGCCGAAACCGTGCTCGCGCTGTAGGTCCAGGAAGAGTTTGAGCACCTTCGCCTGCACCGACACGTCCAGGGCCGAGGTGGGCTCGTCCGCCACCAGGAAGTCCGGCTCCAGGGCCAGTGACCGGGCGATGCCGACCCGCTGGCGTTGACCACCCGACAGTTCGTGCGGATACCGGTTGCGCATGTCCCGGGCGAGTTCGACGCTGTCCAGCAGCGCCTCGACCCGCCGGCTCAGTTCTGCCCCGCGCATCTTCTCGTGCAGGTAGAGCGGCTCGCCGATGGATTCCCCGATCGGCAGCCGGGGGTTCAGTGACGACCCCGGGTCCTGGAAGACGATGCCGACCTTGCGGCGCAGCGGCTTCAGGTCCCGACGGCGGGCGGTGGCCATGTCCACTCCGGCCACCCGGAGGCTGCCGGACTTCACCTTGAGCAGCCCGACCGCGGCGCGGCCGATCGTGGTCTTGCCGGAGCCCGACTCCCCCACCAGGCCGACCACCTCGCCCCGGTCGACGTGGAACGAGACGTCGTCGATGGCCCGGAAGGCCGGCTGACTCCCCTGCTTGGGGTACTCCAGGACCAGGTGCCGCAGGTCCAGCACCGCGTTGTCCGGCTCGACCGACGGTTCCTGCACCGGAGGTCCGACCGGCACGGCGGTGGCGCTCTTGGGGTCGGAGTAGCTGCCGAAGTGCGGCACCGCATCGAGCAGGGTGCGGGTGTAGGGGTGTTGTGGATCGTGGAAGATCTGGTGGGCGTCCCCGGACTCGACGATCCGGCCCTGCTTCATCACGATGATCCGGTCCGCCATGTCGGCGACGACCCCCATATCGTGGGTGATCAGCACGATGCCGGAGTCGATGCGGTCCTTGAGGTCGCGGATCAGCTTGAGGATCTCCGCCTGCACGGTCACGTCCAGGGCGGTCGTCGGCTCGTCGGCGATGAGCAGCGTCGGGTCGCAGGCGAGCGACTGGGCGATCATCGCCCGCTGGCGCTGCCCCCCGGAGAGTTGGTGCGGGAACGCGTCGTAGCGCCGCTCCGGCTCCGGGATCTCGACCATCCGGAGCAGTTCCAGGGCACGCGCCCTGGCCTGGCTCGGGTCCATCGGCAGGTGCGAGCGCAGCGCCTCGGAGATCTGGAAGCCGATCGTGTACACCGGGTTGAGCGCGGTCATCGGCTCCTGGAAGATCACCGCGATGTCCTTGCCGCGGACCCGCCGCAGGTCCGGCCCACGGAGCCCGATCAGCTCCTTGCCGAGCAGCTTCGCGCTGCCAGCGGCGCGACCGTTGCTGGGCAGCAGACCGAGCAGCGACATCGACGACTGGGTCTTGCCCGATCCGGACTCACCGACGATGGCGAGCACCTCGCCGCGGCGTACGTCATAACTGATCTCGGTGGCGGCGGTGTGCCACTCACCGTCGACGAAGAACGAGACGTCGAGATCCTGCACCTCGAGGACGAGTTCGCCCGCCTTCGAGGTGGGCGACTGGGGGGTGTCAGCACTCATCGCTGCTCCTCCTCGTGGTGCGTACCGGCCCGCGATCGGCGGGCGTCGTCTGGAAGGCTGGCCCCATGGGTGAGAGCCAGTGGACACAGGTGTATCGGTCGAGCTTCGCCCGGGTGGTGGGCGCCGCGGTGACGGTTCTCGGCGCCGGCGGTGCGGTGGCGATGGCCTACGACGGTCAGCCGAGGCTGTCGGCCGGCCTGCTGGCGGTCGCCGCGACGGCCTGGCTGGCCTTCTGGCGCCCGCACCTGGTGCTGGACGAGCGCGGCGTACTGCTGCGCAACGTCTTCCGCAGCGTGCACCTGCCCTGGTCGTGCGTGCTGGAGGCGCACAGTCGCTACGGGCTGCGGGTGGAGACCAGGTACGGCGACTTCAACGCGTGGGCGGTCCCCGCGCCGATGGGTCGGGCCCGGGCCGCCGCCGAGGAGACCGAGGCGGCCGTGATGGTGCGGCAGCGACTGGAGCGGGTCCGGGCGCATACCGATCTCACGCGCACGGAGTCCAACGACGCCGACCGTCCGGTCGTGCAGTGGGATCAGCTGGCTGTGGTGACCGCTGGTGTGGTCGTGGTCGCGATGCTGGGCCTGCTGGCGCTCGGCTGACGGCCACAAACCCCACCTCGGCGGGCCACAAACCCCACCTCGGCGGGCCACAAACCCCACTTCGGCGGTCACTGGGGGGCTCCCTTTTCGATCTTGCGGGCGGCGCGGGCCATCTGGCGGGCGGTGGGCACCTTCTTCTGACGTGGGTCGAAGGCATCGCGCAGCCCGTCACCGATGAAGTTGATGCTGAGCACCAACACGATGATGAAGAAGCCGGGCCACCAGAAGAGCCACGGTCGGGTGCTGAATGCCGACTGGTACTGGGAGATCATCAGGCCCAGTGAGACGTTCGGGGTCTGCACTCCGAAGCCGAGGTAGCTCAGCGCCGCCTCGAGCAGGATGGCGGCCGACATCACCAGGGTCAGGTTGACGATGATGACGCCCATCGCGTTGGGGATCATGTGCTTGCGGATGATCCGCCAGTCGCTGGCCCCGGCCACCCGGGCGGCGTCCACGAACTCGCGCTCGCGCAGGCTGAGGAAGTCGCCTCGGACGAGTCGGGCCATGCCCGGCCAGATCAGCAGCCCGAGGAAGAGTGCCAGCAGCGCCACGTTGCCGCCACCGGCGATCTTGCCCAGCACCGCGCCGACGACCACCAGTGGGAAGGTGATGATCAGGTCGGTCAGCCGCATCAGACCCTGGTCGATCCAGCCCCGGTAGAAGCCGGCGCAGGCACCGATCAGCACGCCGAGCACGGCGGAGACCAGTCCGATGATCACCATCACCTGCACCGACGTCTGCACCCCACGCATGGTGCGGGCGAAGATGTCCCGGCCGATCTCGTCCTGGCCGAACGGCGCGTCGCCGATCGCGAACCCGGAGCCACCGAGCCAGGTCGGCAACGCCATGGTCGGCCGGCCCATCGGGTTGATCAGGTCGAGCCGGGAGCTCGGGGTGTGCTGCCACCAGCCCGGGATCGGGCCGAAACCGATCGAGGTGAACGCCAGGCCCACCACCGCGAGCAGCGCCAGCAGGCCACCGATCGCGCCGCGGTGTCGGCGGAACCGGCGCCAGACGATCTGGCCCTGGGAGAGCCCCTGGACGTCCTTGAGTTCGATGGCGTTCTCGGCGACGTCCTCGTGTCCGGGACGGGGGGTATCGAAGGTCATCTCAGTCCCCTCACGCGTTCAGCCGGATCCGCGGATCCAGGATCGAGTAGCACAGATCGGCCACGAAGTTCGCGACCACCGCGAAGATGGCGGCGATCAGGATGTAGGCCATCACCGGCGCGATGTCGTTGGCGGCCAGGTGGTCGAGGAACATCCGGCCCATGCCGTACCAGGCGAAGATCCGTTCGGTGATCACCGCACCGCCCAGGATCGTGATCACGTCCACCGGGGCGATCGAGGCCAACGGGATCAGTGCGTTGCGGAACGCATGCCGCATCACCACGGTGCGCTCGGTGAGCCCCTTGGCGCGGGCGGTGCGGATGTAGTCCTGGTTGAGCACCTCCAGGGTGCTGGCCCGGGTGTACCTGGTGTAGCTGGCGTAACCGATCAGCACCAGGGTGATCGTGGGCAGCAGCAGGTGCGTGAAGAGGTCGGTGGTCTCCAGCCAGAAACTGCCCTCCAGGTTCGGAGTGCGCCGGCCGAAGGTGGCGATCGGCCGACCGCGGATCAGCGAGTGGGTGGTGTAGGTCTCCCAGGTCATGAAGAGCCGCTCGAAGAACAGCAACGAGGAGACCGGGATCGCGGTCAGCGCCGCGGTCCGCGCGGTCCGCCACGGGTCCGGTCCGCCCCACAGCCGCCCGATCAGCAGGCCGACCAGGACGGCGAGGACGCCGAGTGCGATGACCAGCGGCCAACTGACCGGCAGCCACACCCAGACATAGAACATCGGGTAGTAGAGCGCGACGCCCACTCCGGCGACGGTCAGTGCCCCGCCGAGTGAGCGACGGTCGCGCAGGCCGGTGGAGAGCATGGTCACCAGGAACGCCCAGCCGACCGCGATCAGGGCGAGGACCACGATGCCCATCGACGGGTCGATGAGCCACTTGGTCAGGTCCATGTAGAGCAGCACCCCGAGGGTGCCGAGGCTCGAGACGCCCAACACCTTGACGCGGGTGATCCAGTCGCCGCCGACCATCCCCATCGCGACCACGGAGACGGTGAACACCATCAGCACGTAGAACCAGACCGGGAAGTCGGGGTTGCGCAGGAAGTTGTTGAACTTGATCGCGCCCCACTGCTTGAGCAGCACCGCCACCCAGAAGACGGGCAGCGAGTAGAAGAGGAACGACATGAAGGTCACCGAGTAGTCGAACCCGGTGTACTGCCGCAGCGCCGAGATGATGCCGACGGCGATGCCGAAGAACATCCCGATGAAGGTGGCGGCGGTGACCAACTGCAACGTGGTCGCGACCACGCCGGCCAGCAGCCCGGTGACGGGTTGGCTGGTGGTCCAGGCGACCCCGAGGTTGCAGGACCCCCACAGACAGCCGGTGACGCCACCGAGCCAGTCGAAGTAGCGCAGGATCACCGGCGTCTCGAGGTTCAGCATCGCCACGCGGGCCGCGCGCTGGGCCTCCACGTTCGGATCGGTGCTGAGCCGCAGGCTCTCCAGCGGGTCGAGGGCGATGTCGACCAGCAGATACATGATGAAGGTGGAGACGAGCACCACCATCGTCGACGCCAACAGGCGTCGGATGAGGAACATGACCATCGTCGAGGCTTCTGACCTTCACTCGGAGTGGGACATGAGGGGGACCGGCCCGGGTTGGGGCACAGTGCTGGGGTGCCGCCGCCGGTGGGCGACGGCACCCCGCGAGGCTACGCCAGTGTCACGGCGCAGCCGTAATCACTCCGAGGGGATCTCCCAGTTCCAGAAACCGTAGAAGATCGTCGGGCTGATCGGCGACGGAGCCACGTTGGTGATCCGCTCCGCGTTCCAGGCAGCGATCGCCGGGAACTGGAAGATCGTCAGACCGTAGGCGTCGTCCACCAGGATCTTCTCGATCTGCTTCTGCAGCTCCAGCTGGGCGTCCGCGTCCGGGGTGATCGCGAGCTCGTCGAACAGCGCGTCCACCTCGGGGTTGCTGTAACCGCTGAGGTTGTTCACGCCACCCGTCTGGTAGGTCGGGTTGCTCTGCGCGACCGCAGTGGAGGTGGACTGCCATCCGAAGAAGGATGCGTCGTAGACACCGCTGCCGAGCATCGAACCCCAGTCGGGGCTGCTCTCGTTGATCAGGTTGAAGCCGGCCTCGGCGAGCGCCGGCTGCATGATCTCGAACTCGTTCTCACGACGGACGTTGCCCTCGGCGAAGAGGACCCGGACGTCGATCGGCGTGGAGACGCCGGCCTCTTCCAGGAGCGCCTGAGCCTTGGCGATGTCCTGCTGCTCGTACTCGAGCACGCCGCTGGCCTCGACAACCTCGTCGTAGCCGGGAGCGCCGGGGGCGATCAGCTGCGAGTGGCGGACCTCGGCGTCGGGAACCAATGGCCGGATCAGCTTCTCCACGATCTCCTCGCGCGGAACGGCGTAGAGGAAGGCCTGGCGCACCTTGAGTGCGGTCTCCTCGTCACCGTCGTAGGTGGCAGGGTCGAACGGACCGTTGTTGTCGAAGGTCAGGTCGATGTGCTCGTAGACACCCTCGATGCCCTGGTGCAGCTCAGCGAACTCGATGTTCTGCAGGGCGGCGAGCAGGTCAGCAGTGGCCTGCGGGGCGAACAGGTCGAGCTCACCGTTCTCCAAGGCCTGGGCCTGGGACATCGGGTCCTCGTTCCAGCGGACCGTGATGGTCTCGATGCTGGGCTGGTGGGCGCCTTCGTACTCCGGGTTGTACTTCAGCGTGATGTACTCCGCCTCCCGGAACTCGGTCATCAGGTAGGGGCCGCTGGACAGGTACAGCAGTTCGTCCTCGGGCAGGGACTTGTAGTTGAACCCGGAGTTCCAGAACTCCGAGATCGCCGACAACGCCTCGGTGTCGTTGTCGTTGATCGCGGCGACCAGAGCGTCCTTGGCTGCCTGCGGGTCGTCGATGTCCAGGGCCCGCATTGCGGTCACGTGCGCGGGGACCTCGACGTCGATGCCGATCTCCCAGTCCGCGTACGGCTCGTCGTAGGTGAAGGTGATGGTCTTGCCATCGTCACTGATCTCCGGGGTCTGGGTGACCAGGGCCATCGCGACGCCGGAGGTGTCGAAGTAGACCTCGCCGTTGAGCACCGGGTAGTTGGTGTCGGCGTCGCGCTCGACGTCGGCAGCCTCGATGGTGTTCAGGTGACCACCGTTGGCGGCCCACTGGATCAGCAGGTCGGCAGCGTCGACGGGCGTGCCGTCGGACCACTTGGCGGTGTCGGCGAACGTGTACTCGACGACCAGCGGGTCATCCGAGAGCAGTTCGTAGGTGCCGAACGAGGGGTCGGGCACGAGCTCGAGGTCGGGGTTGTAGTGGTTGAAGCTCGAACGCATCATGTAGGTGATGATCGAGTTGGCCGTCGCCCGCGTGTTCGAGGTGTCGGTGTTGTAGGCGAAGAACGGCTGGTTCCAGCCCACCGTGACAGCGGATCCGGGTACGACCCCGCCATCGGTGCCTGGGCCCGGGTCCGGGGTGTCCGGATCGTCGAGCGGAGTGCCGCACGCGCTGAGCGCGAGCACCGTGGCCGCAGCTACTGCGGCAAGTCTCTTGAGCTTCACGAAATCCTCCATCTAGTTCACCGAACCCCGCGGACTGTAGCCCGAGGAGTCTTGTGCTCAGGCAGGGTCAACGCATGCCTTGTGTCGCAGGACACTAGGCCACCAAACCACTTGGATCGGCCCACCGGAAGCACTGGTGACCGCATTGTTACCAAGGCGAGACACCCCGTGACACAACCGAGCCGTCACCGGCCTGGAGCGACGTGCGCGACGGGTCAGGCCACCACGCGGCCGCGCAGCACGATCCGGCTCGGCGAGGCCAGCACCGAGAGGTCCTTCAGCGGGTCGGCGGGGTAGACACAGAAGTCGGCCTCGGCGCCTTCGGCCAGGTCCGGGTCGTGCCCGAGCCAGGCCCTGGCTCGCCAGGAGGCGGCTCCCAGGGCGTAGTCCGCAGGCATCCCGAGACCGGCCATCGCCAGCACCTCCCCGGCCAGATTGCCGTGCCGGGCGACACCGCCGCCATCAGAGCCGGCGTACATCGGTACCCCCGCCTCGTAGGCGGTCATCAGTGTCTCTCGCCTGCGGTCGAAGAGGTCGGTCATGGTGGCGGCGTACGCCGGGAACTTCTCGGCGCCGGCCTCGGCGTAGCCGGGGAACTTCTCCAACTGCATCACGGTCGGCACCAACGCGGTGCCGGCGGCCGCCATCTGCTCGATCAGGTCGACAGAGAGGCCGGTGCCGTGCTCGATGCAGTCGATCCCGGCGGCCAGCAGCCCGGGCAGCACCTGGCCACCGAAGCAGTGTGCGGTCACCTTGGCCCCGTGGGCGTGCGCAGCCTCGATCGCGGCGGCGAAGGTCTCGGCCGGGAACGACGGCCTCAGGTCACCGTCGTCGCGGGAGATCCAGTCGCCGACCAGTTTGACCCAGCCGTCCCCACGACCCGCCTCGGTGATCACCTGGTCGACGAGCCCGTCGGGCTCCACCTCGTGGGCGTAGTTGCGGATGTAGCGCTTGGTGCGGGCGATGTGCCGACCGGCCCGGATCAGCCGGGGCAGATCCTCGCGTTCATGGATCCACCCGGTGTCCGCCGCGGAGCCGCAGTCGCGGATCAGCAGCGCACCGCCGTCCCGGTCCGCGACCGCCTGGGCCTCGGTGGTCTGCTCGTCGACGGCCCCGTCGTCGTCCAGGCCGAGGTGGCAGTGGGCGTCCACCAACCCCGGGACGATCCAGCCGGCCCCAGCCGTCTCGGCACCCAGCGGCTTCTCATAGCTGATCCGCCCGTCGACGACGTACAGGTCGCGGGTCTGTCCGTGCGGGAGCACCGGCCCGGTGAAACGCAATGCGGTCATGCGGCCGACGCTATCGGAGTTGATCCAGCAGCCAGGTCGGGCTGAACACGAACACACCGGCGCCCGTGTTGGCGGCCAGCGCCCGGTCGGCAGTGACCACCCCGACCCGGCGTCCCTCCGCCGCTGCCGCCCGGGCTTCGGCGATGATGCTGGCGTCGCCGTCCCGGGGTGCGTGCACGGTGCGCAGGTGCCCGTCCCGGCCGGCCGGCACGCCCGCCTTGGCGCCGCCTTCGAGGACCAGCACCACCTCGTCGTAGCCGAGATCCGCGACACACAACCGCTCGTGCAGGCGTCGGGCCGCACCGGCCCGGTCCTTCCACCAGCCGTCGGGCCGGCTGCCGACCACATTGGCGGCGTCGACGACGAGCACGCTGCTCACTTGAGGAACTTGCTCACTTCAGGACTCGATCACTTCAGGACTCGATCACTTCAGGACTAGATCACTTCAGGAACTTGGAGAAGTCCTCGGGGAGCTGGAACTCCTTGGCGGCCTTCTCGAGGTCGGCCGGGTCCATCGGCGCGCCGAACGGGTTCGCCGGCCGCTGCGACTCCTGCTGTTCCTGGGACCGCTTCTGGGCGGCCGCCTTGGCGGGGTTGCCGGAGACGCGCTTGCTCTTGCCCTTCTTCGGCGCCTGCTTGGCCTTGGCCCGCTTGCCCTGCCCGGGCATCCCCGGCATCCCCGGCATGCCGGGCATCCCGCCGCCACGGGCCATCTGCTCCATCATCTTGCGGGCTTCGAAGAACCGGTCCACCAGCGTGTTCACGTCGGAGACCTGGCGTCCCGAGCCCTTGGCGATCCGGGCCCGGCGGGAGCCGTCGATCAGCTTGGGGTTGGCCCGCTCGGCCGGGGTCATCGAGCAGATGATCGCCTCGATCCGGTCGATCTCGCGCTCGTCGAAGTTCTCCAACTGGTCGCGGAACTGCGCCATCCCGGGCAGCATCCCCATGATCTTGGAGAGCGAGCCGAGCTTGCGGACCTGCTGCATCTGCTCGAGGAAGTCGGTGAGGGTGAACTCCCCTCCCCTGCCGGCCAGCTTGTCGGCCGCCTTCATCGCCTGCTCGGCATCGAAGGTCTTCTCGGCCTGCTCGATCAGGGTGAGCATGTCGCCCATGTCGAGGATCCGGGACGCCATCCGGTCGGGGTGGAAGAGATCGAAGTCGGTCATCTTCTCGCCCGCCGAGGCGAACATCACCGGTCGGCCGGTGATCGAGGCGATCGACAGCGCGGCACCACCGCGGGCGTCGCCGTCGAGCTTGGTGAGGACGACGCCGTCGTACCCGACACCGTCGAGGAAGGCCTGGGCGGTGGTGACCGCGTCCTGACCGATCATCGCGTCCACGACGAAGAGCACCTCGTCGGGGTTGACCGCGTCCCGGATGTCCGCGGCCTGCTGCATCATCTCCGCGTCCACGCCGAGCCGGCCGGCGGTGTCGACGATGACCACGTCGTGCAGGGTGCGCTTGGCCTCCTCGATCGCGTCCCGGGCCACCTTCACCGGGTCGCCGACGCCGTTGCCGGGTTCGGGGGCGAACACCTTGACGCCGACCCGCTCACCGTTGACCTGGAGCTGGTTGACCGCGTTCGGGCGCTGCAGGTCCGCGGCCACCAGCAGCGGCTGCTTGTCCTGCTCCTTGAGCCAGAGGGCCAGTTTGGCGGCCAGGGTCGTCTTGCCTGCACCCTGCAGGCCGGCCAGCATGATCACCGTCGGGCCGGACTTGGCGTAGCGGAGTCGCCGGGTCTCGCCGCCGAGGATCGCCACCAGTTCCTCGTTGACGATCTTGATGACCTGCTGGGCGGGGTTCAGCGCGCCGCTGACCTCCTCGCCACGGGCCCGCTCCTTGACCGCGCCCACGAACTGCTTGACCACCGGCAGCGCGACGTCGGCCTCCAGCAGCGCGATCCGGATCTCGCGCGCGGTTGCGTCGATGTCGGCCTCGGAGAGGCGACCCTTGCCGCGGAGGTTCTTGAAGGTGTCGGCCAGACGGTCGGACAGGGTGGCGAACAAGGTGGTCTTCCTCGGTCAACGACGATGGAGCAGGACTGCCCCAGCCTAATGGCTGCCGGGTCGCGGGCTGTGGTCAGCCGGTCTCCACCAGGGCACTGACCGCCTCCCGGACGGCGTGGGCGGCCTCCGCGGCCCGCTCCTCCGACAAGATGCCGGCGCCCTCCTCCTGCACATAGAAGACGTCGACCGCCTGTGGGCCGAGCGTCGACACGTGCGCCGAGCGCACCGACATGCCCAACCCGGCCAGCACCGAGCAGACCAGATGCACCACTCCTTGGCGGTCATCCATCCGCACCTCCAGCACGGTCGCGGTCGCCGAGGCGCCGGGGCGGATCTGGACCGTCGGCTCCAGCCGGGACGGGGCCCTACGGGCCAGCCGCCTGGACACATCCACCCGGCCGGCGGCGATGCCGGAGAGTCGGTCGTGCAGCGCGCCGGGGTCGAGGTGCTGCTCGGCGACCTCCCACACCGACAACCCGTACTGGCCCTGGGTCCAGGCCCGCGCTGCCCGGATGCCGATCCTGAGCACCGCGAGCATCGCGGCCGCATCGGCCAGCAGCCCCACCCGGTCCCCGGAGACCACCAGCACCCGAGAGCCGTCGCCGGTGGCCTCCACGCCGACGTGCACCGCCCCGGGGTCGGCGAGCACGGCAGCGGGGATGACCATCTCCGGTTCGGCGATCCGCGGTGCCGAGGCGCCCGCGGCTCGCGCCAGCAGCGCCGCGTGCGCCCGGGTGCCCACCTGCCGCACCAGCCCGGCGCGCCACGAGGACCAGGCCTTCGCCGACGCCGAACGGGCGTCCGCCTCGGTCAGCGCGAGCAGTAGTGACGCCGCCTCCGCGGTGCCGAGCCTGGCCACCACGTGCTCGATGGTCGCCGGATCGTCGGGGTCGCGGGTGGTGGCCACCTCGCCGAGCAGCAGGTGCCAGCGGACCAGGGTGCCGATCAGATCGGCCTCCTCGGCGTCGAAGCCGATCCGCGCGGCCACCTCACGGGCGATCGGCTCGCCGGCGATGCTGTGCTCGGTGAGGTCGCCCTTGCCGATGTCGTGCAGCAGGGCGGCCACCAGCAGTACGTCGGGGCGGGCCACCCGGCGGATCAGCGCGGAGGCCTCGATGCAGGTCTCGACGACGTGCCGGTCGACGGTGAACCGGTGGATCGCCGAGGCGTGCGGCAGCAGCCTGATGCGTTCCCACTCGGGCAGGATCAGGTCGGTCGCCCCCGTCTCCTCCAGGGTCTCCCAGACCGGCAGCAGCGACCTGCCGGCGGCGAGCAGCCTGACGAGGAGTTGCCGGGCCTCGGCCGGCCACGGCTCGGGGAGTCGGGCGCCGTCACGGACCAGTCGGGACACGGTGGCCGGAGCCAGCACTGCCCCGCGTTCGGCGGCCTCGGCGGCTGCCCGAAGCAGCAGCAGCGGATCCCCGGCCACCGGGGCACCCTTGTCCAGGACCACCTCTCCCCGACTCAGCGCCACGCCCGGGGCGATCGGCTCCAGCGCCGGCCTACGGCTCCCCCGCAGCGTCGCTCGCCGCTCGGTGAGCCGGTCCACCCGCTGCCAGGTGAGCCGGGACAGGTGAGTGAGCCGGCGACCGGCGCGTCGTACGTGCATCTGCACGGCCACCACGTCGTCGAACCCGAGCCGCTCGGCCAACTCCGGCCACATCTCCGGAGCGACCCGGTCTCCCGCCCGACCGGCGTGCTCGTGCATCTGGTCGCGGAAGTCGAGGAGTGCCTGCCGGGAGCGCTCCATCTCCTGGTGCGGCACGTCGACCAGCCAGGTGGCGACCAGGGCGCGCAGCACACCGGCGTCGCGGAGGCCGCCCTCGGCCTCCTTGATGTCCGGGACCGATTCGTGGGCGAGTTCGCCGGCCAACCGGTGTCGGTTGAGCACCAGCTCGTGGAGTCGGGGCAGCCGGTCCCGGGCATGCCGGCGCCACCGGCCCAGGACGGCGGTGCGCAGTTGCAGGGTCAGGTTGGGGTCACCGGCGACGTGCCGGGCATCGAGCAGCCCCAGCGCCACCTTGAGGTCCTCGTCGGCCGCCTCGATGGTGCCGGTCAGGCTGCGCACCGCGTGGTCGATCTTGTGGCCGGAGTCCCAGAGCGGGTACCAGAGTGCGGTGGCCCAGTCGCCAGGCTCGACGTCGTCGGCATGGACCAGCACCAGGTCGAGGTCGGAGTACGGCGCCAGCTCCCGCCGCCCGTAGCCACCGACCGCGACCAGGGCGACGCCCGAGTCCGGGGCGGCCACTCCGGCGAAGGCGGCCGCGCACAGCTCGTCGGCGGCCTCGGTGCGCTGCTCCCGGTCGGCTGCGCTCACCGGTCACCCCCCGACGACGGTGGCCGGGTCGGCTGCCGCCGACCCGGCCCGATGCCGCATCGCTCAGATGGCAGCGGCGTCACGGTCGCCGGTGCGGACCCGGACGACGGTCTCGATGCCGCTGACCCACACCTTGCCGTCGCCGATCCTGCCGGTCTGGGCGGTCTTCACGATGAGGCCGACGATGTCGTCGGCGTCCTCGTCGTCGACCACGATCTCGATCCGGATCTTGGGGACCAGGGCGATGTCGTACTCGGCGCCGCGGTAGACCTCGGTGTGACCCTTCTGGCGGCCGTATCCGGACACTTCGCTGACCGTCATCCCGGTCACCCCGAAGCCCTCCAGGGCCTCCCGGACGTCCTCCCACTTGTGCGGCTTGATGACCGCGGTGACCAGCTTCATGCGCCTTCTCCTTCGGTGAGGGTGGTTCCGGTGAAGTGGCTGCGGCGACTGCCGGCGACGGCCACGAAGTCATAGGCGGACTCGCCGTGCTCGCTCAGGTCGATCCCGGCCACCTCGTCCTCCTCGGCGATCCTCCAGCCCATGGTCGCCTTCAGCGGCACCGCGATGACCAGGGTGGCCACTGCGCTCCACGCCATGGCGAACGCCGCGATGGCGATCTGGACGACCAACAACTTGATCCCGTCACCGTAGAACAGCCCGCCGCTGGTGGCGAGGAACCCGAGCGCCACGGTGCCGATCAGGCCTCCGACCAGGTGGACGCCGACCACGTCGAGGGAGTCGTCGTAGTTGAACCGGTACTTGAGGCCGACCGCCATCGCACACACCGAGCCGGCGATCAGGCCGAGGACGATGGCGCCCACCGGGCTGAGGTCCCCGGCGGCCGGGGTGACGGCGACCAGACCGGCGACGATGCCCGAGGCGGCACCGAGCGAGGTGGGCTCGCCGTCGCGGATCTTCTCCACGATCAGCCAGCCCAGGATCGCGGCGGCGGTGGCGGTGAGCGTGTTCACCCAGGCCAGACCGGCCTCGCCGTTGGCGCCGTACGCCGAGCCGGCGTTGAAGCCGAACCAGCCGAACCAGAGCAGACCGGCGCCGAGCATCACGAACGGCAGGTTGTGCGGACGCATCGGCTCGCGACCGAAGCCCTTCCGGACTCCGATCAGCACCGCCAGCACGAGTGCGGCGACGCCGGCGTTGATGTGCACCACGGTGCCGCCGGCGAAGTCGATCGGGGCGACCAGCGCCTCGCCGTCCTCAGCCCCGAACAACCAGGCGGCGATGCCGGACTCGCCGTCACCGAGGATGCCGCCACCCCACACCATGTAGGCGAGTGGGAAGAAGGAGAGAGTGACCCACAGGGCCGAGAAGACCAGCCAGGTGGAGAACCGGACCCGGTCCGCGATGGCACCAGCGATCAGGGCGACGGTGATGATCGCGAAGGTGGCCTGGAAGCCGACGTCGACGATCACCGGCAGGCCGCCGTCGAGCGCGAACTCGCCTGCGTCGTCGTACATGGTCCCCTGCAGTCCGAACTGCTCGAAGGGGTTGCCGAAGAGGCCGAGGACGCCGGAGTCGGCGTAGGACATCGACCAGCCCCAGAGGACGTAGATGACGGTGACCAGGCCGAGGGCGCTGAAGCACATCATCATCATGTTCAGGACGGACTTCGCCCGCACCATGCCGCCGTAGAAGAACGCCAGCCCGGGCGTCATCAGCAGCACCAGCGAGGCGGAGGTCAGCATCCAGGCGGTCAGACCGGGATCGAGTGCGTCTTCCATGCTCAGTAGTTCCTCGTCGCGTCGAACTCTGCGGGGACTGCGGCTGCCGACAGCCGTGTCGGCAGCCACCGTCCCCCGGTTCCGGCAACCCTGCTGGGACGACGTTTCAACACCGACGCTCGAATGTTTCACCCAGGTAACGAGTCCGCCGCGAAAGTTACACCCCCATCACGCCGACTTGGGCCCCATCCGCGCCGACTTGGGCCTTATCCGCGCCGAGTTGGGCCTTATCCGCCGAGCAGGGCGTCGACGAAGGCTTCCGGGTCGAAGGGGGCGAGGTCGTCGGGCCCCTCCCCGACGCCGACCAGCTTCACGGGTACGCCGAGTTGGCGCTGTACGGCGACCACGATGCCGCCCTTGGCCGAGCCGTCCAGCTTGGTCAACACGATCCCGGTGACGTCCACGACCTCGCTGAACACGCGGGCCTGGACCATGCCGTTCTGGCCCGTGGTGGCGTCCAGGACCAGCAGCACCTCGGTGACCGGCGCCTGCTTCTCGATGACCCGCTTGACCTTGCCGAGCTCGTCCATCAGGCCGGCCTTGTTCTGCAGCCGGCCGGCGGTGTCCACCAGCACCGTGTCCACTCCGGCGTCGATGCCCTGCTTGACCGCGTCGAAGGCGACGCTTGCCGGGTCGGTGCCCTCGGGACCGCGCACCACCTCGACACCGACGCGATCACCCCAGGTGGCCAACTGCTCGACCGCGGCGGCTCGGAACGTGTCGGCGGCCCCCAACAGGACAGTGCGATCCTCGGCCACCAGGATCCGGGCGATCTTGCCCACGGTGGTGGTCTTGCCGGCACCGTTCACCCCGACCACCAGCACGATGCCCGGCTGGCCGTCCGCACCGGAGACAGCGAGGCGACGGTCGGCCTCGGGGTTGAGCAGGGTGAGCAGCTCTTCGCGCAGCACGGTGCGCGGGTCGGGGGCTTCGCCGCCTTCGACGCGCAGCCGGGAGCGCAGTCGGTCCACCAGTTCCTGGGTGGGGGCGACGCCGATGTCGGCGGTGAGCAGGGTGTCTTCGATGTCCTCCCAGGTGTCGGAGTCCAACCGGTCTCGGCTCAGCAGCGCCAGCAGCCCACGGCCCAAGGCGCCTTGGGAACCGGACAACCGCTGCCGCAGCCGGACCAGCCGGGACTCGCGGCCCTCGGGTCGCTCCAACGTGGGCGCGCTGGGCTCCGGCTCGGTGACCGACTCGGGTGGTTCCAGCAGGTCGGTGCCAGGTGCCTGGGTCGGCTGAACGGTCGGAGTGTCGACCTTGTCGCCCCGCCCACTGCGGAGCAGTCCGACCAGGACCAGCAGGCCGACGACGGCGATGCCGACGATCAGCAGAATCCACTCAAGAGCCATGGGCGCAATCCAACCAGATGGAGCCAGTCGTCGAGCTGCGGCCGTGGCGTGGACTTCCGGTGAGCCGCCCGGTCACCAGCTCAGTCCGTGGATCGACCACGCTCCGTGGCCAGCGCGACGGCATCGTCCCAGGTCTTCGGGACCCCTGCGCGCTAGGCGCGGCTGGATCGGCTGAGCTCCGCGCCCCGCTCGGCCTCGTCGAGGACCGGCAGCGGCTCGACGGCCTTGCGCAGCGCCTCGCCCAACCACGGGGCTGCGGGAACCTCCAGGCCACGGTGCGGGAAGGCGACGTACACGACGACGGCTCCGCTGACGAGCAGCACCACGAGCATGGTCAGCACGATGGGCAGCATGGGGGTTCGCCTCCGGGAGGATTCGACAGACCGAGAGCGGCCACCGTGACGGCGCCGCGGGATCGAGGTGATCCATCCGGAAGGCTAGCCCAGCCAGCCCACAACATCACCAACCCGGCGATGTGATCTCGCCCATCCCTCAGGCGGACTCGGCTCCCTCAGGCCGACTCGGCCTCGCGGAGCCGCTGGCTGATCACCGCGGACACCCCGTCGCCGCGCATCGTCACGCCGTACAGCGCGTCCCCGACCTCCATGGTGCGCTTCTGGTGAGTGATCACCAGCAGTTGGGAGTGGGTCCGCAGCTCTTCGTAGATCTGCAGCAGCCGGCCCAGGTTCGTGTCGTCCAGCGCCGCCTCGACCTCGTCGAGGATGTAGAACGGGCTCGGCCGGGCCTTGAAGAGCGCGACCAGGAACGCCACCGCCACCAGCGAGCGCTCACCACCTGACAGCAGCGACAGCCGCTTGACCTTCTTGCCCGGCGGTCTCGCCTCCACCTCCACACCGGTGGCCAACATGTTGCCCGGGTCAGTGAGCACCAACCGCCCCTCGCCGCCGGGGAAGAGCCGGGAGAAGGTCTCCTCGAACGCCTTCTCCACGTCCCGGTAGGCCTCGGTGAAGACCTGTTCCACCCGCTGGTCGACCTCGTGGACGATCTCCATCAGGTCCTTGCGGGTGCGCTTGAGGTCCTCCAACTGCTCGGTGAGGAACTTGTGCCGCTCCTCCATTGCGGAGAACTCCTCCAGCGCCAACGGGTTGACCCGGCCGAGCATCGCCAGGCCACGCTCGGCGGCGCGCAGGCGCTTGACCTGTTCTTCGCGGACGTACGGGATCGTCTGGGGTTGCTGCTCGTCGCTTCCGGTGTCGTCGGCGCCGCCCGTCTCGCCGTCCGTCTCATCGTCCGCGCGGGCCACCGGCACCGGTACGTCGGGCCCGTAGTCGCGGACCAGGGCCTCGGCATCGAGGCCGAGCTCGTCCATGGCCCGTTCGGTGAGCTGCTCGATCCGCATCCGCTGCTGGGTGCGAGCCATCTCGTCGCGATGCACCGACGCCACCAGGGAGTCGTGCTCCGCGGTCAGGTCCCGCAGCCGCCCGCGCACCGCGAGCAACTCCTGCTCGCTGGCCCGCCGGGACTCCTCCACCTCGCCGCGGGCCACCGCGGCCAGGTCGATCGACCTCTCGAGTCGGTTCAACACGTGCTCCACGGCCACCCCGACGGCGCGTGCGGCCTGACCTTCACGGATCAGCCGTTCCCGTCGTTCGGCGGCCTTGGCCCGGGCCTCACGTTCGGAGCGGGCAGCGCGGCGGAGCGAGTCGGCGCGGCCGTGCAGGGCACGGGCCCGCTCCTCGGCCGTGCGCAGCCCCAGCCGGGCCTCCATCTCGCTCTGGCGCGCGGACCGGGAGGCTTCGATGAGTTCTTCGCGACCGGCGGTGTCCGGTTCCTCGTCCGGGGCCTCCTCGGCGGCGTCCAGCCGGGCGGTGAGCTCCTGAAGGGCCACCTGCGCCTGCTCCCGTGCCTGCTGGGCGGAGGCGATCGAGGCGCCGAGCCGCTCGGCCTCGGCCCGGGCCGAGCGCGCGGTCGCGCCGTACTGGCCCAACTCCTCGGCCACCGCGGCCAGGGTCGCGTCGGACTCGTGCAGCCGGGCCAGGGCCACATCCACCCGCTGCTTGGCGGCGGTGCGTTCGTTGTCGAGTCCGGCGATCTCGAAGCCGAGCCGCTCGGTGTCCGCGATCGCGGCGGCGAGCTGAGCGGCGGCCTCGTCGACGGCGGCCTGCACCTCGATCAGGCTCGGCCGGCTGCTGGAGCCGCCGATGGCGAAGTGAGCCCCGAGCACGTCCCCGTCGGCGGTGACCGCGGTGACGTCGGGGAGGGCAGCCACCAACTCGCGTGCCTGGGTCACATCGCCGACCACGGCAGTCTTGAAGAGCAGCCGGGTCAGCGCGGGCCGGACCTCCTCGGGTGCCTCCACCAGATCCACCGCGTACGACGCATGGCTGGGCAGACCGGGCCAGGCGGCGTCGTCGGTGGTCTCGGCGATCCCCCGGGAGAGCACCAGGCCGGCCCTGCCGAGGTCCTCGGTCTTGAGCAGCGCCAACGCGGCCAGTGCCGCGTCCGGGTCGGTGACCGCGACCGCGTCCGCGGCCTGGCCCAGCGCCGCGGCGATCGCGGCCTCGTGGCCGGGGCGCACCGACAGCAGTGCGGCGACCGAGCCGAGCAGCCCGGAGATCGGCTCCGAGGCGGCCAGCAGGGCGCCGGCGCCGTCCTTGCGGTCCAGGCCGACCTCCAGACCCTCCTTGCGGGCAGCCGACGCGGACCGGCTACGTTCGGCCTGCTGGGCCTCCTCGCGGAGTTTGCTGAGTCGTTCCTCGATCTCGTCCAGGGCCGCTGACGCTGCTTCGTGTTCGGCGTCGAGGCCCTCCTCGCCTGCGTCCAGCCCGGCGACCTGGGTCTCCAGGGCGGTGAAGTCGTGCTGGGCACGGTCGGCGCGGGCGAGTGCCTCCTCGCGGGCGCTGGTCAGTCGGCCGATCTCGTCGTCGGCTGCGGCCACCCGGGATCTGCCGGCGTTGACCTGGCCGTGCAGCCGGGCCAGCCCTTCGCGCCGGTCGGCGGCGGCTCGTTGCAGGCCGGCGATCCGCCGGTCCTCGGCCGCGGCGGCCTCCTCGGCGGCGACCCGAGCCGCGACCGCCTCGTCGAGGCGCTCCTTGAGGGTGCCCACTTCGGCCGTGATCGCGGCCTCGGCCTGGGCGGCCTGCTCGGCCTCCGCCTCGAGCTGGTCGGGGTCGCGGCCGCCGGTGTCGACCGGGGACGCCTCGGAGTCGGCGGCGTTGCGGACCCGCTCGGCGGCCAGCGCCCGGGTGCCGCGCAGCCGTTCGCGCAGCCCGGAGAGGGCGAACCAGGTCTCCTGGGCGCGGGCCAGGTCGGGCAGCCGCTCGGCGAGCCCGGCCTCCAGCGCCGCCTCCTGCTCCCGGGCGGCGGCGAGCTCGGCCTCGACCTGGGCGCGGCGCTCCAGCAGCACCGACTCGTCGGCCATCTCCTGCTCCAGGGCGGTGGTGGCGGTGACCATGTCGTCGGCGAGCAGCCGGGCTCGCGCGTCCCGGACGTCGGCCTGCACCATGGCGGCCCGGCGGGCCACCTCCGCCTGCCGACCCAACGGCTTGAGCTGTCGCCGGATCTCGGTGAGCAGGTCGGCCAGCCGGGTCAGGTTGCCCTCGGTCGCATCGAGCTTGCGGAGCGCCTTCTCCTTGCGCTTGCGGTGCTTGAGGACGCCGGCGGCCTCCTCGATGAACCCGCGCCGGTCCTCGGGGGTGGCGTGCAGGATCGAGTCGAGTTGGCCCTGGCCGACGATGACGTGCATCTCGCGGCCGATGCCGGAGTCGCTGAGCAGTTCCTGGACGTCGAGCAGTCGGCAGGAGCTGCCGTTGATGGCGTACTCGGAGCCGCCGTTGCGGAACATCGTCCGGGTGATCGTCACCTCGGCGTACTCGATCGGCAGCGCACCGTCGGAGTTGTCGATGGTCAGCGACACCTCGGCCCGGCCCAGCGGCGGACGGCCGGCGGTGCCGGCGAAGATGACGTCCTCCATCTTGCCGCCGCGCAGCGACTTGGCGCCCTGCTCCCCCATCACCCAGGCCAACGCGTCGACGACGTTCGACTTGCCGGACCCGTTGGGCCCGACGATGCAGGTGATGCCCGGCTCCAGCTGCAGCGTGGTGGCGGAGGCGAAGGACTTGAAGCCCTTGAGC
Organism: Nocardioides limicola; assembly: GCF_016827675.1. Classification (GTDB taxonomy): domain Bacteria; phylum Actinomycetota; class Actinomycetes; order Propionibacteriales; family Nocardioidaceae; genus Nocardioides; species Nocardioides limicola. The sequence continues at coordinate 68,816 of NZ_JAERJA010000001.1, read as the reverse complement.
GTCAGGGTCTTGAGGTACAAGGACGGCTCCCGGGGGTGATGCGTGTCGGCGGTGTGGCGTGCCGATCGAGGGGAAGCTCGGCACGCCACACCCTACTCGCCCGCGGACCGTGCCCGCGGGAGGCGGTCACGAGTCGGCGTGCGCGATGTGGTCCAGCTGCCGCCAGATCAGTGCCAGCACCACCGCGGAGCCGACGAAAGCGAACCAGAACGGCGCGGTGATCGAGAACCAGCCGGCGATCACACCGCCGAGGGCGGCGCCGATCAGCAGCCCGCCGATGCTGCACAGGTGGGTGACGCTGGTGACCCGCCCCTGATAGGACGTCGGCACGGCCCGCTGCCGGATGGTGTTCGCGATGGTGCCCCAGATGAACGCGTGGGCGCCGAAGGCGACCAGGGTCAGGCCGGCCAACCAGGCCCAGGTGGTGGTGGCCAGGATCAGGTGGGTGAGCGTCTCCACGATCAGGCCGACCCGCATCAAGGTGGCGAACGAGACGAACCGTTCCAGCCAGCCGAAGGTGAAGGTGGCGGCGATGCCACCCACCGCCATCGCGGTGAGCAGCAGGCCATAGCCGACCTCATTGAGCCCGAGCCGCTGGTCGGCGAGCAGCACCAGCATCGCCCAGGCCGCCCCGAAGGTGATGTTGAAGGCCAGCACGGTCAACGCCAGCGTCCGCATCGCCGGGTGTGCGACCAGCCACCGGACCCCGGCGCGGACGTCGGCCAGCACGGAGGTCCGGGCGGTGCGCGCCTCCGGGCCGGGGATCCGGATCCGGGAGACCAGCACCGCGCCGGCGGCCATCAGCACCGCTTCGACGGCGAACGGCCAGACCATCCCGATCGCGAAGAGGGCGGCCCCGATCGGCGGCCCGACCAGCTGATTTGCGGTCAGGAACGACCCCATCATCCGAGCGTTGGCGATGCCCAGGTCCGGCTTCGCCACCATCATCGGCAGCAGCGCCCCCTGGGTGGTGTCCACGAAGGTCTCGGCGACACCGAGCAGGAAGAGCGCGGCCAGCACCGCCACCACACTGACCGAGCCGGTGGCGATGACCGCGACGAGGCCAATCAGCAGCAGCACCCGGATGGTGTTGCCGGTGACCACGATCAGCCGACGGTCGAGCCGGTCGGTGAGCACCCCGGCGAACAGCCCGAGAAGCAGGAACGGCAGGCGCTGGACGAAGAGCGCCATCGCCACCAGCCGTGGGTCCGACGTCTGCGAGGCGATCAGCAGCGGGCCCGCGGCGAGCGCGATCCCATCGCCGATGTTGGTGAAGACCGAGGCACTGAAGAGCCAGCGAAAACTGGTGCCCAGACGTCGCGGGGCGACGACCTCAACCGGACTTCTCACAACCGGTGAGCGTACTCAGCCACTCCCCCGGTGCGCACCTCAATTTGTTGAGGGCTGGTTCAGGCAGGCTGCATCTCGTTGGAGAGTTCGAGCGTCTCCAGGTCGAGGGAGGATGCCTCCTGGGCAGATACCAGCGCGTCGTTCTCGTCCTTGAGCCGCAGCACGAGTTCTTGAAGCTCGACCACGCGGGCGCGCAGTCGGCTGTTCTCGGCCACGAGGTGGACGGGGGTACGCAGGTCGCTGTTCATGTAACCGATCAGCGCCTTGGCCATAAAGAGCCTCCGAAGATGTGAAGGTGCGGTGTGATGACACCGGGCCGGGGCGATACCGGCCATCTACCAGAGTCCCACGTGTGGGCGCTCAGGGCAAGCCCACGACGCCCCTCAGAGCCCGGTCTGCCGCGGTTTGCGCTGACACGCCGGACACCAGAACGAGGACCGGTTCATGAACGCGGTACGCCGGATCGACGTGCCGCAGCGCTGGCACGGCTCCCCCTCACGGCCGTAGGCGCGCAGCGACCGGTCGAAATAGCCGCTGGCGCCGTTGACGTTCACGTAGAGGGCGTCGAACGAGGTGCCTCCCTCGGCAAGCGCCTGCCGCATCACCTCCCGGACGTGACCGAGCAGTTCGGCCACCTGGGTCCGGGTCAGCCGGTCGCCGGGCCGCTCACCGTGCAGCCGGGTCCGCCACAGCGCCTCGTCGGCGTAGATGTTGCCGACCCCGGAGATCAGCTGCTGGTCGAGGAGCTGCCGTTTGATGCCCGAGCGACGGCGCCGTACCCGGGCGATGAAGGCGTCGTCGTCGAACTGCGAGTCGATCGGGTCCCGGGCGATGTGGGCGATCTGCTCCGGCAGGCTAGCCCCACCGGCCGAGACCAGGAGGCCGCCGAACATCCGCTGGTCGACGAACCGCAGTTGCAGCGGCTCACCGGCCCGGCTCAGGTGGAACCGGACCCGCAGGTGTCGCTCGTCCTCGACCGCGGCGGCCTGCACCAGCATCTGGCCGCTCATCCCCAGATGGGCCAGCAGCGCGTCGGTGTCGTCCAGCGCGAGCCACAGATACTTGCCCCGGCGCCGGGCCGCGGTCAGGGTGCGCCCGGTCAGCGCTGCGGCGAAGCCGTGCGGGCCGAGCGGGTCGCGTCGTACCGGCCGGGGGTGCAGGACCTCCACGGCGTCGATGACGGCACCGACGACGTGCCGGTCCAGGCCGGCACGAACCACCTCGACCTCGGGGAGTTCGGGCACCGGTCAGTCGGCCTGACTGACCGCCGGGTCGTCGGCCGCGACGATCTCGCGGTAGGCGGTCTCGGCCGCCTGCTGCTCGGCTTCCTTCTTGGAGCGCCCCTCGCCGGCGCCGTAGAGCTCCCCGGCGACGCGGACCCGGGCATGGAAGGTCTTCATGTGGTCGGGACCGAAGTCCTCGATCACGTACTCCGGCACCCCGAGGGTCCGCTCGGCGGAGAGTTCCTGCAGCGACGTCTTCCAGTCCAGGCCGGCACCCATGTCGGCTGCCTCGGTCATCAGGTCGTCGAAGAGTCGGTGCACCACCGGGTCGGAGGCGGCGAAGCCACCGGACAGGTGGATGGCGCCGATCACGGCCTCGACGGTGTCGGAGAGGATCGACGCCTTCTCCCGGCCGCCGGTGGCCTCCTCACCGCGGCCGAGCATCACGTGCTCCCCGAGACCGATCTGGCGAGCGACTCCGGCCAGCGCCCGCGCGTTGACGACGGCAGCCCGCAGCTTCGCCAGCCGTCCCTCGGACAGGTCCGGGTGGGTGCGGTACAGCGTCTCGGTGACCACCACCCCGAGCACCGAGTCGCCGAGGAACTCGAGGCGCTCGTTGGTGGGCAGGCCGCCGTTCTCGTACGCGTACGACCGGTGGGTCAGAGCGCGCTCGAGCAACTCGGCGTCCAGGACGGGGTGGCCGAGTGCGGCACGGAGGGCGACGTAGTCGTCCTCCCCGGGCTTGTCAGCGCCGGCGGCGGCGGTCATACGCGAGTGCTACAGAACCTGGCGACGGTCCGCACGAGCGCCGTACTGACCACACTCACCGCAGGCACGGTGCGGGAGGTGCTTGGCACCGCAGGCAGCGTTGGCACAGGTCACCAGGGTCGGCACGACGGCCTTCCACTGCGAGCGACGGTGACGCGTGTTGCTGCGCGACATCTTCCGCTTCGGAACAGCCACTTCAATCTCCTCATACTCGGCCGGTGGCCCTCGCCACTGCCTGTGTTGGTCAGTCCTGGTCCTGCTGGAGATCCGCCAGAGCGGACCACCGCGGGTCGATCGCAGCTTCGTGAGCATGGTCCGGGTCGTCCGCGAGTCGGGCACCACACTCGATGCACAACCCCGGGCAGTCCTCGGTGCACACGGGCTGGAACGGCAGTGCCAGCACCACCGCGTCCCGCAACACCGGCTCCAGGTCAAGCAAGTCGCCCTCGAGCCGGCTGACCTCGTCGTCCTCGGGGTCCTGATCGCGGTCGTCGTAGAAGTACAGCTCCTGGAGCGGCACCGAGATCTCCTCGGCCACCTCTGCCAGGCACCGTACGCACTCGCCGACCAGGTCGGCGTACGCCGATCCGGTGACCAGAACCCCCTCCACCACTGCTTCCAGCCGCAGGTCGACCTCGACCGGCGAGCCTTCCGCGATGGAGAGGACTTCGATGCCCAGACCTGCCGGCGCCGGTGCCGTGAACGACATCTGACGATCGGACCCCGGGCGGCGTCCGAGCTCGCGTGTATCGAGCACGAACGGCGCTCTCGGGTCCAGATTGCTCAAGGTGTCACTCCTGATTCCGGACACGACAGGTCGACCGCACAGACTACCGGCCCAGCACCCGGGTCACCAAACCCGGTCGGGGCGTCACCCGCCGTTGCTCGCGGCGAGCCTCTCGGTCAGCGCGTCGTTGACGAAGCCCGGCACCAGGGAGGAGACGTCCCCACCGAAGGCCGCCACCTCCTTGACGAGACTGGAGGCCAGGAACGAGTACTCCGGGCTGGTCGGCACGAAGACCGTCTCCACGGCGGTGAGGCTGGAGTTCATCTGCGCCATCTGCAGTTCGTAGTCGAAGTCGCTGACCGCGCGCAGCCCCTTCACGATCGCGATGATGTCCCGTTCGACGCAGAAGGTGGTCAACAGCCCCGAGAACCCGTCCACGGTGACGTTCGGGTAGTCGGCGCAGGCACGCCGGAGCATCGCCATCCGTTCCTCTGCGGAGAAGAGCCGGTTCGACGACTTCGACTTGTTCACACCGACCGCGACGACGACCTCGTCGAAGAGGCCCGCAGCGCGGGAGATGATGTCGATGTGCCCGTTGGTGACGGGGTCGAACGAACCCGGGCAGACGGCACGACGGACACGATCACTCATCGACTCTCCTCAGCTTCGCCCGTGGGCGCGGTCGCGAACCACAGCGTCGTCTCACCATAGCGACGCCGGCGCTGGGCAGTGAGCCCGGCCGGCCAGCGTGGCTCGCGGCTGCGGCCGGAGCGTTCCACCACCACCAGGGCGTCCTCGGCCAGCCACCCCCCGGAGACCAGCGCGGCCAGATCCCCCGCCACGTCGTCGTCGGGCAGCGGGTACGGCGGGTCGGCGAAGACGATGTCGTACCCGTGGTCGGCGCCTCGGGCCAGCGTCGCGGCCACCGGCCCGGCGACCACCCGGGCCAGGTCACAGCCGATGCTGCGGGCGTTCGCGGTGATCAGGGCTGCGGTACGCCGGTCCGACTCGACCAGGGTCACCCAACTGGCCCCGCGGGACCAGGCCTCCAGGCCGACCGCGCCGGTGCCGGCGTACAGATCGAGGAACCGGACCCCGGCCAGTCCCGACCAGGCCTCCAGGGCCGAGAACAGGGCCTCCCTGACCCGATCCGAGGTCGGCCGGGTGTCCAACCCTCGGGGTGTCTGCAGGCGGCGACCGCCGGCCACGCCGGCGATGATCCGGGTCACGACCGCTCCAGGAACTCAGAGGCCGCGGACTCCTCCAGGGCAGCCACCTCGGCGGCCAGCCCCGGCCAACGAGCCAGTTCGGCGTCCTCGGCCAGCAACAGGTCGGCCTCCTCGCGGGCAGCCAGGATCGTCTGCTCGTCGCGCAGCACCCGAAGGTTCTGCAGCGACGACCGGAAGCCGGACTGGGAGGCCCCGAGCACGTCACCCTCGCGGCGCTGCTCCAGGTCGACGCGGGCCAGCTCGAAGCCGTCCCGGGTGGCTGCCACGGCGTCCAGTCGCTCCCGGGCCGGAGAGTCGGGGTCGGCATGGGTGACCAACAGACACAAGCCCGGCAGCCCACCGCGCCCGACCCGGCCACGGAGCTGGTGCAGTTGGGAGACGCCGAACCGGTCGGCGTCGAGCAGCACCATGGTGGTGGCGTTGGGGACGTCGACGCCGACCTCGATGACCGTGGTCGCGACGAGCACGTCGATGGCCCCGGCAGCGAAGTCGCGCATCACCTGGTCCTTCTCCTCGGTCGGCAGCCGGCCGTGCAGCATCGCCACCCGCAGCTGCGACAACGGGCCCTCGGCGAGATGGGCGGTGAGTTCCTCGACGGCGGCCAGCGGCCGGGTCACCGGCACCTCCTCGCCCTCGTCGTCGACGTCGACCTGGTCGACCTGGCCGGCTTCGGCCACCTCGCCACCGATCCGGGGGCAGACCACGAAGACCTGGTGTCCGCGGGCTGCCTCCTCGGTGACCCGCTGCCAGACCCGGGGCAGCCACCCCGGCTGCTCGGCCAGTGGCACCACGGTGGTCTGGACGTCGGCCCGGCCGGCGGGGAGTTCGCGCAACGTGGACGTCTCCAGGTCGCCGAAGACCGTCATCGCCACCGTCCGCGGGATCGGCGTCGCGGTCATCACCAGCAGATGCGGAGGGGTGCCGGCCTTGTCGGTGAGGGCGGCCCGCTGCTCGACCCCGAAGCGGTGCTGTTCGTCGACGACCACCAGACCGAGGTCGGCGAAGGACACCTGGTCGGTGAGCAACGCGTGGGTGCCGATCACGATGCCGGCCTCGCCGCTGGCCAACCGGGACAGCGGCCCGGTGCGCTGGGCCTTGGTCATCGACCCGGTGAGCAGCTCCACACAGGTCGCCTCGGCCGCGCCCGTGAGCATGCCGCCCGCGGCCAGGTCCCCGAGCATCGCGGTGATCGAGCGGTGGTGCTGGACGGCCAGCACCTCGGTAGGTGCCAGCAACGCCGCCTGACCCCCCGAATCGACCACCCGCAGCATCGCCCGCAGCGCGACCAGGGTCTTGCCGGAGCCCACCTCGCCCTGGAGCAGCCGGTTCATCGGGTGCGGCTGGGCCAGGTCGGTGAAGATCTCCTCGCCGACCTGCCGCTGGCCGGTGGTCAACTCGAAGGGAAGCCGCGCGTCGAAGGCCGCCAACAGGTCGCCGCCTCCGGCGCGGGGCCGGGCGCCGGCCCGGCGTACCGCGGCCCGGCGCCGCGCCAACACCAGCTGGGTGGTCAGCGCCTCGGCGAACCGGTACCTGCGTCGGCCGGAGTTCACCTCGGCGTAGTCGGCCGGGGTGTGCAACAGGGCGCAGGCCGTGGCGCGGTCCAGCAGCCGGTGGCGTGCCCGCACCTCCTCGGGGAGGACGTCCGGGAGCGGGTCGACCACGTCGAGGGCGAAGCCGATCACCTGCTGCAGGTCCCACGACTCGATGCCCGCACTGGCCGGGTACAGCGGGAACAGGCCACGCAGCCGGTTGACCGCGGCCAGCGCCGCCTGATCCTTCTCCGAGACCTCGCCGGCGTCGCTGTGGAAGGGGATCACCTGCGGGTTGGCCAGCTGCCAGATGTTCCGGAACCGGCCCACCTTGCCGACGAAGACACCCTCGCGTCCGGGCGCCAACTGGCTGGCCCGCCACCCGGCGACGTGCTTGTTGGGCGCGAAGAAGGTCATCGTCAGCTGCGGTCCGTCGGTGGCCACGACCGTCTCCACCCGATAGGCCTGACGTCCGGTACGCCGGTCGGAGTAGGCCCGCACGGCCGACTCCACGACCCGGCCCACCACGGTGATCTGATCCCCCTCGGTGAGGTCGGCGATCCTGGTCAGCTCCCCCATCGGCAGGTAGCGACGGGGGAAGTGCTCGATCAGGTCGCCGACGGTCTCGATGCCGAGCCGGGTCAGCGCCTTGCGGCGGGCGGCCGCCTTCTTGCCCCCGGCACCGGCGTTGCCGAGCACCGCCTCGACGGGCGAGTCGAGTCCGATCACGCCTCACTCCACGCTGATCAGCAGCGGGTAACGGTCCTGGCCGCCGTCGTGGACGGAGACCTCCACCAGCGGGTGCTCGCTCTCGATCCGTTCGGCGCAGGCACGGGCCAGGGCTCCGGTGTCGTCGTCGCGGCCGGAGACCAGGGTGACGAGCTCACCACCGCCACCGAGCAGCCGTTCGGCGACCTCGGTGGCCACCTGGGCCAGGTCGTCGCCGACGACCGTGAAGTCACCGGCCAGCACACCGAGCACGTCGCCGGGCTCGCACGGCCCGGCCATCGTCATCGCCTTCTTGGCCGCGATGGTGACCGCCCCGTGGCGCGCGCCACGCGCGGTCGCGGTCATCTCCAGTACGTCGGCGTCGAAGCTGCGACCCGGCTCATGCACCGCTGCCGCGGCCAGTCCCTGGACCTGCGCCTGGCTGGGGATCACCGCGACCCGCACCTCACCGCCCTCCTCAGCGGTCCGGGCCGCGATCTCGGCAACCTTGATCGAGTCCGGGTCGTTGGGCAGCAGCACCACCTCGGCGGCCCCGGTGGCCTCGATCGCGTCCAGCAGCATCTGGGTGGAGGGACGTTCGCCGGGACCGCCGCGGACCACCACCGCACCCGCGCCGGCGAACAACTTCTCCAACCCCGGTCCGGCCGCCACGGCGACGATCCCCCGGCCGGCGGGTGTCGCAGCGCGGGCATCTCGGGCGGCAGCCACCTGTTCGGCGAAGTGGGTGACCCGGATCCGGTACGGCCGCCCGGCGGCGATGCCGGCCTCGATCGCCGCACCGACGTCGTCGACGTGGATGTGGACGTTCCACAGCCCCTCGCCGCCGATCACCACCAGCGAGTCACCCAGGGGGGCCAACTCCTGGCGCAGCACCGGCACCTGCTCATCGACCGCGTCGAGCAGGTACATCACCTCGTACGCCGGTCCGTCCGCGGTCAGGTCATCCCCGGTCAGAGTCCGCGGCAGCACCGGCACCGGGATGTGCCGGCGCTCCTCGGTGGGGCTGGGGCGTCGGCCGGTGAGGGTGGTCTCGGTGGCGTCCAGGACCACACACAGGCCCCGGCCGCCGGCGTCGACCACGCCCGCCTCGGCCAGCACTCGGAGCTGTTCGGGGGTCCGGGCCAGCGCCTCCCGGGCCGCGGCGGCAGCGGCGGCGTACACATCCCCGGTGCGTGTCTCGCCCTGGGCGGCCACGGACAGGGCCGCGTCGCTGGCTGCGCGGGCGACAGTGAGGATGGTGCCCTCCACCGGCTCCCCGACGGCCGCATAGCTGGCATCGGTGGCCAGGTGCATGGCGTCGGCGACGACGGCGGCGATCCGCTCCTCCGCACGGGCCTTGCCGAGCCGGCCGGTGACCGCACCCAGCATCTGGGCCAGGATCACCCCGGAGTTGCCTCGGGCCCCGAGCAGCGCGCCCCGGGAGAGCGCGGTCAGCGCGGTCCTGGCCTGATCCGCGTCGGCGTCGGACTCGTGGCCGGTCAACCCCAGATCGGCGATCGCCTGATGCAGGGCGTCCCTGGCCGCGGAGACCGTCAGGAACATGTTGGTGCCGGTGTCCCCGTCGGGCACCGGATAGACGTTCAGGGCGTCGATCTCCTCGCGCGCCTCGCCGAGGGCGTCGGTGGCGAGGTCCACAACCCGGACGATCACGGCCAACGCGGGCGTGGCGGCAACGGAGCCCGACGCGTCACTCATGGCGGCCAGCCTACTGGCCGACGCCGATTGGCCCGGGACACCACCCATCGGATACTCTTGCGAGGTTGCCCACTGGTGTGGGCGCCCCTGTTCAGTTAGTCATGCAGCGACGCAGGTCAGTCAACTGTTTCGTCCCTGTCCGAGTTAGAGGAGTCCCCGGTGGCCGCCGTCTGTGACATCTGCGCCAAGAAGCCCGGCTTCGGCAACAACCGCCCGTGGTCGCGCAAGATCACCAAGCGTCGCTTCAACCCGAACATCCAGCGTGTCCGGGCCACCGTCAACGGCGCCCCGAAGCGTGTCAACGTGTGCACCAGCTGCCTGAAGGCTGGCAAGGTCAGCCGCTGACCCCACGCACCTGCAGGCCCCCGCGAGCGTCAGCTCCGGGGGCCTTCGCCATTTCCGACACTCAGGCGGTCGGGTCCTCACCCTCGTCCATGGCCCGCCACAGGTCGAGGCTCTCGTCACCGGAGGAGCGGGTCCGCTGCTGACCCGGCGCGTCGTACCGGCTGCCCATCTCCGGCCAGGCCGGGGCGAGCCGGATCGCGGCACCGGCAGCGACCGTCACCAGCACGGAGCCGACCAGCGCGACCCACCACCACCCGGTGAGGCCGGGGTCGAGGTCGCCCACGGTGAAGCCGGTGCCAGCCCGCTCGAGCGAGTCGGCCATCGCGGAGCGCAGCGTCGCCGGGGCGGTCGCGGTCACCAGCAGAGCGGCGACGCCGAGCAGCACTCCCAGCCCGGCCACCACGCGGCGGACCGGGCTCCGGGTGACCAGCACGGCGCCCCAGCTGGCCAACGACGCCAGCGCCAGGGCGGTCACCACCGGGGATGACGGCGCCAGGTCGACCGTCAGCACGCTGTCGTAGCCACTGAGACCGGACGCGGGCGACTCCGCCACCAGCCAGGGCCGGGTCGCCGCCAGTGTCAGCAGCCCGGCGGCGGCCAGCCCGGCCAGCACGACCGGGCCGAAACTCCCCCGCTCAGTCACGGACGCCTTCGGTGGTGGGCAGCAGGTCCGCGTCGAAGCAGGTGCGGTTGCCGGTGTGACATGCCGCGCCCTCCTGGTCGACCTTGACCAACAGGGTGTCGCCGTCGCAGTCGAGGCGCACCTCCTTGACCCACTGCCGGTGACCGGAGGTCTCGCCCTTCACCCAGAACTCCTGCCTGGACCGGGACCAGTAGGTGGCACGCCCGGTGGTCAGCGTCTGTTGCAGGGCGGCGTCGTTCATCCAGGCCAGCATCAGCACCTCACCGGTGTCGTGCTGCTGCACGACCGCGGCCACCAGGCCGTCGTCGGTGCGCTTGAGTCGCGCGGCCACCGCTGGGTCCAGGAGATCGCTCACCGGGCCATTGTCCCGCAACTCCTCAGACATGTCCGTGTTGGGCCACCCAGGAGGCATGCAGGCGGGCGTAGGGCCCGTCCTGGGCGACCAGGTCCGCGTGCGGGCCTCGCTGGACCAGTCGGCCGGCGTCGATGACGGCCACCTCGTCGGCGTTCTCCGCGGTGGAGAGCCGGTGCGCGATGGTGACCGAGGTCCGCCCCGACATCAGGCGCTCCAGCGCCCGGCCGATCCGCATCTCCAGGAACGGATCGACGGCGCTGGTGGCCTCGTCCAGGACCAGCAGGTCGGGGTCGGCCAGGTGAGCGCGGAGCAGCGCCACCAACTGCCGCTCCCCCGCCGACAGGGACTCACCCCGCTGACCCACCCGGGTCTGCAGCCCCCGGGGCAGCCCGGCCAACCAGTCGCCGAGGCCGAGTTCAGCGGCCGAGGCGATGATCTCCTCATCGGAGGCGTCGAGCTTCCCGTAGCGGGCGTTGGCGGCCAGCGTGTCGTCGAAGAGGAAGCCCTCCTGGGGCACCAGCACCACGCTGCGCCGCAGCGACTCACCGCTGATCTCACGCAGGTCGACCCCGTCGAGGTAGACGGTGCCGGACACCGGGTCCATCAGTCTGGTGAGCAGCTTGGCGACGGTGGACTTGCCCGAGCCGGTCTCGCCGACCACGGCCAGCCGGGTGCCGGCGGCGATCTCCAGGCTCAGGTCGCGCAGCACCAACGGGCCGTCGTGGTAGCTGAAGTCCACCCGGTCGAAGCGCACGTCGACAGGGCCACGAGGCAACGACGAGCCCTGGTCGCCGGGATCCACCACATCGGCGGGGGTCTCCAGGATGCCGATCACCCGTCGCCAGCCGGCGATCGCGTTCTGCGCCTCGGTGAGCACCTGGGTGCCCATCTGCACCGGCATCACGAACAGCGAGACCAAGAACGCGAAGGCGAGGATCTCGCCCGGGGTGATCCGGTCGGCGAAGCCGAGCCAGATGCCGATCACGATCACGCCGGCGTTGGCGAGGCCGCCGGAGATGCCGCCGAGTGAGAACGAGAAGGCGAGGAACCCCTGGGCGCGGATGCTGGCCTGCCGGTGCCGGTCGATGGCTTCGTCGATGCGCTGCTGGGTGCGGGCCTCGATGGCGTAGGCACGCACCACCTCGGCCCCGACCACCGGCTCGCTGATCGCCGACAGCAGCACCCCGACCTGACGTCGTACCACCCCGTAGGCGCGGGAGAGCTTCTGCTGGAAGTAGCGCAGCGACAGGAAGAGCGGCAGGAAGCAGAGCCACACCACCAGCGCCAGCCAGGCGTTGTACCAGATCATGATCACGGTGGCGACGAACATCTGGCCGATGCTGACGATGAACAGCATGCCGCCGAAGACCAGGAACTGGCTGACCTGATCGACGTCGCTGGTCACCCGCGACACCAGGGCGCCGCGGCGTTCGGTGTTCTGGGTGTGCAGGGACAGGTCGTGGACATGCCGGAAGGCCTTGATGCGCAGGGTTGCCAGTCCCGACTCGGCGGTGCGGAAGAGCCGGCTGATCATCCCGTACGACGCCAGCGAGGTGAGCAGTACGGCGGCTGCTGCCAGCAGGCCCATCCGGACCATGAAGTCGACGTCGGGTCCGGTCGGGCTGGTCAGGCCGCGGTCGATGGTCTGCTGGACGGCGATCGGCACCACCACGTTGCCGGCGGTGGCCAGCACCGCCAGCAGCAGGGTCACCGCGAAGCCGCGCTTGAGTTCGGGCGAGTGGTGCAGACCGCGGCGCAGCGTCTGGATGGCCGGGATCTGCTCGCCGGTGTTCATGGTGCTGCTCACGCCGGCTCCTCGGTCTCGTAGGCGTTGACCAGTTCGGCGTAGGCCGGGTTGCGGGTCAGCAGGTCGGCATGGGTTCCCCGGTCGACGATCCGCCCGTCGTCGAGGAAGAGCACTTCGTCGGCCAGCCCGATGGTGGCCTTGCGGTAGGCGACCACCAGCAGCGTCGCCGCGGCCCCCTCGCTGCGCAGAGCGGCCAGGATCCGTGCCTCGACCTCGGGGTCGACGGCCGAGGTGGCGTCGTCGAGCACCAGCAGTCGGGGGCGCCGGACCAGGGCTCGCGCCAGCGAGATGCGCTGCCGCTGTCCGCCGGACAGCGAGGTGCCGCGCTCACCCAACTCGGTGTCCAGTCCGTGTGCGAGCGCGGCCACGAACCCGTCGGCCTGGGCGATCCGAAGCGCTTCCCAGACCTGCTCGTCGGTGAAGTCGCCGCCGAGGGTGACGTTGCCACGGACGGTGTCCTCGAAGAGGAAGGCGGACTGGCTGACCATCGCGGTCGCGGCGGCGAGGGCGCCGTGCCGAAGGTGCCGCACGTCGGTGCCGTCGATGGTGATCCGACCCCGATCCGGATCCCGGAGTCGGCCCACCAGCGCCGTCAGCGTGGACTTGCCCGACGCGGTGGCGCCGACCAGGGCGATGGTGCTGCCGGGGGCGATGTCGAAGCTGACGTCATCGAGCAGGCCCGTCTCCGGCGAGTAGCCGAAGCCGACCTGGTCCAGCGACAGCGCGGCCCCGGGCCCGGACCTGGCCAGGGTCTCGCTGCCGTAGTCGACACGGGTGGACTCCTCCAGCACGGATCGGATCCGTTCGTAGCCGACCACGCTGCGCGGGAACTCACCGAGCAGCCAGCCGATCGCCCGGATCGGGAAGGACACGATGGTGAGCAGGTAGGCGACGGTGACCACGGCACCGGGCTCGATCTCACCGGCCAGCACTCGGGAGACGCCGACCACCAGGACCAGCAGCACCGCCAGTTCCGGGAGTGCGGCCAGGGCTGGGTCGAAGGCGGCTCGGGCTCGTCCGGCCCGGACCACGGTGTCGCGCAGCTGGTGGGCCTTCTCGGCGAACCGGCGCGTCTCCTCGTCCTCACGCCCCAGCGTCTTCACGACCATCGCCCCGTCGAACGACTCGTGGGCGATCTCGCTGAGCTCGGCGCGCAACGCCTGGGCGCGTGTCATCAGCGGTGACACGACCCGCTGGAAGATGATGTTGGTGGCGATCACCATCGGGAAGACCAGGATGCCGATCAGGGCCAGCACCCAGTCGGCGAGCAGCATCTGGATGAGCGCGATCACCATCATCGCCACCGTGCCCAGCGCCATCGGCAGCGGTGCGATCGGCCCCCAGGCCGCCTCGACGTCGGAGTTGGCGTTGGAGAGCAGTTGTCCGGTGGGCCGCCGCTGATGCCACTCCATCGGCAGGGAAAGGTACTGCCGGGTCAGGTCGCGCCGGTCGTGGGACCACATCCGCGCCTGCATGATGCCGGCCCCGACGCGCCGGGCCACGATCCCGGCGGCCCGCAGCAGCGCCACCCCGACGAACAGGGCAACCACGGCGATCAGCAGGCTGGTGTCCACCCGCCCGTCCCGGAACGCGGGTAGGACCACATGGTCGGTGGCCCAGCCGAGCACCCAGGCGTCGGCGACGGTGAGGGCGCCGAAGAGCAGGCTGCCGATGGTGGCGACGGCGAAGACCTTCGGTTCGCGACGGATCGCAACGCCGAGGATCGCGAAGCCCTCACGCATGGTGGTGGCCCGGGTGCGCCCGACGCCGAGCGCGTCAGTGCCGGTCAATTGCCCTCCGAGGTAGTGAGCCTGGCTAAAGATTGCAGAGTCCAACGCTACGTGGTCACCCCAACACCACGCGAATGGTTTGCATTCCCCTACGATCGCGACCATGGCCTCCTTCGCCCGCACCGAACGTGACCAGCTGTGCAGCCTCGCCCTGGAGCTGGGTGGCTCGGCCCCCACCCTCTGTGAGGGCTGGGATGTGAAGGACCTGGTGGTGCACCTGATGGTGCGCGAGCGCACCCTGCTCGGCGCTCCCGGAATCGTCGTGCCCAGCCTCGAGTCGCTGACCGAGGGGATCTCGGCGCGGATGGCCCGGGCGGACCTGCCGTTGCTGGTGGACCAGCTGCGGCGGCCCAAGGTGACCTGGGCCGCGCTGGGACCGGTGGACCGGCTCGTCAACACGGTCGAGTTCTTCGTGCACCACGAGGACCTGCGTCGAGCCCAGCCGGGATGGCGGCCTCGAGAGCTGAGCCCGAGCCAGCAGAGCACCCTGTGGCGAGCGTTGGCCACCGGGGGCCGGATGCTGTTGCGCAAGGCCGGCGTGCCACTGCAGGTCGTGGACTCGGGCTCCGGCCGCGAGTTCGCCGTACGCCGCGGGGAGGAACCGGTGGTCGTGCGCGGCCTCCCCAGCGAGTTGCTGCTCTTCGCCTACGGCCGGGGCGAGCACGCCGACGTGGAGATCAGCGGCCCCGGCGAGTCGGTACGCCGGCTCCGTGAGGCCACGCTCGGAATCTGACGCCCGCCAGCGGACGGGGTCAGTGGACGGGGGTCAGCGGACGGGGGCTCCGGCGGCCGCCAGGGCCCGCTTCACGTCGCCGACCTTGAGGGTGCCGAAGTGGAAGACGCTGGCGGCCAGCACAGCGTCGGCTCCGGCGGCCACCGCTGGAGCGAAGTGGCCGACGGCGCCGGCTCCCCCGGACGCGATCACCGGAATGTCCACCGCCGCCCGGACCAGCCTGATCAGTTCCAGGTCGAAACCGTCCCGGGTGCCGTCGGCGTCCATCGAGTTCAGCAGGATCTCACCGGCGCCGAGCTCGGCAGCGCGGACCGCCCAGGCGACCGCGTCGATGCCGGTGGAGGTGCGTCCGCCGTGCGTGGTGACCTCGAAGCCGGAGTCGGTGCGCACCTCTCCGCGCACCCGGCGGGCGTCCACGGAGAGGACCAACACCTGGTTGCCGAACCGGTCCGCGATCTCAGCGAGCAGCTCCGGCCGGTTGATCGCGGCCGTGTTCACGCCGACCTTGTCCGCGCCGGCCCGCAGCAGCCGGTCCACGTCGGTCACCGCCCGCACCCCGCCGCCGACGGTGAGGGGGATGAACACCTCCTCGGCCACCTGGCTGACCACCTCCATGGTGGTGGCACGGTCGTCGCTGGAGGCGGAGATGTCCAAGAAGGTGAGCTCGTCGGCCCCCTCGGCGTCGTACACCCGCGCCAGCTCGACCGGGTCCCCGGCGTCACGGAGGTCGACGAAGTTGATCCCCTTGACCACCCGCCCAGCGTCGACATCGAGGCACGGGATCACCCGGACGGCGAGGCTCACGACTGTTCCGTGCCCTGCGTCAAGGCGAGTGCCTCCTCGAGGGTGAACCGGCCTTCGTAGAGCGCGGTGCCGGCGATGGCACCTTCGACACCGAGCGGCACCAGCTCCATCAGTGCGGCGATGTCGTCGAGGGTGGTCACACCCCCCGAGGCGACGACCGGCCGGTCGGTGCGGGCACACACGTCGCGGAGCAGTTCCAGGTTCGGTCCCGCCAGCATGCCGTCCTTGTTGACGTCGGTGACCACGTAGCGGGCACAACCCTCACCGTCGAGGCGGGCCAGCGTCTCGTACAGGTCGCCGCCATCCCGGGTCCAGCCGCGGGCAGCCAGCGTGGTGCCGCGCACGTCCAGCCCGATCGCCACCCGGTCGCCGTACTCCGCGATCGCCCGGGCGCACCACTCGGGCTGCTCCAGGGCCGCGGTGCCGATGTTCACCCGCCGGCACCCGGTGGCCATCGCGGCAGCCAGCGACTCGTCGTCGCGGATGCCGCCGCTCATCTCGACCTGGATATCCAGGCGGCCGACGATCTCGGCCTGCAACTCCCGGTTGTTGCCGTGCCCGAAGGCAGCGTCCAGGTCGACCAGGTGGATCCACTCCGCCCCGGCCGACTGCCAGCGCAGCGCCGCTTCGATGGGGTCACCGAACCGCTTCTCGGACCCGTCGATGCCCTGCACCAACTGGACGGCCTGGCCGCCCTTGATGTCGACGGCGGGGAGGAGTTCGAGGTACGTGCTCACGGTTGCCTTTCGGGAGTCAGAGGGAGGAGACCCAGTTGCGCAGCAGCTGGGCTCCGGCGTCGCCGGACTTCTCCGGGTGGAACTGGGTGGCTGAGAGGGGGCCGTTCTCCACCGCGGCGACGAACCGGTCGCCGCCGTGCTCGGCCCAGGTGACCGTCGGCGCCTTGGTCCGGCCGTCGGTGAAGAGCTCCCAGGTGCGGACCCCGTAGGAGTGGACGAAGTAGAACCGTTGGTCGGCGACTCCCGCGAACAGTGCTGAGTCCTCGGGCGCCTCCACGGTGTTCCACCCCATGTGGGGCACCACCGGGGCCTGCAGGCGCTCCACCGTGCCGGGCCATTCGTCGCAGCCTTCGGTGGTGATGCCGTGCTCGACACCGCGGGCGAAGAGGATCTGCATGCCGACACAGATCCCCAGGACCGGTCGCCCACCGGCCAGTCGCCGGCCGATCACCTCCGGGCCACGGACCCGCCTCAGCCCCTCCATGCAGGCGGCGAACGCCCCGACCCCGGGCACCACGAGACCGTCGGCCTCCTCGGCTGCCGCCCGGTCGGAGGTGAGGGTGACGTCGGCACCGGCGCGCTCCAGCGCCCGGACCGCGGAGCGGAGGTTGCCGAAGCCGTAGTCGAGGACGACGACCGAGGGTGCCTCAGCGGTCACAGAGTTCCCTTGGTGGACGGTACGCCGGTCTCCCGCGGGTCGAAGGCGACCGCGTCGCGGAAGGCGCGCGCGAACGCCTTGAACTGGGTCTCCACCAGGTGGTGCGGCTCCCGGCCGGCGAGCACCCGCACGTGCAGGGCGATGTGGGCGTGGAAGGCGATCGTCTCGAAGACGTGCCGGGTCAGCGACCCCAGGTAGCCGACCCCGCCGGCACCGCCGCCGATGGTCACGTAGGCCATCGCCTCAGGCTCCCCGGTGTGCACGCAGTAGGGGCGCCCGGAGACGTCGACCACGGCCTGCACCAGTGCCTCGTCGAGCGGCACGCAGGCGTCACCGAAGCGGCGGATGCCCGACTTGTCCCCGAGCGCGGCGCGGAGCGCCTCGCCGAGCACGATGGCGGTGTCCTCGACGGTGTGGTGGGAGTCGATGTGGGTGTCGCCGATGGTGTGCACGACCAGGTCGACCAGCGAGTGCCGGGCGAACGAGCCGAGCATGTGGTCGAAGAAGCCGACGCCGGTGGAGATCTGGGACTTCCCGGTCCCGTCGAGGTCGACCTCGACGTGCACCTTGGACTCCTTGGTCTCCCGGTCGATCGTCGCGGTGCGGCTCATGCCAACTCCTCCATCACGTCGCCCCCGGTCACGTCGACCAGGGCGTCCTTGAACGCCATCATCTCTGCCGGGGTGCCTACCGACACCCGCAGCCAGCCGTCGGGGCCGGTCGCACGGATCAGCACCCCCCGGTCGAGCAGAGCCTGCCACACCGCGTCCCGGTCGCTGAAGGTGCCGAACAGGACGAAGTTCGCGTCGCTGTCGGCGACCCGGTGCCCGCGGGCTCGCAACCACTCCACCAGGGCATCCCGCTCGGCACGCAGGGTGGCCACCTGGGCCAGCAGTTCGTCGGCGTGTCGCAGGGCCGCCAGCGCGGTGGCCTGGGTGACGGCGGAGAGGTGGTAGGGCAGTCGGACCACCCGGATCGCGTCGCAGATCTCCTTCGCCGCGGCCAGGTAGCCGAGTCGGCCACCGGCCAACGCGAAGGCCTTGCTCATGGTGCGGGTGACCACCAGATTGCGGTGCCGGGGCAGCATCTCCAGGGCGCTGGGGGTGCCGCTGCGGCGGAACTCGCCGTACGCCTCGTCGACGACCACGATCCCCTCACCCACGGCGTCGCAGAGCATCTCGACGACCCCGGGGGGCAGCGCGGTGCCGGTGGGATTGTTGGGGCTGGGCAGCAGGATCAGGTGCGGGTTGTGCTCCTCGATCAGCTCCTTGGCGGCCACCGGGTCGATGCCGAAGTCGTCCTCGCGTCGCCCGGTCACCCAGCGGGTGTGGGTGTCGCGCGCGTACTCGGGATACATCGAGTACGTCGGCGCGAACGACACCGCGGTCCGTCCGGGGCCACCGAAGGCCTGCAGCAGTTGCAGCATCACCTCGTTGGAGCCGTTGGCGGCCCACACCTGGTCGGCGACCAGTCGCTGCCCGCCGTCGCCGTTGAGGTAGCTCGCGAGCGCCTCCCGGAGTTCGGTGAACTCCCGGTCCGGGTAGCGGTTCAAGGTGGCAGCCGCCCGGGCCACCGATGCCGCGATGTCAGCGATGCAGGCGGCGCTGGGGCCGTACGGATTCTCGTTGACGTTCAGTTGCACCGGCACGTCGAGTTGCGGCGCGCCGTAGGGCTCGATGCCCTGCAGTTCCGGGCGCAGGGGTGGGAAGGTCACGACTCACTCCCCTGCCGTCGACGCCGACCGGTCCATCCGGACCTGGACCGCAGCTCCGTGACCTGGCAGGTCCTCGGCGTCGGCCAGGGTGATCACGTGACCGGCCACCTCGGCGAGCGCGTCGGCGGTGTAGTCGATGACGTGCACGGACTTGGTGAACGCGCGCACCGACAACCCGGAGGAGTGGCAGGCGCAGCCTCCGGTGGGCAGCACGTGGTTGGAGCCGGCGCAGTAGTCGCCGAGCGAGACGGGCGCGTGCGGCCCGACGAAGATCGCGCCGGCGTTGCGGACCCGCGCGGCGACCGCCGCGGCGTCGGCGGTGTGGATCTCGAGGTGTTCGGCGGCGTAGGTGTTGACCACGTCGAGGCCCTGGTCGACATCGTCGACGAGCACGATCGCGGACTGCTCGCCGGTGAGCGCGGTGTGGATCCGGTCGATGTGCTTGGTGGCCGCCACCTGGAGTTCGAGCTCGGCCTCGACCGCGTCGGCGAGCCGCTCCGAGTCGGTGACCAGCACCGAGGCCGCCAGCGGGTCGTGCTCGGCCTGGCTGATCAGGTCGGCGGCGATGAAGCCGGCGTCCCCGGTGTCGTCGGCGAGGATGGCGATCTCGGTGGGGCCGGCCTCGGAGTCGATGCCGACCTTGCCGCGGAGCAGGCGCTTCGCGGTGACCACCCAGATGTTGCCGGGGCCGGTGACCAGGTCCACGGGGCGGCACGGGCCGGCGCCGTAGCCGAACATCGCGATCGCCTGGGCGCCGCCGACGGCGTACACCTCCTCGACACCGAGCAGGGCGCAGGCCGCCAGGATGGTCGGGTGCGGCAGTCCCCCGAACTCCCGCTGCGGGGGTGAGGAGAGCGCGATCGAGCCGACGCCCGCGACCTGGGCGGGAACCACGTTCATCAGCACGCTGGAGACGAGCGGGGCGAGGCCTCCGGGAACGTAGAGGCCGACCCGCTGCACCGGCACCATCCGGTGGGTGACCCGGGCTCCGGGGGCGAGTTCGGTGACCACGTCGGTCTCGAGCTCGGCCTGGCAGGTGGCCCGCAACCTGCGGACCGACTCCTCCAGCCCGGCGCGGACGTCCGGGTCGAGGCCGAGCAGTGCGTCGGAGAGCGCGCCGACGGGCACCCGGATGTCCTCGACGCGGACGCCGTCGAACTTCTCGCCGAACTCGGTCAGCGCCGCCACTCCCCGGGTGCGGACCGCCTCGCAGATCTCGTGCACGGCCGGCGTCGCTGCCTCGACGTCGAAGACGGCGCGGGGAACCGCGCTTCGGTAGTCGTGCGCGCCGGGCCCGGCGCCACGCAGATCGATCCGGCGCATCATGGCCTCCATTGTATTGGCGAGCCGACTCACCGCCGCACCGGTTTCTCTGTCGTGGACTCGAGGGTGGAGCGCCTAGGGTGGGTCGGGTGACGGACCGGCTGCCGATGTTCCCGCTGAACACCTGCCTGTTCCCCGGCCTGTCGGTGCCGTTGCGGGTCTTCGAGGACCGCTACACGGCGATGGTGCGGCAACTCCTGGAGGTGGCCGACCCCACGCAACGACTCTTCGGGTCGGTGGCGATCCGGGACGGCTACGAGGTCGGGCCGCACGGGGCGCAGTCGTTGTACCGGATCGGATGCCGGCTGCAGTTGACCGAGGTCGAGGCGCATCCGGACGGCACCTTCGACGTGGTGGCGGTGGGCCGAGACCGGATCCGGTTGGAGGGCCTCGATGCCAGTGGCCCGTTCCCGGTGGGCACCGTCAGCATCCTCGCCGACGACACGTCACCGGTGCCCGAGGAACTGGTGGACCAGGTCCGGTCGCTCTTCGTCGGGTACGCCGCCCAGGTGGCCCGGATCCGCGGAGCGAACCCGCTGCCGGGCACGCTGCCCACGGACCCGGTCTATCTGGCTTGGGCGTTGGCCGCGGTGGCACCGTTGCCGTTGCCCGACCAGCAGGCGGTGCTGGAGGCGCCAGGCACCGAGGCACGGCTGACCCTGCTGGCGGAGAAGTTCCGCGACGAACTCACCGCGATGAACGTGCTGCCCTCGCTGCCCGCGTCCAAACTCGCCCGGACCGGCTGGAGCCCGAACTAGCGCCGCCTCACGGGATCGCGACGCGTACCTCAAGGAGGTCCTGGTCGACCATCCACTTCCAGTACCGGTCTCGGGTCAGAACCATGCAGCCGAGGCGTTCGGCAATGGCGAGGATGAGTGAGTCCGCGAGTGACAGCGTGCCCTCCTCCTGCGTGATGGGCGAGGGCGGGCCTGGGTTGTCCCGCGAGATCTCCAGCAGTTCCGCGGCCCGTACCAGATCGTCCTCCGTGGGGTGCTCAACGCGTAGGCCCATCGCGCCAAGCAGTTCGTGCAACTGCGAGCCCGTGCTTCGGTTTCCCTCTCGCCGAGACACGTTGATCATCTCAGTCAGCACCGGCCCGGGCAGGATTCCGGAGACACTCGGCTTTTGCAGAACAGAGTGCACGGCCCGCCAGCCGGGTTTCTGCAGGATGAGATTCACAACAACGGATGAGTCCAGGCACAGTTCAACTGTCGCGGGCGGTCCGGGCTTGGCTGCCGGTGCGGCAGCGCTCACTGGGCGAGTCCGAACTGCGCCATCAAACTAGCCTCGATCTCGTCCTCGCTGCGAGTCTCGGCGGCGTCCAGGTTGGCCAGTCGAGCCCACTTGGCCTCGCTCCGAGCGCTGTCAGAACTGCGCTCGCTGCGCACGTCAGCGACCGCGTCGCCCGTGTCGCCGCCGTGATTGTTGGCCCACACGGCGAACAGCAGTGACTTCGCAGCCACCAGCTTGACCTCTCCCTCCTCGACAACAAAGCGGACCCGGTCGCCCGGTCCGACACCCAGGATCGAACGGACCGACGCAGGGATGACTACGCGCCCTTCGTTGCTGACCTTGGCATCTCGGTCGACCTTCGCTGTCATAGACTCAGATTAGGCAAGTCATGCGGATTTGGCAAAGTACTGCTCACATGTCATTTCTCTTGACTTGGCAGGGTCACATTTCGCCGATGCCCACTACCGGGTGGTCACGCGCAGCACGCCGCGGGCGATGTCGTCCTCGACGACCGCGGTGACGCCGATCCCGGTCACCGGGGCCACGTTCTCGAGGACCTCGTCCGGGGCACCGGCGCTGCGCAGCAGGCGAGCGAGCCAGTCCCGGGCACCGACGTCGACGAAGGCCACCAGGTGTGCGTCCGCGGCGCCGGGGACCACCGACCGGAAGGTCGAGGAGCCGGTCAGGCCCCCTTCACCGAGCAGCCGGTCCCGGTAGCTGGCGCTCGGCCCCAGGGCGACCAGGGAGCCGTCGACGTTGGCGCCGAACAGTTGCTCACCGTCAGGGCCGGCCAGCGCCACGAGCTTGCCACGTACCTCCTCGATCGCCGCCGGGTCGCCGTCCACGACGAGCCCGATCGGCACCTCGGAACCGTCCTGGCTCCGCTCGGCGGTGTCCAGGTCGAAGTCGGCGTCCACCACCACGGCGGCGGCCCGGCCGAGCAGGGTCTCGACATCGCCGGGCAGCGTGAGACCGGTGAACGCCTCAGCCATCGCCACCACCTCGTCCACCTCCACGAGTCCGTGCAGGGTGCGGCCCACCTCGTCAAGGAGGGCGGTGGCCCAGCCATCGGGGAACGCGACCGCGAAGAGCGCCGCGGTCGAGGCGGGGAGCGCCGTCACCAGAGGCTCCACGGTATGGGTGGTGGGCATCAACGCCGCACCACCGGCGACCACCTCGAACTCCAGCCCGGAGTCAGCGAAGCGGAGGGCTCCGGCCACCGGGGTCGCGGCCAGCGCGGTCTCCGGTGCGGTGCTGCTCGTCACCAGGGCGGCCGACCGCACCGGGGGGTGGTGGCCGAGGTCGCGCGACGACACGTCGTCGTCGCCGTCCTCGTCGAGGAACTCCAAGTCGAGCTCGGCGAGGAAGTCCTCCAGATCGTCGCTGTCCTCGGGGAACTGATCCCAGAAGTCGTCGCTGTCGAAGTCACTGTCGAAGTCGAAGTCGGAGTCGTACGGCGACCCCATCAGCGGCGGGATCAGCCCCGGGAGCATCGGGTCCAGCCTGTCCAGGAAGTCGGCCGCTTCCTCGGCGATGAAGAAGGTGAGGATCCCGGCCCCGCCGACCCGCTCCGTCCACTGCTGGAAGTCACTGTCGTCGGCCAGCGACGACTGCTCCGCCGCGGCGACCACGTCGGTCGCAGCGGAGGTGGAGCTGCTGAGCACCGCCCACCCCTCGGTGAGCGCCCACCCGCCCTCGTCCGGGACGAAGCAGTCCACGATCGCGGACAGCCCGGCCTCCGCGGCCCCGGAGTCGGTCACCTCGAACACCACCGCCGGCAGGGGCTCCTCACCCCCCAGGTCGACCGCAGCGAAGGCCATCTTGTTGCCCAGCCAGTCCGCGACGTCACGGTCGTGGTCGAGGTCGCAGCCCTCAGCCTGCGCCGCCTCGTCCACCAGCCAGCGGCGTACGTCGTCGTTCGGGGAGAGACCGACCTGGTCGACGAAGGCAGGGAACTGCCGCAGGGTGCGGAGCGCCTCGACCTTCTGTGCCCCGCCCGGGTCGAGGTCGATGCTGACGTAACCCAGCGTGGCGGCCGGGAGGGCCTCGGCCGGTTGGGCACCCGTGGACAGGAACGAGGTGACCGCCCAGATACTTCCGGTGATCACCGCCGCAGCGCCGATCACGGATCCACCGGCCACGACAGTCGTAGTCGCCTTGCTCATCGGGTTCCCCCCTCGCCTGGCTGCGGGTGCAGCATCGGATGCAGCCTAATCATGTCGCCGTGACGGCGTCGGAAAACTCAACCAGACCACCATCGCCGCCATCAGGGCGCCGATCGGCCAACTCACCCAGGCCAACGGGTGGACGGCCAGGTTGATCTCCACCTCGGTGCCGTCCGGGAGGCCCGCGGCCAGCGCCTCGGGCGACGCCGGCCCGAGGGCCGCCCCGACGGCGGAGGCGAGCAGTGCCGCAGCCACCGATCCGAGGATCAGCCCGATCAGGACGGCGTATTCATGGTCGACGAGCCGCCAGGCGAGAACACCGCCGAGGACGACGGCGACGCCGAACCCGAGCAGCAGGTACCAGCCGGTGACGCCGAACTCGGACTGGCTGGAGAGGCCGGACTGCCAGACGGTGCCCTCATGCACGACTCCGACCGGTGGCGTCACCAGCACACTCCACAGCACCCCGACGAGGATCCCCGCCGCGGCGAAGGCACCGACCGCCAGGAGCCCGTGTCGAGTGGTACCCGCGGACCACCGAAGAGGAGGATGAGGAGGAACGTTCAGCTGTTCAGACAACCTGGCCCCAACAGTTGTTTGAGATCGGCGAAGAGTGATTGGCCGGGAGTGACCCGGAGTCGGTCGTCGAGGCGCATCACCGTGGTGTGCTGACGAGTCTGCAGCCGCAACTGCACCTCGGTCACCCCCGGGTGGGTGCGCAGCACGTCCTTGAGGTGCGCCACCACCGGGGCGGTACACCGGGTCGCCGGAAGTGTGATCACCACGGGCCCGGACGGCCCGCCACTGATGTCGGGGACGGTCACCTCCTGCCCCCGGATCTCGGGTTGGTCCTTGTCCCGGGAGAGATTCCCTCGCACCCGGACGATCGCGTCCTCGGCGAGCAGGCCACCCACGTCGGCGTACGAGCCCGGGAAGAACAACACCTCGATCGCGCCGTCCAGATCCTCCAGGGTGATCGTCGCCCAGGCGTCGCCACGCTTGGTGATCTTGCGCTGCACCGAGGTGACCAGGCCGCTGACGGTGACCGAGGACCCGTGCGGCCGCTCCTCATCGAGCATCAACTGGCCGATGGTGGTGTCGGTGCCCTGGGAGAGCACGTGCTCCAGCCCGAGCAGGGGGTGGTCTGAGACGTAGAGGCCGAGCATCTCCCGCTCATGGGCCAGCAGAGTGGTCTTGTCCCACTCCTCCAGGTCCGGCACCGTCACCGAGGTGGCGAAGCCGGCGTCGTCGCCATCGTCAAGGCCGGCGAAGAGCGACTCCTGGCCGATCGCCTCGTTCTTCTTGATGTCGATCGCCTGGTCCACGGCCGACTCGTGCACCGCCACCAGCGGGCGCCGCCGATGCTTGAGGTCGTCGAAACCGCCGGCCTTGATCAGGGACTCGATCACCCGCTTGTTGCAGACGACCGCGGGCACCTTCTCCATGAAGTCGTTGAAGTCGGTGAAGCGTCCCTTCTCCTCACGGGCGGAGATGATGCCGTCGACGACGTTGGTGCCGACATTGCGGATCGCGCCGAGGCCGAATCGGACGTCGGTGCCGACCGGGGTGAAGTTGGCCTGCGACTCGTTGACGTCGGGCGGCAGCACCTGGATCTTCATCCGGCGGCACTCGTTGAGGTAGATCGCGGACTTGTCCTTGTCGCCCTTGACCGAGGTGAGCAGGGCGGCCATGTACTCGGCCGGGTAGTTCGCCTTGAGGTACGCCGTCCAGTAGGAGATCACGCCGTACGCCGCCGAGTGCGCCTTGTTGAAGGCGTAGTCGGAGAAGGGCAGCAGCGTCTCCCAGAGCGTCTTGATGGCGGCCGCGGAGAAGCCCCGCTCCTGCATCCCACCGGAGAAGATCTCGTACTGCTTGTCCAGCTCGGACTTCTTCTTCTTGCCCATCGCCCGGCGCAGCAGGTCGGCCTGACCGAGCGTGTAGCCGGCCAACTGCTGTGCGATCGCCATCACCTGCTCCTGATAGACGATCAGGCCGTAGGTCTCCCCCAGCACCTCCTCGAGCGCCTCGGCGAGGTCGGGGTGGATCGGCTCGACCGGCTCCCGGCCGGTCTTGCGGCGGGCGTACTTGTTGTGCGAGTCCGCCCCCATCGGGCCGGGTCGATAGAGCGCGCCGACCGCGGAGATGTCCTCGAAGCAGTCGGGCTTCATCGACCGCAGCAGCGCCCGCATCGGGCCACCGTCGAGCTGGAAGACGCCGAGGGTGTCGCCACGCTGCAGCAGCGCATAGGTGGCCGGATCGTCGAGGGTCAGGTCCTCGAGCACGACCTTCTCACCGCGGTTGATCTCGATGCCCAGCAGCGCGTCGTCGAGGACGGTGAGGTTCCGAAGCCCGAGGAAGTCCATCTTGATCAGGCCCAGCGACTCGCACGTCGGATAGTCGAACTGGGTGATGATCGCCCCGTCGGAGGGTCGCTTCAGCAACGGGATGACGTCGGCGAGCGGCTCGCTGGACATGATGACGCCCGCCGCATGCACCCCCCACTGCCGCTTCAGGCCCTCGATGCCGATCGCGGTGTCGACGACCCGCTTCACGTCCGGGTTGCCGTCGTAGAGGGTGCGGAACTCGCCGCCTTCGCCGTACCGGTCGTGCTCGGGATCGAAGATCTTCTGCAGCGGCACGTCCTTGCCCATCACCGAGGCAGGCATCGCCTTGGTGATCTGGTCACCCATCGCGAACGGGTAGCCGAGGATCCGGGAGGAGTCCTTGACCGCCTGCTTCGCCTTGATGGTGCCGTAGGTGACGATGTAGGAGACCCGGTCGTCGCCGTACTTGTCCGAGACGTAGCGGATCACCTCGCCGCGCCGACGCTCGTCGAAGTCGATGTCGAAGTCGGGCATCGAGATCCGGTCGGGGTTGAGGAACCGCTCGAAGATCAGCCCGTGCTCGAGCGGGTCCAGGTCGGTGATCCGCATCGCGTAGGCGACCATCGAGCCGGCACCGGAGCCGCGGCCCGGCCCGACCCGGATGCCGTTGTCCTTGGACCAGTTGATGAAGTCGGCGACGACCAGGAAGTAGCCGGCGAACCCCATCTGGTTGATCACGCCGAGCTCGTACTCGGCCTGCTTGCGGACCTTGTCGGGGACGCCTGTGGGGTAGCGGACCTGCAGGCCGCGCTCGACCTCCTTGACCAGCCACGAGGTCTCGTCCTCACCCGGCGGGCAGGGGAACTTGGGCATGTAGGTGCCGACGCCCTCGGTGAACTCGATGTTGCACCGCTCGGCGATCAGCAGGGTGTTGTCGCACGCCTCCCGCAGGCCGTGCTTGTCCACCCACAGGGCCCGCATCTCGGCCGGTGACTTCAGGTAGTAGCCGTCACCGGAGAAGGCGAACCGCTGGCCGGGTCCGTCTCCGGCAGGGATGTCCATGGTGGAGCCGGAGTTGATGCAGAGCAGGTGCTCCTGGGACTTGGCGTCCTCGCGGCGCACGTAGTGGGAGTCGTTGGTGGCCAGCAGCGGGATACGCAGGTCCTTGCCCAGCCGCAACAGCCCGTCGCGGACCCGCTTCTCGATGTCGAGGTCGTGGTCCATCAACTCGAGGAAGTAGTTCTCCCGGCCGAGGATGTCCTGGAACTCGCCGGCCACCTTGCGAGCCTCGTCGTACTTGCCGTAGCGCAGGTGGACCTGGATCTCACCGGACGGGCAGCCGGTCGTGCCGATCAGCCCCTTGCCGTAGCGGGTCAGCAACTCCCGGTCGGCGCGCGGCTGCTTGAAGAAGCCTTCCTGCCAGGCCCCGGACGTCAGCCGGAACAGGTTGTGCATCCCCTCGGTGGTCTCCGAGAGCAGAGTCATGTGCGTGTAGGCGCCGCGAGCCGAGACGTCGTCGGGGCCGCCGTCGTAGAAGTTGACGCCCTTGCGTTCGAATCGGGAGATGTTCGGGGTGAAGTACGCCTCGATGCCGACGATCGGTTTGACCCCGGCGTCGGCCGCCTTCTTGTAGAACTCGAACGCCCCGAACACGTTGCCGTGGTCGGTCATCGCCACCGCGGGCATGCCGAGCTCGGCGGTGCGTTGAGTCAGGTCGCCCAGGCGGGCTGCTCCATCGAGCATCGAGTACTCGGTGTGCACGTGCAGGTGCACGAAGGAGTCGTTGGACCCGGCCGACATTGCTGGCGATCACCCTTCCACGCGCAAACAGCACTGACACCCTGCGTCGCCGCAGGTTCACCTCGGGGGAAGGAGGACCAGCCTACTCCCACCGTTGCGGTCAGCATGCCGGGGCGCACCGACAGAACGGATCGGGGCGTCGATTCAGTCGAAGACCCACTCCGGTCCGGGCGAGACCATCCTCAACGTCGTCCCGTCCTTGAGCTCCAGGTCGAGGGTCAGATCGACCTGGAGCTGCGCGGTGATCGGGTAGTCGATGTCGAAGACGTGCACGTCTCCGAGGCTCGCCACCGGCCCGGCGTCGCCGATCCGCGGATCCCACCGCAGGTCGCTGATCGCCGAGAGCTCGTCGGTGTCCTCCCGGTAGGCCAGCGCGGCGTCCGCAGTCACCGACAGGCCGAGCCAGGCACGATCGGGCTCCGCCCAGCCATGGCCGGGGAGGTAGCTGACGACCTGGGCGGTCACCTGGCAGGACTGGAACCCCTGCAACTCCCAGGCCGGGTCCGTCTGATCCCGCCAGCCCTCGACGGGGCAGGGCCCCCCGGTGAGGCGGAGCACCTCTCCCGGGGGCACGGCCCGGTCCGTGGGCTCGAGCTCTCCAGCGCCCAGGTCCACGACCTGCACGAGTCCGTCGTAGCTGACCTCGACCCGAGCGTTGTCGCCCCCCACGGCGACGAAGATCGCCTCAGGGTCGCTGTGGTCCCCCGCCGGCAGGCTGGCCAGGTCACGGCGTACGTCGCCCACCACCAGCGCCACCTCGACGGGCTGCTCCGCGTCGGCGAACCACGAGTCGGCGTAGGTCTCGCGGTACTGCCAACTGAGCGGCACGTACTGGCCATCGGCCGGAGCGAGACGGTCGACCCGGTCGCGGACATCGAAGTCCGTCAGCCGCTCCTGCCCCTCGCCGACGGTGAACCGGAGCCTCCCGGTGGGCAGTTCCACGTCTACGATGCGCCCCTGCACCTGCCCCGACACGGGGACCACGTCGCCGACCTCGGCGCGCCCGGAGCCACCGCAGGCGACCAGCCCGCCGCCCACCAGTGTGAGACCGGCAACGGCCACCA
Organism: Nocardioides limicola; assembly: GCF_016827675.1. Classification (GTDB taxonomy): domain Bacteria; phylum Actinomycetota; class Actinomycetes; order Propionibacteriales; family Nocardioidaceae; genus Nocardioides; species Nocardioides limicola. The sequence goes on along the minus strand of NZ_JAERJA010000001.1, from coordinate 40,071 downwards.
GTCGACGGCGCCACCCCTGACGTTCGCTCTTCACCTGTCCTCGCACGAAGCAGTCCTACCCCCCACGACGAGGTTTCAAACATCGGCGGCCGAAGTTTCACATCTCGGCGGCCCAGATCTCACACCTCGGGTGCCCAGAACTCACACCTCGGGTGCCGAGAACTCACACCTCGGCGGCCGAAAACTCATACCTCGTCCTGTCAGTGCGAGTCGCGGATGACGTTCAGGGCGTGTTGAAGGTCATCGGGGTACGGCGAGGTGAATTCGACGTACTCACCGGAGTCGGGGTGTTCGAAGCCGAGCTTGACCGCGTGCAGCCACTGCCGGGTCAGCCCGACCCGCTCGGCGAGCACGGGGTCGGCGCCATAGGTGAGGTCGCCGACGCAGGGGTGCTTCAGAGCCTGCATGTGCACCCGGATCTGGTGGGTACGGCCGGTCTCCAGTTCGATCTCGAGCAGGCTCGCGAACCGGTGCGCCTCCAGGGTCCGGTAGTGGGTGATCGACGGCTTGCCGTCGGCGCGCACGGTGAACTTCCAATCCGACCGGGGGTGTCGGCCCAGCGGCGCATCGATGGTGCCTTCGAACGGGTCCGGGTGTCCCTGCACCAGCGCGTGGTAGGTCTTGTCGACCGCGCGGCGGCGGAAGGCATTCTTGAGCAGCGAGTACCCGTGCTCGGACTTGCAGATCACCATCACCCCCGAGGTGCCCACGTCGAGCCGTTGCACGATGCCCTGACGCTCTGAGGCGCCACTGGTGGCGATCCGGAACCCGGCCGCCACGAGGTGGCCGACCACGGTGGGTCCGTTCCAGCCCGGGGATGGGTGCACCGCCACCCCGACGGGCTTGTCGATGACCACGATGGAGTCGTCGTCGTGGATGATCCCGATGCCCTCGACGATCTCGGGCTCGATCGCGAGCGGGTCGGCCTCGACGGGAATGGTGACGTCCAGCATCGCCCCGGCGCCGACCCGATCAGACTTGGCCACCGAGACGCCATCGAGGTGCACCAAGCCCTGGCTGATCAGCTCTGCTGCTCGGGTCCGGGAGACCCCGAACATCCGCGCCATCGCGGCGTCGATCCGCTCCCCCGCCAACCCCTCTGGGACCAGCACCACACGCTGGTCACTCACGCGGCGCGCTCCTCACGGCTGCCGTCCCGGTGGATGCCACGCAGGATCTGCAGGACGATCAGACCGATCCCGACATTGATGCACATGTCGGCGACGTTGAAGACGGGCCAGTTGGGCAACTGCAGGAAGTCGACGACGTGCCCACGGAACGGGCCGGGCTCCCGGAACAGCCGATCGGTCAGATTTCCGAGTACGCCGGCCAGTGCGAGTCCGAGTCCGAGGGCCCAGATCCGGTCCCGCAGTCGGAGACTGAGCACGAGCATCACGACGGCGGCGATCAGGGCCACGCCGGTGAGCACCACCGTGATCTGGGAGAACCCGGTGCCGAAACTGAACGCGGCGCCGGGGTTGCGGGTCAGGTGCAGGGTCAGGAAGGACCCGACCAGTTCGACGTCGGGGCGACCGCTGAGGTGTTCGACTGCCAACACCTTGGTCACGATGTCTATGACGTATGCCGTGACGGCGGTGGCCGCGAAGAGCCCCCGCCGGGGTCGGTGGGACTGGGACGTGGTGTGTTCGCCGCTGATCAGCGGCGCTCCTGACGCTGCTTGCATGACAGGCACAGTGTGGCACGGGGGAATGCCATCAATCGCATCTTGCCGATCGGCTGACCGCAGGACTCACAGATGCCGTAGCTGCCATCGTCGATGCGGGCCAGCGCCCGGTCGATCTGGGCGATCATGTCGCGTGCGTTGCTGACGACGATGAGCTCGTAGTCACGCTCGAAGCTGGTGGCACCGACGTCGGCCTGGTCGTGGCCCGCTCCATCGCCGGAGTCTCGCATCAGCCCGGCCAGTTCCTCCTCCTGGTCGTGGATCTCCACAACCAGACGACTGCGCTGCTCGGTGAGTTCGGCGACCACTTCGGCGAGCTCGGCCTTGGTCCACGCGTCCTCGCCCTGGAGGACGACGAGCGGAGCCGACGCCTTCTTGGCGGGGGCCTTCTTCGCGGGGGCCTTCTTCGCGGGGGCCTTCTTCGCGGGCGCCTTCTTCGCGGGCGCCTTCTTCGCGGGGGCCTTCTTCGCGGGGGCCTTCTTCGCGGGGGCCTTCTTCGCGGGCGCCTTCTTCGCGGGCGCCTTCTTCGCGGGCGCCTTCTTCGCGGGCGCCTTCTTCGCGGGCGCCTTCTTCGCGGGCGCCTTCTTCGCCGGCGCCTTCTTCGCCGGCGCCTTCTTCGCCGGCTCAGCCTTCTTCGGGGCTGCCTTCTTGGCGCCGCGTGTGATCACGCGCTTGGCGGCCGCTGCCGCCGAGCCAACTCGCGTCCTGCTTGCCATGGAGCGGGCCTCCTCGGGCCGAGCGTGCGTGGCCTGCACCACACTTGAGTGGTGGGAGGCTAGCCCGTCCACGGGGACTACTCAACCCGACGCGCCCGGAACGACTGACCAGCAGTCGTTCCGGGCGCGTCGTTGAGACGGTGCGTGAGGCGGATCAGCCCTCGTCGTCGACCGAGCGGAGTCGCTTCGGTGCCGGCGCAAGGTCCCCTGGCACTTCGCTGTCCATGCCGGTCTCGAGCACGGCGAGCTGCGAGGTGAAGTAGCTCTTCAAGCGCGAGCGGTACTCGCGCTCGAACTGGCGCAACGTCTCGACGTCGGCGCTGAGCTTGTCCCGCTCCTTTTCCAGGTCACCGAACAACTGCTGGCGACGGTCCGAGGTCTCGCTGTCCAGCATCTCGGCACGCTGCCGGGCATCCGACTCGACGCGGTCGGACTTGATCTTCGCCTCGGCCTCCAGGCGCTCGGCCTTGGTGCGGGCGGCGCCGACGATGGCATCGGCTTCGTTCTTCGCCTCGTCAACGAGCTCCTCCGCGTTCCGGGTGGCGATCTCCAGCAGCCGTGCTGCGGCATTGGAGGCCTCCGGGACGGTCACCACCCGGATCGTCTCGATGCCGGCCGCAGCCGCCACCTCGACCGGGGCGGGGGTGGGCTCCGGGGTGGGTGCCGGAGTCGGCTCCGGCACGACCACAGGCGCGGGGGCCGGAGTGGCCGGGATCGGCTCGCCGGCCTGGACCGCCGAGAGCTTGGAGCGCAGTTCGCTGTTCTCCAGGTTCAGCCGGTGCAGTTCGGCCTCCACCTCGTCGAGGAACTGATCGACTTCACCCATGTCGTACCCCTCGCGGAGCCGGACAGGAGTAAAGCGCTTGTTGCTCACGTCCTCAGGCGTCAGCGGCATGACTTCACCCATTCTTTGGTCGGCAGAAAACATTCAGATGGTCGAACGATAGCGGCTCGACGGGTCCACCTGCGACAGCGGACTCATCGCAAGAAGATACTCCCCACCACGGAGAGCAGCAGGTACGCACCCACCAGGACCACCAGGAAGGACAGGTCCAGCGCGAAGTTGCCCAGGCGCAGCGGCGGGATCACCCGGCGCAGCGCCTTGATCGGCGGGTCAGTGGCCGAGTAGACGACCTCGAGCCCGACCAGCACCGCCCCGCTGGGGTGCCAGGAGCGCGCGAAGACCTGCACCCAGTCCACGATGAAGCGCACCCAGAGCAGGGCGATGAACGCGAGGAGAAGCCAGTAGAGGGAATAACCGATGACAGCCACGCAACACTCAACTCTGGTTGAAGAAGCCGTCCTCGGCGATCCGCTGCTTGTCCTCGGCGGCGACGGTGACGTTGGGAGGAGACAACAGGAACACCTTGCTGGTCACTCGCTCGATGGTTCCTCGGGTGGCGAAGATCAACCCCGCAGCGAAGTCGACGAGACGCTTGGCGTCGGCGTCGTCCATCTCGGTGAGATTCATGATCACCGGCGTGCCGTCGCGGTAGTTCTCGCCGATCGTGCGCGCCTCGTTGTAGGTGCGCGGGTGCAAGGTGGTGATCCGAGACAGCTCGGCGACCACCGCGCTGGGGCCCTGACGGCGGCGCTGGGCCAGGTCAGCCACCGGAGCCGGCTGTGCCGGGCGAGGTGCCTGACGGCGCGGCGCGCGCGACTCGTCCACATGGTCGTCGTACTCGTCGTACCGGCCGGTGTCCTCGAGCAGGCCGAGGTATTCGCCGATCTTGCGCATCGCGCTCATGACTTCTCGCCCTTCACCAACGGCGCATCCGGTGAGGATGCGTTCTTGTGCTGTGACATTACCCGTTCAACTCCCTCTCTCCGAGCACCGCGCGTCCGACACGCACGTGTGTCGCACCGTGTGCGATCGCTGCTTCCAGATCGCCGCTCATCCCCGCTGACAGCACCCGGGCTTCGGGGTGCTCGGACCGGAGTCGTTCAGCCACCACTGCCAGCCTGGCGAAAGCCGCCCTCGGGTCCTCGTCGAGCGGCGCCACCGCCATCACGCCCGCGACGTTCAGCCCGTCGGCCTCAGCGATCAGGGCGGCGAGTTCCAGCACCCGGTCGGGGTCCGCGCCGGCGCGACCCGGCCCAGCCGAAGGCGGATCCAGACTCACCTGGACCAGACAGTCCAGCGGCTCCGGCAGGCCGCGAGCGAGCCGTCCGCGCCCCAGCGGGGCGACCAGCTTGGCCCGGTCCACCGACTCCACCACGTCGGCGTACGACGCGACCGCGGCGGCCTTGTTGCTCTGCAGGCTCCCGATGAAGTGCCAGGTCACCGGGGCCGTCACCTGGGCCGCCTTGGCCATCGCCTCCTGGTGACGATTCTCACCCACATGGGTGACCCCGAGCCCGGCGAGCAACTCCACATCGCTGGCCGGGAAGTGTTTGGTGACCACGACCAGCTGGACCGCTCCGGGGTCCCGTCCGGCCGCGGCGCAGGCATCGTCGATGCGGGCGTGCACGGCAGCCAGGTTCGCGGCCAGCGCGTCCCGGCGACTCATGCCGCACTCCGGATCCGCACCAGGCCGGCGAGCCGCCCGGCTTCGGCGCCGTCGCGCCGGTGGGAGTAGAGATCCGCGGATTCGCGGGTGCAGCGGCTCGCGTCGATCACCTCGACCCCGGAGCGCCCCAGTTGGGCACGCACCCCGGCAGCCAGGTCGATCGACGCAGTTCCCCAGGAGGTGAGGGCGCGCGTCTCGGGTTCGATGGCAGCCACCTCGTCCTGCATGGACGGGGGCACCTCGTAGCAGCCGGCGCAGATGTGGGGGCCGATCCAGGCGGTGATCCGCTCCGCGGCCAACGCCCGCATCTGGTCGACGACCCGGCTCACCAGCCCCACCTGCACGCCCCGGCGACCGGCGTGGGCGACGCCGACCACCCCGACCACCGGGTCGGCGAGCAGCACCGGCACACAGTCGGCGACGCGGACCACCAGGACCAGGTCGGCCGCGTCGGTGACCAGCCCGTCCGCCTCGCCGGGGTCGTCGAGCGCATCGGCCAGCACCGCCACCCGGTCGCCGTGCACCTGCGTCATCGCCCGGGCCGGGGTCGCTTCCGGCGCGAAGTCGTGGAGCACCCGGTGCAGGTTCTCGGCGACTCGGTGGGGCAGGTCGGCGGTGTTGATCCCCAGGTTGAGTTCATCGAAGGGAGCGGCACTGACCCCGCCGAACCGGTCCGTGAAGGCCAGGTCGACGGGGCCGATGGCGGTGCGGAACGAGTACACCCGGCTCACTTCAAGAAGTCGGGCACGTCCAGGTCGTCGTCATCGAACTGCACCTGGCGGGGCTGCGCGACCGGCGCCGGAGGCTGCTGCGGAGCACGGACAGCGGCACCGGCCGGGACCGACTCGGGCTGCCTGGGCGCGGGAGCAGGAGCCTGCTGGCCCTGGAGTTGACGGACGGCGTCGCGGACCTCTTCCTGGCTCTGCTTCTTCGGCTGCGGCCGCCCGAGCACACTGGCGCCCTCCTCGCGACGCTTGGGCTGTCCACCATCGAAGCCGGCGGCGATGACAGTCACCCGGACCTCGTCGCCCAGAGCGTCGTCGATGGTGGCACCGAAGATGATGTTGGCCTCGGGGTGCGCCGCCTGCGACACCAGCGCGGCGGCCTCGTTGATCTCGAAGAGACCGAGGTCGGAACCACCGGCGATGGAGAGCAGTACGCCGTACGCGCCGTCGATCGAGGCCTCCAGGAGCGGCGAGGAGACGGCCATCTCTGCGGCCACCACGGACCGGTCGTCGCCGCGCGCCGACCCGATGCCCATCAGCGCCGAGCCCGCATTGGCCATCACCGACTTCACGTCGGCGAAGTCGAGGTTGATCAGGCCCGGGGTGGTGATCAGGTCGGTGATCCCGGAGACGCCCTGGAGCAGCACCTGGTCGGCCTGCTTGAACGCGTCCAGCATCGAGACGCTGCGGTCGCTGATGGAGAGCAGCCGGTCGTTGGGGATCACGATCAGGGTGTCGACCTCCTCGCGGAGGTTGGCGATGCCCTGTTCGGCGGAGTTCGCCCGCCGCCGTCCCTCGAACGCGAACGGCCGGGTCACCACACCGATGGTCAGGGCGCCCAGCGAACGGGCGATCCGGGCGACGATCGGAGCGCCGCCGGTGCCGGTGCCACCGCCTTCGCCGGCGGTGACGAAGACCATGTCGGCGCCCTTGATGACCTCTTCGATCTCATCCGCGTGATCCTCGGCAGCCTGGGCACCCACCTCGGGGTTGGCTCCGGCTCCGAGCCCTCGGGTCAGTTCACGGCCGATGTCGAGCTTGACGTCCGCGTCGCTCATCAGCAACGCCTGCGCGTCGGTGTTGATGGCGATGAACTCGACGCCCTTGAGCCCGACCTCGATCATCCGGTTGACGGCGTTGACGCCTCCCCCACCGATGCCGACGACCTTGATGATGGCCAGGTAGTTCTGCGCTGCTGCCATGACGGCTCGCCTTCCGTTGGATCGTGTCGGTTGTCTGATGCTGGAGGGGAAGCCACGCGATCGACACGATCCGGGATCCTGCTCCGGAACTCTAACCCTGAGGCTGAGGGTTAGAGTTATGTCAACCTTGTGATGCTGAAGACAGTAGGGCCGAGTCGGGGTGATTCCCGGGCAACACGCCGCGTGTCGGCCCGAAGTTTGTCCACGGATCCGCATCCGTCCCGGCCGCAGATCAATTCGATTCCCTCGGCCTGCTGCCGCCAGTAGCGTGAGGTCATGCACCGAGAGTCCGTGATCCGCGACGAAGCCACCCGCTTCGCTGAGGTTCTCGCCGGCACCGACCCGCAGGCCCGCTGCCCCAGTTGCCCGGACTGGTCGGCCGACGACCTGCTCTGGCACCTCACCGAGGTCCACCTCTTCTGGGGCGGGATCCTTCGCAGCGGAGCGCTCACCGATGCCGAGGTGGCGGCCGTGGACGAGGCGAAGCCGACCCGACCCACCGACACCGCGTCGCTGCTGCGACTGCGTGAACGCGCCACCGCCGACCTGCTCGCCGAGTTGGAGCGCCTGGGCGACGACGAACCACGCTGGACATGGTGGCCCGCGGAGCAGACCGTCGGGTTCACCCGTCGGATGCAGACCTACGAGGCCACCTTCCACCGGATCGACGCCGAGTTGACCGCCGGGCTCACCCCCGACCCGATCAGCCCCGACGTCGCCGCCGGCGCGGTGGACCATTGCGTCGACGTGATGTGGGGATGGTTGCCCGGATGGGCCAGCTACGACGTCGCCACCACAGCCCGCTTCGTGGCGACCGACACCGGCGCCGACTGGCTGGTGGAGGTGGGCCGCTGGAGCGGGACCCAGCCCACCTCGGGCACCTGGTACGACGTTCCCCGCGCCCTCCGGGCTTCCGAGGGGACACCTCGGGTCACCGCCACCGGCACGGTCGAGGACCTGGCACGCTGGGCCTGGGGGCGCGGCGACCAGGTCGACCTCACCGGCGAACCCGAGGCGGTGGCCGCGGTGGCGGCACTGATCGCCGAGGGCATCGACTAACGAGTGGTCGGCTGCCCCGGCACCGAGACGTCGTACACCGCGGCGGGTTGTGCCAGCAGCGCGGCCAGCACCCGTGCCTTCTCCGCGGAACCCTCGGCACTGCCCCACTCGACCCGGCGACCGTCGAGCAGCAGCAACGAGATCCGGTCCACGGTCCGCACCTCGACATGATCCACCTCGGCCGCGACCTCCTCGGGCAGCGCCGCGATCACCTTCGCACCCTCAGCCAGCGCCTCCCGCTGGGTGGCGCCACCGGTGACCACCCGCGGCAGCCCGTCCGGGGCGGTCTCGTACCCGAAGAAGAGGACGCCCTCGGCGTCCATCGCCCGGATCGATCCACCGACCTCGACGATCGCGAGAGGCACCCGCTCGGTGACCTCGATCCGCAGCCCGTCAGGCCAGGCGCGGGACACCTCGGCGGACTTCACCGGCGCCAGCGCCTCCACTCGGCTCTGCACGGCCTTGAGATCCACCCGGGCCAGCGGGGTGCCCACCGGCAGCTCCGCCGCACTGATCACCCGCTGGGCAGGCAGACCGTCCACCCCGGTCACCTCGGCATCGACGAGCGCCAGGTGGTCGGAGAAGAACACCAGCCACCCGCCGCCGACCAACGCTGCCAGCAGCAGCACCACGGCCAGCACCGGACGCCAGGTGAGCCACCGCCGTGACCACTGCCGACGGACGAACCGCTGGCGTTCCCGCTGGGACGGGTCGACCTCGGTCCGCTCAGCCATCGCGACCGTCGGAGAGCGCAGCGAGCAGCAGCGGGCCGACCTCGGTGACATCGCCGGCGCCCAGGGTCAGCACCAGGTCACCGGGGTTGCTCCGGGCGATCAGCTCGCCGACCACCCGGGCCCGGTCGGCGACGAAGGAGACCCGCTCGTCGGGCAACGGCACCGCGGCGGCGACCGTGCCTCCGGTCACCTCCGGGTCGGCGTCCTCGCGTGCCAGATAGACGTCCAGGACCACCACCTGATCGGCGGCTCCCAACGCCCGCCCCATCTGGGCTCCGAAGATCCGGGTACGGGAGACCAGATGCGGCTGGAAGGCCACCACCAGCTGCCCGTCGCCGGCGACCGCTCGAGCCGCCTCCAGGTCTCCGGTGATCTCGTTCGGGTGGTGCGCATAGGAGTCGAAGACCCGGACGCCGGCCGCCTCCCCCTTGAACTCCATCCGACGCTTGGTGCCGGCGAAGCCGGCCATCCCCGCGGTCAACGCCTCGAAGTCGTGACCCAGCTCCAGGCCCAGCGCCAGCGCCGCGACCGCGTCGACCAGATAGTGCCGGCCGGGGATCTGCAACCGCAGGGTGCCCAGCAGGTCCGGCCCGTGGCACACCTCGGCCGCCGAGTCCCGGCCGGCGAACCTGACGTCGCTGAGCCGGTAGTCGGCGTCGGGGTGTTCACCGACGGCCACCACCCGCAGCCCCCGCCCCCTCGCTACGTCGGCCAACGCGGCCGCACCCGGGTCGTCGATGCAACAGACCACGAAGCCGGACGCGTCGATCCGGTCCAGGAACTCCTCGAAGGCGGCCCGGTAGGCCTCCTCGGTGCCCCAGTTGTCCAGATGGTCGGCCTCGACGTTGGTGACCACCGCAGCGTAGGGCGAATAGACCAGGAAGGCGCCGTCGCTCTCGTCCGCCTCGGCCACGAAGTCCGCCCCGGAGCCGTGCCGGGCGTTGGTGCCGAGTTGGTGCAGTTCCCCACCGACGGCGAAGGTGGGGTCCGCCCCCGCAGCCAGCAGGGCGACGGTGAGCAGCGACGTCGTGGTGGTCTTGCCGTGCGTGCCGGCCACCGCGAGCGTCCGCCGGCCAGCCATCACCGAGGCCAGGGCGGCCGATCGCGGCCAGACCCGCAGCCCGGCAGCCTGGGCCGCGACCACCTCGGGATTGTCCTCGCGGACCGCCGTGGACACGACCACCGTGTCGGCGTCGCCGAGGTGCTCTGCGGCGTGTCCCACGTGCACCCGGGCGCCGAGGTCGCGCAGTGCCTGCAGCGTCGGCGAGTCGTTGGCGTCGCTGCCGCTGACCTCGATCCCCCGCTCCAGCATGATCCGGGCGATCGCGGAGAGCCCGGCGCCGCCGATGCCGATGAAGTGCACCCGCCCGAGTTCCTCGGCGGGCAACACCCGTGCCGGAACGTCGACCCTCATCGGGCCGTCTCCAGCACGATCCGGGCCAGCACGTCGTCGGCGTCCCGGCGGATCAGCGCCGCGGCTGCCTGCCCCATCACCTGCAGCCTGGCCCGGTCCACGGCCAGCGCGGGAACAGTGGCAGCCACATAGTCCGGTGTGAGCGCGCTGTCCTCGACCATCAGCCCGCCACCGGCGGCCACCACGGGTGCGGCGTTGTGCGCCTGCTCGCCGTTGCCGATGGGCAGCGGCACGAAGATGGCCGGCAGGCCCGTCGCGGCCGCCTCGGTGACGCTGGAGGCGCCGGCACGACAGATCACCAGATCGGCGGCCGCATAGGCCAGGTCCATCCGGTCCACGAACTTCTCCACCACGTAGGGCACTCCCGTCTGCTTCGGTTGTGCCTCGCCGTTCGGGCCGATCACGTGCAGGACCTGTACGCCGGCGTCCGCGAACGCTCCGCTCGCGGCAGAGACCGCCTGGTTGAGCCTGCGGGCGCCCTGCGACCCTCCGGTGACCAGCACGGTCGGGCGTTGCGCGTCCAGGCCGAAGAACTCCCGGGCCTCGGCACGCATCGCCTCCCGGTCCAGCATGGAGATCATCCGCCGGATCGGCAGGCCGACGTACTCGGCGTGACGCAGCCGGGTGTCGGGGAAGCTGACCGCCACCCGGTCCGCGAGCCTGGCACCGACCTTGTTGGCCAGTCCCGGCAACGCGTTCTGCTCGTGCACCACCAGCGGCAGGGTGCGCCGTCGGGCCGCGAGGTAGGCCGGCATCGACACATAGCCGCCGTACCCGACCACCACGTCGGGCTGGACCCGGTCGAGGACCGCCAGGGTCTCCTTGACCGCGGCCCGCAGCCGCCCCGGCACCCGGAACAGGTCGGCGCCGGGTTTGCGTGGCAGCGGCACCGGCGGGATCAGCTCCAGCGGGAAGCCGGCCGCCGGCACCACGGTGTTCTCCAGTCCCCGCGGGGTGCCCAGGCAGGTGATCTCGACGTCGGGGCGCAACCGGCGCAGGGCGTCGGCAGTGGCCAGCAGCGGGGAGGTGTGGCCGGCAGTTCCTCCGCCGGCGAGCAGGACGCGCATGTGCTCAGTGTGCCCTGCGCCCCAGGCCGGACAGACCGACGGCTCGGGTCCGGCGGCGGGCCGCCAGCGCGAGCGCGGCCTCGGGTTCCCGGCGAGCGAAACCGACCAGCAGACCGAGTGCCACCAGGGTGGGCACCAGCGAGGAACCGCCGAAGGAGAGCAGCGGCAACGGGATGCCGATCACCGGCAGCAGGGTGAGCACCATGCCCACATTGATGACCATCTGGCCGGACAACCAGGCCACGATCCCGAAGGTCGCGTAGCGGATGAACGGCTCCTCGGTGCGCAACGCCACCCGGATGGCCGCGAAGGCGATCACCCCGAACAGCAGGACCACCAGGCTGGTGCCGACCAGGCCGAGCTCTTCGCCGAGCACGGCGAAGACGAAGTCGGTGTGCGCCGCAGGGAGCTGGCCCCACTTCTGCTGGCTCGCCCCGATCCCCTTGCCGAAGATGCCACCGGAGGTCAGCGCGAAGAGGCCGTGGGCCGGCTGCCAGCCGGTGGCCAGGTAGTCCTTGAACGGGTCGGTGAAGGTCATGATCCGGGCCACCCGGACGGAACTGGTCCCGGCCAGCGCGAACGCCGCCACCCCCAGTGCGGTGAAGGCGAAGGCGAAGAGCCGGGCGGGGGCGCCGACCACCCAGAGCATCGCCAGCAGGATCCCCATCATCACCAGCGCCGTGCCCAGGTCACGACCCCAGATCACCAGGCCGGTGATCAGCAGGAGTCCGGGCACCACCGGGATCAGCACGTGCGCCAACTCTGCGAGACGGCGCTCCTTGTTGGCGTAGATGTGCGCGGCCCAGAGCACGATCGCCAGCTTGGCGACCTCGGCCGGCTGCACCTGGAAGGGGCCGACGGCCAGCCAGTTCGTGTTGCCGCCGATCTCGCGCCCCAGGCCCACCTGGGTCAGCGTCAGCATCACCACGGACGCCCCGAAGGCCGGCCAGGCCAGAGCCCGGACCAGCCGGATCGGCAGCCTGGAGGCGACCCACGCACAAGGCAGCCCGATGCCCACCCACATCAACTGTCGGCGCACGATCGCGTACGAGTCGCCGTCGTACACCCGGAAGGCGTAGACGCTGGAGGAGCTGAGCACCATGATCAGCCCGATGGTGAGCAGCAGGGCCGAGGCGCTCAACAGCAGGTAGTACGAGCTCAGTGGCCGGTCCAGGGCGCTGCGCAGTGCGCGCATCCGCTCCCGCACCATCGAGGGGGCCTGCACTGTGGTCACCAGTGGGCTCCTCCTCGTCCGCCGTACTCAGTCTCCGTGTGCTCGCCTGGCCACCGCTGCGGTGAACCGGTCGCCACGCTCCGCATAGTTCGCGAACTGGTCCATGGACGCACATCCCGGCGCCAGCAGCACGGTGTCACCCGAGCGGGCGAGACCGGCGGCCGCCTCCACGACACGGTCCATCAGTTCGTGTGTCCCAGTCTCACCGCCATCGACGGCGATGACCGGGACATCGGGCGCGTGTCGGGTCAGCGAGTCCGCGATCACATCCCGGTCCCGGCCGATCAGCACCACACCCCGCAACCGGTCGCGCACCCCGGCGACCAGGTCGTCGAAGCGGGCGCCCTTGGCGAGACCCCCGGCGACCCAGACCACGTGGTCGAAGGCGGCCAGCGACGATCGGGCGGCATGGGGGTTGGTCGCCTTGGAGTCGTCGACCCAACGCACACCGTCGATGGTGCCGACCGGCGTGATCCGGTGCGGCTCCGGCTGGAAGCCGGCCAGCCCGTCACGTACCGCCGCCTGGGGTACGCCGTGGGCTCGCGCCAACGCCGCGGCCGCCAGCGCGTTGGCGACCTGATGCGGCGCCGCCGGCGAGCCATCCGGGTTGGCCAGGTCCGCCACCGTCGCGAGCTCGGCGGCGCTGTGCTCACGCTCGGCGATGAACGCCCGGTCGACCAGGATGCCGTCGACGACGCCGAGACAGCCGACCGGCGGTGTGCCCAGCGTGAAGCCGACCGCCCGGGCTCCCTCGATCACGTCGGCCTCACGGACCAGGTCCTCGGTGACCGGGTCGGCCAGGTTGTACACGCAGGCGGAGCTGACCCGCTCATAGATCCGGCCCTTGTCCCGGGCGTAGGCGGTCATCGGGTCCACGTCTCCGGTCCAGCCCGTGTACCAGTCGACGTGGTCCTCGGCGACATTGAGCACGGCAGCCGCCTGGGCGCTCATCGAGTGGGTGTAGTGCAGTTGGAAGCTGGACAGCTCGACCGCCAACGCGTCGTACTCGATGCCGTCCATCACCGCCTCGACGATCGGCATCCCCACATTGCCCACCGAGATGCTCCGGCGACCGGCAGCGGCCAGGATCGCCTGCAGCATCTGCACGGTGGTGGTCTTGCCATTGGTGCCGGTGACCGCCAGCCACTCGCTGCGCACGCCCGGGTCCCGAAGCCGCCATGCGAGCTCCACCTCACCCCAGACGGGGACGCCGCGCTTTTGGGCCTGCCGGATCAGCGCGGCGTCGGGACGCCATCCCGGCGACACCACCAGCAGGTCGGCCTGCTCCGGCAACTCCGCCGTGCAGCCGGGCCCGAGACGGACGTCGGCACCGAGGACGCCGAGCAGCTCGGCCTCCTCGGCCCGGCCCGTGCCGGACTCGTCGAGCACGGTCACCCGCGCACCCAGGTGGGTGAGGTTGTCGGCGGCCGCGAAGCCGGAGACACCGAAGCCGGCCACCACGGCCCGGACGGCCTCCCACGAGTCGTGCCGCCCCAGGGTGTGGGGGTCCATCAGATGTTCACCACCCACTGGGCGTAGAAGAGGCCCAGCCCTCCGGCCACGAAGAGGCCGGTAAGGATCCAGAACCGGATCACCACCGTGACCTGCTCCCAGCCGAGCATCTCGAAGTGGTGGTGCAGTGGCGCCATCCGGAAGATCCGTTTGCCGCGGGTGACCTTGAAGTAGCCCACCTGCAGCATCACCGAGACCGTCTCGATGACGAAGATGCCGCCGAGGATGATGAGCAGCAGTTCGGTGCGGGTCAGCACCGCCAGCCCGGCCAGCGCCGCGCCCAGGGCCAGCGACCCGGTGTCGCCCATGAAGATCTGGGCCGGTGAGGCGTTCCACCACAGGAAGCCGAAACAGGCCCCGGTGATCGCCGCGGCGACCACCGCCAGGTCGAGTGGATCTCGCACCTCGTAGCAGGTGGGACCCGGCTCGATGGCGCAGAACTGGTTGAACTGCCAGATGTTCACGATCGTGTACGCGCCGAAGACCAGGATCGAGGCGCCGGTGGCCAGCCCGTCGAGGCCATCGGTGAGGTTCACGGCGTTGCTGAAGCCGGTGATCAGGAACCAGATCAGCAGCACGGCCAGGATCGGCGGCAACGCCAGCCACCCGATGTCACGGAGGAAGGAGATGTGCTCCGAGGCCGGCGTCCTTCCCCGGTGATCGGCCAGCCAGGGCGACAGTGCCAGCGCTCCGAAGGTCAACGCGATGACGGTCTGGCCGATCATCTTGGCCTTGCTGCGCAGGCCGAGATTGCGCTGCTTGTAGACCTTGATGAAGTCGTCGAGGAAGCCGACGGCCCCCATCCCGACGAACAGGAAGAGCAGCAGCAGCGCCGAAGCCGACGGCACCTGCCCGGTGATCAGCTTGGCGCCGAAGTAGCCGACCACGGCCGCCAGGATGATCACCGTGCCACCCATGGTCGGGGTGCCCCGCTTGGTGTGGTGGCTGGTGGGCCCGTCGTCGCGGATCTCCTGCCCGTACCCCTTGCGGGTGAAGTAGCGAATCGCGTAGCGGGTGCCGATCAGGGAGATCAGCAGGGCCAGCCCCCCACCCATCAGGATCGCTCTCATCGACTCTCCTCAGTTGCCGTCACTGCGAGTGCTGCTTCGGCGACCGCCTCCAGGGCCACTCCCCGGGAGGCCTTCACCAGGACGGCGTCGCGCGCGCCGACATTCTCCCGCACCCAGGCGACGATCTCGTCGCGGCTCGCGGTGACGAACACCTCACCCTGCCAGCCGGCGGCCAGCGCCCCTTCGAGGTACCACTCCCCCGGCGTGCCCAGCACCACCAGGACGTCGACCCCGAGTTCGGCCGCGTGTCGGCCGACCGCTCGATGCGCCTGCGCGGCCGTGTCCCCGAGCTCGCGCATCTCGCCGAGTACGGCGATGGTGCGCCGCTGGTTGCGCTGCCCCAACACCGCCAGCGTGTCCAGCGCCGCACGGACGGACTCGGGGTTGGCGTTGTAGGAGTCGTTGAGCACCAGTGCTCCGTCGGCACGGGTGTCGAGCTCCATCCGCCACCGCGACCCGGTGGGCGCGTCGGCCAGTGCCGCGACCGCGGTCGCGGCGTCCATGCCGGTGGCCACCGCCATCGCCACGGCCACCGCCGCGTTGCCGAGCTGGTGCTCCCCCGGTTGGCCCAGGGCGAGCCGGGCGGTGCCGTCTGGCCAGTACAGGTCGGCGGCCGGCCGACCGAGGTCGTCCAACTCGACCGGACCGAGCCGGAAGTCGGCGTGGTCACCGTGGCCCACCCCGATGACCCGGGCACCGGTCCGGCTGCGCATCTCGGTGACCCTCGGGTCGTCGACGTTGAGCACCGCGGTGCCGTCGGTCGGCAGTGACTCGACGATCTCGCCCTTGGCCTGGGCGACCGCGTCGGGGCCACCGAACTCACCGAGGTGGGCGGTGCCCACGTTGAGCACGGCAGCCACGCTCGGGGGCGCCACCGAGCAGAGGTAGCTGATGTGGCCGACGCCCCGGGCCCCCATCTCCACCACCAGATGATCGGTCGCCGGGTCGGCTCGGAGTGCGGTCAGCGGCACCCCCAGCTCGTTGTTGAGGTTGCCCGCCGTGGCCACGCACCGGCCGCTCACACCGAGCAGGTGCGCGAGATAGTCCTTGGTGCCGGTCTTGCCCGCCGAGCCGGTGAGTGCGAGGACCACCAGGCCGTCGGCGACCAGCCGGTCCACCACGTGGCGGGCCAGTCGACCCAGGGCGAGGACCGGGTCCTCGACCAGCACTGTCGGTACGCCGGTGGCACGCGTACCCAGCACCCCGGCGGCGCCACCGGCCACCGCGGCCGACGCGAAGTCGTGGCCGTCGACGCGCTCGCCGGCCACCGCGACGAAGAGGCCTCCCGGCTCGACGGCCCGGGAGTCGACGAAGGCCGGGCCGGTCACCACGACGCCGGTGTCGTCACACACACGGCCGTCGACCACGGCCGCGATCTCGGCCAGCGTCATCGCGATCACGGGGTCGCCTCCAGCGCACGCAACTCCTCGGCCAGCACCACCCGGTCGTCGAACGGACGCACCACACCCCCGGACTCCTGGCCGGTCTCGTGGCCCTTGCCGAGCACCACCACGATGTCACCAGCCGTCGCGCCACGGACGGCACGACGGATCGCCAGCCGGCGATCACCCTCCTCCACCACGTCGCACTGGCCGGCGGCCCCGGCGATGATCTGGGCGCGGATGGCGCTGGGATCCTCCGACCGTGGGTTGTCGTCGGTGACCACGAGCAGGTCCGCAGAGCGGGCTGCGGCCGCCCCCATCGAGGTCCGTTTCCCCGGGTCCCGGTCCCCACCGGCGCCGAGTACCACCACCAGCCGGCCGGTGAGCGGCCGGAGCGTGTCGAGGACCGCGGCCACCGCGTCGGGCTTGTGGGCGTAGTCGACGATCGCGATGCACGCCTGCCCCACGTCGACACGCTCGAGTCGGCCCGGAACTCCCGGGCCGGTGGCGATCCCGGCCGCGACCAGCACCGGGTCCAGGCCGGCCTCGGCGCTGGCTGCGATCGCGGCCAACGCGTTGGAGACGTTGAAGGCGCCGGCGAGCGGCACCGCTGCCGCCACCCGCACTCCGTCGGGGCCGAGGACGGTGAAGGTGGATCCGTCCGCCCCGAGCCGGACGTCGATCGCCCGCCAGTCCGCGTCCTCCGCTTCGACCGCATAGGTGCGGACCGGCACGGTCGCCTCGGCCGCGAGCCGGCGGCCGTGCTCGTCGTCGATGTTGACCAGACCCAGCCGGGTCCGCTCGGGCGTGAACAGCACGGCCTTGGCCTGGTAGTAGTCCTCCAGGTCGCGGTGGAAGTCGAGGTGGTCGCGCCCCAGGTTGGTGAACACGGCAACGTCGAAGACCACGCCGTCGACGCGACCGAGCACCAGGGCGTGACTGGACACCTCCATCGCGCAGGCGGTCACGCCGTCCTCACGCATCCGGGCGAAGAGGCCGTGCAGATCGGGTGCTTCGGGGGTGGTCAGCACGGTGGCCAGGTCGCGACCCGCCACCCGGGTGCCGACGGTGCCGATCACCGCAGCCGGGACCCCGCCGGACTGCCACGCCGACTCGGCGAGCCGGGTGGTGGTGGTCTTGCCCTGGGTGCCGGTCACCGCCACCAGACGCAACGCCGTGGCAGGCTGGCCATAGACGGTCGCCGAGACCGCCCCCAGCACCGCGCGCGGGTCATCGGTGACGAGCAGCGGCACCCCGGCCGGTGCGGCGGCCGCCCCCGCGTCGTCGGTGAGGATCGCCACCGCACCGGCCGCGACGGCGTCGGGGGCGTACTCGATCCCATGCGCTCGGGCGCCGGGCAGGGCGGCGTAGAGGTCGCCCGGGCAGACCCGCAGGCTGCTGAGGCTGATCCCGGTGACCTCGACGTCGCCGAGATCCCGGCCGCTCACCCGGTCACCGACCAGGGCGGCCAGCGGAACCGGTCTCGGGTGTCGCGGCCGCAGCGGCTGGGTGTCGGTCACGTCAGTCACGCAGGCGAGGGTACGCGCCCGCTCACCACTCGTGCGCCAGGTCGGTGCCCGGTGTCCCGGTGGGTGGTACGGCGTACCGGTGCAGGAGGTGCCCCATGATCTTGGCGAATGCGGGACCGGTGATGGAGCCGCCGCCGCCGCGGGTCCCGGGGTTCTGCACCACCACGTAGACGGTGAACCGGGGGTCGTCCGCCGGGGCGAACCCCGCGAAGGAGACGGTGAAGGTGCCGTCGTAGCAGCCGCAGTCCGCCCCCACCCGCTGAGCTGTTCCGGTCTTCCCGGCCACCCGGTAGCCGGGCACCTGGGCGCGCGGCGCCACACCGGCCTCGGGGTCGACGACCAACTCCATCATCTCCGCGGTGTCGCGTGCGGCCTGGCTGCTGATCACCCGGGTGGACGTCGCGGTGTCGGTGCCCACCTCGGTGCCGGTGTCGGTGGTGGCGACACCACGGACCAGGCTCGGATCGACCCGGACGCCGTCGTTGGCGACCGCGTTGACGGCCGCGATCATCTGCAGCGCGTTCACCGAGAGCCCCTGACCGAAGGCGATCGTGTCGTGGCTGAGCTGGGACCAGTTGGCCACGTCCGGCAGCAGGCCCCGTGTCTCACCGCGCACACCCACGTCGGTGCGGGCACCGAGACCGAAGCGGACCAGGTAGTCGTGGAGCTCCTCGCGGGTCAACTCGCTGGCGGCCAGGATGGTGCCGACGTTGGAGGACTTCGACAGCACACCGGCCAGCGTGAGCCGGATGTCACCGTGCTGCCAGTGGTCGCGAATGGTGCGGCCGGAGCGGCGGATGTTGGGCGGCACCTCGATCTGGGTCTGCGGGGTCACCTTGCCGGCATCGAGCAGTGCCGCCATGGTCAGCACCTTCTCCACCGAGCCCGGTTCGTAGACGTCCTGCATCGCCCGCGAACCGAGATCCGCCTTCGGCGCCTCGAGCGGTGCCCGGGCATCGAACGTCGGATGGTCGGCCAGCGCCAGGATCTCCCCGGTGCGGGTGTCCATGACGATGGCGACGCCGGACTCGGCGCGGGCGCCCTCCACGGTGCTGCGCAACACCCGTTGCACGAACCACTGCAGGTCCCCGTCGATGGTCAGCTGCAGGTCGTCGCCGTGACGCGCCGGGACCACGGTGCTCTCGCCGAGCGGGATCCGGTTGCCGAACCCCACCTGGTAGCGAGCGGAACCGTCAGTGCCGGACAGCGTCCGGTCGAAGGTGAGCTCCAGGCCGGCCAGCGGATCGCCGTCGGCGCCCATGAAGCCGAGCAGGTTCGCCGCCACGTCTCCGGTCGGGTAGTCCCGCACCGGGTCGTCGCGGGTGCTCAGCCCGGCGTATCCCAGCTCGCGGGCCTCGGCGACCACGTCCCGGGCGATGGCCGCAGGCACCCGACGGGCGATGTACTGGAACCGGGAGTCGGTCCGGCGCAACCGCTGCAGGGTGCCGAAGTAGTCCACGTCGAGGCGCTGGCTCAGGAACGTGGCGAGTTCGGGCGCGTCCTCGTCGGTGAGGGTGGGATCGGCCACCACCATCAGCCCGTCCACCGAGTGCGCCAGTGCCAGTCCGTTGCGGTCGCTGATGGTCCCCCGGCTGGCCGGCAGGGTCACCGTGACGGTGCCTTCGGTGGCCGCCATCACGGCGTACGACTTGGGGTCGATCGCCTGGAGCTGGACCAGTCTCGCGCCGAGCACCGACAAGACGATGGCGATCACCAGGAAGCCGACACGCAGCCGCAGCGCGGCCGAGGCACGGGCATTGCTCACTCGCCGCCACCTCCGCGGCGAGCCGCCCGCCGCTCAGCCCGCTGCTCTGCCAGTCGGTCGGCCTGTCGCTGCGCCCGCCGCTCGGCCCGGGTCGGTGGGGCCACCTCGATGATGCGCGGTGGCGGGCTCAGCTCACGCGGCTTGGGGGTGGGCAGCGGCTGGATCCTGATCCCGTCCTGGGGCGTGGCCGGCCGGGGCTCACCGAGGACCCGGCCGGTGGCCAGGTCGAGGAACGCGGGGCTGGTGGCCGGCACCATCCCCATCCGCTGCGCGGTCTCGGCGACACGCTGCGGATCACGCAGGGTGTCCAACTCCATCCGCAACGTCTGCTCCTGGGCCGTGAGGACGCGGGCCTGGTGCTCCAGCGAGGTGGCCGCGAACGACGCCTGCTGCATGGAGGTGTTGAAGAGCAGCAGGCCCACCACGCCACCGATCAGGAGCAGGGTCACCAGGGTCATGAACGGCACCCGGCTGGCGCGGGAGGGTCGGGGGCGAGGAGCCACGGTGAGCCGGGCGCGCCTGCCCGCCGCCTCGGCGAGCTTGGTCCTGCGGCGGTACTGGACGGCCGGCGTGCTCATCGAGTGGCTCCCTTCTGGTGGCTGTCTGGGTCTTCATGTCCGGGCCGGGTGGCGCGGACCCGTTCGACGGCCCGGAGTCGGACCGAGGCGGCGCGCGGGTTGGCGGCGATCTCGTCGGCGTCGGCCTTCTCGGCACCGCGGGTGATCCGGCGGAACTCGGGTTCGTGGCCCTCCGGCACGAAGGGCATATCGTCGGGGACATCGGTGCTGGTGACCTCGGCGAAGGTGCGCTTGACCAGCCGGTCCTCCAGGGAGTGGTAGGCCTCCACCACCACCCGACCGCCGACTCCGACCGCCTCGATAGCCGCGGGCAGCGCTCGGCGCAGCACCGCGAGTTCGTCGTTGACCTCCATCCGCAGCGCCTGGAAGGTGCGCTTGGCCGGATGTCCACCGGTGCGCCGCGCGGCGGCCGGGATGCTGTCGTAGAGCAGCTCCACCAGCCGGGCCGAGGTGGTGAACGGCTCGGTCTCCCGGGCCCGGACGATCGCGGCGGCGATCCGTCGTGCGAAGCGCTCCTCGCCGTACACGTGCAGGACCCGGGACAGTTCCTCGACGGGGTAGGTGTTGAGTACGTCGGCAGCGGACCGGCCGCGCTCGGGGTCCATCCGCATGTCCAGGGGCGCATCGGTGCGGTAGGCGAAGCCGCGCTCGACCCGGTCGAGCTGCATGGACGAGACGCCCAGGTCGAAGAGCACCGCGTCGACACGGTCGAGGCCCCGCTCGGCGAGCACCTGGCCGATCTCGTCGTAGACCGCGTGCACCCCGGTGAACCGGTCGCCGTACTCGGCGAGCCGCTCACCGGCCAGGGCCAGCGCGTCGACGTCCCGGTCGATGCCGATCACTCGGGCGGTCGGGCAGGCCTCGAGGACGGCGGCGCTGTGCCCGCCCAGCCCGAGGGTGGCGTCGACCAGCACACTGCGGGGTGGCTCCAGTGCCGGTGCCAGAAGAGCAACGACCCGGTCCAGCAGGACCGGGACGTGGGCGAGATCGTTCATCGCGGGGGCCTACCTGCCCAGTCCGGAGAGGAGCAGCAGAGCCACACAGCAGGCCATCGAGGCAGCCAACGAGAAGGCCATCACCGCCAGCGCCTCACGGGCCTGCTGGCGCACCCGCGGACGGGTGGGTGCTGGCGTGCTGCTCATCGGTGTCGACCCCTCGTCGTTCGTCGTGCTCGGTACTGCTGGCCGGGTATCGCGCCAGGTCCATGCCCGCTCCGTGCTTCTGGAACCGGGGAAGTTGCCCCAGATGCCTGGAGCGGGCCAGGACCTCGCGCGACACACGCTGCGCTGGTTGGTGCTTTTCAGTTGTGCTGGCTTCAGATGCCCGGGAAGACCTCGTCGCTGAGTTCGGAGAACTTCTGCTCCTGCTCCTCGGAGTAGGTCTGCCAGGCGCCCGGATCCCAGATCTCGATCCGGTTCATGGCACCGATCACCATCACGTCCTTGCTGAGCGAGGCGTACTCGCGCAACGGCGGCGGAATGTTGATCCGTCCCTGCTTGTCCGGCACCTCGTGTGAGGCGGCGGCAAACAACATCCGGACGTAGTCCCGGGTCCCCTTGTTGGTGACCGGCGCCTCACGGAGCCGGTCGGTCAACCTGGAGAAGTCGGTCATCGACCAGACCGTCAGGCAGCGCTCCTGCCCTCGGGTCACCACGAGCCCTTCAGCCAGTTCCTCTCTGAACTTCGCCGGAAGGAAAAGTCGCCCCTTGTCGTCCAACTTGGGCGTGTGGGTGCCGAAGAACATCCGACACCTCCGATCGGGGACTTTCCCTCCACTGCGCACCACCATACGCCACTTTCCCCCACGATCAACCATTCTTCTGGTGTCTTTCTCCCCGGCGCCTCCACTGCCGCGTCACCGAGCCCCCACCACACCCCGGCAGATACGGTGGGAGACACACGCAGACGGGAGAAGTGCGATGACCGCGCAAGGCAGCGCAGATGTGGGGACGGTGGCCCGGGCCGCCACCCGGATCCGGCAGAACATCGAGCGGGTGATCGAGGGCAAGACCGAGGTGATCGACACCGCGCTGATGGTGTTGCTCGCCGAGGGCCACCTGCTCATCGAGGACGTCCCCGGGGTCGGCAAGACGATGCTGACCAAGACCTTGGCCCGCTCCATCGACTGCTCGGTGCGCCGGATCCAGTTCACCCCCGACCTGTTGCCCTCGGACGTGACCGGCGTGTCGGTGTTCAACCAGCAGACCCGGGAGTTCGAGTTCCGGCCCGGCGGCATCTTCGCCAACCTGGTCATCGGCGACGAGATCAACCGCGCCTCCCCCAAGACCCAGTCAGCCCTGCTCGAGTGCATGGAGGAGCACCAGGTATCGGTCGACGGCGCCACCTACCGGCTCGAGCAGCCGTTCATGGTGGTCGCCACCCAGAACCCGGTCGAGATGGAGGGCACCTACGTCCTCCCCGAGGCGCAGCGCGACCGGTTCATGGTGCGCACCTCGATGGGCTACCCCACCGAGACCAGCGAGATCGCGATGCTGCGCAGCCACGCCAGCGCCGACCCCCTCGACGACCTGGAGCCGGTCACCGACGCCGCCGAGATCTCGAAGCTGATCCAGATCGTCACCCGGGTGCATGTCTCGGATCCGGTGGAGCGGTACGCCGTGGCTCTGGTGGCAGCCACCCGCCGCACCACGGAGTTCACCCTGGGCGCCTCCCCCCGAGCCACCCTGCACCTGATCCGGGCCGCCAAGGCCGCCGCCGCCCTCGCTGGCCGCGACTACCTGCTGCCCGACGACGTACGACAGTTGAGCGGTCCGGTGCTGGCGCATCGACTGCTGCCCACCGTCGAGGCCACCATGCACGGCCGGGACACCGCCTCGATCCTGACCGCCCTGGTTGCGACGGTGCCGGTCCCCGAACCCTGATGCGCGACTTCTGGAGCTCGATCACCCTGCGCGGGCGCGCGTTCCTGGCCGGTGGCGCCACCGCGGTGCTCTGCGCCGTGCTGGTCGACGAGGTCTCGCTGGTCCGCGCCGGACTGCTGGCGTGCCTGCTGCCGCTGCTCGCCGCCCTCACCCTCGCCGGGCACCGGCAACGCCTCCAGGTGCAGCGCTCCGTCTCACCCAAGGTGGTGGCCGCGGGCCAGCCCGCCCAGGTGCGACTGAGGTTGCGGAACCCCTCGGGACGGCGGTACGGCGTGCTCAGGGTCGAGGAACAACTCCCCTATGCACTGGGCTCCCGCCCCCGCTTCACCCTGATCGCCCCACGCAGGGGCTGGCAGGGCACCCTGGACTACCAGGTGCGTTCGGAACTGCGCGGGCACCACCTGATCGGACCTCTCACCCTGGTCGACTCCGATCCGTTCGGGATGGCCACCCGCAGCCACACCGAGTCCGAGGTGACGCCGCTGGTGGTCACCCCCCGGGTCATCGAACTGCCGCCGATCCATCTCGACGGTGCGTGGACCGGAGCCGGCGAGAACCGGCCCCGGGCCTTCGCCAGTGGCAGCCCCGAGGACGTCACCGTCCGGGACTACCGGCGCGGCGACGAGTTGCGCCGGGTGCACTGGCGCAGCACCGCCCGGGCAGGTGAACTGATGGTCCGCCGCGAGGAGCAGCCCTGGCAGTCCCGGGCCACCCTGGTGCTGGACAACCGGGACCGTTCCCATCGGGGCATCGGCAGCGCCTCCTCGTTCGAGACCGCGGTGATCGTCGCGGCCTCGATCGCCGAGCACCTGAGCCGGCGAGGCTGGACGGTGCGACTGCTCACTGCCGACGCGGCCGACCACACCCGCTGGCACGACCTGGCCGCCGCCTCGACCACGCTGCTCGAGCAGTTGGCGGTGGTGGACCTGGTCGACCACGAGGTGCTCGACCCCGCCTGGCTCGGCGACACCGGCCAGGGCGGCCTGGCCGTCACCATCCTCGGCTCGCTGCACCCGGGAGACACGGCGTGGTTGCGCCAACTGCGCAGCCACGCCAGTCAGGCACTGTCCATCTGCCTGGACACCGCCGCCTGGGCGTCGCCCGCACGGTCCACGGCCCCGTCGGCCCTCACCACGGTGCTCGGGTTGCGGTGGCGGGCCGTGCAGGTGGGCGCGGGCGACTCACTGCCGGCAGCCTGGCAACGACTGTCCTCGCGACCTGGCCGAGGTGCCTCGTGAACCGGCTGCTGATCACCGCGGTCGCGGCGGTGACCACGGTGGTCGCCACGCTCGCCTGGCGTGGCTTCAGCGAGGGCCCCGAACGGTACCTGCTGCCCCTCCTCGGCGTGGCCGCGCTGGTCGCCGTCTCCGGTGAGCTCGGCCGGAACCGGCGGGTGCCGGCCCTGGTCCTGGTGCCGGCCCAACTGGTGGTGACCGGGTGGGCCCTGGTCGGCCTTCTGGCCGGCTCCTGGCTGCCCGACCCCTCCGCATTGGCGGCGGCCCGGGACGCCATCGCGGCAGCGGTGGAGTCGGCGCGGCTGCACAAGGCCCCGGTCCCGGTCGACGGGCCGGGCGTGGATCCGCTGCTGCTGGTCTTCGGGGCCGGCTTCGTGCTCGTCGTCGACGCCCTGGCGAGCACCTGGCGACGACCCTCCCTGGTCGCCCTGCCGCTGCTGACGATGCTGGCGGTGCCGGTCGCGGTCACTGGCGATCCCGGGTGGGGGGTGTTCGCGGCGACCGCCCTGGGCCTGTGCCTGGTGCTGGCGCTGGACCAGGCGGGCCGGGTCCGGGCGTGGGGGCGGCGCGCCGGCAGCGGCTCCGGACGCCTGCGGCACTCGGTGCTGGCCGGTGGCGTCGCCGTCTCGGCGACGGCACTCGCGGTGACCGGAGCGTTGGTGGTGCCGACCGTCGGACTGGACGGCTTCGGCCTGGGCCCGGGCTCCGGCGGCCGTGAGCAGGTCACGCTGACCAACCCGATGGCCGACCTGCGCCGCGACCTGCGGCGCCCCGACGACGTGCCCCTGATGCGGGTGCGCACCGACGACCCGGACCCGTCGTACCTGCGGATCGCGGTGCTGAACCGCTTCGCCGGCAGCGTCTGGTCCCCCGGCGACCGGGACATCCCCAGCGATCAGAGCGCGGATGGTCCGATGCCGCCACCACAGGGCGTGCTGGCCAATATCACCAGCAGAAGTCACGAATGGGAGCTCCGGGCCACCGGGGAGTTCACCTCGACCTGGCTTCCGGTGCCGACCCCGGCGCTTGCCGTCGAGGCCACCGGGGACTGGCGCTACGACCTGGCCACCATGGACTTCCTGGCCGCCCGAACGCGCACCGACACCGCGGGCCTGGAGTACCGGGCCACCGGGATGCGACTCGATCTCGACGGCGAGCGGATGCGCCTGGCACTGCCGGGGAGACTGCTCGTCGACCCGCAGTTCATCGAGTTGCCGGGCGGGCTGCCCCAGGTGGTCGAGGCTCTCGCCGAGGAGGTCACCGCCGACCTGGAGAGCGACTTCGAGAAGGCGGTGGCGCTGCAGCGGTGGTTCCGCAGTGACGGCGGCTTCACGTATTCCCTGGACGTGGCCCCCGGCAGCGGCTCCGACGACCTGGTCAACTTCCTGACCGTCGACCGGACCGGGTACTGCGAGCAGTTCGCCGCCGCGATGGCCGCCATGGCCCGCAGCCTGGGGATCCCGGCCCGGGTGGCGATCGGCTTCCTCGCCGGCGAACGCCTCGACAACGGCGAATGGGAGTACTCCGCACACGACCTGCACGCCTGGGTGGAGATCTTCATCCGCGGGCACGGCTGGGTGCTCTTCGAGCCCACCCCGTCGGATCGAGCAGTGGCGGCACCCGGCTACACCGAGCGCGTGGAGGTGGAGCCGGGCGTCCCCGATCCGACGGCCGCTCCGACGCCGACACCGGAACCGACCACCGCACCTCCGGATCCCGGCGTGGAGCTGCCGGATGAGGAGCAGCCGAGCACCGGGGACGACACCGGACAGGCGGGGGTGCCCTGGCGTGGCCTGGCCGTGCTCGCCGCACTGGTGGGGGTCGCCGCCCTGCTGGCCTGCGTGCCGCGGGTGCTGCGGATGCGGCGGCGGAGAACGCGCAGGCGAGCCGGCGCCACCGCCGAGGACGCCTGGCAGGAGATGCGCGACGCTGCCCTCGATCTCGGCTACCAGGTGCCGCGGGGCCGGTCCCCCCAGGAGGCGGCCCTCGTCGTGGCCGGGTGGTTCGCCACCCCGTCGGAGCACCGCGATCCGGTGCGTCCCGAACGGGGACCGGAGACCAACCCGGCGGCTGCCGCCGCCCTGGACCGGTTGGTCCGGGCGTTGGAGGAGCAGCGCTACTCGGCGACCGGCGGGGTCACCGTGGCGACGGATCTGCATGCCGACACCGACGAGGTGGTGGCCGGACTCAGGGCGGGGGCGCCGCACCAGCGTCGTCGACGCGCCGACTGGCTTCCCGCCTCGCTGTGGCCGACCCGCCGGGAGTGACCCGATCCGGTCAGTAGCCGCCCTCGCGGCGCTTGCGCCAGCGTTGTTCCATCCGGTCCATGAAGTTGCTGCTGTCGCGGCCGGGGCGTGACTTCTTGCCGCCGTCGATCACTCCGAAACCGGTGCTGGTCTCACGGGCGGTGCTGTCCGGGGGCGGTTGCCGGAACGCGCCGAGGGCGATCATCGCCGAACCCAGCATCACCACGAAGCCGATCACCCCGACGATCATCTGCGGGATCATCACTCCGGCGAACAGCAGGCCGATGCCGCCCACGAAGACGGCGACGGCGAGCAGGCCACGTCCACGGGAGTACCTGTTCCGGGCAGGACCCCGCAACGCCGAAGCGAGTTTGGGGTCCTCGTCGGCGAGGGCGCGCTCCATCTGCTCGAGCGCCCGGAGCTCCTCTTCCGAGAGCGGCACGGTTCCTCCCTGATCGACCTTCCGGACCGTGGTGGTCCGTGTCCCCCAGTCTAGGCAGCCCGCGGCAAAGTCGGTAGTTGCGGTCCCGCTATTTCACTCACTGAGCCGAGTCGGCGCCGATCAGACTGGCCGGGCGAACCGCGGCCCGACCGAACCGGCGGGTGGCGGCGTCCATCGCCTGCTCCACCTCGGACCAGCCTCGTTCCGGCTCTCCCAACACCAGTTGTCGGTGCACGCTCCGGGTCGGCACCAGTTGCTCCAATCGCACTCCGACCAACCGGATCCGGGCCCGCTGCAGGCCGAGTGCCTCGAAGGAACCGCAGGCGGCCCGATGGATCTCCCCGGTGCGGTCGGTGGCCTCGGCCAGGGTCCGGGATCGGGTGAGGGTGGTGAAGTCGGCGAACCGGACCCGGAGAGTGACGGTACGCCCCGAGAGCTCCACGGCCCGGACCCGACGACCCACCTTCGCCGAAAGTCGCAGCAACTCCCGCCGGATCACCTCGGCATCGTCCACGTCCTGGGCGAAGGTGTGGTCGGCCCCGGTGCTGCGCTCCGGCGCATGCGGCCCCGATCTCGGGGTGACCCGCTGCCGATCGGCACCCCAGGCCAGCCGGTGCAGGTGCCCACCGGCAGCGATGCCGAGGATCTGCTGCAGCACCGGCAGCGGGGTGTGCGCGACGTCACCGACGGTGATCAGGCCGAGCCGGACGAGTCTGGCCCGGGTCCGCTCCCCGACCCCCCACAGTTCTCCGACATCGAGCGGATGCAGGAACCCGATCACCTGGTGCGGGGCGACCACTGCCACCCCGTCCGGCTTCGCGAGGCGACCGGCCAGTTTGGCCACCGAGATGGTGGGGGCGACACCGACCGAGCAGGTGATCCGTTGCTCGTCATGGATCCGGGCCCGGATCAGTTCAGCGATCTGCCACGGGGTGCCGAGCCGGCGTACCGCACCGGAGACGTCGAGGAACGCCTCGTCCAAGGAGATGACCTCGACCAGGTCGGTGACCTGACGGAAGATCTCCCGGACCGCCGCCGAACTGCGCTCGAAGGCAGCGAAGTCCGGCGGCAGCACCACCAGGGACGGGCAGAGACGACGAGCCCGCGACATCGGCATCGCCGACCGGATCCCTGCCGCCCTGGCCACGTAGTTGGCCGACAGCACCACGCCCCGGCCGGCGCCCCCGACCGCCACCGGCAGGTCGGCCAGGTCAGGACGGTCCCGCAACGCCACCGAGGCATAGAAGGCATCCATGTCCACGTGCAGGATCACCGACGCCTCCGACCCGTCGGGGGGCCTCATCGCCGTCCTGTCGGGACGGTCCGGGACTCAGCGCCGAGCGAGCAGATGCAGTTGTGCGGCCAGCACCTGGTACTCCGGACGACCGGCGACGGCACGCTCCAGGTCGAGCAACCCCTGACCGGCGCCCGCCTCGGCATCGAGCAGCGAGCCGGGCACCAGATCGGTGAAGACCCGGACGCCGTGCACCTGAGGTGCGGCGTACCCGGCGTCGAGCAGCAGTCGGGTGATCCCCTCCACGGTGAAGCGTCGCCCGCTGCGGTGCCGCCCGTCCGGCACTCCGGGATCGTCGAGCAGCTCTCTGGCCTGGCCGAAGTGGCCGGCCAGCGCCCGGGAGACCACGGCCGCGTGCTGCTGGGCGACCAGCAGGCTGAGCGCGCCACCGGGGCGCAGCACCGTGCCGATCGCGGCCAGTGCGGCCGGGATGTCGTCGACCACTTCGAGCACGCCGTGACAGAGCACCAGATCGAAGGAGTCGGCCGCCACCAGGTCGACCAGATCGGCCAGGTCACCCTGCTGACTGGTGATCTCGGCCCCGGCCTCGGCGGCGCGGCGGCCGAGCGCGGCGAGGGCGTCGGGACTGGGATCGACCACGGTGACCCGGTGCCCCTGCTCGGCGATCCGGACTGCGGAGACCCCGGTGCCTCCACCGATGTCGAGTACGTCGCACCCTCCGGCCGCGAGGACCTCGTCGAGAGCGTCCCAGACCACTGCGGTGCGGGCGAGGAGCGATGCCGGGCCGACCATGGGTCCCACCCTAGTGCCCCGGCGTCAGCGAGCGGGGACCTGTGCACGCCATTCACCCCGGACTCCCCGGACTGCGATGCCACAGCTTGCGGGCCACCTGCCGGACGTCCTCACCGGCGGGCCGGATGTCGGAGTACGGCGACATCGCGAAACCGCTGGTGTGCGTGAGCACCCGGCGTGGCTGCTCCGGCCGCTCCGGCTGCCCGGCAGGTGTCGACTCGATCAGTCGCCGCACCGCCTCCAGGCCCTGATGCCGGGCCAACTCCCGGAGTTCGGTCAACTCCCACGCGCCGGTGCCGCGCAGCGAGACCCCCCGGTATCCGGTACGCCGCAACTCACCACGGACCAGCAGCAGCCACGACCCGAAGACGGTCGCCGCATACGGCCCCTGGGCGTCGGAGAAGAAGGTGACGTCGACCGGTCCGGTGGCGTCGTCGAGGGTCAGGAAGACCACCCGGTGTCCGGAGCGGACCGGCGGGGTCTGGGTGGCAACCTTGACCCCGGCGACCAGCAGGTCCGCGCGGCTGCGCTGGCCGAGGAGATCCCGGCTCCGGGTCACTCCGAGAGCGGCGAGGAAGTCGGCGTACTCGGTGAGCACGTGGGTGCTGACATCGAGACCCAGCACCTCGAGCTCGGCGCGGAGTCGTTCGTCGGCGGCCATCTCGGGCAGTCCGTGGCTGACCTCACCACCGTCCAGGTCGAGGGCGAGCTGCCCGACCAGACCGGCCGACCGGCTGGCCCGGTCGAGGGTGTTGATCTGCAGCAGCAGGTCGCGGCGGGTGGGGCGACCGCGACGGGTCAGGAAGTCGGTGATCCCGTGCAACCGGTCCAGGGCGCCGGTCTCCACCAGTCGTTCGGCCACCGGCCGGGAGACCCGGGCGCGGTGCCAGAAGTCGGCCAGCGAACTGTACGGACGCCCGGCCAGCACCCGTTCGATCTCCGCGTCACTGATCCCCTTCACCTCCCCCAATGCGATCCGGATGCCGTACCCGCGCTCGGTCCGCTCCACGGTGTAGTGCCGGCCGCTGACATTGACGTCGAGACCGAGCACCTCAAGACCGCACTGGCGGGCGTCGTCGAGGATCAGTCGTTTCGGATACATGCCTGGGTCGTGGGTGAGTACTCCGGCCAGGAACGCTGCCGGGTGATGTGCCTTGAGCCAGGCCGATTGGAAGGTGGGCACCGCGAACGCCGCGGCATGGGCCTTGCAGAACCCGAACGAGGCGAAGGCCGCCAGCACCGCCCACATCCGCTCCACCAGCGCCAGTTCGTAGCCTCGCGCCAGCGCTCGGGTGTGGAACCAGATCCTGGTGTCGGCCATCCCGTCGACGTCGCCGAGCATCCGACGGCGTACGTCGGCCTCGGCATGGCTGACCCCGGCGAAGGTGGCGATCAGTTCGATCACCTGCTCGTGGAAGACCACCACCCCGTGGGTGGGCCCGAGGATGCCGCGCAGCTGGGGGTGTGGGTAGACCGCCTGCTTCCAGCCCTGCTTGGCCTCCAGGTAGGGCCTGACCATGTCGCTCTTCACCGGCCCGGGGCGGAACAGGGAGATGTCGACGATGACGTCCTCGAAGGTGTCGATCCCGGACTTGGCGATCAGCTCCCGCTGCCCGGGGGACTCGATCTGGAAGACGCCGAGGGTGCGGGCCTCGCTGATCAGCCGATAGGTCGCCGGGTCGTCGTAGGGCACCTCGTCGAGGTCGATCGTGACGGCGTCGACCCGCTCCACCTCGGCGATCGCGTGGGCCATCGCCGACTGCATCCGGATGCCGAGTACGTCGAGCTTGAGCAGGCCGAGGTCCTCCACGTCGTCCTTGTCGAACTGGCTCATCGGGTAGCCGGCGTGGCTGGGCTCGACGGGGGTGCGGTCCAGCAGGGTGGCGTCGGAGAGGATCACCCCGCAGGGGTGCAGGGCGATGTGTCGGGGCAGCCCGTCGAGCCGTTCCACCAGTCGGAGCAGCACGTCCAGGTGGCCGGCGTCCAGCCCGGCGTTCCGCAGTTCGGGCAGCTCCCGCAGCGCGGCCCGGGCGTCCCGGGCCCGGATGTGCGGGAACGCCTTGGCGATCGCGTCGATCTCGGTGGGCGGCAGACCGATGGCCGCGCCGACGTCGCGGACCGCGTGCCGGACTCGGTAGGTGTCCCGCATCGAGACGCAGACGCAGCGGTCGGAGCCGAACCTGGCCAGGATCGCGTCGTAGATCTCCGTCCTGCGGGCCGACTCCACATCCAGGTCGATGTCGGGCAGGGTCGCCCGCAGCGGTGAGCAGAACCGCTCCATCAGCAGGTCGTGCCGCAGCGGGTCGACCGCGGAGATGCCGAGCAGGTGGTTGACCAGGCTGCCGGCACCGGATCCGCGGGCGGCGCAGCGCACCCCCAGGTCGCGGATCAGGTCGGTGACCTCGGCGACGGTGAGGAAGTACGCCGCATAGCCGAGCTGGCCGATGATCTGCAGCTCGTGGTCGAGCCGGCTCCAGATCCGCAGCCTGGGCGCGGCACCGTAGCGTCGCTCGATGCTCGCTTCGCAGGCCGCCCGGAGCATGGCGTCCGCATCCCCGGCGACGCCCAGCTCCGGCAGGTGGGCGCGCCCCATCCCCAGATCGGCCGGCTCCAGCACGCACTGGTCGGCGACGCTCCGGCTCCTGGCCAGCAGCCGGGTGGCCTCGGCATCGGCGAGACCGGCGGCCCGGCAGATGTCCTCGGCGATCTCGGTCATCTCCTTGCCGGACTTCAGGTAGCCCTCGGCGTTGCCGCGGCCACGAGTGGGGCCGGGGTCGCGCAGGTCCACCGACCCCAGCGGCACCAGTCGGCGGGCGGAGTCGAGGATGTCGATGATCGGGGCGTCGTCGCGGGCCGCATATCTGACCTGGTTGCTGAGCACCGTCCCCACTCCTGCCTCCGCGGCCAGGCCGAGCATCCGGGCGGCATGGATGCTGCTGCCCGGTCCATGCCCGGGCAGCCGATGCGAGACCGTCTCCATCACCAGGTGGTGACGTGGCACCAGGTCGGACAGCCGGGCCAGGGCGACCCGGGCCAGATCGTGGCGGCGGGCGGCCAGGTGCTGTCCCGGCTCCGAGTCCGGGCCGAGCAGCACCCGCACGTGTGCGGCATGTTCGCCGATCAGTGTCGGGTCGAGGACCGGGCGTCCACGCTCGGTCGCCGCCGCATGGGCCGCGGAGACCAGCCGGCACAGCGCCGCCCACCCTGCTCGCCCGTCGGCGAGCAGGGTGAGTCGGGGCAGCCGCGGGTCCCGGAAGGCGCCGCCGCGGGCCGGAGTCCGCCTGGGCTCGGCCACCACCGACCGACCGCGCCCGTCGAGTCGCTGCTCGGGCCCCGGCCAGCGGTAGGCCAGGTCCACCCCCAGCACCGGCCGGATCCCGGAGCGCTGGCAGGCCTTGACGAACTTCACCGCGCCATAGAGACCGTCCCGGTCGGTGAGCGCCAAGGTGTCCATCTCCAGGTCCGCGGCCCGCTCGACCAGCAGGTGCGGGTGCGAGGCGCCGTACTGCAGGGAGTACCCGGAACTGACGTGCAGGTGGACGAACGGATCGCTCATGCTCCCGCCGCGGCACGCCACGGAAGTTGCTGCTCGATCCGGGCGTGCGGAGCCAGCCCGAGGCTGGTCTCGACCACGGCCAGGAAGCGGTCTGCCTCCCGGATCAGGTCGTCGGCCTCGCGTTCGGTGACCGCCCGCCGGGAGCCGGCCTCGGCGGCAGCCCGTTTGGACGCCCCGGCAGCGAACAGGGTGGCCCATTCGGCCAGTTCGGGGGCCACTCGGGCCAGTAGCACCCAGGCGTTGCGTTGGGGACGGCTGCCCGGCGTGGGCCTGGCCCGGGCGGCGAGCAGCGCGGCTGCGGCCCGGAGCGCGGCGACATGGGCGTGGGCGTACCGGGCTGGCACGTCGGTGCTGGTGATCGCCTCCCGGAGCGACTCAGCGGCACGCGCCAACTGGGCGTGTGTGGTGGCCGGCAGCAGGTGTGGACTGGTCTGCATCGCTCCCCCTCAGTCCGCGCAGCCGACGAGTTGCCAGTGGCCGTCGGTGCTGTCCAGGGCCAGGTCGAAGACGCCGGAGGCCACGCCCCGGCCGGCCTCCACCCGCCACAGCTCCCGCTCGGCGACCAGGTCCACCGGCCCCTCGGCGCCGACCGCCGCCTGCCACCAGGCGCCGGTCTCCACCCAGTGGGCGATCACCTCACGCACCTTCCACAACCGGCCGTGCCACAGGAACTGCTCCGGCCCGTCACCGCCTCGTCGCACATCCACGGGGTCGTCGTACTTGCGCACAGTGCACCTCTTCCGTTGCTCTC
Organism: Nocardioides limicola; assembly: GCF_016827675.1. Taxonomy (GTDB): domain Bacteria; phylum Actinomycetota; class Actinomycetes; order Propionibacteriales; family Nocardioidaceae; genus Nocardioides; species Nocardioides limicola. Next base: position 6,731 of record NZ_JAERJA010000001.1, on the reverse strand, counting down.
ACTCGACCCCACCAACCACGCCAACTTCGAACATACTTTCGAAGCACGATCTACGTTACACCTCCCCTCCGACAACCGGTCAAGTGCCGACGAGGTCGCCCAGTAGCCTTCGTCCATGACCAGCGAGCACGAGTCGATCACCCGCTTCCGCGCCGAGCTCGGGCGACGTGGCGGCACCGGCGACGTGGTGGTGCTGCCCGACTCGGTGCACACCGCTGCCCTGGCCGCCGAGGCGCTCGGCTGCGAGGTCGGCGCGATCGCGAACAGCCTGGTCTTCGACGCCGACGGCTCCCCGGTCCTGCTGCTCACCTCCGGCGCCCACCGGGTGGACACCGACAAGGTGGCCGCTGACCTCGGCCTGCCGCCGCTGCGGCGCGCCGCAGCCGAGTTCGTCCGCCAGCACACCGGCCAGGTGATCGGCGGCGTCTCCCCGATCGCGCACCCTGCCCCGCTGCCGACGTACCTGGACGTGTGGCTGCAACGACACCCGGTCATCTGGGCGGCGGCCGGCCACCCGGCCGCCGTCTTCTCCACGACCTACGAGGAGCTGCTGAAGATGACCGACGCGACCGAGATCGAGGTGGCCTGAGATGGCCCGGGTGACCGTGATCGGCGGCGGCTTCGGCGGCCTGGCCAGCGCGGCACGGCTCGCCAAGCTCGGTCACGAGGTGACCTTGGTGGAGCGGCTGCCGACCCTCGGCGGCGCCCTGGACTCGATCAGTGCCCGAGGGTTCACCTGGGACACCGGCCCGACCACCACGCTGTTGCCGGGCGTGGTCCGGGACCTGTTCCGCAAGTCCGGCCGGCAACTCGACGCCGAACTGGACCTGGTCGCCGTGGACCTGATCCGCGAGCACCGGTTCGCCGACGGCAGCAGCGTTCGGCTGCCCGGCGGCTCCCGAGGGGTGCAGTACGACGCCTTCGAGGAACTCGAGGCCGGACTCGGCGACCTGTGGTGCGACTACGTCGCCTCCTTCGCCGACGACTGGGACCTGATCCGTCGCGACTACCTGGAGCGGCCGCTGCTGCCGGAGACCACCAGCAAGCAGGTGCAGCGCCTGCTGCGCAGCCGAGAGTCGGTCTACAAGCGTCTCCGCAAGACCTTCCGGGACCCGCGCCTGCGCCAGGTGGCGGCCTACCCGTTCGTGCTCGGCGGCCACGACCCTCGCAACGTCCCGGCCTGGATGGGCATGCACGCCTACGTCGAGCAGCGCTTCGGAGCCTGGACGATCCCCGGCGGGATGGTGGCACTGCGCGACGCCCTGGCCGCCCGGCTGGAGACCCGGAAGGTGCGGGTGCTGACCGAGACCACGGCCACCGACGTGGTGTTGCGCGAGGGCGCCGTGGTCGCGGTGGCCACCGACTCGGGTCCGGTGGACACCGACGTGGTGGTGTGCGCGATCGATCCGCGCCGACTGCCGGTGCTGGCCCGGCACGTGGCGCGGACGATGCCGGCGATCCCGCCGGTGGTCTGCCACCTGGGCCTGGACGGCGAGATCCCGGAACTGACCTCCGAGGTGGTGCTGCACGGCGACGCGGAGCTGACCGTGAGACCCGGCGGACGAGCGCCCGAGGGCGGAGCGGCCTGGACGGTGCTCGGTCGGGGTCGGTTGTCCGAGGACATCCTGAACGCGATGGCCCGCCAGGGCTTGGACGTGCGGCGGCACCTGGTGACCCGGATCGACCGGTCTCCCAAGGAGCAGGCCGAGCACTGGGCCGGCTCACCGATGGGCGTGCTCTGGCAGGGGCGGTCCACGGTCACCGAACGAGTCGGCCCGGCCACCCCGGTGCCGGGGGTGTACGCCGCCGGGGCGCACGCGACACCCGGAGCCGGGATCCCGTTCGTCGGCCTGTCGGCGGCGCTGGTCGCGGAGGCGATCGGGCCGGCCCGCTGAGGCAGGCTCAGTCGCCCAGCCGCAGCGCCGCGAAGATCTCCCGGGTCGCCTTGGACCGGTTCAACGTGTAGAAGTGCAGCCCCGGTGCGCCGCCGGCGAGCAGGTCCTGACACAACTCGGTGGCGATCCGGATGCCCTCGGCCCGCAACGCGGCCGGGTCGTCGCGGAGCGGTTCCAGCCGCGCTCGGACCTCGTCGGGGATCTCTCGGCCGGAGAGCTCGACCATCCGCTGCATCGAGTTGTAGTTCAGGATGGGCATGATGCCGGGCAGGATCGGGAAGTCGACCCCGTGGTCCTGGGCGCGCTCCACCAGTCCGAAATAGTCGCTGGCCCGCAACACCATCTCGGTGATCGCGAACTCCGCACCGGCGTCGTACTTGGCGCGCAGTGCCTTGGCATCGTCGTCGAGGGTCGGCGCGTCCCGGTGCCCTTCGGGGAACGCGGCCACGCCCACGCAGGAGCCGACGGTCTCCTTGATCAGTGCGACCAGATCGCTGGCGTAGTCGACGCCTCCCTCGGTGCCCACCCAGGGGGTCCCGGGGCCGGCCGGCGGGTCACCCCGGAGCGCCAGCACGTTGCGTACCCCGGCGTCGGTGAGGTCGGCGAGGATGCTGCGGACCTCGTCGCTGGTGTGACCGACGCAGGTGAGGTGTGCCATCGGCAACAGGCTGGTCTCGCTGGCGATCCGGCCGGTGATCGCCACCGTGCGGTCACGGGTCTGGCCACCGGCCCCGTAGGTGACCGAGACGAAGGTCGGCTTGAGCGGCTCGAGTTCGGAGATCGACTGCCACAGCACCTTCTCGCCCTCGTCGTCCTTGGGCGGGAAGAACTCGAACGAGAACGACTGCTGGCCGGCGCGGATCCGCGCCGCGATGCTGCGTTCGTCAGTGACATCGACCATGGTCAAAGCGTAGAGGCGACTCCCCGCGTCGGGACCTTTGTCCACCGACCGGGCCAGATCGGACGCCGGATACGCTCGCGCCGTGAGCACTCATTGGGACGCGGCCTCCTTCCGGGATTCGATCCAGCAGACCCTGGACGAGTTCCTGGCGGCTCAGCAGGAGCGGTTGGCGCCGTTGGGCGCTGACGCGACCCGGTTGCTGGATGAGGCCCGGGTGACGGTCGCGGGTGGCAAGCGGTTGCGCGCCGCGTTCTGTTGGTGGGGCTATCGGGCGGTTCAGCCCGAGGTGGCCGATCCCGCCGCCCTGTTCCGGGCCTGCGCCGCCCTGGAGTTGCTGCATGCCAGCGCCTTGGTGCACGACGACGTGATGGACGACTCCGACACCCGGCGCGGCCGGCCGGCGACCCACCGGGCGTTCGCGGCGCAGCACCGAGGCGACGGCTGGACCGGGGATCCCGAGCAGTACGGCACCGCCACCGCCATCCTGCTCGGTGACTTGTTGCTGACGTGGGCCGATGAGCTCCTGCGGCACAGTGGACTGCCGCAGGTGGGCACGGGCCTGGACTTCTTCGACGTGTGCCGCACCGAGGTGGTCGCCGGCCAGTTCCTGGATGTGTCGGTGCAGGCGCGTGGCCGCGCCGACGTGGCCACCGCGATGACGGTGCTGCGGTTCAAGTCGGCCAAGTACTCGATCGAGCGGCCGCTGCACATCGGTGCCGCGCTGGCCGGTGCGGGCCCGGGGACGATCGAGGAGCTCACTGCCTTCGGGCTGCCGCTGGGCGAGGCCTTCCAACTGCGCGACGACGTGCTCGGGGTCTTCGGGGACCCGGCCAGCACTGGGAAGCCGGCCGGCGACGATCTGGTCGAGGGGAAGCGCACCGTCCTGATCGCGCTGGCCCTGGAGTCCGCCGCCGCTGCGGACGCGGACCTGCTGGACCGGTCCCTGGGCAAGGAGTTGACCGCCGCCGAGGTGGCGCGACTGTGCGAGGTCATCGAGTCCTCCGGGGCGCGTCTCCAGGTGGAGTCGATGATCGATGAACTCGCCGCCACCTCGCTGGCCGCGCTGGAGCGGTCCGGGGTGAGCGCGGTCGCCCAGGACGCCCTGCGGGCTCTGGCGGCCGCCGCCACCAAGCGGGACAGATAGCGACCAGCTGAGCAAGGACGGTCAAGGGGCGAGGTGGCGTCACCGCGCAGACTGGTCCGCATGAGTGATCGTGATCGGCTTCGCCAACTGCTCGACGCGGCCCTCGACGAGGACAACCGGACGTTGGGCGAGATGGCGGACGGCGCCCATTCCTCGCCGTACCACTTCAGCCGGCTGCTCTCCGGCGCTACCGGCGAGGCCCCGGTGGCGATGCGACGCCGGCTGATGCTGGAACGCGCCGCCTGGCAACTGGGGAACGGGAGCAGTGTCACCGAGGCCGCCTGGGCGGCCGGCTACGAGTCGGTCGAGGGGTTCAGCCGGGCCTTCTCGCGCGCCTTCGGGCATCCGCCGAGCAGCCCGGGTGCCGGGCACTGGCTGCCGGCGCCCAACGGCATCCATTTCCACCCGCCCATGTCGTTGTGGGTGCACTCCACGGAGCAGGCCATGAACCCTCTCACCGAACAGTTGGTCGGCCACGACCTGGGCGACACCCGGTACCTGCTCGACCTCGCCAAGGCTGTGGACCCTGCGGAGTTCCACCGGGTGCGGATGCCCGGCCTGGTGGTGCTGGCGTGGGACGGCCCGGAGGAGTCGCTGGCTCAGGTGCTGTCACATCACGTGAGGACCCGCGAGGTGTGGCTGGCTGCGATCAACGGAGACGCGATGCCGCCGCAGCCGGAGCATGTCGAGGCGGTCGACCTGTGGGAACGGCACGAGGCCACCGCGCCGCGCTGGCTCGCCATGGTGCGGGACCTGGAACGTCGAGGCGCCTGGGACGACCGGCTGATCGATGCGCGCTGCGAGCCTCCGGAGAGCTTCCAGCTCGCCCATGTCCTCACCCACGTGCTCGCCTTCAGCGCGCACCGGCGCCTGCTCGCTCGGCACCTGTTCCGCGCCGCCGGGGTGGAGACCGACGACGGGGACCCGATCGGATGGCTGCGGTCACTGCGTGGTGAAGCCGACGGAGAGGAACACTGAGATGCCGACGCTGACCTACTACACCGCGACCACGCTGGACGGATTCATCGCCGACCCCGAGGATTCGCTCGCCTGGCTGTTCCCGCAGGAGCAGGAACGGGACGGTCTCTTCAACTACGACGAGTTCTTCGCCGGCATCGGCGCGGTGGTGATGGGGTCCACGACGTACGAGTGGGTGCTCGACCACCAGCGGGAGATGGTCACGGAGACCGGGTCGGTGTGGCCCTACCGAATCCCGACGTGGGTGATGACCAGCCGCGACCTGGCGCCCGTCGCCGGGGCGGACGTACGGTTCGCGGCCGGGCCGGTCGCCACCGTGTACGACGAGATGGCGGCGGCAGCCGAGGGGAAGGATCTGTGGGTGGTCGGAGGCGGCGATCTGGCCGGGCAGTTCGCGGACGCCGGCCTGCTGGACGAGGTGATCACCTACGTCGCCCCGGTCACCCTGGGCTCGGGTCGACCGCTCCTGCCTCGACGGCTTGCGCTGCGACTCCTCGAGACCGGACGCAACGGCGCGTTCGTGTGTTCGCGGTACGCCGTAGTCGGCCCCGGCGAGTGGGCGTAGTCCCCCCTGCTGGCCGAATGCGTCGCCTGTCCGGTGGTCGAGTGCCGCCTGCATTCGGTGGTCGAGTGCCGCCTGCATTCGGTGGTCGAGTGCCGTGCCTGTTCGGTGGTCGAGTGCCGCCGAGCTTGCGAGGCGGTGTATCGAGGCCACCCCCGAGGTCGCGCGGACGCTCGCTGACGCTCGCTACTCGACCGCCGAACCACACCACCGTGCTCGGTGGTCGAGTGCCGCGCCTGTTCGGTGGTCGAGTGCCGCCGAGCTTGCGAGGCGGTGTATCGAGGCCACCCCCGGGTGGCACGGGGCAGGCCGGTGGCCCCGCAGCCGGTGGGGGTGCGGGGTCAGGGGCGGGGTGTATCTCGTGGTGGGTCGACGGGACTGCTGCCGTCGGGTCCACGGTGATACGAGCGGCCTTGGGGGCTGGTCCACAGGTACTCACCAGGGATCAGCATCGTGTAGGTCCACCCCAGGTGGGTCTTCGCCCTGTGGTGGGTACGACACAACGGCGCCAGGTTCGTGGAGTCGGTCCGGCCACCGCCACCGTCGTCGCGCCAGGGTTCGACATGGTCCAGATCGCTGGTCCTGGCCGGCCGGTGGCAGTGCGGGAACACACACGTCGGGTTGTTCCCGACCACCTGCTCCCGCAACCTGCCCGAGGGCTGATACCCCGTCGACATCAACGTCTCGTGAAGATCCAGGACGGGTTGGACGGTGACCTGGGCGCCCTCACACCATTCGGTGAGCTGCTCAAACGTCACCAACCGATCCCGCTTCCCCAGGATCGTCTCCACCCGGGCGATCCCGTCCCCGAACCCCTGAACCGCATCCTCGGACAGATGCACATGCAACACCACCCGCCGGGTGGGTGGCCTCGATACATCGGCTCGTCCCTCGCCGACACTCGACCACCGACCCACCGCTCCGTCACCCGCGGTGTCTCGAGACCCCCGCCACTGTCCCCGCGGTCGTCGAGGTGGAGGTGGAGTTGGGTGCGGGCCAGCTCGCCGAGGGCTTTGGCGCGGCGTACGTTCAACGATTCCAGGGATCCCAGGTCGCGGTACTGCGCGGCCAGGGTGGTGAGGGCTTCTTGGAGGTCGAGCGCGTCGGCGGCGTCGATGACCCCGTTTACGCGGGCGTGGCAGACCTGCCCATCGATCAGGTCATCGAGGTCGATGTCGACCCGGCGACCCTCGAGGCCGTCGAGGCGGCGCTGTTCGGCCTCCTCGGGGTCGAACCGGGTCAGTGCCTCGT
>NZ_JAERJA010000021.1 GCF_016827675.1 Nocardioides limicola | reverse complement strand
GGGTCTGTCGGAAACTTTGTGTAAGTGGGCATCGGCTCAGTTGAGACCCAGGCGGTCGCCGTAGGTCATGGACAAGACGTTGAGGATGTTCTTCCAGCCGGCGATCCGGCCGCTGGGGTTGGGCCGGTTCACTTCGCGATGCCGCACGGCGAGGTAGAGGACCTTGAGCGCGGACTGCTCGTCGGGGAAGTGCCCGCGCCGCCGTGTCGCGGCCCGGAACCGGGCGTTGAGGGACTCGATCGCGTTGGTGGTGTAGATGATCTTGCGGACCTCGACGGGGAAGTCGAGGAACGGCACGAACTCGGCCCACGCGTTGCGCCACAGCTTGATCATCGCCGGGTACTTCACTTCCCACTCCTCGGCGAAGATCTCGAACTCGAACTCCGCGGCCTCCACGGTCGGGGCGGTGTAGATCCGACGCAGTTGCCCGGTGATCTTCTGCCAGTGCTGCTTGGAGGAGTACCGCAGGCTGTTGCGGACCAGGTGCACCACACAGGTCTGCACGACCGCTTGGGGCCAGACCGCGTTGATCGCCTCCGGGAGGCCCTTGAGGCCGTCGCAGCACACGATGCATGCGTCGAGGATGCCACGGTTCTTCAGGTCGGTCAGCATGTTGATCCACTGCTTGGCTCCTTCGCCGCCCGAGGGGCCGACCCACATGCCCAGAACATCCCTGAAGCCGTCGAGGTTCACGCCCATCGCCACGTACACAGGCCGGTTGGCGACGCTGCCCTCGCGGACCTTGAGCACGATCGCATCGATGATGATCACCGGATAGATCGCGTCGAGTGGCCGGGCCTGCCATTCCTTCATCTCCGCGACGACCTTGTTGGTGACCGTGGAGACCAGGTCTCTCGACACGTCGGTGTCGTAGACCTCCGAGAGGTGCGCGGCGATGTCGCCGGTGGTCATGCCCTTGCCGTAGAGACTGATCACCGCCTCGTCGAACCCCGTCAGCCGACGCTGATGCTTGGGCACGACTCGGGGCTCGAACGACCCATCCCGGTCCCGCGGCACGTCCACGGTGATCTTCCCGATCTCGGTCGTGACCGTCTTCGGTGTCGACCCGTTACGGGAGTTTCCGCTGCCACGGCCGACCGGGTCGTGGCGGTCATAGCCCAGGTGATGCGACATCTCGGCCTCCAACGCCGACTCCCAACACCTTGCGGGTCAACTCGGTCAACAGCCCACCCTCACCCGTCAGGGCCAGACCGCGATCGGTGGCCGAAGCCACCAACTCCTCGGCGAGCCGAACCATGTCCGGCTCCCTCACCGCTGGCAACGTCGTACTCTCAGACTCGTGCTCGCTCATGACGTGATGCTCCTTCGACCACGGACCCAGCCCGTGGCATCACGCCGATGCG
>NZ_JAERJA010000020.1 GCF_016827675.1 Nocardioides limicola | reverse complement strand
GGGGGAGCAGACGGTGCGGTTTCAGGTGAATCGCAGTGGTGTGGGGGCGGAGGAGTTGCGGTCGTTGTTGGAGAAGGTGGTGGCGCAGGTTTCTCCGGCGATGGTGGAGCATCCGGTGGTGTTGCCGTCAGAGTGCCCTGCGGTGGATCACCCGGTCATCGCTCGGTTGTTGGGGGAGGTGGAGTATGCCCGCGGTGACGCAGGGTGGGGTTGCTCGTACTTGTCGTCGGAAGGGGTGGCTCTGCAGGCCAGCGGGTGGGTGTTGAGCCCGGAGGCTTTGGCTCAGGAGACCGCGAGTCGTGACAGCAACGTGGCGGCGGGTCGCACGCGTGAACTTGAAGGCGGGCGGGGTATGGCGCGGACTCGTTCTCTTAACCCAGCGGTTTGGCGGGACTTCGCCACCGTCGCCGAGGCTCGTCAGAAGTTGCAGGTGGAGTTGATGGACGTGGAATCGCGGTCGCGTCCGGTGGGGGTGTCGGAGGCGGACTTTGATGAGTTGATGGATGTGTTGATCGAGGCGTGGCGGGACGCGGTGGGTTGAGTGCATCGCAGTGTTCTCGGGATCGGGGTAGTGGTGGTCGGGCTGTTGTTGGCGGGCTGTACGGGTGGCGGGTCGTCGGAGCCGACGGGTGCTCCGGCCCCCACCACTGAGCCCACCACTGAGCCCGCCCCGACGGTCGAGCCTGTCGAGGCCCCCGTGGATCCGTGTGGGTTGTTTGATCCTGAGGACTACGAGCGGTGGCGGACCGGGGATCAGGCGCCGCGGGTGTCGATGTTCGGTCCTCCCGCTTCGGCGGTGTGTCTGATGCCGTCGCAGTGGGGGATCGGGTCCGATGTGCTGATCGGGTACACGATGGTGCCCGGTGACCTGTTCGAGGACGAGCAGCGCGAGCTCGCGACCAACACCAACTTTGGTGAACTTGTGGCGTGGGATGGGATCGGTGATGCGGCGTTCGGGTATACGGAGCGGTTGCCGGTGCGGGTGGCGTACCACACTCCGGCTGGTCACACGATGGGCGCGGCGCGGGTGGGGGAGCACACGGTGTGGGTGCGGGTGAATCGGAGCATGGTGCCGTTGGAGGATGTGCGGCCGTTGCTGGAGAAGGTGGTCGCGGGGGTTTCTCCGGCGATGCATGAGCATCAGATCGTGTTGCCCGATGAGTGCCCTGCGCCGGATCACCCGGTGATCGCCCGTGTGTTCGGTGAGGTGGAGTACGCCCGCGGTGATGCGGGGTGGGGGTGCTCCTATATCTCCTCCCACGGCTGGGCATTGAGGACGACCGGCTACGCGTTGAGTCCGGAGGCCCTGAAGGCAGAGAACGAGAGCAGTGCCAGGAATCTTGCGTCCGGGACGACGCGCAAGGTGCCGGCGCCGGCGGGGATGGTGCGGACTCGGGGCACTGATGATCGTGAGTGGTTGGACTTTGTGACGGTCGATGCGACCCGCCAGAAGCTGGAGGTCAGTCTTCGGGATGCGGAGTCGGGGTCGCGTCCTACAGGTGTGTCGGAGGCGGACTTTGATGAGTTGATGGATGTGTTGATCCAGGCGTGGCGGGATGCGGTGGGTTGATGCGGGGTCTTCTCGGGGTGGCGGTGGTGGTCGGCGTGTTGTTGGCTGGCTGCACGGGTGGTGGGTCTTCGGTGCCGACGGGTGCCCCTGACCCTGTCACCGAGCCGGCTCCTACGGCTGAGCCGCCGTCGGTGCCGGTGGATCCGTGCGATCTGTTGGATCCTGAGGACTATGCGCAGTGGCGCACCGGGGACCAGAAGCCCGTGGTCGTGTTCAATCCGACCCTGCGTCAGGCGGTTTGCGAAGCGCCGCCTCACTGGGGCGTCGGCGTCGAAGTCATCTTTGGGTACTCGGTGGGTCCGTCTGATGCGTTCGTGCGGGAGCGGTCTCGGTGGCGTGGGGATGCGGCTGAGTTTGTGGTGTGGGAGGGGATTGGTGATGAGGCGTGGGGGTTCTCTGATCGGTTGGCGTTGAGGTTGGCGTATCACACGGCGGCTGGTCAGGCGCAGGCGTGGGCTCGGGTGGGGGAGCAGACGGTGCGGTTGCGGGTGAATCGCAGTGGTGTGGGGGCGGAGGAGTTGCGGCCGTTGTTGGAGAAGCTGGTCGGGCAGGTCTCGCCAGCGATGCACGAGCATTCGATCGTTGTGCCCGAGGCGTGCCCTTCGGTGGATCATCCGACCATTTATCGGACGTTGGGTGAGGTTACGTACGCCCGGGGAGACAGCGCATGGGCCTGCTCGTACGAGTTCAGGAACGGAGCGTCCCTGTTGGCGCAGGGGATGGAGTTGAGCGCGGAGGCTCTCACAGAGGAGCGCGAGATCGCTGATGAGGTGCTGGCGTCGGGCGGCGTTCGCGAACTCAGAGCAGAGCGAGGGACCGCGCGGGTGCGGTCGACGAGTGACACTGCCTGGCGCGAATACGTAACCGTCGCGGCCACACGTCAGATGTTGCAGGTGGACCTGTCGCACGTCGAGTCGCGGTCGCGTCCGGTGGGTGTGTCGGAGGCGGACTTTGATGAGCTGATGGACCTCATGATCGAGGCGTGGCGGGATGCGGTGGGTTGATGCGGGGTCTTCTCGGGGTGGCGGTGGTGGTCGGCGTGTTGTTGGCTGGCTGCACGGGTGGTGGGTCTTCGGTGCCGACGGGTGCCCCTGACCCTGTCACCGAGCCGGCTCCTACGGCTGAGCCGCCGTCGGTGCCGGTGGATCCGTGCGATCTGTTGGATCCTGAGGATTACGCGGAGTGGCGGACCGGGGATCGGCCTGGAACGCGGACCTTGTACGCGTCGGATTTGGAGGCGGCGTGCGTGTGGCGGCCGCATTGGGGGATCGGTGTGGAGGTGTTGGTCGGGTACTCGGTGGGTCCGTCTGATGCGTTCGTGCGGGAGCGGTCTCGGTGGCGTGGGGATGCGGCTGAGTTTGTGGTGTGGGAGGGGGTTGGTGATGAGGCGTGGGGGTTCTCTGATCGGTTGGCGTTGAGGTTGGCGTATCACACGGCGGCTGGTCAGGCGCAGGCGTGGGCTCGGGTGGGGGAGCAGACGGTGCGGTTGCGGGTGAATCGCAGTGGTGTGGGGGCGGAGGAGTTGCGGCCGTTGTTGGAGAAGGTGGTGGCGCAGGTTTCTCCGGCGATGGTGGAGCATCCGGTGGTGTTGCCGTCAGAGTGCCCTGCGGTGGATCACCCGGTGATCGCTCGGGTGTTGGGGGAGGTGGAGTACGCCCGCGGTGACGCAGGGTGGGGTTGCTCCTACTTTTCGAGAAAGGGCAGCCATCTCGGGGCAGTGGGATGGACACTCAGTCCCGAGGCAATGGCTCAAGAAGCCGAGATTGGTGCGGACAGTGTCTCGGCAGGGCGTTTGCGGGTGATTGAAACGGACGGGGCGAGCCTGCACACGAGGTCGAACAGTGAGACAAACTGGAGTGACATCGTCACCATCGAGGAGTTGCGCCAACAGATGCAGGTCACCCTGTTCGACGTGGAGTCACGGTCGCGTCCGGTGGGGGTGTCGGAGGCGGACTTCGAAGAGCTGATGGACCTCATGATCGAGGCGTGGCGGGATGCGGTGGGTTGATGCGTCGTAGTGTTCTCGGAGTAGTGGTGGCTGGCCTAGTGTTGGCTGCCTGCACTGGTGGTGGGGTGTCGGAGCCGACTGGTTCCCCGGCTCCCACGACGGGGCCAGCTCCCACGGCTGAGCCGACCTCGCCGGTCGAGGCCCCGGTGGATCCGTGTGACCTGTTGGGTCCCGAGGACTATGCGCAGTGGCGCACCGGGGACCAGTTACCGGTGGTCGCGCTGAATGTCCGCACATTGGGGGCGTCGTGTTGGGTGCGCCCCCAATGGGGGATCGGGAACGAAGTGGTGTTCGGGTACTTGGTGGCGCCGAGTGACCTGTTTGAGCGGATCCGGGATCGCCGGCGTGGGGACTCGGTTGAGTTCGTGGCCTGGGATGGGATCGGCGATGCGGCGTTCGGGTACTACGACCGGTTGCCGTTGAGGGCGGCCTATCACACGGCAGCTGGTCACGCGGAAGGTTTGGCGCGGGTGGGCGATCAGGTGGTGTGGGTGCGGCTGAACCGGAGTAATGCGGGTGTGGAGGATGTGCGGCCGTTGTTGGAGAAGGTCGTGGCGCAGGTTTCTCCGGCGATGGTGGAGCATCCGGTGGTGTTGCCGTCCGAATGTCCTGCAGTGGATCACCCGCTGATCAACCGGTTGTTGGGAGAGGTGGAGTATGCCCGCGGTGACCCGGGGTGGACGTGCTCGTATGTGTCTTCTGCGGGGTTGGGGTTGCAGACGGAGGGTTGGGTCTTGAGCCCGGAAGCGTTGGCGAAGGAGAACGAAATGAGAGCCGACAACATCGCAGAAGGGCGCAGTCGTGATGTCGAGGCTGAGCATGGAGTGTCGCGGACGCGTTCTAGTGGCGAAGACGCCTGGGTGGAGTGGGTCACTGTCCATGACCTCAGCCAGGAACTCCAGGTCGAGTTGGTCGACTTGGAGTCGCGGTCGAAGCCGGTGGGGGTGTCGGAGGCGGACTTCGATGAGCTGATGGACCTCATGATCGAGGCGTGGCGGGATGCGGTGGCTTGATGCATCGCAGTGTTCTCGGAGTAGTGGCGGCTGGCCTGGTGGTGGTGTTGGCTGGCTGCACTGGTGGTGGGGTGTCGGTGGTCGAGCCCACAGGTGCCCCGGCAACGACTGAGCCGGAGCCCACCCCGACGGCTGAGCCGCCGTCGGTGCCGGTGGATCCGTGTGAGTTGTTGGATCCTGAGGACTACGCGCAGTGGCGCACGGGTAACCGTCCAGCAACGCAGACGCTGTATGCCAGGACAGTGGAGGCAGTCTGTGAGATCACCCCCCATTGGGGGATCGGTGTGGAGGTGTTGGTCGGGTACTCGGTGGGTCCGTCTGATGCGTTCGTG
>NZ_JAERJA010000019.1 GCF_016827675.1 Nocardioides limicola | reverse complement strand
GTCGAGTGTCGGCGAGGGACGAGCCGATGTATCGAGGCCACCCACCCGGCGGGTGGTGTTGCATGTGCATCTGTCCGAGGACGCGGTTCAGGGGTACGGGGACGGGATCGCCCGGGTCGAGACGATCCTGGGGCGCCGGGACCGCTTGGTGACGTTTGAGCAGCTCACCGAATGGTGTGAGGGCGCCCAGGTCACCGTCCAGCCCGTCCTGGATCTGCACGAGACGTTGATGTCGACGGGGTATCAGCCCGCAGGCAGGCTGCGGGACCAGGTGGTCGGGAACAACCCCACGTGTGTGTTCCCCTACTGCCACCGGCCGGCCAGGACCAGCGATCTGGACCATGTCGAACCCTGGCGCGACGACGGTGGCGGTGGCCGGACCGACTCCACGAACCTGGCGCCGTTGTGTCGTACCCACCATCGTGCGAAGACCCACCTGGGGTGGACCTACACCATGCTGATCCCCGGCGAGTACCTGTGGACCAGCCCCCAAGGCCGCTCGTATCACCGTGGACCCGACGGCAGCAGTCCCGTCGACCCACCACGAGATACACCCAGCCCCTGACCCCGCACCCCCACCGGCTGCGGGGCCACCGGCACGCCCGGGGTGGCCTCGATACACCGCCTCGCAAGCTCGGCGGCACTCGACCACCGAACGGGCGGCGGCACTCGACCACCGAATGCAGGCGGCACTCGACCGCCGAACAGGGACGACGCTCGACCACCGAACCACACCGACCGCCCACGCCTGCTGGGTCTCGCTCAGGCTGCGGCATCCACTGCGGCGACGGCGGCGAGGTACCGGCGTACCACCAACTCGACCAGCAGCGGGTGCGGTCCGAGCACGCCGGCGACCCTGCTGACCCCGCAGGCGGAGGCCTGCGCGGCTGCCTCACGGGAGAAGTGACCGACCGCGGACAGGTAGGGCACCACGGCCAGCCGCTCCGCGGCGCCGGTGTCCACACCGGCTCGGGCGTGGGCGATCGCTTGAGGCAACCGGGGTCCAGCACCGCTCACGGTGGCCACGGTCACCGGTCCACCCCAGCGCCGTTCGAGCAGCCGGGCAGCGCGGTCCAGGTCCGCCGCCGCGGCGCGGTCCCGGGAGCCGGCCGCCACCATCACCACCGGGTCCCCCGGGTTCGCGCGCGCCTGCAACAACCGTCGGGCCATCACCTCAGCGAGCAGTGGATGCGGGCCCAACGGGGGGCACATCGTCACCGGGGCGGCCGACCTCGCCGCCGCCGCCGGCAGGTCATGGCGGACGTGATAGCCGGTCGACAACAACAGCGGCACGACGACGGTGGCTTCCTCGGCCCGCGCCATCACCTCGGCGAAGGTGGGCACGCACAGTTCCACGTACGACGCCTGGGCGGGCACGCCGAGGAGCCGACCAGCTGCGCTGGTCACCTGACCGGCCACCAGATTGCCGGGACCGGTCCGGGTGCCGTGCGCGACCGTGACCAGGCGGGCCGACCTCATCCGACCACCAGCCGGTAGCCGCGTTTCACCACGGTCTGGATCAGCTTGGTGCCGAGCGCGGACCGGAGCCTTGCGATCGCCATGTCCACGGCGTGCTCCGAGGCGGTGCTGCCCCCGGGCAGCACCGACAGGAGTTGACGTCGCGACACCACATGCCCGGGGTTGACCAGCAGCGCCTGCAGCACCGCCTGCGGTGCCGGCGACAGGTGCACCTCGACCCCGTCGAGCAGCACGCTCTCCCCGTGCACGAGCAGTGTGTGGCCGGCGACCTCGAGGGCAGTGCCGGACCGGCGCAGCGGCAACTCCGTCTCCAGCAGTTTGATCATCGCCGCCAACCGGGAGCGCTCCGGCTCGATGGTGGGCACCCCCCACATCTCGAACGCCGCTGCGGTGACCGGGCCGACGCAGGTGGCGACCACGTCCGCCTGCAGCGCGCCGACCAGGTCGTCGCGGCGACCGGTGACCTCGGCGACCTGCATCATCGCCGCCACCGCCGGCGCCGCGGTGAAGGTGACCGCGTCCAGCTTGCGGTCGGCGATCAGTTCGACCATCCGGAACATCGGAGCCGGATCCTCGGCCGACTCGACCCGATAGACCGTGACGACCTGCACGTCGGCGCCCTGTCGGCGCAGCGCATGCGCCACCATCGACAGCGACTGGCCGTGCTCCTGGACCACGATCCGTTTGCCGGTCAGGTCACGGCCACGCAGGTGGGTGAGGACGTCGTCGAAACATTCGGACTCGGGGTACCACAACTCCCGCAGCCCGCGCCGACGTAGGGCGCCGACCGTCTTGGGTCCACGGGCGATGATCTCGGCCCGGCCGAGCACGTCGAGCAGCCCGTCCAGTTCGCCCCACGACTCGACGGCGTCGAACCAGGACTTGACCCCGATGCCGGTGGTGACCACCAGGATGTCGACCGGCCTCGACGTCACCGCCTCGGTGGCGGCCCGCAACGCGTCGGCGTCGATCCGGGTGGGTTCCACCGACAGGAACGGCGCCCACTCCACACTGGCGCCGCGCCGTTCCAGCAGTGCGATCTGTTCCTCGGCCCGGCGCGCCGCAGTGACCCCGATCCGATAGCCAGCAAGGGCTTCGGGGTCAGCGAGCGGGCTCCGGTTCATGCCAGGGTGCTCGCCTTCCGTGGACCCACCAGGATCGTCCCGTCGACGACCTTCACGTCGTACGCCGGGACCGAGACGGAGTCGTCGTCCAGGCACACGCCGGTGCGCAGGTCGAACGCCTGCTTGTGCATCGGCGAAGCCACGAACGGCACGTCACCGCGGGTGCCGATGATGCCGCGGGCCAGCACCGAGGCGTGCGCGAACGGGTCGTAGTTGCCCAGCGCGTAGACCTGATCGTCGTGGGTGCGGAAGATGGCCACCGCCTGGCCGTGCACGAGAGCGGTGACGCCGCGCTCACGCTCCAGGTCGTCGACGCGACAGATCTGTTGCCAGTCACTCATGCCGTGGGTGCTCCTACCGGGATGTGGCTGCCCAGGGTGACGGGCTCGCTGCTCAACTGGGGCTTGATCTGGTCGCGCTCCACCTCGAAGGAGATGTTGGCGTCGGGCACGTCGGGGGCGTTCACGAAGGAGACGAACCGCGCCAGCTTCTCAGGGTCCTCGATGGTGGCCCGCCACTCGTCGACATAGCTGCCCACGTGGCGGGCCATCTCGGCCTCGAGCTCGGCACCCAGACCCAGCGCATCGTCGACGACGATCTCGCGCACCCGGTCCAGGCCACCGTCGATGGAGTCCAGCCACGTCGACGTGCGCTGCAGCCGGTCAGCCGTGCGGATGTAGTACATGAGGAACCGGTCCAGGTAGCGGATCAGCGTCTCCGAGTCCACGTCGCCGGCCAACAGTTGCGCGTGCGCCGGAACCATCCCGCCGTTGCCGCAGACGTAGAGGTTCCAGCCCTTCTCGGTGGCGATCACCCCGAAGTCCTTGCCTCGGGCCTCGGCACACTCACGGGCGCACCCCGAGACTCCGCCCTTGAGCTTGTGCGGGGACCGCAGGCCCCGATAGCGCAACTCCAACTCGATGGCCATCCCGACGGAGTCCTGGACCCCGAAGCGGCACCAGGTGGACCCGACGCAGGACTTCACCGTCCGCAGCGACTTGCCGTAGGCGTGCCCGGACTCGAACCCAGCCGCCACCAGCCGCTGCCAGATCGCCGGCAACTGTTCCATCCGGGCCCCGAACAGGTCGATCCGCTGACCTCCGGTGATCTTGGTGTAGAGGCCGAAGTCGCGGGCCACCTCGCCGATCACGATCAGCTTCTCGGGAGTGATCTCGCCGCCGGGGATCCGGGGCACCACCGAGTAGGAGCCGTTCTTCTGCAGGTTGGCCAGGTAGGCGTCGTTGGTGTCCTGGAGTGCCGCGGTGTTGCGGCCGAGCACATGCTCGTTGAACTGGCTGGCCAGGATCGAGGCCACGGCCGGCTTGCAGATGTCACAGCCACGGCCGGAGCCGTGCGCCTCGATGATCTGGTCGAAGCTGCGGTAGCCGTGCACGGCGACCACGTCGAAGAGCTCCTGGCGGCTCAGCGGGAAATGCTCACAGATGGTGCGGTCGATCTCGCGGCCGATGCTGGCGAAGTGGTCCTCGATCAGCCGCTTGACCACCGGCACGCACGACCCGCAGGTGGTGCCGGCGTTGGTGCACGCCTTCACTCCGGCCACGTCGTCGGCCTGACCGTCGGCGACCACGGCGACGATCTCGCCCTTGGTGACGTCGTTGCAGGAGCAGATCTGCGCCTCGTCGGGCAGCGTCACTCCTGCCCCGGAGCCGGTGCTGGCGGGCAGGATCAGCTCCTCGGGGTTCTCCGGCAACTCCATCCCCGAGGCCACCATCGGGCGCAGTACGCCGTACGCGGAGGCGTCGCCGACCAGGATCCCGCCGAGCAGCCGCTTCCCGTCGTTGCTGACCACCAGCTTCTTGTAGACCCCGGCCACCGCGTCCGCGAACACCAGTTCGAGGGCCCCCTCGGTGCCGGCGAAGGCATCACCGAAGGAGGCCACGTCGACGCCCAGCAGCTTGAGCTTGGTGGACATGTCCGCGCCGGTGAAGGTGCCGGGGCCACCGAGCAGCGCGTCGACGGCGACCTCGGCCATCGAGTAGCCGGGCGCCACCAGGCCGTACATCTGCCCACCGGGGGCGGCGCACTCGCCGATCGCATAGATCCGGTCATCGGAGGTGCGCATCTGCTCGTCGACCAGGATGCCGCCGCGCTCGGCGACCGCCAGCCCACAGTCGCGAGCCAGCGCGTCCCGGGGCCGGATGCCGGCGGAGAAGACCACCATGTCCACGTCGAGCGGCTCGTCGCGGTCCTTGAACTTGAGGCTGTCGACCTTGCCGTCGGCGCCCGCGTCGATGAGCTCGGTCATCACGCCGCAGTGCACGGTGAGACCGAGCTGCTCGACGTGCCGGGTCAGTGTCCGGCCGCCGGCGTCGTCGATCTGGACGGCCATCAGCCGCGGCGCCAACTCGACGACGTGGGTCTGCACGCCCAGTTGGTGCAGCGCGTTGGCGGCCTCCAGGCCGAGCAGTCCGCCGCCGATCACGGCGCCGGCCTTCGCGGACTTCGACGCCTCCCGGATCGCCTCCAGGTCCTCGATGGTGCGGTAGACGAAGACGTTGTCCAGATCGTGTCCGGGCACCGGCGGCACGAACGGCGCGGCACCGGTCGCCAGCACCAGCGCGTCGTACGCCTGCACGTCGCCGTTGTCGAGGGTCACCTGCCGCGCGTCCCGGTCGATGCCGGTCACCTGGGTGCCGGTCAGCAGCCGCACCCGCGGGTCCTCGTAGCTGCCGTCGGGCAGGTAGCTCAGCGCCTCGGCACCGACCTCGAAGAAGCTGGTGAGCGCCACCCGGTCGTACGCCGGGCGGGCCTCCTCGCCGACCACCACGATGTCGTAGGTCTCGGTGAGACCGCGCTCGATCGCGGCCAGCACGAAGCGGTGGCCGACCATGCCGTGGCCTGCGACGACCAGCGTCTTGCGCACGTGGATCATGGTGGAAGGTCCTTCCTTGCGAGGTGCGATCACGCTAGGTGGCCGCTGTTGTCATTGCGTTTCCGCGTGTAACAGCCGTGAAAACGCCTGCTCACGCCCGGCTCAGGTGCCGGCGGCGACGGGGACTGCGCTGTCCACGCCGAGGAGCTGTCGAACGGTGGGGGCACAGCCGCCGCACCCGGTGGTGGCCCGGGTGCGGGAGCGGACCTCGTCCAGGCCGCTGCAGGAGCGGATCGCGCCGGCGGTGACCCCGGCGCAGGCGCAGACCTCCACGTCGTCGGGGAGTTCGGCGGGTGCGTGGCGTCGCTCCGGCAGCAGCAGGTCGCCCGGTTCAGTGCGACCCAGCCGGGTGCCGCGGTCATAGAGCTGCGTGATCAACCCGACCCGGCTCAGGTCACCGATCAAGGTCGCCGCGACCAGCCGGCCGTCGCGCACGACCAGCTTGCGGTGCGTGCCCTTGATCGGGTTGCTGACCGAGACCACCTCACCCTCGGCCTGCTCGGGGTTGCCGAGCACCGCGACCTCCAGCCCGGTGGCGCGCAGCCGGGCCACGTTGCGTGCCCCCGGCCAGGTGGAGGAGACCCCGGCCAGGTGCCGGGCGAGCACGCCGGCCTGGTCCCAGGCCGGGCCGACGAAGCCGGTGGTCTCGTCGCCGAACTGGGCGCAGTCGCCGAGGGCGTGGATCCGGGGATCGGTGACCGAGGCGAGGTGTTCGTCGACGACCACCCCGCGGCGTACCTCGAGGCCGGCGCGTCGGGCCAGCGCGGTGGAGGGGCGCCCGCCGGCGGTGAGCACGATCAGGTCGGTGGCCAGCGTGTAGCCGTTGTCCAGGCGCAGACCGTCGGGGGTGAGCTTGATGGCTCGCGCACCGGTGTAGACCTCGGTGCCGAGGCGCTTCAGGTCCCTGGTCAGGACCTCGCCGGCGGCCACGTCCACCTGCCTGCTGAGCAGGTGGTCGGCGCCCTCCACGATCTCGGTGGCGACGCCGCGGATGCTGAGTGCCCGGGCCACCTGCAGGCCGAGCAGGCCGCCACCGACGACCACGGCACGCTGCGGATTCTGGTCCCGCACCGCCGCATCCAGCCGCAGGCAGTCGGCCAGACTCCGGAAGGCGTGCACGTCGGGGTGCAGGCTGCCGTCGAGCTGGATCAGCCCGCGGATCGGGGGCAGTGTCGGGATCGAGCCGGTGGCCAGCACCAGCCGGTCGTAGCCGATCCGCTCGCCGTCGACGAGCATCACCTCGCTGCGTTCGGTGTCCACGTCGAGCACCCGGGCGCCGGTGCGCAGGGTGACCCCGGCGTCGGCGTACCACTGGGCGGAGCGCAGCGTGATCGCGTCGACCCGGTGGGTCCCCTCCAGGACCGCGGAGAGCAGGATCCGGTTGTACGGCGGGTGCGGCTCGTCACCGAGAACGGTGACGTCCCAGTCGGTGTCGAGGGCGACGAGTTGCTCCACGAGTCTGACTGCGGCCATGCCGTTCCCGACGATCACCAGGCGCCTGGTCATGCGGCCACCACCTGAGCGGCGCAGACCTTGAACTCGGGCATCCGGGAGGCCGGGTCCAGGGCGTCGTTGGTGAGCTTGTTGGCGCCGACCCAGTGGAACGGCACGAAGACGGTGTCCGGGCGGATCGTGGTGACCACCTTGGCCGGCGCGGTCATCTCGCCGCGTCGGGTGCTGATCACCAGGGGGGCGCCGTCGGTGGCGCCGAGCCGGTTGGCCAGCACCGGGTGCACCTCGATGAAGGCGCCGACGTCAGGCAGGTCCTTGACCCGCCGGGTCTGGGCGCCGGACTGGTACTGGGCCAGCACCCGGCCGGTGGTCAGGTGCAACGGGTACTCCTCGTCCAGGGGTTCGGCGGTGCCACGGTGGCCGACCACGTGACAGATGGCACGGCCGTCGCCGGTGGCGAATCGTTCGGTGAACATCCGCGGCGTGCCTGGATGGCGTGGTCCTGCCGAGACCGCCGGGCACGGCCAGAAGACCCCCTGCTGCTCGCGGATCTGGTCGTAGCTGATCCCCGAGTAGTCGGCCTTGCCACCCGCCGAGGCGCGCCCGAGTTCGGTGAAGATCTCCTCGGGGTCGGTGCTGAACTTGATCGGGGCGTCCAGCCGCAGCGCCAGCTCGGAGATGAGCTCCAGGTCGCTGCGGACGCCGGCGGGCGGGGTGATCGCCTGTTGCCGGAGGATGACTCGGCCTTCGAGGTTGGTCATCGTGCCGGTCTCCTCGGCCCACTGGGTGACCGGCAGCACCACGTCGGCCAGGGCCGCGGTCTCGGACATCACCAGGTCGCAGACGACCATGAAGTCCAGTGCCTTGAGTCGCTCGGTGACGTGGTTGATGTTCGGCGCCGACACCACGATGTTGCTGGCCACCACCATCATCATCTTCGGTCCGTCAGCGCGACCGAGGGAGTCCAGGAGTTCGTACGCCGAGCGGCCCTTGCCGGGCAGCGAGTCCGGGTCGATCCCCCAGACCCCGGCCACGTGGGCGCGGGCTGCCGGGTCGTCGATCATCCGGTAGCCGGGCAGCTGGTCGGCCTTCTGGCCGTGTTCGCGGCCACCCTGGCCGTTGCCCTGTCCGGTGAGGCAGCCGTAGCCGGCGTGGGGGCGTCCGGGCAGACCCAGCCCGAGCGCCAGGTTGATCCAGGCGAGCACGGTGTCCGAGCCGGTGGCGTGCTGCTCGGCGCCGCGGGCGGTGAGCACGATCACCTTCCGTTCGCCGGCCGGCTTGGCGGTCAGCAGCGCAGCCAGGGCGCGGAGTTCGTCGCCGGCCACTCCGGTGACCCGCTCCACCTGCTCGGGCCACCAGGCGCGGACCGAGTCCCGCACCGCGTCGAAGCCGTTGGTGCGGGTGGCGACGTACTCCTCGTCGACCTGGCCGGCGGCGTCGACCAGGTGCAGCAGCCCCAGCGCCAGCGGCAGGTCGGTGCCGGGCACCGGCTGCAGGAACAGGTCGGCGCGCTCGGCGGTGCTGGTGAACCGGGGGTCGATGACGACGACCTTGCCGCCGCGCTCCCGGAGCCGGTCCAGGTGACGGGCGGCCGGCGGCATCGTCTCGGCCAGATTGGAGCCGACCAGGACCACCACGTCGGCGTCCTCGAGGTCGGCAAGCGGGAACGGCAGTCCCCGGTCGACGCCGAAGGTGCGGATGCCGGCCGACGCGGCCGAGGACATGCACCAGCGTCCGTTGTAGTCGATCTGGCTGCTGCGCAGGGCCACCCGGGTGAACTTGCCCAGTTGGTAGGCCTTCTCGTTGGTGAGCCCGCCGCCACCGAAGACGGCGACGGCGTCGGGCCCATGCGCCGACTGGATCCCCTTGATCCGGTCCGCGATCAGATCCAGCGCCTCGTCCCAGTCCACCGCGGTGAGTTCACCGGTGGCCCGGTCCCGCACCAGCGGGGTGGTGAGTCGCTCGCGGTGCCCGATCAGCCCGGCGGCGTTCCAGCCCTTGCGGCACAGGGCCCCTTCGTTGACCTCGAACTCGTCCCAGGCCGCCACCGTCGGGCGACGGCTGCCGACCAGCTTCATCCCGCACTGCAGCGAGCAGTACGGACAGTGGGTGCTGGTGGACTCCTTCATGGGAGGGGTCACGTGAGGGCTCCTTGGTCGGTGGGGCGTTGCGGGGTGGGCCG
>NZ_JAERJA010000018.1 GCF_016827675.1 Nocardioides limicola | reverse complement strand
GTCGCCCCACCCCGAGACGCGTCAGATCTTGGTGTGGCCGAGGCTGGGCACCTTGTCGGTGAGCACCGAACGGCGCGCGTAGACGAACCAGGTGACCACCGCGCAGACCAGATAGAAGGCGGTGAAGATCCAGAACGCGTTGATCACCGCGTCGAACTTGTTGTCCACCCACGGGGCGCCGAACATCATCGGGATGCCGAAGCCGCCGATGGCACCGACCGCGCCGATCACGCCCAGAGCTGCCGAGGACTCCTTGGTCGCGGTGATCTGGGCGAGGCTCCGTTCGGGAGTGCCCGGCTCGGTGGCCTCGTCGGCCTTGGCCTTCCAGATCAGCGGGATCATCCGGTACGTCGATCCGTTGCCGATGCCGGTCGCGGTGAAGACGAACAGGAAGGCCAGCAGGAACCACGGGAAGATCGACTCGTTCGCCACCGTGATCAGCGGGTCTCCCTCCGGGTTGGGGGCCAGGGCCTTGAGCGAGAGCAGGATCCCGACGGTGCCGATGGCCAGCGCCGCGAACGTGATGATGGTGACCAGGGTGCCGCCGAACCGGTCGGCGAGCCAGCCGCCGAACGGGCGGGCGACGGAGCCCACCAGGGCGCCGAGGAACGCGTAGTAGGCGAAGTGGATGCCGACACCGCCGCCCTCGGGGAGGTCGGTCCAGAAGTTCAGCCGGATCAGCAGCGGGAAGGCCGCCGAGTAGCCGATGAACGAACCGAAGGTGCCGATGTAGAGGAACGACATCACCCAGGTGTGTGGCCGGCGCAGCACCGCCGCGGTCTCGGCGGTGGACGCCTTGGCGAAGGCCAGGTTGTTCATGAACATCCAGGCGGCGCAGGCGGCCACGACGGCCAGGAACGCGTACAGGTAGCCGGCGCGCTGCAGCTGGATCCCGGCCTCGGACGCCTTGACCAGGCCGAAGACGCCGGCACCGCCGACGATGACCGGGAGCAGGAACTGGATGAAGGCGACACCCGCGTTGCCGCCGGCGGCGTTGAGTCCCAGCGCGGTGCCCTTGTACCGAGCCGGGTAGAAGTAGTTGATGTTGGCCATCGACGACGCGAAGTTGCCGCCGCCGAGACCGGCCAGTGCGGCGATCAGCAGGAACGCCCAGTACGGCGTGCCCGGGTTCTGCACCGCGAACGCGTACCCGGCGGTGGGCAGCAACAGCAGCAGGGCGCTGATCACGGTCCAGTTCCGGCCGCCGATGATCGGCACCGCGAACGTGTAGGGGATCCGGATCAGGGCGCCGACCAGGTTCGGGATGGCGACCAGGATGAAGAGCTGAGAGACCGAGAAGCTGAAGCCCATCGCGGCGAGCATGGCGGCGCTGACGCTCCACAGCAGCCAGACGGAGAAGCCCAGGTGCTCGGCGAAGATGGACCAGATCAGGTTGCGTCGGGCGACCTGCTTGCCACCGTCGCGCCAGAACGCTTCATCCTCGGGACGCCAGTCCTGGATCGTGACGCCACCCTTCATCTCGGGTGGCAGGGAGGTGGCCTGGGTTGAGGCCGGGGGTGCGGTGAGAGTCATGGGGCACTCCTGGGTCTTGACCGTGGCGGTCGAGAACTGAGTGGGGCCGGACCCGCCTCGCGACATCGTCGGCGCGAGGCGTCCGGTTGCCCGGAGAGTCATCCGACTGGCCTGTCGGACACCTATGAAGGTAGGTACGCGACGTTTCGTGCAGAGGTGGGAATGTTTCAACGATGTGTCAACTAGTCCTCACCGATTCACAGATCCCGGTCCGCTGAGCGGGGCGAGCCGCCGACACCTCGTGACGCACCTCACCCGGGCGACGTCGTTCCTCGCCGGTGCGCCAGACTGGTCGGGTGATCTGTGGACGCGTGGTGGAGGAGCAGCGGGGGTCGATGCCGTTCCGCCTGGTCCACGGCGAGTCACTGGTGGCGTGTGCCAGTTGGGCACTCGGCGAGGCGGGAGTGACCTCGATCGACCTGACCGTCCCCTGGGTGGACGTCCTCGAGGTGCTGGACGAGCCCGGGTCGTCGTACGTGCTGCACGATGCGCTCTGTCCGCTGACACCGCCGGCGTTCCTCACCGAGTGCGCGATCAGGGCGGCGGCCTCGGGACGGGTGGTGGTCGGCGTTCGGCCGGTCACCGACACGGTCAAAGAGCTCGTCGGGGACCTGGTCGGGGGCACGGTGGATCGTGAATCGCTGGTGGCGCTGGCCTCGCCGGTGGCGATCCCGGCTGCGGTGGCGGCCGAACTGACGACCGCGCCGGCCGCCGACCTGGTGGCCCTGGTGACCGAGTTGCGTGGCCGGTACGACGTGGAGTTCGTCGAGGCGCCTCCGGCGGCGCGGCGGGTGACGAACTCCGACGAGCTGCGACTGCTCGAGTCGCTGACTCACCCCGGGCGCTGACCACTCCCGGATCCGGCGTCTCCGGCCCGGATCAGTTGCTCGGCGGTGGCGACGTCCTCGGCGAAGGTCACCTTGAGGTTGGTGGCCGGAGCCGGCACGGCGTGGATCGCCACGTCGGCGTACCGCTCCAGGCAGCTGGCCGTGTCGGTGCCCTCGAACCCGTCCGCCGATGCCTGCCGGTACGCCGCGAGCAGCGGGGCGGCCCGGAACGCCTGAGGCGTCTGCACCGCCCCCAGTCTGGATGGCGCCGCGCCGCCGTCACGACGCAGCACGCTGGAGATGGTCACCATCGGCACCGCACCGCCGTACCGCTGGGCCGTGTCGATGGTGGCGGTGAAGAGCGCCGGAGTGGCCAGCGGCCGCGCGCCGTCATGGATGGCCACGGTGTCGATGCGCCCGGCGTCGATGTCGGACGCCAGCACCTGGAGCGCCTGCCACTCCGACGCGTGGCGCGAGTCGCCGCCGGCCACCAGGGACACCTCGCGCTCGGCCAGGTGCGGGGTCACCGCCTCGGAGAGCTCCGGCTCCTCCCCCGGCCGCGCGACCAGCACCACCCGGCTGACGCCAGGGGTGTTCAGCGCCGCGCGCAGCGAGTGCACGATCAGCGGGACGCCTGCGACGTCGAGCAGGATCTTGTTGACCTCCGCGCCGACCCGGCTGCCACTGCCCGCCGCCAGCACCACCACCGCTGCTCCCACGCACCCCACCGTAGCCGCCGGTGGCCTCGATACGTCCGCTCTTACCTCACGGACACTCGACCATCGAAGCCCAGGGAAATGCACAACGGCCCCGCTCGGGGCGGGGCCGTTGTGGGTGGTTTCAAGAGGCGAGGACCTCGTCGAGGATCGCCTCGGCCTTGTCCTCATTGGTGCTCTCGGCCAGTGCCAGTTCCGAAACCAGGATCTGGCGAGCCTTGGCGAGCATCCGCTTCTCACCTGCAGAGAGGCCGCGGTCGCGCTCCCGGCGCCAGAGGTCGCGGACGACCTCAGCCACCTTCATCACGTCACCGGAGTGCAGTTTCTCCAGATTGGCCTTGTAACGACGGGACCAGTTGGTCGGTTCCTCCACGTGAGCTGCGCGCAGCACGCCGAAGACCCGGTCCAAGCCTTCCTTGTCCACCACGTCGCGGACCCCGACCAAGTCGAGATTGCACGACGGCACACGGACCACAAGGTCCTGCTGGGCGACGATGCGAAGCACCAGATACTGGCGCTCCTCGCCCTTGATGGTCCGGTACTCGATGTCCTCGATAACTGCAGCCCCGTGATTGGGATAAACGACCGTTTCGCCGACAGTGAAAGTCATGTGTCTCCGTAACCCCTTCCTAGACCACCAATTCTAACACGCGTGAAGTCACCCCCCTGACGGCGTTTGCGCAGGTCACGGCGGCATTGAGGGCTTGACAGGAAGGCACTCGATGTGGTGGTGCCCCTCTTCGGTCGCCGTCGGCAGACCGCGGACCGACCCAACGATCTGGCCACGATCGGTGGGTCACCCACCCGTCATTGGCGTCGTGGTCGATACTGCTGGGCATGGCGTCGATCACACCCCGGTACCAACTGCGGACCTCTCCGCCGATGGCCCTCGTGCTCAGTGCCCACCCCAAACTGGCGGTCACCACAGCTGCGGCGCTGGCCGTCACGGCTGCGCTGATCGGCCGATCGAGCCGCGAGGTGCTGCTGGTCTTCGGCACCGTGGTCGTCGGCCAGGCCATCCTGGGCTGGCACAACGACCTCGTGGACCGGAAGCGGGATGCCCACCACGACCGGGAGGGCAAGCCCATCGCTGCCGGCCACATCGACGCCGGCAGCGTCGTGTTCGTGATGTTCTGCGCCATCCTGCTGGTGATCCCGATGGCAGTCGCCAGCGGCACCACGGCCGGCGCCTGCTACCTGATCAGCCTGGTCTTCGGCCTGCTCGGCAACGTGGTCTTCCGCAGCAGCGTGCTGTCGTTCGTGCCCTGGGCCCTCTCCTACGCGCTCTATCCGGCGTTCCTGACCTTCGGCGGCTGGGGCGGCGTCGGCGCTGACAGTGCGCCCCAACCGGTCATCGTCGGCCTGGCCGCGCTGCTCGGCATCGGCGTGCACGTCCTGGTCTCGCTGCCCGGCCTGGTCGCCGACCACGCCGACGGGATCCGCTCGCTGCCGCTGCGGCTCGCGGTGCGGACCGGGGCCTCGCGCCTGCTCGCGTCCACCCTCGGGTTCATCGGGGCACTGGCCCTGGTCATCCTCATTGCGGGCCAGACCGTGGGGTTCCGCAGTTGACCTATAGGCTGTCAACCGCCCACGCCGATCCGGCTCCCCACGAGCCGCCGACGACTAAGGTCCGCACGATGACGTTGTCCCGCTCCCGAGCGGCCACGCTGGCCGCCGCCCTGCTGCTCAGCCCGACCCTCGGTGCCTGCGGCTTCGACTACGCGACCGACCAGATCTACACCCAGTCGGTCGGCGTGAACGACAAGTCCGGCACGGTGCGCATCCTGAACGCGATGATCGTCTCCGCCGGCGAGGGGTCAGGCACGTTCCTGAGCACCCTCTCCAGCCTCGACACCGAGAACGACGACACCTTCACCGGCCTCGGCGGCCAGGTCACCGCAGAGCCCTTCGAGGCCCTGCCCGTGCCCCGGTCCACCGGCGGGATGACCAACCTCGCACTCGCCGAGAACGGCGCCGGCATCGCGGTGACCGGAGACTTCAAGGCAGGCCAGTTCGTCACCGTGGAGCTGCGGTTCGGCAGCGGCCAGATCACCGAGGTCCAGGTGCCGGTGGTGGTGGCCCGCGGTGACTTCGAGGGCCTCGACAAGTCGGCCGCCGCCGACAGCGACTGAGACCGGCGATGAGCCTGACTCTGGTCCTGCTCCGCCACGGCGAGAGCGAGTGGAACGCGAAGAACCTGTTCACCGGCTGGGTGGACGTGCCGCTCACGGAGAAGGGTCGCAACGAGGCGGTGCGCGGCGGCGAACTGCTCGCCGAGAACGGCATCCTGCCTGACGTCGTACACACCTCCCTGCAGCGCCGGGCGATCACCACGGCCGCGCTGGCACTGGACGCCTGCGACCGCCACTGGATCGAGGTGAAGCGTTCCTGGCGCCTCAACGAGCGCCACTACGGCGCCCTGCAGGGCAAGGACAAGAAGCAGACCCTGGCCGAGTACGGCGAGGAGCAGTTCATGGCCTGGCGGCGCAGTTTCGACACGCCCCCGCCCCCGATCGCCGACGACGACGAGTTCTCCCAGGCCGGCCTGCCCCAGTACGCCGACCTGGGCGACGAACTGCCGCGAAGCGAGTGCCTCAAGGACGTCATCGCCCGACTGCTGCCCTACTGGGACGCCGAGGTGGTGGGCGACCTGAAGTCGGGGAGGACCGTGCTGCTGGCCGCTCACGGCAACAGCCTGCGGGGCGTGGTGAAGCACCTGGACGGGATCAGCGACGACGACATCGTCGGCCTGAACATCCCGACCGGGATGCCGTTGCTCTACGAGCTCGACGACGACCTCCGTCCGCTCACCCCGGGCGGCCGCTACCTCGACCCCGAGGCGGCAGCAGCCGCAGCGGCGGCCGTCGCCAACCAGGGCCGCTGACGCCTCAGGCGTCCAGGCGCAGTTGCTCGCCGGTGACCACGAAGACCACCCGCCGAGCCACCGAGACGGCGTGGTCGGCCATCCGCTCGTAGTAGCGACCGAGCAGCGCCAGATCCACCGCCGGCTCCACACCGTGTGACCAGTCGTCACTGAGCACCGTGGTCATCAGTTCCCGCCGCAACTGGTCGATCTCGCTGTCGGCCCGCGCCAGGTCGAGGGCGATGTCGACGTCCCGCTCCGCGATCACGGTGGGCAGTTGCGCGACCATCGAGTCGGCCAGGTGGGCCATCCGGCGGACCGAGGGCACCAGGAACTCCGGGACCGCCGACCCCGGCGCCCGCATCCGGGCGATCTTGGCGATGTGCACCGCCAGGTCTCCCATCCGCTCCAGGTCGCTGACCATCCGCAGCGCGGCCACCACCACCCGGAGGTCTCCGGCGACCGGGGCCTGCAGGGACAGCAGGCTGAACGACACCTCTTCGAGGCGTTCCCGGGCAGCGTCGATCTCGGCGTCGTCGGCGATCACCGACTCGGCCAACGCGACGTCGCTGCTCAGCAGCGCTCGGGTGGCCCGCTCCAGGGACACCTCCACGCGGCCGCTGATGGCCGCCAGGTCGTCGAAGAGGGCTCGCAGTTGATCGGTGAAGGCTTCGCGCATGAGGCCAGAGCGTAGGGAGCGCGACCGGTGCGGATGCGGACGCGCGGAATCGAGGCCGTGAACGGCCCGTGAACAGTTGGAACCTCACCCCGGTCATGGCGAACGGGGGGTGTCCGGCACGCGTATCCTCGCTGCTGTGGAAGCTGTGACGTGGGTGGCCGCCCTGGTGGGGGCGGTCGTGGCCGGTGGTGGTGTCTATGCCTGGCACCTCAGCGACCGCCAGCAACGTCGGTTGCCGCCCACGCAACCTCCCCTGGTCCCCGAGAGCGTGGCGACGGTGCTGTCGGTGCTGCGCAGTTCGGCCGTGGTCGTGGACTCCGAGGATCAGGTGGCCCGCGCCTCGGCGCCGGCGTACGCGATGGGGTTGGTGCGCGGCAACGAGATCAGCTACCCCGAGCTCGGCGAGCTGGTGCAGTTGGTGCGCCGCGACGGTCAGATCCGGGAGACCGAGATGCTGATCGGACGCAGCGGCCTGCCTCCGCGCACGATCACCGCACGGGTGGCGCCGTTGGGCTCCCGGCTGGTCCTGGTGCTGGTCGAGGACCGGACCCGGGAGCGTCGGGTCGAGGCGGTACGCCGTGACTTCGTCGCCAACGTCTCCCACGAACTCAAGACGCCGGTGGGCGCGATCAAACTGCTCGCCGAAGCGGTCCAGGACGCCTCCGACGACCCTGAGGCGGTGGAGCGTTTCGCCGGCCGGATGATGAAGGAGAGCGAGCGGCTCGCCCACATGGTCCAGCAGATCATCGAACTCTCCCGGCTGCAGGGCGACGAGCCCCTGGAGCGGCCGGTGCGGGTCCCCCTGGACCCGGTGATCGAGACCGCGATCGACACCAGTGCCATCGACGCCGAGGCCAAGCAGGTGACCGTGGTCCGCGGGGGCGACACCGGGTTGGAGATCTTCGGCAGCCACGAACCGGTGACGATCGCGATCAGCAACCTGATCGCCAATGCGGTCACCTACTCCCGCCCCGGCTCCTCGGTGCTGGTGGGGATCCGCAGCCACGAGTCGACGGTCGACATCGCGGTCACCGATCAGGGCATCGGCATCCCGGCCGAGGAGATGGACCGGATCTTCGAGCGCTTCTACCGGGTCGACCCGGCTCGGCACCGCTCTACCGGCGGCACCGGGCTGGGGTTGTCCATCGTCAAGCACGTCGCCGCGACCCACGGCGGCGAGGTGAAGGTCTGGTCGGTGGAGGGCCAGGGATCCACCTTCACCCTCACCCTGCCGCGGGTCATCGAGAGCGAAGCACACAGCGGCCCGACCGCGGGCGGCACCAACGACCAGGAGGGTCAGTGACTCGAGTACTCGTCGTCGAGGACGAAGAGAGCTACAGCGACGCACTCGCGTACATGCTGCGCAAGGAGGGGTTCGAGGTCGCCATCGCCAACAACGGCAACGACGCGATCACCGAGTTCGACCGCAACGGCGCCGACATCGTGCTGCTCGACCTGATGCTGCCCGGCATCCCCGGGACCGAGGTGTGCCGGCAGATCCGCAGCACCTCGAACGTGCCGGTGATCATGGTCAGCGCCAAGGACGACGAGGTCGACAAGGTCGTCGGACTGGAGCTGGGTGCCGATGACTACGTCACCAAGCCCTACTCGCCGCGCGAGCTGGTGGCCCGGATCCGGGCGGTGCTCCGCCGCGGTCACGAGCCCGACCTGTCCCCCGCCACTTTGGAGGCGGGGCCGGTGCGGATGGACGTCGAGCGGCACGTGGTGACCGTGAACGGCACCGAGCAGCGGCTGCCGCTCAAGGAGTTCGAGCTGCTGGAGATGTTCCTGCGCAACCCTGGTCGGGTGCTCACTCGCGCCCAGTTGATCGACCGGGTCTGGGGGTCGGACTACGTCGGCGACACCAAGACTCTCGACGTGCACGTGAAGCGACTGCGCGCCAAGTTGGAGCCCGACCCGGGCGAGCCGAAGTTCCTGATCACCGTGCGGGGGCTGGGCTACAAGCTCGACCTCTGAGCCGGGTCATTCGGCGAGCAGCCCGGACAGCAACTGGTCGACGACCTTCTCGGCGAGCTCGTCGGTGTGCAGTTCCGGATGGGCGCCGTAGACCAGCACGCTGAGCAGCGGGCTCATCAGCATCACTGACGCCAGATCCAGATCCAGCCCGTCACGCAGCACGCCGGCACTGGCCCAATGCTCGAACACCTCCCGCAGCGCGGTCCGGCGCCGCTGCAGGAACAGGTCGTGGTGGGCCCGGAACTCGTCGTTGCCGGCCGCTTCGAAGGCGATGCAGGTGAGCACCCGCCGGTCGGGTTCGGAGAAGGCGGTGCGCACCCCGCGAGCCACCCGGATCAGGTCGTCCCGGATCGACTCGTGGGGAAGGTCCACCACCGGCGGGGACTTCATCGAGTCCACGGCGGCGGCGATCATCTCCTCCCGCGAGGACCAGCGGCGATAGATCGTCGCCTTGGAGACCCCGGACCTGCTCGCGACCTCGTCGACGCTGACCGCGCCGACCGACCCGTTCTCGGCGATCAGGTCGAGGACCGCCCGCAGGATCGCGGTGCTGGCCTCGGCGCTGCGTGGTCGGCCGCGCTGCGGTGCTTGCGTCATCGATCCTCCACCTCGATCACATCCTGCTTGGTGGGGAAGTATCGCCAGATCACCAGCAGGCCGACGAGCGCCACGCCGATGGCGGTGGTGGCGGCCACGTGCATGGCCTCGACGAACGCCTGGTTGGCGGCCTCCATCACCGAGTCCGGGAGGATGCCGCGCTCGACGAGGGCATAGGTGGAGGCGATCGAGTCACGCGCCTGGTCGGGCACGATCGGGGCGGCCTCGGTGATCCGGCTGCGGTAGGACTGTGCCATCACCGTGCCGAGCACCGCGACGCCGAACGATCCGCCGACCTGACGCAGCGTGTTGCTCAGCGCCGAGGCGACTCCGGACTGCTCCCGCGGCACCGAGGACATCAGGGCGTTCATCGCTGGTGGCATCAGGTTGGCCATGCCGATCCCCTGGATGAAGAACAGCGCGATCATCACGAACAGGGGCGTCTCCGCGTCGAGCCTGGTGACCACGGTGAACCCGCCGATCACCAGGAACATGGCGGCCAGCCCCACCGGCCGGGCTCCGAACCGCAGCACCAAGGTGCTCGACATCGGCGCGAAGACCAGCATCGCGAGGCCGATCGGCAGGAACAGCAGGCCCGCCTCCAGGGGGCTGTGGCCGCGGACGATCTGGATGTAGAAGGTCATGAAGAAGAAGAGACCCATCATCCCGAAGAAGACCAGCCCGATGATGGCGGCCGAGGCGGAGAACCGCCGGTTCCTGAAGAGCGCCATGTCCAGCGACGCGTGCGGCGTACGACGCTCCCACCAGACGAAGCCGACCAGCGTGGCCACCCCGGTCAGCAGCGGGACCAGCACGGTGGCGCTGACCCATACCCCACTGTCGCCGGCCTCGATGATGCCGAAGGTGAGCAGCATCAGCCCGACCACCGAGAGCACCATCCCGACCAGGTCGGGGCGTCCCTGCCGCCCCTTGGACTCGGGCGCGAGGACCAGGATCATCACGAACCCGAAGATCGCGATCGGCACGTTGATCAGGAAGACCGATCCCCACCAGAACCGCTCCAGCAGCGCACCGCCGACGATCGGTCCGATCGCACTGCCGATGCCGACCGCGCCGGTCCAGATGCCCAGCGCCTTGCCGAACTCCCGGTCGGAGAAGACGGTCCGGAGCAGCGACAGCGTGGACGGCATCATCATCGCCGCGCCCGCGCCCTTGAGCGCTCGGAAGGCGATCAGTTGTCCGGGGGTGTCGGAGTACGCCGCGAACAGGGACGAGGCCCCGAAGACGACGAGGCCGATCAGCAGCAGCCTGCGGCGGCCCACCCGGTCCCCGATCACACCCATCGCGAACAGGAGTCCGGCGAAGACCAGCGTGTAGGCGTTGATCATCCAGGCCAGTTGGCTCTGCGAGGCGCCCAGTCCGACGTTGGGATCGGCCAGGGTCTTCATGGCCACGTTGAGGACGGTGTTGTCGAGGACGACGACGACGAGGCTGACGACGAGGACGCCGAGGATCAGCCAGCGGCGGGGGTGCCCGTCCTCGACGTTGATCTCGACGGGTGCTGCGTTGGTCACGGGGGTCTCCCTGCACGGATGCGATGCGGTGACCCCGACCCTACATCATTTCGAAACGAAACGGTAGCGTTTTGTTAATGCGCGTCAGTCTCGCTCCAGCCAGCCGCGGAACGCCTCCAGGTTGCGGGTCGACTCCCCCCGGTCCAGCCGCCAGCGCCACTCCTTGCGGATCGACGAGGCGAAGCCGAGCTCCAGCAGGGTGTTGAACGAGCCATCGGCCTGGGCCAGCACCGAGCCCAGCAGCTGGTCCAGATCCGCGGGGTTGACCGCGCTCAACGGCAGCCGCGCATCCAGATAGATGTCGCCCAGCCGGTCCACGGCGAACGCCACCCCGAACGTCTTGAGGTTCCGCTCCAGCAGCCACCGATAGACACGCTCATGGTTCTCGTCGGGACGCCGACAGACGAAGGCGTGCACGCCCAACGCGTGCTCCCCGACGTCGAGACGCACCGGCGTCGCCAACTTCTTCTCCCCCGGCAGCTCGCAGGTGAACACCCCGGGCTCGAGCTCCTCGTGCGTCACCTCCGCCTGGGCCAGGTAGCGGCGGACCACCTCGGCGGCCGCCTGCTGCGCCGCAGTGAGCTGCGCTTCGGGCACGTCGGGGACCTCCTCAGCCGACGAGTTCGGCGCGGTGCGCCCGGGTCGCTCGACGATACACGCCCAGCATCTCCTCAGCGGCCCGATCCCAGCCGAACAGTTGGGCTCTGGCCACCGCCCCCACCGACAGCCTGCTGCGCAGCGTCGGGTCGTGCAGCACCCGACCCAGGGCCGCGGCCCAGTCGTCTGGCTCATGGCCCTCGATGAGCAGGCCACTGACCCCGTCGGCCACCACCGTGGTCAGCCCACCGACGGCCGCCGCGAGGACCGGCGCCCCGGCCGCCTGGGCCTCGATGGCGACCAGACCGAAGGATTCGTTGTAGGAGGGCACCGCCACCAGCGTCGCGGCGCGGAACCAGTCGACGAGCTCCTCCTGGCGCACCGGCGGGACGAACCGGACGATGTCGGCCAGGCCCAGTTCACCGGCGAGCTTGGCGAGCGATTCGGGGTGCTCCAGGCCCGAGCCCGACGGCCCGCCGACCACCGGGACCACCAGCCGGCTGCGCAACTGCGGGTGCTGGCGCAGCAGCACCGCCACGGCCCGCAGCAGTACGTCGGGAGCCTTCAACGGTTGGATCCGACCGGCGAAGAGCAGTACGTCGGAGTCGACCGGCAGACCGAGACGGCTGCGGGCAGCCGCCGGATGGCCGGGGCTGAAGACCGACAGATCCACGCCCGGATGGACGACGTCCACACAGCCCGGGTCAGCGTCGTACATGGTCTGGAGTTGACGCGCCTCCAGGTCGGTGTTGGCCACCAGCACGTCGGCCGCCCGGACCACCTGCTCCTCGCCGAGCACCCGGGCCGGCGGCTCGGGGGTGTCTCCGTCGGCGAGCGCGGCGTTCTTGACCTTGGCCATCGTGTGCATGGAGTGCACCAGCGGCACCCCCCACCGGTCCCGGGCAAGCGCGCCCACCTGACCGGACAGCCAGTAGTGGGAGTGCACCAGGTCGTAGTAGCCGACCGGCTTGATGGCTTCGCTGCGCAACACCTCTCGGGCGAACGTGCACAACTGCGAGGGGAGGTCCTCCTTGCCGAGGCCCTCGAAGGGTCCGGCGGGCACGTGGTGCACCCGGATCCCGTCGGCGGCCTCGACCACCGGCGGCAGTGCCGACGAGGTGGCTCGGGTGAAGACGTCGACCGAGACACCGCGTCGGGCCAGTCGGCGGGAGAGTTCGAGGACATAGACGTTCATCCCACCGGCGTCGCCGATGCCCGGCTGGTCCAAGGGAGAGGTGTGCAGGCTGATCATCGCCACCCGCCTCAGGGCCGACGGGGACTGCCAGGTCCGGTGATTCATGGGCACACACCTCCACGACGTGGAACAGACGTCAGCGCCGATGCATTCCTGGCCGATTGTCACCGGAGTGTGAGGCGGCCGGTCCGCGGGCCAGCACCAGCAGCGCCAGACCCACCACCAGCACCCCGCCGAG
>NZ_JAERJA010000017.1 GCF_016827675.1 Nocardioides limicola | reverse complement strand
GTGATCATCATCGATGCGATCGTGCTCAAGGTCCGCGAGGGCAGCGTCGCCAACCGGCCTGTGTACGTGGCGATGGGCGTGAACCTCGACGGCTTCAGGGATGTTCTGGGCATGTGGGTCGGCCCCTCGGGCGGCGAAGGAGCCAAGCAGTGGATCAACATGCTGACCGACCTGAAGAACCGTGGCATCCTCGACGCATGCATCGTGTGCTGCGACGGCCTCAAGGGCCTCCCGGAGGCGATCAACGCGGTCTGGCCCCAAGCGGTCGTGCAGACCTGTGTGGTGCACCTGGTCCGCAACAGCCTGCGGTACTCCTCCAAGCAGCACTGGCAGAAGATCACCGGGCAACTGCGTCGGATCTACACCGCCCCGACCGTGGAGGCCGCGGAGTTCGAGTTCGAGATCTTCGCCGAGGAGTGGGAAGTGAAGTACCCGGCGATGATCAAGCTGTGGCGCAACGCGTGGGCCGAGTTCGTGCCGTTCCTCGACTTCCCCGTCGAGGTCCGCAAGATCATCTACACCACCAACGCCATCGAGTCCCTCAACGCCCGGTTCCGGGCCGCGACACGGCGGCGCGGGCACTTCCCCGACGAGCAGTCCGCGCTCAAGGTCCTCTACCTCGCCGTGCGGCATCGCGAACCGAACCGGCCCAACCCCAGCGGCCGGATCGCCGGCTGGAAGAACATCCTCAACGTCTTGTCCATGACCTACGGCGACCGCCTGGGTCTCAACTGAGCCGATGCCCACTTACACAAAGTTTCCGACAGACCCCGGTTCTCAGCCGGGGGCGGCCATGGAGACAAGAAGCAGACGGTGATCGAGGCGTTGACCACGTTCTTCGATCGCTTCTTCGGACTGAGCGGAGGCCAGTGATGAGAATGGAAACGTCGCGATGAGCGTGGATTGGGCAAGGTTCTGGGCAGTGGACTTCCACGTGCACACGCCAGGCTCTCAGGACGCGAAAGCAGAACACTACGGCACCGCCGATGAGATTGTTCAGGCCGCCTTGGACGCCGGGCTAGACGCCATCGCAGTGACGGATCACAACACGTCTGCGTGGTGCAAGCAGGTTGCCGATGCGGCATCCGGCAAGCCTCTGGTCGTCCTGCCGGGAGTGGAGATCAGTACTACCGAAGGCCACCTGCTCGCCATCTGGGAGGAAGGGACCGACCCAGTAGTTATCGATGAGCTACTTGTCCGCCTCGGCTTTGGGCAGGCGGATCGAGGAAAGCTCGATGTATCCGCGGAAGTAGGCTTCGCGGCAGCAGCGAAGGAGGTAGATGCCGCAGGGGGCGTTGCGATCGCCGCTCATGTCGAGAAGCCGAAGGGCCTGCTCAAGCTAGAGGTGAAAGCCCACCTCAAGCGGACTCTCCTGTGCGAGGAGCTCTCTGCGGTCGAGGTCGTGCACCTGGATACCCGCAGCGAAGTGGACAGTAAGGTCGGAGACGCACGCACGATGGCATTCGTTCGCGGCTCAGACACCTGGGACTCGTCGCTTAGTTGCCATTCTCTCTCCGGCATCGGCGCGCGTCGTACTTGGATCAAGGCGTCACGCCCGGATCTAGTCGGTATCCGACATGCGTTGGCCGACCCCGAACTTCGGGTCTCTTTAGAAGAACCCCCTGAGGTTGCGTACGCGCACATCGAGTCAGTCGAGATGATCGGTGGGTTCCTCGGTGGCGAGCGTATCGACTTGTCTCCGGACCTCAACTGTCTGCTCGGCGGCACCGGCACTGGAAAGTCGCTCATCCTTGAGGCCGTGCGCTTCGCGGTTCAGCAACAAGTCGACGGGGCTGCCTTCTCGGCGATTCGCGCTGAGATCGATTCGCGGATGAACAAGGCCCTAATGAATGGCAGCGTAGTTCGCCTGATTCTTCTGTCGGACGCAAAGCGCTACAAGATCGAGCGAACTTTTGATTCGGCAGGGTCGAGTGCGTCAAAGGTATTTCAGCAGACCGCGGATGATTGGGCGGAGATAGATCTCGACCCCAGGCAAATTTGCCCCTTGGCTGCATTCTCGCAGGGCGAGGTACTCGACTATTCGCGTGAACCTGTTGGACGTATGACGCTGATTGACGCGGCACTCGATTTGAGTGGTATCAGCCGCCGGATTGATGAAGCTGTTGACAGCCTGCGCGTCAACGCTCGCAAGTTGATTGCCGCGCGCAAGCGGGTCGACAGCCTGAGCGACGAGGCTGCGCGCGTCTCGGACCTCAAGGAACAGGTCCGTAAGCTCTCCGATGTATTCAAGACCGACGCTGTGAAGGCTCAGTCTGGTTGGACTGCTGAGCGGACCCTGCTTGAGCGAACTGTGAAGCGCATTGACGATCTAGATGT
This sequence comes from Nocardioides limicola, assembly GCF_016827675.1. Classification (GTDB taxonomy): domain Bacteria; phylum Actinomycetota; class Actinomycetes; order Propionibacteriales; family Nocardioidaceae; genus Nocardioides; species Nocardioides limicola. Next base: position 30,407 of record NZ_JAERJA010000017.1, on the reverse strand, counting down.
TCCGTCGATTGAGGTTCCTGGCCCCGCGCTTACGCATAGCGTCGACGCTAACAAGACGCACTTTGCCGACGCTTCGGCCGTCGTGAAGAAGCTCAAGGAGCGCGTGGACGCAGCGCTGGCGGCCCTCGGTTCAGCAAAGGCCGAGGCGACCGTGGAACTCGCCAGAATCGCATCGAAGTGGGATGCGGGATTTGTTGAATTCAAGGCGAAACTGGACGAGGAACTCGACAAGGTTGATACGGATCATTCCTCGCTGACGGCTCTCCGCGCGAGTCTGGAGCAACTGCAAGGGAAACTGGCACACGCTGAAGCCGCGAAGACTGAGCTTGATTCCGTCGCGAGACCTGATCTGGCAGCCCTTGAAGCGGAACGCGAGAAGTTGGTGGAGCAACTGCATGCGGCGCGAAAGGAACGTCGGGCACTTCGACGTTCCCGCGTGTCAGAGGTGAACGAGAAGGCGGCTGGCTTCGTGAAGCTGGATGTGCCCAACGAGGGTGACCACAAGGCATTTCGCGAAGCTCTCGCCACGATCAAGGTTGGGTCGCGCGTAAAGGAAGAGTTCCTCAACCAGCTTGCCTTGCGAACTCATCCGCTTAAGTTCTCGCGGAGCCTCTGGACTGGCGACACGGCCGCGATCGTTGACCCTGATAAAGGGATCGACGCCGCGAGCGTCGCCAAGTTGCTAGCGAATATCGATGACCAAGATCTCTGGGAAGCGTTGCTAGAGATGCAAACCATCGACCGCCCAGATGTGCTCACGATCAAGTTCAAAAAGCCTGACGATCACCAATACACCGAGATCGAAGAGCTTTCACACGGACAACGATGCACTGCGATCCTTGTGATCCTGCTAGCGGATGGCGATACTCCGGTTCTCGTAGATCAGCCGGAAGATGCGCTTCACGCCCCGTGGATTGAGGAGTATCTCGTGGATCGCCTTCGCGATCTGAGAGGAAGTCGCCAGTATCTGTTTGCAACTCGTAGCCCTGGGATCGTAGTGAGTGGTGATGCGGAGCAGATCGTCACGATGAAGGCGACTGCTGGGCACGGGGAGGTGGAAGCCTCGGGATCCCTCGAACGGCACAAGCTAAATCGCTTGGCTCTGGACCATCTCGAGGGTGGCCCTATTCCATTCAGTCGTCGCGCCATGAAGTTGCGATCCTCGGTCGGACGCTAGATGCGTCGTCGTTGTTGTTCGTCTGTTGCTCGGTCACGGCCGCAACATTCGCTGATCTGACGGCGTCGGGCGCCGCGTCCGGTTACTCGGGAATGCGGGCGGCGCGCGAAACGTTTGCGCACGTAAGACTTGCCGACAGGAAGGTGCTGGTACGAGCCATGGAGCGGGTACCCGTCGTTAGTAGCAACCTCGCCGAGATCGGGTACGAGGGCGGCATCCTCGAGGTGGCGTTCAAGAATGGTTCCGTGTACCAGTACGACGGCGTCCCTGTTGAGGTGCACGCTGGCCTGATGGCGGCGCCAAGCCATGGGCAGTACCTCGATCGATTCATCAAGAAGGGCGGCTACGTCTACCGACGGATCTCCTAGCGCTCGCGACCGTGCGTGTCCCGGAGCTGGACGCCCTCGGCTCTCAGCCTGTTCATGACGGTCTTCTCGGAGATGCCGGTTTTCTCGGCCACCTTGACTAGCGACAGGCCTGATTCGTAGAGAGCGATGAACTGGGCGATCTCATCGGTCGTTGCGGGCCGGTTGCGCATCTCGATGCCGTGCTCCTTCAGCCTGAGCGCGACAGTCGTGCGATGGCAGTGGAACTCGGTGGCCAACTGTCTGACTGTCGCACCCTCGGCGTACCGGGCCGCGATGGCCGCCACGTCAAGCTTGGTCTGGCGGTTCTGCCGCTGGCGCAGAGGACCACGCCGCTCGTCCTCGCAGGCCGGCTGAGTCGTCGGTGTAGGTGCCCAATCCCGTACTAACAGGGGTAGCCATTTGTTTGAGTCAAGGCTCGATAGGGCCACCAGTGTGATGAGTCGAGTCATTGTTGATAGATGAGTCGGGTCATCGTTGAGAGCCCGGCCATCGGCCGGGCTCTCGTTGTTTGTTGCGCCAGTAGCTCTTGGTGGGGTTGATGTCGTGTTCGCTGAGGATCTCGCCGGTGGTGCGGTGGGTGACGGCGGTGAACGCCAAGGATGGTGGAAGCCGTCGGTTCATCGCGGTCCAGTTGCCGGAGCCGACGGACGACGCTGACGCCAAGCGCGCCGGGTTCGACACCATCGCTGACATCTCACGCAAGCGCATCGACGCGGCTGGAGAACAGGTGAAGGCGGAACTGGCGGGCCAGACGGTCGACGTCGACCAGATCACCGCAGTCATGGAGGGTGGGGAGAAGGCCTTCCGCCTACGCAAGGAGAAGTACGGGTTCTGACGGTTTGTTCAGCGCGGTGCGATTAGCCTGTCCTGAGCGCCGCGGCCAAGTCAGAGGAGGGGTGTCGTGGACTTCTACGAGCGGTTGTCTATGCGCCCGCTGCTGTGGTCGAAGTTGCACTCCCTGACTGGCGACGCGTTCCAAGGGTTCTTCCATGATCTGATGACTTGCTCTGACCCGGCGTTTGTCGACGTCCGCACCCACGGAAATCTCGGCGACCTTGCGAGCGACGGACTCAGCCTCCATGAGCGGCGTCTCTACGCCTGCTACGCACCGGAGACGCCGGATGCCTCAAAGACGGTCAGCAAGTTCAACGGCGACCTGGCTGGCGCACTCGCGAAGCGCTCGGGCCAGTTCGACTCCTTCGTGTTCGTGCACAACGACACCCGTGGGACGCACCCGGAGGTATCGGCAGCCCTCGCTGGCGCCCATGACGCCCACGGCTCCGTCCGCTTTGAGGTGATGGGGTTCCGGCACCTACGGGATGTCATGGGGCGCCTGAGCCGCGATCAAGTCGAGACACTCCTCGGCACCCAACTCCCGCTGCAGCACACCGTTACGGTCGGACTCGCTGAGATGGAGGAGCTGCTTGCTGAGTTGTCGGGAGCGGGCGTCGCGTCCGACGAAGTCGTCCCTGTTGAGGCTGTGTCGATCGACAAGCTCCGATTCAGTGACCTGACCCCCGACAGCCAAGCCGAGTTGCGTGACGCCATGCGGCACTCGCCGATGATCGATGACTACTACGCACGTCGGATCGATGTGACTGAGCGCGATGAAGTCGCTGCTCGATTCAATCTGGAGTACCGAGACGCGGTTGCGGACAGTCTTGAGCCAGAAGACACGTTGCTGCGCTTGCGGGAGTTCCTTGCCGGGTCGCGGATCCAGTCGGGCCCGCTCTACAGGGCGCAGACTGCGGTGCTTGCCTACTTCTTCCAACGCTGCGACATCTTTGAGAACCCACCGGCAGGGTGGGCTCCGCCCACGGAGGTTGCGTCGTGATCACGCCCACTAAGGGGATCGCGCCCCAACGGGCGCTGCTTACTGTGGGTGCACAGATTGCGCAGCTATTGGATGAGCCGATGACGGTCAGCCAAGTGTGGTCCAGGCTCGGGCAATGGCGCGCTTCCAACGGGAATCACGCTGCGGTTTCGTTCTCCTGGTTCGTGCTAGCCCTGGACACGCTTTACGCGGTCGGCGCCGTGCGACTTGAAGCCGGGTTGATCGTTCGGAGCGTCGCGTAATGCTGAGGGAAGTGCGATCGAGCGACGATCGTTTCAAGACCGTCGTCCTCGGTCCAGGCCTGAACATTCTCGTCGCGGACAAGACCGCTACCTCGACGACGACGGACAGTCGGAACAGTGCCGGTAAGTCGTCCCTCATCGAAATCTTGCACTACGTGCTCGGTATGGGTCGGCTGACAGATTCGGTGATGGCCAACCGCGCCCTGCGTGAGGATGTGTTCACGCTGATTCTCGACTGGCCGGGACTCGCGGAACCCGTCACGGCATCAAGGTCGCTTAAGCCCCGGTCACGGTCGAAGGTGGGGGTGAGCCCGGCCGTCACGGGCGGAGCAGACACCTTGCCCACCTTCGCCCGTGACATGCCGCTTGCTGAGTGGCTCGCCGCTATCGGCGCGTCACTGTTCGGGCTGCCCGAAGAACACCAGGGCGTGAGCGTCCGCGGGCTCCTGTCCTTCTATGCGCGTCGCGTGTCCCAGCACGGCTTCGACGACCCCGTTCAGACCTTCCCCCGGCAGTCAGTCACTGAAGCGTCATCCAACGTCGCCTACCTTCTCGGACTCGACTGGCGACTGGCGGCTGGCTACCAATCGCTCGCCGCTAGGGAGGCCGTGCGAAAGAAGCTCCGCGAGGCCATCAAGGACCCCGGGTTCAAGCTGGTTGTCGGCGCAGTCTCCGAGCTGCGGGGCCAAGTGACTGCGGCCAACGCCAGGGTCCGGTCGCTACAAGAGCAAGTCGGGGCGTTCCGAGTCGTGCCGGAGTACGAGCGCCTACAGGCTGAGGCGGACACGGTCGACGAACAGATTCGGACCCTGCGACGCGCGGACGCTGCGGATCGTCGCAACATCCTTGACTTGGAGGCGGCGATTCGCGACGAGGATGAGCCGGACGTCAGTTACGTGGAGCGGATCTATCGTGAGCTCGGCGTTGAACTTCCCGGCGCTGTCCTGCGCACATACGACGACGTGCGGGTCTTCCATGACTCGGTTATCGCGAACCGGCGCACGTATCTGCAGGACGAGCTTGAGGCGACTCGCGGCCGACTCGACGAGCGCCAGCGGGAGCGTGACAGGATGGGCGAACGACATGCAGGACTACTCCGGACGCTCGAGCAGGGAGGCGCGCTCGCCGCGTTCACCGCCCTTCAGCAGCAACTGTCGGCTGCCCAGACGGACCTTGGCACGCTGCAATCACGGCTCGACACAGCGGTGCAGTTGGAGGCGACGCAGGCAGAGATCAGGCTGGAGCGCGGAAAGCTCCAACAGGCGATCAGCAGGGACCTCGGGGAGCGAGAGGGCACAGTCACAGAGATCAACACGCTGTTCCAGAGGTTCGCCTCGACCTTGTACGGGGCCGAGCGGGACGCGTGGGTCGAGATCACCGCTCTCGAAACCAGTCTGCGTATCAACCCTCACATCGGCGGTGAGGACAGCCAGGGCGTAGGCAAGATGGTCACGTTCTGTTTCGATCTGATGGCGGCAGTAATCGCTCGCAGGGGCGGGCGCGGGCCCGACTTCTTGGTGCACGACAGCCATCTGTTCGACGGTGTGGACGAGCGTCAGGTTGCGAAGGCGCTGTCGCTCGCTCGCCAGGTTTGCTCGGAGGAAGGTCTGCAGTACGTCGTGACCATGAACTCTGACGACCTTGACAAGGCAGAGCGACACGGAGCTGGGGTCGCTGACTGCATCATCGAACCGCGTCTGACCGATGAGTACGACACGGGCGGCATCTTTGGCTTCCGTTTCGATTGATCCGTTTGGTGCCGCACATCTGGTTCTTCACCGCGAGCGGCCGTGGGTGTCGCGCATCGCGACCCCTCGCTCGACGAGTCGGGCCTTGACCGTGCCGGGGTCTGCGCCGAGAGCCCGCCCGATGGTCGCGAGGGATTGCCCCTCCTCGTAGCGCATGACGGCTTCGTCGACCAGATCTGGATGGAGGCCGCAACGACGCTCGGCGCCGTGGCGGTCAAGGATGCTGGAGACCGTCGTCCGGTGGATGCCGTACTCTCGCGCCAGCTCACGCTGCGTGGCACCTGCCTTGTAGTGGTCGACCAACTGCTGCTGACGGGCCGGGGGCAAGTGGATCTGTCGCTGGCGGGTCTCTCCCGATTCGAGGCGCTGCGGATGAGAGGTGACCGTCGCGGCCTCACCCCGGAGCATCCGCAACAGGGGTCGAGGGGGGGGTTCGAAAGTTGTCCACTTAGGACCACCACGAGAAACCGCAGGTCAGCCTGCGGTTTCATCTCTTTTCGGCATGCCGCCTTCTGGTCACTTCCCGGCTGTGGGGACTGGTGGGGGAGAGATCTGAACGCTATGCCGTGCGGGGTGGGGCCGCCTCGACAGAGCCCCGGGGGGCTCTGTGTACGGACATGCCGCGATCCTCGCGGTCCCCGCCGATGAGCCCGCAGGCTGAGCGAGGCCGCATCACCCGTCATGCAGCTTTAGATGGAATGGACTCTTCGCCGGAGTTCCTCGTAGATGAAAGATTGCTCTGGGAAGTCGGCGGGGCCACGCCACGGGTAGGGCTGATCGCCGCGCAACCACACCAACACCCCCTCAGGGGCGGGGTGGCAACCTGTCAGGTACTCCGCTTCGACAACGTCCGATACCTCCGGCTCGGCGACCCGCTGCCATCCGAGGCCATCCTCACCCACGGCGTAGATCAGCCATAGCGGCGATTGATCCATGGTCTCGCAGGCGCAGAGCCAGATCGCGTGGGTCACAATCAGTCGCCCATCTCGGCGCGTCACCTCGCCGCTTGAGCGGGACGCAGCCGCTTTGAGGATTTCCTCGACCGGGGCGACGCTCGGGTCCTCGGGAGGCGGCTGGCCGCGACGGGAGAACATCCGCCCATGCTATGGGCAATGCCGAGCGCTCGCTCATGCCGCTGATGGCGCTAGGTTGTCACTCTCCAGCGAGCAGCGCCTCCCGACACAGTCTTGCGGCCGTGCCGGTACTGTCCTTCTGCGGCCACTAGCTGGTCCCGATCCACAGGTCCAGTCTGACTTAGGCGGCTGGATTCTTCCGGGCATGGCGTCCGCGTCACCCGCCATGTCATGCCGCGTAGGGGGCGGTCGCCACTACGGCTTGCCGACGACCGGAAACTCCTGCTCCATGGCATCGAGGCATGCGATCCACTCCGCGAGATACGACTGGTCCTTCTCGGGCAGCCCGAAGGTCAGCACGTTGCCCGTGGAAGATTGGTCGCGCAACTCCCCGACAACCGTGAGCCGTCCAGCGGCATCGCACTTGATCTCCAGAGAGATCCAGTCCTCCATGCTCTCAAGCATGGCCGCGCCGAAGAGGTTGTCGCGCATGAACTTGAGGCCCTCGTTCAGGCGGTGAACTTCATCCATCCGAAGCGACGCTTTGACCCTGCCCCTGAATCCTCCGGCGACCAGGTCGATGTCCGCAATCACCCAGTTGCCGTCCCAGTAGTCGCTGTCACCCGGGCGTTCTCGACCCAGCACCTCAATCGCCAGGTGCTCGGCATCCCGCGACCCGATGAGCAACTCGACCGACATGGCTGGACCTTCTCATACCGTCGGTCGACGCGCAGGAATGCGGCCTGATCTGCCGCACTCAGGGATAACCTCGCTGGCAACGCCGGAGAACCCGATGCCGGTGTCGAAACGCACCCTCCTCGCCCATTCCGACGTTGTAGACAGCGGCGAACCCTCGACCCGCACCTAGGTAGGCGGCCGAGCTCTGGACCTGTGCGCGTTTGGGGCTAGGGATGGCCTCCAACGTGTCGGTCAGCAGATAGTCGTTGTCGCGGTCTGAGAAGAACAGGCCATCGTCGGTCCACTTCATTTGCGCAACGTCCATGCCGCTGGTCTCGATGGTCTGAGTTCCTCCGTCGGAGTCGATGAAGACCACGTATCCGACCTCCGGTGAACCCTTGAGGAACTGGGAGCTCAGGTAGAGCGCCGCCACTGCTCGTTCCGCGTCCACGTCGTTCTTCTCGATGGCCACCTGACTCCGTGGCGATCCGCCGCACGCGGTCAACGCCAAGACGCCCACCAACAAGGCCACACGCACCCGACCTACCCGAGCACGAGCCGGTCGATGGGCGAGCGGGCTACGCCACGTCGACGCCCCGGGCAGGCGAGCAACGGTAAGTCTCACAGTGGGGTTTGAGGTCCAACGGCGGGGGGCGTGAAGTCGCCATCGGAGTGATCTGCCGGTGTTCGGGCACTCGGCACCAGTTGACCACTAAGCTCACGGCTGATGCAGACGAGCTCGGAGAAGAAGCGAATCAGTGTCGTCGGTGCGGTGATCGTCCACGACGGCAACGTCCTCTGCGCACAGCGCGGGCCCGGCGCGCTCTCAGGCATGTGGGAGTTCCCCGGCGGCAAGATCGAGCCTGGTGAAACTACCCGCGAGGCGCTCTCCCGGGAGATTGACGAAGAGCTTCGCTGTTCGGTCAAGGTCGGTGACGAGGTAACGACGACGACCCACGAGTATGACTTCGGCATCGTCACCTTGACGACCTTCTACTGCGATCTCCTCGACGGGGAACCTGCCCTCACTGAGCACGCAGAAGTCCGGTGGCTGGCCCCGGCCGACTTGCACCATCTCGACTGGGCCCCTGCAGATATCCCAGCCGTCGATGTCATCCAGAAGAAGCTTTCCGGATGAAGCGAGACATCACCTGGACTGACCGGCTGACCGGGGACGTTCAGTACGGCTACCTGAATCGGGCTGGACCTGGCCCACGCGGGCTCCACCCCAAGGTCGTGCTCAACAACCAGTCGGGGTCGATGCTCCGTTCGCTACGCGAGGAGCTAAAGCGCAGCGACGAGTTCACCTTCTCGGTTGCCTTCGTGTCCCCGCGCGCCATCGCCCTGCTCAAGCAAGAGCTCATCGACTTCGACGGAACCGGCCGGATCATCACCTCGGACTACCTCGGCTTCAACTCACCACAGGCGTTTGCCGAGCTTCACGGCCTGACCAAGCACGGATTCGACGTACGCCGCCACAGCGCCAGCGCCTTTCATCCGAAGGGCTACATCTTCACCGCCGCTGATGGCGTGACGGCGATGGTCGGCAGCTCTAACCTCACCGAGAGCGCCCTCGTCACGAACCACGAGTGGAACCTCAAGGTCTCGGCAGCGGCACAAAGCGACCTCGCTGACCAGTTCGCGCAACTGGTCACCCACCAGTTGGACGACTCCGTTCCGCTGACTCAAGCCTGGATCGATGCCTACGCCGATTCGTACACGCCGCCGATGTCACGGCCGAGCCGGCTCGTAGTCCCACACAGCCCGCAGCAGATCACGCCGAATCTGATGCAGAGAGAGGCTCTTCGTGCCATCGCGGAAGTACGCGAGCAGGGAAAGCGCCGAGCGATCGTCATCTCGGCCACAGGCACCGGCAAGACGATCCTGTCCGCACTCGACGCGCGTGCCTTGAACCCGCGCAGGCTCCTGTTTGTGGTGCACCGAGAGCAGATCCTCGACAAGACAATCGATGAGTATCGTCGCGTCCTCGGAGGCCCCGCCACCGAGTTCGGCAAACTGTCCGGAAGCGTGAAGCAGCCGGAGCGGCGCCATGTGTTCGCTACCGTTCAGACTCTGTCGCAGCCAGGGGCTCTGGAACAGTTCGCGCCCACGGAGTTCGACTACATGCTCATCGATGAAGCTCACCGCGCAGGCGCCGCCACTCACCAGCGCATTCTGAACTACTTCGAACCGAAGTTCCTGCTCGGCATGACAGCAACCCCCGAGCGAACCGACGGCTTCAACGTCTTCGAGCTCTTCGACTACAACGTCCCCTACGAGATCCGACTGAAGCACGCCATCGAGTCGGACATGCTCGCACCCTTCCACTACTACGGTGTCGCCGATGTGACCTACGACGATGGCACGACCACCACCGACGAGACAGAACTCGCACTACTGATCTCGCCAGAACGCGTGAGCCACGTCGTCAGCGCCCTCGACACGTACGGCCAAGCCGGTGTCGCGCCGCGCGGACTCATCTTCTGCAGCCGGAAGGACGAAGCCCGAGCTCTATCAGCAGCCCTCAACGCCAGACGACTGCACGGTCGGCAACTGAGGACTGTCGCGCTCACCGGTGAGGACTCCATCCCTCACCGTGAAGCCGTCGTACGTCAGTTGGAGGCAGGCGAGCTCGACTACATCCTTACCGTCGACATCTTCAACGAAGGCGTCGACATTCCCACGGTGAATCAGATCGTCATGCTCCGGCAGACCCAGTCTGCGATCGTCTTCGTCCAGCAGTTGGGCCGAGGCCTGCGGAAGGCCGAAGGCAAGGAGTACCTCGTCGTCATCGACTTCATCGGGAACTACGCCAACAACTACTTAGTGCCGATTGCCCTCTTCGGTGATGAGTCCCTCAACAAGGAGTCGCTCCGCCAGGGGCTGATTGCTGCGGAGGAGACAGGAGTGCTGCCCGGCCTGTCGAGCGTCCGGTTCGACCGGATCTCGCAAGACCGGATCCTTCGATCGATCGCTGACACGCACCTTGATGGGATGTTGCGGCTCAAGGCCGCGATCGAGTCGATGCGCAACCGCGTCGGCGAAGTACCGAGCCTATGGGACTTCTTCCGCTTCGAATCGGTAGATCCGGTGCTGTTGGCGACCAAGAAGGAGAACTACCCAGCCCTGGTCCAAAGTGTGCTCAGGGTGGACGCAGGCCTCTCGTCTGCGGAACACAAGGCCTTGGGTCTGCTCTCGCATGAAGTGCTCCCCGCCAAGCGCCTTCACGAGTTCGTGCTCCTCGATCTTCTCTTGCGCGCGCAGGCGGCGGGCGCCAGCGACATCGCTGCCGCCTTCTCGGCGTCGGGACTCCCGTGCACAGCGACCCACGTTCAGAGCGCCATCGATACGTTGACCCTTGAGAGGCACTCCGAAGCCGATCAGCGTCGGTACGGCACCGGTGTCGTCACCCGGCCGACACCTGACTCCGTCGCCTTGACGTCGCAGTTCCAGGAGTCAATGGCAGAGAACAGGCTCTTTGCTGAGGCTGTCGAAGACCTGCTGCGCACGGGCACACACATGGCTGCCGACTACTACTCCGCGGATAGGTCGTTCACCGTTGGTCGGCAGTACTCGCGCAAGGAGGTCTGCCGACTCCTCAATTGGCCACGCAAGTGGACGTCCACCCTCTATGGCTACAAGGTCGACACCCAATCCGGCGTATGTCCCATCTTCGTGACGCTCCACAAGTCTGACGAGGTTGCGGCGAGCACGGCCTATGAAGACGAGCTCATAGATCCGTCGACGATGCGGTGGTTCACTCGCTCACGGCGGACGATGGCAAGCGCCGAGGTAGTCGCGATTCTGAACAAGCACGTGGATGTGCACGTGTTCGTCAAGAAGGACGACGCGGAAGGAACCGACTTCTACTACCTAGGGCGTGCGTCACCGGCCGCGGCGGAGCAGACCACCATGCCAGATGGCAAGGGCAGGCAGCTCGACGTCGTACGGATGCTGTTGCACTTCGACGACCCCATCGAGCGCGGACTCTTCGACTACTTCCACCCGACGCTGACCGTCGGCTGATGCTTCAGCACGTCAGGTCCGCACCCGGGGCTGCGGTCCCGGCGCCTCAGGGGTGATCCGAACTCCTGTGGCGGATTGCGCATAGCTGGCCAACTGCTCCTCGGCCCGTGGCAGGGTCATAGACGAGTTGTGGGCGAGCAAGTGCAGCCCCAGGGCGTCCTCCAGGGCGACGAAGTTGCGCGCGATCACCTCGGGGGCGTCAGTCAGGTCGAACTCACCCACCGCCCGCCCGACGTCGAGGACCGAGGCGTAGAGCGACACCTCGCGGTCGAAGAGCAGCGTCACCAAGGTGGCGTGCATCGGGCTGCGGCTTGCGCTCACCGAGATCTCGTCCAGCACCTGGCTGAGGAGCAGATCCTTCCCCCGGGGCAGACCCGAGTGCATCAGACGGGCCAGCTTGGTGGTGGGGCTCAGGTCGCCGTCGATGTCGCGTTGCCGTGACCAGTAGTACCGGTCGGTCGCTGCTTGGTGAGTGGCCTCGATCAGCTTCTCAAGGTCGGGGTAGTAGTAGGCGACCAGCCGGGGCGAGACGCCGGCTTCCTCGGCGATGTTCTTCATCGTCGCGCTGGGCAGTCCATGGTTGGCGATGGTGGTGAGCGTCGCCGCGATCAGGTGTTCGCGCCGAGCGGCTTGGTCCTTGTGTCGCGCCATGGCCTCACCGTAGCGCTCAGCTGCCCGGGTCGGGCCCAGGCATTGACAAGGAGTGTGATATGCGCAATATTTGCGGTGAAGCGCAAAGAAAGGATCGCCCGTGAGAACTCACCAGGACTGGATCGAGGTGGCAGCCAAGGCCACCCTCCACACCCGGCCGTTCATCGGCGGGGCCTTCGTGGAGACCGGCGCCGCCGGCTTCGAGAACCGCAACCCGGCGACAGGCGGGCTGCTCAGCGAGGTGGCCGACGCCGGGGCGGAGGGCGTCGATGCCGCCGTCCGCGCCGCCCGGTCGACGTACGACTCCGGGGTATGGAGCCGCGCCGGCGTCACCTTCCGCAGGGAGCGTTTATTGCGCTTCGCCGACAAGTTAGAAGAGCACTCGGCCGAGCTCGCGGTCCTCGACTCGCTCGACATGGGCAAGCGGGTGGTCGACGCCCACGACCTCGACCTGCCGTTCTCGGTGAACCTGTTCCGCTACTACGCCGAGGCGATCGACAAGATCAACGACGAGGTCGCGCCCACGCCACCGGGGACCCTCGGCCTGATCCGGCGTGTGCCGCTGGGCGTGGTCGGTGCGGTCGTCCCGTGGAACTACCCGGTCGACATGCTGGCCTGGAAGGTCGCGCCGGCGATGGCGGCGGGCAACTGCGTGGTCCTCAAGCCTGCTGAGCAGTCGCCGTCCTCGGCGCTGCGGATCGCCGAGCTGGCCGTCGAAGCCGGCATCCCCGACGGCGTCCTCAACGTCGTCCCCGGCCTGGGCGAGTCCACCGGCAGGGCGCTGGGCCTGCACGCGGACGTCGACGTGCTGGCCTTCACCGGCTCCACGGAGGTGGGCCGGCTCTTCCTGCAGTACGCCGGCCAGTCGAACCTCAAGCAGGTCTGGCTCGAGTGCGGCGGCAAGAGCCCCCACCTGGTCTTCGCCGACGCCGAAGACCTCGCGGTCACCGCCAAGCAGACCGCCCTGGGCATCTGGTTCAACCAGGGCGCGGTCTGCTCGGCCCACTCCCGGGTGCTCGTCGAGCGCTCCGTGCACCAAGAGTTCGTCGACCTCGTCGCGGCCGAGGCGGCGTCGTACGCACCCGGTGACCCGCTCGACCCGGCGGCCGGGATGGGCGCGATCGTCTCGAAGGAGCAGACCGACCAGGTGATGCGGTTCGTCGACGGCGCGAAAGCTGGTGGAGCGCGCCTGGTGACCGGGGGCGAGCGGCTCACCCGCGGCGATAGCGACTGCTACGTGCAGCCCACCGTCTTCGACGACGTCGACCCGACCTCTGCGCTGGCCCGCGAGGAGGTGTTCGGCCCCGTGCTCGCCGTGACGCCCTTCGACCGCGAGGACGAGGCCGTCGCGCTCGCCAACGACTCGGCGTACGGACTTGCGGCCTCGGTCGCCACCAGCAACCTCGCCCGCGCGCACCGACTGACCGAGCAGATCCACGCCGGCACTGTCACCGTCAACGGCGTGGACGCCTTCAGCGCGTCGACCCCGTTCGGCGGGTTCAAGGGATCCGGCTTCGGCCGCGACCTGTCGCTGCACGCCCTCGACAAGTACGTCGGCCTGAAGACCGTCTGGATCAACCACTGAGCTGCGGTCCCACCGCACCCCCGTCCAGCACCCCCGAGGAGACCTCCCATGACCGAGCAGCCGACTGTGGCCGCGCCGTACGACATCCTGTTCGAGCCCGTGCAGATCGGGCCGTTCACCACCAAGAACCGCTTCTACCAGGTGCCGCACTGCAACGGCATGGGCTACCGCGATCCCAGCGCCCAGGCCGCGATGCGCAAGATCAAGGCCGAGGGCGGCTGGTCGGTGGTGTGCACCGAGCAGGTGGAGATCCACGCGACGTCCGACATCGCCCCCTTCATCGAGCTGCGGATCTGGGACGACCAGGACCTGCCGGCGCTGAAGCGGATCGCCGACGCCATCCACGAGGGCGGCGGCCTGGCCGGCATCGAGCTGGCGCACAACGGCATGAACGCGCCCAACCAGCTCAGCCGGGAGACCCCGCTCGGGCCCGGTCACCTGCCGGTGGCCCCCGACACGATCGCGCCGATCCAGGCCCGGGCGATGACCACGCAGGACATCGCCGACCTGCGGCGCTGGCACCGCAACGCCGTACGCCGCTCGATCGAGGCGGGCTACGACATCGTCTACGTGTACGGCGCCCACGGCTACAGCGGCGTCCACCACTTCCTCTCGCGGCGCTACAACCAGCGCACCGACGAGTACGGCGGCTCCCTGCTCAACCGGATGCGGCTGCTGCGTGAACTGCTCGAGGACACCATTGAGGAGTGCGACGGCAAGGCGGCCGTCGCCTGCCGGATCACCGTGGAGGAGGAGCTCGAGGGCGGCATCACCCGCGAGGACATCGAGGGTGTGCTGCGCGAGCTCGGCGAACTGCCGGATCTGTGGGACTTCGCGATGGGCAGCTGGGAGGGCGATTCGGTCACCTCGCGGTTCGGCCTGGAGGGGAGCCAGGAGGAGTTCGTCGCCGGGCTGAAGAAGCTCACCACCAAGCCCGTGGTCGGGGTGGGCCGGTTCACCTCGCCGGACGCGATGGTGCGGCAGATCAAGGCCGGCATCCTCGACCTGATCGGCGCGGCCCGCCCGTCGATCGCCGACCCGTTCCTGCCGAACAAGATCCGCGACGGCCGGCTGAGCCTGATCCGCGAGTGCATCGGCTGCAACATCTGCGTCTCCGGGGACCTCACCATGTCGCCGATCCGCTGCACCCAGAACCCGAGCATGGGCGAGGAGTGGCGGCGCGGCTGGCACCCGGAGAAGATCCGGGCGAAGGAGAGTGACGCCCAGGTGCTCGTGGTCGGTGCCGGGCCCTCGGGACTGGAGGCCGCCCGCGCGCTCGGGGTGCGTGGGTACGACGTCGCGCTGATCGAGGCGCGTCGGGACCTCGGCGGCCGGGTGCACCAGGAGTCGCGGCTGCCGGGGCTCTCGGCGTGGGGGCGCGTGCAGGAGTATCGTGAGGCCGCGATCGCCGAGCTGCCGAACGTCGAGGTCTTCCGCGAGAGCCCGATGACGGCGGACGACATCATCGAGTTCGGCTTCCAGCACGTACTGGTCGCGACTGGCGCGACGTGGCGCACGGACGGTGTCGCCCGCTTCCACACCACACCGCTCCCCATCGCCAAGGGCGCGCAGGTGCTCGGGCCGGACGACCTCTTCGCGGGTCGGCTGCCCGAGGGCAAGAAGGTGGTCGTCTACGACGACGACCACTACTACCTCGGTGGTGTGGTCTCCGAGCTGCTGGCGCAGAAGGGGTACGACGTCTCGATCGTCACGACCGAGTCGCAGGTGTCGGCGTGGACGACCAACACCTTCGAGGTCAACCGCATCCAGCGCCGCCTTATCGAGAACGGCGTCACCCGGATCACCGACCACGCCGTCACAGCTGTTGGCGTGGGCGGCGTCGAGTTGAAGGACGTGTACGCCGGCGCCGTCCGCGAGCTCGAGTGCGACGCCGTGGTCATGGTGACCGCCCGGCTGCCGCGCGAGGAGCTCTACCTCGAGCTCGACGCGCTCCGCGAGCGTGGGGAGCTCGAGTCGGTGCGCGGCATCGGCGACTCCTGGGCGCCGGGCACCATCGCTGCGGCGGTCTGGTCGGGGCGGCGCGCTGCTGAGGAGTTCGACGCCGACCTGCCGTCCAACGACGAGGTGCCGTTCCGGCGTGAGGTGACGCAACTAGCCTGAGCCTCCCGGGCGCATCCCCTCTCCTGGCCTACCCCCCGGGGCCGTTGGGGCGGGCAGCCTCCGGGGGCGTCAACGTGGACGCAGGAGTTCGCGGGGGACGCGCTCGGGCTAATCGCGCGACCTGCATCGTTGTGTCCCTTGTTGGTGATCTTGAGACCGACACTGTCTGTGGTCAGGTTCGTGAGCGTGTGGATCTGCTTGTCGGTCACAATCGTGAGGAAGGATATTCGAGCGTTGCCGACTTCGACCATCCGGTCACCCGCACAACCACCCTTGCCGAAATGACCAGTGCCCTTTCTGACCGAGGGGGCCTCCTTGCCAGCAAGCGACCAGACCCAGCTGCGCGGGTTGTACCGAATCCTCGCGCGCGAAACGAACGTCTCCGACCTGCTGCAGTACCTGAGCGACGAGGACCCCCAGCCGTGGAATGACCTGATCGGGTTCGTGCCGACCACCATCAGTCGAGAGTTCAAGCTCGCGCGCGTCGACCAGCGCCGTGGCATCAAGGGCACCGCGGACCTCGTTCTCCAGGACCCCGAGGACAGAGAGCTCCTCATCGAACTGAAGCTCGGCCACTCATTCTCCCAAGATCAGCGAGAGCGCTACGAAGCTTCGACCGACGGTCGGTTGTTGCTCGCCGGATTGGCGGCAGACGAGGCACTTGTCCAAGCCGAGGATCGGTGGGAATTCCTCCCACTGGCCGCCATTCTCGATGCATGGCGCACCTCGGACTCCCCCGCAGCGGCCTCTCTCGCGACCACAGTGTCCGCGGTGATCAAGTTATGGGACGCGGACGTGTCGGCTGTGCTCGTACCGTCGGGCTCCCCCCGGCGGCGCGCGTTGGACAGCATCCGCCACAAGTTCCTGGCTCGTGTTGTCAGCCGCCATATCGCCGATGAGGTCGCCCAACGCGGGTGGGAGTCGGGCGCCGGCGTCACCTCCGGTGGTGGCCTGGCGATCGTCCAGGCTTGGGCCCACATCCGCGGTGACGAACACCGTTGTTTCATCGCCGAGGTTCGCTGGTGGGAAGACATGGGAGGCGGCGAGCTCCGTCTCGGCGTGGACTACCACCTTCCGGAAACCAGGGAGTCACGTGCTGAGACATGGGAACTGGCGACAGATATGGAGGCAGACATCCGGATCGATGCGCTACGAGCCGCGCTATTGGCCCATCATCCAGCACTCGCACAACTCGTGGTGAGCACGGGTTCCGGCCGACCAGTCACTAGGGGTGACTGGCTCACGGTGGTCGAGCTCGGATTCCGAGCCAAGGACAACCCCGATGGCGTGAAGGGCAATCGCCGGAACCACAACCCTGGATTCGTCGGCGACGGCACCCAGAGGTACGAAGCCGTGAGCCCACTGGATTTCACCAAGGCCTCGGCACCCGACCTGGTTGAACTCATCGATGCGTGCCTGAAGTATCTCTGCAATCGTCTCCCTCCCGGTTAGAGCGATCCCTGGCTAGCGGGCGGGATCGACGAATCTGCCCCACCAGGTCTGATTCGCGAGAGGGATGTTGCGGCAGGGCCCTCTTCGGTTCCGATGAACCAGCAGCCATGACTCGCCGGGGAGGTGTCCCTCACCTAACGGGTTTGCCTGGATCTCCAAGATGACGTCTGCAGTGCTGGCCCATCCCTGATCGAGTGTGTCTCCCCATCGCGGCCCGACGACCACCTCCTCGCGGGGCAGCGAGGCCAGCACGAACGCGCCTGAAGCCGCTGCCCTACTGAAGTCGTCGGGAAGACCGACCCCGGCATGGTGGGCGTCGTCGACCACCCAGGCTCGCGGTCGCGGGTCCGACTCACCCCAAACGGGATTGCTGAATCCGCCCCCGGTCTCGACCTCGAGCGCTGATCGACGCAAGTCGTCGACACCGCCACCCTGTCCTGACACCGCCACGCCAGGATCTGGATACCGAAGGCTGCCCGACCCTGCTAGCGCCAGCAATCTCGCGCGGACCAAGTCCGCCTCGTCAAGGGGCGACGCAAGACGAACAGAGGCGCCGTGCTCGACCCCCATTCGAAAAGCCAGTTGGGTCAAGAGCGTCGACTTCCCCTGGCCCGGAGTGCCAATGACCAACCACACGTGCCCTGGCGTCATCCCGCCTACCAAGTCGTCCAACCCTGCGATACCGGTCGACAAGTAGGCGGGCGACCCGAAGGGCTGCCTGAGGAACTCGTCGATGTTCGCCATGAAGTGAGAATGTCAGGCGGTGCCGACAGTCCAGGCTCGTCGCCATCGGACACGGCCGCGGAACTCGTCAGACATGAGCGCGGCCGGCGTCGGACGTGCCACCGTGGGCAACGCCCGCATCATTAACCCACACGGGAGTCTCCGACCACATTCAGCGCCACTGCCTTGGGCCAAGAGGCCGCGATGCCGCCCCACGGTCGGGTCGGGGTCACCTCCTACTGCCGCTGCATGTTGAACAAGGTAGCGGCGGCTGTGCCGACAGCGCGCGGGTCAGCTTCGGTCGTACGCGAGATAGCTGCGCTGGGTGGTGATGTGGCCGGCGATGTGCTTGGCGTCGTGCCACACCCCCCAGATGAAGCTGGACCCGCGACGGGAGAGCCAGGGCAGGCCGACGAAGTAGATGCCCGGCTCGGTGGAGACGCCGCGGCGGTGAGCCGGCCGGCCGCTCTCGTCGAGCGCGTCGACCTTGAGCCAGCTGTAGTCGGTGGCGAAGCCGGTCGCCCACACGATCGAGGTGATCCCGGCGGCGGCGAGGTCGAGCTCCAGGACGGGGTCGGTGACCGAGACCGGGTCGTCGCCGAGCACGCGGGCCTCGGGCTCCTCGGGGAGGTCGGCGCCGTTGAGCTCGACCCAGGCGTCGGCCTCGTCGAGGAGCGCCAGGTAGTTGGCATCGCCCGCGGCGATGTTGTCGGCCAGGTCGGGTGAGAAGCGCAGCACGCCGTCGTCGTACGACTCGGTCCGCCCGACAAGGTTGATCCCCTGCGCGGCGAGGGCCCGGAAGTTGACCGTGTGGCCGCCGCGCGCGCCGCTGACCGCGATGGTCACGTGCTCGGCGCCCGCGGGTGGGGTCTCCAGGTCCCACAGGCCGAGGACCCCGAGCCACCAGCAGAAGTCGCGGCCCCGATAGCTCCGCGGCGGGCGGTCGTGCGGTCCGACCGAGAGGTGCACCTCGCGCCCGGCGCGCTGCAGCTCGTCGGCGATCTGCACGCCGGACGACCCGGCGCCGACGACCAACACAGCGCCCTCGGGGAACTGGTCGGGGTTGCGGTAGTCGCTCGAGTGGATCTGCACCGGTACGGCGCCCTCAGCCACGATCGGCGGGATGACCGGGCGCTGGAACGGGCCCGTCGCGGCGACGACGAACTGTGCATCGATGACCCCCTCGGAGGTCTCCACCCGGAAGCCACGCCGCCCGACGTGTCGCTCCACCGAGACCACCTCGACGCCGCACCTGATCGGCGCTGCGATCTTCTCGGCGTACGCCTCGAAGTAGCGCGCCACCTGGTCCTTCGATGCGAACGCCTCGGGGCTGACGTCGTCGAACTCGAGGCCGGGGAAGCGGTCGTGCCAGGCCGGTCCGTTCGCGACGAGGGAGTCCCACCGCTCGGTGCGCCACCGCTCCGCGATCCGGTCCCGCTCCAACACCAGGTGCGGGACGCCGCCCTCGCTCAGGTGCTCACTCATCGCGACGCCAGCCTGCCCGGCACCGACGACGAGGACCTCGATCTCCTCGCTGGCCATCCCAACCTCCACTCTCGACGGGCGCGGCGCATCGGGTGCGCCGTGCCTGCCTTGAATCCTCAGCCCTCCACTACCCCGTGTCCAACAGATGTTGTTGTCGTATTGCTTCGGTTCTATAGATGCAAGGACATCCCTGCCCTACATAGACTCAGTTGATGCAGATGCTCATAAACATCTGTTGGACATATGCCCTGGGGTGCAGTGGACTGAGACCAGTCACCTGCCCAGGAGTGAGGACCACGATGAGCATCGTCGCCGGGGGGCACACCCGCATCCGCCCGTTCAACACCCGCGAGACCTATCCCGAGCAGAACCTCGACAACGACCTGTGTCAGGCCGTGATCGCCGGGAACACCGTCTATGTCCGCGGCCAGATCGGCCAGGACCTCGACACCAGCGCCTCGGTCGGCGTCGGCGACGTCGAGGCCCAGACCGAGCGGGCGATGGTCAACATCGACATGCTGCTCAACGAAGCCGGCGCCCGGATGGAGCACCTGGTCAAGCTGACCATCTACCTCGTCGACCCGCGCTACCGCGAGACGGTCTACCGCACCATCGGGCGCTGGACCAAGGGCGTGCACCCGATCTCCACCGGACTCGTCGTCTCCGCCCTCGCCCGGCCCGAGTGGCTGGTCGAGGTCGACGCGATCGCCGTGATCCCCGGAGACGATCAGTGACCTTCTCCCTGCTCGCCACCGACGGCCACGGCGCCATCGGCATGGCCGTCACCTCCTCCAGCCCGGCCGTGGCCGCGCGCTGCATCCACCTCCGCGCCGGCGTCGGCGGCGCCGCCTCCCAGAACGTCACCGACCCACGCCTAGGCACCGCCCTGCTGGACGCCCTGGAGTCGGGCCTGGATGCGCCCGGCGCGATGGCAGGCGTCGTCGCGGACCGTGACCACGTCGACTACCGCCAGCTCACCGTCCTCGATCTCAACGGCGCCGGCGCCGCCTTCTCCGGAGTCGGCTCGCTCGGCGTCCACGCAGACCGGGTCGGCGCGGGAGTCGTCGCCGCCGGCAACCTGCTCGCCCGACCCGAGGTCATCGACGCGGTCGTCGACGGCTTCGCGGCCGCCACCGGGGACCTTGAGGAGCGCCTCGTCGCCGCCCTCGTCGCAGGTCAGGCGGCCGGGGGAGAGGTGGACCCGGTCCGCTCGGCCGGCCTCGCCGTCGTCCGCGACGTGCCCTGGCGGGTGACCGACCTCCGGGTGGACTGGAGCGCCCAACCGATCGAGGAGCTTGGTCGGCTGCTCGAGGTGTGGCTGCCGCAGCGCGACGACTACGTGACCCGCGGCCTCAACCCGTCGGCCGCGCCGTCGTACGGCGTCGGCGGAGACGAGTAGCGGATGGTCGACGGCCGGGCACGAATCAGCGCGGCGACCACCGTGGCCGCCGACGCCGAACGCCTCATCGCCCTCTCCGAGCTGCTGCACGCCAACCCCGAGACCGCCTGGGAGGAGCACCGCGCCGCACGCTGGGTGGCCGAGGCACTCTTGGAGGCCGGCTTCGCGGTGACACCGTCCTACCTGGGACTGGAGACCGCCTTCATCGCCACCTACGGCAGTGGCCCGTTCCGGCTCGGCCTGTGCGCTGAGTACGACGCGCTGCCCGGCCTCGGGCACGCCTGCGGGCACAACCTGATCTCGGCCATCACCGTCGGTGCGGCCCGCGCATTGGCACCGCTCGCCGACGCAGCGGGCCTGACGGTCGAGGTCTACGGGACGCCCGCCGAGGAGGGCGGCGGCGGCAAGATCGAGCTGCTCGAGCGTGGCGCCTTCGCGGGGCTGGACCTGGCGATGATGGCCCACCCTGCGCCGGTCGATGTCGCCGAGGCCGAGCCGTTCGCGGTCTCGCACTCCCACATCGCGTACCGCGGAAAGGCGGCGCACGCCGCGGCGTACCCCGAGCAGGGCATCAACGCCGCCGACGCATTCACGATCGCCCAGGTCGCAGTGGGCCTGCTGCGCCAGCAGCTGCCGCCGACCGTGCGGGTGCACGGCGTGATGACCAACGGCGGCGAGGCGCCCAACGCCATCCCCGCCCACACCGAGGGCCGGTGGTACGTCCGCGCCGACAGCCTCGCCCAGCTCGCCGAGACCGAGGAGCGGGTGTGGCGCTGCTTCGAGGCCGGCGCGATCGCCACCGGTGCCACGCTCGACATCACCGCGGAGAGCAAGCCGTACGCCGAGTTCCGCACCTTCCAGCCGGCCCTCGACGCCTACGTCCGCAACGCCAAGCGCCTCGGCCGCGTCTTCGACACCAACTCGCCGGCCCGCCGGATGAACCGCGCCTCCACCGACATGGGCAACGTCTCGCAGGTGGTGCCGGCCATCCACCCCTACATCGGCATCGGCTCCCTCCCCGCGCTGAACCACCAGCCCGAGTTCGCCGCCGCCTGCGTCGGCGGCGACGCCGAGAAGGCGCTGCTCGACGCCGCGACCGCGCTGGCCTGGACGGCGCTCGACGTCGCGGCATCATGAGTGCCTTCCGCACCGAGCACGACTCGCTCGGCCCGCACGACGTACCGGCCGACGCCTACTGGGGCGTCCACACCGCCCGCGCGCTGACCAACTTCCCCATCAGCGGCACCCCGGTCGGCGCCCACCGGGAGCTCGTCGCCGCCCTCGGAGCAGTCAAGCTCGCCGCGGCCCGCGCCAACCACGACCTCGGCCTCCTCGACGACCGACGGTACGCCGCCATCGCGGCCGCCGCGGACGACGTACGCACCGGAGCGCTCGACGACCAGTTCGTCGTGGACGTGATCCAGGGCGGTGCCGGCACCTCGACCAACATGAACGCCAACGAGGTCATCGCCAACCGGGCCCTGGAGATCCTGGGGCTCCCGCGCGGCAGCTATCACGAGATCCATCCGCTCGATCACGTGAACCGCTGCCAGTCGACCAACGACGTCTACCCGACCGCCGTACGACTCGCGCTGCTGACCATGATCGAGCGGCTGAGCGAGGCCACCGCCGCGCTCGCCGCCGCGTTCGCCGCCAAGGCGACCGAGTTCCGCGCGGTGCCGAAGATCGGGCGCACCCAGCTGCAGGACGCCGTCCCGATGACCGTGGGCCAGGAGCTCGGGGCGTACGCCGTGACCCTGCGCGAGGAGCTGGCCCGGCTGGCCGACTCCCGCACGCTGCTGTGTGAGATCAACCTCGGCGCCACCGCGATCGGCACCGGCATCACCGCCCACCCGGACTACCCGGGCCGCGCCGTTGCGCACCTGGCCGAGATCGTCGGGGAGCCGGTCACCGCAGCCGGTGACCTGGTCGAGGCCACCAGCGACACCGGCGCCTTCGTCCAGATCTCCGGTGTCCTCAAGCGGATCGTGGTCAAGGCCTCCAAGGTCTGCAACGACCTCCGGCTGCTCTCGTCGGGACCGCAAGCGGGTCTCGGGGAGCTCCAGCTGCCCGCGCGCCAGGCCGGTTCGAGCATCATGCCCGGCAAGGTCAACCCGGTGATCCCGGAGATGGTCAACCAGGTCGCCTTCTGGGTGATCGGCAACGACGTGACGGTGACGATGGCGGCCGAGGGCGGTCAGCTGCAGCTCAACGCCTTCGAGCCCGTGATCTGCCACGGGCTGCTCCAAGGGTTCGCCTGGACGGCGGCGGCCTTCGACTCGCTGCGTGAGCACTGCGTCGACGGCATCCGCGTCGACGCCGCCCAGCTCGCTGCGGCCGTGGCTGGGAATGCTGGCCTGGCCACCGCGCTCACGCCCCTGCTGGGCTATGCCCGCTCGGCCGAGATCGCCAAGGCCGCACTCAGCGGCGTCGCCGACGTGCGCACCCTCGCCCTGGCCACCGGCAGCGTGCAGGCGGAGGTCCTCGACGCCCTGCTGTGCCCGGAGCACCTGGCCAACCTCCCGCGTCCACCGGGCTGACCACCGATACTGGGGCCGTGACGAACTTCGGATTCACCCTCGTCCAGCTGCGCTACTTCGCCGCGGCCGCCGAGTTGGGCAGCATGACCGCCGCCTCCCAGGAGCTGATGGTCTCCCAGTCCGCCGTCTCCACCGCCGTCGCGCAGCTGGAGAAGGAGCTCGGCGTGCAGCTGCTGCTGCGCCGCCACGCACGCGGCCTCACCCTCACCGCCGCCGGCGAGGAGTTCTACCGGGAGCTGCGCAACTACCTGGTGCACACCGCCGAACTGGCCGAGGTCGCGCGCACCGCTGGGCGAGCTCTGGTCGGCGACCTCACTATCGGCTGCTTCTCGACGCTGGCCCCCTTCGAGCTGCCACGCCTGCTGGCGGCCTGCGAGGAGGAGCACCCCGGCATCCGGGTGTCGGTGGTGGAGGACGAGCACGCCGTGCTGAAGCAGGCGCTGCGCAACGGCCGGTGCGAGTTGGCGTTGATGTACGGCTACGACCTCGAGGACGACATCGACCACGTCCGAGTCGGCGTCGCAGCGCCGTACGCACTGGTCGCGAAGGGACATCGTCTGGCTCGTCGCAAGCGGATCAAACTGAGGGACCTCGCCGACGAGCCGATGGTGCTGCTAGACCTGCCGCACAGCGGCCGGTACTTCGAGGGGATCGTGGAGTCGGCCGGCTTCGCCCCGCAGATCCGTCACCGTACGACGGGCTTCGAGACGGTCCGGGCGCTGGTCGCCCACGGCCAGGGCTGGTCGCTGCTGAACCAGCACCCGGCCAGCGACATGACGTACGACGGATCCGAGGTGGTCGCCCTCGAGATCACCGACTCGGTGGATCCGCTGGAAGTCGTGCTCGCCTCGATGAAGGGCATCCGGCGCACCGGGCGGGCCCAGGCGTTCATCAGGTCCTCGATCCGCACCGCGCGTGAGCGAGCGGGCCGCTGATCCTGGGAGGCATCTTCCCAGTCACAGATATCCACCGGAAGAGCGCTACCGTGCCGAGCGCGGCTCGGGCCAGACCCGGACCTGGGCAGAGCACACCTTGTGGGCAGCGATCGCAATGCTCTCGAGCGCGGCCCCGTTGGGCCTCGGCGATACCCAGACGTACCGACTCCGCGCCACTCTGCGCGGGATCACAGACCCGACCGAACTGGCCGTCCGGTTGCGCGACCGCGCGACCGTCACTAGGTGGTCCGGCCACCGCTCCGACTTCATCAAGCACCGTGCCGCGTTCAACGGAACTCTCGCCGCCGTCGACGCCGCCACCTCCCTCGACCCGCGCGAACGCGGCGTAGGAGCGCAGGTCCTGATCCGCAGGTTGGAGTTGTTCCGCGAGAATGTCGGAACGTAGGCACCCGGGCATCGAGCGCCCCACTATCGACATCGCCGCTGCTAGCGGCACGTCACCTACGCGACGCACTGGCCCTGCTCGCCTGCATCGATGGCCCGTTCGCCGAGCGCGAGGGCCTTTCCGGCTAGGACCGATCCCGGCTCCAGACCCTGCGCACCCGGCTCACACCAGGCGACATCTCCTGGAGTGTGCTGACCGGCCAGTCCGGCATCGATGCCGAGACGACCTTGGAGATCCTCACCTACGAGGACTGACTCCGACCCATGCAGACCCAGGTGGATCAGGCACCCGACCGCGTGACACCTGAACCTCCTGTTGGGCCCGAGATGTTCGCCGCTTCGGGCCGCAGCCTCAGATCGCGGACTCCCGCCCGAGCTTATGGCCGAGCGGCCGGCGGCGTGAGTGGCAGCTCCGACCCGGCAGTTCCGGCCCCCGCTGTGTTCGTCAGGCGCACCATCAGCAGGTAGGCCACCCCGGTCACCACGAACCCGATCAGCCACGCGAGGTCGAGATTGCGCAGCGGCGCGGCCAGCGGGCCGGTGAACAGCGGGGTCACCATGAAGGGTAGTTGCGCGGCCAGACCAATCGCATAGCTGGTCAGCCCGACCCGGTTCCAGCGCCCGTACTGTCCGCCGTCGCGGGCGAAGAGATCCACGACCACGTAGTGCCCCCGACGGATGATGAAGTAGTCGGCGAGGTTGATGGCCGACCACGGGATCAGCACGTAGAGGAGCAGCAACAGGAAGCTCTCGAAGGTGGCCATGAAGTCGCCTTGGCCCAGCAGCGCGACCAGGGTGGCGACCGCGCCGCACACCAACGTGGTCACGACTCGGGTGCTGGTGGTCACGGTCATCCGGAACGACGATTGCAGCACGGTCAGCGCGTTCATGACGGCGCAGTACAACTCGACGCCGTTGATGAGGGCCGAGCTGACCGCGAAGATGATCAGGGCGATGATCCCGATCCAGCCGAGGTGGTCCGAGAGGGCGGCCAGTGGGTTGTTGGGGTTCGCCGCGCCGAGCAGCACGCCCAGCGCCATCACGAACACGGAGCTGCCGACGAGGCCGAGGTAGGTGCTCCAGAAGGCCGACTTGGGGCCGGTCTTCTTGGGCAGGTAGCGGGTGTAGTCGGAGACGTACGGCGCGTAGGCGAGCTGCCAGACGATGCCGATGGCCAGCATTCCGAAGAAGCCCTCGTAGCTGAAGGCGACATCCGCGCGTGGGGCGGTGACATCGGGCTTCAGCCACAGCAGCGGCATGGTGATCGCGACGGTGACGCCGATCAGCACGGACAGGTACACCATGGTCCGGCGCAGCAGGTCGTAGCCGAAGACGCACAGCACCACGCCGATGGCGGCGAAGACCAGGATGGCCAGCGAGCCGTTCACCTCGGGGAAGACCACGGCGAGGGAGTCCTTGGCCACGATCAGGATGCTGGCGAAGAAGCCCAGGAACATGACCAGCGCGATGATCGCGAAGAGGCCGCCGCCCTGGTAGCCGAACTGTGCGCGGGCCTGCAGCATCTGCGGGATGCCCAGATGTGGGCCCTGCGCGGCGTGGAGCGCGGCGCCGATGGCCCCGATCACGTTGCCGACCAGGATCGCGACGATACTCCAGCCGATGGGGAGGCCGTAGCCGCCGCTGGCGACCGCGCCGGTGACCACGGCCAGCGGCATCATGTTCAACCCGACCCAGATCGCGAACAGCGACCACGGCGTCCCGGTGCGCTTCGTCTCCGGGATGGGCAGGATGTGTTCTTGCTCGAACTTCACGAAGGTCGTGCTGGCGACCTGTGTCTGCTGGTTCATGATCACTCTCTCTGGCCGCAACTCCTGGCGGCTGGTGAAGTGGCGCTGGTCACTCCATCTTCAGTGAGTCATCGACATCTGTACACTTCATAAAAACGTCCTTCAGTATCTGGAAATCAGATGCTTTGGGTGTCGAGGGTGGCACGCCTCAGCTGGGATGGCGCAGCGCCGAACCAACGTCGGCACGCCCGGGTCAGCGCACTCTGCTCGCTGAGGCCGAGGACGCCGGCCAGTTGGGCGAGAGGCATGTCGGTGTCACGCAGGAGACGCTCGGCCTCGTCGCGGCGCACCTGGTCGACGAGCTCGGCGAACGTGGTGCCCTGGGCGGCCAGCCGGCGTTGCAGAGTCCGCGGGTGCTGGGCCAACTGCTCAGCGACGAGGGTGAGGTCGGGGCCCCCGGTCGGGAGCATCCGCCTGATGAGCCGCACGACCGCATCGGCCGTCGTCGTGGCGGTCGGCACCACGATCGTGTCCAGGTAGTCGTGCACCACCGAGTGGACGGCACTGTCGGCCTCCATCGGGCGGGCGAGGACCGACACAGGGAAGCGGAACCCGTAGCTGGGCGCCGAGAACTCGACCGGGCACCCGAAGTACCGGCCGTAGTCTGCGACCTCGGTCAGGGCTTGGTGCCGCAGCTGGACCGACGTCGGCAGGAAGTCCTCCCCGGCGAGGAGTCGGAACACCCGGCAGCTCACCCCGAGGGCAAGCTCGGCCGCCTGGCGGTGGACCGGGGGCCGGTCGTCCATGATGCGCCACTCGAAGGTGGCCACGAACCCACCCGGCTGCGCTCGGATGCCCACGGCCAACGCGGGGCTGTAGATGGCCATGTACTGCTCGATCGCCGCGAGCGCCGCCCCCACCGTCGGAGCAGTGCGCGCGGCCACCCCGAGCGGACCCAGGATCTCCAGGCCCTGCCTCGCCCCCAGCCGGCGCCCGAAGTCGCCGGCACCGGTGTCCCGCGCGGCGTACTCCAGGACGGCGGCCACGCTGCGGTAGGGCAGGAAGCTGTCATGGTCCCCGATCGAGCCGGGATCCAGGTGGGCGCGTTCGAGCAGCTCGTCGGCATCACCGCCGAGCTCGTCGACGAGCTCGATGAAGCCCTGCAGGGCCGTGCCCCGGATCAACGACATGTCGTCCAGAGTCAAGAATGTGTCGCTCACAGTCAAGACCCCGGCGGTCCACGGGTGGGAAGGTCGCACCCGAGAATCCGTCCGACGAAGGAGACGTCCCATGAGCAGGTTCGACATCACCCGCACCAACATCGCCGTCGAGCGCCTGCTCGAGACGACCGAGAACCCCCGCCACCAGTGGCTGCTGCACGCCTACAACCGGCACCGCTACCTGGAGATGGCTGGACGCTGGAAGGAGATCTTCGCCCCCGAGATGACCGTCGAGCACCCGATCTACCACTTCAACGTGTTCGGCATCAACACCGTGCTCGACGGCGCCGAGGCCGTCCAGGCGGTGTACGAGGAGTGGTCCAGCACGGGGCAGTGCGTCTTCTACGCCGACGACGAGAAGCTCGCCGTGGGTGACAACATGATCGTCTCCACCGCGACCATCTACCAGCAGACCCCCGGCAGGATCCTCGTCGAGGCCGGCGCCCCGGTCGACCCGGACGCCCACTACCTCGTCGGCAACGTCGAGCACATGATCTGGCCCTACGACGACGAAGGCCGCCTGGTCGGCGAGGACGTCTGGGAGGTCGACGAGTCCACCCGTCAGATCATCCCGCTCGAACCGAGCGAGGTGCTGACGGTCGAGCGGTCCGCGCAGCTGCTGGCGCCTCTGATCAAGCCGCTCCCCGTCCGCCCGTTCTGAACAGCGCCGCGACCACCCAGCACGCTCCTTGGAGATTGTCGATCAGGTCGGTTTGCCGCACGAGGCGATGGTTGATGCCAGCCACCGTCAGGTACGGCGCCGCGGAACGCGATCCTCGGGACGAACGGTTCGGTCGAGGCCACGCAGCCGACTCAGACCCAGACGGGCCTGACCATTGCTCCCGAAGCTCCCGGCGGCCTGAAACGCAGTGGCCAACGGCCCGTTGTAGACCACCTCATGCTCGGTGCCGGGCGTCCTCGACAGTCTCAGCACGATGAGCGCTGCGGCGGCCCCGTGGGAGGTCTGACGTATCGCGACACCGCGGGAACCGTGCCTCAAGCTCGTCTACGACCGCATGCAATCGCTCCACCAGTACGGCCGTCCGGGCAGTCCGCTCCGAGTGATCGACTGACCGACGCTCCCCTGTACCTGGCTCCTCCACCATGGGTCGATGATGCCGGTTCAAGAAGCAACAGGCAGACGTGGCCGGTGACGGTGTTTGGATAGCGGTCACATGGGGGCAGTCGGAAGGGCTGTTCCGTTGGCCTTACGAGACACGTCGGCTATCTGCGGTCGCCGAACTCGCGTCGCAAGGTCGCCAGGATGTCGCCGAAGGTGTTCTCCACGTTGCCCCGCGGGTAGCGGATCTGGTCGACACCGGCGAGGTTGCTGAAGACCTCCACACCTTCTTCTACGACTGCAATTGCCCTGTGAAAGCCCAGTCGACCTTGGAATAGTCCAGCCTCATGCACGACGTTTTGACGAGCACGTTTGGTGACCCCGTCCCCGTCATCCTCGCCTGTCATCACCAAGAGCGCGAACGAAGTGCCCGCTAGCATGGTCTCCAGCACGTCCCGAATGGTGTGACCAGCTCGCGAACCCAGTTCGTACCCCTCCACTTGGTAGCCGTGGCGATCCTGCAAATGATCCTTGATCTTGCGCCAGTCCTGCGAGTGCCCGTGCCCGAGGAAGATGACTGGCCGTGGCGCCTCTGGCTCTTGTTGCTCGGTGATCGCGGGCTCCGGCAGCCTGCCTGCCTCGGCCGCATCATTGAAGACATTCAGCACCCGCTGGACCTCGACCCTGGTCGGTGCTTCGATCTTCACTTCGGATCCGCTCTCCCAGTACCTGTTGACCTCAAGTGAGAACTGCCCCCTGGCCACCTCCATGCTCGTGAAGGCGTCCGGCGGCAGAGTGCTCACTTCTGCGAACCACTCGTCCAGGTCATCAGTCGCCCAGGTTTCACTATCACGCTCGAAGCGCAGGGAGAGGCGCTCGCGCTTCGAGCCGTCACTGTGATCAAGCGAGCGCAACTCTGCGAGCGCGGCGCGCAACACCGGCACAGAAAAGTGCGTCCGAGCAAAGTTCTTCGCGACTCTCACGACGCCACTCTCCCATGCTCCCTCCTGCCGGACTGGAACTTGGAAGGGCCGATTATCGAGGCCGGGTCGCCTCGGCTACAGCGACCGAAGGCGTCGTTCCGTCTCGATGAGCCAAGGATCAAACGTCAGGGGTGCCTTCACCCGCTCGGCATTGCCCCATCGACTGACTCGGTCGACCAGGTAGTCGAGATACGCATACGCGTGCTCCTGCCACTCGAAGTCGGCATCCGCAAGTGGGCAATCCTCGAGATCGGGCCTTACGTCGGCCAGTGTGACGGCGCCGAACACTGTCCCGACCGCGGCGCGGACGGAAGATCCCAAGTGCGGCCATTCGGCTGGAAGTAGGTGCCGCTGACGATCGAACGCAGCGACCCAACTCAGGAATGCACGTGCAACGTCCGACCGAGGAAGGTCGACTCTGCCGAGCCTGCTCGATAGAGCTCGCAAGTCCCTGAGTGCCGCCGTCAGGTCGCTCGCTGCCTCACGGCGGGCATGGCGGCGCTCGCGGTCCAAGTCTTGTCGCCGCGCAAGGCGATGGTTGATGCCAGCCACCGTCACACTCGTTCCCAGCCCCGCGAATGCGCCGGACAGCACTGCAGTCCACGTTTCGTCCATGGCCAGATCATGGCGGCAGGCACCGACATCCCAGGAGCAACTGTGTGCCTCCGGCCGGGGCTGGCCCGGTGTCAGCGGCTCTTGCCAGCCACCGTCAGGTACGGCGCCGCGGAACGCGATCCTCGGGACGAACGGTTCGGTCGAGGCCACGCAGCCGACTCAGACCCAGACGGGCCTGACCATTGCTCCCGAAGCTCCCGGCGGCCTGAAACGCAGTGGCCAACGGCCCGTTGTAGACCACCTCATGCTCGGTGCCGGGCGTCCTCGACAGTCTCAGCACGATGAGCGCTGCGGCGGCCCCGTGGGAGGTCTGACGTATCGCGACACCGCGGGAACCGT
>NZ_JAERJA010000016.1 GCF_016827675.1 Nocardioides limicola | reverse complement strand
GGGGCCGGCGACCACGACCGGACAAGTCCCAGGAAAGGCACGAAGCCAGTCTCGATATGAGTCACAACCGCGGTCACCGACCACAGCCCACCAGCACACGGGCTGCAAGGAAAGACTCACAGTCTCGATACGCTCGCTGACGCTCGCTACTCGACCGCCGAACCACGCCACCGACCGCCGATCCACACGGCCCCCACTCAGTGGACGGGGGTCAGCCGCCCGTGCCTGCCTCCGGGTCAGCGACATCGACCATCCACTTGATCCCGAACTTGTCGGTGCCGCTGCCGAAGTAGTCGCCCCAGAACTGCTTGCCGAAGGGCATCTCCACGTCGCCGCCGGCAGTCAGGCCGTTGAAGACCCTGGCCCCCTCGTCGACACTGTCCTGACTCACACACACATAGGCGGTGTTGCCCGGCGTCACCGTGCCCATCTCGGCGGGAACATCGGATCCCATCAGCACCGAGTCGCCCAGCGGCAGGGACACGTGCATGACCAGGTCTGCCAACGCGGGGTCGAGCGGCGCTGCCGGATCGGGTGGAGCGTCCGAGAACTTCATCAGGCCGTCGAACTCACCGCCGAAGACAGACCTGTAGAAGTCGAACGCCTCCGCGCAGTTGCCGGCGAAGTTGAGGTACGGGTTCAGTGATGCCATCGATCCTCCCAGGTCGCTGAACGCCCCACGATGGCACGCCTCACGGAGGCGCACAAGGCTCAGTGCGGCCCGATGGTGAAGCCCGCGATCCGACCATCCGCCACGTCGAAGATGCCCGTCGACGTCCCGTTGAATCGGTTGCTCGCCCACTCGAAGGTCGTGGTCACACGGTCCCCGACCACTTCGGCCTCCACCACGCTCATCCGGGCCTGCTGCCCGATCGCATCAGTGCTCGCCCAACTGCGTACGCCGTCCGGCCCCCGGCGTACGTTGCCCCAGTCGTCGATGAAGCCATCGGCGGTGAACGCCTGTACGAATGCCTCCGTGTCACCGGCATTGATCGCATCCACCATGGCCTGAACGGGTTCGGGTACGGCTGTCATCCCTCGATCCTGACACAGTCGGACTCGCCCAAACACGGGGAACAGTGAGGACCCCGCTGCCCCTAGGGTGGCTGCATGTCATCTCGGACGACCCCCCGGCTCAGCAATGCCGCTGTCATTCTCGTTGCGGCTCTCGGACTCCTCATCGCGAGCATGTTTCCCCTGACCGCGGCGGCGGCCACCGACGGCCCGTCCCCACGTGGTCTGGTCAATGAGATTCCTCCAGAGGTGGGCGGGGTGCCCCGTGTCCGCGGGTACGCGTACGCCAACTACGGGAGGTGGAACCACAGTGAGTACCCCGACATCGAGTTCAGCTACCAGTGGCTGGTGGACGGAGAGCCAGAAGCAGGGGCTACCGACCAGATGTTCGAGCCCCGACTCCGGCATCTCGACGCGATGCTGCAGGTGGCGGTGACGGCCCACCACCCGGACGCCGATCCGGTGCAGGTCGTCAGCGCCGCCAAGAGGGTCTATCCCGGGGTCTTCCACCAGAGCATGCCTCCCACCATCTACGGGTTCGTGATCGTGGGAGGAAGCGCCAAGGTCCAGCCCAGACGCTGGACACCGAGGCCCCAAAGCATCGAGTACCGATGGTTCATCAAGCGGCCCGACGCCTCCCGCTATCGGCCGCTGCCCCGGCTCCGGAACAAGAAGGAGTTCCCACTGCGTCGCCGCCACGCCGGCTCCCGGATCAAGGTACGGGTCATCGTGTCCCGTCCCGGGTTCCACAAGGCCCGCGCCTGGACGCCGAGACGCACGGTCGGCTGGTCGCGGACCAACGGTGTGAAGACGATCAACGGGGTGCCCTGCCACACCTGCTGAAACCGTCCCGGCTCAGCGAGTCACACGCCGTGGCGTGACCGCACCCTCGCCTCGTCGGCCTCCTGGTCGGTGAGCATCGCCTGACTGCGCCGCTCCGCCTCCACGCGACGCAGATAGTGGTCGACCTCGCTGGCGGTCCGCTCGGCGTCCCAGCCCAACTCCGCTGCCATCAACCGGGCAGCAGGTTCGGCGGCGGCCACGCCACGGTCGAAGTACTCGAACGTTGCCCGAGTACGCCGGATCAACAGGTCATCCAGATGCAGTACGCCCTCGTGGGTGACGGCGTACACCACCTCGGCCTGCAGATAGTCCTCAGCCCCGGGCAACTCGGCCGCCAACTCCGGGCGCTCCGCGATCAGCCCCAACAGGTCATCGATCATCCCGCCGTACCGGCCCAGTAGGTGGTCGATCCGGGCCACATGCAACCCGGACCGTCGCGCCAGCAGCACTCGCTGGTTGGACCGCGCCTCATAGCCGTCCGCCCCCACCAACGGCACCCGGTCGGTGATCGAACGACGGACGTCACCGCCCGAAGTGGCACGCAACGAGTGCGCAGCCGCATCCACGGCGTCCTTGGCCATCACCCGATAGGTGGTGAGCTTGCCGCCCGCGATCATCACCAGGCCAGGCACCGGTGTGACCACCGTGTGCTCTCGCGAGATCTTGCTGGTCGGCTCCGACTCACCGGTGAGCAGCGGCCGCAGCCCGGCGTACACGCCCTCCACGTCGTCGTGGGTGAGGGGTTCGCGGAGGATCTTGTTGACGTTGTCCAGCACGTAGTCGATGTCGGCGCGACTGGCTGCCGGATGCGCCTTGTCGAGGCCCCAGGGGGTGTCGGTGGTGCCGATGATCCAGTGCCGGCCCCACGGGATCACGAAGAGCACCGACACGGTGGTCTTGGTGATGAACCCCGCCTCGGAGCGGATCCGGTCCCGCGGCACCACCAGGTGGATGCCCTTGCTGGCCTGGACGTTCAGCGCTCCCCGACCGCCGACCATCTCCTGGATCTCGTCGGTCCACACCCCGGCCGCGTTGACCACCGCACGGGCACGGACCGTGATCTCCTGCCCGGTCTCCAGGTCACGTGCGGAGACGCCGACCACCCGCTCCCCCTCCCGGATGAAGCCGGTGACCTTGACCCGGGTCAGCACATGCGCGCCGTGGTGCGCGGCGGTGCGCGCGATGGTGAGGACCAGTCGGGCGTCGTCGACCTGACAGTCCCAGTACTTGATCGCGCCGGTGACCTCCTCGCTGCGGAAGTCCGGCGCGATCCGGGCGACCTGCCTGCGGAACAGGTGCCGATGCCGTGGCACACCGACGTCGTAGCGGCCCATCCTCGCCAGCGCGTCATAGAGGGCCACCCCAGCGCCGACGTAGGGACGCTCCCACCGGGAGATCGGGTACAGGAACGGCACCGGCTGCACCAGGTGCGGCGCCAGCCGGGTCAGCAGCAGGCCCCGCTCGGAGAGCGCCTCGCGGACCAGACCGAAGTCGAGCATCTCCAGGTACCGCAATCCGCCATGGATCAGCTTGCTGCTCCGGCTCGAGGTGCCCGAGCCGAGGTCGCGTTGCTCCAGCAGGGCCGTCGACAGACCTCGGGTCGCCGCGTCCAACGCGGTGCCCACACCGACCACGCCACCGCCGACCACCAGCACGTCGAGCTCCACCTCCGGCGCGGTCAACGCGGCGATGGATGCCTGACGGGATTGCGGGTTGAGCGCGGAGGGAATGCTCATGACCCCATCCTTGCAGCCGAGGGCCGTGAGGTGGGGCACAACGCCTCAGCCATAGCGACGCTCTCCCAGATCCCCACGATGATCGGCGAGCATGGTGTGCCGAGCCCGCGTCGCCGCCACCAACTCGGGGTCGAGTTCGGCGATGGCCAACCCCTCCTCCTCACCCAGCCGGGCCACTGCCCGACCCTCCGGGTCGTAGACCGCCGACCCGCCGATGAACCGGTTCGGCCCGCACCGACCCGTCAACCCGGCGAAGACGACGTACATGCCGTTCTCGACCGCGCGGGCGGCGTAGTAGACGTCGCGCCGGTGCTCGCCACCGGCGAAGTACGCCGCGGAGTTGAGGTAGCCGATCGCCCCGTCGGCCGCTGCTGCCCGGGCGTGCTCGGGGAAGCAGCCGTCGTAGCAGATCGACAGGCCGAGCTCGACGCCCTCGATCCGCAGCGAAGTGCCGTGGTCACCGGGGGTGAAGTACCGCTTCTCAACCCCGTCGAGGTGCTGCTTGTCGTAGGGGAAGTCCACCCGCCCGTCGGGTTGCGCCACCAGCATCGCCAGCCGGGGTACGCCGGCGCGCAGCAACGGCAGGCAGGTCACCACCGTGCCGTTCGCGCGCACTGCCGCCTCCTGCAGGGGAGCCAGCCATGCCACATCCTCCGCGTCCGGCAACGGCCCGGCGAAGACCTGTTCGTCGTACCCGGTCAGGAACGCCTCGGGCAGCACCAACAGCCGGACCCCTGCGTCGGCAGCTCGATCGACCAGCCGGACCGCGGTGGCCACATTGGTGGTCAGGTCGCCCGAGACGGAGGTCCCTTGGCCCGCCGCAACGCGCAGGTTCACGGCGTCACTGGACGACGACCTCGACCCGCTGGAACTCCTTGAGCTCGGTGTAGCCGGTGGTGGCCATCGACCGGGTCAGGGCGCCGATCAGGTTCATCGTGCCGTCGGCGACCCGGGAGGGGCCGAACAGGATCTCCTCCAGCGTGCCGACGCTGCCGAACTCGACCCGCTCGCCGCGAGGCAGCAGCGGGTGCCAAGCCTCGGCACCCCAGTGGAAGCCACGACCGGGAGCCTCCGACGCCCGCGCCAACGGCGACCCGACCATCACCGCGTCGGCACCGCAGGCGATCGCCTTGGAGATGTCGCCGCTGCGGCCGATCGACCCGTCGGCGATCACGTGCACGTAGCGACCACCGGACTCGTCCAGGTAGTCGCGACGGGCGGCGGCCACGTCGGCCACCGCGGAGGCCATCGGCACCGCCACCCCGAGCACGGTGCGGGTGGTGTGGGCGGCGCCGCCACCGAATCCGACCAGGACCCCCGCCGCGCCGGTGCGCATCAGGTGCAGGGCCGCCTGATAGGTGGCGCAGCCACCGACGATCACCGGGACGTCGAGCTCGTAGATGAACTCCTTGAGGTTCAGCGGCTCGGCCTGGCTGGAGACGTGCTCGGCCGACACGGTGGTGCCGCGGATCACGAACATGTCGACGCCGGCGTCCACCACGCACTTGGCGAACTCCTTGGTCCGCTGCGGGGACAGCGACCCGGCCACCGTGACACCCGCGTCGCGCATCTGGTTGAGCCGGGCGGTGATCAACTCCGCCTTGACGGGTTCGGCATAGATCTCCTGCAACCGGCCGGTGGCGGCCGGCCCCCGCATCGCCGCGACCTCGTCGAGCAGCGGGGCGGGGTCCTCGTACCGGGTCCACAGTCCCTCGAGGTCGAGCACGCCGAGGCCACCGAAGCGGCCCAGCGCGATCGCGGTCTCCGGGGACATCACCGAATCCATCGGCGCCGCCACCACCGGGAGGTCGAAGCGGTAGGCGTCGATCTGCCAGGCGACACTGACCTCCTCGGGGTCGCGGGTGCGCCGCGAGGGCACGATCGCGATGTCGTCGAAGGAGTAGGCCCGGCGGGCGCGCTTGGCGCGGCCGATCTCGATCTCGGTCACTCGCAAGAGTCTAGAGGAGGAGTCAGCGGGTCACGACGTGGTGTAGTTGGGCGCCTCGACGGTCATCTGGATGTCGTGCGGGTGGCTCTCCTTGAGGGAGGCCTGAGTGATCCGGATGAAGCGGCCCTTCTCCTGCAGCTCCGGGATCGTCCGGGCGCCGACATAGAACATCGACTGGTTCAAGCCGCCGATGAGTTGGTGGGCCACCCCGGACAGCGGTCCGCGGTAGGCGACCTGCCCCTCGATGCCCTCGGGGACGATCTTGTCGTCGCTGCTCACCTCAGCCTGGAAGTAGCGGTCCTTGGAGTAGGACTTCTTGCCCCGGCTGCTCATCGCGCCCATCGAGCCCATCCCCCGGTAGGCCTTGTACTGCTTGCCGTTGACGAGTACGACGTCCCCCGGGGACTCCTCGCAGCCGGCCAGCATCGAGCCCACCATGATCGTCTCGGCACCGGCCACGATCGCCTTGGCCAGGTCGCCGGACTGCTGCACGCCGCCGTCGGCGATCACCGGCACTCCCGCCGGCCCGCAGGCCAGTGAGGCCTCGTAGACGGCGGTGATCTGCGGAACGCCACAACCGGTGACCACCCGGGTGGTGCAGATCGACCCGGGGCCGAAGCCGACCTTGACGGCGTCGGCGCCGGCATCCACGAACGCCTGGGCGCCGGCCCGGGTGGCGACGTTGCCGCCGATCACCTGCACGTGGCGAGTGGCCGGATCCGTCTTCAGCCGACGCACCATCTCCAGCAGCATCCGGACGTGGCCGTGTGCGGTGTCGGCGACCAGGACGTCGACGCCGGCCTCGACCAGCGTGGTCGCCCGGGTCCAGGCGTCACCGAAGTAGCCGACTGCCGCACCCACCAGCAGCCGACCGTCGGCGTCCTTGGAGGCGTCGGGGAACTGCTCGGACTTGACGAAGTCCTTGACGGTGATCAGTCCGGCCAGCCGACCGTCCTCGCCGATCAGCGGCAGCCGCTCGCGCTTGTGCTGACGCAGCAGTTCGGTGGCCGCCTGGCGGCTGATCCCCTCCGGCGCGGTGACCAGCGGCATCGGGGTCATCACCTCGTTGACCTTGGTGGTGGCCCACTCGGCGACCGGGGTGAACCGCAGGTCACGGTTGGTGCAGATGCCCAGCAGTCGGTAGTCGCTGTCCACCACCGGGAGGCCGGAGACCCGGTACTGGCCACAGACGTGGTCCAGCTCCTCCAGGGTCGCGTCCGGGCCGATGGTGACCGGGTTGGAGATGATGCCGGTCTGGGTGCGCTTGACCAGGTCGACCTGGTAGGCCTGATCCTCCACCGACAGGTTCCGGTGCAGCACCCCGATGCCGCCCTGGCGGGCCATCGCGATCGCCATCCGCGACTCGGTGACGGTGTCCATGGCGGCGCTGATCAACGGCGCCTTGATCGAGATCTCCCGGGTCAGCCGGCTGGTGGTGTCGATCTCGGCCGGGTTGAGATCGGACTCGCCGGGCAGCAGCAGCACGTCGTCGAAGGTGAGGCCGAGCGGGGCGAACTTGTCCGGGAGCTCCATGCGCAGATTGTACGGGCTGGGACGCGTTGCCCCTGACCCGTCATGCGGGGATGGGACGCAGGTCACGCACCCCGATCCGGACCGTCAGGGTCTCCCCCGACATCCGGATCCGGCCCCGCAATCCGGCGGCCAGCACCATCGGCAGCACCGCCTGGTTGTCGGCCCGGGTGGAGATCAGGATCTCCACGACACCGGCGGCGCTGGCGACCCTGGCCACGTCGGCGAGCAGCCGGGTGCCGATACCGCGACGCTGCCACGCCGGGTCGACCCGCAGCGACACGTGCCTGACCCCCGCTGCTGCCTCGTCGGCCAGCGCGGCCACGCCGACGGTGACCCCGTCGACCAGGGCGGTCACCGCCACATCGGTGTGCTGGTAGTCCGGGGTGGCGCCGATGCCGAGCCGTCGCCCCGGGGCGGCCAGGATCGGGTCCGCGGCCCGGCTGCGTGCCAACACGTCGCCGACCAGGTCAGCCATCGCGGCGCCACGGGCGTGCTCGGTGGCGGTGAACGGGGCGGTACGCCGCACCTGGACCGCGACCTCACCCACCAGCATGTCCATCACGTCCCGCGAGTCCTCGACGCCGGCCGGGTCGGCCTCGGCGTCGAAGAGTCTGGCCACCACCTCGGGGAACGAGGCCGGTTGCGCGATGATGCTGCGGGCCGCCTGCACGTACCGGGCAGGCTGGTCGATCAGCGCCGCCTCGGTGCACTCGTTGCCGGCGACCTGCTCACCCCCGGCGCCTTCGATGAGGCCGACCACGTCGCTGAGTCGCCAGTGGTTGGGGGTGCGCAGCACCAGTTCGTCGGTGACCGCTTCGACGCCCGGGAAGATCTGCAGACCGAGGATGTTGACCCCGGCGTCGCCGCATTGCTTCGCCAACGCCGCCAGCGCCCCCGGTCGGTCCGGCAACGTCGTACGCATCCTCCACAGCATGGCTGTCTCCCCTCCGCAGGACAGTGAAGGGGCCAGCGTGCCGTGGCTCGATTGCGCGGCAGCGGCAGCGCTGTTTCGGCGAGGTTACGCAACTCTCAGCGCTGGTCGGCGCGGCGGAGCACCCAGGTCTCCATCCGCGAGTAGCCCTTCACCGAGACCCGACGCATCCGCCGGAACCGGTACGGCGACTCGGGGTGCTCCTCGTGGTCGTCGAGGTCGATCACCTCCAGTGACTCGGTCGGGTCGTCCGGGCCGATCTCCAGCGGGGCCGCCGGCCCGGGCGCCTCGGAGTCGTCGTCCTTGGCCCGTTTGGGGGTGAGCGCCTCGAAGACCTTGGCGACGTTCTCGGCGATGGCCTCGGCGTCGAAGGTGTCGTCATCCTCCT
Source organism: Nocardioides limicola (assembly GCF_016827675.1). Lineage (GTDB taxonomy): Bacteria > Actinomycetota > Actinomycetes > Propionibacteriales > Nocardioidaceae > Nocardioides > Nocardioides limicola. The sequence continues at coordinate 42,812 of NZ_JAERJA010000016.1, read as the reverse complement.
GCGGCCGCAACGCCTCGTACGCCGCCCGGTCGATCAGCACGCTGCCCGGGCGTGCGACCGAGGTGAGCCGCGCAGCGATGTTGACGGTGGGTCCGAGCAGATCCCCGAGTCGACTGACCACCTCTCCCCAGGCGATGCCCGCCCGCACCGCGGGGAACCGGTCCTCCTCGTCGGCGCCCCGGGCGGTGAGCTCGAGAGCGACCTCGGCAGCCGCGACCACATCGTCGGTGGCGAAGAAGATCTCATCGCCGATCATCTTGATCACCTGGCCGCCGTGGTCGACCACGACGGCGGTGGCCTCCTGCTCGAAGTACTCGATCCAGTCGACGAGCTCGCCCTCGGTCAGGTTCTTGCTGCGGGTGGTGTAGCCGACGATGTCGATGAAGCAGATCGCCCGCATCAGCCCCTGGTCGCCTGCCCCGCCGGTGATCACCAACCTGCTGGCGGAGGCGAGCAGGTGCCGGCGCCAGATGTGGTTCTGCAACTGCTCCACCCGGGGCAGCACGTCAACGACCAGGGACTCCAGTTGCGCGGCGGGGTCGTCGGAGCGGGCCGCGAGCCCGGCCAACAGGTTCGTCTGCCACTCCGCGAGCCTGGCGAAGCTGCGCCCCCAGGTGCGCACCAGCGCCGCCTGGGACTCGGCGTCGATGACGCCCATCGCCACCAACTGCCAGGTGACCCGCAGCGCCTCCACGTCACGGTCGGTGAAGGCCACCACCTCGTCGCCCAGGTGGGCGAAGCCGAGCAGATGCCAGAGTTCCTCGGCGACCTCGAGCGGGACACCGGACTGCTCGGCCACCTGGAGTCGGGTCAGTGACGGTCGGCTTCCCAGCAGCGCGACCTCGACGCTGTCGATGACCTCGTTGAGGGCGATCTCGGGTCGCGACGGCCCCTCTGCTGCGCTGTCCGGCGGCGAGGTGGACACGGACGTGCTCCTGACGGGTGGGTGGGGTCAGTTGTCCCCGAGTCGCTCGGCGACGGTCTCCTCGAGGCGGGCTCGGAAACCGGGCACGTCGTCGCAGAGCTTCTCGACGGCTTCCAGGGTGTAGTGCAGCGCCGTCAGGGGGGTGGTCGCGACCACACTGGCGGTGCGCAGGGTGTGCCGGACGAACGAGGCCTCGCCCACGATGTCGCCGGGGCCGAGGGTGGCGATCTCCTCGCCGTTGTGCCGGATCGACACCTCGCCGGAGAGGAGGATGTAGGCCTTGTCGGACGGGGTGCGCTCCCAGATCGGCGACCACCCCTCGGGCAGGGTCACCGGGGTCCCGGCCTCCTTGATCCGTCCGATGTCCTTGGCACTGAAGCCGGCGAAGATTGACATGTGGCATCTCTTTCGTTCGTCGGCGGATGGAACCTCCACCGTGGTCATTTGCCCCACTCCCACCGGCGATCTTCCATCATCGACGTGGCTCCTGTCACGCACTTGCCCGCACGAGTCGCGAATCGTTTCTCGTGCGGGCAGGTGCCGACGGTGTGCTCAGCCGCCGCTGACGTCGGGGAACATCGACTTCGCCTCGACGTACTCGTCGAGTCCCTCGGGGCCGAACTCGCGGCCGATGCCGGAGTCCTTGAAGCCGCCGAAGGGGGCCGCGAAGTCCATCATGTACTGGTTGACCCCGACGGTGCCGGCGCGGATCTGCCTGGCCACCTCGAGACCCTGCTCGGGGTCGCTGGTCCACACCGAGCCGCCGAGTCCGTACGGCGAGTCGTTGGCGATCCGGACCGCTTCGGCCGGGTCGTCGTACGGGACCACCGCCAGCACCGGCCCGAAGATCTCCTCCTGGGCGATCCGCATCGAGTTGTCGACGCCGGCGAACAGGGTGGGCTTGACGTACCAGCCGCGGTCGAGGCCGGTGGGGCGGCCCTCGCCGCCGAGCACCATCTTGGCGCCCTCGGACTGGCCGATGCCGATGTAGGACTCGACGCGCTGCTGCTGCCGCTGGCTGACCATCGGGCCGATCTCGGTGGCCAGGTCGGCGGGGTCGCCGACGACCATCTTGCCCATCGCGTCCGCGAACGCCTCGACGAAGTCGTCGTGGCGGGCGCGGCTGACCAGGATCCGGGTCTGGGCGATGCAGGCCTGACCGGAGTTGAGCAGCGAGGCGAACTTGAGGCCCTCGATGGTGCGGTCCAGGTCGGCGTCGTCGAGGACGATGGCCGCCGACTTGCCGCCCAGTTCGAGGCTGACGCGCTTGAGTTGCTGACCACAGACCGCGGCGATCTGCCTGCCGGCGGCGGTGGAGCCGGTGAACGCGACCTTGTCCACGCCCGGGTGCGCCACCAGATGGGCGCCGACCTCGCGGCCGCCGGGGATGATGCTGACCACCCCTGCGGGCACCCCGGCCTCGGTGAGCAGGTCGGCGAGCACCGCGCCGCTCAGCGGCGTCTCGGGAGCGGGCTTGACCACGATGGTGCAGCCGGCCAGCAGTGCCGGCGCGAGCTTGGACATCACGGTGAAGTGCGGGACGTTCCACGGCGGGATGGCGGCGACCACGCCGACGGGCTCACGTCGTACCACCACCGGGTTGCCCAGCGAACCGGGCCGGGTGGCTTCCCACTCGTAGGCGCGGGCCACGTTGATCATGGCGTCCAGCGCCATCCAGGCGGCCGGTGACTGGGCCAGTTGACTGAACTGCGCCGGCGAACCCATCTCGGCGGTGATCAGATCGGCGGCCTCTCCGAGCTTCGCGGCGTACAGGTCGGAGAACCTGGCCACCACGTCGATCCGCTCCTGCGGCGTCATCCGCGGCCACGGACCGTGGTCGAAGGCCTCGCGGGCGGCGGCGACGGCGCGGTCGATGTCGGCGGTGCTGCCGGCCGGGACGGTGGCGATCGGCTCCTCGGTGTGCGGGGAGATGACGGTGAAGGTCTCGTCAGTGGCAGGGGCGACCCACTCGCCGCCGATGAACAGGGTGGACCGGTCGAGGGACATCAGTTCTGCTCCACAGGTGTCGGTGAGTGTTCTGCCTCACACCCTAGTGGAACGTGTTCTAGTTTGTCGAGGACGAAAGGGGGTTTGTGGCCGCGCGAGGTGGGGTTTGTGGCCGCGCGAGGTGGGGTTTGTGGCCGCGCGAGGTGGGGTTTGTGGCCGCGCATCGGACCTCCTGAGCGGCCGACCGGGAAACACTTGCCTAAACTAAGTCGGACTAATATCGTCGACGTATGACATCGACGGTCAACATCCACGAGGCGAAGACGCACCTCTCCCGCCTGCTGGAGCGGGTCCGCAACGGCGAGGTGATCACGATCGCGAAGGCAGGCGAGCCGATCGCAGAACTGCGCGCGGTTTCTCGGGTCGACGTACGGTTCGGGGGGATGCGGAGCGAGATCGAGTACGACGACCACGAGTTCGTCGCGGCCGACGCCGAGATCCTCGGGATGTACGACGAGGACCTCGCCCGCTGATGCTGCTCGACACCCACGTGCTGCTCTGGCTCCTCGACGACAGCCCCCGGCTCGGCCCCCAGGCCCGTCGGGCGATCTCTACCGCCTCGCGAGTGCATGCCTCCGCGATCTCGCACACCGAACTGGCACTCAAGGCGATGCTCGGCAAGCTCACCGTGCCCGAAGATCTGGGCCCTCGGCTGGCCGACCAGGGACTGCGACATCTCGCCTACACCGAGGCACATGCCGCCGCATTGACCGCGTTCCCCGACCTCACCCGGCACGATCCGTTCGACCGGATGCTGTTGGCGCAGGCCACCGTCGAGGGGCTGCGCTTCGCCACGGCCGACACCCGTCTCCTGTCGCTCGACCTGCGCTGGGTGGTCGACGCCAGGAGCTGAACTCAACGACGAAGGGCCCGCCACCGCAGCGCGGTGACGAGCCCCTCAGTGGATCGGCTCAGTGGCCGTGTCCGTGACCGTGGCCGTGACCGGCCTCGGCCTTCTCCTCTTCGGGCTTGTCCACCACCAGGGTCTCGGTGGTGAGCAGCATGCCAGCGATCGATGCGGCGTTGACCAGCGCTGAGCGGGTCACCTTGACCGGGTCCAGGACGCCCTGGGCGACCAGATCGCCGTACTCACCGGTGGCGGCGTTGAAGCCGTGCCCGGCGCCGCCCTCGCGGACCTTGGCGACCACGACGTACCCCTGGTCGCCACCGTTCTCGGCGATCCAACGCAGCGGCTCGTCGACGCTGGAGCGGACGATGCTGACGCCCACGCCCTCGTCACCGCTGAGGCCGAGTCCGCCCTCGAGCACCGAAGCGGCGTGCACCAGCGCGGAACCACCGCCGGCGACGATGCCCTCTTCGATGGCGGCGCGGGTCGCGGAGACAGCGTCCTCGATGCGGTGCTTCTTCTCCTTCAGCTCCACCTCGGTGGCGGCGCCGACCTTGACCACGCAGACACCGCCGGCCAGCTTGGCCAGCCGCTCCTGCAGCTTCTCGGTGTCCCAGTCCGAGTCCGAGGACTCGATCTCGGCCTTGATCTGGTTGACCCGGCCCTCGACCTCGGCCGAGTCGCCAGCCCCGTCGACGATGGTGGTGTTGTCCTTGCTGACCACCACGCGACGGGCTTGACCCAGCACCTCGAGGCCGACCTGGTCCAGCTTGAGGCCGACCTCGGGAGCGACGACCTGGCCACCGGTGAGGACCGCGATGTCCTGCATGATCGCCTTGCGACGGTCACCGAACGCCGGGGACTTCACCGCGACCGCGTTGAAGGTGCCGCGGATCTTGTTGACCACCAGGGTGGACAGCGCCTCGCCTTCGATGTCCTCGGCGAGGATGAACAGCGGCTTGCCCGACGCCATCACCTTCTCGAGCAACGGCAGCAGGTCAGCGATCGCGGTGATCTTGCCCTGGTGCAGCAGGATGTAGGGGTCGTCGAGGACAGCTTCCATCCGCTCGGGGTCGGTGACGAAGTACTGCGAGATGTAGCCCTTGTCGAACTGCATCCCCTCGGTGAACTCCAGGTCGGTGCCCATGGTGTTGGACTCCTCGACCGTGATCACGCCGTCCTTGCCGACCTTGTCGAAGGCCTCGGCGAGCAGCTCGCCGATCCGCGAATCGCGGCTGGAGATGGTGGCCACCGAGGCCATGTCCTCCTTGGACGTCACCTCGCGAGCCAGATCACGCAGCGCGGCACCGACAGCGTCAGCAGCGGCGTCGATGCCCCGCTTGAGACCCATCGGGTTCGCCCCGGCGGCGACCGCGCGGAGACCGGCGTGCACCATCGCCTGGGCGAGCACGGTGGCGGTGGTGGTGCCGTCACCGGCGACGTCGTTGGTCTTGGTGGCAACCTCCTTGGCCAGTTGCGCACCGAGGTTCTCGAAGGGGTTGTCCAGCTCGATCTCACGGGCGACGGTGACACCGTCGTTGGTGATGGTCGGAGCGCCCCACTTCTTGTCGAGCACGGCATAGCGGCCCTTCGGGCCCAGCGTCACCTTCACCGCATTGGCGAGGGCGTCTACGCCGCGCTCGAGGGACCGACGAGCTTCCTCATCGAACTCGAGGATCTTCGGCATGTCTCTCCTAGGAAAATGATCGATGCCCGGGACGTCATGCGATCGGGCTGCCGGAGCAACCGATCGGCATGACGCCCCGGGTCGGAAGGGTCAGGAAACGATCGCGAGCACGTCGCGAGCGGAGAGGATCAGGTACTCCTCGCCGGCGTACTTGACCTCGGTGCCGCCGTACTTGCTGTAGATGACCTTGTCACCGACCGCCACGTCGAAAGGCACGCGGTTGCCGTTGTCGTCGATCCGACCCGGACCCACCGCGACGACCTCGCCCTCCTGGGGCTTCTCCTTGGCGGTGTCGGGAATGACCAGACCCGAGGCCGTGGTCTGCTCGGCCTCGAGGGCCTTCACGACGAGACGGTCCTCGAGGGGCTTGATGTTGACCGACACGATGTCGACCTCCACTCTCTTGTTCCTTGGGCTCTTGACGTCTGAGCCTGTGCTGGTGACGTACGCCGTCGCGGGGGTCGTACGCCGGCTACAGGCGCTGGCACCCTCAAGGCGAGAGTGCCAGATCAGACGTTAGCACTCACTGCAACCGAGTGCCAGACCTCCCCGCCGAAGTGTCAGCTCTCGGCAGCCGAAGTGTCACGTCTCGGCAGCCGAAGTGTCACGTCTCGGCAGCCGAAGTGTCACGTCTCGGCAGCCGGGACTGCGCGCTACTGGAGCGGCGTCACCAACACGGCGACTCCGTGCCCATCCGCACGCGTCAGCACCAGGGTGGCCTCGTTGTCGCCACGCAGCGCGAGTCGCTGCCGCAGGTGCTCCGGGACGATGTCCACGCCGCGCTTCTTGATCGTCAACCGCCCGATACCCCGCTCACGCAGCGCCGCCTTGAGTTGCTTCTCGCGGTACGGCAACACCTCGTCGACGCGGTACCCCCGAGCCAGCGGAGTCCGCACCGCCACGTCGGTGGTGACGTAGGCGATCTGCGGATCCAGCAGCCCCCCGTCAACGATCCCGGCAACAGCGGTCACCAGACCGGCGCGGATCACCGCCCCATCCGGCTCATGCAGGAAGTCGCCGAGGGCTCGCACCGGCCGCTCGGCCCCGTCGTACGGGTCGTCCTCCTCGGTGACCGTCGCCAGCCCGCCAGCACCGATGACCGTGGCGCGGCGCCGACAGGTCGCCAGGTACGACGACCACAGTGCCGCCTCCTTCACCTCACCGCGCTCGGAGACCCACTCGGCTTCCACACCCTCGGGCAGCAGGTCGTGCGGGATGCCGGGCGCGACCTTGACCACCGCGGCACCGGCGAGCAGTGCGGTCACGAACGACCAGGGCGGGACCCAGCCCTCCACGTCGAAGACTCGCCCGCGCGCCCCACGTCGTGCCGGGTCACAGAAGGTCACCGCGAACCCGCCCAGGTCGATCGCGGTCGCATCGGCGACCTGCACGGCACCGGTGAGCCCGAGTGCGTCGAGATTGGCGCGGGCGACCGCTGCCCGGACCGGGTCGGTGTCGATGCCGGCGACAACCAACTCCTCGCGTGCCATCGCCACCAGGTCGCCGCCGATGCCGCAGCCGAGGTCGATCACCGAGGCGGGCTGCGCGGCGGCCAGCCGGGCGGCACGATGGGCGGCGACCCGGGCTCGGGTGGCCTGCTCCAGCCCGTCCGGAGTGAAGTACATGAGGGCGGCGTCGTCCCCGAACTTGGCAACGGCGCGCTGCCGAAGCTGCACCTGGGTCAACGCGGCTGCGGCACGGTCCGCGTCGGGTTCGGTACGTCGTACCGCCGCTGCGGCGCGGACCGGGTCGCCGTCATGATCGGCCCATGCCTCGCCGGCGATCCGGAGCAGTTGCTGACCCGGTGGTGTGAGCAGCCATTCGAAGGCGTCGAGGAGCACGGGGCCATGGTGTCACCCGGGCCACAAACCCCACCTCGCGCGGGCCACAAACCCCACCTCGCGCGGCCACAAACCCCCTTTCGTCAGCAGGAGGGGGTGGGGACGTCGGGAACGGGAACGGGGAGAGTGCCGACCGCACGGGTCTCGCCGAGCAGCACCGCCACCAGGGCGTCCATCGCGGCCGGTGTGGCGCCATAGGTGGCGATCTTCACCGGCGCCGAACTCCGGCCCAACACGTACGGCGTATCGGTGGCCACCGCGACATCGCCCGTCACCGCCGGACCTCGGAAACCGGTGAAGGCGACCACGTCCCCGCCACCCACCTCCAGTCCTGCACGCTGCGCCGCCTGGGCGAAGGCAGCCACCGCGGCCCGATCCCCCACCGGCTGCACCCGCTCCCCGACCAACCGGCCCGAACACGGGCCGACGACGAGGGTGACGGCCGCTCGCGACCAGGCCGCCACCGCATCGGCGTCGGGCACCCCGGCGGCTTCGGCCAACTCCGCCTGCCACAGCAGCGCGGCCACCTGACGGGCCGCCGCCTGGCGTAGCCGTCGCCGCGGCAGTTCGCCACCCTCCACCGCGGCCACGATGCCGTCCCGGGCGGCCCGCGGGTCGCGCGGCATCAGCAGTACGTCGGCGCCGGCACGCAGCGCCGCCACCGCGACCTCCCGGTCGCTGCGGCCCTGCGCGACGCCGGCCATGTCGAGCGCGTCGGTGACCACCAGTCCGCCGTACCCGAGGTCCTCACGCAAGATGCCGGTGACCACCGGCCTGGACAGCGACGACGGGGTGCCCGGATCGACCGCCCGGAGATCGAGGTGGCCCACCATCACCGCAGGAGCCTCGGTGCCAGCGAACGGGACCAGGTCGATCGCGTCCAACTCGGCGCGGCTGCGCTGCTGCACGGGCAACTCGACATGGCTGTCGGCGGGCACCGACCCATGTCCGGGGAAGTGTTTCAGCACCGGCAGTACGCCGGCAGCCACGAAGCCCGCGGCGGCGGCGGCGCTCTGCCGCGCCACCAACTCCGGGTCGGCGCCCGCAGACCTGGAGCCGATCGTCGGATCCTCCGGACCCGAGGTGACATCGGCGACCGGCGCGAAGTCGACCGTGAACCCCAGGGACCGCAGGTCGGCGCCCAGCACCCGCATCACCGCTTCGGTGAGCCCGGCGTCGTCGGCGGCACCGGCGGTCATGAAGGTCGGCAGCGGCGGCACAGCGTCGGACAGACGGGCCACGATCCCGCCCTCCTGGTCGACGGCGACGAAGAGTGGCCACCGACGCGGCACCTCCCGGTGCAGTCGGGCGTTGGACCCCCCGATCTGTTCGGCCGAGTTGACGTTCGCGGCGAAGACGATCACGCCGCCCAGGTGCAGCTCGGTGACCAGTTCGATCGGCGCAGCAGTGCCGGCGTACGCGGCGACGATGACCTGACCCGCCAACTCCTCCAGGCTCAACCGGTTGGTCAGCCGGACAGCTCGATCGAGTTGGTCGACGCTCGGCCCCCACCCCGCGGTCAGACCGAGACGCTCGGCCGGACCCGGCGGCGCCGGCTCGCTGGTGGGATCAAGGTCGCGTGTCGGCGGGCCCGGCTCGGAGGGGGCCGTGCTGCAGCCGGCAACGATCAGGAGCCCGGAGAGCAGCAGGGCGAGGCGCGTCTTCATCGACACCAATCCTGCCTGAGGCCCCGATGCAACCAGAACCGAGCCAGTGGCGTCAGTGGAGTGAGGAAGGATGGTGACGCCCGATGCCCACCACCGTCGAGACGCAGGGAGCCATGGCGACCAAGGATGACGAGTTCGCCCGCTACCTGGCCGCACGGCAGACGACGTTGCTGCGAACGGCGTACCTGATCACCGGGGACCCGCACAGCGCCGAGGACCTCACCCAGACCGCGCTGGCGAAGCTCTACCTGCACTGGCACCGGGTGCGCGAGACCGACCGGATGGACGCCTACGTCCGCCGGATCCTGGTCAACGAGCACGCATCCTGGTGGCGACGTGGCTTCCGGCGTCGCGAACTCAGCACCGACGTGCTGCCCGAGGCGGCAGTGGTGGACGAGTACGACGACGGCACCACGCAGGCGCTGTGGGCGCTGGTGCGCGGCCTGCCGCCGCGACAACGGGCCGTGGTGGTGCTGCGCTACTACGAACAGCGGAGCGAAGCCGAGATCGCCGAGATCCTGGAGATCTCACCGGGGACGGTGAAGTCCCAGTGCAGCCGAGCGTTGGCCACCCTCCGGGACCGACTGCCCGCCGACATCGATGCCGAGGAGGGCCGATGAACACCGAGGAACAACTCGCCCAGGCGCTGGCCCGGCGCGGTGACGCCCACAACCCGGCGGCGCTGACTCTGAACGACGTACGACACAGGGCTCAGCGGATCCGGCGGCGTCGGGCCACCACGACCGCGATGGCCGTCGGGGTGGTCGCGCTGCTGGTGCCGCTGGCCTGGTGGGCCGGGCCCGACCCCGAGCCGATCCCGCCGGTGGACGAGACCCCTGCCTTGCCCCACCCGGTGGGAGCGGAACCAGCCGTGAACTGGTTGTCAGGTGGGAGCTACCACTCCGTCGACGGCTACATCGCCGCCATCCCGACCGATCATGGAGTGCAGTCGGTGATTCCCTTCAGGGACGGACATCTGGTCACCGACGAGCGATTCTTCGAGGGCACAGGCGGCCTGTCACTGGTGATCGACGGGAGCCGACTGCCCTCGTGGCCACCCTACGAGTTCGCCGTGGCCGGTGACCCGATCCGCACACCCGACGGGGATCGGATCGCCTGGATCGAGGTCGATCCACCCGAGGCTGACACCACCCCGTCACCGACACGGATCACGGTCTCCCCGACCTACGACCTCGACCCCCAGTCGCAAGAGGTGGCTGAGGCAGGTGTCACCGGCTGGATCGCTGGCTACGTCGACGACACCCGACTGGTCTACGCGCTCAGTTTCGGCACCGGCGGCGTCTGGGTCACCGACCTGGTGAACGACCCGGTCCGGATCGGCGAACTCACCGGAGTGACCGCCGTCGACCCCACGCACCAGCGGCTCATCGGCCGGCTCGGCGACACCGACGGCGTCTTCACCCTCGACGGGGAGCGCCTATGGGCGGCCGACGAGGGGACCCTGCGCTCCTTCAGCCCCGACGGCGGGTGGGTGCTCGGCGTGGACGCGGACGGCACCCCCACGGTGTACGAAGCAGCCACGGGTGGCGTCGTACCGACCCCGGCGGCGTGGCCGAGCTTGTCGATCTGGCCCGAGACCTACGGCCAGGCCTGGGAGAGCGACCACGTGCTGCTGGTGGTGGACGGCTCCGCCGACACGGGCTGGTCGGTGCTGCGGCTCGGCCTGGACGGCACGGTCGAGTACGCCGCGACCCCGGTCCAGGGTGAGCGGCCGCCGTTCCGGCTGTTCGATGCGGCGCCGCGAGTGGACGAGCAACAACCACCGGCGCTCGCGGACCTTCGCTCCCGGATCAACGAACTCTCGAGAGGGGACAGTCCCCAGGTCCCGGTGATGGTGATGCGCACCGCGCGGTTCCCCGACGGTCGCGAGGTCCGACTGGAGACGCGCGGGTGGCCACACCAGTTCATGTACTTCCCCGACGCGGACAGGTTCGTGGTGGCCACCATCGCGGAAAGCAAGTACCTCGTCGAGGTCTTCGACGGCCCGGAGCGGACCCCCTCGGTCTACCTGGCCAACAGCGGCATCGTGGTGGACGCGGCGGGGACCACCGTGGCCTGGCTGGAGGGCGGCTACACGCCCACGGTGCTGCACCAAGACGCAGCCGAGCCCGCACGCCTCGAGCCCTACCGCGACGTCGCGGGCGAGGGACGACTGGCCGCGGTCGCCGGAGACTGCTCGAACGCGGCAGCGAGCGGCGACTGCCAGGTGATGATCAACTTCCCGAGTCCGGACATGCACATCAGCCTGCGCGACGGCGGGCACGGATCCCAGAACGAGTTGCTCGGCAACGTCTCAGCATTGAGCACCACCGGCGACATCCTGGGCAGGAATCGCCATCAAGCTGACTGCTGGGCGGTCGTCGACGCTGGCTCGGGTGCACCACGGTGGAGCACCTGTGCCTCACGCCTTGACTCGTTCGCCCCCGACGGTGGCCTGGTCCTGGCCCGCCCCCTCCGGTCGGACGACCTCAGCGATCACGAGGTCGGCATCCTGGATGCCGCCACGGGGGAGGCTGTGGGGACCTGGGCAGGCACCGCCGACGACCCGTGGCAGATCGGCCTCGCGGTGTGGGAGGACCTCGACTCTGCGCTGCTCCAGGTGCGTGCCGAGGGCGCGTGGTGGGTGCTCCGGATCAGTGCTGACCGCAGCACCGAGATCGCCGCCGGTCCCATCGCGGGCAGCGACGCCGAGCCGGCGATGGTGCTGGTGCCGATGCTCGCTCCCTGAGGAAACTGAGGCGGATGCAACCTTCTGGATCCCCGCTGCGTGTAGTCGGGTGAGGAAGGATGGTGAGCCGAGGATGCCGACCGTCAGCAGCCCCCGAACGGACCCCGCCATGGCGCAGCACGAGGACGACTTCACCGAGTACGCCCGTGCCCGGCAGCCCGCGCTGTTGCGCACGGCGTACCTGCTGAGCGGGGACCCGCACACCGCCGAGGACCTGGTGCAGACGACCCTGGCCAAGCTCTACCTGGCCTGGCCCAAGGTGGAGAAGCGTGAATCGGTCGACGGGTACGTGCGCCGGATCCTGGTCAACGAGCATGTGTCGCTGTGGCGCCGGCCGTGGCGACGCAATGAGGTGACGAGCACGTCCCTGCCCGAGCCGGCCGACGACCGCCAGCCCGACGACGGCACCCGGGCGGTGGTGTGGCAGTTCGTGCGGTCGCTGCCGCCACGGCAGCGCGCCGTGGTGGTGCTGCGCTACTACGAGGAGCTCACCGAGGCGGAGACCGCCGAGGTGCTCGGGATCTCCGTCGGCACCGTCAAGTCCCAGGCCAGCCGGGCACTGGCCACCCTGCGCCGCCAGGCGCCACCCGACCTGGCACCCACCCGACCAACCCACGATCTCGGGGAGGAGGAGCGATGACCGAGCACGACAACTGGACCGCACTGGTCCGGGACGGGCTACGCAGCGAGGCGTACGACGCACCTGCGGCGCCGTTCGACCTGAGCGCGGTCCACGGCCGAGCCACCGCGATCCGGCGCCGTCGCCGGATCGTCACCGGTTTCGCTGCGGCGGCTGCTGTGGCGGTCCTGGTCCCGGCCGCGGTGATGCTCACTCCCGGCGGCACCCAGACGATGCCCCCGGTGGCGCCGAGCCCCACGATCGTCGACCCGACGATCCCGACCCCCGAGCCGACCCCGGAACCGGGCGGATCCGCGACGTGGCATTCGGACCTGAGCGACCTGCCGGTGGGAGAAGCGCCACAGGTTCCCTACGCCCGGGACTCGGTGGTCGTCTTCCCCGACGGCGCCCAGGTGCGACCGGAAACGAGGCACGAGCCGTACGCCGTGCACTACCAGGCGGCAGCGGACCGCTACGTGGTCGGCACCCATGACGGGGCCGGGGGCTGGTATGTCGAGGTGATCCCCGGCATCGGCGCCGACCGTCAGGTGTACGACGCTGAGCCGGGGCTGGTCACGAATGCGTCGCAGAGCACGGTGGCCTGGCTGACCCCCGGGGGTCCGGTCATGGCGCTGCGGATCGGTGAGCCGGAGCCGGTGGCGTTCAGCAACGAACTTCCGGGCGCAGACCGCCGGCTGGTGGCCTTGGAGGGTGAGGACTGCCGTGAAGTGACCGTGGGCCACGACTGCGCGGCCTATGTCAATGTCGGGGACGCTCTGTGGTCGAGCCACCTGGCCGGACCTACCGAGCCCATGTCCCCGGCGACCGCGATCGGTGCCGCGGACATGACCATGGACGGGCGCATCGCGGTGATGCGCAGTCGGGACGACCTCGAACCGGGCAGCTGCTGGGCGGTGCTGCCCCGCCTGTGGCACGACCAGGAGCCCATCTGGGAGTCCTGCGACGCAGGTCTGGAGGCCTTCTCCCCCGACGGCCGGCACCTGCGCGGCGTGCCGGCGTACCGCTCCGGCATCGGCGATGGCCTGGTCTCGATCCTGGGTGCCGAGACCGGCCAGGTCCGCGTCGGGCTCGGCCGGTTCGATGCCGAGGGTGAGGACTGGTTCATCGCCGGGTCGGTGTGGGAGGACAGCGATCACCTGCTGGTGCTGGTGGCCACACCCCTGCCGGACACCTGGACCGAGGACAAGATCGAGGTCGACCACCGCTGGCAGATCATCCGGCTCGGCCTCGACGGCAGCGTGGAGAACGCCGTGGAGCCCGTGGTCGGCGACGAGCTCACGCCGGTGTTCATGCTGATGGGCCGGTGAGGGCCACAACCCCCATCTCGGCCGGCCACAAACCCCACTTCGGGCGGCCACAAACCCCACCTCGGCAGAGTTGGTTAGGAGAGGACGGTGGTGACGGGGAGGGAGGAGTCGGCGGGCAGGTCGAGGGCCGAGGGGGTGCGACCCCGGGCCACCATCTCGGCGCCGAGGGCGGCCACCATCGCGCCGTTGTCCGTGCACAGGCCGGGGCGGGGCACCCGGACCCGGACGCCCGCAGCAGCGGCCCGCTCGACCGCCATCGCCCGGAGCCGGGAGTTCGCGGCCACGCCGCCGCCGATCATCAGGTCCTCGATGCCACGCTCACGGGCCGCGTCCAGTGCCTTGCGGACCAGGACGTCGCAGACCGCCTCCTGGAACGACGCCGCCACATCGGCGACCGGCACCGGTTCACCGGCCCGCTCCTTGGCCTCCACCCAGCGTGCGACCGCGGTCTTCAGCCCGGAGAACGAGAAGTCGAACCGATGCCGCTCCAGATCGCGACGTGAGGTCAGCCCGCGCGGGAAGTCGATGGTGATCTGCCCCTCGGCCGCCACCCGGTCGATATGCGGGCCGCCGGGGAACGGCAGCCCCAACAACCGGGCCACCTTGTCGAAGGCCTCCCCGGCCGCATCGTCGATGGTGGCACCCATCGGGTCCACCCCCAGAGTCAGGTCGGTGACCTGGAGCAGCGACGAGTGCCCCCCGGAGACCAGCAGCGCCAGGCACGGCTCGGGCAACGGCCCGTGCTCGAGCTGGTCGACGGCCACGTGCGCAGCCAGATGGTTCACGCCGTACAGCGGCTTGTCCAGCCCCAGCGCCAACGCCTTCGCTGCCGCCACCCCGACCAGCAGCGCGCCGGCCAGGCCGGGCCCGGAGGTCACCGCCACCGCATCCACGTCACTGAGCCGGATCCCGGCCGTCTCCGCGGCCCGCCGCAGCGTCGGCACCATCGCCTCCAGGTGGGCGCGGCTGGCCACCTCGGGCACCACCCCACCGAAGCGGGCGTGCTCGTCCACGCTGGAGGCCACCGCGTCGGCGAGCAGCGTCGTCCCCCGGACGATGCCGATCCCGGTCTCGTCGCAGGAGGTCTCGATGCCCAGCACCAGTGGCTCGTGCGTCATGAGTCCGATCCTCTCGCACCACACCCGCTGCGCAGCGAGCGGCGCAGCACCACCGCGTCGACCCCGCCGGCGTAGTACCGCGCCCGCCGGTCCACCTCGGTGAACCCGGCGCCCGCATAGAGCCGCAGCGCCGCGGTGTTGTCGGTCGCGACCTCCAGCAGCATCCGATCCGCGCCGGCCGCCGCCGCGGCCACGACCGCATCCTCGAGCAGCGCCCCGGCCAGCCCACGTCGCCGCTGCTCGGGCCGCACCGCGATCCGCAGCAGGTCGGCCACGTCACCGACCACCATCGTCACCGCGTACGCCGACACCGGGTCGCCGCTGACCCGGACCCGTCGGCCGGGCGCGACCAGTTCGGCCGCCACCGACTCGGTGTGCCAGGCGTCGGCGCCGAAGACATCGGCCTCGATGGCCACGATCGCGGCCACATCGGCCGGCTGCCCGTCACGGATCATGAGACCGGTCTCACCGGACCCGGGGCGACCGCGTCCGGGCGGCGTAGGTAGAGCGGCTCCGGCCCCAAGAGCTCGACCCGGGACTCGGCGACCGCACGCGCCAGCCACCCGGCGCTCGGTCGGATCGGGGCCACTGCGTGCCCGAACGCGTCGGGATAGAGCCGGGCGCCCTCCCCGACCACCGGCAGGTCGGTGGCTGCGTCGAGAGGGCGGAGCACCTCCGGGCCGCGGCGACGCACCCCGGTGCCGTCGTAGCGGGCGGTGTAGACCTCCTTGCGGCGCGCGTCGGTGGCGACCGCGAAGTCGCCGGAGACCGTCCCGGTGGCCACCGCCTCGACCGCGAGCACGTCCAGGGAGCAGACCCCGTGCACCGGCACGTCGAGCACATGCCCCAGCGTCCGGGCGGTGACCAGCCCGACCCGCAGACCGGTGAACGGGCCCGGACCCACCCCGACCGCGATCGCGGTGAGCGCGGTGCGGTGCACTCCCGCCTCGGCGAGCACCGCCTCGATCTGAGGCGCCAACTGTTCGCCGTGCTTCATCGGGGTCACCGCGACGCTCTCAGCCAGCACGTCCGAGCCGTTGGCCACGGCGACGGTGACCAGCGGGGTGGCGGTGTCGAAGGCGAGCAGCACCGGATGAGCCTACCCGCGCCAGCGGGCGCCGACCGGCAGCACCTCGACCACTCGGGGGTCGTGATCCTCGACACCGCCGTCGTCGCCCAGGGCACGGGTGATCCGCACCTCGAGCCGGTCGGTGGCCAGGGCCTCGGCCAGCCCTTCACCCCATTCGACGACGGTGACCGCTTCGTCGAGGGAGGTGTCCAGGTCGAGGTCGTCGAGTTCGTCGCCGCCACCGAGCCGGTAGGCGTCGACGTGCACCAGCGACGGTCCGCCGACCAGCGACGGGTGCACCCGGGCGATCACGAACGTCGGGGAGGTGACCTGGCCGCGCACTCCGAGCCCTTCGGCGAGCCCCTGGGTGAAGGTCGTCTTGCCGGCACCCAGTTCGCCGGTGAGCACCAGCAGGTCGCCGGCGCGCAGGGTGACGGCGACCGCGCGGCCGACCTCGCGCATCGCGTCCGCGTCCGCGGCGTCGTGGCGTTGCGGCAACCAGCGGACCAGTTCCCGGTACGGCGGTTCCCGCCCGGTCTCCACGAACCCGGCGTCGCGCCAGAAGCCGACCGTCGCCGGCAGTTCCTCGCGCGCCAGCACCGCCAACCCGCGCCGGCCCTGCTGCCGGGCGAGCTCCACCGCCTCCTCCACCATCCGGTGGCCGAGGCCGTGGTGCTGAGCGCCGGGGACCACCCCGAACCGGCGCAGGAACAGCAGGTCACCCAGCGGGTCGAGCAGCAGCGCACCGGCCGGCGCGCCGTCCACGTCCGCGATCAGCCCCCCGCCGGCGGCCAGCTTCTCGGCCAGCGTCTGCGGGGTCTCGGCGAGCGCAGCCGTCGGCGGGTCCAGCGGCGGCCGGCCGGAGAAGGCGGCCCGCACCACGGCATGCACGTCGGCGGCGGCTTCGGCGCCCACCCGACGCAACGTCACTCCCATCAGTCGGCGCCCAACTGCAGCACCTCGGCGAGCAGGCCGTCCAACGCGTCGTTGACCTCGGCATGCCGCTCCATGATGACCATGTGCCCGGCGCCGGGGAACTCCACCAGCCGGGAGCCGTCGATGTGGGCGTGCAGCTTGCGACTGTGGCCGATCGAGGTGAGCCGGTCGGCGGTGCCGCAGATGATCGTCGTCGGCACCGAGGAGAGGGCCGGGACGGCACCGAACTTGTCCAGGGCGGCGAAGTTGCCGTAGAACTCGGCCACCACCTCGAAGGGGGTGTTCCGCAGCATCTCGTCGACGAAGGCCACGTAGCTGGCCGGCACGTCGTCACCGAAGGCGAACAGGTCGGTGATCACCGTGGTGACCCGGCGGCCCAGCCGGCGACCACCGTCCACCTGCCGGTGCACCCGGTTCAGCCCGACCACGAGTCGTTCGGCGAAGCTGCCGCCCACCGAGGTGGGGACCATCGGCAGCAGCATCCGGTGCGGCGTCAGGCCGCCCGCAGTGGTGGCGATCAGACCGACCCCGACGATCCGGTCACCGAACAGCTCCGGATGCTCCTCGGCCAGGCCGATGATCGTCATCCCGCCCATCGAGTGACCGACCAGCACCACCGGGCCTTCGGGCACCACCTGGTCAAGCACCGTCAACAGGTCGGCCGCCAACTGTTCGATGGTGGCGTTGCCCGGCGTCGAGCGCCCGGATCGCCCGTGGGAGCGGTGGTCGTAGGCGACCACCCGCAACTGCCCGGCGTACCCGGCCCGTTGGAAGTGCCAGCAGTCGGAGTTCAGGGCGTAGCCGTGCACCAGCACCAGCGTCAGGTCGGCCTTGCGGTTGTGTGAGCCGGTCGGGGCCTCGTGCACCTCGACGTGCAGCGGGACGCCGTCGTCGGCGATCACCGTACGCACCTGGCCGCGGACCGAACCGAACTCGGCACCGTCAGGGACCCGTCGGGCGATCACCCGGTTGCGGCGCGCGATCTCGGCAGTGGCGCCGACGCCGGCCAGCACGGCACCGGCGGCGAGGCCGAGGGCGAGGCGTTTCATCTGTCTCCTCCGTCGACGTGTCGGCGAGCGAAGCGTCCACCGATCCGGGTGGTGATCTCGTAGTTGATGGTGCCGACCGCCTCGGCCCAGTCCTGCGCCGTCGGCTCGCCCTGGTCGCCGGGGCCGAAGAGGACCACCTCGGTGCCCGCCGGCGGCAGGTCGCCGCCCAGGTCGACGACGAACTGGTCCATGCACACCCGGCCGCGGATCGGGCGTCGCTTGCCGGCCACGAGCACCTCGGCGACCGACGACGCGTGCCGGGGGACGCCGTCGCCGTAGCCGACCGGCACCAGGCCGACGGTGGTGTCGGCGGTGGCGGTCCAGGCATGTCCGTAGGAGACGCCGGCCCCGGTGGCCACCGGCTTGGCCAGCGCCAGCGGGCTGGTCGCGGTCATCGCCGGACGCAGTCCGAGCTCGGCCGGGGTGTGCCCGGGGGCCGGGTCGAGTCCATAGCTGGCGATGCCGCACCGGACCAGGTCGAAACGCGCCGAGGGGCGCAGCACCGCGGCGGCGGAGTTGGCCAGGTGCCGGAGCCGGGGTCGCAGGCCCGCGGCGTGGGCGGTGTCGAGGGCGAGTCGGTACGCCGTCTCCTGGGCGTCGTTGGCCGGATGTCCCGGCTCGTCGGCGCAGGCGAAATGGGACCAGATGCCGGTGATCTCGACGCTGCCGACGGTTTCGGCGGCGCGGGCGGCCGCCACCAGTGCGGGCCACTCGGCTGCCGTGGCACCGCCGCGGGAGAGGCCGGTGTCCACCTTGAGTTGGACCCGCGCCCGCCGTCCGGCCCGGTCGGCGGCGGCGACGATCTCGGCCAGCTGCCCGGTCGAGTACGCCGTCACCTCCACGTCGGCAGCGATGCCGGCGGCGAACTCCTCCCCGGGTAGGTGCAGCCAGCACAGCAGCGGCCCGGTGTCCCCGGCGTGGCGCAGGGTGAGCGCCTCGGTCAGGGTGGCCACCCCCAGCCAGTCGGTGCCGGCGTCCCGGGCGGCCCGGGCGACCTCCAGGATGCCGTGCCCGTATCCGTCGGCCTTGACCACGGTCATCAGCTGCGGTCCGCCGGCGTCGGCGCCGACCCAGTCCCGCAGCCGGCCGACGTTGTGCCGGATCGCGGCCAGGTCGACCACGAGCTCGGGTTGCGGACCGGTCATGGGGTGATTCTGTCAGCCCGCGGTCGGCAGGTGGCGCACCACCGCGCCGACGGCCTCAGCCACCGGCCCGGCGGTCAGCGGCCCTCCGGCCGAGGCCAGGGTGGCCGCGGCCCCGTGCAGCCAGGAACCGACCGAGGCCGCCTCGAAGGGCTCCAGCCCGGAAGCCATCAGGGCACCGATCAGGCCGGCGAGGACGTCACCGGCCCCGGCGGTGGCCAGCCACGGGGTCCCGGTGGTGGTGACCCGGACCCGGCCGCCGGGCTCGGCGGTGAGCGAATGGCGCCCCTTGAGCAGCACCACCGCCCCGAAACGTTCGGCGGCAGCGCGCGCGTGGGCGAGTTGCTCGGCCTCGACCAGGCGCCGGGGCACGCCGAGCATCCGGGCGAGTTCGCCGGCGTGCGGGGTGAGCACTGCCGGAGAC
The DNA here is from genome assembly GCF_016827675.1 of Nocardioides limicola. GTDB lineage: Bacteria > Actinomycetota > Actinomycetes > Propionibacteriales > Nocardioidaceae > Nocardioides > Nocardioides limicola. The sequence continues at coordinate 23,404 of NZ_JAERJA010000016.1, read as the reverse complement.
GGGAACCGGTCGGGCAGGTGGTCGAGCGCGTCCGCGTCCACCACCACCGGGACCTGGTCGGCCAGGCTCTCGGCGAGCAGTTGCGCGGCATGGTCGGCGGCGCCGGAGCCGACCACCCAGGCCTGCACCTGACCGGGGCCGGCGATCACCTCCGGGTGCGCGGCGCGGACCGCGTCGGCGACCGGACCGTCGTACCGGACCATCCCGGCGAGTCCGGCGCCGGCGCCGGCCACGCACAGGACCGCGGCCCCGGGATAGGTCGGTGACCCTGCCCGGACCCCGACGACGCCGCGGGCGTACTTGTGCGCGTCCGGGCGTGGTCGTGGCAGCAGCGCGGCGACGTCGCCGGGCTGCAGTGATTCGATCCCGGCGGGCGGCATCTCCAGCCCGAGGTCGACCAGGTGGACGGCACCGCAGGCGGCCGCGGCCGGGTCGACGAGGTGCGCGACCTTGTGGGTGCCGAAGGTGACCGTCAGGTCGGCGACCACGTGGGGTCCCTCGAGCCGCCCGGAGTCGACGTCGACCCCCGAGGGCACGTCGACGGCGACCACCGGGGCACCGTGGGCGGTGGCCCGGAGCCACGCGTCGGCTGCGGCGGGTCGCAGCCCGGGACGGCCGCCGATCCCGACGATGCCGTCCACCACCACGTCGGGTGGGTGGGCACAGTCATCGACCGGTCGGCCGCCGGCGGCCCGCAGGGCGGCGAGGCCGCCCGGGTGGCACTGCTCGGCCATCGGCCACGCCTCGACGACCGCGCCCCGGCGCGCCAGCAGCGCACCGGCGTACAACGCGTCACCGCCGTTGTCGCCGGGGCCGACCAGCAGCAACACCCGGCGGCCATAGCTGCCGCCGAGGAGATCGATGACGGCCGACGCCAGTCCGAAGGCCGCGCGCTGCATCAGGCTGCCTGGTGGCAGCGTGGCCATCAGCGCCGCCTCGGCGTCGCGGACCTGGTCGACGGTGTGTGCGTGCCTCACCGGGCCCACGCTAGCCGCTCCGGGTCAGACCCTGAGGTCAGACGGCTGGTGCGTACGGGCGCGGGTCCGTCTCGGACGGCTGGAGGTCGCCGGGGAACTCCTCGGGACCGAGCGGGAGACGGTCGCTGATCACGATCGGGGAGGCGACCACGACGGTGTTGCCCTCGTAGGCGCTGCCGTCCCATCCTTCGCAGGTGACCAGCAGCAGGCGTTCGGGGCCGGCGGAGTCGAAGAGCTCCTCGGCCCGGGCGGCCAACTGCGGGATGGTCAGGTAGTCGACCGTGTCGACCACGTAGGTGAGGGTCCCCTCCTCGGTGGCGACCTCGACGGTGGCCCCGACCGGCAGGGCACCCAGGTCGTCGAAGACCCCGCCCCCCGAGCTGACCGTGTGACCGGTGAGCAGCACCCGGCCGATGCCGGCGCCGGGCAGGGCGCCGTCGCGCCACCAGCCGACCTGGGACGGGTCTGCGGGCGGCACCAGTGTGTCGGTGTGGTCGGTGGCGATCGGGAGCACCTGGGCAGCGATGCCCAAGGCGTCGATGGTCACCGCGACCGGCGGCAGGGCCGGTTGAGCGTGGGGTACGACGATCTCTTCCGGGTGCAGCCGTCGGCCCGGAAGAACCTCCTGGGCAGGGTCGGCCGGCGCTCCGACGACCAACTCGACCGCCGCTGGGTCGACTCCGGCGGTGGACAGGTCATGGAACCTGTCCACCGCCAGGAAGCCCAGGGTCGCGCTCAGTAGCAGCGCGAGGAACCCGGAACCGATCAGTTGCCGTCGGCGGGCCGATTCAGCGGCGGCGGGCTCCACGCGGACGCCTCAGACCGATGAAGCCACCCAGCAGGGTGAGCAGGGCACCGCCCGCGGTCATCGCCGGCGCGATCGCGGCCATCGCTGCCGGAGCGGCGGGGGCAGCAGTCAGACCGGCGCGGATCCGCACCGGAGCGGCGGTGGCCGTCTCCGTGTGACCGGCCACCGACCCGCCCTTCTTGGTGACGTTGGTGCTGCTGTCGACCTCGCCCTGAACCTCTTCGTCGCAGTCGACGGCCTCGTCGCTGCGCAGGTCGCCCTCCGGGCAGACCTCTTCCTCGATCTCGGGGTCCGGCTCCGGCTCGGGCTCGGGCTCGGGCTCGGGCTCCGGCTCGGGCTCGGGCTCGGGAGCCGCCAGCCAGCCGACGTGGCTGATCCCCTGCTGCAACGGCCAGACATAGGTCGGGTTGTCGGCGTCGAGAAGCATTCCGGCGTTGAGGGTGGTGGCGCCCTTGACGCAGAGCAGGATGGCCGCGTCTGCCGGGTCCGGCGTGAAGGTGACCGTGTGACTGTCCCAGGTCAGGTTGCCGTAGCCAGCCAGGTCCTGGTTGCCGTTGCCACTGTCGAACTTGTTGTAGTTGAAGGGCGCGTGGTCGCAGATCTCCTGAGCAGCGGAGGCCGGCGTCAGCGCAAGCCCTCCCCCGATCATGAACATCCCGATCCCGGCTGCGGCCAGACCGGCCACTGGGCGGCGCACAGAAGTGCCCCGTCGATGGTTGTTGCGCATGAGGTTGTTCCCCGTCTTCCCGTTGGTATCACAGCCGGGGTTCCCCGGCCGCACACGTCAAACGCCCACTCCCCTTAAGCGGGCACACACATTTGACGCGTGTAGATACTAACGTCGCATCGCGAACGGCGTTACGCTTTGCAAGTAAAAACAACCCACGTGATCCACCTCACGCGGAGCCTTCCGCGATCACCATCGCGGTGGCCATCCCCCCGTCGTGGGAGAGCGACAGGTGCAGATCCTCTCCGCCGAGCATCTGGAGTCGGGCGCGCACTGTCCCCCGCACCTGAAGCGTCGGCCTGCCCGACGCTTCGGACACCACCTCGGCGTCGTGCCAGGCCAGGTCCCCAGGCGCCCCCAGGGCCTTGGCCAGCGCTTCCTTGGCGGCGAACCTGGCCGCCAACGACTCGAGCGAGCGCGGCATCGACAGTTCCCGGTCGGTGAAGAGCTTGCCGGCCAGCGACGGCGTACGGCTCAACGACTGGGTGAACCGGGCGACGTCGACGATGTCGATGCCGACCCCGACGATCACCGACTCACTCCACCGTGACGGACTTGGCCAGGTTCCGCGGCTGATCCACGTCGTGGCCCATCAGGGTGGCCAGTTCGCAGGCGAAGAGCTGCAGCGGCACCGCCGCGACCAGCGGCTGCAGCAGCACCGGCACCTTCGGCAACCGGATCAGCGCATCGGCGTACGGCGTGATCGACTCATCGCCGGCCTCGGCCAGGCAGATGGTGCGCGCCCCTCGTGCCCGGACCTCCTGGATGCCGCTGACCATCTTGTCGTGCAACTGGTCGCGCCCCCTGGGCGGCACCACGCACCAGACCGGCAGCCCCTCCTCGATCAGCGCGATCGGCCCGTGCTTGAGTTCGCCCGCCGCGAAGCCCTCGGCGTGGATGTAGGCCAGTTCCTTGAGTTTGAGGGCGCCCTCCAGGGCCACCGGGAAGCCGGCGTGCCGGCCCAGGAACAGCACCGATCGGGCGTCGACATAATCCTGGGCGAGGGCATAGACGTCGGCCGCACCCTCGAGGACGGTCTGGATGTGAGCGGGCATCTGTTCGAGCTGGTTCATCACCTGGGTGATCTCGTCGCCGTACCGGGTGCCCTTGACCTGGGCGAGATAGAGCGCGAGCAGGTAGCAGGCGACCAACTGGGTCAGGAAGCCCTTGGTGGAGGCCACCCCGATCTCCGGGCCGGCGTGGGTGTAGATCACCGCGTCGGACTCGCGCGGGATGGTGGAGCCGTTGGTGTTGCAGATGGCCAGCACCTTCGACCGCTGGGTGCGTGCGTGCCGGATCGCCTGCAGGGTGTCGGCGGTCTCGCCGGACTGGGAGATCGCCACCACCAGCGTCTCCCGGGTCAGGATCGGGTCCCGGTAGCGGAACTCCGAGGCCAGCTCCACCTCACACGGGATCCGGCACCAGTGCTCGATCGCGTACTTGGCGACCATGCCGGCGTAGAACGACGTGCCGCAGGCGATGATGATGACCTTGTCGATGTCGCGCAGGTCCCCGTCGGAGAGGCGCACCTCGTCCAGGTGCAGTTCCCCGGTCGGCGTACGACGGCCGATCAGTGAGTCGGCCACCGCACGCGGCTGCTCGAAGATCTCCTTGCGCATGAACCAGTCGTGGCCGTCCTTCTCCGCCGCCGACAGGTCCCAGTCCACGTGGTACGGCGTTCCCTCGGCCGGGGCGCCGTCGAAGGTGGTGACGCTGACGTCGTCGCGGGAGAGGGTGACCACCTGGTCCTGGCCGAGCTCCAACGCCTCCCGGGTGTGCTCGATGAACGCGGCCACGTCGGAGCCGAGGAAGTTCTCGCCCTCCCCCAGCCCGACGACCAGCGGCGAGCTCCGGCGGGCGGCCACCACCCGGTCCGGGTCCTCGGCGTCCACGGCGACCAGGGTGAAGGCTCCGGCCAGCCGCCGACAGATCCGCTGCATCGCGGTGGTGAGGTCGGCACCATCGCGCAGTTCCCGCTCAAGCAGGTGGGCAGCCACCTCGGTGTCGGTCTCGGAGCGGAGCTCGTGGCCGGCCTGCTCGAGCTCGGCACGCAGTTCGGCGAAGTTCTCGATGATCCCGTTGTGCACCAGCGCGAGCCGCCCGGCGGCGCCCAGGTGCGGGTGGGCGTTGCGGTCGTTGGGGGCGCCGTGCGTCGCCCAGCGGGTGTGCCCGATGCCGGTGCTGGACTCGGGCAGCGGCCGCTCGTCGAGGGCCTTCTCCAGGTTGGCCAGCTTGCCGGCCCGCTTGTCGGCGGCCAGCGCACCCCTGCCCTCGGACGCGTGCACCAGGGCGATCCCGGCGGAGTCATAGCCCCGGTACTCCAGCCGCCGCAGGCCCTCGATGACCACGCCCTGCGCCTGCTGCTGGCCCACATAGCCCACGATTCCGCACATGCCCAGGGATTCTATCCGCGCACAGGTGGCCGGTCGCAGTTCGCGAGCCGCGACCAGGGTCCGCGGGGTCACCGTCGGTGCGGGTGCTGCAACAATGCCGGACATGGCCTCCGGCATGGGCGAGCAACGCGACCCCTCCCCCTATGTGGAACTCGACCGGGACGCGTGGGCGTCACTGGCCGCGTCGACGTCGTCGCCGTTGACGTTCGACGAGGTGGCCCGGCTGCGGGGCCTCGGGGAGTCACTGGACCTGGCCGAGGTGCAGCAGGTCTACCTGCCCCTCTCCCGGCTGCTCAGCCAGTACGTCGAGTCGGCCGGGCAGCTGCACCGGCGGCAGGAGGAGTTCCTGCGTCGTCCGCAGCCGCCGCGGACCCCGTTCGTGATCGGGCTGGCCGGCTCGGTGGCGGTGGGCAAGTCCACCACTGCCCGGGTGCTACAGCAGATGCTGGCGCACTGGCCCGAGCATCCCGAGGTGGCGCTGGTGACCACAGACGGCTTCCTGTTCCCCAACGCCGAGTTGGAGCGCCGCGGGCTGCTGGACCGCAAGGGCTTCCCGGAGTCCTACGACCGCAAGGCGCTGCTGCGCTTCGTGATCGACATCAAGTCGGGGCGGGACCTGGTGGATGCACCGCTCTACTCACACCTGTCCTACGACGTGCTGCCCAACGAACGCCTGGTCATCCACAAGCCCGACATCGTCATCATCGAGGGACTGAACGTGCTGCAGCCGGCCCGCAGCCGCGACGACGGCCGCACCGGGCTGGCGGTCAGCGACTTCTTCGACTTCAGCATCTACGTCGACGCCGCCACCTCCGACATCCGGCGCTGGTACGTCGAGCGGTTCCTGCGGCTGCGCGAGACCTCGTTCCGCGACCCCGCGTCGTACTTCGCCAAGTACGCCGGCCTCAGCGAGGCCGAGGCGGTCGTCGAGGCGGAGCGGATCTGGGACGGCATCAACGGCCCGAACCTGGTCGCCAACGTGCTGCCGACCAGATCGCGGGCCACCCTGGTGCTGCGCAAGGACTCCGACCACTCGGTCCGCTACGTGCGGCTGCGCAAACTCTGAGTACCCGACGTCACGCGTCGAGCGGCGCGCCCGCATAGGCTGCGGGGCCATGGAGCACCTGCAGTGGGCACGATGAGCCAGCCCGAGTCCGGCGTCGACCGGGACAACTACCCCGACGCATTGCGTGCCGGGGCGTTGCTGGTCGTCGTCTTCGGACACTGGCTCGCCACTCTGCCCCGGCTGGAGAACGGCCGCACGGTGGCCACCGACCACCTGCTCGACGTGTGGCAGGCGGCCGGGGTGATGACCTGGGTGCTGCAGGTGGTGCCCGTCTTCGTCTTCGTCTCTGCGGCCGTCAGCGCGCCGGGGGTGCTCCGGCGCCGCGCGGAGGGCGTGCCGCACCTGCACTGGTGGGGTGAGCGCGCGCTGGGGCTGGCCCGGCCCACCGTCACCTATCTGGCCGTGCTGGTCGCGCTGGCGCTGCCGACGTTGTGGACCAGCGGGCGGCTGATGGGGCCCTTGGATCACTCGCTCACCGTGCACCTGTGGTTCCTGGTGATGCTGCTGGCGGTGCAGGCGCTGCTGCCGTGGGGGGTGGCCATGGATCAGCGGTTCGGTCTCAAAGCGGTGCTGGGACTGGTGCTGGTCGCGGTGGTGGCCGACCTGGTGCGTTCCGGGGCGACCTCACCGGGCGACCTGCGCGATCTCGGCGAGCTGGTCACCTCGAACCGCGGCGGGGTGGGCTGGGTGAACGCGCTGGTGGTGTGGCTGATCCCGCAACAACTCGGCATCGCCTGGCGCAACGGCCGGTTCGGGGGCTGGCGGGCCGGTGCGGTGATGCTCGGCCTGGGAGCCGGCTGGTTGGCCCTGGCCGTCGGGTCGGGCTATCCGGTATCGATGGTCGGGTACGACGCCGAGGGGCACACGAACCTGATCCCACCGACCCTGGCCCTGGTCGGGGTGATGTGGGTCCAGTGCGGGCTGGTGCTGCTCGCCGAGGCACCGGCCCGTCGGGCTCTGGGACGTCGCCGGATCGGCAAGGTCGTCGGGATCGTCGGCGCGCTGGGGATGGGTCTCTATCTGTGGCACAAGCTCGCCGAACTCCCCGCCGCGATGCTCGGTGAGCGGCTGGGCCTGCCGATCGACGCGGGCGTCCCCGGCGAGCCCGAGTTCTGGACCGGCCGACTGTTGTGGATCCTGCTCTGCCTGCTGGTGGTGACTCCGGTGATGGCCGGGGTGATCGCCTTCGAGACGCGCCGCAGCCCGGACGTCGTGGCCGCCACCAGCACTCCGGTGATCATCGCGGGTGGCCTCTGCCTGCTCACCGGCCTGGCCCTGGCACTGGCGCTGGGCGCCCGCCCGGGCGCCTACTTCGGGTTGGCCGGGGTCGCGGCCGCCTCATGGCTGCTCAGGCAGCACCCTCGGCTCCGCAGCCGGGTGCGCGCCTGACACCGGCGCCGGTCAGGCCTTGCTGGAGCGGCGCCGTCCGAGGAGTGCTCGGGTCAGCTCCCGCACGCCTCGCACCCGCGGATGCGACCAGGCGAAGTACTCCCCGAGCCGGTCCACCTGCTGATGCTGGAGTCGGTGCCGGTGCTTGGCCAACTCGGCCTCGAGCGCGGCGACCTGGGTCTTGAGGGCCGCGAGCTGTGCTTCGAGTTCTTCGATGCGCGCGAACTCGTCGTGGGTCTCGGCCACGTCTCAGACCGCGACCGTGACGCCGATGAGCACCATCGGCAGGACCACGAACACCCCGAGCACCCAGCCGGCCGCCCAAAGCTTGTTCTCGGTGGCCACCCGACCCATCCAGGTGGCGCCGATCAGCGGCAGGTTGCGGATGCCCGGCATCGCGAAGATCACCAGCATCGCGAAGATGTTGAAGAGCAGGTGCACGTAGGCGGCCTGGAGGGCGATCTCGGCCTGCGCGCCGGCGAAGCCGAAAGCCGCGATCAGTGCGGTCACGGTGGTGCCGATGTTGGCGCCCACGGTGAACGGATAGATCTGGCGCAGCGAGAACGCGCCCGATCCGGCCAGCGGGATGGCGAGGCTGGTCGTGGTCGACGACGACTGCACCATCACCGTCACCACGGCACCCGAGGCGACACCGGTGACCGGGCCACGGCCCACCGCGGTGTGCAGCACCTTGGCGGCGGTGCCGACCATCAGCACCTTGAGCAGCTTGCCGATGAAGTTGATGACCAGCAGGATCAGCGCGACACCGATCACGATCATCGCGATCCCGCTCCACGGCCCCGGAAGCACCCCGGCGACGGTCTTGATCAGGTCCGCCAGCGGGGTCGTGATCGCCTTGACCGTGCTGCCGATGCCGCCGAACACCGCAGCCACCATGCCGCCGTCGCTGCCGGCGCTGTGACCGGCCAGCCAACCCGAGGTGCGCTCCAGCAGCCCGAAGGCCAACTCCAGGGGCAGGAAGATCGCCACCGCGATCAGGTTGAAGAAGTCATGCACGGTCGCGGCCGAGAAGGCGCGTCGGAACGACTCGGAGTCGCGGACCATGCCGAGGCTGACCAGGGTGTTGGTCAAGGTAGTGCCGATGTTGGCGCCCAACAGCACCGGGATCGCGATGGCGATCGGCAGACCTCCGGCCACCAGGCCGACGGTCACCGACGTGGTCGTCGAGGAGGACTGGGTGGCCGCTGTGGCGAGCACGCCGATCATCAGCGCGACGAACGGGTTCGCGGCGAAGGCGAACAGGGACTCTGCCTGGTCCCCGGTGGCCGCCTTGAAGCCGGCGCCGATGACGCTCACCGCGGTGATCAGCACGTAGACGCTGGCCGCGACGGCGAGCCAGTTGCCGATCTCCAAGGGACGCCCGCTGAGCCCGAGCCGCTCGAGGGGACTGCGCAGCCGGGCAACGACGGGCGGGGCAACGGGGCCAGGTTCGGCGACCGCGACCGGCGGCGTACTCCACATAGACACCAGAGAACCCGGTCCCGATGCGGACAGGCGACTGGTGGGTGAATGTCAGTCGCATTCAAGGTGAACGCAGGGTGAACAAATCCAGGGGTGGTGAACGGCCTCAGATGGCCAGTCGCTCCCGGACCACGTCGGCCAGGCGTCCCGCCACGGCGTCGGCCTGCGCCGCGGTCGCGGCCTCGACCATCACTCGGACCAGCGGCTCGGTCCCAGACGGGCGCAGCAGCACCCTGCCGGTCGCACCCAGCTCGGCCTCCGCCTCGGCCACCGCGGCCAGCAGCACCTCGTCGCCGGTGCGGTCCTTGTCCACGTCCGGGACGTTGACGAGAACCTGTGGGAACCGGGTCATCGCCCCGGCCAACCCGGCCAGGCTGGTGCCCGTGGTGGCCATCCGCTCCAGCACGTGCAGTGCGGTGAGGATGCCGTCGCCGGTGGTGGCGTACTCACTCATGATCACGTGGCCGGACTGCTCCCCGCCCAATGAGAGCCCGTCGGCCTTCATCGCCTCGAGGACGTACCGGTCCCCCACCGCCGTCTGTCGGACCTCGATGCCGGCCGCGTCCATGGCTCGAGTGAAGCCGAGGTTGCTCATCACCGTCGCCACCACGGTGTCCTTGACCAACCGGCCGGACTCCTTCATGGAGGCGGCCAGGATGCACAGGATCTGGTCGCCGTCCACGACGGCGCCGGTGTGGTCCACGGCCAGGCATCGGTCGGCATCCCCGTCGAGGGCGAAGCCGACATCGGCCTCGTCCTTGAGCACCGCCGCGCGCAGCGACTCCAGATGCGTCGATCCGCACCCGTCATTGATGTTCAGCCCGTCGGGTTGGGCGTGGATGGCGGTGACGTCGGCACCGGCGTCGCGCAACGCCAGCGGGCCTGCCAGCGATGCGGCTCCCTCGGCGCAGTCGAGGACGACCCGAAGCCCGGTGAGGGGCTTGGTGGTGGTCCGGACCAGATGCGCGACGTAGCTGGCCAGCCCCTCGTCGTACCGGGTGACGCGGCCGACGCCGCCGCCGACCGGGCGCTGCCAGGGCTCCCGGAGCCGGGCCTCGATCTGCTGCTCGATGACGTCGTCGAGTTTGACGCCGCCTCGAGCCAGGAACTTGATGCCGTTATCGGGCATCGGGTTGTGCGACGCCGAGATCATCACGCCCAGATCCGCGGCCAACGTGGCGGTGAGGTGAGCGACTCCAGGGGTCGGCAGCACGCCCACCAGCAGGACGTCGACACCCGCCGACGCCAGCCCGGCGACGACGGCCGCCTCCAGGAACTCCCCCGAGACGCGGGTGTCCCGGCCCACGACGGCCAGCGGCCGATGGCCCTCGAACTCACCGAGATCGGCAAGCACGTGGGCGGCAGCAACCGAGAGGTCCAGGGCCAACTCAGCGGTGAGATCACCGTTGGCCAGACCCCGGACCCCGTCGGTGCCGAAGACGCTCTTCATCACGAAGGCGGCGTCGTGACTACCGCTTCGAGAACTGCGGAGCCTTGCGGGCCTTCTTGAGACCAGCCTTCTTGCGCTCGATCACTCGGGCGTCGCGGGTGAGCAGACCGGCCTTCTTGAGCACCGCACGGTTCGCGTCGAGGTCGACGTCGTTCAGCGCACGGGCCACGCCGAGGCGCAGGGCACCGGCCTGACCGGTGATGCCGCCGCCGTCGATGCGGGCGATCACGTCGAAGCGGCCCTCGAGGCGGGTCGCCACGAAGGGCTCGTTCACGACCTGCTGGTGCAGCTTGTTCGGGAAGTAGTTCTCGAGCGTCCGGCCGTTGACCTTCCACTCGCCGGTGCCCGGGACGATCCGGACGCGGGCCACGGCCTGCTTGCGGCGGCCGGTGGCGGCAGCGGGGGCGATCGCAGAGGTGACGACGGCCTCGGCGGCGCTCTCGTCGCTCTCGCTGGTGAAGGCGACGCCGTGCTCGTCGACCTCGTAGGTCTCCTCGTTCGTGGAGGACTCAGGGGTGGTCACGATTTTTTCCTCGCTTGTGTGGACTACTGGGAGATCTGGGTGATCTCGAACGGCGTGGCCTGCTGGGCCGCGTGCGGGTGGTCAGGTCCGGAGTAGACCTTGAGCTTCTTCAGGATCTGACGACCGAGCCGGTTCTTGGGGAGCATTCCCCAGACCGCCTTCTCGACGACCTTGCGGGCGTCGGAGTCGAGCAGCTCGCCCACAGGGGTGGCGGTGAGGCCACCGGGGTAGCCGGAGTGCCGGTAGGCCATCTTGGTGGTCTTCTTGGAGCCGGACAGCGCAACCTTCTCCGCGTTCACGATGATCACGAAGTCACCGGTGTCCGCGTTGGGTGCGAAGATCGGCTTGTGCTTGCCTCGCAGGAGGTTCGCGGTCTGAACGGCCAGACGGCCCAGGACCACGTCGGTCGCGTCGATGACGTGCCAGTCACGCTGGATGTCACCGGGCTTGGGGGCGTACGTACGCACGGCTTCTTTCCTCTACTTGTTCGTGAAGCCCGGGCAGGCGGACCCTGCCGGGTGGAACTGCGGCAACTTCTGACGAACACTGCCCGGCTTGGTTGTCCGGATCTGCGCCCCGGTCAGCCGTGCAGGCAGGCCGGAACGCGGCAGGAGTCGCGACGGTCCAGAGTACGGGCCGGACGGCGGATCGGTCAAAACGCTGTCCCACTCTGCGAAGGGGTGCTTCACAGGGCCGGGGGGGCGGCTACTAGGTTTGTGTCACCCGACACACCTAGGAGCACACGTGAGCGACCCAGCCACGCTGTCCGTCCGTGACAACCGGACCGGCCGCGACTACGAGCTCCCGATCACCGACGGCACCATCCGTGCCGCTGATCTGGGACAGATCCGCGTCGATGAGGACGAGCCCGGGTTGGCCCTGTACGACCCCGGCTTCGTGAACACCGCCTCCTGTCGCAGTGCGATCACGTTCATCGACGGCGAGAAGGGGATCCTCGAGTACCGGGGCTATCCGATCGAGCAGCTCGCCGAGAAGTCCACGTTCCTCGAGGTGGCCTACCTGCTGATCCACGGGTCACTGCCGTCGAAGACCGAGTTCGACAACTGGGTGCACGAGATCACCTACCACACGTTCGTGCACGAGAACGTGAAGTCGTTCATGCAGGGCTTCCGGTACGACGCGCACCCGATGGGCATGCTGATGGCCTCGGTCGGCGCACTGTCGACCTTCTACCCCGACGCCCGCAACATCGCCGACGCCGAGAACCGCCACATGCAGATGGTCCGGCTGATCGCGAAGATGCCGACGCTGGGTGCCTGGGCCTTCCGGCATGCCCAGGGCAAGCCGTACATCTACCCCGACAACGAGCTGAGCTACACCGAGAACTTCCTCTCCATGCTCTTCAAGATGAGCGAGCAGAAGTTCGGCGCCGACGAGCGTCTGGTGCGCGCCCTCGACGTGCTGTTCATCCTGCACGCCGACCACGAGCAGAACTGCTCCACCAACGCCGTCCGTTCGGTGGGGTCCAGCCAGGTCGACCCGTACTCGGCCGTCGCCGCCGGGGTCGGCGCCCTGTTCGGCCCGTTGCATGGTGGCGCCAACGAGGCCGTGCTGCGCATGCTGCGCCGGATCGGCAAGAAGGAGAACATCCCCTCCTTCATCGAGGGCGTGAAGAACGGCAACGAGAAGCTGATGGGCTTCGGTCACCGCGTCTACAAGAACTACGACCCGCGGGCGACGATCATCAAGAAGGCCTGCGACGACGTGTTCGAGGTCACCGGGGTCAACCCGCTGCTCGAGATCGCCCAGGAGCTGGAGAAGATCGCGCTCGAGGACGAGTACTTCGTCAAGCGCAAGCTCTACCCGAACGTCGACTTCTATTCGGGCCTCATCTACGAGGCCTTCCAGTTCCCGCCGGAGATGTTCACGGTGATGTTCGCGATCGGCCGCACCCCCGGCTGGCTCGCCCAGTGGCTGGAGTTGGTGCAGGACCCGGAGCAGAAGATCGCCCGCCCCAAGCAGATCTACACCGGCGAGCGGCGGCTCGACTTCACCCCCTCATCGGAGCGCTGGGCCTGACCTCCCGGCGTACGGCGGCCCCGGTCAGGGACGCAGCTTCCTGACCGGGTCGCCGAGGTGCACGTCGCCGGCGGCGATGACGCGCGCGTTGAAGCCGCGCAGGCGCAGTTCCTTGCCGACCGGCGAGTTGACGAACATCATCGCGTCGCGCCCGAACCGCTCGGTGAACTTCGCGCAGCCGTTGTGTGGCTTCGCCGTCACCTCGATCACCGCGGTCTCGCCGATGGCCAGCCGCGCCCCGGTCGGCAGGTTGGCGACCGAGATGTCCAGGTCCAGGTAGAGCTGATCACCGGCCAACGCCCGCTGCTCGTCGGTGTCGGCCAGGAACTCGATCATCCGCGCGCTCATCACGTTGAGCTGGGCCTCCAGGTGCCGCCCCGCGGCGACGGCACGTGAGGTGGCCCGCTCCAGCCAGTTGTCCCCCACCAGCCCCTTCTCCGGGTCGAGCAGCCCACTGCTCAGGATCTCCCGCCGGTCGATCTCGGGGCGCCGCACCACCAGGGCCACGGTCCCCCTCTCGGCAGGTGCCTGCCGAAGCACCGGCAGATGGCTGGTCAGTTCCTCGGTGCTGCGTGCTCCCATACGGCTCAGTCTCCCAGCCCGGGGCAACCGAATTTCCTGCGGTGGGCGACCCGCCGGTCGCGCTCGGCGTGCTCGTCGGCACTGATCGGGGGCGGTGTCAGAGTCGTTCGGCGAGCCGGCGTACGGCGATCTGCAGGATGTCCCAGACGGTTGCGAAGGGCGGGGCGTAGGAGAGGTCGGCGCCCGCCACCTCGTCAACGCTCATCCCGCCCCACAGGGCGATCGCGGCGGTGTCGATCCGCTTCCCGGCCCCCGGTCCGCCGACGATCTGGACGCCGAGCAGCCGTCGGTCCTGGCGATCGGCCACCACCCTGACGGCGACGTCAGCGGCCTCGGGCATGTACCTGCTCGCAGTCGTGCCCTCGGTGTCCAGCGCCACGGCATCCAGTCCCAACTCCGTGGCCTGCGCCAGGGTGAGCCCGGTCCGGGCGATCTCCAGGTGCACGTCGGCGGTCACGAAGCGGGTGATCGCCGTGCCCAGCGCGCCGCCGAAGCGGACCTGCCCGTCATCGACGATGTTGGTGCCGACCACCCGCCCCTGCTTGTTCGCATGGGTGCCCAGCGGGAGGAAGGCCGGTGAGCCGGTGAGCCGGTGCAGCACCTCGGTGCAGTCACCGGCCGCCCACACTCCGGGCGCGACCCGCCCGGTGGGGTCGGCCAGAAGGCCGCCCCGCTGGCCGACCGGGATCCCCGCATCCACCGCGAGCTGGGTGCGCGGCCGGACCCCGAGAGCGAGCGTCACCAACCCGTGGTGGGAGCCGCCATCGCTGGTCGAGACGCCGCAGACGGCTCCCTTGCCGTCGCGCGCGACACCGGCGACCTCGGCGCCTTCGATGACCTTCACCCCGGCAGCCGCCATCCCTACAGCCACCCGTGCCCCCATCTCCGGGTCCAGGCTGGACATCACCCGGCCTCGGGTCACCAACGTCACCCGGCAGCCGCGGCGGACGAAGGCCTCGGCGGCCTCGATGCCGACGTACCCGCCACCGGCCACCACGACCGGCGGTGGCTCCGCCCCGAGCCGCGCCGCCCACCGAGCGCCGTCGTCGAGGTCGTGCAGCACGCCGAAGCCCTCGTGCAGAGCCCCGGTGTCGTCGTGCGCCCAGTCCGGGATGATCGGCGCGGCTCCGGTGGCGATCACCAGTTCGTCGTACTCGTGGGTCTCCTCGATCCCGGCGCGGTCGCGGCTGCGGACCTGCCGCCGTGTCGGATCGATCGCCACCACCCGGGTGCGCATCCGCAGGTCGATGCCCGCCGCTCGGTGCTCCCTCGCAGTGCGGGCGACCAGTTCAGCGCCCGAGTCGACATCACCGGCGAGCCAGTAGGGGATCCCGCAGGCCGAGTACGAGGTGTGGTCGCCGGCTTCGAAGGCGAGGACGGAGACCTCCCGACCGACGGCGCGAGCGGTCCGCAGCGCCTGATGTGCCGCCGACATACCGGCCGCGTCGGCCCCGATGATGACGATCCTCATGCCCCCAGCCTGCCCTAGTCCCCCCAGTGCCGGACCAGCCAGGTCAGGAACAGCGACGCCAGAAGATAGGGAATCCTCCCGATGTCCTGGGGGGCTCCTTAGCTGGACCTTTGCTGAAGGCAACTGAACTAGAGAGGGAGCATCATGCACGACACCATCGATGACCGATTCGCTGACCTGGACCGGCGGCTGCGCCGGGAGCGTCGCCGCAGCACGCTGTTGATCGCCGCGATGGCGGCGATGCTGATCGGCCTCACGGTCGGGCCGGTGGCCGCCAGCCACCTCAACGTGACCAGCAGCGACCTGGCCAAGGGCGCGGTCACGACCCCGAAGATCAAGAAGAACGCCGTCACCACTGCCAAGATCAAGAACGGCGCGGTGAAGAACGCCAAGATCGCCAACGGCACCATCGACCGCGCCAAGCTGGCACCCAATGCCCGCGGCGCGGTGGCGGTGGCCACCGTGCTGGCCGACGGCACCCTGGTGGCCAGCCGCTCCCGGGGCGTACCCGCCTCGGCGGTGACCAAACAAGCCATCTCGGCGTTCTGCTTCACCGACCTTCCGTTCAAGTTCAAGACCGCGGTCGCGACCCCGCTCTATCACCCGGTTCACGTGACGACCCCGGCCACGCTGGTCGGCTATCCGGGCCTCGGGTTCGGCGCTGACGACTGCAGCCCTGCAGCCGACTTGGAGGTCGCGACCACCGTCAACGGCACTTGGGCGGCCCACGCCTTCACGGTTGCCTTCTTCGACTGATCCACCGAACCGCCATCGACACCAACACACTGAGGAGCTCTCCCATGCACGACGAACTCACCGAGCGCGTTGCTCAACTCGAACAGCAGGTACGGCGCGGCAGACGCGTCAGCAAGGTACTCATCGGGTTGCTCGCCGCCGCCCTGATCGGATTCACGGTCGGGCCGGTGGCCGCCAGCCACCTCAACGTGACCAGCAGCGACCTGGCCAAGGGCGCGGTCACCACCCCGAAGATCAAAAAGAACGCCGTCACCACCGCCAAGATCAAGAACGGCGCGGTGAAGAACGCCAAGATCGCCAACGGCACGATCACCCGCAACAAGTTGGCCCCCAACGCCCGTGGAGCAGTGGCGGTGGCCACCGTGCTGGCCGACGGCACCCTGGTGGCCAGCCGGTCGCGGGGCGTGCCCAGCTCAGCGGTGAGCCTGCAGGAGACGTCGGCGTTCTGTTTCACCAACCTGCCGTTCACGTTCAGGACGGCGGTGGCGACCCCGCTCTACCACCCGACCGACGAAGGCAATGTGATGACGAAGGTCGGCCTCCCGGGTATCGGCTATGGCGCCGGGGACTGCGTCCCCGCCGGGGGCCTTGAGATCGCCACCGAGATCAACGGCGTGTGGACACCGCACGCCTTCACCGTGGCGTTCTTCGACTGAACCCGCAGGTGGCCGCGGCGCCCTCGAGCGTCGCGGCCACCCGCGAGATCCATACCGGCGAGATAGGGAATCTTCCTGATGCGCTCTCCGATGCCTTAGCGCAAGGCTGACTGGGACCACTCCCTCGGAAAGGCTCCCCATGTCCCAGGAACTCGAAGCCCGGATCGACCAACTTGAGGACCGGGTACGCCGGACCCGCCGGCGCAGCACCACGCTGGTCGCCGTCCTCGTAGCGGCCCTGATCGGTCTCAATGTCGCGCCGGTGGCCGCCAACCACCTCAAGGTCAAGACCAGTGATCTGACCAAGGGCGCGGTCACCACCCCGAAGATCAAGAACCAGGCCGTCACCACCAAGAAGCTCAAGAAGAACGCGGTGAAGACCTCCCGGATCGCCAACGGGGCCGTCACCACGGCGAAACTCACCCGCGAGGAGAAGTACCGGCGCGTCGGCACATCGGGCAACCCCGCCTTCGGCAACGGTGGCCAAGGCGACTGCATCTGGCAGACCGGTGCCAACATCATTGCCGGGGTGGGTCACCCCAGCTTCCGGGTGGACCGATTCGGCTATGTGCATCTGAGCGGGGTCGCCGGTGCCACCGATGGTGGAGGCGGCGACGGCGTCTGTGACCCCGGCGACCCGGGAGAGGCGGCCGACGGCATCGCGTTCACCCTGCCGACCGGCTACCGACCGGCAACGCCGCAGATCTACCCGGTGGGCGACGCAACCGTCATCGTGGTCGGCACCTCCTCATTCACGGTCCCCGGTCTGGGCACACTCCCGGCGGGGACTGTCTACTCCAGCAACCCGCAGTTCGGTCTACCGCTGGACGGGATCACCTTCGAGCGAGCCGGCTCCCCCGTACTGTCCCGTCAGCCCGCTTCAGTCGGCAGCACCGGCGGCCCGGAGTTCACGGGGAGGATCCTCGGCCTGAACTGACCGAGCACCCCGCACCCACCATCTCACCCGAACCGGACGAAAGGGATTCCCATGGACTCCGAGACTGCAGCGAAGTTCCAGCAACTCGAGCGGCGGATGCAACGGACCCGCCGACGCAGCACCGCACTGGTCGCCGCCATGGCGGCGATGCTGCTCGGCTTCTCCGTCGGCCCGGTGGCCGCCAACCACCTCAACGTCAAGACCAGCGACCTCACCAAGGGCGCGGTCACCACCCCGAAGATCAAGAACCAGGCCGTCACCACCAAGAAGCTCAAGAAGAACGCGGTGAAGACCTCCCGGATCGCCAACGGGGCCGTCACCACGGCGAAACTCACCCGCGAGGAGAAGTACCGGCGAGTCGGCACACCGGGCAACCCCGCCTATCGCAACGGCGGCCAAGGCGACTGCATCTGGCAGAGCGGCGTCAGCGTCATCCCGACCGTGGGTCACCCCAGCTTCCGTGTGGACCGGTTCGGCGTCGTCCACCTGAGCGGCGTCGCGTTTGCCGAGGACGGGCCGGGGGGCGACGGGGTGTGTGACCCCGATGATGAGGGTGAGACAGCCGACGGAATCGCGTTCATCCTGCCCACTGGATATCGCCCGGCAACGACGCAGATCTACCCGATGGGCGACGTGACGGTCATCGTGGTCGGCACCTCGCCACTCGTGTTGGGTCCCAGTACCCTGCCGGCAGGGGCGGTCTACTCGAATTGGCCAGGGTTCGGCCTGCCTATGGACGGGATCAGCTTCGAACGCGCCGGCTCCCCGGTGCTGTCTCGATCGTCGGTCCCGGGGGACGGCACCGGCGATCCCGACTTCGCGGCCCGGCTGCTCGGGCTGAACTGACTGGCGCGGCGTACCGGCACGGAACGGACTCTCCATGGACATCGACACTGAAGCCAGACTCGATCGACTCGAGCGGCGGATGCGCCGGAGTCGACGCCGGTACGCCGCACTGGTCGGGTTGCTCGCCGCAGCGCTGATCGGGCTCAACATCGCGCCGGTGGCCGCCAACCACCTCAAGGTCACCACCAGCGACCTCACCAAGGGCGCGGTCACCACCGCGAAGATCAAGAACCAGGCCGTCACCACCAAGAAGCTCAAGAAGAACGCGGTCAAGACCGGCAAGATCGCGAGCGGTGCGATCACCGGCACCAAGCTGGCAGCAGAGGTGCCGGGCGTCGCCGTGGCTGGCGCCAATGTCCAGGGCAACGGCACCAACCCGGTGATCCGTGGCCAGTTCAACCGGGTCGGCGGACCGCTCACAGTGGTCGCGAACGAGGAGGGCTTCTACCAGTTCACGATGCCGGGTGGCTCGTTGACGCCCGGGGCGATCATCGTGGCGACCGGCTCCGGGGCCAACGCCCGATGCAACGTGTTCAGGTTCTCAGAGACGCAGTTCACGGTGCAATGCATGCTGAACGGAACCACTCAACTGCAGGGCGCGAACTTCTCGGTGGTGGTGATGCAGCAGTGAGTCACCCGGCCTGGGCCTGCAGCACCCGGAAGCCCTTCGCGCTGGCCAGCCGGGTGGTGGGCCAACCCTGATCGGTGAGCCAACGTTGCAACGAGTCGGCGCCCAGGTTCTTGCCGACGACCAGGGTCGCCCGGCCGCCCGGAGCCAGCCGCGGCAGCCAGGTGAGCAGCAGTTCGTGCAGCGCCTGCTTGCCGATCCGGATCGGCGGGTTCGACCAGATCTCGTCGTACGTCGCCTCCGGTGCGGTGTCCGGAGTGCAGGCCAGATAGCGGTCCGCCACTCCCAGCGCCGCGGCGTTCTCTCGGGCCAGGGCCAGCGCTCGTTCGTTGACGTCGACGGCGGTGACGGTCACCTCGTTCGAGGCGAGCAGCGCGGCCAGGCCGATCACGCCGTACCCACAGCCCAGGTCCAGCACGTGCCCGGCGGCGGGTGGTTCGGTCTCCCGGAACAGCACCGACGTTCCGATGTCGAGGCGCCCCTGCGCGAACACCCCGGACCCGGTGGCGAGGTCGAACGTCTGACCCCAGACCGACACGGTGATCGGGGTGCGTTGGAAGGCGACCGTCGGGTCGGCGGTGAAGTAGTGCTCATCGGTCAAGGCGACGCACGCTCCTGGCGGTCTCGGCCCGCGAAGCGAGCTCGGCATCGGGGGGATAGCAGACCCGCTCCAGGGTCAGCCCGTGGGCGTGGATGACGGTCACCGCCGGATTCCGGCGGGCGTCGGTCAGCACCTGCTGGACCCACGCATCGTCCCGGCGCCCCTCCCCTACCGCGACCAGGCATCCGACCAGGGCCCGGACCATCGAGTGGCAGAACGCGTCCGCTCGAACGGTGGCCTCCAGCAGTCCGTCGGCCCGGCGGGTCCAGTCATAGCCGAGCAGCGTCCTGATCGTGGTGGCGCCCTCGCGGCGGCGGCAGAACGAGGCGAAGTCGTGTTCGCCGACGAGTCGCTGTGCGGCCCGGTGCATGGCCTGCTCGTCGAGCTCCCGCCCCCAACTCAGCACGTGGCCCCGCAGCAGCGGGTCCTGCGTGGCGGGCCGGTCGGCGATCCGGTAGACGTACTCGCGCCACAGCGCCGAGAACCTCGCGTCGAAGCCGGCGGGGGATTCTGCGACCCGGTGCACGCGTACGTCGGCGGGCAGGATCCCGTTCAAGCGACGACGCAGCGCCTCGCCCGGTGGCGTGTCGGGGCGGCCGGAGCTCGCCGCGAAGGCATCGGCATCGACATCGGCGTGCACCACCTGCCCTCGGGCATGCACACCGGTGTCGGTACGCCCGGCGCATGTCACCCGTAGTTGCGGCCGTCGCAGTGCGGTGGCCAGGGCTGCCTCCAGCACCCCCTGGACCGTGCGTAGCCCCGGCTGGTCAGCCCAACCGTGGAAGTCGGTGCCGTCGTAGGCGAGGTCGATCCGGATACGCACAGGGGGCATCCTCCCACCCGCCTGGGCGGCAGGCAGCACGGACTGTCGGTGACCCCTGCCAGCGTGACCTTCTCAGTGCTCACGAAAGGATGTCCGGTGATGAACGACGCCGACCCGGTCCTCGCGAAGGTCCGCAAGCTGCTCGCCAAGGCCGAAGACCCGGCTGCCACCCCTGCGGAAGCAGAGATCTATACAGCCAAGGCCACCCAACTGATCGCTCAGCACGGCCTCGCGGACGCGCTGCGCGAGGCCGCGACCGACGGCAGTGCCGTGGTCGATCGGCAGGTGCGGCTGGACCCGCCGTACGCCGTCGACAAAGCCGACCTGTTGGGCGTGGTGGCGTACCGGTTGGGGTGCCGGGCGGTCCGCTTGACCGACCGGCGTGGTGGCGCCAAGGAGGTGACCCTGCACGTGTTCGGCCATCGCAGCGATCTGGACCGGGTCGAGTTGCTGTTCACCAGCCTGTTGCTGCAGGCGGTGCGGGATCTGGCTCGTACCCCGGTCCCCCGCCGCCAGCATGCGGCCGCATACCGGCGGTCGTGGCTGGCCGGCTTCACGGGCGCCGTGAGTCAGCGGCTGAGGGCTGCCGAGGAACGGGCCAGCGCAGCGGCCGAAGCCGACTTCCGGCAGGCGGGCCTGTCGACCGCGTTGGTGCTCGCGGACCGCTCCGCCGAAGTCGGCCGAGCCCTGGAGACGGCGTATCCCACGGTCAGCCACGCCCGTCCTCGACACCTCTCCGGCGACGGTGGCCACGCCGGGTGGGCAGCCGGGCACCGCGCCGACCTCGGGGACGGTCGACTCGACCGTCGCCGAGCCGATCAACTGCGATGAGGATCAGCCTGCGTCCACAACCCCTGACTCCTCGATGAGTTCCCATAGCTCCGCGCGATGGCGCACGAAGATGTCGGGGTTGACGTGAATCGGGTCTCGCCACACCGCAAGTTCATCCACAACGCTGGAGCAGATCACGGTGGTCGGGCAAACCAACGGGTTGACGTCGATGCTGGCAACGCGGTCGTCACCGATCGCGGCGGCTTCATAGATGCTATCGGCCAGCGGCCGCGGTTCCGAAGGCGGCAGAACGACACATTCTGACAGCGATGACGCCCCGGCCAGGCAGGACAGGGTGTCGTAGCCGGTATTGGTCCACCCCTGGGTCCCCATGATGCTGTGGAACATCACCATCGAGGCACCAGCGGACCGCACCAAGTCCACCGTGTCCTGCACGGCTTCGGAGTACATCCGATCGGCAGGCCCAGTGATCCCGTCGGCGCGCGCCAAGTGCCCGTCCCACCCGGCGTCCGAACGAGCTAGATTCGCGACGAGCACCAGATCGGGCTGCATCGCCGGCAGGGTGACGGTGTAGAAGTCATCTCGTGCCTCCCGACACGGCCCTTCGTGACGTTCCTGTACGCGCCCCACCCGGAGCAGGTCGTGCGGCCACGGGCAGGCGACCGCAATGGAGATCGACAGTTTGAAGCCTCGCTCGTTGGCCAATGCCGCGAACGCCGGCGCCAACATCCGTGCGTGACTGTCCCCCACAAGCACCAGGTGCGGGCCGTCACCGTCCACCAACACGCAGTCCTCGGGGGCCGACGGGGCGCATCTGCCGAGAGGGCCCCTGTTCTTTGCCACTGCGCCGAAGTCGATCACCGGGACCTCCTCGGCCACCACGTCGGCTACGTCACCGATCTGGGCCAGGCCCTCGACGTGCTCGGTCGCATCCGCCACCAACACAACGGCTGGGGATCGATTGCTGGCGAGCATCGGTGCGATCACCACTGCCGCGGTGACCACGCTGACGGTGAGCCCGGCCACCACCACCTTGCCATCGACGCCTTCGAGTCGCCGGGCCCGCCGGATCGGGGTCTCGACGAGCTGGTAGGAGAGCGCGGCGAAGGCGCTGGCCAGCAGCAGCGCTGCCGTCGCGATCACCCAGGCCGAAGTCGTGGTGTAGCGCTGCAGCACCAGAATCAGCGGCCAGTGCCACAGGTAGGTGCCGTAGGAGATCTTCCCGAGGTACACCGAGGTCGGCGCGGACAGGAGGCGGCCGACCGAGGTGCTCGGGGTGGTGTAGAGGCCAAGAACCATCGCACAGGCCAACGGGGTGGCGAGCAGGTTCCGTGCCGACGCGGACATGGAGAACAGTTCGCTGCCCAGCAGCAGATAGCCCCCGAAGCCGAGCGCGGTCAACCACGCCCCCGCCCGCGCGGTGAGTTGGACCCGGGTCAACTCCCGCACCCCGATCGCGACGAGCGCTCCGGCCAGCAGTTGGAAGAGCCGGGCGTCGGTGGCGTAGTAGGCGCGCACCGGGTCCACATTGGCCGAGACGAGTTGGGACGCGACTGAGGCGACGAAGAGGCAGCCGAGCACGGCGAGGAGCACCCTCTGGCGACCACGAGCGGCGGCCAGCACCATCATCACCAGCAGGGGGAAGATGATGTAGTACTGCTCCTCCAAGGACAGTGACCAGTAGTGCATGAACGGCGACGCGGTCATCTCGGTGCCGAAGTAGTCGTGGGCCTCGGCAACGAACTGCCAGTTCGCGAGGTAGACCAGGGCAGCCTGGGCATGCCGGATGAACTCCGCACGCTCTGGCTCGGTGAAGGTCAGCAGCACCAGCAGCGTGGTCCCGAGGACCGCGAGTACGGCGGCGGGCAGCAGCCTGCGGACCCTCCGGGCGTAGAAGCGACGGAGGTTCAGGGTGCCTGTCTCGTCGACCTCTGTCAGGACGACGTGGGTCACCAGGAACCCCGACAGGACGAAGAAGAGGTCGAGGGCGATGAAGGCGTTTCCGGCGCCTGAGACTCCAGCATGGAAGAAGACGATGGTGACCATCGCCACCATCCGGAGTCCATCGAGTTCGGGTCGGTAGGTCCAAGTGCGACGTGGGGGCATCGCCGTCCGACCATAGCAACCACCCCCACACTCACTCCGCGCGCAAACTCCACCCGGGCGTGCCGGTGGCCCCGCAGCCGGTGGGGGTGCGGGGTCAGGGGCGGGGTGTATCTCGTGGTGGATCGGGCGTCGCGTCGTTTCGGTGGTCGAGTGCCACCCTTGTTCGGTGGTCGAGTGCCGCCGAGCTTGCGAGGCGGTGTATCGAGGCCACCCCCGAGGTCGCACGGGGTCTCGATACGCTCGCTGACGCTCGCTACTCGACCGCCGAACCACACCACCGTGCTCGGTGGTCGAGTGCCGCGCCTGTTCGGTGGTCGAGTGCCGCCGAGGAACGAGGCGGTGTATCGAGGC
>NZ_JAERJA010000015.1 GCF_016827675.1 Nocardioides limicola | reverse complement strand
ACGAGGCACTGACCCGGTTCGACCCCGAGGAGGCCGAACAGCGCCGCCTCGACGGCCTCGAGGGTCGCCGGGTCGACATCGACCTCGATGACCTGATCGATGGGCAGGTCTGCCACGCCCGCGTAAACGGGGTCATCGACGCCGCCGACGCGCTCGACCTCCAAGAAGCCCTCACCACCCTGGCCGCGCAGTACCGCGACCTGGGATCCCTGGAATCGCTCAACGTACGCCGCGCCAAAGCCCTCGGCGAGCTGGCCCGCACCCAACTCCACCTCCACCTCGACAACCGCGGGGACAGTGGCGGGGGTCTCGCTACACCGCCTCACACGTTCGGCGGCACTCGACCACCGGGCGACGGAGCGGAGGGTGGGGGTCTCGAGACACCGCCGGGCGACGGAGCGCAGGGTCGGGGTCTCGAGACACCGCCGGGCGACGGAGCGGAGGGTCGGTGGTCGAGTGTCGGCGAGGGACGAGCCGATGTATCGAGGCCACCCACCCGGCGGGTGGTGCTGCATGTGCATCTGTCCGCGGACGCGGTCCAGGGGTACGGGGACGGGATCGCCCGGGTCGAGACGATCCTGGGGCGCCGGGACCGGTTGGTGACGTTCGAGCAGCTCACCGAGTGGTGCGCCGGGGCCCAGGTCACCGTGCAACCGGTCCTCGATCTTCATGAGACGTTGATGTCGACGGGGTATCAGCCCGCAGGCAGGCTGCGGGAGCAGGTGGTCGGGAACAACCCGACGTGTGTGTTCCCCTTCTGCCACCGGCCCGCCAGGACCAGCGATCTGGACCACCTCGAACCCTGGCGCGACGACGGTGGCGGTGGCCGGACCGACTCCACGAACCTGGCGCCGTTGTGTCGTACCCACCACCGAGCGAAGACCCACCTGGGGTGGACCTACACCATGCTGATCCCCGGCGAGTACCTGTGGACCAGCCCCCAAGGCCGGACCTATCACCGTGGACCCGACGGCACCAGTCCCGTCGGTGGGGGTGGTGGCCTCGATACATCGCCTCGTTCCTCGGCGGCACTCGACCACCGAAACGACGCGACGCCCGACCCACCACGAGATACACCCCGCCCCTGACCCCGCAACCCCACCGGTTGCGGGGCCACCGGCCTGCCCGGGGTGGCCTCGATACACCGCCTCGCAAGCTCGGCGGCACTCGACCACCGAAATGGGACTGCACTCGACCACCGAACTCCGGGCGGCACTCGACCACCGAACGCAGGCGGCACTCGACCACCGAACCACAGCCCCCGGCTTCAGGGGAGGGAGGACGCCTCAACGGCACGGGTGAAGACCGCATCGAGCATCGGCTCGGTGAGCCGGCCGGTGAAGGTGTTCTGCTGGGACGGGTGATAGCAACCGAGCAGCCGCACCGACCGTTCCCCACCGCCCGGCCCTGCGCCGCCCACCAGACCTGTGCCCACCAGCTCCGCCTCAGCGCCGTGCCCGAACTTCGGCCTCGGTCCCACCGGCGCATACCCCGCCGCAGCGTACCCACGCAGCGCCGCGTCCCACCCGAAGGCGCCCAGCGCGACCACCGCACGCACGTGCGGTTCCAGCAGCCGCAGCTCGGTCTCCAGCCACGGGGCGCAGGTGTCGCGTTCGGTAACGGTGGGCTTGTTCTGCGGCGGTGCGCACCGGACCGCGGCGACGATCCTCGCTCCCCGCAGCCGCTGGCCATCGCCGGCGTGCTCACTGGTCGGCAGATCGGCCAGTCCGGCCCGATGCATCGCGGCATAGAGCCAGTCACCGGAACGGTCGCCGGTGAAGACCCTTCCGGTCCGGTTGGCCCCATGCGCGGCCGGGGCCAGCCCGACCACCAGCACCCGCGGGGCTTCGTCTCCCCAGCCCGGGGCCGGTCGGCCCCAGTAGGGCTGGTCGGCGAACGAGGCACGCTTTTCCGCGGCCACCGTCTCGCGCCAGTCGACCAACCTCGGGCAGGCACGGCACACCGAGACCCGCGCATCGAGCACCGGCAACGCACCGGCACCGGCCAGCCGTCGTACCCCGGCAGCACTGCGCGCCACCGGCGTCTCCGCGTCGGCCGGGTCGTCGGGCCAGCCGGTGCCGGGCGGCACCGGGGACGGGTACGCCGTCCCGGTGACCGGGTGCGGCAAGGTCACTGGTCGACGAGCGCGTCGTGCAGGGCCCAGGCGATGCCGTCGAGGATGTCGGCCTCGGAGGCGATCACCTCGCGCACCCTGGTGCGGCGCAGCACCCGCGACACGATCAGTCCGCCCGCGCCGATGACGTCCGCGCGGCCGTGCTCCATCCACCCGAGCCGCAACCGGGCGCCCAGAGGCATGTGCACCAACTCCTCGGCCATCGCGTGCACCGCGTCCACCTTGAGGACCGACTGGTCGATCGCCTCACGGTCATAGCGCGGCAGGTGCAGGACACCGGCCGAGAGGGTCAACGCGGTGCCGGCGACCAGCACCACCGAACTCGCCGTGGCCAACTCCACCCGGCACCGGTCGAGGTGCGCGTCGATGTCGGCCAGGCAGGCAGCGATCTCTTCATCCTGCGGTGGGTCGGAGTGCAGGTGTCGTTCGTGCAGCCGCACCGACCCGATGTCGATCGACTGGGACTGCTGGGGCCCGTCGGCGGCGGTGCCGAGGATCAGTTCCGTCGAGCCACCGCCCACATCGACGACGAGCACCGGTTCGGGGGCGGGCACCCGCAGATGCCGGACAGCGCCGTCGAAGGAGAGTGCCGCCTCCTCGGTGCCGGACAGCACCACCGGATCGGCGCCGAGTCGCTCCCGCACCCCCTCGGTGAACACCCGCGCGTTCTTGGCGTCCCGGGTGGCCGAGGTGGCGCAGAAGGAGATCCGGTCGGCGCCGTGCTCGGCGATCAGTTCGGCGTACTCGTCGATCGCGGCGAACGCCCGCTCCAGCGCCTCGGCGGAGATCTCACCGTGCTCGTCCAGGCCCTGGCCCAGACGCACCATCCGCGACTCCCGGACGGCGACGTCGGGCAGCGCCCCGATCAGCAGCTTGATGGTGTTGGTGCCGCAGTCGATGGCGGCAATGGTCAGGTCATTCGTCGCCACTGGTCGCGACCTCCTCCTCGACGGTCACGCACGGTCCACTGGCCCACCACTCCCCCAGCGCCGCCAGCACTTCGTCGCCCAGCGGGTTCACCCCCGGCCCCTGAGCCAGCGACTGACCGGCCAGCACGTGCAGGCACTTGACCCGGTCAGGCATCCCCCCGGCACTGATCCCGTCGATCTCCGGGACCTCCATCCCCGTCTCCGCGGCGATCTCGGCGCGGGCAGCGAGGTAGGCGTCGTGAGCACTACGGTACGCCGCCGCCAGTTCGGCGTCACTGGCCAACCGGTCGCTCATCTCCTTCATCACCCCTCCGGCCTCCAGGGTGCCGATCCGGGAGGCGGCCCGAGGGCAGGTCAGGTAGAAGGTGGTCGGGAAGGGGGTGCCGTTGGGCAGTCGCGGCTCGGTGGTGACCACGTCCGGGTTTCCGCACGGGCAGCGGTGGCCGATGGCATGGATGCCGCGCGGCGGCCGACCCAGCTGGGCGCGGATCGCCTCGACGTCACGGTCATCGGTCACGGGTGTCGTCCTCCGGCGGGGCGATGTGGTCGAGCGGTTCGAGTTCGTCATAGTCGGGCGGGTCGTCGGCGATCTCCACCGACTCCCAGGCGACCTGCCACCAAGCCGTCGGTGGCTCGGCCACCTCCCGTTCGGGCAGTGTCTCCGAGGGGTTCAGTGGCGTCCCGTCGACGTCGATCACCTGATAGCTGGTCTCCCCGGGCATCAGGTAGCCGAACCGTTCCCGGGCCTGGGCACGAACGAACGCCTCATCGCTCCAGCGGCGCTTCTCCCGCTGCAACTCCTCGATGCTGGCTCGTCGGTCGGCGATCTCGGCCTTGATCTCGTCGATGTGCGCGCGCTGCTCCAGGTAGGCGCGCATCGATGACGCGTAGGAGACGGCCAGCACCACGACGACGCCGATCAGGATCGCGGCGCGGCCGGTGAACCGGGAACCGTTGTCCGGCCGGGTGGGGGGCACCGGCTGCGGTGACCGGCGCGGGGCGCGCTGGCCCGGGCGTCGGTCGTCACGCCGTTCCCGTCGGGTGCCCCGTTCGGCCATCGCGGTCGCTTCTGCCCTCTCCGTGTCGGTTCAGCCCTGGTAGCGCGGGAACGCCGCGGCGCCGGCGTACCGGGCCGCGTCGCCGAGCTCCTCCTCGATGCGCAGCAGCTGGTTGTACTTGGCGACCCGCTCCGAGCGGGCCGGGGCGCCGGTCTTGATCTGGCCGCAGTTGGTGGCCACGGCAAGGTCGGCGATGGTGGTGTCCTCGGTCTCCCCCGAGCGGTGACTCATCATGTTGCGCATGCCGTTGCGGTGCGCCAGTTCGACGGCGTCCAAGGTCTCGGTGAGCGAGCCGATCTGGTTGACCTTGACCAGCATCGCGTTGGCCTGGCCGCCGCTGATGCCGCGCTGCAGCCGCTCCACGTTGGTGACGAACAGGTCGTCACCGACCAGCTGGGTGAGCCCGCCGAGAGTGTCGGTGATCGCCTTCCAGCCGTCCCAGTCCTCCTCGTCGAGGGGGTCCTCGATGGAGACGATCGGGTACGCCGACACCAGTTCGGCGTAGTAGGCGGTCATCTCCTCGGCGGTCTTCTTGGCACCCTCGAAGGTGTACAGGCCGTCGGTGCAGAACTCGGTCGCGGCGACGTCGAGGGCGAGCACGACGTCCTTGCCCAGGGTGAGGCCGGCGGCGCCGATGGCGTCGGAGATGAGGTCGAGAGCGGCCCGGTTGGAGGCGAGGTCGGGGGCGAAGCCGCCCTCGTCGCCGACGCCGGTGGCCAGACCCTTCTTCTTCAGCACCGACTTGAGGCTGTGGTAGACCTCGGCGCCCATCCGCACCGACTCGGAGAACGTGCCGGCGCCGATCGGCGCGATCATGAACTCCTGGATGTCGACGTTGGTGTCGGCATGGGCGCCGCCGTTGAGGATGTTCATCATCGGCACCGGCAGCAGGTGTGCGTTCGGGCCGCCGACGTACCGGTAGAGCGGCAGCGCGGCGGAGTCGGCGGCGGCGCGGGCCACGGCCAGCGAGACGCCGAGGATCGCATTCGCGCCCAGGTTGGCCTTGTTGGGGGTGCCGTCCAGGTCGATCATGGTCTGGTCGATGAGCCGCTGGTCGTCGGCCTCGAGGCCGACGAGGGCGGTGTCGATCTGGTCGAGGACGGCCTTGACCGCGCCCTGCACGCCCTTGCCGAGGTACCGGTCACCGCCGTCGCGCAGTTCCACCGCCTCGAACGCGCCGGTGGAGGCGCCGGACGGCACCGCGGCCCGGCCGAAGGAACCGTCATCGAGGACGATCTCGACCTCGACGGTGGGGTTGCCACGCGAGTCGAGGATCTCGCGGGCGCCGAGTGCTGCGATGGAAGCCACGTGCATGCTCCTGTGCGGTGTCGAGGGGCGGCTGAGGCCGGGTGGTCAGCCGCGCTGCTGGGGTCGGGGCCAGCCTAACGGAGCCGACAGGTCGCATCGGGCGGACACTCGGAGCGTGGGCGATGCGTATGGTGGGGGTCGTGTACGCGTTGCCGGACCCCGTCTGGCCAGTGCTGGTGCTTGCGGTCATCCAGCTCGGCGACGGTGTGCTGTGCGCCAAACCGGCAGGCTTCATCTCTCGCTGCCTGACCGACGTACGACTCCCCCGGCAGTGGTGGTGGGTGCTGCCGCCGATCAAGTTCGGCGCCGCGACCGGCCTGGTGTTGGGCCTGTGGTTGCCGTGGCTGGCGCTGGGCACCACGATCGCGCTGATCGTCTACTTCCTGCTCGCCATCACGGCGCACGTCCGCGCACGGGACTTCGGTCGGATGCTGTTCGTGAACGCGACCGGGATGCTGGTGCTGACCGTGGGCACGCTGGTGGTGTCGTTCACTCCGGTGCTGAGCTGAGCGTCTCGGCGGAGATCCCCCGTGCGGGGGTGGCGCCGACCCGCCTTCCTCCGAGACGATCCGGGGCATGACTCGAGTGCTGTCCCCGCACGACCGCCCGATCCCGGGCTCGTACTGGCTGGCCTCGGTGGTCGCCGGGCTGGTCGTCTTCGTGAGTTTCGCGACCACGTGGTGGCGGCCGTGGTTCGTCGAGAACTACACCCTTCTTCCGGGCGTGGGATTCGGGATGCTGTGCGCGGTGGTGATGACCCCGGTGGTGTGGCTGGCTTTCCGATGGCCGACCTTCGCCATCGTCGTGAGCCTGCTGCCGGTGCTGCCCCTGATCTTCGGGGACGAGGGGGGCTTCCACTTCGGAGTGCTCGCAGCGCTGGCCGCGGTCACCATCACCGCCAGCTGGCGGCGACCCAGGATGGCCGGGGTTGCCGCGGTCCTGGCCATCGCAGCCAACTGGTGGTGGATCATGAGTGGCTTCGAGTTGGCGCTGCCCTTCGGCGAAAGCATCTTCTGGGTCGACGACGGGCACGCTCTCGGCGGCGCGGTGATCTATTCGGTGGCGTTCGTCCTGATCCTTGTCGGGTCGCTGACCATGCGCATCCTCACGCTGCGTGGCACGGTGGCTCTGGAGGCCCGCAGCCGGGAGCTCGACGCGGAGTCGACCGTGCTCGCCGAGCGGGCCCGGCTGGCCCGCGACCTGCACGATGTCATCGCCCACCACGTCTCGCTGATCGCGGTCCGGGCCGAGACCGCGCCATACACCGATCCGGACCTGGACAGGACCGGTCGCCGGATCCTCAGCGAGATCGCCGCCGACGCCCGGCTCGCGCTCGATGAACTCCGCGGCGTCCTCGGAATCCTCGGCCGCGCCGGTGACGCGGAACGGGCTCCGCAGCCGACCTGGGGCGATATCGGCGCCTTGGTGGAACGTGCCAGAAAGGCCGGGACCGAGATCCGACTCAGCGGCGATGTCGCTGCGGCGACGTCGGCTGCCGCCGGGTATGCGGCGTACCGGGTGGTGCAGGAAGCGCTCACCAACGCCCGCAAGCACGCTCCGGACGCCCGGGTCTCGGTCGATCTGGAGGTCACCGAACAACTGCTCTTCGTGCGGGTGAGCAATCCCGCCCGCCCCGGAGCAGCGTCGGAGCCCGGCAATGGCCTGACCGGGATGCGGGAACGGGTCGAGGCGCTCGGCGGACGACTCTCGATCACCCAGGGGGGTGGCGACTTCGTCGTGGAGGCCACCGTGCCGCAGGAGGCTCCCCGGTGATCAGCGTGGTGATCGCCGACGACCAGCCGGTGATCCTGGCGGGGTTCGCGGCGTTGGTGGACGCCCAGCCCGACCTGACTGTGGTGGGCACCGCGACCAACGGGCGTGAGTTGCTGAGCCTGGTGGCTGAGCAGGAGCCGGACGTGGCCTTGGTGGACATCCGGATGCCGGAGCTGGACGGGATCACCGCCACCGCGGCGCTGACCCGCGACTATGCCACCAGGGTGCTGATCCTGACCACCTTCGACCTGGACGCCTACGTGTACGACGCGATCCGGGCCGGCGCAAGCGGCTTCCTGCTCAAGGACGTCACCGCCGAGCGGTTCGTCGAAGCGGTGCGGCTGGTGGCCGAGGGAGCGATGCTGCTCGCCCCGGCCGCCAGCAGGAGCCTGGTGGCCGCCCAGTTCGCCGGCCACGGGCGCCCCCGGCCGGAGCCAGCCGACGCCGGATCGCTCACCCCACGGGAGCGCGAGGTACTACTGGAGTTGGCCCGTGGCCGGTCGAACGCGGAGATCGCCGAGTCCCTGCACGTCACCGCTGAGACGGTCAAGTCACATGTCTCCGAGGTGCTCCGCAAACTCGGTCTACGCGACCGGATCCAAGCGGTGGTGTACGCCTACGAGCACGGCCTGATGCCCCGCTGAGTGGTGATCCGCAGCCACTGGCTGGCCACAGATCTCCACTCAGGCGTCGGCCGTGGAGGCCGACACGGTGCGCGACTCGGCCCAGGTGCGCAGCGCCTGGACCTGCTCGGCCTGGGTCACGCTGAGCGGCACCGAGTCGGTGATCTCCCGTTTGAGGTCATCCGGCGTGATCGGCCGGCGGTCGGCGAAACCCTGATAGAGCGCGGCGATGACCGCCTGCTCGATCTCGGCGCCGGAGTATCCCTCGCTGAGGGTGGCCAACTCCTCCCACAGGGCCGGGTAGTTCGGGAAGTCGGTGTTGGCGGGCGCCTTCATCACGTAGCGGCCGATCTGGATCCGCCAGATCGCGACCCGCTCGACCTGAGTGGGCAGGTCCACGAAGAAGATCTCGTCGAAGCGGCCCTTGCGCAGGAACTCCGGCGGCAGGCTGGCCACGTTGTTGGCGGTGGCGATCACGAAGACGTGGCTGCGCTTCTCCTGCATCCAGGTGAGGAAGGTGCCGAAGACCCGCGACGAGGTCCCCGAGTCCCCCGATGAACCGACCACCCCGGCGAACGCCTTCTCGATCTCGTCGATCCACAGCACGCACGGCGCGGCCGCCTCCGCGGAGCGGATCGCCGAGCGCATGTTCTGCTCCGACGACCCGACCAGGCCCGCGAAGACCCGGCCCACGTCCATCCGCAGCAGCGGCAGCCCCCACGCCGAAGCGATCGCCTTCGCGGTCAGGGATTTGCCGCAGCCCGGCACCCCGGTGATCAGCGCACCCTTCGGCGCCGGTACGCCGTACCGGGTCGCCTCCTCCATCCACGAGTTGTTGCGCCTCCCCAGCCAGGCCTTGAGGTTCTCCAAACCACCGACGTCGTCGAGGTCCAGGTCGCTGGTCAGGAACTCCAGTACGCCGGTCTTGCGGACCACCTGTCGCTTCTCGGCGAGCACCAGCTCGACGTCGCTCTCCTGCAACACCCCGCCCGCGACCATCGCCCGGGCGAAGGCGCTCTCCACCTCGTGCTCGGTGAGCCCTAGCGCCGCCTTGACCAGGCGCTCCTTGCCGTCCTCGTCGAGGTCGGGCGAGATCCGGCCGCCGGAGTTGAGGCCGATGATGTTGTCGAGGATCCGGCGGATCTCGACCACGCCGGGCAGCGCGAAGTCGACGATGTAGAGGTCCTTCTCCAGCTCCGGCGGGATCCGCAGCACCGGCGCCACGACGATCAGGGTGCGTGCCTGCTGGCCGCGGGCGAACGACGAAGCGATGTCCCGCAGTCGCCGGATCAGGGCGGCGTCGGCGCTGCGCACGTCCGAGCCGAGGTGGGCATGCAGGTCGCAGAAGACGAAGACCGCCGGGTGCTGGTGATCGAGTGCCCAGTCCAGCGCTCTCCGCGGGTCGCTGGTCTCCTCGACCACGTCACCGGTCGGGGTCCGGATCCCTTCGGTGACGCTCCACACGTAGACGGGCCGCGCCGCTGGCAGTCCTTGGCCGGCGACGGCCCGGACCTGGGCAAGCACCCGACTCTCCTCGAACGACTCGACGTAGAGCAGCGGGAAGCGCGCCTTGAGCAGCACTCCCAGTTCTTCCGCGAACGTCCCCGGCACCACAGCTCCCCTCGACCGTCACTTCCCCCGGCACTCTAGCGCCGGCCCGGGAGCGGCGGAGGTGGTTCAGGCCCGGGGTGTGAACGTCGCGAAGTGCCGGATGGTGTCGTTCTCCACGGTCCGGAAGACCTTGGCCGCGGTGGGCGCGGAGAACGCGGTCACCGGGGCGGCGTTGCTGGGCAGTTCCAGAGCGAAGGTCCAGATCAGCCGGCAGCCCACCTCGGCCGGCTGCACCTCGGTCAACTCACCGAACCGCTTCATCCCCGGCACCGTGCTCCGCTCCACCTGGAAGGCATTGCGGTAGCGACCCGCCTCGGCGTCCTCGTTCCAGTCGAAGAAGACCTCCGACAGCGACACGAAGCCGGGGCCGAGCGCCGCCTGGCGGGTGGTGCCCACCCCGTAGGGAGCCGGGGAGGTGAACTCGATCTTCCTGATCACCCGGCACCAGTCGAGGGTGTTCTGCCTCGTCAGTTCGCCCCACGCCACCGCGGGCGCGACCGGCAGGTGCACGTCCATCCGGTAGCTGATGGGGGCGTCGGTGAAGAAGCCGAGGTCAATCGGGGCCAGGTCGAAGGTACGCACGGGTCTTGTATACCCCAAGTACGCCACAGATGTCCGCGCACCTGCTGCGCACCAGCCTCCGCGACGACCGAATCGCGGACATTGCGTCAGGGCAGCCGACGGCGCACCGCGTCACGGAGCGCCTGCTCGGGATCGACGCCGCTCCGACGAGCCTGCGCCACCAGCGCCAGCAGGGCCTCGCCGATGGCATCGGAGTCGGATGGGGTCTCGACAGGCTCGACCACCGAGCCAGGCTCAACCGGATGACCTTCGAGGCGACCCAGCAGCTTGTCGGCGTACAGGAGAGCGGGCAGCCCGGGTGGGAGCCCGTCGGTGACAGAGGTACGGGGCTTCTCGGCCGCCTTCATCTGCTGCCACAGCGCCTCGATGGAGTCCACCCCACTGGCCTGCGCCTCACCGAAGACGTGCGGGTTCCGTCGCCGCATCTTGGCCAGGACCCCTGATGCCACGTCCTCCAGGTCGAACGCGCCCGACTCCTCCGCGATCACCGCGTGGAACCAGATCTGCAGCAGCAGGTCACCGAGCTCCTCGCACAGGTGCTCGAGGTCGCCGGAGTCGATCGCCTCCAGGGTCTCGTGGGTCTCCTCGAGCAGGAACCGGGCCAACGAACGATGGGTCTGCGCCTGCTTCCAGTCGCAGCCGGCCCGGAGCTCCCGCATCATCGCCAGGAACTCCAGCAGCCGCTCCCCCTCGCCGGCCCGGGTCACGGTCTCACCCGCAGCGCTGGTCCGATGGCAGCGAGGCCACCCAGGCCGGGTCCACCATGTCGGCAGCGGCGTTGCGGGCGAACTCACTGGCCGCCACCGAGACGCCGCTCTCGACCCGTTCCAGGCCGAGGTCACCGACGCCGAGACCGAAGCGGGGATCGAACTCGATCGAGTCATGGGCGGTCAGCCACTCCAGCAGCGCCGACGCGCCGGTCTGTTGGGCGACACCGAGGTCCACAGTCTCCGGGTCGACCGCGTCCGGGTCGCCGCCGAGCAACTGCACCCCGGCCACCAACAACAGCTCCTCGGTGTAGGCCTGGCCCCGGATCGATTCGGCATAGACGTCGCGCAGCTCCTCGGGGAGCCGCTCCAGGTCGGCGCGGGCCCCGAGCAGAGACGCGTCGTACGACGGTTCGACGCTCAGTCCGTGGTCCGCCGCGTACTGCGCGGAGGCGATCTTGAGGAAGTACCGGAACATCGCCTCGGCGCGCACGTACGCCATCGGCGCCTGCGCCCCCTGGGCCTGCATCTGCTCCTCCTGCAACTCACACAGCGCCGTGGCCAACCGGTCGACGTCGGCGAGCAGCACCCGGTCGTCGCCGACCTTCACCGCCACGCCGGGGTTGAGGCCGCCACAACCGGCGAGCAGGACCACGGCCACCAGGCCGCCGGCGTACGACGCAAGCGCACGGGCAGAGAACACGTCACAGGCTCCTTCACTACTGAGGTACGGCGAGCACGTCATCGATGACGCCGCGAGCCCATTCAAGCAGGGCCACCCCGTCCAGCGGACGCCCCTTGGCCACCGGACTCGGTGGACGGGGCACCAGCACCGTCTGCACGGGTGTCTTCACGATCGATCCGGGGTGCAGTCGCTTGAGCCGCAACTGTCGCGAGTCGGGCAGCTCCACGGGCGCGAACCGGACGTTCCTGCCGGCCAGGGTGACCTCCCGGATCCCGGCCTCACGCACCCGGGCACGGAACCGCGCCACCATCAGCAACGCCACCACCGGCTCGGACATCGGGCCGTACCGGTCCTGCAGCTCCTCGGCGAGCAGGTCGACGTCCTCGTCGGCCCGGACCTCCGAGAGCCGCTTGTACATCTCCAACCGCAGCCGCTCCGAGCCGATGTAGTCGTGCGGCAGGTGCGCCTCCACCGGCAGGTCGATGCGCGTCTCCTCCAGCTCGGGGGCGCCGTCGCCCTTGAACTCGTGCACCGCCTCCCCGACCAGCCGCACGTACAGGTCGAAGCCGACGTCGGCGATGTGTCCGGACTGCTCGCCGCCGAGCAGGTTGCCGGCGCCACGGATCTCCAGGTCCTTCATCGCAATGGCCATCCCGCCACCCAGGTCGGAGTGCTGGGCCAGGGTGGCCAGTCGCGCGTGCGCGGTCTCGGTGAGCGGCTTCTCCGCGGGGAACAGGAAGTACGCGTACGCCCGCTCCCTGGACCGGCCCACCCGCCCGCGCAGCTGGTGCAACTGGGAGAGGCCGAGGGCATCGGCGCGCTCGATGATCATCGTGTTCGCGTTGGAGACGTCCAGCCCGGACTCGACCAGGGTGGTGCAGACGAGCACGTCGAAGCGCTTCTCCCAGAAGTCGAGCATCACCTGCTCGAGCTGCTTCTCGTTCATCTGCCCGTGCGCGGTGGCCACCCGGGCCTCGGGGACCAACTCCCGCAGCTTCGCGGCCGCCCGCTCGATCGAGTCCACCCGGTTGTGGATGTAGAAGACCTGGCCGTCGCGGAGCAGTTCGCGCCGGACCGCGGCGATCACCTGCTGGTCGTCGTACCCGCCGACGTAGGTGAGCACCGGGTGTCGTTCCTCGGGTGGGGTGGTGATGGTGGACATCTCCCGGATGCCGGTGATCGACATCTCCAGGGTGCGCGGGATCGGGGTCGCCGACATCGCCAGTACGTCGACACTGGTGCGCAGTCGCTTCATCTGCTCCTTGTGCTCGACCCCGAAGCGCTGCTCCTCGTCGATGATGACCAGGCCGAGGTCCTTGAACCGGATGTCGGGGTTGAGCAGTCGGTGGGTGCCGATCACGATGTCGATGCTGCCGTCGGCCAGACCGGCGACCACGTCGCGGGCCTCGGCATCGGACTGGAACCGGCTCAGCGCCTTGATGATCACCGGGAAGCCGGCCATCCGCTCGGCGAAGGTGGACAGGTGCTGGCTGACCAGCAGCGTGGTGGGCACCAACACTGCGACCTGCTTGCTGTCCTGGACGGCCTTGAAGGCGGCCCGGACGGCGATCTCGGTCTTGCCGTAGCCGACGTCACCGCAGACCAGCCGGTCCATCGGCACCACCTGGCGCATGTCGGACTTGACCTCGTCGACGGTGGTCAGCTGGTCCGGGGTCTCCGGATGCGGGAACGCGTCCTCCAGCTCCCGCTGCCAGGGCGTGTCCGGGCCGAAGGCGTAGCCCCGGGTGGCCTGCCGGGCGGCGTACAGCTTGATCAGCTCGGCGGCGATCTCGCGGACCGCCTTCCGGGCCCGACCCTTGCGCTTGGCCCAGTCGCCGCCACCGAGCCGGTCCAGGCTGGGCTGCTCGCCGCCGATGTAGCGGGTGACCTGGTCGAGGGCGTCGGCCGGCACATAGAGCCGGTCCGGTGGCGCGCCCCGCTTGCTGCTGCCGTACTCGAGCACCAGGTACTCACGGACCGCGCCGGCCACCTCGCGCTGCTTCATCTCCACGAACTTGCCGACCCCGTGCTGCTCGTGCACGACGTAGTCGCCGGCCTTGAGTTCGAGCGGATCGATCTGGCGCTTGCGCCGCGACGGCATCCTGCGCATGTCCCGGGTCGAGGACTGCTGCCCGGACAGGTCGTAGCCGGTGAGCACCGCCAGCCGGGCGCCCTCGTCGACGAAGCCCTGGCCCAGGTTGCCGGTGGTCACGGTGACCAGGCCGGGCTGGGGTGGGGGCACGTCGCCGTCGACCAGTCGCGCGGCGACGTCGTGCTCGGCGAGGGTCTCCACGATCCGTTCGGCGGGCCCGTGGCCCTCGTGCACGACCACGACCCGGTAGCCGTCCGCCACCCAGCGGACCACGTCGGCGATGGCGCCCTCGATGTCGCCGCGGTACTGCTCGGCCTCCCGGATGCCCGGTGACGGCTCGCTGTCGAGGCCGAACGGTCCCAGCGTCCACCAGGCCATGCCCCGTTGAAGGGCGTGCGCCCGCACCTCGACCAGCTCCCGGTAGGAGGCCAGCGACAGGTCGATGGGCGCCTGGCCGCCGCCGGCGGCCGCAGCCCAGCTCGCGGCCAGGAACTCCTCACTGGTGGCCACCAGGTCGTGGGCCCGCGTGCGGATCCGCTCCGGGTCGAGGGTGAGCACGCAGGCGTCGGCGGGCAGCAGGTCGACCAGGAGTTCCATCTCCTCCACCAGCACCGGGGACAGGGCCTCCATCCCCTCGACCGCGATGCCGTCGGCGATCTTGTCGGTCATCTCCAGCAGCGCCGGATGCTGGCGGCCCAGCTCGGCGGCGCGGCGGCGCACCTCGTCGGTGAGCAGCAGTTCGCGGCACGGCGGAGCCCAGACCCGATCGACCTTGTCCAGGGTGCGCTGGTCGGCGACGGAGAAGCTGCGGATCTCGTCCACCTCGTCGCCGAAGAACTCGACCCGCAGCGGGTGCTCCTCGGTGGGCGGGAAGACGTCGATGATGCCGCCGCGGACCGCGAACTCACCGCGTCTGGTGACCAGGTCCACCCGCGAGTACGCCGCGTCCGCAAGACGCCGAACCACGTCGTCGAGGTCGGCCTCGCCCCCCGCCGCGAGCTCGACCGGCTCAAGATCGGCCAGGCCGGCCACCTGCGGCTGCAGCAGCGAGCGGACCGGCGCGATCAGCACCTGCAGGGGGCCGGTACCCGGGGTGGTGCCGGGGTGCTGGAGGCGACGGAGCACCGCGAGTCGCTGGCCGACGGTGTCGCTGCGGGGGCTGAGCCGTTCGTGCGGCAGTGTCTCCCAGCTCGGGTAGGTCGCCACCGTGTCCGGGTCGACGAGGCCGTCGAGGGCGCTGGCCAGCGATTCGGCGTCGCGCCCGGTGGCGGTGACGGCCAGCACGGTGCGGCCCTGGGCGACCAGGCCGGCGATCAGGAACGGTCGCAGCCCGGGCGGGCCGATCAGGTCGTGGGTGGAGAACCGCTCCGCGTCGGCGAGTGCGTCGGTGAGCAGCGGGGTGGCCAGAACGGCGTCGGTGAGTCCGGTGAGATGCACAGCTGTCGCCTTCGGGTGGTGGTCAGCACGAACGCCCCCGGTCCTTGTGGGACAGGGGGTTGCCCGGTCGAGTGTAGGCGCGGGGCAGAATCAATGAGTATGGACCTCGGCATACAGATCTGCGACTTCAGTTGGCCCGGCACTCCTGCCTCGATCCCGGGCACGCTGACCCGGATCGCCCAGGACGCCGAGGCGGCTGGGGTGAGGAGCCTCTGGCTGATGGACCACTACTTCCAGATCGCTCCGTTCGGCCCGCCCGAGGCCGAGATGCTGGAGGGTTACAGCACGCTCGCGTTCCTGGCCGGCCGGACCGAACGGGTGGAGCTGGGCCTGATGGTGACCGGGGTGACGCACCGGCATCCGGCGGTCCTGGTCAAGACGGTCACCACCGTGGACGTGCTCTCCGGAGGCCGGGCCTGGCTGGGCATCGGCGCCGCCTGGAACGAAGTGGAGCACGCCGGCCTGGGGATCCCCTTCCCGCCATTGCGGGAGCGGTTCGAGCGACTCGAGGAGACCCTGCAGATCGCGCACCGGATGTGGGCCGGCGATGAGTCGCCGTACACCGGTCGGCACTACCGACTGGAGCGCCCGGTGAACTCGCCGCCGCCGGTGCGCCGGCCCCCGATCATGATCGGTGGCAGCGGTGAGCGGAAGACGCTGCGGATGGTCGCCGAGTACGCCGATGCCTGCAACATCTTCGATGCCGGGCTGGAGGTCGTGAAGCGCAAGTACGACGTGCTGGCCGAGCACTGCGTCGCCCTCGGTCGCGACCCGGAGGAGGTCCGCAGGACGGTGCTGACCCGGCTGTCGCTGACCGAGTCCGGAGGCGAGCAGATGCCCTACGGCGAGGTGTCGATGTCGGTGGGCGAAGCGGTGCAGAAGTTGGGCGACCTGGCCGGCCTCGGCACCCAGACGGTCACCTTGGCGATGGGCAACGACACCGATCCGGCGGCCTGGGAGCTGCTCGCCGAGGTGATCCGCCAGGTCGCCTGAGTCGGGACTCACGGCGCTGCCAGGGGTGTCTGAGGGTCGCCTTTCGCTCGAATTGCGAATGATTCTCATTCTAACTATAGTCGCGCTTCGAGCCATCTACCCCGTCAGGAGACACCCATGTCCCGACTCGTACGCCGAGGCACCGCCCTCGCGTCGATCGCCAGCCTCAGCCTGGTGGCCGCCCTCAGCGCCTGCGCTGCGAGCGGCTCCCAGACCACACCGGCCGACGCGGCCGCACCCGTGACCGTCACCGACGCGACCGGCACCGAGATCACCCTGGACGCCCCCGCCGAGCGCGTCGTCTGCCTGGACACCCTCTGCCTCGACGCACTGATCGAACTGGGGGTCACCCCGGTGGCCTCGGCCCAGCAGCAGACGCTCACCGACCCACACTTCTTCGGCCCCGACGCCGACGTCGACCCGATCGGCGGCAGCTTCTTCGAGCCCGACCTGGAAGCCATCCTGGCCGCCCAGCCCGACCTGGTCGTCGGGTCGGCCAGCGTGCACGGGGACCTGCGCTCCGCACTGGGGTCGGTGCCGCTGTACACGAGCTCCCTGCGCGAGGAGGGCGCCGCCGTGGCGAACCTGACCACGATGGGGCAGCTCCTCGGCCGCGAGGACGCCGCCGCAGAGGCGCTGGAGCGGCACCGACAGACCCTCGAGGGATACGTCGAGCGGGAGCGGGAGGTGAGCGTGCTCTCCATGTACGGCGGCGCCACCGCCGACATCGGCATCGACGCCGCGGACTCCACCATCGGCCGCCTGCTGCAGCGCTACACGAACTATCCGTGGCCCGACGCCGGTCAAGGTGACTCCGGCTTCCTCGAGATCAACCTGGAGACGATCCTCGACGTCGACCCCGAGTGGATCTGGATCCTCGACTTCGGCTTCGACCCGAACGCCCCCGCTCTGGTCGAGCAGTTGGCCGAGGAGCCGGTCTGGGAGACGTTGACCGCGGTCCGCAACGGCAACGTCGTGGTGACCCCACGGTGGTGGGGCGGCGTCGGCGGCACCCACACCCAGCAACTGGTGCTCGACCACGTGCTCCCGCAGGTCTACCCCGACGAGTTCCCCGAACCGCTCGGACCGCTCTCGCGATGAGTCACCCCACGAGGGCGACGGCGTCGCTGGTGGCGGTCTCGGCCGTCGCCCTCGTGGCAGTGGCGGCGGTCGGACTGTCCACCGGCACCCCCCAGATCCCACTGCGCGACCTCCCCCAGGCGCTCCTCGACCCCGCTGACGAGCGCGTCCGGCTGGCGCTGCTGCACCTGCGCGCTCCGCGGGTCGTGCTGGCGGCCCTGGTGGGCCTGGCGCTCGGCCTGGCCGGCGCCCTGCTCCAGGACGGCCTGCGCAACCCGCTGGCAGCCCCCGAACTGTTGGGCGTGAGCAGCGGCTGCGCGGTGGTGGTGGCCGCCGTGGCGGTCCTC
Organism: Nocardioides limicola; assembly: GCF_016827675.1. Lineage (GTDB taxonomy): Bacteria > Actinomycetota > Actinomycetes > Propionibacteriales > Nocardioidaceae > Nocardioides > Nocardioides limicola. Next base: position 36,480 of record NZ_JAERJA010000015.1, on the reverse strand, counting down.
GGCGTCCCCGTGCCGCGGCCCCTGGTCCCGGTGGCGGCGTTGACTGGCGGGCTGGCGGTCGGCGCCCTGTGCGTGCTGGTGGGGGTGCGGCTGCGCAGCACCTCCGCGCAGATCCTGTGCGGACTGGCGTGCGCCTCCTTCCTCTCCGGGTGTGTGATCGCCCTGGTCACTCTGGGGGCACCGGCCAACGCCGCGCTGCTCTACCAGTACCTGCTCGGCAGCCTGGCCAACCGCGGCTGGGCCGACGTACGACTGGTGGCCCTCTGGCTGGCGGTGGCCGTGCCCGCGGGGCTGCTGTTCGCCCGCACCCTGAACACCCTGAAGCTCGGCGACGACCCGGCCGCCGCTCTCGGGGTCCGGGTACGCCGGGCTCGTGCCGGGTTGCTGGTGGTGGCCACGCTGCTGACCGCCGCCGCCGTCGCCGCCTGCGGGCCGATCGGCTTCGTGGCTCTGCTCGCCCCGCACATCGTGCGACGCCTGCTGCGCAGCACCGATGCGCGCCGGGTGCTGCCGTTGGCGGCGCTGGTCGGCGCGGTGCTGCTCACCGCAGCGGACCAGACCGCCAGGGTGGTGGCCGAGCCCCGAGAGATCGCCGCCGGCATCGTCACGGTACTGGTGGGCGCGCCGGTGCTGTTGGCCCTGATCCGTTCCGAGCAGGCCCGGAGCCCGGTATGACGGCGCTGCCACAGACGCGGGGCCGGTCCGGCGGTGTGCCCGGTGCACTGCCCCAGGAGGTGCGCAGCAACGAGCGCAGTGATCTGGGCAGTGACCCGCCCAACGGTTCGCCCCGCGGTTTGCCCAGTGATCTGCCCAGGGCCGCGCACAGACTCACCTGGTGGATCACCCTCGCCGCGCTGCTGCTGCTCGGGCTGCTGATCCTGCACCTGGGCATGGGCAGCGCCCCACTCACCCCCGCCGAGGTCACCGCGGCACTGACCGGGCGTCCGATCGAGCCCTGGCACCGTGACGTGGTGATCGGGTTGCGGATGCCACGCGGTCTGATCGCGGTCACCGCCGGCGCGATGCTGGGTGTGGCCGGGGCCCACCTGCAGGCGGTCACCCGCAACGTGCTGGCCGACCCCGGCCTGCTCGGCGTCAGCGCCGGCGCGGTGCTGGCGGTGGTGGTGGGAGCCTCGTTCGGACTGGTCTCGGTCTCCAGCGGCTGGACCCCGGTGGTGGCCACCGGCGGGGCCCTCGCCAGCGGTGCACTGGTCTATTGGTTGGGGTGGCACGGCGGTGCTGCCGACGCCACCCGCTTCGTGCTCAACGGCGTACTCGTCTCCGCGATCGGGTCGGCTCTGGTGGCCGTCGTACTGACCCTGGACGGGTCGACGTTCGGCACCGTGCTGCGCTGGATCGTGGGCACCCTGCACGCCCGCACCTGGGAGCACTGGCAGGTGCTGTGGCCCTGGGCGATCGTGTCCTTGGTGATCGCGCTCGGCGCGATCCGCGGCGCCACAGTGCTGTGGAGCGGGTACGACGTGGCCACCGCGGTCGGCGCGCACCCCACCCGGATCCGGCTGGCGGTGTTCGGGTCGGCCGCCCTGCTGACCGCCGGTGCCGTCTGCACGGTCGGAGCGGTCGGCTTCGTCGGACTGGTGGCCGCCCACCTGGTCCGCCCGCTGGTCGGCCACCACCCCGCCCGGGTGATCCCGATGGCCGCGTTCGCCGGCGCAGCGCTGCTGCTCGGCGCCGACATCGTGGCCAACGGACTGACCTTCGCGATCCCCGGCGACCAGATCGGCGGGCGCGCCTCGTTGCCCACCGGTGCGGTGACCGCCCTGGTCGGTGGCCCGCTGCTGCTCGCCCTGATCCTCAAGGAGCGTCGATGACCACCCCCTCAGCACCCGCCTTGTCCGCGATCGGCCTCGGTGTCGGCTACGGCAGCCGGCTGGTGGCAGCCGACCTGCACCTGCACGTCGACGCCGGGTCCTGGGTGGCCCTCGTCGGACGCAACGGATGCGGCAAGTCCACGGTGCTGCGGGCACTGTCCCGGCTGATGCCGGCACGATCGGGGCAGATCCTCCTCGACGGGCAGGCGATCTCGTCCCTGCCCACCCGCGAGATCGCCCGCCGGATGGCGGTGCTTCCCCAGGGACCACAACCGCCGGCCGGGATCACCGTCCGCGAGCTCGTCGAGTTGGGCCGACACCCGCATCGGGCACTGCTCGGGCCGCTGTCGGCGGCGGACCGTGAGGCGGTCGAGGACGCGATGAACCTGACCGGCACCGCCGAGTACGCGCACAGATACGTGGATCGGCTCTCCGGCGGGGAGCGGCAACGGGTCTGGCTGGCGCTGGCGCTGGCGCAGCAGACCGACCTGCTGCTGCTGGACGAACCCACCACGTTCCTCGACATCGGCCACCAACTCGAGGTGCTGGATCTGGTGGCGCGGCTGCGGGCGGCACGCGGGCTCACCGTGGTCACCGTGCTGCACGACCTGGGCCACGCCGCCCGCTACGCCGACCGGATGGTGATCCTCGACGAGGGGCGCATCCTGGCCGACGGCCGACCCGAGCAGGTGGTCACCCCGGAGCTGGTACGTCGGGCGTTCGGCGTCGAGGCGACCGTGCTCACCGACCCGGTGACCGGGACCCCGGTCGTGCTGCCGCACACCCCCGCCTCCAGTCCCCACGTCCCTCAGGTGGTCCGCTCATGATGGTGCAACGTCGACTCGTCGGGTTGGTCCGCGAGGCTCCGCTCCCGGTCACCGTGACGGTGGCCTGCGCGCTCGGCAGCATGCTTGCCGCGGTTCTGCAGTGGTTCTTCACCGCGCAGGCGCTGAGCCGGGTCCTCTCCGGCGCCGACTCCTCCGCGCTGGTCTGGCCGCTCGTCGGCGTGGCCGCCGCGGTCGCCTGCCGCGGTCTGCTGATGTGGGGCCGCGACCTGGCCGGGAATTGGACCGGCCGGGTGGTGAAGCGGCGACTGCGGGCCGCCCTGATCGACAAGCTGCTGCGGCTGGGACCGGCGTACACCTCCGGGCGACGCACCGGCGACATGATCGCCTCGGTCGGCGACGGGGTCGAGGCGCTCCGCGCGTACGTCGGCTTCTACCTCCCCCAGGCCTTCGTCTCGCTGGCCGGGCCGTTGGTGCTGGTGGTGGCGCTGACCCTGGTCGACCCGGTGATCGGCCTCCTGGTGCTGGCCTGCCTGGTGGCGCTGCCGTTCGCGCGACGAGCCTGGGGCGGTCTGCTGGGTCGCCGCGGGCGAGCCCACTGGGAGGCCTACGAGGAGTTCGCCGCCTCGATGATGGATGCGATCACCGGCCTGGCGACGCTGCGGTCGGTGGGTGCGGTGGACGAGTACGGCGAGCGGCTCAGCCGTGGCGCGGCGAAGCTCTACCGGGCCACCCGGCGAGACCTGGCCGCCTCGCTGGGCGTGGTCGGCGTCACCGCGCTGCTGGTCGGCACCGGCACCCTGATCAGTGTCGGCGTCGGCGCGTTCCGGGTCGCCTCCGGTGCCCTGGACCCCATGCTGTTGCTGTTCGTGCTGTTCCTGGCCGCCGAGTGCTTCCGGCCCCAACAGGAGCTGCAGAACTACTGGCACGAGGGCTTCCATGGTCTTGCCGCCTCGCACGGCATCTTCGCGCTTCTCGACGCCCCCGAACTGCTGACCGAGCCCGCCCGGCCACGGCCGCGGCCGACCGGCGCGGTCTCGCTGACCCTCCATGAGGTGAGCTACCGCTACCCGACCACCGACGGCACCGACGGCACTGACAGCGCCAAGGACGCCGACGGCGCCTGGGCTCTGGACCGGGTCAGCATCGACGTGCCGGCCGGGACGACGCTGGCCGTGGTCGGCCCCTCGGGCGCCGGCAAGTCCACCCTGGTGGCCCTGCTGCAAAGGTTCCTCGACCCCGATCAGGGGGCGGTACTGGTCGGCGGGGTGGACCTGCGGGAGCTGTCGCTGGTCGATGCGAGGTCGCTCGCCGCGCTGGTGAGTCAGGACGTGCACCTGTTCGCCGGCACCGTCGCCGACAACCTTCGGCTGGCCCGGCCGGACGCGGACCACGACGACCTGGAGGAGGCCTGCCGCCGGGCCAGGATCCACCATGTCATCGAGTCGTGGCCCGACGGCTACCAGACCGTGCTGGGCGAGCGGGGCCTGACCATCTCCGGTGGTGAGCGGCAACGGCTCGCGATCGCCCGGGCGCTGCTCGCCGACGCCCCGCTGCTGCTGCTCGACGAGGCCACCTCCAGCGTGGACGGCGCCAACGAGCAGGCGATGCACGCCGCCATCGCCGAGGCCAGCCGCGGCCGCACCACGGTGGTGGTGGCGCACCGGATGTCGACCGTGCTGGACGCCGACCGGGTGGTGGTGCTGGACTCCGGCCGCATCGTCGAGTCCGGCGAGCCCGGGCTCCTGCTGGCGCAACGACACGGGCGATTCGCCGAGCTCGTGGCCGCCGGCACCGGCGCCCACGACCTGTCCCCACGCGCTGAGGAGACCCCCCGATGACGGTCACACCGGTCCACGAGGCCGACGAACTGCGCAGCCGGGTCGACGCCGCCGACACCGACGGATGGCGACCGGGGCTGGTCGGCGACGGACCCGGCGGCCGCGGGATGAGAGCCATGGTCAGGGTGCTCGGCGCCTACCGGGGGCCGTTCGCAGCCACCGCGCTGTGCGGCACCGGGAACCAGCTCACCCAGGTGGTGGCCGCCGTGGTGGCGGCCTACCTGACCGGCCTGGCGGTCACCGGCCACAGCGCCGCGGAACTGGTGCCGTGGGCGACCGCCCTGGTGGCGCTGGTGCTGCTCCGCTGTGCGTTCTTGTGGGGAGAGGCCTGGATCGGCCACGACCTGGCCTTCCGGATGCTCGCCGAGGTCCGGATGTGGTTGGTCCGGGCCTTCGACCGGATCGGGCCGCTGGCGCTGATCCGGCGCCGCTCGGGTGACCTGCTCACCCGGGTGATGTCGGACGCCGAGGGCCTGGAGGTGTTCTATGCGCACACCGCGATCTACATCGTCTGCACCGGCGTCCTCACTCCGATGCTGCTGGTCACCTGTGCGGTGGTGGTGACGCCGATGTTCGCCCTGGTGCTGCTGCCGTTCGTGCTGCTGGCCACCGTGGTGCCACTGGCGCTGCGCCGCCACAACGCCCGGCACGGTGCCGACGTGCGGACCGGGGCGGCGGCGGTGAGCACCGCGGTCACCGACCTCACCGCCGGGCTGCGGGAGACGCTCGCCTTCGGCGCCGGGGCACGACAGCGCGAGGTGATCCTGTCAGCGACCACCCGCCTCGCGACGGCCGAGCGGCGCCAGAGCTCCCGCGCCGGCGCCGAGGCGGCGGCCACCGAGGTGGTGCTGGGTGCCGGCGTACTCGCTGCGCTGTTCACCGCCCTCTGGCTGCACGACGCCGGCGCCATCACCGCGACCATGCTGCCCGCCTCGGTCACCCTGGGCGCGGTGACGTTCCTGCCCGTGGTGACGCTGCTGGCGACCACCCGGGTCACCGGGATCAGCGCGGCGTCCGCGAGCCGCGTCTTCGACCTACTGGAGGAGCCGGCCAGCACCCCGGCGCCGACCCAGCCGCACACTCCGCCGCCGTCGGTCGGCGAGGGCGGCACGGTGGCCATCGAGGACGTCTGGTTCCGCTACGACGAGACCGGCCCCTGGGCCTTGGCCGGCGTGGATCTTCGCTTCGCGCCAGGCGAGACAGTCGCCCTGGTCGGCCACAGCGGCGCCGGGAAGTCGACGCTGGGCCATCTGCTGCTGCGATACGCCGACCCGGGTCGGGGGCGGATCACCTTGAACGGCGTCGACCTGCGTGCGCTGAGTCCGGCCGAGCTGAGCGCCTGGGTCGGTCATGTGCCCCAGGACGTGTTCCTGTTCCACCTCACGCTGGCCGAGAATCTGCGGCTGGGCTGTCCGGGGGCCTCGGACGAGGAGTTGGCGACGGCGTGCGAGGCGGCCGGACTGACCGAGGTGATCGCCGGGTTGCCGCAGGGTCTGGCCACCGTGGTCGGAGAGCGAGGCACCCGGCTCTCCGGTGGCGAGCGCCAGCGGGTGGCGATCGCGCGGGCGCTGCTGCGGGACACACCGGTGCTGGTCCTGGACGAGGCAGCCAGTCAGCTCGACCCGTTGCGTGAGCTGAGCGTCGCCGCCGCGCTGGAGCGGGTGCGTGCCGGCCGGACGACCCTGGTGATCGCGCACCGGCTCACCACCATCCTCGCCGCCGACCGGGTCGTGGTGATGTCGCAGGGCGAGGTGGTGGCGACGGGCACCCACCACGAACTGTTGGCGCTGCCCCAGTACGCCGACCTGGTCGCCTCACAGGTGCGCGGCGCCGAGCCCCGCACTGGCGCCTGACCTCACCGGGGGGCGGCGTCAGTCGGCGCGTGGGTCGGCGACGTGGCCGATGAACAGCGGGGTGCCGTGGGTGGTGTCGTGGATGAGGAACCAGAACGGCCGGTCCAGCACCAGTGGGGTGTACGTCGGCATGCTGGTCAACCCCATCACCACTGCCGTGGCGGCGGCGGCCTCAGTGCCCTCCTCGTCGACGGCCACGAACGCCTGATGCAGCACGTCGGTGATCATCAGGGCGCGTTCATCAGCCGGGGTCTCCGGCGAGGTCATCGCCAGGAAATCCGCGGCCGGTGTGAACGCGGTCGGCATCCCCAGGTCGATCAGCGTCTGCTTGAGCGGCACGTCACTGGTGAACTCGAACTTCGGCCAGGTCAACTCCACTCGCTCCGGACCCAACGCGTCCAGCACCTCACCGAGTCGCCCGTCGGTGACCAGCGCACGAGCGTCCGCCTCACGCCCGACCTCAGGAAGCAGCAGCGTCATCGCCGCACCCCCGCCGGCGTACGGCATCGACGCGGCCCGCCACCCGTCGCCGGCGGCATAGGACGAGTGGTCCAACATCGCCCACATCGACTCCACCGAGATCCGCTCACCGTCGGCCAACCTGAAGAGGCGCGGCCGCGTGGAGTCGACCTCGAAAGGCTCCTCCCACGGCGCCTTCAGATAGATCGCATTCACCAGGATCAACCGGGTCAACGCATCCACCGCATCCTCGGGGACGATCTCGGGGATCCGGTCCCGGGTCCGCTCCGCGGTCCACTCATTGACCTGCTGGCGGGCCCCCTCGGTGTCCCCCACCCAGTCCACCGTGCGCATCCCGGCCCCGTAGTACTCACCCAGCGTGGTCAGGAAGTCGGTCGCCCAGACCGTCTGGTGATGACCGAACAGCGCGTTGGCGACCTCCAACTCAAGCTCAGCCTCACTGCCGTCGGCGCGGGTCTGGTCCCCGGCCAGGGCGTCGATGAGCTGGGTCAACGCGTTCAGCCCCTCGTTGAGGGCGTCGCGATCCAGGCCGAGCACGTCGTACATCTCATCGGCCGTCCGCCCATCGGCTCCGTTGCCGGTCATCGCCAACGCCACCGCGATCGAGTACGGCGACAGCGCCAGGTTGTCACCGTCCTCGACAAGATCAACCACGCCACCGGCCAGCCGATGCAGCGCCGCAGCCACCTCCGGGACCGCCCCCTCATCACCCGGGAGGCGGTCCACCTCCACGCTGACCAGGTCGGCATCAACCACGGTTCCACCTCCACCGGTGAGCGAGCCACAGGCGGCCAGCGCCAGGGCAGAGAGTCCGACGAGCAGGGTGCGCACCATCATGCCCCTTCGACGCGCGGCACCGGGATCCGGTTCCTCACCCGGATCCTGCGAAGGTGGCGCCCACTCGACGCAGGGCGTCGAGGACCCGGCGTACCGCCAGGCGTTCGGCGCGGTCGGGTCGGGCCACGGCGTAGATGAAGCGTGCCGTCGGGATCTCCGCCAGCGGGCGAAGCACCACCGGGCCGGTCGGGGTGGTGAACCGGGGCAGCACGGCCACCCGATCGCTCGACGCCACCAGGGCCTCGATCAGCCGGTTGTCCCGCAGCCTCAGCGACACCTGCACCGGGCACCCGATCGCCTCTTCGACGGCCACCCGCACGGTGTCGAACGGATACCCGAACGGCACCCCGATCCACTGCTGGTCGGCCAGGTCCTGAGCACTCACCTGCTCCTGAGTGGCCAGCGGGTGGGAGGCGGCCATCGCGATGTCGAGGGGCTCGCGGGTCAACAGCGCGCTGACCTGGCCCGCGACCGACGGCGGCAGGAGCCGGGACAGGCTGTGCCCGATCACCAGGTCGTGATCTCGGGTCAGGCCCGGGTAGTCGTCCTCAGCGAGGTCGACGTCCTCGCACTCGATCTCGATCGCCAACTCGGCGAGCTCGGTGAACACGCCGGGAAGCAGGAAGGTCGCCGCGCTCGGCAGCGCGGCCACCCTCACTCGCCCGGTCGGCTGGCCACGGAACTCGTCCCAGCGGGCCTGGGCGCGGGCCAGCGCTTCGGCGACGTCCCGACCCGCGTCGGCGAGCAGGTGACCGGCATCGGTCAGCCGCAGGCCGCGCCCCGAGGGTTCGACCAGCGGCGTCTGATAGCGCCGCTCGGCGCTCTTCAACTGCTGGGAGACCGCCGAGGGTGTGCGGTGCGTGGCTCGGGCCACCGCGGTGACACTGCCATGGTCGGCGAGTTCGCGGAGCAGCTCGAGATGCCGGGCGTCCATGTAGTCAGCCTACAAGGACACTTCAGAACATTTCGCTTGTCCTTACTAGTCGTCGCTGGCGACCATGGCGTGTGCCTCGTCGTCATCGCCTGCTCGCCGTCACCGTCGCCGTCATCTGGGGGCTCAACTTCCTCGCCATCGACGCCTCCCTCGGCCACTTCCCACCGATGTTCCTGGTGTCGCTGCGCTTCACCGTGATCGCCATCCCCACCCTGCTCCTGGTCCCGCTGCCGAGCGTGCCGCTGCGCTGGCTGATCGGCTACGGGATCGGCTTCGGCACCCTCCAGTTCCTCTTCCTCTACGCCGGCATGTACGCCGGCATGCCCCCCGGGTTGGCCTCGTTGGTGCTGCAGTCGTCCGCGCCGTTCACCGTGCTGCTCGGGGCCGCCCTCTTCGCCGACCGGATCAGCAGGCGCCAACTCCTCGGCCTGGTCCTGGCCTGCGGTGGCCTCGCCATCGTCGGCTGGTCCCACGGGAGCACCGCCGCTATCACGCCGTTCCTGTTGGTGCTCGCCGGTGGCTTCGGCTGGGCGATCGGGAACCTGTGCAACACCCGCATCCGATCCTCAGAGCCGCTGCACGTGGTGCTGTGGATGTCAGTGGTCCCGCCGCTGCCGATGCTGGCGATCGCCCTCGCCGTCGAAGGACCCACACGGATCACCGCGTCGCTGACCTCGTGGCAGGCGCCGACCGCGGTGCCGGCCGTGCTCGGGCTCGGCTACACCGTGCTCGTCGGCACGCTGCTCGGCTCCGGGATCTGGACCTGGCTGCTGAGTCGCCATCCGGCCGGCCAGGTCGCTCCGTTCTCGATGCTGGTCCCCGTGGTCGGGATGAGTTCGGCGTGGCTGGTCCTGGGCGAGACGCTGTCGACGGGCGAATGGATCGGCGCTGTGGTGGTGGTCGGCGGGGTGCTGCTGGGCAGCTCCGGGGTGCGCGCTCGCGGGGCCGGCCGGTCCCGGCGCGCGGGCAGCCGGCCCGCGCCCAGTCAGCCCGTCGGCCAGGGTGTCGGTCAGCGCGTCGGCCAGGGTGTCGGTCAGCGCGTCGGTCAGGGTGTCAGTCAGCGCGCGGGTCCGTGACGTGGCCGATGAAGAGCGGGGTGCCGTGGGTGGTGTCGTGGATGAGGAACCAGAACGGCCGGTCCACCGTCACCTCCACGAACTCCGGCATCGACTCGATCCCCATCACCACCGCGGTCGCAGCGGCGGCTTCGGTGCCCTCCTCGTCGACGGCCACGAACGCCTCGTGCAACACGTCGGTGATCCGCAACTCCCGCTCCCGGTCGGGGTTCTCCGGCGTGGTCATCGCCAGGAAGTCGGCGCCACGCTCGAAGGCGGCCGGCATCCCGGCCTGCTTGAGGGTCTCCTTGAGCGGCACCTGGCTGCGGAACTCGAACTTCGGCCAGGTCAGCTGCACCATCTTCGGGCTGAGCGTGGACAGCAGCTGGCCGAGCTCGCCGCCGGTGACCAGGCCCCTGACCCGGTCCTCCTGCCCCTCGTCGGGCAGCACCAGCGTCATCGCGGCCCCTCGGCCGGCGTACGGCATCGACACCGCCTGCCAGCCCTCGTCGGCGGCGTAGCTGGAGTGGTCCAGCAGCCCCTGCATCGACTCCACATCGACGGTGCTGCCGTCACCGAGGGTGAACGGGCGGCCCTGGGTCGCGCCGGTGTCGAAGGGGTCCTCCCACGGCGCCTTCAGATAGATCGCGTTGACCAGGATCAGCCGGGTCAGATGGTCGACGGCGTCCTCGGGGACGATCTCGGGGATCCGGTCCCGGGTCCGCTCCGCGGTCCACTCGTTGACCTGCTGGCGGGCCGCCTCGGTCTCCCCGGCCCAGTCAACGGCGTTCATCCCGGCGCCGTAGTACTCGGCGAGCGTGGCCAGGAAGTCAGGCTCCCAGACGGTGGCCTGGTGACCGAAGAGAGCGTTGGCGACCTCGAGCTCGAGGTCGGCCTCGCTGCCGTCGGCGCGGGTCTGGGCCCCGGCCAGGGCGTCGACATGCTGAGTGAGCGCGTTGAGCCCGGCGTTGAGGGCGTCGCGGTCCAGTCCGAGCACGTCGTACATCTGCTCGGCGGTCTCACCGCCGGCTCCGTTGGCGGTCATCGCCAGCGCCACCGCGATCGAGTACGGCGACAGCGCCAGGTTGTCGCCCTCCTCGGTCAGTTCGACGATCGCGCCGGCCAGCCGGTGCACGGCGCCGACGGTGTCGGGGACCAGGTCGGCCTGGGCGGCACGCCGCTCGACATCGGCAGTGATCGGGTCGGAGGCTGCGCTGGGGCCGTTGCCGCCACCGCAGGCGGCCAGTGTGGTCACGGCGGCGAGTCCGATCAGGAGATGGCGAAGGGTCATGACTGTTCGACGCCGGTGCCCGGGCATCGGTTCCCCCTCACAACAACCGTCGGTCCGAGGCCCACTTGGTGAGCTCATGGCGCGACGAGAGCTGCAGCTTGCGCAGCACCGAGGACATGTGGGTCTCGACGGTCTTGATGGAGATGAAGAGCTCCTTGGCGACCTCCTTGTAGGCGTAGCCGCGGGCGATCAGGCGCATCACCTCTCGCTCGCGCTCGGTGAGCCGGTCCAGGTCCTCGTCGACTGCGGCGATGTCGATGTTGCCGGCGAAGGCGTCCAGCACGAACCCGGCCAGCCGCGGCGAGAACACCGCATCCCCCTCGGCGACCCGGCCGATGGCGGCGATCAGCTCCGGGCCGGTGATGGTCTTGGTGACGTAGCCTCGGGCGCCGCCGCGGATGGTGCCGATCACGTCCTCGGCCGCGTCGGAGACCGACAGCGCCAGGAACCGCGTGTCCGGGGACGCAGTGTTCTGCCGCATCACCTCGACTCCCCCGCCGCCGGGCAGGTGTACGTCGAGCAGCACCACGTCCGGGCGGTGCTCGGCCAGCGCAGCCACCGCGGTGGGCACATCCTCGGCCTCGGCCACCACCTGGACGTGCGCACCGAGCTCGGCGCGGACCCCGGCCCGGAACATCGCATGGTCGTCCACGATCAGGACCCTCGTCATGCTGGTGTCTCCTCAACTCTCAGGTGCAGGCGAACCTCGGTGCCCTCTCCGGGGGCGGAGCGGATCTCGGCGGTGCCACCATGGCGTTCCATCCGATCGATGATGCTGCCACGGACGCCCTGCCGGTCCTCGGCGACACCGTCGGTGTCGAAGCCGACGCCGCGGTCCCGGACGAAGACGTCGATGCCGTCACCGACCTCCGCGTAGACATCGACCCGGCCGGTGCCGGCGTGCTTGGCTGCGTTCACCATCGCCTCCCGGGCGGCCAGCACGATCGGCTGGGTGGCCTCGGTGAGTGACTGGTCGCCGACAGCCACCACGTCGACGACGACCCCGTGGGCATCCTCGACCTCGGCGGCAGCCTGCCTCAGGGCGGCAGCCACGGTGGAGTCGGGCCGGGCGTCCTCGTCGAAGAGCCAGCGGCGCAGGTCCCGCTCCTGGGCCCGAGCCAGGGTGGCCACCGTGGTCGCGTCGTGGGCGTTCTTCTGGATCAGCGCGAGGGTCTGCAGCACCGAGTCGTGCAGGTGCGCGGCCATGTCGGCACGCTCCTGGCTGCGCACCCGTTCGGCACGCTCAGCGGTCAGGTCCGAGGCCAGCCTGAAGACCCAGGGACCCACGGTCAGCGCCAACCCGGTGATGCCCAGCAGGACCGCGATCAGCAGCTCGGCCCCGATCCGCACCGTGCCCTGCTGCCACGCGAACAGCACGAACCCGGTGAAGAGCAACAGGCCACCGCTGAGCAGTCGCGCGTACGCCGCCCAGCCGCCGCTGCCGAGCACCGCACGGATCGGGTCCACCCGTCCACCCGTGTCCATCCAGCGCTCCCGCTGGGCCTCGTCCGCCTGACGCCACAGCAACGCCAGGCCCCCGGCGGCGAAGACCAGCGGCCAGAAGAGCACTCCTGAACCGAACGCGGCCTCGGCGGCCAGCACCAGCCCGAAGGCGAGCACCAGCAGCGGCACGGTGACGCCCAGGTTGGTGAACAACGGCTTCACCCCGGCGGGTCGTCGCCCACCGCGGGTGGCACTGGCCAGACCGGGGGCGTCGTCACCGAACGACCGCTCGGTGGGCAGCAGCAGCCACAGCCCGGCGTACAAGGCGATGCCGAGGCCGCCGAGCCCGGCCAGACCGATGAACCCGATCCGCACCCACAGCGTCGGCAGCCCCAGGTGCAGCGCCAAGCCGCCCGCGACACCACCGAGCAGGTGGTCGTCGCTGGCTCGGACGGCGCGTCGATACGACGGCACGGCGGGCGTTCGGATGCTCATCGTCATCCATCGTCACACAGCGGGCGCGTGGCAACCATGAGGTGCGCCCCTGAGCTGCCCCTGAGCAGGACTCGGGGTAGGGGACCCAGGATCAGGGGGTTCCCCGATGGTGTCGGCGGCGCCGACGCGGCAGTCTGGATGCCATGGAAGAGACAACCCCCAGCTCGGCCCCGGGACAGCCGGCGCCGAGCGACCGCCCGAACTGGGGCGCCGCACGCGACTTCGGCCCACTGCGCCGCAGCGTGGCCGACCGCAAGGTCGCCGGTGTCGCGGCCGGTGTCGCCAGGCACTTCAACCTGGACCCGACGCTGGTCCGGGTCATCTTCGTGGTGCTGGCGATCTTCGGTGGCGCGGGCGTGCTGCTCTATGCCGCCGGTTGGCTGCTGGTGCCCGAGGAGGGTTCCGAGCAGGCGGCCATCGACCTGGAGCCTCAGTCCCGGACCGTGGCCCTGTGGGGCGCCGCCGGCATCGGCGCGCTGATGACCGTGGGAGGCAGTTGGAGCTTCTGGGCGTTCCCGATCCCGGTGTTGATCATCGCCGGGGTGGTGCTCCTGGTGATGCAGGCACAGCGCCGTCGTGACGGCGGCGCCCGTGCTGGCACCGTGGCCGGCACGCCTCCGGGCGGCACGCCTCCGGGCGGCACGCCTCCGGGCGGCACGCCTCCAGCCTCCTGGAGCGGGTTCGCCGGCCCGGCGCCCGCGGGACCCCCGACCTCGACCGGCCCGACCTCCCCCAGCACCGTCGGTGCCACCGTCGGCTGGCAACCGGGCCCTGCAGGACCGGTGGGCCCGCCGTACACCGGCTTCATCGGGCAGGCGCCCGTCGCATCCGGACCACCGGTGGCCACGGCCACCGCGCCCAAGCGCCGCGGGCCGGTGCTGTTCTGGCCGGTGGCGGCCTTCTTCACACCGCTCGCGCTGGTCACGCTGGCCGCCCTGAGCTCGCGGATCGACATCCCCTCCGCCGCCTACCCTGCCGCGATCCTGGCACTGGCCGGGATCGGCCTGGTCATCGGCGCCTTCTGGGGCCGAGCCGGCGGCCTGATCGCCCTGGGGCTGGTGGCCGCACTCGCGATGGCCGCCCAGTCGGTCGGCGATCACCTGGATCGGGTCGGACCCCAGACCGAGATCCCGGCTTCGGCGGAGCAGATCGACGAACGCTATGAGCTGCACGTCGGCGTGCTGGAGATCGACCTCCGAGGCGTCGAGGATCTGGCCGCCCTGGACGGCCGCCCGATCCGCGCCGAGGTCGGGATCGGCCAACTGCGGGTGATCCTCCCCGACGACATCGAGCCGCGGCTGAACGCCTCGGTCGGGATCGGCAGCGTCCGCGCCTTCGGCAGCGACCACGGCGGCTTCGGCCAGGACGTGTCGCAGGGCTCCGCAGACTCTGACGTGGAGCTGATCCTCGAGGTCGGCATCGGTCAGGTCGAGGTGCTCAGCGAGTCCGAGCACGCCCAGAGCCGCTCCGAACGACGAAGAGTGGACCGACAGCAGCGCGAGGAAGAGAGGAGCAACCGATGAAGCGCAGCATCAACATCGGCCACCTGGTGATGGGAGTGGCGTTCCTCGGCCTGGTCGCGGTGTGGCTGCTCCTGGAGACTGGAGTGGTGGACGACTTCCGCTGGCTGTTGCCACTGCCTTGGCTGGCGGCCGGCGTGGTGGGCCTGCTGGTGCACTTCTGGACCCACCGCCACCCCGAGCCGAGCCCGTCGTACGTCGACACGTCGTACGGCCCCGGTTTCCCCGATGTGACCCTCAAAGACCCGATCTTCGACAACCAAGAGGAGAAGTAGATGAGCAACCCCGTTCCCATGGGACCCAAGAAGCTGACTCGCCGGCCCAACGACGCGATGCTGGGAGGTGTCTGCTCGGGGTTGGCGTCCTACCTGGGCGTCGACGCCAACATCATGCGGGTGCTGACCGTGATCGCGCTGGTCTTCACCGGGTTCTTCCCGGTCGGTCTGGCCTACATCATCCTCTGGCTGATCCTGCCCGAGAGCTGAGCGAGTCCCGCCGCCCACCTGCCCCATTCCCGTGCGGTCCGCACCATTCTCGACCTCGAGATGGTGCGGACCGCACGGGAATCAGTGGTGGGAGCCTCGCCAGGCCCAGAGTACTGAGTCAGCACCCCGTCAGGTCCGCTCCGAGAGAGCCGGGAACACCAGGTCGGGGTGGTCGGTGATCAGGCCATCCACCCCCGCATCGAGCAGGCGTCGAGCCAGCCCGGGCAGGTCACCGTGGGTGTGCGGGTCCGCGCCGATCCGGAGGTCGACGGGGAGGGTGGCGTTCTCGGCGCGCAGCGTCCAGGTGTGCACGGTGAGCCACTCGGCATGCGCATCCCGCACCAGGGAGGTCGGCTCGCCCAGCATGCCGCCCGGCGTCCGTGCCAGCACCAGGTCGACGTGCACGCCCAGCCCGTCGGCGTACCGCTCGATCCAGGCCAACCCGGCCGGGGTGACCAGGTCCGCATAGGTCCTCGGATCGTTCGCAGCCACGAAGTCGGCCGGCACGGAGCCAGCGTCCAGCAACTGGATCAAGGGCACCTTCGCGCACCCTGCCAGAGTGCGCAGGATCGTCGGCTCGAACGACATCACGCTCACCCGCGATCGAGCGTGGTCCACCCCGTGCCTGGCCAGATCCCGCAGCAGCGGCTCGGCGAGCCCGAGCCCGATCGAGTCGAACCAGGACGCGTGCTTCAACTCCAGCATCACTCCGACCATCCGCCCCCGTCGTACCGACTCGGCCTCCACCATGGCCAGCACTTCGTTGAGGGTGGGTACGCCGTAGCGGCCGTCGTGGGCGGCGCTGTGCGGCCGAGCGGCGGGGCGACGCTCCCTGGCGGTGAGCCGCTTCACTTCGGCGTGGGTGAAGTCGGTGACGAACCAGCCGCGCTGCTCGACCCCGTCGATGGTCAGCGTGCGGTGCCGGTCGGCGTACTCACGGTGGTCGGCCACGTCGGTGGTGAGCGACAGTTCGACGTCATGGCGTGCCAGCAGCACCCCGTCGGCAGTACAGACCAGGTCCAGCTCAATGTCGTCCACGCCCATCCGGATCGCGGTCCGGTAGGCCTCGAGGGTGTGCTCGGGCCGGTAGCCGCTGGCGCCGCGGTGCGCCACCACCGCCGGGGTGACCACCAGACTGTGCGCGGGCCGGAGGCGCGGCGCCCGTCGCTGGCCCGGCGCCCGGACCATGGCCACATCGCTCGAGAGACTCACGATCCATGGATGCCAGTTCGATCCGTCCGGTCGGTGGCGTCTGGGTGAACAGGGGTCGAGGATCGGATGAGGAGTGTCCATCACCAAGGCCTCTGTGACGCGAGACACGGTTGCTCGTGCCGCGGCGGTGCGGCAGGGTGGGCCGAGCAGCCCCCCCACCAGCGAAGGACACCGATGAAGCTCTCGATGCCGTTGATGTACGCCGGGAATCCCCGCGACGCCGCCGACCAGGTGACCGCGCTGGAGAAGGCCGGCCTGGACACCGTCTGGATCGCGGAGGTGTACAGCTTCGACTCCCCCACCCTGATGGGCTACCTGGCCGCCAAGACCGAGACCATCGAGATCGGCTCGGCGATCCTGAACATCTACTCGCGCACCCCCGGCCTGCTGGCGATGACCGCCGCCGGCCTGGACAACGTGTCCGGCGGCCGGGCCATCCTCGGTCTCGGCGCCTCCGGACCCCAGGTGGTCGAGGGCTGGCACGGCGTCCCGTACGACAAGCCGATCGGCCGCACCCGGGAGATCATCGACATCGTCCGCGCTGCACTGCGCCGTGAGCCGCTGGTCAACGACGGCATCATCAAGTTGCCGCTGACCAAGGAGCACGGGGCAGTCACCGGCCTGGGCAAACCGTTGAAGCTGCTCAACCACCCCGAGCGTTCCGCGGTGCCGATCTATCTGGCCGCGCTGGGTGGGAAGAACGTCGAGCTGGCTGCGGAGAAGGCCGACGGCTGGCTGCCGTTCATCTACGCCCCGGAGAAGGCTTCCTCCACCTGGGGTGCGGCGCTCGCTGCGGGTGCCGCGAAGCGCGACTCCGCACTGGGTCCGCTGGAGGTCGTCGCCGGCGGCATGTGCGCGATCGGCGACGACGTGAAGGGCCTGCTCGACTTCGCCCGGCCGATGCTGGCGCTCTACATCGGTGGCATGGGAGCGCGCGGCAAGAACTTCTACAACCAGCTGGTCTGCGAGTACGGCTTCGAGGCCGAGGCGAAGCACATCCAGGACCTCTACCTGGACGGCAAGAAGAAGGAGGCCGAGGCCGCCCTGCCTCTGGAGCTGCTCGAGATGGTCAACCTGGTCGGCCCCGCGTCGTACGTGAAGGAGCGGATCGAGGCCTTCCGGGAGTCCGGCGTCACCAACCTGCAGATCATCCCGGCCTCCGATGACCCGGCCGCCCTGGTCCGCCAGATGAAGGAACTCGTCAGCTGACCGAGTTGGGCCCCATCCGCGCCGAGTTGGGCCCCATCCGCGCCGAGTTGGGCCCCATCCGCGCCGAGTTGGGCCCTATCCGCGCCGAGTTGGGCCTCCCCCGGACGCTCAGCGTGGACACCTGTAGATGCCAGCAATCCCCTCGCTACCATGGGTGACCTCATGACTGGGACCGGCGACACCGACGTCACCCCGGCGCAGGTGCGCCGGGCGCTGGTGCGCGCGGAGCGGGGCGCCTCCATCGACGTCGCGGAGGCCACCGCACTGCTGGCCGCCACCGGCGAGGACCTGGACCGCCTCAGTGCGGTGGCTGCCCGGATCCGCGACGCCGGACTCGTCGCAGCCGGCCGCCCGGGCGTGGTCACCTACTCACCCAAGGTCTTCATCCCGGTGACCCGGTTGTGTCGCGACCGCTGCCACTACTGCACGTTCGTCACCACGCCTGGCCACTTACAGCGCGAGGGCAAAGCGCCGTACCTCTCCCCCGACGAGATCCTCGACATCGCCCGCCGCGGCGCCGAACTCGGCTGCCTGGAGGCGCTCTTCACCCTCGGCGACCGTCCCGAGGACCGCTGGCCCGAAGCCCGGGAGTGGCTCGACGAGCAGGGCTACGACTCCACCCTGGGCTACATCCGGGCGGTGGCGGTGCAGGTGCTGGAGGAGACGGGACTGCTGCCACACCTCAACCCCGGGGTGATGTCGTGGGCGGAGATGAACCGACTCAAGGCCGTCTCCCCGTCGATGGGGATGATGCTCGAGACAACCTCCCGGCGCCTCTTCGAGACCAAGGGTGAGGCCCACTTCGGCTCCCCCGACAAGGACCCCGACGTCCGACTGCGGGTTCTCGAGGACGCCGGCCGGCTGGCGATCCCGTTCACCACCGGGCTACTGGTCGGCATCGGTGAGACGCTGACCGAACGCGCCGAGACGATCTTCGCGCTGCGCGCCTCCGCCAAGCGTTACGGCGCCATCCAGGAAGTGATCGTCCAGAACTTCCGCGCCAAGCCGGACACCGCGATGCGGCACGTCGATGACCTCGACCTGGACCCCTACCGGGCCGCCATCGCGGTCACCCGGATCCTGCTCGGACCCAAGGCCAGGGTGCAGGCTCCGCCGAACCTGGTCTCCCCGGAGGAGTGCCGCGCGCTGCTCGACGCCGGTGTCGACGACTGGGGCGGCGTCTCCCCGTTGACCCCCGACCACGTCAACCCGGAGCGCCCTTGGCCGTCCCTGGATACGCTCACCGAGATCACCGCCGACTGTGGCTTCGAGTTGCGGCCGCGGCTCACCGTGCATCCGGAGTACGTCGTCGCCGGGGACCCGTGGATCGACCCCCGGGTCCGTGGCCACGTGGCCGCCCTGGCCGGCCCCGACGGGCTCGCGGTGCCGGGCATCAAGCCGGTCGGGCGGGCCTGGCAGGAGCCCGACGCGGCACTGGAGTCCGCGGGTCGGGTGGATCTGCATACGAGCATCGACACGACGGGGCGCACCGAGGACCGGCGTACCGACTTCGGCCATGTGTACGGCGACTGGGAGGACGTGGCCGAGGCGGCCCTGGCCACCGGCCGGTCGGTGGCCGGCGGCCCGACTTCGGAGGGCCACGCGGCGCTTGCTGCCGCCGAGCGGGACCCGGCCAGTTTGTCGGACGAGCAGGCTCTCACCCTGATCACCGCCGAGGGCGATCTCCTCGATGAGGTGTGCGCCCTGGCCGACGCACTGCGTCGTGAAGCGGTCGGGGACGACGTCACCTACGTGGTCAATCGGAACATCAACTTCACCAACATCTGTTATGTGGGTTGCCGCTTCTGTGCGTTCGCGCAGCGGCGCACCGATGCCGACGCGTTCAGCCTGTCGCTGACCGAGGTCGCCGACCGCGCCGAGGAGGCGTGGCGTCTCGGCGCCACCGAGGTCTGCATGCAGGGCGGCATCGACCCGGAACTTCCGGGCACGGCGTACTTCGATCTGGTGGCCGCCGTGAAGCAGCGGGTGCCGCAGATGCACGTGCATGCGTTCAGCCCGATGGAGATCGTCAACGGTTCGTCCCGGACCGGACTCACCTTCACCGACTTCCTGATCAAGGCCCGCGAGGCCGGGCTGGACTCCATCCCCGGCACCGCCGCGGAGATCCTCGACGACGAGGTCCGTTGGGTGCTCACCAAGGGCAAGCTCCCCACCGCAACCTGGATCGACGTGGTCACCACCGCACACAAGGTCGGGCTGCGGTCGAGCTCGACGATGATGTACGGCCATGTCGACAACCCCCGGCACTGGATCGGGCATCTGCGGGTGATCCAGCGGATCCAGGCCGAGACCGGTGGCTTCACCGAGTTCGTCCCGTTGCCGTTCGTGCACACCTCGGCGCCGATCTACCTGGCTGGAGTGGCACGGCCGGGGCCGACGATGCGGGACAACCGGGCCGTGCATGCGCTGGCCCGGATCATGCTGCACGGCCAGATCGACCACATCCAGACGTCGTGGGTCAAGCTCGGCGTCGAGGGGACCCGGGCGATGCTTCAGGCCGGCGCCGACGACCTCGGCGGAACCCTGATGGAGGAAACGATCTCGCGGATGGCGGGCTCCGAACACGGGTCGGCCAAGACGGTCGCGGAGCTCACCGAGATTGCCGCCGGCATCGGCCGTCCGGTCCGGCAGCGCACCACGACGTACGGACGTCTCTGAAGGCCCAACTCGACGCGGACAGGGCCCAACTCGACGCGGATAGGGCCCAACTCGACGCGGATAGGGCCCAACTCGGGGTCAGCGGAGGCCCAACTCGGTGCACCGTCGAGCCACGTCGCCCTCACAGATCTCGGCGACGCCCAGGAACCGACTGCGCAGCACCGTGTCGGCCAGCGAGCCGACGGTGACGGCGCGCGGCTCGAAGAGATGGGTGTCGACGCCGGACACCTCCTGACCCACCGGCGCGCTCTCCCGGGTCAGGGTGGCCACCGCCAGTTCCGCGGCTCGCTCCGCCTCCGCAGCAGCCGCCGGCAGCACCGTCATCGTCTGCTCGCCGGCCACGATCCGGCGTACCGCGTCCAGTTCGGCGCCGGCTCCGGTGACCACCGGAAGGCGTCGGACACCGGCGGCCCGGAGCGCGTCGATCACGGCGGCTGCGAGCACGTCGTCAGCGGCGTGGATCGCATCCACGCGCCGCTCGGCCCAGCGGGAGGCCACCCACTCGCTGACCTGGCCAGGAGAGCCGGCCTCCAGTTCGCCGACGATCTCGACCCCGGCGCGGGCCAGCACCTCCCGGACCGCATCGCGTTGCTGGACGGCCTCGGGGTCACTGGCCGGCCCGTGCACCAGGAGCACCCGCTCCGCATCGGCGGCAACCAACGCCTCGCCCTGGAGTTCGCCAACGACGACGGGGTCGGTGCCGACGTGATGTCGTACGCCGGGCAGCCTGCGGGAGAAGGAGATGATCGGGATCCCCACGTCGGCCACGGCCTCGGTCAGCGCGGCCGGATCCACCGCGGCGATCACCAGCACGCCGGCACCCGCTGCGGCTGCCTCGGCCACCTGGGTCGCCTGCACGGCTGGGTCACCCCCGGCGTCGCTGACGGTGACCACACAGCCGTCACAGGTCGCCTCGACCAGGTCGATGAAGGCCGGCGCATCCACCCTCAGCCAGCGCTGATCATCGTCGTCGGGCACCAGCAGCACGATCCGGACCGGGTCCGGGCTGGCGCAGCCGACCACGGCGCCGAGCGTCACACCGAGTCCCGCCAGCGCCGAGGCGATCAGCCGTCGGATGCCGCGCAAGGTCAGTCGGAGACCAGGTCGGCGTAGTCGGGGTGCTTCTCGATCCAGGACTTGATGAACCGGCACCGCGGCACCACCTGATGGGTGCCCTTGGCGCGGACGTCGTCGAGTGCGCCTCGGGCCAACGCGCCGCCGATGCCCTTGCCCTCCACGGCGACCTCGGTATGGGTGAACACGATCCGGTCGTCCTTGAGGACGTACTCGGCGAAGCCGGCCACCTCACCGTCGAGGTGCGCCTCGTAGCGGCTCTGGTCGGGGTTGTCGATGATCTCGATCGCCATGGGCCCATCGTGCCACGCGGGGGCGAACCGTCCGCTCCCACGAACCTGAATCAGCGGTGCGGTGGCACCGCTAACCTCTGCCGCTACTCGACCGGGCTCGGCGCGAGACCGAGTCGATCGCCACGGCGAGCAGCAGCACCCCACCGGTGACCATGAAGCGCACCGAGGAGTCCACGCCGACCATGTTCAGGCCGCTTTGGATCGCCTGCAGGACGATGATGCCCAGCATCGCCGAGTACGCCGACCCGCGACCACCGAAGAGGCTGGTCCCGCCGATCACGGCTGCGGCGATCGCCGTCAGGTTGGTGTCGGTGGTGCCGCTGGCCTGGGAGACCGAGGTCTGCAGGCCGGCAGCAAGCAGGCCGCCCACCGCTGCCAGCATCGAACAGCTCGCGAAGACCGTGAAGTAGATGCGACCCACCTTCACGCCCGATCGTCGCGCGGCCTCTTCGTTGCCGCCGACGGCGAAGACATGCCGCCCCCATCGGGTACGGCGCAGCAGCAGATCCATGACCACGACCAGGAACACGAAGAAGAGCCACAGATAGCTCCAGCCACGGTCCAGGTTGACGTACCAGGTGAGCACCAGCAGGCCGACCGCGAGCAGCCCCACCTTGATCAGCACGGCGCCCTGCCCCGGAGCGCTGAGCCCGGCCCGGGTGCGGGTCCGGATGCCCCAGAGCTGGGTGGCCAGGAAGACCGCGACCACCGCCAGCACCAGCACATACGAGGTGAGTCCGGTGACGAATTTGAACCGGGTGAACTCCACCAGGAACGAGCCCGACGGGAGGTTGATCGTGCCCTGCCTGCCCAACACGTACAACAGCAGTCCCTGGAAGCCGAGCAGGCCCGCCAGTGAGAAGACGAAGGACGGGACTCCCAGTCTGTTGTGTAAGACGGCGTACACCGCACCGATCAGCAGACCGACGGTCAAGGCCGCCATGATGCCGACCAACTCCGAGTATCCGTGCCGGACCACCAGCACCGCCATGCCGGCGGCGGCCAGACCGCTGACCGAGCCGACCGACAAGTCGATCTGCCCGAGCAGGAGCACAAGCACGATGCCCAGCGCGATGATCCCGATCGGGGCCGCGAACTGAGTGATCGAGACCAGGCTGCGCGAGGAGAGGAACCGGGGCTCCATGGCGTAGAAGAGGATGCTGATCACCACCAGCCCGACCACTACCGGGAGGCTGCCCAACTCACCGGACCGGAGCCTGTTCCAGGTCATGTGCACCAGGCCGCTGAGGCCCTGGACCCGGATCAACCGCTCGTCGGCGAGGTCGTCTGCGACCGTGTGGGTCTGCTCGGTGTCAGCCATCGGAGTTCCCCTCCTCGAGTTGAGCCTCGGCGCCGTCGGTGCGACGTCGTTCCGCACGTGCGGCGACCACGTTGTCGGAAGCACCTGTGATGGCGGCGACCAACTGATCGGTGGTCGCCTCCTCCACTCGGAACTCGGCCGCATTGCGGCCCAGCCGCAACACCACGATCCGGTCGGCCACCGCCTGCACATCGGCCATGTTGTGACTGATCAGGATCACCCCGAGTCCGTGCTCACGGAGCCGCTCGATCATGTTGAGCACCTCAGCGGTCTGGGCGACCCCGAGAGCGGCGGTCGGCTCGTCGAGCATCACCACCTTGGGGTCACCGACCAGGCTGCGAGCGATCGCGACGGTCTGACGCTGACCACCCGACAACGCGGCGATGGGGATCCGGACCGAGGGGATCTTGGCGGACAAGGTGCGCAGCAGCCGCCACGCCTCCTTCTCCATCTTCACCTCGTTGAGCAGGCCTCCGGCGAGGTCCTCCCGGCCCAGGAACAGGTTGGCCACCACATCGAGGTTGTCGCACAGCGCCAGATCCTGGAACACGGTGGCGATGCCCAGCGCCTGGGCCTCCCCCGGACCACCGACGGTGACGTTGATCCCGGAGAATCTGATGTCACCGGAGTCGGGCTGGTACACCCCGGCTATCACCTTCACCAAGGTGGACTTGCCGGCGCCGTTGTCCCCGACCAGGGCCACCACTTCCCCCGCTGCCACGTCGATGTGCACGTCGGTGAGAGCCTGGACGGCGCCGAACCGCTTGTTCACACCCCGCAGGGAGAGCACCGGCTCCCGCGCCAGCGGGGTCGCGATGGCCGACATCACTCGAGTCCGGCCTCGGCGCACGCGTCGGCGTACTCGGCGGTGCAGATGTCTGCCACCGTGTAGAAGCCATCGGCCACGATGGTGTCGGCCACGTTGTCCCGGGTGACCACGATCGGGTCGAAGATGAAGGAGGCGACGCCGGAGAAGTCGACGGTGTTTCCGACCGGCTCCCCGTTCACCAGGGCCACCGCCACCTCGGCGGCCCGCTCGGCCTCGAGCTTGATCGGCTTGTAGATGGTCATCGCCTGGTGGCCAGCCAGGATCCGCTGTACGGCGGCCAGTTCGGCGTCCTGACCCGTCACCGGCGGCAGGTCGTCCACCGCGATTCCAGCGCCGGTCAGCGCGGCGATGGTGCCGGCGGCCTGGCCGTCGTTGGCGGCGTAGACGCCCTGGACTTGGTCGAGGTCCAGCCTGCTGAGCTGGTCGGTGACGAACTTCTGGGCGTTCTCCGGGCTCCAGTCCGGGTTGTCGAACTCGGCCAGCACGGTGAGGTCGCTGGCGTCGATCACGCTGTGGGCTCCGGCCTTGAACTGTCCGGCATTGGGGTCGCTCGGCGAGCCGTTGAGCATCAGGATGCCACCCGTGCCACCCATCAGGTCGACCAGCGCTTCGCCCTGCATCCTGCCCACGGTCTCGTTGTCGAACGACATGTAGTAGTCGGCTTCGGCGATGAATCGGTCGTAGGCCAGCACGACGGCCCCCGCGTCCTGAGCCGACCGCACCATGCCACCCGCGCCGGCCCCGTTGACCGGACCAAGCACGACGACCGAGGCACCCTCGGAGATCGCGGTGTCGACCTGTTGGGTCTGCTTGGCCTCGTCCTGATCGGCGTTGTAGTAGACGACCCGGCAGTCGTTGCAGAGTTCGGCGACCCTGGCCTCGAACATGGGCCGGTCGAAGGCTTCGTATCGGGTGGTCTTGGACTCGGGAAGCAGCAGCGCGATGGTCTTGTCGTCGTTGCTGCTCTGCGCCTGGTTGGCCCCACAGGCAACCAGGCTGCCGGCGCCGATCAGGGCTGCTGCGGCAATGGCCGCGATACGGGTGGTTCTGGGCATCGAACGCTCCTCGGTGGACCGGTGGGAACCGGATGTGGTGACTTGGTGCTGACCCGTCCGAGTGTTGCGCATCACACTCTTATCGTCAAGACCTGAACATAAAATCTCAGTTCACCGCTGACTATCGAGATAAAGACCCATCTCTTGACTATTAGTGGTCGTTGGGTCAGTCTGACCTCATGCCCAGCAGCCACGAACCTCGCCCCGGCTCGACCGCCTCGCTGCGCAGCGCCAACACCCAACGCATCCTGCAGGCACTGCGGGATCCGGCACGCGACCACGAGACCGCCTACACCCAGGCAGAACTCGCCCGGCTCACCGGTCTGGCACCCGCCACCGTCTCCGGCATCGTCCGGAGCCTGGCCGAGACCGGCCTGGCCGACACGGTCCCCGGCAGCGGCCGCCGGGGAACCGAGGTCCGCCTCGCCCGGTCCGCTGGCCTCGTCGTCGGCCTCGACTTCGGCCGGCTACACCTCTCGGTTGCCTTGGGTGACCTGGCCGGCAGGATCGTGGCAGAGGACCGACAGCCGTTGGGTCCCGATGTGGATCACAGCAACGGCCTGGCCTTGGCCCACGCCAAGGTCGCAGAACTGCTTGAGCAGCACGGTGCCACCCTCGAGGATGTCCGGACGGTCACCATCGGTCTGCCAGCGCCGGTCACCGCCGGGCAGGTCCGTTCCTCCACCATCTTGCCCGGGTGGCTGGGAGTGAACGCCCGGGACGCCACAGCGGCCCAGTTCGGCACTCACGCGCATGCCGAGAACGACGCCAACCTCGGAGCCCTCGCCGAGCACCGGGTGGGTGCCGCGCGCGGCCACCGCACCTCGGCCTTCGTGAAGATCTCTTCAGGCGTCGGCGCCGGCCTGATCATCGACGACCGCCTGTTCCGCGGCTCCGACGGGACGGCCGGGGAGATGGGGCACCTCACCCTCGACACCCAAGGGCCGGTGTGTCGGTGCGGAAGTCGCGGCTGTCTGGAAACCTACGCCTCCATCGGCACCGTGGTCGGGCTGCTCGCCGAGCGGATGCCCGGGGCCACATTCGCCGACGTGGTCGAGGCAGCCCGGGAGGGTCAGGTCGGGCCGCTGCGCGCCCTTGAGGATGCCGGGTTGCACTTGGGCTGGGGGCTGGCCAGCGTGGCGAACCTCCTCAACCCCACGATCTTGGTCGTGGGCGGCGAGATGGCCCGAGCCGGCGAACTGCTGCTGTCCTCGGTCCGGATCGGGTTGCGTCGGCATTCACTGGACGCAGTGGCCGCCACCCCGGTCGTCACCGGCGAGCTCGGTGACCGTGCCTCACTGGTGGGCGCCGTCCTGCTCGCGGCAGAGCGGACGGAGCTCGCGGTGGACCTGGTCGCCTGAGCAGGGCCCGGCCGGGCTCACTCCCATTCGATGGTGCCGGGCGGCTTGGAGGTGACGTCGAGGACGACCCGGTTGACCTCGGCGACCTCGTTGGTGATCCGGGTGGAGACCTTCTCCAGCACCTCATAGGGCAGACGCGACCAGTCCGCGGTCATCGCGTCCTCGCTGCTGACCGGGCGTAGCACGATCGGGTGGCCGTAGGTGCGACCGTCGCCCTGGACTCCGACCGAACGGACGTCGGCCAGCAGTACGACGGGCAGCTGCCAGATCTCCCGGTCCAACCCGGCGCGGGTGATCTCCTCGCGGGCGATCGCGTCGGCGTCACGCAGGATCTCGAGCCGCTCTCCGGTGACCTCGCCGATGATCCGGATGCCCAGACCCGGGCCGGGGAACGGGTGCCGCCAGACGATCTCGGTGGGCAGCCCGAGCTCCTGCCCGACCATCCGCACCTCGTCCTTGAACAGGGTGCGCAGTGGTTCGACGAGCTCGAACTCCAGGTCGTCGGGCAGGCCACCGACGTTGTGGTGGGACTTGATGTTGGACGTGCCCGCACCTCCTCCGGACTCGACCACATCGGGATAGAGGGTGCCTTGGACGAGGAAGGCGACCTTGTCGCCGGTGTCGCCGACGGTGTCGAGCTGGGCGCTGAGCACCTCGGCCTCAGCGGCCTCGAAGACCCGGATGAACTCGCGGCCGATGATCTTGCGCTTCTCCTCGGGGTCGGTGACCCCGGCCAGCGCATCAAGGAAGCGCTGCTGGGCGTCGACCACATGCAGCGAGACGCCGGTGGCAGCGACGAAGTCGCGCTCCACCTGCTCGGCCTCACCCTTGCGGAGCAGGCCGTGGTCGACGAAGACGCAGGTGAGTCGGTCACCGATGGCGCGCTGCACCAGCGCAGCGGCGACGGCGGAGTCGACGCCGCCGGAGAGGCCACAGATGGCCCGGCCGGAGTCCCCGATCTGGGCACGGATCCGCTCGAGCTGGTCCTCGACGATGTTGACCATCGTCCACGTCGGCCGGCAGCCGGCGATGTGATGCAGGAAGTGCTCCAGCACCTGCTGGCCGTGTTCACTGTGCAACACCTCGGGATGCCACTGGACGCCGGCGAAGCGCCGCGAGGTGTCCTCGAAGGCGGCGACCGGGGTGACGTCGGTGGCCGCCAGCACGGTGAAGTCTGCGGGCGCCTCGGTGACCGAGTCGCCGTGCGACATCCACACCCGGTGCTCGGCCGGCATGTCGGCGAGCAGGGTGCCGGGCTCGGTGATCCGCACCGCGGTGCGGCCGTACTCGCGCACGTCGGTGCGGGAGACGGTGCCGCCCATCGCCTCGGCCATCACCTGGAAGCCGTAGCACATCCCGAAGACCGGGACGCCGGCGTCGAAGAGCGCCGGGTCGATGCCGGGGGCACCCTCCTCGTAGACCGACGACGGTCCGCCGGAGAGGATGATCGCGGCCGGCCGACGCTCCAGCATCTCCGCGACACCCATGGTGTGCGGGACGATCTCGGAGTAGACCTTGGCCTCCCGAACCCGCCGGGCGATCAGCTGGGCGTACTGGGCGCCGAAGTCGACGACGAGGACGAGGTCATGGTCTGGCTCGAGCACCCGCGGAGTCTATCGCTGGTGCGGGCAGCTCACCGACCTGGACCAGCAGCTTCCCGAGGTTCTGGCCGCGGAGCAGCCCCCGGAAGGCGGCGGGCGCCTGCTCCAGGCCCTCGACCACGTCCTCGCGATAGCGGACCGACCCGTCCCGGACCCACTCGCCCATCTCCCGCCGGAAGTCGTGGTGATGGGTCGGCACGAACTCGTCCTGGATGAATCCGCGCACCGTCAGACTCAGTGTCAGGACGCGGCGCATGAAGCCGGGCCGCTGGTCGATCCCGGTCGGTTGCTCGGTGGCGTTGTAGTCGGCGACCAGGCCGCACACCGGGATGCGCGCGAACCTGTTGAGCCGGCGTACGACAGCGTCGAAGACCGGTCCGCCGACGTTCTCGAAGTAGACGTCGATCCCGTCGGGGGTGGCGGCCGCGAGGTCAGTGACGAAGGTCGGCGAACGGTGATCGACCGCGACGTCGAAGCCGAGCTCCTCGGTCAGCACCCGGCACTTCTCCGGACCGCCGGCGATGCCGACGGCCCGGGCGCCCTTGATCTTGGCGATCTGTCCGACCGCGGAGCCGACGGGACCGGCGGCCGCGGCCACCACCACCGTCTCCCCCGCCTTGGGCTTGCCGATCTCGAGCAGTCCGGCGTACGCCGTGAACCCGGGCATCCCGAGCACGCCCAACGCGGTCGAGATCGGTGCGGACGGGTCGATCCGCTGGGTCTGGCGGGCGTCCACCACGGCATGCGTCTGCCAGCCGGTGAAGGCCAGCACCAGATCACCCGCGGCCCGCTTCGGCGACCGCGACTCGACCACTTCGCAGACGGTGCCGCCAAGCACCACGTCACCGATCCGCAGCGGCGCGGCGTAGGACTTGGCGGTGCTCATCCGACCGCGCATGTACGGGTCGAGGGAGAGGTAGACGGTGCGCAGCAGCACCTGTCCGTCGCCGACCTCCGGCAACTCGATGGTCACGAACTCGAAGTCGCTGTCCTGCGGCTCGCCGACCGGGTAGGACGCGAGCCGGACCTGGGTGCTGGTGGCGCTCATCGAGCCACCCCCGCCAGGTCGACGAGTCCGGCGAGCCGGGCCCGGTGGGCGCCAGCGGTCCCGAACGCGATCTGGTCGGCCTTCGCCTTCTTCAGGTACAGGTGCACCGGGTGTTCCCAGGTCATCCCGATCCCGCCGTGCAGTTGCACCGCCTCCTCGCCCGCGGTGACCGCCAGATCGCTGAGGAAGGCCTGGGCCACGGCGGCCGCGATCGACGCGTCCTCGTCCCCGGCCGCCAGCGTCGCCGCGGCGTAGCGGGCGGCCGCAGCGCCGGACTCGACACCGGCGTACAGGTCGGCCAGCCGGTGCTTGACCGCCTGGAACCCGCCGACCACGCGGCCGAACTGCCGACGCTCCTTCAGGTAGGCCACGGTGGCCTCCAAGCACCAACGCGCCGCCCCGTACTGCTCGGACGCGAGCAACGCCGCGCCGCACTCAAGGGCGGTGCGTACGGCGGGCTCGGCGTCGGCGAGCACCAGCCGGCCGGCCGCGTTGTCGAGGCGGATGTCGGCCAGCTGGCGGGTCATGTCCAAGGAGACCACCGGGGCGATCTCGGCCTCGGTGGCCGAGACGGCGTAGACCGCCAGGCCGTGGGGTGTGCTGACCGGCACCAGGAGTACGTCGGCCTCGAGGGTCCCCGCCACGCTGGTGATCGTGCCGGTGAGGCGGCCGTCGACGGCCTCGACGCCGGTGATCGGGGCGTGTGGCGCGGTGGACAGCGGCACCAGCAGCGCTGCGGTGCACTCGCCCGCCGCCACCCGGGGCAGCAGTTCGTCGCCGGCCGCGACCAACAGCGTGGTCGCCACCACGGCGCTGGTCAGGAACGGCACCGGGGCGACGGCCCGGCCCAGCTCCTCGAGCACCACCGCAGCCTCGCGCGCGGAGGCACCGGCACCGCCGTACTGCTCAGGCACCAGCAGGCCCGCCAGGCCGAGGTCGGCGGCGAGCGCCTTCCACAGTGGCTCGACGAGGGACCGGTCCCCGTCGTAGAGCGAGTTCACCGCGCCGGGGTCGCACCGGTCGGCGAGCAGGTCGCGGACAGTGGTCCGCA
This sequence comes from Nocardioides limicola, assembly GCF_016827675.1. Lineage (GTDB taxonomy): Bacteria > Actinomycetota > Actinomycetes > Propionibacteriales > Nocardioidaceae > Nocardioides > Nocardioides limicola. Next base: position 6,896 of record NZ_JAERJA010000015.1, on the reverse strand, counting down.
GGTCCTCCTCGACGTCGGTGTAGAGCAGGTCCAGGTCGCTCATCGGTCGAGCTCCTTCCACGGGCGGTTCTTGTCGGTGCGCGGTTCCGCAGGGAGGCCGAGCACTCGCTCGGCGACGATGTTGCGGAGGATCTCGGAGGTGCCCCCCTCGATCGAGTTGCCCTTGGCGCGCAGGTACCGGTAGCCCGCATCGCGGCCGGTCATGTCCACCTTGTCCGGGCGGACCATGGTCCAGTCGGAGTAGCGCAGGCCCTCCTCGCCGAGCAGTTCGAGCTCGAGGCCGGACAGCTGCTGGGCGATCCGGGCGAAGCTCAGCTTCATCGCCGACCCCTCGGGGCCGGGCTGACCCAGGGCCAGCTTCTGCCGCAGCCGCTGGCCGGTCAGCCGGGCGACCTCGGCGTCGACCCACAGCCTGAGCAGCCGGTCGTGGAGTTCGGGGGTCCGCTGCGCGGGGTGGTCGCGCCAGGTGCGGGCCACCACCCCGATCATCCCGTCCTCGCGGGCAGAGGCGTGGCCTCCGATGGAGACGCGCTCATTGTTGAGGGTGGCATTGGCGACCTTCCAGCCTTCGCCCTCGGCACCGAGCCGCTGACTGTCGGGGATCCGCACGTCGGTGAGGAAGACCTCGTTGAACTCGGCCTCGCCGGTGATCTGGCGCAGCGGCCGCACCTCGACGCCTGGGTCGCTCATGTCGCACAGGAAGTAGGTGAGCCCGAAGTGCTTCGGGACGTCCGGGTCGGTGCGCGCCACCAGGATCGCGAACCGGGCGGTGTGGGCACCGGAGGTCCACACCTTCTGTCCGTTGACCACCCACCCGTCACCGTCACGCACCGCGCGGGTGCCGACGTTGGCGAGGTCGGAGCCGGCGCCGGGCTCGGAGAAGAGCTGGCACCAGATCTCCTCACCGGTCCACAACGGGCGCAGGAACCGCTGCTTCTGCGCGTCAGTGCCGAAAGCCAGGATCGTGGGTGCGGCCATCCCGAGGCCGATGCCGTTGACCTCGGGCCGATTCGACGGGGCGCCCGCCTCGGCGAAGAGGCGGTCGACCTCGGGCTGCAGTGACCGGGACAGGCCCAGTCCGCCGAGACCCTCCGGGTAGGCCACCCACGCCAGCCCCGCGTCGTACCGGGCGCGGAGGAACTCGAGCGGTTCCAGGGTGCTCGGATCGTGCGTGCCGAGGAATTCGACGACGCGTGCGTGCACGGTTTCGCTGCTCAACTGGTCCTCCCGCTCTTGGCTGGCCGGTGCCACGACGTGGTGGCACCGCTCCATCATGACGCCTCGCGCCCTATTTGGGAACATCTCGCGCGAAATGAACCAAAATGTCGTTCGTCGCGCCGGAACTGCGGTACACATAGTCACGATGCCACCCCAGGAGAGCCATGACAGATCCCACCAAGCGCGGACCCGGGCGACCGTCGGCGGCGAGCCGTGACGCGGTGCTTGACGCGGCCCGCGCGGCCTTCCGGGCCGGCGTACGCGTCGACGCGCGGGCGATAGCCGCCCAGGTCGGCATCAGTCGCACCACCATCTTCCGCTGGTTCGGACCGCGCGAGGAGTTGGTGGCCGAGGTGCTGGCCGCGGAGTTCCGGAGTCTGATGCACGCCGCTGAGCGGGACGCCCGCGGGACCGGTGCCGAGCGGATCCTCGATGTGATGAGCACGCTGAGCTCACACCTGGCACGGTCCGAGCCCTACGCGGCGTACCTGCAGGCCGAGCGGCTCGATGCGTTGCGCATCATCACCGCGAGCAACGGCAAGGTCCAGTCCGGCGCGATCGCCGTCACGAGGGACCTCCTGAGTCGGGTCGTCGACGAGGACGGCTACCGTCCGCGGCTGCCGCTGGACGTGCTCGCGTTCACGGTGGTGCGACTGGTGGAGGCGTTCCTCTACACCCACTACGAGGGTGAGGAGGTCGCCCTCAACTCCGACCTCACCCAACTGCGAGCGGTGCTGTCGACCCTCCTCCACGAGAGCGACGTCCCACCCAGCCGCGAGGGAACCCGCTCCTGACAACGGCACCAGGGCCCTGAAATCCCATCAGGGCCCGGCCGGGGAGGGAGGGTGGCCGGGCCCTGATCGTCCACGCGACTGATGGACAGCGCTTGGACAGTGGGATCCGGTCATTGGGAGGGAGCATGACTACCGGACCCATTTCGTTCAACGACCCCCTGAGAGGGGGGTTACGCCGCCGTCACAAGTTACCGACGAGAAACTTGTGCGGGTCGAGAACCCCCGCCTCCGGGCTGTCTCCGGACTAGCTCACCCCGACGATGGGCAACCGCAATGCGCCCGGCGCGGAGTCGGGAACCACCGGGTTCTTCGGGGTCACCGGCTGGATCCGCTGGTAGGCGGTCCCCGGGGCGGGACGCGCGTCCGCCTCGCCCTTGTTGGGCCAGAACGCCAACGCACGCTCAGCCTGAGCGGTGATCGTCAGCGACGGGTTCACGCCGAGGTTGGCGGAGATCGTGGAGCCGTCGACGATGTGCAGGCCCTCGTAGCCGTGCACCCGATGGAACGGGTCGACCACACCGGACTCCGCGGTCTCACCGATGGTGCAGCCGCCGATGAAGTGCGCGGTCAACGGCATCCCGAGCGGCTCGCCGAGGCTGCCGTAGGCCTCCTTGGCGTTCATCGCCCGGGCGAGCCTGCGCACCGCGTCGTACGCCGCCGGGATGTACGTCGGGTTCGGCGCCCCGTGACCCTGCTCCGACGACATGTACGACACGGGGCCGCGCTTGCGCCACACGGTGGTGATCGAGTTGTCCAGCGTCTGCATCACCAGCGCCACCACGGTGCGTCGCGACCAGGTGTTGAGCGAGTAGAGGTCCTTCAGGCCACCACGCTGCTTCCAGAACTCCTTGCCCCACGTCTTCCAGCGCGACTCGTCGGGGACCTCGTCGACCAGCACGGTCGCCATCAACGGCATCACGTTGCGACCCGGGCCATAGCGGACCGGCTCGATGTGGGTGTGCTCGTCGGGATGGAACGAGGACGTGATCGCGATGCCCTCGGACCAGTTGACGTTGTCGTCGTTGGCGGTGGCCCAGAGGATCGCCTCGGAGTTGGTGCGGGTGAGCACACCGAGGCGGTCGGAGATGTTCGGCAGTGAACCCTCGGCCTTCAGCCGGTGCAGCAGTCGCTGGGTGCCCAGCGCGGCTGCGGAGAAGACCACCTGGTCGGCGGTGAACGTCTTGGTCGCGGAACGACGGGACAGCTTGGCCTTGGTCCAGCGGGCGGTCACCTCGTAGCCTCCCCCGGTCCGCGGCCGGACGTCGGTGACCGTGGTCAGCGGGTGCACCACGGCCCCGTTGCGCTCGGCCAGGTAGAGGTAGTTCTTGACCAGCGTGTTCTTGGCGTTGTGCCGGCAGCCGGTCATGCACGAGCCACAGTTGATGCAGGTGTTGCGGTCCGGGCCGGCGCCACCGAAGTACGGGTCCTCGACCCGCTCACCCTCGGGCTGACCGGGGCCGCCGAAGAAGACGCCCACCGGCGTCGGGTGGAAGGTGTCGCCCACCCCCATCTCCTCGGCGACGCGCTTCATCGCCTCGTCGGCCGGGGTGGTGCCGGCGTACTCCACCACGCCGAGCATCCGCTTGGCCTGGTCGTAGTACGGCGCCAGCTCGGCCTTCCAGTCGGTGATGTGCGCCCACTGCGGGTCGGTGTAGAAGGGGTCGAGTGGTTCGTACAGCGTGTTCGCGTAGACCAGTGAACCACCGCCGACGCCGGCTCCGGCGAGGATGAAGCAGTCGTTGACCAGGTCGACGCGCTGGATGCCGTACATGCCGATCTCGGGGCGGAACATGAACTTCCGCGCGTCTCCCCCGTGTTCGGGGAGGTCGTCGTCGTGGAACCGTGCGCCGGCCTCGAGCACGCCGACCTTGTAGCCCTTCTCGGTGAGCCGGAGCGCGGTGACCGAGCCACCGAAACCGGAGCCGATCACCAGCACGTCGTAGTGGGTCATGCGCGCCCCAACTTCTTCATCACCCGCAGGTTGGCGGTCATGAACTTGGCGTAACCCTCGTCGCTCATTCCGAGCATCGGCGCGAATCGGATCAGCCGCTGCGTGGCCACCGACTGCGACTCGGTGTACCGGTGGATGCCCTCGCTGCCCTGACGACGCCCCATCCCGGACTGGCGCATGCCGCCCATCGGGGAGTCGATGGAGGCGAAGGTGGCCCCGAACGCCTCGTTGACGTTGACGGTGCCGCACTTGATCTGAGCAGCGATCGCCCGGGCCCGCTTGGTGTCTCGGCTGTAGATCGAACCGTTGAGGCCGTACTCGCCGTCGTTGGCGCGGGAGATGGCCTCGGCCTCGTCGTGGAACCGGTACAGCGAGATCACCGGACCGAAGGTCTCCTCACCGAAGCAGGTCATCCCCGGGGTGACGCCCTCAAGGATGGTCGGCTCGTAGTAGTACGGGCCGAGGTCGGGGCGATGCTTGCCGCCGGTGAGCACGGTGGCCCCGTTGGCGCGCGCGTCCTCCACGTGGGCGGTGACGGTCTCGAGCTGGCTGGCCGAGATCAGCGACCCCATGTCAGAGCCCCAGGCCAGGCCCGGGGTCAGGTTCATCGCCTGCACCCGGGCGACGAACTTCTCCCGGAACCGGTCGTAGATCTGGTCGGCGACGAACATCCGCTCCATCGAGACACAGAGCTGTCCGGCGTTGGAGAACGACGCCCGGACGGCGCCCTCGGCGGCGCGGTCGAGGTCGGCGTCCCGCAGGATCAGGATCGGGTTCTTGCCGCCCAACTCCAAGGAGCAGCCGATGAGTCGCTCCGCACACCCGGCGGCGACCCGCTTGCCGGTGGCGGTGGAGCCGGTGAAGCAGATGTAGTCGGCGTTGTTGATCAGCGCGGTGCCGACCCGGGAGCCGGGGCCGGCGACGACCTGCCACAGGTCCTTCGGGAAGCCGGCCTCCTCCAGCAACTGCGCGCCGTACAGGGCTGTGAGCATCGTCTGCGAGTCGGGCTTGGCGATCACCGCATTGCCGGCGAGCAGCGCGGGGAGGCCGTCACACAGAGCCATCGTGAAGGGGTAGTTCCACGGCGAGATGATGCCGACGACACCCTTGGGGATCCGGTTGACCTCGACCCGGGTGAGGCCGGGTACGACGCCGAGCTTGCGCTGCGGGGCCAGGTGCTGCTCGGCGGTGCGCGCGTAGTAGCGGGCGGTCAGGGCGATGTGCAGCGGCTCGTCGAAGGCATGCTTGCGGGCCTTACCGGACTCCCAGACGATCAGGTCCAGGATCTCGTCCTGGCGGTCCAGGACCAGGTCGTGCAGACGCAGTAGAAGCTCGCTGCGGTGCCCCAGCGAGGTGCGCGCCCATGCCTCCTGGGCCCGGTAGGCGCGCCGGAAGGCCTCCTCGATGTCCCCGTCGCTGGACTGCGGGATGTGCGCCAGCGGCTGACCGGTCAACGGCGAGGTGACCTCCGCCGTCTCCCCCGAGGTCGCCAGGATGCGGCCGGTCAGGGCCGCGACGTAGCCGGGCTCCAACGCGTACGACGCGGTGGGGTCGTGTTCGGGGTCGTTCGGCCCGTGCAAGAGGGGGTCCGGGGTGGGGCTGGAGGCGCTCATGTACTGAGGTTAAGTGACGGGAGTCGCAGTGGCTACCCGTCAGTCACTTTCTGGTCATGGTGATCGCTGCCACATGCCTGGCAAGGCCGGTGTGGGACTCCGAGATCGCCACCTTCTCCTCTCTGGCACGCTGATGCCCATGCCCAAGATCGACACGAACAGGCGGAGGCTCGCCTGGGCCACCGAGCGGCAGCGACTCGCGGAACTGCTCGAGTCCAACCCCGTCCAGCGATTCGTGATCGTGGTGATCCTGGCCAACGCCGTGATCCTCGGCCTGGACACCTCCGAGGCGGCGCGCCGCTCCTTCGGCGACCTGCTCGGCGCACTGGACACGGTCTGCCTGACGATCTTCGTGATCGAGTTGGCACTGAAACTGTTCGCCAACGGCCCCCGGTTCTTCCTCGGCGGATGGAACGTCTTCGACTTCGTGGTGGTCGCCATCGCGCTCGTGCCGGCGTCCGGTTCACTGTCGGTGCTGCGCACGCTGCGCGTGCTGCGGGTGCTGCGGTTGATCTCGGCCTTCCCCAAGTTGCGGTTCGTGGTGGAGGCGCTGGTGCGGTCCTTGCCCGGCCTGGTCTCCATCGGCGGCCTGCTGGTGCTGGTCTTCTATGTCGCGGCGGTGACCGCCACCAACCTCTTCGGGCAGTCGCATCCCCAGTGGTTCGGTGACATCGGGAAGAGCCTCTACAGCCTCTTCCAGGTGATGACCCTGGAGTCGTGGTCGATGGGGATCGCCCGACCTGTGATGACCGAGCACCCGTGGGCATGGGCGTTCTTCGTCCCGTTCATCCTGATCAGCGCCTTCATGGTGCTGAATCTCTTCATGGCCGTGATCGTGGACTCGATGCAGCAACTGCGCGCCAACCCGGAGTCGTGGCCGGAGGAGTCACCGGCGGAGGTAGCCGACGCGGCCATCCAGGCACAACTGACGGAGATGGCGGCGCAACTGGCCGACGTCCAGTCCGCGCTCTCCGAGGCCACCCAACTCCTGCGCGACCGCCAGTCGTAGCGGACCCGCCCGCCCCTCGGTGGTCGTCCCATTCGACGGCCGGGTGCCGCCCCGTTCGGTGGTCGAGTGCCGTCCCGTTCGGTGGTCGAGTGCCGCCCCGTTCGGTGGTCGAGTGCCACCCCCCTCGGTGGTCGAGTGCCGCCGAGGCACGAGGCGGTGTATCGAGACCACCACCCCTCCGCACGGGACGCTCCTATGTTGGGTCAAGGGGTCGGTGTTCGAGTAGTCGGTAGAGGTCGCGGGCGATGTAGCGCTTGAGGCAGCGTCGGATCTCTCGGGGGTTCTTGCCTTGGCTGGTTCGTTTCTCGGTG
>NZ_JAERJA010000014.1 GCF_016827675.1 Nocardioides limicola | reverse complement strand
CCGTGCTCCGCCCGGTACTGCCCGCTCCGCGGGCAGTGGAGCCTCGGGGGGCTCGCTCCGCGAGCACCTCCACCTATGAGTGGCTCGGCGTAATGATGCTCGTGATGGCCGGAGTGGTGGCAGCAGTTGCACTGCTCAGCGGCGATCTCTGGTCGGTCGCAGTTGCTGTCCCATTGGCTGCCTTTGGGGTTCTCGCTGCCGCCGGCGCCGCCTCCGATGTAGTTGACGCCAGAAGGCGGCGCCGGCGACGGAAGGTACACGCGCCAAGCTGGGGATTCACTGCTGGTCATCAATGCATCGATCGACCGGCTGACTTCGTTGAGAGACGAGATCGCTCGCCTTGAGGAAGAAACAGCTGAGCGTCAGGTAGCGGCTCGTCAGGTTGCGGAGCTCGCTGAGGTCACCGAATCGCAAGCCGAGGCCCTCACGCACCGGCTCGACATCCAGTTCCGGGACTCAAGTAGACGTGCCTTCTGGATGTCAGCAGGTCTCAACTTAGCCTTCCTGACGGCTGGCGCCCTGATCTCCTACGCCCTTCGGTGATTCAGGCCGGGACGTACCGCAGGAGCCCACGCGCTGCTCGCCGCGGCTCCTCCCGGTCGTGGTCATACCGCTGAATGAGTTCCTCAAGTTCGATGAGCTCGGCCGCCCCACGGCGCCCCGCGATCTGGAGCAGCACACGGGACGTATCGCCACCGAGCGTTCGCAGCTGGCCGCGGCCGACGTTCGCATGCCCGGCGGCCACGACCACCAGCGGCGCCCGGAACCCGCCAGCGGAGCCGACGCCGTTGACGAGCTCACCTAGGGACATACCCGCTGCCCGGGGCCTGCGGCCGCCGACGAACCACCGCCCGCCTGGCCACGGCCGCCTCGCGCTCCCCCACGTCTTCTTCGTCCAGCCGGTCGAGGCCAGCACCACCACGTCGACCGGCAGCGTCAGAGCCGCACAGGCCGTCGCAGCGCTGTCCACAACATGCTCGGCCACCCGGGCCAGCGGGAACCGCACCTGGAGGTCCTCGACGACTGTGCGGTCTGCCTCGAGGCCGGCGAACCGCACCACCGCCACCTCCAAAGGCCGGCGGATGGTCGTCGGCCCGCCAGTCTCACGCCAGGTCTCGGTGTGACCGGTCGGCACCAGGTGCTTGGGGGTGATGCATCGGTGCTCGTCGACCCGGGCGAGGATCTCCTGCTTGAGCGCGATCGCGGCGTACTTGTTGGGCACCTCGATCGCGTCGAGGATCTCACCGTGCCGCAGCACCCTGGCTGAGGACTTGTGGTGCGTGACGACCGCGACCCCGTAGGCGTGCGCACGGGGCCAGTGCACGACGTAGACCCACCGCTTGTCGAGGGTGCCGTTCTTCTTCCACGTCGGGGCGATCCGGTCCGGCTCAGTCCGGATCAGCTCGTCGTTGCGCTTCGCGGTCGCGTACGCCAGTTCCGACCGGCGCCGGCTGGCCTCGTCGAGCGCGGGCCAGAGGTATGTCCCTCGACCGCGCAGGATGGCCCGCTGGTGCATCCTGACGACCTGCTGGCGCAGGAGCTTGGGTTCGTCCTCGGCGATCCAGCGGCGCAGCGTCGTGGGTGAGATCTCCAGCGCCTCGGCGATCCGCGCGATGTTCAGCCGGCCGTTTCTCGGCGGGAAGGCGGCCCACAGCCAGCAGACGAAGTCGGTCGTCGAGGGTGTCGCGGCCGGCACCCAGTCGAGCTCGAGCTGCTCGTCGGCCACCGTCTTGACGGTAGGTCTGACGGCCATCAGTCAGCGCCCTTGTCGCTCGTCTGCGTGGTCCTCGGCCAGGTGCTCTGCCCGACGGCGGTCCCGCGAGCTGCCCGCCAGTGCTCACGCACCGGCCATCCACCACGGATGTGGTGCCGCACGTACACATCGCCTCCAGCGGCCACGTCAGCCGCTACGGCGACCTCAGTAGCCTCCACGGCCTCCGGTGCCGTCCAGCCCGCACCAGGCACCCACACAGCGGTCTCAGAGCCCACAGGGGCCAGCGCCGGGTCGACCAACTGCGCGACGTACGCCTCGGCCTCGGCAGGGGTCAGGTCCCCCGCACCGGGGACACCGCGGGCCTCCTTGGGGTAGGACTGCGCCCAGTCGTTTGGCACCTGGAGTTGTGTGAACGGGGTGAGCTGGCTCAGAGCTGCCTTGGTCGCGATCGCCACCCGCAGCTCTTCGAGGTTGACCTTCTGGGTCCGGGCCAGCACGACTAGGTCGACCAGGTCCTTGACCCGACTGGAGCGTCGATCGGAATCTCCGTAAGTCGACATGGTCGCGCAGACCTTGTCAGCGATCTGATCGACTGTCGGGTAGAGCCGGTAGGGGTGCGTGACCAGCGGCCGCGCCAGATGGAGCCGGCTCGCCGGCTCAACAACCTCCGGCTTGCCCACCGGCGCCGGCCCTACGACGACGTCGACCTTCACCCGAGTACCGCGCTCGACACCCTCGCCGGTGCTGGTATCGATGCAGGCGAACACGAAACGTCGCATCAGCACACCGGGCTGGTTCTCCCCCTGCCCGATCTCCTCTTCGCCGGTGAACCGGAACGTCATGTGGTCGCCCAGGTCGACGTCGACCGCCCGCGACAGCGCTTCTCGCGCCTCGTCGAGGTCAGCTAGATCAGCGGCGAGGTCCACGTCCTTCGTTCGACGGGCAGCAGGGACCCGAGCCAGCATGCTTAGACCACCCTTGAGCATCCACCCCGACTGCTCTCCATCGGCGAATACCCGCGTCAGGAATCGGTCGAACCGGGCCTGCTGGATCTGTGCATCCAGACGCACAGACGGCGCCGTGGAACCCGTGTCACGCTCTCGCCGCTTCGCGGCCTCCTTAGTGGCCAGTTCGAGCGCCCGCCAGTTCGCGTACCCGCCCTCAGCCACGGTCCCACCTCTCCGGGTAGACACCCGCGAGCTCGAACAGATCGCTCGCCATGACTCGCCCGTCCCCCGCACCCACATCGGTGCGCCTCTGTGCCCTCGCAATCGGGTCGAGGTAGCTCACCAGGGCATCGGGAAACGCGAGCTTCCTCGAGGTAACGCCATCGCGCACCACGTCGGCCACCAGGGACAGGTCGACCCATTGCTCGACCAGGTCCGCGATCGTGCGCTCCACCGTCAGCGTCGGAAGCCCGTTGACCGGGAACACCTCATCGCGGGTCAGCTTCTTCACTCGCAGCTTCACCCCGGGCAGCCGGGTGGACTTGCGGGCCGGGACGATGAAGTCGATCTCGTCGAGGAAGAAGTCACCCAGCCCGTGCACGATCGCCGCGGTGGTCCCGGCGGCAACGACCGCAGAGACTCCCGGCGTCGGCGCCGGTGAGGTCGCTCCTCCGAGCGCCAGCCAGGTCGCATAGATCGACTCGTGGTCCTGAGGCGGAGCGCCAGCCATCCGGTAGACGCCCTGGGCGACCCGCTCGAGCACGCCGCTGGTCGACCACCGCGACAGCTGCTGACGGCTCACGCCGGCAGCCTCTGCCTGGGCAGTCGTCAGCAGACCCCATCGCTGCTCAGCGATGGCGCCCAGCGTCGTGAGGGTCACTGCGGCCATGTCGGCAATTGTACGTGAAGTGATTGACAAATGCTGTAGCAGAGGTGAGTTGATTCACATTCGGTCTGCATTTGTCGCACTGCTGTAGACAAATGCAGATCACCCCTTGAGGCGCGCCCGGTCGCCGCCGGAACGTCCGGAGACGCTGCTCGCCTTCACACCCCACCAACGGCTGTGTCCCTCTCGCCGAGACCGTTGGCGGCGCGGATCCGGCTAGCCAACGCACCCACCTCGGTGCGCAGTACTCCATCGACATGCTCCGGTTGGAGGCGATCGGCAACCAGCCTTGCGATCTCAGGTTTGGAGTATGTTCCTGCACGCATCCCCTCGAACGGCTTCTCGAACCTCCCGTACCCATCTGCCTTCTTGAGCCTGCGGCCGGCGTTCGGATGCCGCTCGGTGACCACCTCGCGGAACAACTCACGTGGGATCAAGTTCTCCACCGTGCGGACCTCCTCGATGACGACTAGGCGCCCGCTGCCATCCGATCGAGCTTCCTCTCGCAGGCGCAGGATCGTCGGGGAGAGTTCGGAGGTTGCCGACGCCTTGTCGCTGTCAGCGATCAGGGTGCATTCGCGTCCCAGGTTAAGCAATCGCACAAGGCCGTCCTCGAACGTATTCGCCGCTTCGTCGGGCTCCAGGCTCACTTCGCTAACCAGGTAGCCGCCGTAGCTCATAACGGTGTAGTGGACCCCTTCCGCCAGGTCGGGGTCCACCAGCTCGAGCCATCGACGCCAGTAGATCCGATCCGACGGGCCCTCGACCCATACCGTGTAGTTGGCCTGCAGTAGGTCGGAGGCCATATAGCCCAAGTCCTGACAGATTCGTTGCACCTCGGAGGCGCGAACCGCTGGAGCAACCTGCGTTGACTCGCCGTTGTGGGTGACATGGAAGATCCGAGCCCCTGGCAGATCTAGCACGTGTGCACTGTGGGTGGCGATCAGATACTGGTTGCTGGTCTTCTCTGCCAAGAACTTCATGAGCTTGCGTTGGAGCCCCGCGTGCAGGTGGATCTCGGGCTCCTCGAGGCACACCAGGTGATCGGAGTAGTAGACACACGCCGCCGCGATCATCAGTACCTGCTTCACCCCGTCGCCAAGATCATCGATCTTGAGCATCCGCCCGGCCTGGGCCAGGCGGACGTGGAGGTCTGTCTGGTTCGCGGCCACCTCAAGATCAGCATTGGGGTCCTCGAGGACATCGCGCATGAACTCTCGGAGACTCCCCCACCGCGCTCGGGCAGCGTCGTAGCCGGCGGTGCCGGGGTTCACCGGGTTCTGCCACGTCGCCAGTTCTCTGACAAGACCTTCCCCCTTGTACAAGGCGGGGGCAGTCTTCCCAGTCTCGTCATCAATAGGACTTAGAGCCCGGAAGGCAGGGATCAACACCGCCTTCCGGGCTAGGTGCAGCCCGATCGCGGCGTCATTAATGCTCGTTCCACCCGCTGGTCTCGTCAGCTCCTGCATGACGTAACCACTCTTGAGTTCGGTTCCGGGCTCTGCCTTCACCCAGACCGCCACCCGGGTGCTGTCCAACTCCAGCGCTTGGCCCTCGACGATCGCGGCCTGGAGCCCTTGCTCTGTCCGGAAGAAGCGCTTCATCGCCTCTCTTTTGACCGGCACGAGCGTTTCAGCGACCAAGCCCTTCGTCCTGGTCGACCCTGGGACCCAGCGGGTCGCTGCTTTAAGAAGGGTGGATTTGCCGTGGTTATTGCGTCCAACCAGGAAGTTCACCTTGGCGAGCGGCCCGACACGAACTGGGGTTTCGCCCAGCAGCCCACCCGGGCCCTTGATGGCGAAACCGTGCAACCACGCGGCCTGTGTGTCGTGCATCGAATCCTCCTTTTCGGTCTATCCGAAGGTGTCGAGTTGGTCGATCTCGACCAGGGTCACCGACCCACCGAACGCCTCACCGAACGCCTCCTCGAGGCTGGCCAATGCGAGCTGATCATCCGCGGCGAGGGCGGCGTCGAGGATCTGCGCCATCCGTTCGGGGCCGATCGTCACCGTTGTTCCACGTCGACGCTCATCGGCGCTGATGCGGACCTTTCCGTAGAACACCATCTGGGTGCCCTTGTTCCGTAGCCGCGACTCCCGCCGGGTGCTCAGTCGTGCCCGCCGCCCGGCCGGGCTGGCGCGCCACGATCCGTGCTGCTGGGTCAGGTTCTCCGCCGCTGCGCTTCTCTTGGGCATGCCCTGCTTGAGCCACCGCTGCACCGTCCGTTGGCTCACCCCGAGCTGTGCGGCGGCCCCCTTGGTGTTCGGAGACCCACGCCGGGTCTGTCCGTACAGGTCACGCACCATGGACTCCGGCGTCGGTCTCTTCTCCGGGGTCTTGCGCACCGCGGCCCACAGGGCCTCAGCGCGTGAGGGTTGGGGCTGATCAGGCATCGTCGCACTCCGCTCCAGTTGTGGCCAGCCACTCGCGCTCAATCAGTTGGGCCTGGGTCTCCCACCGCTGCGCGGACAGGAGGCAGTCGGCAGCGTCCTCAGAACCGGTCGGGTAACCGTTGGCCTCGGTGCGGTCGATCTCGGCGGACCGGTAGCACCCGTCGATTTCGACCGCGGGATCGACAAGGTTCCCGTCCCACACGTACGGCATCCGCCGATCTCGCTGGGCAGTCATCGAGCATCCCCAGCGAGAGCGGCGACAGCGTCGGCATAGTGCCAGCGGCCGGTCCTCTTGGGCAGGTACTCCGGCCCCCAGGTCTGCAGATCCGCGGTGCCGATCGGCTTCCAGGAACCCAGCGAGGTGCCGAGCTTGGCCGGGTCGCCGGGCCAAGCGGCGATCGGGTCGGGGTTGTCGGAGGCGTAGAAGACCGCGTCACGGTCGACCACCAGCGGGTGCTCTCCGGAGATCTCCTGCGCCTTCGTGATTGTGTACAGGATCGCGGTGCGGGTCGCGGAGATGACGTGGTCGCGCCAGTCCGGGCGCCACAGATGGAAGTCGGCGTAGTGTTCGCGCTCGGCGAGCTTGCCGACCGTGGCCGAGTACAGGGCCTTGATCGTGGCCAGCACAGCCAGCTCCCCCGCGTCCCGGCTGCCGATGAGGGCCATGCGCGCCTGCCCGAGAGCAGTGCCCGGTCCCTCGAGGTACCGCGCGGTCACACCCCAGGTGTAGGACTCGTGCACCCGCGGGGCGATCCCGTGAGCCTTGAGCTGCCGGAGGGTGTGCACGGTGACCCACATCTTGCCGCCGCCCACCCGGGCGCCAGCGGCCGTTCCCGGGTCCGGGAGACCCCACGAGGGCCACTCGTAGTTGGCGTCGATCAGGTAGTACCCGGGCTTCTCCTTGCCGTCCCACGCCGCGGCGTCGCCGGTGCGGTGAATCAGGTCCTCAACGCCCAGGTCGATGCTGCGCCACGGAACCAGGTAGCTCGCGTTGCGGTCGTAACCGTGGACGTACCTTCGGCCCCGCTCGCTCTCGGGAAGCGAGTCCCATGCGCGCCACCAGGAGAAGTCCTGCTCGAGGCCGGCGAACCGCGCGTCCTTGGAGTTGGCCCGCCAACCCGGCAGCTCGGCCGCGGTTTTGCGGATCAGCGCGACGCGGCCGCGGGAAGCGCCCTTGTCGTCGTCGATGCTGCGCCGCGGCGGGCGGTGGTGGTCGATCAGGTCGAGGCCGGTGGCGGCGGAGGTGATCCGGTAGGACACCCCGACGTGCCTCGCGAACAGCAGCAGGCGCCGGGAAAGCTCGGCCGGAGCGGGGTGGTCCTCGAACAGCGCCACGCCCTCGATGCGGTGCCAAGACAGGCCCACTAGCAGCGCGCCGGCCGGCAGCAGTTCGGGGTGCCAGATCCGGGTCCACACGTCCATGTGCCCGCCCTGCCCGAGGTGCCAGCCAGCCTCGAGCGCACCCGACACCAGTGGGTGGTCGTCGAGCTTGGAGAAGAGCTTCTGGGTCTCCTTGGCGCGCTGGGACTTGGTTAGCGCCTTGGCGGGCAGCGGCATCTCGGTCGGGAACCCGAGACGCTCCAGAGCGTCGGGGTACAGCCAGATCTGGCCCTGGTCGGGTAGCCGGTCCTCTCCCCCGCCCCAGCCGAGCCGCAGTTGCTCGCGGCCAGTCAGCAGGGCCAGGTCACCGATGTGGGAGATCTCCGGGAACGGTCGGGTGGTGCCGTCGGCCAGGTGGATGCTCTCGGCGTCGATGCAGGCAGCCGGGGCGGTGAACCGGGCCTCGCGGCCCTCGGTCGTCTTCCGGTGCTCCGGAGCCTCATTGGACGGCTGGGCGACCGGCGCCTTGCTCGGGGTGAGCTGGTCGACGCAGTCGCCGCCGTGGACCACGACGCCGTTGACGGCGTACCCGGTCGGCTCGCCGCAGACGTCGCAGGGCTGGAGGTTCTCGAGCTTCGTCAGGACTTCTCCGGAAGGTGCCTCAGCGGGGGCATCCGGGGTGGGCTCTGCGCCGGGAAAATGGATCTCGCTCGCGTGCGCGCCCACGTGTGCCCGCGAGGCCGTAACCCCCGTAACCGCCGTAACCCCGCAGGTCAGAGGCACATCGGCTGCCGTAACCCTCGCCGTAACCTCGTCCGCGGAAGCCGTAACCCTGTTGCCCTGGGAGCCAGAAAATGCGCGCCGGTCGATCACCGGTTCATCCGTAGTCGACTGGGCGTCGGGACCACCGTCACTGGGGCCCTCCTCAAGCGGCAGCTCCTCGTCGTTCTCCGGGCCGTCGAGTTGCGGGTAGGCGAGCTTGTAGAGCCGCACCCGCTTCTCCCCCCTGCCGACATTCACCACCGAGGTGAAGTTCCGGGCCCCCGGCTTGTTGGAGGACCCCTGTCGGATCAGCACGCCGCGCTTGGTGAGCTCACGGCAGGCAACGTCGGAGTCCACGCCGAGCTCGTTACACAGGGAGGTCCACACGGTCGGGAAGACACCCAGCCACTCCTCGTTGTTGGACACCAGCCCCTTGGTCTTGAGGGCTACGCCGTGACGAGCGATCTCTGTCGACGCCGAGTCTCCGAAGGTCGGCGCCTGCGTGTTCTCGATGTGCTGTGCGACGGTCGGCCAGCACGCAGGCTCCTGGAACAGGCTGTCGTGGATCGCCTCAAGCAGACGGTCGGCGTCGTGCAGCGGCGCTTCCCACTCGGCCAGATACTCGACCGCTCCGTCAGCCGCGGCCGCGGCCAGCAGCCCGTGTGTGCCGACCAGGTCATCGATCATCGCTGCACCGGCGATGTGCGAGACCAGGTGCTTCCGGATCTCGTATGCCATCCGGTCATCGGTGTCGATCTCGCCAAGCAGGTCATCAGCGAAAGCAAGGTAGCGCTGGGCAGTCTCGGTCGAGTTGGCCTCGAGCAGGGCGATGCCCAGGTGGCCGTAGACCTCCCGGGAGAGGCCCTCGATCGCGTCGGAGTGAGTCTCTGACTGTGTGAACGGGGTGCCCAACTCGACCACGCGCCGCGGCGACCCGGCGAACCCGCCGGCGCCCACGTTGGCGAGGAGCCGGCCGTTGCCAGCCGAGAACATGATCCCGTACCAACCACGCCCCCGGTGGTAGCCGAGACGGCCCGCCGCCGCAGGACGCCCACGAGAGGCGCCGTTGCAGATGTCGTAGATCTGTTTGCCCCACGCCTCGGGGTTGATCTTCCCAGCCATGGCACTCTCATCGAAGAACGCCGGCAGCACACCGAGCATGCCCAGGTAGGAGATCGGGCCCTGCCCAGACTGGTTCCATGACTCCACCAACCCGGCGTCACCGGCACCACCGGGGTAACCCCAAATGGATCCCGCGGTGCGGAGGGTGACCGACTTGCCCTGGGCTGCGTCACCATGCAGCGACACAATGTGCGGCTGACGGCCCGTGGCGCCTTGGAAGGGCCCGAACGCGGCCGCGCCGAGGACCATGGCCATGCGTGGGCTCTCAGTGGCCAGTCGGACGATCTCGGCCCACCGCTGCAGCGCCTCGGCGCGCTCGATCGGGCTTGCCACCAGGTACCCCGGCGGCAGGGTTTCGGGGATCGCTTGGGAGATCTTCCCTTCCGGCGTGAGCTGCGGGGTGGCCTCTACCTCGTCGGCCTCATCACGGGCTGCGTTCACCAGCGCCGTGGTGGCGGCGTTCATGATCGTGGTGTCGTACGGGGCGGCCAGGCCGAGGATGTTGGGCCAGGTCTGGCGGCTGAGCTCGTCGTGGCCGATCAGGACCCGGATGCTGTCAGGCTGAGCCGACACCAGGTAGTGGGTGCCGGTCGGACGCCCGAAGCCGTCGCGAGCGGTCACCCGGGCGTGGATGTAGGGCAGCGGCGCCTTGTAGGCCCACCGGTTGTCCTCGAGCTGGTACACGCCGCGCCGCCGGCGGCCGCGGCCGCCGAGCTCGTAGGCCCAGTGACCCTTGGACGTCGCGATCTGTCCGGCGGGGTCAGGCATCCGGGCCGAGGTCGGGTGTTCGACAACGCGACCGGACTCTCCCTCTCCCTCTCCCTCGTCCTCGACGACGTCTTCCTCGACTGCTGCGGGCACATCGATCTCGCCGAGGTACTGCTGCAGGTCGTCCCCTGCCGCGATCCCGGCTGTCTCGTGCGCGCCGATGGTCGAGTCCTGGCACGAGCGAACGGCGGCCAGCAGCCGCTCTGCCTGATCTTCGTCAGCGCTGTCGCTGGTCTGCAGCGCCTCCCACGCCTTGACCAGGTGCTTGCCTGCCTCGGCTGCCCAGCGACCGGCGAACCGTAGCTCGTCGTTGGCCCTCGCGCCACCAGTTGCGGCGATCTCGGCGCGGGCCCGGGCCTCAGCAGCCGCAGTCTTCGCTGCCCGAGCCGCTTCCTCGGCCGTGGCGACCTGCTCCAGAAGCCGCAGCTCCTCGAGCGTGACGTCGACGAAGTCCTCCAGGCCGTGCCCAGCATCGAAGTGGTCGCTGGCGTCCTCGTGGAGACCGAGTGTCACCGGCAGCACCACGCGCAGCGATGCGACCTCGGTGAGCACACTGGCCAGCTTGAGCCCGCGACGGTAGCCGGCTAGGTCGTGGTCCAGCACGGCCGTGACGTGCGCCCCGGCCAGTGCCGCTGCCTGCTCAGGCTTGAAGTTGCCTGCACCCGAGGGATTCGTGGTCGCCGCCTCGCCGAGCTCGAGGAACCGCTCGGCATCCTTGACGCCCTCGCACAGCCACACCGAACGCCCTTCAGCGATCCAACCCGCTAGGTCCGGGAGCCGGTACAGCACTGGCACGAACCCGGCCGGGGTCTTCTCGACCCATCCACCCTTGTTGTCGGGCCAGCGCTGAGTGAACCGCTTCTCAACCTGCTGGGAAACCTCACCGGTCTCGGGGTTGGTTACCTCAATCGACCGTTGGTGTCGCACCTCCTGGTGGATCACCAGTCCTTCGACGTCGCAGTAGTCGTACGTCGTGGTGACCGACCACTCGCTGAGCGGTCGCGGCTCGACCTTGGTCACCCGCCCAGGTAGCCGACCCTTTGGCAGCGCAGGCCGGGTCTTCTCGACCTGGACGCGCTTGGGTCGACTCGGCGTCATCCGTCTGCCGCCTTTGCGCTCCTCTTCTCGCTCGCGTGCTCGTCGCTGGATGAAGACTTCGGGGTCCTCGTAGTCGTCGAACAGCATCGGGGTGGTCAGCCCAAGCCCGGCAAGGATGTCGTCGATGTCGCAGGAGGCGAAGCATCGGATGAGGGTGGCGGGATGCTTGTAATCGATCGAGAGTGACGGGCTGTTGTCGTCGTGCGTGGGGCACTCGGCCTTGATGTGGTTGCCGCCGTGAGTCACCGTGTGGCGTAGACCCGCCGCCTCGACGGCGGCAAGAACGCGATCGAACGACGATCGGGCTCCACGGCCGGCAGGCTGGATCGTCATCGCAGCCCCCTACTGGGAAGGGCATGCGCTCCCTGAGAAAGGTCGCCGCTGCGGCCAACAGTGGGCGTGCGTGTGTCCAGGTCGCGCGAAGAAGGCCTCACACCCGGGGCAAGTACCGCGACGGGTGTGTGTGTGACACACATTCCGGAAGTGATCGACTTCATCAGGTCACCGAGATCGGCCGAGCCGCGCCACGCGGGCGGGGGACATACCATCGATATCCGTGATGCAGCATCCGGATTCGGGTACGCTCAAGGCCGGAACCTTTCTTCTACGTGGGCCTGGACAAGCCCGTCAACGTGGTGGATCCCAAAGGCAAGGGGCAGGTTTCACTTTCTGAGAGAGACCCTCGGCTGGCAGGCCGGGGGTCTCCTCACGTTTAGGCGCCGATCGGCAACTCCGCTTGACCTTTGTTCCGTGGGAGTAGGTACTCCGGAACAGGGAAGCCGTGGTGCTCTGCGAGGATCACGGCGACGTAGTCGCCCAGGGGCATGCCCGCAGCACGGGCAGCTTCCTCGAAGAGTGGCTTCTGGTCCGAGGGCACTCGGCAACTGATCGCTGCCCGGTTGCCCTTGGGCTTGCGGCCTCCGCGGTTGGTCATCGTTGTCGCCATGCGTGACATCATTCCGTTTCGGTTTCCGCACAGTGCGCCGACACGCCGACAAATCCGTTTCCGTTTCAGATCACCTCCGGGAACGTCATCCCGAGGTGTTCCTCGATGAGACGCTCAAGCTCGACCTCCGTTCTGGCGCTGAACGTGGTGGCTTCCCCCGTTGTGGGGTCGGTGACCTCGGCCTCATACCGCTTGCCTGCCATGTGCGAACCTCCCTTTTCTCACTTCGACGGCCAGTCGCCGTCCATGATCTTGTTGTGGGCCCGGACGGCCTTGTCGATCGCGGAGTGCATGATCTTGGCGTCCCCGCGGGACCAGCCTGCGATGTAGGCCGGCGAGAACGAATGAGCCTGCTCGTCTGACGCGCCCCTTGCGCGCATCGTGAGGAAGGCGACTGCCTCCGCCTCAGTTTCCATCTGGCCGCGGTGCTTGCGGTACTCGCTGTAGTCGACGTCGACGTGCCCACAGTGAACGTGCCCGAGCTCGTGCGCGATCGTCGATGCCTTCTGAGCGTTGGAGAGTCGGGAGTCGACGACGATCTTCTTGGTCTTGGGATCGGTGTAGCCGAGGGTCCCTTCCCCTGTCTCGGGTTGGCAGTCGGGGATCGTGACCTCTTCGTAGGTGTAGCCGACCGTGCCGACCCGGTTCCGGAGTCCCTCGAGGGTCCCCTGTGTCGCCTCGCCCGGTGCGGGCCTGCCTGGATTCTCGGGTAGTGGGTCTCCGGTGGTGTCGGAGATGTTGAAGACCGGCACGCTCTTGAAGCCCACGACTCGGCTGCGCTCGGTCTTCTTGCCGTCGTCGTCCTCCTCGGTGACCTTGCGAGTGATCGGCGCGAGGATCCACACGGCCTTGGCACCCTTGGACACCTTGCGGTTGAACTTCTCCCACTGACGGAAACCCATCAGATGCAGATCGTTGATATCGACGCCGCGCTGCGACATCTGAACCATGGCCAAGATCCGGTTGTTCGCGCTCCACCGGTTCATCCCGTTGCTGGCCATCGCGCCCAGCCACTCCCCCAGGCGACCGCTCTCGACGACGGCCTTCACTGACTCCTCCAAGTCGGCGACCATCGCCTTGACCCGCTCGTCGCCCTTCAGATCGCCGTAGTTGCATGCCGGCAAGCCCTCAACCATGGTGCCGGCAACTTCGCCGACCACGGGGGACGTACCCGCCTGGGCGAGCTGCACGCCGCGTGAGCTCGACGGGCAGGTGTGGCTGCCGTCGTACGGAAGGTACTGGCCACACCTGTCGCAGCGGCGGGGCTGCTGACGTTCGGCCACGTCCTCGGCAGCCCGGCGTGCGGCCGTCGACTTGGAGACCGGGTCGCCTTGACGACTGCTGATGAACCCGGCCCGTGGACCGTAGGGGTGCTCGGTCGGGTTGCTGCACGCGCCGGTGTGGTCTGCAGTCCACACGGTGAAGGTCCCCTGACTGGGCCCGCTCTCGGTGTGGTCGACGACGTTGCGCTCGGAGAGCTGGACGCCGCCGTGACCCTCGACCTCAGGGAAGTGAGTCGGAATCCCATCACCTGCGGTCTCCAGGCTCATGCTCGCCTCACGCATCCACGACTCCGACCCAGGTCGGCCTTTCGGAAGGGCGCTGGCCAGCCGACAGGCTCGTCCGAGTCCGGCCGAGACGTCAGTACAGGTCCGTGGTGGGTCGAACGACTCTGATCGCCAGACCTCAACCTGCCCGGCCTTGCTCGGCGTCACCAAGTAGGTCCCGTGGGGGCCGTCTACTGACCAGCACGTCTGGCCGCTGTGAGGGACATACTCAGTCACGGCGACGTCGCCATGCTTGTCAACGTAGCTGTTTGCGGCCGCCGCGGCTTCCGGGTTGACCACGACCCCGTCAGCTGCTCGACATGTGTGATGAGATCCCTTGAACTCACCACACGTCGAGCATCGCTGCTGCTGGTTGGCTGTTGTTTCTGGGTGAGTTTGCTCGAGTGCTTGACGTCTCCGGCGTAGCGCCTCCAGGCCGGCGGCCACCTTCGCGTCGCGCTGGCCGATCACTCCAACGGGTTGGGTGCTGACGTGGCTGAGCTGGCCGCCGCCGGCCACCCGCCACACCGCCGCCTCGGCCGCTGGCCCCGAGGGAACCGGATCAGCGGCCATGCACGTGGCCGCTGGGGAGAGGTCGGCTGCCGGCTGGCCGTATCCATGGTCGGTGCCGACCTCGGCCGTCGCGCCCTGGGTGCGTGTTCGCTTACGCCAGTGCCCGGCTACGTGGGTGCCGGTACTGGTCACATAGTCGTCGACCCAGACCTGGTCGCTAGCTCCCGTGGTCATCACCGATTCGTCCCTTTGCCTCGGAGTTGCTCCTTCATTCAGGGCAAGTACGAGACGAGGGCTATATGTGACAGCTGGGGAGCTGGGCGGGTGAGGGGCCTGAAGTGAGATGGCCTGCACGAAGGACGTTCAGCGGCCTCCGGATCGCACCTAGCCGATATACCCAGTGGGGACGACCTCGGTGATGGTTCGCCGTCCCCCATCCGACGAGGGATAGAAGACTGTCTGACTAAGCAAGTAGTTCCGGAAGTGTTTGCGTGCCTTCTTCTTGGGGAAGCCTTCCCCCTCTGGTAGCTGGGTCAGGAGGTAGGAAGCGATCCCGATCGCTCGCCACTTCGCCTTGTCTGCACTCTGAAAGGGCGTTGACTTGCTCACCACGGCACGGGGCCCACTCCACAGACCGTCGATACTTGGCTGGATCCAGAGGGTTCCCCACGGTCCCGAGGTTGACGAGATGGTGAAGGTGAGACGGCTGCCGTCAACTAGAGACGTTGTCCACACGACAGCGCCGTCGGGCCTGTCCGAAACCTCGAACCGATACTGGTACCCGTCCTCTGCTACCCCCTGGATGTGGACGATCGCGCTGAAGATCCAGTTGTTCTGAGCTGAGCCAAGCCCCATGTCGCCCTCACCTTCTTCACGGGCTGGTCGTCTTCAGAACAACCCTAGCTGGGACCGGGATCAACCTAGGGCGATTCGAGCCATTGCCGCGGAGCCGTGGCTCTTAGAGCGCTTGACGCGAGAGTGAGATTGTCTCGGCGTCCTGCTGGGCGAGCGCCTGGAGGAGTGCGGTGGTCTCGTCCTCGAGTTCGAAGCCGAGTTCGGTGATCCGGGCGTGCATCCGGGCGACCGCCTCGCTGACCTCGGCAGAGTTGCCGGCCGAATGTGCGGCGTGGATCCGCAGGCGCCAAAGCCGTTCGTTGCCGGGCTCGAGCAGTACGCCGAGCGCCGCGGCCTGGCCGGCCTTGCGCCAGGACCCCTCGAAGTAGCGGCGCCGGGCGAGCTCGTAGGCAGCATCGACGATTGTGTCCATCATTTCAGCCACGACGTACTCGGCGAATCCGTAGTGCTTGGACTCCTCACCTTCCAGCGGTCGCCCTCGGACCAGGCTGAGCGCCTCCTCGAGTGCCGTGGTGGCTGCCGTTGTCGGGTTGGAGCCGATCAGTTTGGTGAAGATGCCCCAGTCGGTTGTGACGGCGTCGGTGAACCGCAGGCTGCGCGGAGGCAGGTACTTCTCCTGAGTGTCGGGGTTCTCCCCCAGCCAGGCGCGCAGGTTGCTGATTCGTGAGTCGACAGTGCTTGGGGAGATCCGCTGCCCTCCCCACACCGCTTGGTTCAGTGACTGTCGGGAGGTGTTGGGGTTGAGGGCGAGGTAGGCCGCGATCCGGGTGCAAACCTTCTGATGGGTTTCAGAGGCCGGTGCGGGCGCGGTGGTGCCCACGATGTCGACCACCTCACCGAGGAGTCGGATCACGGGGTGCCCGGTCTGGAGGAACTCGTGAAGCGTCGCCTCAAGCTCCTCCGCGGGGAGTGCAGCCGACACAACAGCCGCCTCGAGGGACCCGGCCTCCGTGCCCACACTGGTGGCGTCGATGGCAGGTTCCTCAGCGGGGTCCAGGGCTGTCGCGTCGGCCTCTTCCTGGTCCTCGGTGGAGGCATCAGGGACGACGTCGTCGAGGACGTCGTCCGCGTCGAAAGGGACAACGGGCTCCCGGCTCTGGCTAGCAACAGGCTCGAGGAGACTGGCCTGCAGGATCTCCCGGAGCCCTTCGAACGTGCGGTCATCGACCAGTTGAGGGGTGACTTCAAGGTTGTAGGGCAGTAGCCGGGCTTGATCCGGGCCAGTGATTTGCAGGCCGGTGTCCCCCGCGGACCATCCGTGGGTGACCACCACCACGCCTCGGTTCCGCAGGGCTGAACATTCCTCACGGGTGAGGCTGCGCGCACCATCGAGAACGACCTCCAGGGCAGCTCCAGATTCCGGGGCGAGCTTCCTAGCGGAGGGGACATACCGTACGCGACCTGGTTCGAGGAGCTCCCCGAGTTCCTCGAGGGCCCCCACGATGGTGAGGGATACGTCCTGGCTCCAGGAGGCGGTGCCCAACTCGATCGCGATCGCTGCGAACACGTTGAGGGCCTGGGCTGCTCCGACAACCCCGAACGTCCCCACTTCCTCCAGGTTCAGCAGCAGCAGCCCGTCCTCGCCGTCATGCCCGACAGTGACCAAGCCGGGCCACGGCGCCGCCACCTCAGCAGCAAGGTCCGGGATCTGGGCGGCATCTGTGGTGGGCAGGAACCACACGGTGGACTCATCCGTGGCCCGCCAAGGAGCCGGCAGAGTTGCCGCGGCGGACAGATAGAGGTCGATCTGGGAGGCAGTCACGCGGGCCAGCCGTACTCGGGGTCTCGGTTCCCCGTCCTGGTCACAGGCGGCAGCCAACGCACGGAGAGCCACGTCGACATTGTCCACGGCCTGGTCATCGGCCACCACTCGCAACTCCTGCTCGACCTCGGCCGCCGCCGGGGATGACGGGAGAGGCATCCGCTCACCAGGCTTGCGTTGCCGCCGCTGCCGACCACGCCTGAGCGCGATCAGCGCGATGACACCGGCGGCTAGGAACGCACCGACTCCGCCAACGGTCCGGACAGGCCATACGGTCCCCTCGTTCTCGTCGAGGCTCACGCTGTCGCTCGTGGTTGTGCCAGCAAGCGACGGCTTCTCACCAGCGTCGACAATCTGGGTGAGGAACTCGGTGCTCGGATCCGCCTGCGGCGCCGCCACCGGCGGCTCGGTTGAGGGGACTGCCCCTAGTGCGGCTGCGTCGTTCGATTCGGCCCTCTCAGCCACGTCAGGTGTGTCGAGCCCTACCTTGTCGGTGGCCACCGTGCCGCGTGCTGGGGTGTCGCCGGGCACTGCAAGTACCTGACCGGGATGGATCAGGTTCGGGTCGTCGATCACCTCACGGTTGGCGTCGTAGAGTTCTGGCCACCGGTTGCCGTCGCCGAGTCGGTCCTGGGCGATCTTGGACAGGTACTCGCCCTTGGCCACTGTGTGGGTGCCAGCCTCCTGCGGCGAGGAGGGTTCGTCAGCCGTGGGGACTCGCAGCTCCCACCCGGCGTGGATGACCTCGGGGTTGGTGAACGTGGTCCCGTCCTTCATCTCCAGGCCTTGATTGAGTCGCGCGATCTCGGGCCACCGGTTCCCGGCACCGAGGTGGGTCTGGGCGATCGTGTAGAGGTTGTCCAGGTGACCAACTACCACGGTCCGTGTCTCTTGCGCGGCTGCGGCCAGGGTGGTTGGAGCCGCAACCTCGACTTCCTCCTCGGTGTGGCTCACCAGCATCGAGGACTGAGGCCCCGGCATCGGGGCAGGCTCTGCGGCGATGGCAGCCCCGGTGAAGCCAAGGACGGGGGTGGCGACGCCGACAGCCAGGACGGCAGTCACGAGCCTTCGGGCCAACTGCTGCTGGAACCCAAACGCCAGCGGTACCCCGACAGCCCGGTCGCGTTGCCGGAACGCCGCGGTGACCTCAGCCAGCACGCACAGCACGAACTGCGCCCACAAGACCCACACCACAACGGCGAGGATCCCGATCACCGCGCTGTCACTAAGCGCCGCCGACCACATGATTCCGCCCTCGGGCCACGGGTTCCCGATGAACACGATCAGCCCGGCTGGTGGCAACACCACCAGTGCACCCAGCATCAGTCCTGCCGCTACGGCCTTGATCCAACGCATCTGTAGTCCTCTCCTCGCGCAGAAGCCCTCTCGACTAGGGCAAGTGCCCGATAACCCGAAGGTGTGACATGACTAGTTGCCGTCCTCGTTGATGCTGACCGCGGCCGCCGTGGCGGCCACATCGAGCCGGTTGATACCGATCAGTGTCAACAGGGCGGTCTTGTATCGGTCGGTGACAGTCACCGTGACGGTGTCTCCGGACACCGTCACGGTTCCGGTGGCCCCGATCCTGGTCAGGTAGCTGTGGGCGGCGGTACGTGCTCGTGCCGGGGCGACTACGGGGTGGCCGGAGCGCAGGGAGGCAGAGTCGAGGGCGTCGGCGCCGACTCGGGCGGCGTGCTCGGCCGCGGTGGCGGCCTGTCGTTTGGTGGCCAAGGCTCCGCCGGCGTCGATGACGAGCCCGGCCATACTCATCAGCGCGGTGACGAGCAGCAGCACGAAGACAGTCACGTTCCCGCGCTCATGTTCCGTCGTGGCCACTAGTTACCTCGCATGGTTTCGATCGGGACGACCGCAGTCGCGGTGTACGCCTTGCTGCCAGGCAACCCCGACAGTGCGACGTCACCCAGTGATGTGGTGCAGGTGACGGTGACCTCAACCGAGCCACCGGGCCGGTAGTCGCTCACGTCGACGTTCACGTCGAGCCAGCGACACGTCATTCCCCGGTCCCCCAGCGAGGCGTCGATGGCCGCGCGGGCGGCTGTGGCCGACTGGATGGTGTTGCGTTCGAGGGAGGCGGCCCGGGCGCCGTCGGCGGCTGCGGATTGGACGTACTGCATTGCTGAGGCCATCCGCCCGAACCCGACGACCAGCAGCATGATCATCACCAGCACCGGACCCAGGACGACGAGTTCTACTGCGGCGGCGGATCCACGTTCTGTTCTCATGGCTGCGACCTTGGGGGGACATACCGTTCCACGGGGGCGGCCGCGGTCTTGGTGACTGACAAGTTCAGCCCGGGCACCACCGACATCACCGTCCCGGTGACAGTGACCTGCACCTGTACGGGGGTCCGCTGCACGGCGATGCTGCGATCGCGCAAGATTGTGGCGGCGTTGCCGGCAAGAAACTCCTCGGCCCGGGCCCGCCCCGCTGGGCCAGTGCCGTCGTGTCGTTTCGCCACACCAGCGGCCTCGTGAGCTGCGGCTTCAGCAAGGTGGTGGGCGTGCGCAGCAACAGCGAACTGCACGATCAACATCACCAGCAGCATCACCGCTGGGAAGATGATTGCGAGCTCGACTGCGGTGGCTCCGCGTTCTTCACGCCTACGCATGGGTGTCAGTTCAGCGAGATCTCGTTGGCCTTGTCGGTCACCTTGGCCACGATGATGGCCCCGACTGCGAGTACCAGTCCGGCCACGATGGTGATCCCGATAACCCACTCGACGACGCTGAGGCCAGCCTCATCGCGGCGCCGCTCCCCGAGCAGCGTGACCAGGTACTCCCGAGCCACGAGGATGTCGATCCACATAGATTTCTCCTTCTTCTAGGTCGCGAATCAGATCGCGAGGAACGTGATGATTGCCGGGTAGATGAGGAAGAGGAGGAAGGCGCCGGCGAGCACGAACCCCGATAGCGTCATGGTGTCGTTGGCCTTCTCCGCGGCGGCCTCAAGTTCGGTGACCCGCCGACGCCGCAGCGTCGCACCCCGGGCCATCAGGGTGGACCTGACTTGGGCACCGTCCTCGGCAACCAAGGTGAGTGCTCCTCCGAGGTCTTGCAGTTCCTTCATCTGAGTCCGCTCCCCCAGATCGGCCAGCGCCTCCCAAGGGGTGAGATCACGCCGCCGCGCGGCGAGCACTGTGTCGGCGATCAGCCCGAACGCCCGACCTTGTCCGAGCCGGGCAGCGGTCGGCAGCGCCTCGGTGATGCCACGGCCGCTGGCCATCGCCATAGTGACCAGGTCCAGGTAGGTCGACAGCGCGCGACGCAGGTCCTCACGCAGCTGGCCAGCCTCAGCCTTGAGCCGGGAGTCGGGCAGCAAGAAGAACGCGACCCCGAACCCGACACACGCCAACGTGGGGATCGTCCACGGCAGGTAGATGTCACCGGCAGCCAAGATGGCAACGAACAGACCGGGCACTAGGAACCCGACCACGGCGTAAGCCAACTTCTTCGCGAGGTGATCCTCTACGGTCTTGCCGACGAGCTCCAGGTCGGGCCGCACCCGAGTGAACGTGATTCCACGCCGAGCTGCCTCGGCCACGATCCGGTCCACCAGCCGTGCTGTCGGACGTCTCTCCTGGCCGCGGTCGACCATGACCCGGACCCGTTGGCGGTCAGCCTCCCACCGCCCCACCGCCACGGCGAGGTTGCGCCGCGGCGGCGCGATCGCGACCGCGAGCAGGTAAAGAGCGCCACCGAGCAGTCCGCCGGCGATGAGAGCGGTAGTCACCGGGCACCTCCGAGGCTGGCCATCTGTTCCGGGCTGGCCAGGAACCGTTCGGGGGCATCGATCGCGCCGGCCCGGCGGATGATCCACAACCCGAGCGCGAACCCGCCGATCAACAGCACCAGCACCATTTGACCTTGCATCGTGGAGTACGGAGCCACGAACTCACGAGAGAACAGCGAGATCGCACCGACCATCCCGACGCTGACACCCACGATGATCCGGGTGTTGCGCCGCAGCGATCTGCGGGCCGCCTCGATCCGGCGCCGCATCTCCAACTCCTCACGCGTGGTCTCGATCAGGTTGGACATCGTGGCCACCAAACCCGGCCCGTGCAGCCGCGCCGACAAGTACAGCGCCGCCACCACCTGGTCAGCAGTCGCGTCATCGAGATCCTCACCAAAATGCGCCAACGCCTGCGGAAGCGGTACTCGGGCCTGCATCAGGGCGACCAGCCGCCTGAGCGGCTCACCGATCAACTCCGACGCCCCGTCAAGAGAACGGGGAATGGCCTGCTCCAGGCTGGATGCAGTCGCCACGGTGTCACGTAAAGACTCCATCCAGGTGACGAGTGCTTCGAGGCGTTCGATCTGACGTACTCCGTCTCGGCCGCCCCCGAACACCGCAGGGCCGACCCACACCACCGCTGCAGCTGCGGCAGCGGCCACGGGCCAGCGGGAAAGCACCCCGACCACGACTGCCGCGGTGGCCGCGTAGGTGGCCCGCCGCGCGGCGGCTGATGACCACCAGGTCTTGGCCCTCGTCAGGATCACTCGGTCAGGTTCAGCGCCCCGGACAACGGCCACCAGCAGCACCACCGCGGCCGCGAACCCGGCCCCGACCGCGAGTCCAGTCAGCGTGGCCCACGACATGTCACCACGCTCCCCATCTAGAGGCCGGGTGTTCCCAGTCGACGTCACGGAATTGGTCGGTGCGGGCCAGTCCCGCGACATCGGGGTTGAAGATTGCCCTCTCGTTGTCGAGGACGACGACCTCACTGGTCACGATCATGCCGTCGTCGGTCTGGCCGGTGATCTCCCGGATCGAGGAGAGTCGGCGTTCTCCGGTGCCACGGTGCCGTTCCACGAACAGTACGAAGTCCAGGCCGCCGGCGATCAACCCGAGGGCTGCCTCTTTGGGCATCCGCTCTTCGGATTGGAGTGCGTAGGTGGTGATTCGGTTGAACACTTCGGCGCTGGAGCGTGCGTGGATCGTGGACATCGACCCGTCGTTGCCCTGAGTCATCGCATTGAGCATGGTGATGATCTCGGGGCCGAGGACCTCACCCACGATCACCCGATCCGGGCTCATCCGCAGGCTGCGACGCACCAGGTCTCCCATCGGAACCCCGCCGACACCCTCGGAGTTGGGGAGCCGGACCTCGAACTCGACCAGGTCGGGGTGACGGCCGGTCGCACCGAGGCCGAGCTCGAGCGCGTTCTCGACGGTGACCAGCCGCTCTCCCGGGTCGATTTCTCCTGCGAGTGCCCGGAGCAGGGTCGTTTTCCCGGCGTTGGTGGCGCCCGCGATCATGATGTTGCACCGCGCGGCAACCATGGCACGCAGGAACTCGGCGACCTCCTCGGTGACGGTCTTGAACCGCACCAAATCCTCCAGGGACACCGACTCCAGCCGGTTTCGCCGGATCGAGACCACCGGGTGTGCGCAAACTCCGAGCACTGCTGAGAGCCGTGACCCGTCGGGCAGCCGCAGATCCAACTGGGGGTTGGCCTCATCGAAAGGACGGGCGTTCAGCCCGGCGTACGCAGCCAAGTTCCCAACGAGCTCCCGCAACTCCTCGTCGCTGTCCGCGACCGGCTCTACCTGTTCCTTCACCCCACCGGCCCGGGTCACAAAGACGGTGCCGGGGCCGTTGATCGAGATGTCTTCGATCGTCTCGTCCTGCAGCAACGGCTGAAGCCGACCCGCACCGAACATCCGCGCCACGACGTGCTCGACGAGCTGCTGCTCATCGGCGGGAGTCAGCGGCTCCACTCCAGAGTTCACCAACCCGATCGAATGGTCACGCACGGCCGCAGCTGCGGCCGCCTGGAACTGCATCCGCTCGGTGGCCGGGTCGAGTGCTGTCCCGGTGTGGTGGACCCGGTCCCCGGCCTCTCGGTGGAGCAGCCGCACCAGGTCACTGCTGAACGTGGTCATGACTGCTCCCCTGCTCGGAACCACTTGGACGCGGCATCGAGGTGTTGGCTGTTGTCGACTGAGACGTGCTCAGCAAGCTCACGCGCGGACTTGATCAGGGAGGACTTCGCCAGCGACTTGTGGTGGGGGTCTCCCCCGACCTGGAGCCGCTGCAACCCAGTTGGATCCCAGGACAGGTGCTGGGTCAGGTCGGCGTGCACTCCGGCACCCGAAAGCACCTGGTCGACTTCCCCGCACTCGGCCGCCGCGTGCTTGGGGTGACCCACTAGCACCGGAGTCACCGCCACTGGAGAGGTCCGCTGCCGACGGATCCGATCCACGCCTTCACGCAACCAGACCACCTGCTCCATCGTCGGTGCCGCCACCACCAGCAGCCGGTGGGCCTCAGCGACGAACCCAGGCACCACAGAATGCAGCCGCCCCAGATCCACGATCACGTCGATCTCCTTGGCGGCGGCAGCCACGAGCTGCACGATCGAGGGCCACATGTTCGCCACCCCGGCCCCCTGGATCCCAGTGACCCCCTGAACCAGCCGTACCCCACAACCCAGCCGTTGAGTGGACTTATCCAGTACCGCTGCCGCTGTGGCCTCTGCACGGCCGGAGTGTGCGTCCTGGGCGAGATCCAACAGACCTGGCCGCGGCGTCGGCGGACCCCCTGCAGGAGTGAGGCACCGGTACGTCAGGGCCCCACCCACCGGGTCGGCCTCAAGCAACACCACGTCGCGTGGCCACACAGCGCCGAGCGCCAACGCCGCCGAGGTAGCCCCCGGCGCGCCCTTGGTCGCACACACACCCAGCAGCATCAAGACCCCCCAGACACCTTCATCACCGCTACCCGGTTCGCGGTCGAGAAAGCCGCCACCCGAGCTGCCTCACCCTCAGTGACCACCACCGTGAGCAACTGCTGGCCACCAGACAACGCCTGGCCATCGATCCCGTACACGATCGCCCTAGCCGCCAGCACCGTCGGCGCATCCAACTCCGCGCCCGCATCGGTGTTGGCCGTGGCCGGGGTGGCCACCAACGCGACCACATCCCCGGGCGCAAGCCCAGCGGCCGGGACCCGTGACGGATCCAGGGCCAACCCGACCAGCGCCTCACCAGGGCCTGGCACCACCTGGTCGGTAATCATCGACGGCAGCATCAACTGCCCCGGCACCAGATCGACCGCGGCGGTCTTCCCGACCACCTCACGCGCCTGCCCTACGCCGATCGCGCCCTCGACGCCAGCCACCGACCGTGCCTGCAGATCACTCTGAGTGATCACTTGGCCC
Organism: Nocardioides limicola; assembly: GCF_016827675.1. Classification (GTDB taxonomy): domain Bacteria; phylum Actinomycetota; class Actinomycetes; order Propionibacteriales; family Nocardioidaceae; genus Nocardioides; species Nocardioides limicola. The sequence goes on along the minus strand of NZ_JAERJA010000014.1, from coordinate 31,915 downwards.
TTAGCCACCGGCTGGGCCACCGCGATCACCTCCACTTTGTCACCGGCCCTCATCACGACGACCGCGACGGCCAGGCCGGTCGCAATCACGAGCAGCAGCGCCGCCAGAACCCGACCCCGCGAAGCGGTCGGCCGAACTGGCAGATCCCGCCTTGCCCCGCCACCGCCGCCTACAGCTCGGGAACCGATCCGCGACGTCCAGCCGCTGCCGGTGGCGGGGTTCTGCTGCATCGTGCTGCTCATCAGTTGTCTCCCATGATCACGACTGTTTGCCGCTCCCCTACGCGGATCGCCGACTCCCCAGCCGGCCCCGGGACCTCACCCAAGTTTCCATCCGGGGTCAGGCAGGCGCCGGTGCAGACCCAGTCCACCCGGAACTCGATCACCGCGCTGATGGCGAACGTGCCGTCCGGTTCGAACCGCGACACTCGGGTGTAGACGTGCTGACATTCGGTCTGCTCGTGCGAGGTCATCCCGATCACCCAGGCACGGCCCGCCGAGCCGCATGCCACGGCGTTTCCATCGCCCAGCTGCCAGGTCGTGCGGACTGGCTGAGCAGTCACTGTCACCGTCGTGTCACCGGCGGTCACCGACCTGGTCAACGGCTCCCATTCACTCGGGTCGATCCACAGCCACGTTTCGAGCCCGACATAGGTCATCAACGGTGGCGCTGGTGCCAGCCTCACAGTCGGGGTCGTGAGGCGCATCGCCGAGAACGCCTCCTCGGCCATCGCGGCCGGATCCGGCAACGCGGGTGCTGCCGAGTGCGGTACGAAGAAGTAGCTCCCGGAGGCGGTGCCGCCGTGGATCTCGGTGTACGTCATGCATAACCAGAGGAACCCATCGTCGACAGTGTTCCCACCCCACGCCGAGTTGGTCGGCTCGGGCTGAGGGAACTGCAGGTAGGCGTAGCACTGCTGAGAAGCGAACCAGCTGTACGACGTACCGGGAGGGTTGCAAGGCACCGAGTTCCCGTGGCTGTCCCAGCACTGCTGCGGCCCCGACTGCCCCCCACCGCTACCGCCACCGGCGTTGCCGCCCCCGCCCCCACCAGCTCCGCCGCCGGGGGTCCCGGGGTCCACCACAGTGGTGCACACCCACCCATCACCGTCGTAGACGGGCTCTTGGCCAGGACCGCAGGTTGGTTCCGCTGATGCCGGTGGCAGCACGCTCAACGTGGCCGCCACCAACAGCGCACTGATCAGGGCTCGCATGGTGTCCGCTCCGGCTCGGTGGGGGTACGCAGCGGCGGCCACTCGTAGAGCAGCCAGTCGTAACCAGCCGGCTTGTCCACGTTGATCTCCCGGATGTGCGGCTTGTCTGCTCCTTCGCTCCGGGGTCTCGGTTCCCCGTTCTGGTACGCGGTGACCGATGTCCGGTCGATGCACTGCTCAAGTCGCACGCTGCCGCCGTCTTCGCCGACGCCGATGTGGGTCGGTCGGCTCCAGTGCACAGTGGGGGTGCCCTGGCGAGATAGTCCGTTGTCTTCAGACCACTGGAGGTCGCTCAGCTGGGTGCGCCACTGGGGGTCGGGGAAGAACTCCTGGAACAAGTCCTCGGCTCGCTGGGTGACTTTCCCGTGACGCCAGATCGGCTCGGCTCGGCGTTCGTACTCCGCGATCCGGTCCACCGCGGCCTCGAACAGTTCGAGCTGCTCGGGCGTGTAGTCGGCGTGCCAGTCCGGGGTCGGGTCTGGATCTGGTTCTGGTTCGACGGTGACTGTCGGTGTGGGGAGGGCCTCGGGCTCCTCATCGTTTGTGCAGGCCGCGGCGGACAGTGTGAGGGCCGCGGCGATCACACCGATAGTGATCCGGTTGAGACGAGATTGGGTGCGCATCAGCGATTCCTTCCCGAGGACGTGACATGTCTCAGCTGAGCGTATTCGGCTACCACTGAGACGTGACTCACCCTCGGTCGTGACGTAGGAGTCCGCCACCCCCAGGCCCAGTAACGGGGGTCCCGGGCCTGGGGGTGACGGTGCTGACGCATGCCGGCGGACAGGACCGACATCTCGGGTGCGCCAGCTCTCGCGGATCGCTCGACGTGGGGGGACGTTCGAGCCGCCGCGAGGAACTCTCGGACATTTCCACCCGAGAGGTCACGGCTGCCTTCCACACCAGTGGTGGTGGCGTCGGCCGCGACGACGGTGTCGAGGGCAAGCAGAAGTGCTCCCGAGTGTGGCGTGGACTGGCCCATTTCCGAGTGCCCCCTTCTGCTGTCCGAGTCAAGTGTGCGGGATCGCTGTGCCTCGTAGCACCCCTGGAAGTTCGGTTCGTCAGCTTCGACGCGTCCCTCTGAGGCACTCAGAAGCTAGTATCATCGTCACTTGTCAATTGACGATTGTCAACACGCTACGGAGGGCGAGTCACCATGAGCCAGTCCGAACCCGGCAGAATGCTGGCGTGCCCAAACGCCTGCCCATCGCGGTCCCCACGCCCATGAGCGTGCACGCCGCCACCCAGGCCTTCGGGAGCGAACTGCGCGTCCACCTGATCCACTACTACGCATTGCACCCCGGCACCCGCCAGGTCGACGCAGTCCGCGCCCTCGGAGTGGAGCGGGCCGTGGTCAGCCTCAACACCCGAGCACTCCTCGACACCGGGGTTCTGGCCCAGGCAGAGGACCGGACCTACACCGTCGACCAGACCCGCTTCCGGGAGTTGCTCCGGGCGCTCGAGGACTTCGGAACAGTTGAAACGCCCGGCACGCCTCCCGAGCGCCGGAACTAGGTTCAACGGTCACTCGGGCACGTTGAGGTCCCGCACGTACCTGGCGAAACCTGGAACGGTAAAGCGCAGCCTGCCGTGCCCGGCCGGCTCGATGACTCCACGGTCGACCAGCTCCTGCCGCGGCCGGCTGACCGCCTCTGTGCTTACCGCCAGTCGGGATGCGATCTCCGCCCGAGCAACGTCGTCGTCACCTAGCGCGGCCATCGCATCCACGAACCGCCGCTGCTCGGGGGTCAGCTTGGCCAAACGGCTCCGATACAGACCCGCCATTCGTTGGTCGACCAGATCCGCGGCTTGCTGCACGTGACCGGCTGCGATGAGGTCTCCCTGGCTCGGCCGCGCAGCCTGCCACGTCATGTCACCGATGAGCTGCACACGATGGGGGTAGCCGGCGGCTTGCTCGATAGCAGCCCCGATCGCGTCATCGGACCACTCGACATCGAGTCGCTTAGCGGGTAGGCGGAGCGCCTCGGCCACCGCGACGTCGGTCAGCAGACCTACCTCGATGAAGTCAGTACGCTCCCCGAACGTAGCGGCTTCAGGAACCGCCGCATGCATCGAGGGAAGCCCGGCTGCAATGATCGCGACTGGGCACCCGGCCGGTGCGCCGTCGAAGTGCTGGAGTGCAATCAACAGCGATCGGCGATCACCTAGGCGTGCCTCTTGGAACTCATCCACGAACAGCGCTAGTCCGTGCTTGTCGTGGTTGCGTGCGAACCGGCCAGCATCCTCAAGCGCCTCCTCAATTGCGGCACTCTCACGCGAGCTGGCGACTTCGAAACCTACCCTCGCACCCGGCACGCCGAGCTCGACCTGGACTCTGTCCAGGTTGTGCAGCAGACCCTTCGCGCGGTCACCGAACGCCTTCTCCCGCCTGATCTCCTCCCCCAGCCAGCGTGCCAGTTCGGGCGCGAGCGATACATCGTCGCGCCCGGTCACCCAGGCCGTGAGGAAGCCAGCGGCCTGCGCCTGGCGCTGAGCTTCGCGCAGGAGTGAGGTTTTCCCCAGCCCACGTGAGCCGTAGAAGGCCAACAGCGGGCCGCCGGAACGGTTGAGCATCGTTACCCGGGCCAGCCGGGTGCGGATTGCTTCAAGCTCAGACCCGCGGCCGGCGAGGTAGCCGGGCTGTGAGCCAGGTGAGTAGGGACTTGGTTTCATCCGGCCAGCGTCGCATAGGTACGTATAGAACTGGAGTAGTTATACGAAACTATTCATGCCTGCGCTGCACTTGTTCCTCGATCAGTAGTCCATCCCCTCGGCGTCGTACAGGGCCTCGATAAGTGACTGGTTGGTGGCGGCCGCGACCCTCTCCGCAACGCCGGGGGCCGTGAGATCGAGCGCTCGGATTCTCCCCCCGACTTCAATGATTGCGAGGCAGCGGCGGACGCGGTCGGGGTGGTCTTGGGCGTACTTGGCGAGTGCGCTCCACTTGGGTCCAGTGTCGGCCTGATTGTGCTGGTGGGGGTCCACGATGTCCATGACGATGCCGTCGCCGTCGTTGTGCCAGAACAGGAAGTCGGGGTGCATGAGGAGGTGCTGGTCGCCGAACTCGTATGAGATCGCCAGGGCGTGGCGCCCGGAAGGCGGGTTGCGGTACCAGCCGAGGAGCGTCGATGCGTTGAGTTCGGCCTCCAGCACCTTCCGTTCCCACGAGGACCGAGAGGTGTCGACGGGGAACTCCCCGGTTCCCTTCCGTCCCTCCGGGATCACGTACAAGTGATGGGGATAGGTCGGGATCCGCTCGGTCTGGTCGCCCTTCACCTTCTGTGTCGATGCTGGGTAGACCTCTCGGGCCTCCACCGTTGTTGGATGCATCGGCGATGACCCGAGGTGCCAGAGGGGCTCGATGAGGTCACGCACCCATCGCTGCAGGCGGGACACCGCTGAACGGTGCTGATCCCGCCAGGTGCGGATCAGACTGGCGGCTGCCTCCTCGATGACGTCCTTGAAGCCGAGCCCGGCCATCGCGGCCACCCGGACGCCGGCGTCCACTTCCTCATAGTCGCGGTTGCAAAGGTCGTTGTAGTACCAGGCCGCTGCGCCGTCCGGGAGAAGCCGGACGGCCTTGTTGTAGTAGCCGTCGAGGTCACGCTCGGAGGTGGCGAACTCCTGCGTGTCCCCCGACAACATGATGGCTTCGCCGTAGCCGACGACCGTGGTGCCAACTTTGAGGGCCAGGATGTCATCGACCTTCTTGTCGATCTCGTCCTTGCGCTGGCCATCGGCGGCACGCATCTGATCGACAATCCACGCCTTGGCCTTCGTCGGGGCGTTCGCGACGAACCGCTCCCCCGGCGCGGGCCCGTACTCGTTGAGCGCTGCCGCCAACCGCATCAACTGAGCGGTCCGGGACGGGTACGACACCCTGGGTCGCATGTACGACGGCAGGGTGTCGAGGAGCTCGAACACCTCGCCCGGCACCTTCGTGGAGCGACTGCACATCTCCGGGGAGATCAGGACCTCGGTCTGGACCGTCTCGTCCTCGGTGAGCGCGTTGACCACGCGCACGACGTGCTCGGTCCTGAAGCCCGGCAGATAGGCGACGACCTCGTTGAGCCGGTCATCGCCACCGTCGACCCGCTGCGCGAGAGGAGTCCGGACCAGGCGTCCTATCAACTGGGCGATCTCGGTGTAGGAGTCCTTGCCCTGGAACGACACCAGCACCTCTGCACGAGGGCAGTCCCAGCCGGTCGTCAGTGCGGACTTGAACAGGACCACCCGGGCGCGGTCGTCCCCCGAGATTGCCTGCGGCGGCAGATACCTGACCGTCCGGTCGCCGACAGTGAGCGGACCGTGGGGGTCTCCGAAGGCGTGGGCTACGGCATGGCCGGTCAGTTCAGACCACGCGGTGGCGATGACGTCGAGAATCTCGGTCAGGCGCTTCTCGGTGACCTTGGGCGGCACCTGGACGACGAGGAGAGGCTCAACCAGCCGGTCCCCCGTGTTCTGGTGGTGTGCCCGCCATGCCTTGCCGGCGTCCTTCAGATCCTCGACGGCGAGCGCGAGCATCGTGTTGTCCGCTGATTGGTCCTCGGCGATGTTCCGCAGGAGTATGCGGTCCTTCAGCAGGCCGGATTCACGCACGTCGCCAGGCGGGACTTCAACGAGTCGCATCGTCCGGTCGGCGGCCTTCATGGCCGAGTAGAACCGGTCAGGTGTTGCGGAGATGCCGAGCACCACGGGTGCGGCAGGCTGCTGGGTGCCAATGTTCGTCGGGCCTCCATTGACGATGGTTCCCGCGATGGACTTCCGGTCCGTCTTCGTGGTGCCGGAGCCCCGGTGTGCCTCGTCCCAGATGACGATGAAGTCTTCGCCACGGTCCTGGACGGTGTTGGCGATCATGTCCCACGCACCGTAGGTGCGCTTGTCGTTCTTGGTGCCGTCAGGGCGGTGGGCATGCAGCGTGGAGTTCTTCTGGAGCGCCTGGATATGGACGAAGTAGATGAAGCCCGGTTCCAGGACCCGCTCGTCGAGGTCCCACAGGAACCGGATCCGGTTGGCGTCGATGCGCCCGCCGGACGCCTGGAGGATCTTTCCGATGGTCTGGGCGTTGAGGGACCGGTCGTCTGTGAGCCACAAGACGGTTGCAAGTGGGTCCGGGTCGCGACTGGGTGTGCCCTGGTAGATGCCTTCCAGCACGGCGGTGGCGATGACGGTCTTTCCCGCGCCGGTCGGGGCGGTGAGGCCAACGGCGGTCTTCTCGCCGTCCTCCTCGTATCCCCGACGGGCCTTTGTCAGGGCGGCGAGGACGCGTTCGACGGCCTTGTCCTGGTAGTCCTCAAGCGTGAACTTCACCGGGCACCGCCCTCGATGTTGATGGTGTAGTTCGACAGGTAGTCCTGGTAAAGCCGCACGGTCTCGATCCCGACAGGAAGTCGTTCACACGCCTGCTGGTACTCGGTCGGCGAGTCGGTGATGACGAAGATGATGGCAGGTGGCCGCTCCTCGGACGCGGCTCTCGACACCGCGTCTGCGAACGGCGCCAGCTCGTCGACGGTGAACAGGACGCCGTACGAGTCGGTGAGCGCCCAGCCGTCGTCGGGGATCGTGTCGACCCGCTCCCCCCGGGCGCCGCCTTCGAGCCACATCAGCGGTGCCACTGCCTCGTACTCGTGTCCCCTGCGCACTCGGCCCGGGTCGAGGTAGGTCAGGTTGAAGAACTCGACGTTCGCCTTGGCGCCGCTATCGAGGACGTTCTTGATCCTGGTGGTCGTCACGGCTTGGAACACTCCCTGGGACTCCCACTCGGGGTCGCCGGGGTGTAGCCCCTTCTTCCGGAGTGCCTTCGCCTGATCGATGCCGACCTCGTTGTTGGTGACGAGGATGCACTGGCGCCGCCCGCCGTCTCGCGAGTTCATCTCCATCACTGCGTGGGCAGTGCTGCCCGACCCGGCGAAGAAGTCAACGATCACGGCATCGGGGCTGTTGTTTGCCCAGCGAACCAGTTGCTGGATGAGCCGAATCGGCTTCTTGCCGTTGTTGAAGGGGATTCCACCTTCGCGGTCCACTCGGGCCATGTCCTTGAAGAATCCCTTCCACAGGTCACCCCGTAGGACCGTGCGACCGTACCGGGGCTTGTGGTCGTCGCTCCACCGGTAGTTGAGGGAAAGCGGAAGTACCTGCACCTCGGTACCACTCGACAGGGTGGTCAAGATGTACTCGCGGTGATCCGCGTGGAAGCGTACGTAGCGCCCCTGGGGCGGGTTCTGTCCCCGGCAGGAAACGGGAAGGCGGTCCGTTCTCGCAATCCGGTCGACGTTCTTCTCGACGAACTCTCGCGCTGCATCTGACAACACCAGCAGGTCGCTCATTCGGTTCATGCTGAACGTTCCACGCCCACTCATACCGAGGGCCGCAATATCTGCGGCGACTTTCTCATCGGCCAGCAGTTGCTCAGCCAAGGTCCCCATAGCGCCGTCATCGTGCAGCCACCACGAGTAGTTCTGCGCCCAGCCCTCAACGCTGTCGACCAGTGGCGTATGCGAGACATCGTCGAACGCGGAGCTCTTGCGATAGATGAGCACGAACTCGCAGTTCTTGACGATGGTCCCTTGCTGCGCGTTGACGGTCTTGGGCCCAGACGTCGTGGACATCTCGACTGTGAGCACGTTTACGCAGTTGTCAGGACCGAACACCTGGTCCATCAGCAACCGGAGCCGATGCTGCTCGTCGTCACCGATGCTGACGAAGATGGCGCCGGAGTCCTTAAGCAGGTCCCGCGCGATCTTCAGTCTTCGCTCCATGAACGAGAGCCATTTCGACGACTTGGCTCGGTCACTGCGATCAACGAACTTGTCGTTGTAGAGCCAGGAGGTCTTGCCTCCAGTGTTGTAGGGCGGGTCGATGTAAATGAGGTCGACCTTGTCCCGATGGGTGGAGCGGAGCGCCTGGAGTGCGTGGAAGTTCTCACCGTTGATGACCGTGTGCCACGGAGCATCGTTGGGGCCGTTCTGGATGCGCTCGACGGACTCCAGGCCCGGGTAGACCGGCTCGCCGAACTCACGGATGACGATCAGGTCATCGACAGGGCGCTCCTTCCCCACGCCCAGAACGGCGACCTTGCGGGTCTTGTCAGTGAAGCCGAGGACCGGCCAGGTCTCGTCGGAGGATTCGTCACTCAGCGCAACCCGGACACCCTTGCGGATGGGGTGCTCAGGCAGGCGCACGGACTCGGGGAGGTGACGGTCGAACACGAGACCGAAACTGCGGGAGCCACGCAGCAGTTCGATCTCGCGGGCGATCCGAGAACGAAGGCTCGCGTCCTCGACCTGGTTGACCAGGACATCGAGGATGCTGGTCCCTTCGTCTGCCACTGTGCTTCCACCCTCCGTCAGGCCGTTCTCCCGAATCCTGCCGCATTAGACGGCAGTTGACAGACGAACCCCTTCAGGACCTCGGATAGGTGACGCCGGGGAGCGCCTGGCACTGTGGGTGATCTCCGCCGCACTGGCTGCTCGTTGGACGCCCGCCGCTCCCCCCCCGGATGGGACCCCTGGTTACGCCGGCAAGGTTGCTTCCAGCGCGGCGTTGATCAGAGCTGACCGGCTCCGCGCCCCGCTGGATTCGACCAACTGGTCGATGACTGCGAGTTGGCTGTCAAGCACGCCGCGGATGGTGAGTTGGACCCTGGGAGGTGAAGCTTCAGGTGTCGCAACGGCTCGCTCGAAGAGTTTTCCCTGGATGTGGGGTTGCTCGGTGGTTTCCGCGACTAGGTCAGGAAGACGGTCGACCGTGGCCTCGAGGGCGTCGAGGACCTGGTCGAGGTAGAGAGCCCCGGTGGATGATTGAACGGCTTGCATGCGCGCTCGGATTGACACCGGGGTCCACAGCACGAGGCGGCCTTGACCGGCTTGTGGTCGTCCGATTGTGCCGGGTGCCTTACCCGCGGCTGTCCGTCTGGTTGATGGTGGTTTCGCGGCGCGTGGCCGTTGTTCAGTGGCCGGCGCTCGTGAGGACTGGGGCTTCTCTGCGGGGATCTGAGGGTTCGACAGGTCTTCGGTGGGCGCTGGGTCCGGAACGGAACTCACGGACCGCTGGCGGGCTTGTGAGCGCTTCTGCGGGGGCTTTCTGGTCGGGGGTAGCTGTATGCCCGCGCCGCGGGAGGGCTTGGCGAATGCTGTGGAGAGGTCGGTTGAGGGCAGCGGCTTGTTCATGCTGACTCCTCGGCGCGGCCTTCTGCATCGCCGAGCAGGTTGACGAACTCTTGGGCCAACTCTGCGTAGTCCTGGGCAAGCCCGGTGGTGCTGGGTGCGAGAACGATCTCGGCTTCGTCGGTGCGGTCTGCCCTGTGGGCGCCTGGCTTGGTCGCGGCTTCCTTGACTTTGCGCTCTCGTAGTCGTTCGAAGCGGGCTTTGAACCAACGCTCAGCCTCAGGCTCGAGTTCGTGCGGAAGTCGGCCGGTGTCCCGCACCGCTTTGGCCGGGCGCTCTGCGTACCGGATGCAGGTCTCGAACACCGGGGCCGCTCCCCCAAGGTCGGCCGCGATCTCGCGCCTGACCTCTTCGCGGATTCCTTTGGCTGAGGAGGTGATGCCGGTGCGGACCACTCCGAGCAGCTCGAGGTCTTCGTTCCAGGCGCGTGCGGCTGCGAACCTGCGGGCAACCAGGCGCATCCCCTTGCGGCTGCCCGCGTCAGAGCGAGTGGGGATGACCACGTAGCGGGCGGCGACCAGTGCGAGGGTTTGCAGGATGGGTAGTCCCGGGGGGCAGTCCATGAGGATCAGGTCGTAGTCGTCGCGGATGCTCGCGATGGACTTCCCGAGGGCGTACATCCACTCCGGGTCCCGGGCCTGGCGGCCCTGCATGACGGATGCGAGGTCCTCGAGTTCGATGCCGCCGTGGATGATGTCGAGCCGTTCCCGGCCGGTGGGTTGGGGTTCGAAGGGCCGTCCCGCAGGGATGACTGCGACCTGGTGCTTGCCTTCGTCGGTGCTGTCGGCCAGCCCCAGATCCTCGGATTGGTTGCCCTGGATGTCGAGGTCGATGAGGAGTACTCGCCATCCGGCTTCGGCTAGCAGTGCCCCGACGGAGCTGACGATGGAGCTCTTGAAGACGCCACCTTTGCCGTTGATGACGGCGATGGTGCGGGGAAGGCCCGCCGCTGCGTTGGTCATGTGCGTCCCTTAGTCCTTTCGCGGCTGCGCTGCTCCTGGTAGGGGCAGCGCCAAAGGTTCTAGCAATGGTGTCGTGCCACCAGACACGAGTATCTGGTGCGCTATGGGATCACGTCGCGTGACCGCTCTATATGGCTTCACAAGATAAGGCGCCACCATAGCGCGCCAGACAGGCAAACTATGGGAGCGGCAAGGTCTAGGTGCAAGCGTGTCGCACCAACAGAACGCGCCCCCATAGGGAACCACCATTGCAGGCAATAGGTCCGCGCAAGAGTATGCGCCAGATCTAGCCGCCATAGGCACGTGCAATAGTTTCGGGCTAGAGAAGGTTGGCGAGGGATCGCAGAACCCGGCTCGCTGCCCGAGCATCGCCAGCTGCTCGGTGGCCGCCGTCCAGACGGCACCACGCCCGTCCCTCCTGGAGGGCCCGAGCCCGCATGAGGCACCCCCACGCATGTCGTCGACCGAGCCTCCCGAGTTGGAAACCCGTCCGGTCCGCTTCGGCGGTAAGTACCGCTCTGTCGTAGGGGGCGTTGTAGGCCAGGATTGGCCGTCGGCCCACCAACGCCCGAAGTTGGGGGAGTACCTCGAGGACGGTCGGCGCGCCGGCCACGTCGGCGTCATGAATCCCGTGGACCGCCGTGGCGGCCGGGTCGATGGGGCAGCCGGGGTCGACGAGGGTGTCCAGCAGGACGGTGCCCCTGGCGTCAGCCACAGCCAGTTCGCAGATCCGCCCGTGCAGCGTCGTGGTCTCGGTGTCGATGATGACGGCTCGCCGCCAAACCATCCAGCGGGCCCACGTGCGAACCGCCGCGGCCTGGAACAGTGACTTGGGGAGCACCATGCGAGCACCGTAGAGGCGACCCCGGACACTTCCCCGAGGTGAGATGGAAAGAGAACTGGGCTCGACATGGCAATTCAACTGGCCAGGGCCATCGAGTCGCCCACCGCTGCCACTTCAGCTGCTACGGCCGAACAGAGGCGGCTGCGCAGCCGGGAGACCCGCTGACGGGTGGCGGCGTGGCTGAGCCCGAGGCGGCGGGCAGCATCCTTCTGGTCCCCTCCGGAGACCAGATAGACCTCCCCGAGGAACTTGGCCTCTTCGGGGGTCAAGCTGCCCGCGTCGCGCATCTGCAGCAGCAGCTCCGCAAGGTCTGTCTCCGGCCCCGCAACCTGTCCCGCTACCTGGTTGTGGTCGGGCAGGTCCTGGTCCCCCTCATCGTGGTAGGTGACGTGCTCCTCCCAGGCATCCGGGCTGCGACGGTGCGCGGTTGCTCGGTGGAGCGTGTCCATGCGCAACCGCCCTGCAACCCGGGCGCGCTGGATGGTTCGGGGCTGAATGATCACCAGCCAGAACTCGGACAAGACCCGTTGGAGGCGATCCTCGTAGGAGTCTTCGCCCCTGGGTGCCCGGATCCGCTTCGCCATGCACGTGAGCGTCGGAAGCATGGTCTGTAGGAGAACCTCACCAGCGAGACGGTCCCCGTCCTGAACGAGCGCGAGCAGCGAACGCAGGATCTGGTCTTCTCCATCGTGACTGGCCGCGACGATCTGGTCGAGCACCTCTCCGGGGGTGCCAAGACCTGTCAGAGGCGGATGCGTTTCGCCCCACAACCGGACGGTCGCTCTGGCCTCTGCTGAGGCGTTCAGGCGCGCCCAGTTGTCGCAGATCTGTCGCAACAGGGGAGAGGACAGACTGGGCGCCTTCTCGTGCTGCATGAACAAGTTCGTGGCCACGGGCGGGTGTCCCTTCAATGGTCGGGGCCTGACGTGACTCACGGTCTGTTTCGACCCTTGCCCGATCCCTTGCCCGATTCAGACCGTGGCGAAGAAGGTTCCGGGCAAGCACCCGGCCCACTTCTTGCCCAACCCGTCTGACCTGCACAAACACACCTCGCTGCCGCTGCGAAGAAGTTCCTCGAACTGACCTGTCACACGCCGGCAGATGCGGCCACTTGCCCTGAGTGAAGGGCCCAGTGGAGGGCAATCGCCCCGCCGTAGAGAGGAACTAACGAGGACATGGACGACAACGAGCAGGCCACCGCCCGCGATCTCGCTGCAGCCGCCGAGGTCCATGCCGCGAAGCGTCAGATCGATGGAGCGATCGCCGACCTGGCGTCCAGTCCACTCGATGAGGCGGCAGCCGACCGCATGCGCGAGGTACTGGCTAGCTCGAAACTGCGTAGCGCCCGCCGGGCCCTCATCCGCCTGCAGAAGCCGCGCCGAACCCACCTGAGTGTGGTGAGTGAGCTCGATGCCGATGAGCCCGAAGAGCCTGTTCGAGTGCTTGCCGGAGGTGCAGCATGAAACTGAAATCTCACAGCGCCAACGAACCCGAGGACCTCGCGGCAGCGCCCGGCCGATCCGATGGAACGCCTTCGGCTGCCCTGGAGTGGACGGCCCCTGCCGCCTGGATCACCAAGGTCACCACCGGTGCGTTGTGGTGCTGTCTGGCAGCCGGGCCGCCCGCGCTTGGTCTTGCGGTCTGGGCTGTCTGGAACGCCCCGGCACCTGCTCCCGTGACAGTCGCCTCGACGCAGCCCGGCACTCTCGACGAGCGAGCCGCAGTCGAGGCCTTCGCCGTGGACTACGTGATCACGTGGTTGACGACCACCCGCGGAGACGAGAAGGCATTGGCCCGCTTCCTGCCGACCACGGCAGGTGCGGCACTGCCCGAGTCCGGCTGGCTGGTGCGGGACGCCGCGGTGTCGGGGATCGACCAGGTCGAGGGCGCCTGGTCAGTCACCGTCGCAGCCACCGTTGCCGCTGAGGCCGCTGAAGAGTCTCGCCGCTACTTCCAGGTGCCGGTGGCCTACGAAGCCGGGGCGCTCATTGCCACGATGCTTCCTGCCCCGGTCGCTGCCCCCGGACTGGCGAACCCACCGGGCTTGGCCTACCGCCACCGAGTCACCCCAGCTGACCCAGTCGCTGCAGCGACTGCCGAGTTCCTTCACGCGCTACTGGTGACCGGCGACGTCGCCCGAGTGATCGTCCCCGGGACCCCCATCCGGCCAGTCACTCCACCTGTCTTCGCCGCGGTCAAGGTCACCAGCGTCTACGCCGACCGAGACCGGATCCCCACGGATGCGCCATCGGACGGAGACGAGATCCGGGTCCTCGTGACCGCGACCGGTACCCCATCCAGCGACACCGCGTCACTGGCCATCGGGTACGCGCTCACCCTCCAAGCCCGCGCCGGCCGATGGGAAGTCGCCGCGATCGACGCGGCCCCCGTCACCAAAGCCCAGATCCCCGACCACGCCACTAACGAGTGAACCCGAAAGGAAACCCACCATGTCCGCCATCACCACACTCCTCATCGAAGGTCTCCCACTGGCCGCGAACGATGACCTCATCGGCTGGAGCACCGAGAAGCTCGGCGCGCTCGAGACCCTGATGAAGACGTTCGCCGTCGTCGCCGGCATCGCCTTCGTGATCCTCCAAGCGATCGCTTCTCGGGGTGCGATGGCCCGAGTTGTGATCTCTGGACTGGCCGCAGGCCTGTTCATCTGGATCGTCCTCAACGTCGAGCTCGTGAAGGACCGCGTTGACAGCGAGATCAACTCCGCCCCCGAAGTCACCCACGTGACACAGGTCTGAGCAGCCTGAGCCGAGGGGACGAGCACCGTGAGCCACGAGACACCAGCCGAGATCGTCCGGTGGTACACACGCGCCAGGAAGTTCCCGCAACTAGTCGGACGCACTCCAGACGGCACCAAGATCCCCTTCGGCCCCTACACGGTCACCCAGGCGGTAGCCGCCGGCGTGATCTTGCTGGTCGCGTTCAACACCACCAGCGTGTGGGCTCGTTTCGGGCTCCTCGTCAACGTCACCGCCTTCACCTGTGTGCTGGCCGGCACTGTGTGGCTGATCGGTCGTATCCCGGTCGGCTCCCGCAGCCCCGTCTCGGTCGTCCTCGGTGCCGTGCAGGCCATCACAGCCCCGCGCGCTGGCCGAATCGGAGGCCGGGTCATTCGCGTCCGCCCCCCGCACCGTGTCCAGCATCGCCTGGTGGTGGCCGTTGACCTCCCAGATGAGCCGTCCCCGGCTCCCGAACCCGCGGCGGTCAAACCCGCACTGACCCAGATCCAGACCCTCCTTGCCGCTAACCCAACCCCCTCGGAGACCCGATGAGATCCCCCGCCCGCAACATCGCCGGACACCTGATGTGGACCCGCAGCGGATCGGTGTGGGCGCTGTGGAGGCTCGAACCACTGCCGTACGGGTATCGGCCCGCTAAAGACAAGGCCGAGGCACGAGTCCTCCACCAGGCGCTGTTCCGGTCCCTGCCAGGGGAGAGCCTGGTGCTGGGCCTTTGCGCTGGGTTGGAGCCGGCTGCCGTCGTTGAGCGCATGATCGACGGTGTCGACCTGGCTCGTTGCCCCGATTGGGCCGCTGAATGCGTCGCCACACTCGACACCCTCGACCAGATCGGGATCGGGCAACGGATCTACTGGCTTGCGGTACCCCTGAGCGACCCGTCAGGTAGAGATCGAGCCAAGGAGTCCATCACCGCCGCCTTCGCTGATCTGCGTGATGCTCTCGGCCTCCCGCGAGCCGGCCTGACCCAACGCGAGGTCGATCGTCGAATGGAGCAGGCCCGCAAGGTCGAGGCGATGATCCCGGCACCCTTCCGTCCGGTACCCGCCACTGCGGCCCAGATGGTGTGGCTGCACCTGCACGCACAGGAGCGCGGACTGTTCGCTGATATGGCAGTCCCTCAGAGCCACAGCGATATCACCGACCAGCTCCTCACCCCCCGATCAGGGGCGGCCCTCACCGACCCACTCCTCGACGAGGGCGGCCAGTCAGACCTAG
This sequence comes from Nocardioides limicola, assembly GCF_016827675.1. Classification (GTDB taxonomy): domain Bacteria; phylum Actinomycetota; class Actinomycetes; order Propionibacteriales; family Nocardioidaceae; genus Nocardioides; species Nocardioides limicola. The sequence continues at coordinate 16,757 of NZ_JAERJA010000014.1, read as the reverse complement.
ACCGGCGACAGTTGAGGAACTGGAACCCCCTCGAACGGCGCTATCTCAAGGTCGCTCAACCCCACGCCGTGCCAGGAACCACTACTGCCTCCTACCAGTCACTCCTCGTCCTCGCGGACGTCCCCGACGAAGGAATGCTGTTCCCCGGCTCGGAGTTCCTCGGCCGCGTTGATGAGTCCGGTCTGGAGGTGGACTGGGCCCTGAGGCTGACGGTGCGGTCCTCGCAGCAAGTCGCCAAAGAGAACCGCCGGGCCCTGAACAACTTGAACGAACAGTTCGGGCAACGCGAAGGCGAACTTTCCCATGGCCTCAACACCCTAGAACGCGCTGCCTCGGACCTGGCCGAGTACGCCGCTCTCTTGGACTCGGACAAGCTCGAGGTCGAGGCCCAGGCCACAGTCGTGTTCGCAGTCGCCGGCCCGACCCCCACTGCAGCAGCCGACGACGCCCGCAAGCTCACGAGCTACTTCAATGACGCTGGGTACCGGCTCGCCCAGCCCTTGGGCTACCAAGAACTGTTGTGGTGGGCGATGCTCCCTGGGGCCCCCAGCAACAAAGCAGTTCGAGAGTTCGCTCAGATCACCACGTCCAAGGCACTGTCTGCCGCGGTCCCGCTGGCCTCCACCGAGCTCGGCGACTCCCGAGGCTCCCTGCTCGGGGTCAACATCTCCGGTGGCCGGACCGGGGTCGTCCTGCACGACATCGCCGGCGCGTCCCTGCGTGACGTCTCAGGCAGCATCGGGATCGCGGGAGAGCTAGGTAGCGGCAAGTCCCTGCTGCAGAAGAAGCTCGCCGGGGATGTCGTCGACCGTGGCGGGCAGATCGTGGTTCCAGACCGTACAGCGATGGGGGAGTGGGCCTTCTGGGCGTCCTCGGTGACCGATGCCGTCGTGGTCGACATCGCCGACCCGGCAGTCTCGTTGGATCCGCTGCGCATGTACGGCCGTGTGACCGGGTCACGGATCACCCAGAGCTTCCTCACCCCGCTGCTCAATGTCGCACCCGCCTCCGACCGCGGCGCTCTCCTCGCGGAAGTCCTCGCCGCCGAGTACCTTGCGCGCCACGAGCTCACGGGTCTAGGTGACCTGGTGGCCCACTTGGAGAGCAGCTGTTCCCTTGCTGGGGCTGGGGATCTGGCTCGGCTCATGAGGGTGTTCGCACGTCGCGACTTCGGTCGAGTCGTGTTCGACAACAGTTTGCCGCCATTAACTCACGACGCCCCAGCCGTCATCATCCGCACTCACACCCTCGAGCTGCCCAACCGGGAGGAGCTTGAGGTCGAGCACCTGTTCAACCAGATGAGGTTGGAGAAGGTTTTCGGCCGTGCTTGCTACGCGCTAATCGCTGGGCTCGCCCGCCAGATGTGCTTCACCGACCGTTCCCGCCTCGGCCTGTTTGTGGTCGACGAAGCCCATCACCTCACCTCTAGCCCAGAAGGTGAGCGTGAGATCAGCGACTTCGTTCGCGATGGTCGCAAGCACCAGGCCGCGGTCATCCTCGGTTCCCACGACCCGGAGGCCGACTTCGGGTCGGACACGCTGCGCGGGCTGATCCCCACACGGATCCAGATGCGGCAACGCGACAGAACCTTGGCCAAGAAGGGCCTGCGCTGGCTGGACATGGACCCTGACGACGAGGGCCTGCTGGAGATGTTGATCTCCGATACCTCCCCGATTGGCCCCGAGGCGGTTGACGAGTGGCGTCGAGGTGAGGCCTTCATCCGAGACAGTTCCGGCAACATCGGCCGGATCAAAGTGTTGGCGCCCTCGCTGCCCACCCGAAACGAGGCCGTGCGCACGAGCCCGCCCCCGTCCAGGTCGGAGCCATGATGCGCACCGGGGGATCCGCGAGAGAAGGGGGTCGCCGCCGGCGGTTGAGCAGGGGAGTGCGCTGGCCCCTCTCCCTGATGGTCCTGACGCCCGTTCTCATCCTGATCACCGCACGGGCGGCGGCCGCGGCCGACGGCTCGGCAGGGGTGTTGGACTGGATCGTGGTCGAGGACTCCTACGGCGTCAGCATCTGGCAGTACGAGATGAGCCTTGACCGTGGCGGCGTGACGGCACCCTTCAAGGGGGTCTTCGCGATGCTCGTCGACCTGAGCTGGCAGGCCTACCGGGCGTACGTCGCGATCGCGATCTGGATCCTCGACTGGGCGCTCGGCTTCAGCTGGCTCGGCTGGCTTGCTGGGCCCGTCATAGGGCTGGGCGATGCCCTCACCTCCGTCGTGGACCAGTTCGGGCTGACCACGGTGCTGGCCACGATCACTGCCTGCGCGGCTGTCCTGTGGATGGCCCGCGGCAGGTGGGTTCTGGGCTTCTTCGAACTGTTCCTGACCCTAGTGATCGCCAGCCTCGCCATCGGAGTCCTGGCCAACCCGGTCGACCGAGTCGCCGGTGACGAGGGGCTACTAGTCAAAACCCGCGACGCATCGCTGGCGTTGGCGGTCGGGCTCAACAACGGCGGAAACCTGGACGCTGAGGCACCCGCCGTGGCGACCCGAAGGGTCACCAGCGGACTGGCGGACGCCCTGCTGCGCAAACCGCATCAGCTCGTCAACTTCGGCAAGATCCTCGACGGCACCGAATGCGAGATGGCCTACCAGGACGCGATCCTCGCCGGTCCGCACTACCTCGGAGACGACCTACGGGACGCCGTGGGCCGCTGTGACCCAGCGGCTGGCCAAACTGCTTCGAACCCCTCAGCGGCCATGGTGATGAACATGTGGGTGCTAGCTCCGGCAGCCAGCTTCATGGTCATCTTCGCGGTCCTGTTGTCGGGGACTGTCGTAATGGCTGGGCTCTACGCGCTCTACCAGTCCCTCAAGCTGATCATCGCGCTCGTCCTGGCGCTCCTCCCCGGTTCCGCCCGCGGCTCGTTGTGGACCACAGCCGCTGAACTCGTCATCGCCGTGGTGATGATCGTGTTCACGGTCGTCTTCCTCAGCGGTTATCTCCTCCTCCTCCAGGGCATCTTCGACTCTGCTGACGGTGGCCGAAACAACATTGAGACGTTCTTCGTCGTCGACATCTTGATGCTGGTCGGCCTGTTCGTCTTCTGGAAGGGCCGCAAGAGGATCAAGGCTGCTACCGAGAAGATGGCGCGGGCGATGTCCACCAGGCCCGGTGGCGGGCCAACTCAGCTGCCGGCCAAGATCCGGTCGAACCCGGCCGAGCTCTACTACAAAGGCCGCATGGCGCTGGGTGGCGCCAAGGTTGCAGCTGGGGTCGGCAGCACCGCGGCTGGGCTCGCAGGCCGAACAGTGAGCGCCGCCGGCCGGACCGCCTACGCCCCCGTTGGCCAGGCTTTCGCCCGGATTCGGTTCGCCAACGCCGCAGCAAACACGCAATCCCCGGGATCCGCGGATGCTACGCCTGCAGAGGCCCTGACGACCAGGTTGCGCCGCCCCAGCCGCACTGGCCAACTAGTCCGCATTGCCGCCCATGTCGGGGCCGCCGCCGCAACGGGCGGTGCCAGCGCCGCCACTGGGGCGGCCGGCACACGAGCAGTCGCCGCCGCCGCCCGACGGGCAGCCCTCACAGCACCCACGCGGGCATCCACGAAGACTCCGCACGAGCCACGGCCGCTGACCCCTCGGTCGGGGGCCCCGACAGCTGCACCTTCAGTGGTTCCAGGGGAGGTACTCACGAGCACCACACACCAGCCCCGCCCCCTAGCTACCGTGACCGGCAGTCCCCCTGCCCGATCACTGACCCCACAGGAGCAGCTGAGGGCACGCCTCGAGGCACGGCTGGGCCCCCGGCCGTCCCTCAACAGCCAGCGGGCACGCATAGAGGCGCGTCTCGGCCCGGCGCCACACACCCAGGGCTGACCATGTCCACCGCAACGAAGACTCTCCTGGCTCTCGGTACCTTCGTGGGGTTGCTCGGGTTGGGGCTGGTGCTCCTGCCGCTGGTGATCATCGCGTCAACCGCCGGAAGTAGCGGCGCTGCCGCCAACTCCGGCTGCCCTCCACAAACTACATCGACACATCCGGACTTGACCGAGGAACAGGCAGCAAACGCGACAACAATCATCGCAGCCGCCCACGAGGTCGGCGCTGGGGAGCACGGCGCTGTCATCGCGATTGCGACCGCCTGGCAAGAATCCCGACTGCGAAACCTCGACCACGGTGACCGGGACTCTCTTGGGCTGTTCCAGCAGCGACCCAGCCAGGGCTGGGGCACCCCGGCGCAGATCCGGACACCTGCCCGCGCGGCACGTGCCTTCTTCGGCCGCGCCACCCACACCCACAACCCAGGGTTGTTGGACATCAGCGGCTGGGAATCCATGCCCGTGGCCCAGGCCGCCCAGGCCGTGCAGCGATCAGCTGACCCCACCGGAGCCTGGTTCGGGCAGCACGAGCAGTTGGCCCGCCAGATTCTCGTCATCCACACAGCAGGTGCCACCCCGGTGCCGCGGACCATCACCATCGCGCAGGCCAACATCCCCAGTGGCGCACCCAACATCGTGGACGCGATGACCCAAGTTGTCGCAGACACCCCCGACTTCGTCTCCCTCAACGAGGTCGCGCACCGCCGGACTGCCGACCTCAAACCCGCTGGTTACGACGTCTACCGCGACCAACCCAGCGATCCACGCAACCAAACTCACTCGACGGCAGTAGCTTGGCGAACCGACACCTGGACGATGACTGCCGGTGGCCGGATTCTGATGGTCCCCGACGGCCCGCAGAAGTGGGACGCGGGCCGCTCCGCAACCTGGGTGACGCTCACAGACCAGACTCGCGAGGTCTCCATAGTGAGCGCCCACCACATGATCAACCCCGCCAAGTACCCGGTGCACAACCCGACTGTGCGCCGAGAGCGGCAACGTCTCTACCGGGAAGGGATGCAGCGACTGCAACGCCTGATCCGATCGCTGGAGCCACGCGGCCCTGTGTTCGTGGCAGGAGACTTCAACTCCCAGTACAACGCCGACGACCCGTGGGGGCCCCGAGCGCTGCTCGGCGAGATCGAGTTGCGGCCCAGTTTCGACTTCGCTGGCGCCACGCCCACTCACGAACAAGGTGGCGTCATCGACTACATCTTCGCCCAACCCGCCCACGCCGAGTTGACCCGCCAGTGGACCCGCGCGATCCCCTCGGACCACCTACTGCTCGCTGCCACCTACACGCTGACCACCCAAGCCGTCGCCGCAGCAGGGGAGATCTGCGGTCCCGCCACAGCAATGACCTGCCCAGCCACGCCCTGGCCTGACCTCGAGGCCGGGCTGACCCCTGACGCACTCCGGGTCCTGCGGTGCGTACACCAGGCGTTCCCTGAGATCGACTCCTACATCGGCGTCGCGGATCGGCCCAACAATCCAGACTCCAGCCACCCCACCGGCCGGGCCCTCGACGTGATGATCCCCGAATACAGCACCCTCCAGGGCAAAGCGCTCGGGGACGCGATCGCCGACTGGGTGCGGGGCCACGCACACGCATTGGGCGTGCACTACATCATCTGGAACGACCAAATCTGGTCCACCCCGCGCGCTGCCGCGGGATGGCGCCCCTACACCCACCCATCAGGTGCCACCGACGACACCCATGCCCACCGCGACCACGTACACGTTGACGTCTACGGGAACGCCGCCGGCACCACGACCGGAGGTGACTGGACCCTTCCCATCGCGGGGACATACCGCCTCACGGCCAGGTTCGGGGACTGCGGCGCCGCATGGTCCAGCTGCCACACCGGCCTCGACTTCGCCGCCCCCCTGGGCACCCAGACACTCGCCGCCGCCGGCGGCACAGTCGTCTCCGCAGGGTGGGGTGGTTCGTACGGCCAGCTGGTGATCATCGACCACGGCGCCGGAGTCAGCACCTACTACGCACACCTGCTGCGTCCCGGTGTCACAGCGGGGGAGCGAGTCCAGCCCGGGCAGCCGATCGGGCTAGTGGGGTCGACCGGCAACTCCACCGGCCCCCACCTGCACTTCGAGGTCCGCACCAACTCTGGGCCGACTGACCCCGCCGGGTTCCTAGCCAGTCGAGGACTCCGGCCGTGACCGGCCCACGCGCGGCCATCGTGGTTGCCCTCTTAGTAGCAGCCGGGTTCGCCCATAGCCTCCTTGCCCGTCCGTCCAGCGAGGACCTTGCCCAATCAGAGGGGCAGCCCGAGTTGGGCGCCCCGGCCGTCACTGGCCCACCGGTGGCCGGCGCCGATGAGGACGAGGCCTCCCCCCCAGCAGCGGCCGGCCACCACCCAGCTGCAGACGAGACGGGCAGCCTGAGTGCCGCAGCCGATGTCTTCTCCCGCACCTACTTGTCTGGAGAGTTCGAAGGGTGGCACGCCGCCCTGGAACCGGTGACAACCCGGGACCTCGCCCAAGCGCTGGGCACTGTGAACCCCGAGAACGTGCCGGAGGGTGAGGTCCTCTCAAACCAGATCTTGGTGAGGTCTGGTCTCACCGCCGCGGTCGAGGTCACTACCACCTCCGGCGTACTCCTCCTCGAACTCACTCACCTCGACACGTGGCGAGTCCACTCCGTCGACCCCCGGGGCCTGTACCCCGCCGCGCCGTAGCCAACCTCTCCCGGCCCCGCAAGACCAGGACCGGCCCGCCGCGCTCCCGGACTCCACCGGCCGGATGGCCGAAGTCATCAGTGCACCGGCAGCAACATTGGCCTGCCGGGCGCCTGTTGAAAGGACCCGGGAATGACCATCCTGGTGTGGGCGACTATGAACATCGTCGCTGCAGTCATCGGCCTGTGGATGTACTTGAGGGTGCAAGAGACCCTCCCGGAGCGCGACCGCTTCAAGGCGCTGAAACTGTGCCTTGCGCTCTCATGCGCGGTGCTGGTCCTCAGCGCCTGGCGTCGGGAGGTCATCAGCTTCCTGATTCGCCTGCTCGACATGGTGGAGCGCCTGTGAAGGTTGCCGGGCGTCAAGGCCAGCTCGACTGAAATCGGCTCCGGGCCCCCTTCCCGATGGGCCCCTTCCCGGTGCCGATTTTAGGAGGGGGGGCGACCACCATTGCAAGTTTGGTAGCGCGCAATGGTGGCCGTAATGGTCGCGGGCAAGGTGGACAGGCCATATGGGCACCTGTCGGGGCCAACCAGGTGAACCGGCCACGGTGGCCCGCCACCAGACCCAAGGGCCGGTCCCGGGAGAGAAGCCATGTCACACCGTCCTCGTTCGCTGCACTTGCCCCAGGTGAGAAGCAACCTCGCGCGAAGGGAACGAACCCATGGCGATCGCCACCACCGCACCCCGGCCCCGGGCCCACGTCCGCGACGGCCTGGCCCTGGGCTGCGTCGGCCTCGCTGGCTGGGGAGCGGCCCCTCTCATCGACCGCCCCGGCCTCGCCCTCCCCGCCCTGGCCATCGGCACGCTCACCGGCGCCGGCGTGATCACCTTCGGCCAGCGCTCGGCCCGCAGAGCCGAGCTTGTGAACTACCTGAACGAGAACCTCGCCCCGCTGCTCGGAGCGAACAACCGCTCCCGCGGCCCGGCTCGGGTCAAAGGCTGGACCCGCGGCTGGCCCGGGGTCCCGCGCCGAGTGCATCTGCGGTACGGAGTCGGCCGCATCCGGCTGGGAGCCGACCCGACCGCGATCACCGGGTCGTCGTCCTCGGCGACCGTTGAGCTCGGAGACAACCGGTGGGTCTCGGAGATCTCGCGCCAGGTCGGCCGCCGTTTTGGGGCCGACTACGCCGTCGACCACAACGACCCGGTACGCGGCCGCCTGGTCCTCAAGCTCCGCCCTGCCGCCGAGGAGAAGGGCGAGACCCCAGAGACCCCCCAGTTGAGTCGGGCCAAGAAGGTCGTCAACGAACTGCTCGCCGGCACTGCCACGATCGGGAAGGTCGAGGTCGACGAGGCCACTGGTGAAGTACGCCGCCTCGAGGTCAAGCACGAGGTCGGGGCGAAACTGGTCGCATCCGGCTACCGGGCCCGCGTCGAGCGGACTCTCTCGGTGATGTTGCCCGGCCGTTGGCGGGCCAGGTGGGACATGGAAGGCGACTCAGTCGTCTTCGAGGTCCGTCCCACGCTTCCCGAGAGCCTGTGGATCCCGCCGCTCGAACTGCCCGACGACGATCCGCTCCACAACTACCGCCAGGTGCGCATCCCGTACGGCGTCGACGAGGACGGCGAGGTCATCGCCTGGCAGCCAGCGATCAACCCTCAGTGGCTGATCACCGGCGGCACAGGCTCGGGCAAGACCTCGACCGGGCACGGCATCCTCACCCAGATCACCCAGTTCGGGTGGCCGGTGTGGATCGCCGACGGCAAGGGCATCGAGTTCCTTGGGTTCCAGGACTGGCCGAACGTCCAGATCGTTGCCTCGGAGATCGCGCAACAGGTCGCGGTCATCCACCGGGCCTGGCAGTTGATGGAGTACCGCTACCAACTGGTGGTCGAGCGACGGGCCCGGACCGAGGACTTCGAGCCGCTCATGGTCTTCGTCGACGAGTTCACCGATCTCAAGGCCAACCTGCTCACCTGGTACGCACAGATCAAGGTGAAGGGCGACCCCACCAAGCCGGCCACCCTCTCCGAAGTTGGCTCGATCGCCCGCAAGGGACGTACCGCCAGGGTCCACCTGGTGCTCTCGATGCAGCGACCCGACGCAGACATCCTCACCGGCGAGGCCCGGGAGAACTTCGGTCAGCGCACCTCCATGGGCCCCCTGTCCCCGCAGGGCGCGGAGATGATGTGGAACAGCCCCGTCGTCGGGGTCACGATTCCCCGTGGCCGCACCGGCCGGGCGATCGGCACCAACAACCTCGGTGTCCCGGTCGAGATGCAGGCCTACCGCGTCCCCGACCCCAAGGACGCCTCTCCAGGGACGCCTGAGGGTGAGTTGATCGAGAAGCTCCGCCCGCGCGAGGCGCGCCACGAGAGGTTGCTGATCGTTTCCCCGGAGGTCGACTGGTCGGGTGATGAGCCGTGCGAGCCGACATTCTCTGACTTCGCCGGAGCCGAGTGGGTCAAGGCCGCCGACCGACCCGACCTTGACCCCCTGGCCCAGCGAGACAGCGACGGGGATGCGGCCGATGCTGATGGCCGTGCGCTCTCGTCCCCGCTCACCCTGCTTGGCCTTAACGGCACCACGGTCCCGTCAGTCCCCGCGAGCTCGCGTCGCAGTGTCGTCGAGGACCTGAACGAGTCCGCCGGTATGTCCCCGGTCTTCTCGAGTTCGGCAGCCATCGACGACGACCTGTACGCCGACGGCTACGGCCAGCCTTCGGGCACCCGGGCCTCGATGCTCGCGATCGGCGACCTCATCCGCGTCGACGAGGACCTTGATGCCTGGGCCGTAGTGGAGGAAGAGCCGGTCGAGGACTTCGACGACCCCGACTTCCTGGTCATCGCCTGGCGTGACGACCAGGACAACAGCGGCCAGCTGAGTTTGCCCAGCGAGGCCTTCATCCAGGCCCGCCGACCCATCTGAGAGGAACCGAGATGTCAAGCAGTCAGCTCACCCCGACCGAGGAGTTGCTCATGATCAAGGTCGGCATGGTGGCGTTCGCTGTGGTCGTCGGCTCGATCTTCACTGTGGCGACGTGGCACAAGGCGTTGGACTGGCTCGTGGCCCACCAGGTCCTGGTGACCGCTGCCGAGTCCCCTCTGGTGACGCTGCCCGCCGGCGATGGTGTCGGCCTCGATGCTTCACGGCTGGCGATCGCTGCTGCTGCCGCGGTGTTCGCGGTCGTCAGTGGGGTTGCTGCCCTGCGCCGACACTTCGCCGCGGCGGGCAAGGAGCAACTGACGTGAGGCCGATGAGCCGCGAGGTTCTCGCTCGCGACGCCGCAGTGAAGTTGACCGCCGCTGAGATGCCGAATGGCGCCTGTACCCGTCGAGGGCGACTGTGGTCGGTCCTGGAGCGTGCTCATCGCCGAGCGAGTCAGCCCGAGGAAGCTCGCGACGTGATCACCGCGATCCGGGAGGAGTTCTGCGGGAACTGCGCGGCTCGGCTGGCCTGCCATCAGTTGGCGACGACCGGTGAGTACACGGGACTGGCCGCCGGGGCCGCCTACGAGAACGGCGAACGGCAGGACGCCACCTGGACTGCGCCCAAGGCCGGGAGGTCCGGCCGTCGGACCTCTGGCCGGTCACGGGAAGCCAGCTGAGGCCCACGCGGCCTCGAGGAAGCGTTAGGTCCCTGGTTCGGACAGCCCGGGGTGCCTAGGGAGAAGGAAGAGGGGAATGAGCTTGGGGGCAGAACAGTGTGTCGGGCGATAGGTGACGGCGGCCGTCGTTGCCGCTGTGTAGGTACTCAGTTGGTCAGGCACAACGAGCGTCGTCGAGAGAACCGGGCGATCCGCCGCAACGTCGCCGAGTGGGCCCGCCAGAACGGACACAGTCCCGAGGAGTGCGCGCAACTGGTGGCGGCGCCGCCCAAGGTGGCCAAGGAGTGGATAAGGGAGAAGGGGTTCGACCCCAACGACTTTGTCAACGGCGTCCCGGTCGACGGTCCAACCCAGCCTCCTGCGGCTGCAGCTGGCCAGCGCCCGGGCGTCCCGCCGCATCTCGGCGCGGTCCACATCCCTCCCGCTGCGGGCGGTCGGCGTGCCGGGGGTCCGGCACCTGCCGCAGGAGCAGGCTTAGGCGTCGGTGGTGGGGCTGGCTCAGCTGTTGCACCAGATTCAGATCGGCCGTCTGTGCCGGTCCCGACCTGGTCGACGAGCACATGGTGCACCGGCGAGCTCCAGGGGCAGATCCTGGCCGTCATGGCTCAGCAGGGAGGTCACCGCGACGAGCGTTCGATGCTCTCCGGCCAGCCGTCGGCGGTCGAGACTCTGGGTAGTGCGAAGGGTGATCGGACCCCGCGGTCGGGCACGAACACCACCCGTCGGGTCGAGATCGACAACGGAGTCGTGGGCTACTTCAAGCCCTTCGGCGGCGAGAACAAGCGCCTCGAGCGAGGTTTCGGCCAGGACAGTGCCCAGCAGTCACTGCACGAGGCGGCCGCCTGGCGTCTGGCCAGTCAGATGGGCCCGCCCTGGTCCGAAGTCGTTCCTCCGGTGGTGATCCGGGAGATCAACGGTGAGCTCGGCTCGTTCGCCCTCCAGCGTCCCGGCAAGGAACGTGACCAAGACCCCTGGCGTACAGGGGAGTGGCGCGAGGCTGGGTTCTTTGACTGCCTCATCGGCCAGCAGGATCGCCACGGCGCCAACTACCTCATCGCAGGTGACCGTCTGTCATTGATCGACCACGGGTACGCCTTCGCCCGACCCGGCGACATCCAGAACGCCTCGATCTTGGTGTGGAGCCGCGTTCAGCGCGATCCGGCGTTGACCTACCAGGAGCGCGATGCACTCCAGCGTTTGCTGTCTTCCCCGGACCTGATGGGGATGGAGAAGGTACTCCAACCGTCGCGCTCCCAGGCGCTGCGGGCCAGGGCCGAGAGGATGCTCTCCGAGGGTGTCGTGAGGGACGCCTACTGACATGTACAGTTCGAGGCTGTAAAATGTTGGGTGAAGTCGTCTACCCAGACCCAGATGACCCAGACACAGAAGGGGGGTGCGAGTCCCATGATCAGAGTTGAGTTCCAGGAGCCCGTCCCCGAGAACACCGCTGACTACCAGGTTGCAGCTGTCCTGGTCGTGGATGCGGACGGGACCTACCGCTTCGAGGGAAGCGAGTCGGCCGTCCCGGTCGATGTCCCTGTCCCGGTCGCCGACGAGACCGGAAAATTCGTCGCCAGCGTGACCCTGGCTCAGGACCCTTCGTACTGGGCACGCAACATCGACCTTGCGCTGCGCACGCCGTACCTGGTTCCTGTGATCACCCACGACGACGAAGCTGCTGCGGGGGAGAACGCCTGATGGGCCGAGAGATCACCAGCGGTGAGGTCGTCGAGTTGACTGGCGTCGCGCGGAAGACATTCTCGGGCTACGTCGCGCGCGGCCAGGCGCCCAAGCCGATCCGACACGTCGGCCGCACGCCAGTGTGGGACGAGGACGAGATCAAGGCCTGGCAGGCCAACCGTCCCGGACGCGGTGACCACAGCAAGGGAGCGGATCGCGCTCCTAGACGACGTGCACCTGCGAGCTCCCCGACCGAGCAAGGCTGAGGGCCCCACTGGGTCTGCCCCTTCAGGGGGAACCGAAACCCTGGTAGGTGGTCGCACTACGAGATCCCCATTGCGAGACTCTCGCATCGGGGATCTCGTCCATTTCGGCTCTGCGCTCCTTGTTGCCACAGCGCCCCGGCGTGACGGCACCACTGTCGCTCGCCTCCCGTTGGCGCCCATACCCAGAGCTTGAGCTGGGCAGATTCGTCCTCACCTCGGCCAACGTCGAGTCCTGGAGGCTCGCCCAGGTCTGGCGGCTCGCCGCCGAGACCGGCACCAAGGCGTGCTGTCCTTCGCTGACCCGATGGTCCGCCATCGCGAGGTCCTCGATGCCGCAGCACCCTGGCGACGTTGTACGCCGCCGCGAGCTTCTGGCCACGTCGGAGTCAGCTGCCAGGCCACCGATGCCATCGCCGCCGCTCGACGACGCGCACCCTGACCTACCTGCCGAACCTCGGACGCGCGGGGGAGAGGGAGAGGCCGGCCGAATTTCGTGGGCTGCTCAAGGTCACACGACGGTGCTCGCCGCGTACTTGCCCTGAGTGAGAAGGCAGTTCGTGATCCGGAGAAGGTTCTTCACAATTTACAGCGTCGGACTGTTGACTAAATGCAGTCTGAAACTGTAATCTAACAACGTGAGCCGGCACCCCTGCCGGAACCCACCAGCCCAACAGGAAGGGGAGGGCGCGATGAGCGACCTGACTGACTTCTTCGGCGAACCGATCGCCGTCTACACGATGGCCGCCGCGGTCGCCGACGGCGTGCTGATCGAGGCCGGCGACCTCGCCGGTGACCTGTTCGCCTGGCCCGTCCTCCTGACTGCGGCCGCCTGGACCGACTGCGTCGCTTGGACCGATGAGGATAGTGAGCGCACCGGTGCCTACGGCCAGAGCGAGACCGGCCGCCTGTGGGACGTCCTCTGGATGACCTACGTCGCGGTTAAGGGCCTCATGCGCAACGCCGATCGCCCCGGGCAGGTCAAGGTCGAGCTCTACCGGATCCCCAACGAGACCGTCGAGCTGCTCGACGGTGAGCCGCAGCCGGAGAAGGTCGAGCTCAAGGTCGTCGTCACCGTCGACGACAACGGGGCCCCGGTGCTCCTCATCAGCCTTCCTGAGGAGGACTGATGATCCCCCTCTTCGCACCCTCGGACGAGCCCAGCGACTACAGCTGGATGATCGTGGTCGACCACCTCTTCGCCGCCGACGCCGGCGACCACTCCAGCAGCACCGACAATGAGGCTGGCACCTCCGGCCCGCGCCAGGCGCCCAACGACCTCATCGACGCCCTGGACCGCCGCGGAAGCGAGGCGGGCCGCCGCGCGCTGGAGGATTGCGGCATCCGCACCGCGGTGTTCAAGATGTACGACGACGACGGCGAGCTCTACTACACCGGCGTCCTGGCCTACCGGGCCGAGGTCGAGGGCGAGGAGCACGTCGTCGCTGGCCCACTGTTCGACTTTGGCGCACCCAACGCCGGTTGCACCCGGATCGGATATCCCGCCCACCCTGACTGGGCCGTGGGGTGAGCGCAATGACCGCCCATCTCGCAGCTCACCTGGCCGTCGAGGCCCCCGGCCAGCCGTCCCAAGGGCCCCGGGTCCTCTCGGCTGTTCCCAACCCCCAGGCCGGTGTCTGCCAGCACCAGTTGTGGGACGCGCCGGACGGGTTGAGGTGCGCCCGTCCTACCGGCCACTCCGACGGCCACGTCTACCTGGACTCGTCGGGCTCCTCGGTCAACGATCGCCACGCCGATGGTGGCCACGGCTGACATGCCCCCCTCGCCCCTGCCCCTTGCCGAAGTGAAGGAACTGATCCAGATGCACATAATCGACCCGCGGTTCGCCGACGTCGCACCCGTCCTCCTGCTCGATGAGGGGCAGCGGCACCGTCGCCCGGCTGCTCCCCGACCTGGTCGTGGGCGCCCTTCCGCCTCGCCTGGCCGAGAGGAGGACTGAGCCATGAAGAACCTCGACGTCACCGGCGCACTCGCCAGCCTCGCGCTCCACTCCGACGCCCTCGAGGAGGACTGGCGCGACCAAGCACTGTGCGCCCAGACCGACGCGGAGTCCTTCTTCCCCGAGAAGGGCGGCTCGTCCCGCGCGGCCAAGAAGATATGTCAGTCCTGCGACGTGCGCGAGCAATGCCTCCAGGCCGCGCTCGACAACGACGAGCGATTCGGAATCTGGGGCGGCCTCTCAGAAAGGGAGCGCCGTGGCCTCAAACACCGATCCCTCGAGCTCACCGAGGCCACCGCCCCCGGACCGACCCCGCGCCCTGCGGCTCCCGCCGCGGTGCAGCCCCCGGAAGGAACGGCCGCATGAGCGCCACCTGCTACGGGCCGAGCACGTTCACCCCGGAGGCCTTCACTGAGGCTGTCTTGGAGACCCTCCGGGGCGCGACCTGGCCCGATGGCTCGCCGCTCATCGAGGTCGACGAGCAGATCCTGCGCCGCGAAATCGTCAACAAGATCCGCACCTCGGCCTACGCCTTTGCCGCCACTGCGGCGATCCTGCCCGGTTCCGTGTTCGGAGGTGCCCGATGAACGCTCCGATCTGCGTGTCGTGCGGCCGCGGCACCGACGTCACTCTGGCCTTCCCCGACACCACCTTCGCGCTGTGCCTGCGCTGCGTCCCGATTGAACACCGCGCCCAGGTCGTTGCGCTCCCCGGGCACGAGCAGCTCGTCGAACTCATGCTCGGCGTCCTCGCCGCCCGCGAGCCGCCGGCCACCCAGCAGCCCGCTACCACCGTCACCGGGAGCGCCCGATGACCGAGCCGCTCCTCGCCGACCTCATCCGTGCCGTAGCAGTAGATGCGGCAGACGATGTCGACCAACTTCTCGGCGCTCTCGACGCCCAGCAGCTGCGCGTCCTGGTGGTTGAGCTCGCCGAGCAACTCGCCGACCATGTGACCGTCTCCCACGAGTTCGACTACAGCCCCGACCAGATCTGCTCCGCGGCGACCCGGCTAGCCTCCGGTGTGTTCGGGGTCTCGGTCGAGGCGGTGAGATCGCGCGATCGGCACCGCCCCGTCACTGATGCCCGTGCTGTGGCCCAGGCCGTCGCCCGCGCCTGCGGTCTGACGCTGTCCGCGATCGGGGCCTTCTTCGGCCAGCACCACGCCACGGTGATGTACGCGATCGACAAGGTCGCCACCACGCCGCGGCTGGCGGCTGCGGCCGCACAGATCACCGATGGCCTCCTCGCCCCACAGCAGGCCGACCAGGCGGCGTAGCCGGGCAAGAGCAGACTCTGCGGACCTCGAGCTCAGCCGCCCGGCTGCTGCGCCGGCGGAGGGGACATACCACCTCCGGCGCAGCTACCGGGGGGATCTCGTCGGGCTGCTCGACCAGGTCACCGTCTGGTCGGCCCTGGTGACCGCGCCCGTCTGGGTAAGCGTGTCTCTCGGGTCCATTCCTGCCCCTCGGGACTCCTTGACCTACCTGGGCTCTGGTCAGCACCCGGGCGAGAGCTTGCCCAAGGGAGCGCCCGGCGGAGGGGACGTACCACCTACCCGGGTGCCCGAGCTAACCGTCCGTTTGCCGCTACGCACAGCCGCAGCCCGCTGTCACTCCCTACCCGGATTCCCCTCTCGAAACCCTTGGCAAAATACAGCGTGAGACTGTAAACTATGGGGTAGTAATCAACTAAGGAGGTTCCCCCCTGACATGGACGAGATGCTCGCAGGGCTCGCGGAACTGCTCCCCGAGGGGTGGGAGCTTGATGACACCTACGGCCTGGACTTCACCCTGGTCTGTCCACACAGCCACTCCGTCGAGCAGGACGGTCGCTGCCCCTCGGGCTGCGTCTCCCCGCTCCGCGCGATGGGGCTCATCTGATGAGCGGCGTGATCGACGCGGCCAGCGTCCGGGTCGACCGGGCGCTGGAGGCCTGCTACGCCGCCGAGGCTGAGGTCGTCGCCGCCGCGCTGCACCTGCTCGTGCTCCGGGCCCGTGAGGCCCACCCGACCTCGGTCGCGGTCCTCCTGGACTGGTCCGATCAGGGTGACTTCCTCGACGTGCGACGCCTCGAAGGCCTCGACGGTGCCGAGATCGAATGGTCTGACGAGGAGTCCCTCGGCTGGAACTTCGGCGGCCACCTTGAAGCCCGGTGGATGACCTTCATGTCCTGCCAGGTCCGCGAGCCCGCACAGGGCCCGTTCCGACTCTCGATCGAGCCGACGCTCGACCACTTCAACCGACTGGAGGGACTGTGATGTCCACCTGCACCGTGACCGCCACCTATAAGGAGGAGCACCACGTCTATCTGACCTGCGAGATTCTGTGGCCGTCGCTGCGCACCATGGCCAAGCTGAGCAACACCCCGGTCTACGTCAGCGAGCGCGCTGCCGCTCTGCTGGTCGCGCTCGCGGGCAATGACGAGAACCTGACCGACGTCCGGGTCGAGAGCGAGGTGCAGCGATGAGTCTCCGCGCGCGCATCGACCAGGGGCGGGGCGGTACGTCCCCGGCCCCTGGGGCACCCCGGGCCCCAGCTCGAAGTTCCGCAACCGAAGTTCCGCTCGACCCTCCGAGCTGAGCGCTCGGCCCCTTGGTGCGGTATGTCCCCGCGGAGCTCGCAAAGGCAGTTGCCTTCGTTAAGCCCCACAGCCAGTGAGCCGAGGCCCCCGGCTCCGGGGGAGGGTCGGCAGCGCCCGCGGAGCGGGTATGCCGGGCCCCCCGGGGGGCGGGCCTCGGCGAGCACCGCAAGGGTTGCACCCACCCCCGACCCCCG
>NZ_JAERJA010000013.1 GCF_016827675.1 Nocardioides limicola | reverse complement strand
CACCGAGAAACGAACCAGCCAAGGCAAGAACCCCCGAGAGATCCGACGCTGCCTCAAGCGCTACATCGCCCGCGACCTCTACCGACTACTCGAACACCGACCCCTTGACCCAACATAGGAGCGTCCCCGGACGAGAGGGGGCAGAAATGCGTGTTGCCCGCCACCGAAGGGTGGCGGGCAACAGCGGGGCCTAGATCAGGCCTTGTCCTCGGACTCGTCGGCGGCTTCGGGAGCCTCCTCAGCAGCTTCGGGAGCCTCCTCGGCGACCTCGGCGGCCGGAGCCTCCTCGACCGGAGCCTCCTCGGCAACCTCGGTCTCCACGACCTCCTCTGCGGCGGGGGTCTCCTCGACCACCGGAGCAGCGGGGGCAGCGGCCTTGGGCTGGTAGGCCTCGGTCACCAGTTCGATCACGGCCATCGGGGCGTTGTCGCCCTTGCGGGGACCGATCTTGGTGATCCGGGTGTAGCCACCGGGACGCTCGGAGAACGACGGGCCGATCTCGGTGAAGAGCTCGTGCACGACGGACTTGTCGCGGATCACCTTCAGCACCTCACGGCGCATGTGGAGGCTCTCCGTGGTGCCCAGCTCGTACCGCTTCGCCTTGGTGATCAGCTTCTCCGCGTAGGGACGGAGCCGGCGAGCCTTGGCCTCGGTGGTGGTGATCGCACCGTGCTCGAAGAGCGCGGTGGCCAGGTTGGCCAGGATCAGGCGCTGGTGCGCCGGGCTGCCACCGAAGCGGCGACCCTTGGTGGGGGTAGGCATTGCTTTCCTCGTTTCTCCTGAGCCGTATCAGGTACCCAGGTAGATGAACTCACATGGTGGTCTCGACAAGCTCGACCACCGATCACGTGGCGCCGAAGGCCACGCGTTCACGCCATTCAGTTGTGTGTCGGCCGGGAGCCGCCGGGAAACCTCAACCCCAGCGGACCTCGACCGCGAGCGCGGCAGCGTGGCGCCGAAGGCGACACGCTCGCGCCATCCAACTCAGTACTGCTCGTCCTCGACGAAGCTGTCGTCATCGTCCTCGTAGGCGGCCAGGGCCGCAGCGGGGTCGAAGCCAGCCGGGCTGTCCTTGAGGGACAGACCCATCTCGTGCAGCTTGGCCTTGACCTCATCGATGGACTTGGCGCCGAAGTTGCGGATGTCCAGCAGGTCCTGCTCCGAGCGAGAGATGAGCTCACCCACGGTGTGGATGCCCTCACGCTTGAGGCAGTTGTAGGACCGGACGGTCAACTGCAGGTCCTCGACCGGCAGCGCCAGGTCAGCGGCCAGCTGCTCGTCCACCGGCGACGGGCCGATGTCGATGCCCTCGGCCTCGACGTTCAGCTCGCGGGCCAGGCCGAAGAGCTCGACCAGCGTCTTGCCGGCCGAGGCGATCGCGTCGCGGGGACGGATCGACGGCTTGGTCTCCACGTCGACGATCAGCTTGTCGAAGTCGGTGCGCTGCTCGACACGGGTGGCCTCGACCTTGTACGTCACCTTCAGCACCGGGCTGTAGATGGAGTCGACGGGAATCCGGCCGATCTCGTTGTCGGCGCCCTTGTTCTGGACGGCCGACACGTAGCCGCGACCGCGCTCGACGACGAGCTCCATCTCGAGCTTGCCGTTGTCGGCGAGGGTAGCCAGCTTGAGGTCGGGGTTGTGCACCTCGACACCAGCAGGCGGGGTGATGTCGGCACCGGTGACTTCACCGGCACCGGACTTGCGCAGGTACATCGTGACCGGCTCGTCGTGCTCGGAGGAGACGACGAGGGCCTTCAGGTTCAGGATGACCTCGGTGACGTCCTCCTTGACACCCTCGATGGTCGAGAACTCGTGCAGGACGTTGTCGACCTTGATGCTCGTGACCGAGGCACCGGGGATCGAGGAGAGGAGGGTACGACGCAGGGAGTTGCCGAGCGTGTAGCCGAAGCCGGGCTCCAGGGGCTCGACGACGAACCGCGAGCGGAACTCGTCGACGACCTCTTCCGACAGGGTCGGGCGCTGTGCGATGAGCACTGATTCATTCCTTCCCGGGCCGACCGCCATATGACGACCCAGATCTGCTGGTGACGATTGGAAGGCTCCGGGTGGGGTCCTCGGGGTGCGAGGACCCCCACCGGCTCGGGGCCAAGGGGCCCCTTGGTTCACTTCTTGGAGTAGTACTCCACGATCAACTGCTCCTGAACCGGGATGTCGATCTGCTCGCGCACCGGCAGCTGGTGCACCAGGATCCGCATCCGCGACGGGATCGCTTCGAGCCATGCCGGCACGATGCGCTCGCCGTGGGTCTCGCGAGCCACGATGAACGGGGTCATCTGCAGCGACTTCTCGCGCACGTCGATCACGTCGTACTGGCTCACCTGGAACGACGGGATGTCGACCTTGCGGCCGTTCACGATGAAGTGACCGTGCGCGACGAGCTGACGGGCGTGGCGGCGGGTCCGGGCGAAGCCGGCGCGGTACACCACGTTGTCGAGGCGACCCTCGAGCAGCTGCAGCAGGTTGTCGCCGGTCTTGCCGGAGCGCCGCGAAGCCTCGGTGTAGTAGTTGTGGAACTGCTTCTCCATCACGCCGTAGGTGAAGCGAGCCTTCTGCTTCTCACGAAGCTGGAGCAGGTACTCGCTCTCCTTGATCCGACCGCGGCCGTGCTGGCCGGGAGGGTAGGGGCGCTTCTCGAACGCTGCGTCGCCGCCGACCAGGTCGGTGCCGAGACGGCGCGACTTGCGGGTCATGGGACCGGTATAACGGGCCATTTCAGTCTCTCCTTGCTCAGTCTCGGGCGATCAGACGCGGCGACGCTTGGGCGGGCGGCATCCGTTGTGGGGCTGCGGCGTGACGTCCTGGATGGTGCCGACCTCGAGGCCGATCGCACCCAGGGACCGAATCGCCGTCTCGCGGCCCGAACCGGGGCCCTTGACGAAGACGTCGATCTTCTTCATGCCGTGCTCCATCGCCCGGCGTCCGGCAGCCTCGGCGGCCATCTGCGCGGCGTACGGAGTGGACTTGCGGGAGCCCTTGAAGCCGACGGTGCCGGCAGAGGCCCACGAGATCACTGCACCGGTGGGGTCAGTGATTGTGACGATGGTGTTGTTGAACGTGCTCTTGATGTGGGCTTCGCCCTGAGCAATGTTCTTCTTCTCCTTGCGGCGCACCTTGGTAGCGCGGCTCTTGGGAGGCATAGGCGTTTCTCCTGTGAGGGTCTGGTCGGGAAGCTTCGAGTGAAGGACGTCAGATCACTGATCGGCGGCCTGATGGCCGGGCCGAACAGGGATCACTTGGCCTTCTTCTTGCCGGCAACGGTGCGCTTGGGACCCTTGCGGGTACGCGCGTTGGTCTTGGTGCGCTGACCGCGGACCGGGAGGCCCATGCGGTGACGGCGACCTTGGTAGCTGCCGATCTCGATCTTGCGCCGGATGTCGGCCTGAACCTCGCGACGGAGGTCACCCTCGATCTTGAAGTTGGCTTCGATCGCGTCGCGGAGCTTGACCAGCTCCTCATCACCCAGCTGGTGAACGCGGAGGTCCGGGTTGACGCCGGTGGCCTCCAGCAGCTGCTGGGAGCGGGTACGGCCAATGCCGTAGATGTAGGTGAGTGCGATCTCGATCCGCTTTTCGCGGGGCAGATCCACACCAACGAGGCGTGCCATGTGACTGGCCCTTTCTTGAAGGGAGCTTTCCCTTCGGTTCCGCACAGAGGTGTCGGTCGTGTCGCGTCCAGGACGTCGTCCCGGCTCCGGCCTCTGCTCCGGAGGTGACTCGGCCCTGTTGCCAGGACCGGAGCGATCACGTTGTGGTGTATTGAGTTGTGTTGTCCGGGTCGGGACCCGGCTGTGATCAGCCCTGGCGCTGCTTGTGGCGCGGGTTGTCGCAGATGACCATGACCCGTCCGTGGCGGCGGATCACCTTGCACTTGTCGCAGATCGGCTTGACCGACGGCTTGACCTTCATGGCAAGGCCTTTCTAATTGGTACGGCTGTGTCGACTACTTGTAGCGGTAGACGATGCGTCCGCGAGTCAGGTCGTACGGCGAGAGCTCCACCACCACGCGGTCCTCGGGGAGGATCCTGATGTAGTGCTGACGCATCTTGCCGCTGATGTGAGCCAGGACCTTGTGTCCGTTGGTGAGTTCCACCCGAAACATTGCATTCGGAAGGGCCTCCACCACGGTGCCCTCGATCTCGATCACGCCTTCCTTCTTCGGCATGTCCTCCGCAATCCGTTCGTCTGCTGACAGGTCCGCCACCTGATGGTGACGCATCGGCCCGGGAACCTCCACGCGCGCGTGGTGGACCTCGTAAAGCCGTCCGTGGCACCCCATCCCGGGCGCGCGGCACACCCCTTATCAGGAGTGTTTGCGCCACGCTCGCCAGGCAGCCGCGAGGCACCACGAAACAGACCCACGTTGGGCCGACACACCAGTGTACGACGGAACCGCGCCCGAAGACCAATCCCGGAGCGTCCCCCAGGGCTCCGTGACTCGGTCCGAGCATCCGGCGTCCTTTGAACCGGACGTGAACACCACCTGAACCCGCGCGGCGCACGCTGAGCCACAGTCTCGGCTGCCCGCCGAGCGGACCAGGAAGGAGTGGGCCATGAACGACAGTCGCATCGAGGCGCTGGAGGCACAGGTGCACCGCCTCGAGGAGCAACGCCACGCGGACGCGCGAAAGTCCCGGCGTACCCGCCGAATCGTCGTCGCCGCAGTCACCGCGCTGCTGATCGGTGGCACCGTCACCCCGGTGGCGGCCAACCATCTGAAGGTGAAGACCAGCGACCTCACCAAGGCGGCGGTCACCACCCCGAAGATCAAGAAGGGCGCCATCACCACCCCCAAGCTCAGGAGCGGCGCCGTCAAGACCCCCAAGCTCGCCGCCGGTGCCGTGACATCGGCCAAGATCGCCGCCGACGTGCCCGGGATCGCGATCGCCGGTGCGCGCGTGTCGCCGACCGGTGAGGTGGACCACTGGTTCAACCGGCGGGGCGGCAAGCCTGTGGTGACCTACATCGGCGATGGCCAGTATCAACTGAAGATCCCCGGCACCACCATCACCAGCAAGGCGATCCTCAGCGTGACTGGCGGGGCCGGTCTTTGGGGCGGCTGCCTCGGGATGGGCCTCAGCGCACCGGCCGGCGACTTCGCAGCCAACACGATCGTCGTCGGCTGCTACGACCACACCACCGGCCAGCCCGCGAACAGAGGGTTCAGCCTGATCGTGTTCAGCGGCTGAGGCAGGCGTGCCGGTGGCCCCGCAACCTCTCGGGTGGCGGGGTCAGGGCCGGGGTGGATGTCGGTGGTCGAGTGCCGCCTGCGTTCGGTGGTCGAGTGCCGCCGAGGAACGAGGCGGTGTATCGAGGCCACCTCGGGCGTGCCGGTGGCCCCGCAGCCGGTGGGGTGCGGGGTCAGGGGCTGGGTGTATCTCGTGGTGGGTCGAGGGGACTGCTGCCGTCGGGACCGCGGTGATAGGTCCGGCCTTGGGGGCTGGTCCACAGGTACTCGCCGGGGATGAGCATGGTGTAGGTCCATCCGAGGTGGGTCTTCGCACGATGGTGCGTCCGACACAACGGCGCCAGATTCTCCGTCGTCGTCTCGCCACCGCCGCCGTCGTCGCGCCAGGGTTCGATGTGGTCCAGATCGCTGGTCCTGGCCCGGCGGTGGCAGAAGGGGAACACACAGGTCGGGTTGTTCCCGACAACCTGCTCCCGCAGCCTGCCTGCGGGCTGATAGCCCGTCGACATCAACGTCTCGTGAAGATCGAGGACCGGTTGCACGGTGACCTGGGCGCCCTCACACCACTCGGTGAGCTGCTCAAACGTCACCAACCGATCCCGCTTCCCCAACATCGTCTCGACCCGGGCGATCCCATCGCCGTACCCCTGAACCGCGTCCGCGGACAGATGCACATGCAACACCACCCGCCGGGTGGGTGGCCTCGATACATCGGCTCGTCCCTCGCCGACACTCGACCACCGACCCTGCGCTCCGTTGCCTGGCGGTGTAGCGAGACCCCCGCCACTGTCCCCGTCACTGTCGTCGAGGGTGAGGGTGAGTTGGGTGCGGGCGAGTTCACCGAGGGCTTTCGCGCGGCGTACGTTGAGTGATTCCAGGGATCCCAGTTCGCGGTACTGCGCGGCCAGGGTGGTGAGGGCTTCTTGGAGGTCGAGCGCATCAGCGGCGTCGATGACCCCGTGCACGCGGGCGTGGCAGACCTGCCCATCGATCAGGTCATCGAGGTCGATGTCGACCCGGCGCCCCTCGAGGCCGTCGAGGCGGCGTTGTTCGGCCTCTTCGGGGTCGAACCGGGTGATTGCCTCGTTCAGGATCCGGTCCAACGCGGTGGGCCCGATTCTGCCCGCGGCGGGGGCGACCTGACCGTCGACCCACGCCGCCCCGGACTGGGGGAGCTTCATGGTCTGGGACGCGATCCGGCGTGCTGCCCAGCCGGGGACCTCACCGGCACGGACCCGGGTCCAGGTCTTCCGGAGTCGGTGGGCCAGTTCCAGACACTCACCCAGATACCGCTTCGCCGATTCGGTGGAACGGCCCAGGGCGGCGGCGTACTCGATGACCGCGGATTCTGACACCTGAGGGGCACCCTCACCGGCCAACGCACAGGACCGGTCCCCGAACCAATGCCCAGCGGCCTCGGTGTCAGTGGTCGGGGTGTTGATCCCGCAGTACTTCACCGCCGCCACCATCTCGTCACGGTCGGCCTCCGCAGCGGCAGCCCGGCGGGCGCGCACGAAGTCGAGCACCTCACCCGAGGTGTCGAGATCTTCGAGCTGCTCCGCCTTCATGAGAACAAGCCAACCAGGAGGCTCCGACATTTCCGGACGACTGGGGGCGTGGTCTCGATACACCGCCTCGTTCCTCGGCGGCACTCGACCACCGAAACGGGGCGGCACTCGACCACCGAACGCAGGCGGCACTCGACCACCGAAGGCAGGCGTGGGTCGGCGGTCGGGGGTGGTCTCGATACACCGCCTCGTTCCTCGGCGGCACTCGACCACCGAACGGGGGGCGGCACTCGACCCCGAATGAAGCGGCGGCACTCGACCGCCGGATGGCCTCAGCCCCAGAGGGATCGAGGGTGGACCGCGGCGACGAAGCGGCGACGCCGGGTGAGTCCGGCCGTCATCGCCTGATGCTCGGTCAGCACGTGCTGCCAGTAATCATCGACCACCCAGTCCGGAGGCACCTCGGGTCCGAAGACGTGCGCATCCGCGCGCCGAGCCAGTTCCCCCGCAGCGGCCGTGGGCAGCACCAACGCCTGCTCACGCCGGGTCGCCCGACCCGGCACCGCGACACCCAGATCGACAGCCAGATCGACCAGTTCCCGCCACCCGCCGATCACCCGGGCGGTCATCCGGGCTGCGGTACGACGACGCCTGCGGCGGATCCGCTTGAGCAGCACCACCAGCCCCATGGCAGCCCCGAGCAGCAGGATCGGCGCGCCCGTGGAGACCAGGGTGACCTTCAGCCAGGTGGGCCAGCCGGCCAGGAACGGCTCGTCCAGATCGGCGTCGCGTCGCTGCCGCCGGGCGTTCAGTTCCGCGTCGGCCTGATCCATCAGCGCCGACGGCGGCGGGATCGGCGCTGGCGGGGGCACGTTCACCCCGGACACCTGGGTGCTCTGCTGCGGCGGCAGTTCACCGGGCTGCGAGGTGCCCATGTAGCGCTCCCGGGGCAGGGTGACCCAGCGCCCGTCCGCGATCCGTACCTCGACCCACGCCTGCACGTGTTCACCCCGGACCACGCCGTCCTCGGGGAGCACCGCACCCATCACCACCCGGGCCGGCACCCCCACTCGGGTCGCCAGCAACGCCATCCAGGCGGCGTACTGCTCGTCGTTGCCGACCAGGAAGACCGAGTTGACTCCGCCCTGCCCGTCGGTGAGCCGGTGCCGATGGTGGCCGGCCAGATAGATCCGCTCCGACTCCAGCACCCCGTCGGAGTAGTGCCCGTCGCGGCGCATGTACTCCGCGATCGCGAACACCCGTGCCATCGGCTCGCTGTGGCCGGCGGACCACTGCACCGCCTGGGTCTCCAGGAACTCCGCGCTCTCCCGGGCCTCCGGCGGGCCGTAGCCGAGGTCCTCGGGCTGCAGTTCCCGCTCGTCGATGACGGCGCCGAACGAGTAGACGTCGCCCTCCCGGACCCCCGTCGGCACCACGGCCGTGGCGGTGTTCAGGTTGTAGCGGAACGACTCGGCCTTGACCCGCGGCTCGCCCTGCTCGAAGTTCATCGACTGCAGGGCGCCGACCGTGGGCAGCCACACGTCGTTCCACCCCGGACCCACCTCGATGCTGACCTCCACCCGGTCACCGGGCACCGGGTTGTCGATCACCGAGGAGACCCGCTGGAAGCCCGCCGAGTCGCCGGCGCCGTAGACGACGCCGTCGTAGCGGTCCAAGGTGGCGATCCGCACCCGGGCACCGGCCGAGGCGCCGGTGACGGTGAACAGTTCGGTGTCCCACAGGTTGCTGGGGTCCGGCTCCTCCATCTCGACATAGCGCCGGAACGACGCCAGCGGCGAGGAGTAGTCGCCGACCTCGAACGGCGGCTCGACATGATCGCGCAGCACCACCCGGTCGTCGTCCCCGACCGCCGCGGAGAGGGGTACGGCGAGGCCGGCGGCCACCGCCAGCAACACCGCGGCGGCGCCGCCGCGGCGGACCCGGACCGCCGTGGGCGTGTCCACCGACCGGCCGGAGACGCCACGACGGTGACGCAGCGCCAACCACGCGAAGGCGATCGTGGCGAAGGTCGCGCCCTGCAGCCAGATCGACGCGGGACGGGCCACCCCCAGCAGGATCACCACCACCAACAGACCGAGCGGCGCCAGCAGTGGCAGCGCCGGGTGCCGGAACCTGAGCAACAGCACGCCGACGGTCCCGGCGACCAGACCGAGCAGCCACGGCAGCACCAGCAACGTCCCGCCACCGTCGACCGGGGGCAGCGTGGTGAGCAGGTCCTTCCAGCCGAAGACCACCTCGTCGAGCAGCGCCAGCACGGTCCCCGGCAGTGGCAGGTACGCCGTGGCTCCGAGGGAGCGGAGCGCGACCGGTCCGCCCAGCATCACGAAGGCGATCAGCACCATCACCACAGCCGCGATCGCCGGCAGACGCTTCGCCCACGCCGCCTGGCCGATGCCGATCGAGACGACCAGCCCGAGCAGCCCGGCGATGGCGAACCCGGCGCCGGCGAAGCTCGGGCCCAACCCCAACAGGGCGAGCAGGCAGAGCCCCAGCAGGAAGCCGAGGTCGACGGCCCGTTCGCGGTCCAGCCAGGTGACCGGGGGACGGGCGGCCCGGCGGCGGCCCCGGACCTGGGTCTGCTCGGTCATCGCACGCTCCAGGTCAGCACCGGCGCCAGGTCGGTGAGCGCCGGCACCTGCAACACCGGCAGCCCGGCCGCGTCGGTGACCTTGGGGCGGGTGCGGGGGTCGATCACCACGGCGTACCGCTGCACCTCCGGCCCGAACACCACGCCGGCGCGCTGGAACTCGACCAGGTCGGTCCCCGGCCCCGAGATCAGGAAGAGCAGGCTCACGTCCGGGGCCAGCCGGAAGGCCTCGCGGCCCGCAGCGATCAGGCCGACCCGGCCGGGTTCGGCGCGGCACAGTTCGTCGAGCACGCGATTGCCGTCGCTGTCACTGGTGCCGCGACCGCCGGAGACGAAGGAGGCGTCGAAGCCGTCGATGACCGCGCGCACCAGGATCGAGGCCGCCACCGACATGGCCAGCTCGTACTCGTCCGCCCCGGCGTAGGAGCCGAGTTGGTCGTCGACGACCACGCAGGCGTGCGACCGGCGGGTGTCGAGGTACTGCCGGACCAGCAGCTGGTTCTCCCCACCCGCGGCCATCGCCTTGGCCGAGGAACGCCAGTGCACGTGCCGCAGGTCGTCGCCGGGCACGTACTCACGCAACGCGTGGAACGCCAGGTCGCTGTTGGAGATGGTGTCGGTGGTGACGCCCTCGAGATCGCGGAGCAGGCCCGCCCCCAACGCCTCCAACGGCGCCATCGGCGGCCTGACCAGCACCTCCGCACGATCGGTCCACACCAGGTCACGACTCATCAGGCCGAGCGGGTCACCACGCCGGGTGAGCACCGGACCGACGTTGATCACTCCGCGTCGCTCGGTGCGGATGGTGAAGTTCACGGTCTGGGTCTCCCCCGGCGCCAGACTGTTGAGCGCGTAGCGATGCACCGTCGACCCGACCGGCACCTCGACCAGGGTGGGCAGCATCCGGCGCTCGTGCGCGTTGCGGACCTCCACCGAGCCGGCCACCGTGCCACCGGCGGCCACCCGATGCGGGTCCAGGTCGAGCCGGACCTGCACCCTGGTCCGCCCGATCAGCCACGGCAACGCCAGCAGCATCAACAGCGTGGCCGCGAACGCGAGCACGCTCACCTCGCGCCACTCCAGGACTGCGGCAAGCACCCCGGCAAGCACGGCCAGCACCAGGACGGTGCGGCCGGCGGGGTTGATCACCTGCGCCCAGGAACGGAGTCGCTGCATCAGACCATCCGGTCGGTGGGGGCCACCACCCGATCCAGCAGCTTCTGGATCACCGACTCCACGGTGACTCCGGAGAACTGGGCCTCCGCGTCGAGCAGCAGCCGGTGGCCGAGGACCGGCTCGGCGAGTTGCTTGATGTCGTCGGGTACGACGTGGTCCCGCCCGTCGGCGGCCGCCCAGGTCTTGGCCACCCGGACATAGGCCAGGCAGCCGCGGGGCGAGAGCCCGAGCTTCACGTGCGGCACCCGGCGGGACTCCTCGGCGATCTCGGCCAGATAGGCCAGCACCGCCTGGTCGACGTACACCTGGTCGGCCAACCCACTCATCTGCACGATCGTGTCGGCGGTGATGATCGGGCTGACCAGCCCGGCCCGGTCCCGGACACTGGCGTTCAGCAACAGTTCGACGGTGGCCGCGGTGTCCGGGTAGCCGACCGACGTCTTCATCAGGAACCGGTCCAACTGGGCCTCTGGCAGCCGGTAGGTGCCGGCCTGCTCGATCGGGTTCTGGGTGGCGATCACCATGAACGGGCGGCCCACCGAGTGGGGGGTGCCGTCGACGGTGACGCGGCCCTCCTCCATCACCTCCAGCAGCGCCGACTGGGTCTTCGGCGACGCCCGGTTGATCTCGTCGGCCAACACGATGGTGTGGAAGATCGGTCCCGGGTGGAACTCGAACGACCCCTTGTGCTGGTCATAGACGGTGACCCCGGTGACGTCGGAGGGGAGCAGGTCCGGGGTGAACTGGATCCGGGCGTGGCTGCCCTGCACCGTGTTCGCGAGGGCCCGGGCGAGCATCGTCTTGCCGGTGCCCGGGTAGTCCTCGAGCAGGATGTGCCCCTCGGAGAGCATCGCGGCCAGCACGACCTTGATCACGTCCCGCTTGCCCAGCACTGCCTTCTCGATGTTGTCGGCCATCGCGTTGAACGTCTGCGAGAACCAGGCGGCCTGGTCTGCGGTGATGGTCATGAAGTTCCTCTCAGTTGCCACAAGGGGCCACGTCGGTTCAGATCAGGTCAGTTGGGCCACGTCAGTCGGGCCGAGGTGGCCCGTTCGGACGAGTCCTGGACGCCGACGCACTCCACCCACAGTCGACGCCCCGCGAACCCGTAGTAGCTCGGGGTCTGCTCGTTGGTGTTGGTGGTCACTCTCCGGGTCACGTACGGCGTGGTGGCGTTGGCCTCGTCGTAGAAGTGGCAGTCCATCCGGTTCGAGTTGATGAAGTCACGGCTCCTGATCCGGACGAACCGGCACGAGGAGTTCAGGCATTCGGTCCCGCCGCCGCCGGTCCGGCAGTTCGGCAGTGACGGGTCGTTGTCCTGGCAGCGATTGCCGGGGAGCACCTCGACGAACGGTGGTGGCGGTGCCGGGGTGGCCGTTGAGGCGGTCTTGCTGACCCCAGCGCGGCTGGGGGTGCCGTCGTCGTACAGGGTCACGGTCACCGACTCGGTGGCGCTGTAGCCCAGGTTGAGCCAGTTGGTGTAGAGGGTGACGGTGCTGACCGTGTTGGCGTTCAACACCTGGTCGCGCTGGCCGCTCCGGACCCGGACCTTCGCTGCCTTGCCGTTGGTGCGCACCCGCACCCGCCACCGGACCTCGGTGTCGTTGCGCCGCTCGGCCTGGATCTCCTCGATGTGCGCGGCCACCAGCGGCCCGTAGGTCTGCACCGACTTCTGCGTCGAAGGCTCGCAGTTGCCTGCCTCGTTGCACACCTCGAGCCTGACCGTGTGCGGGCCGTCGTTGTGCGGCACCGTGACCCGATGACGGGTCACCGTGCCGGTGGCGGCGAACTCGTCGACACGGTTGCCATTGACGTAGACCCGGACGCGTGACTGGGCGCCGCGGGAGGCGGGCACCGTGAAGGTGGCCTCGGCGGTCCGATTCGCGGTCGCGTCCATGACCCGCTCGCCGCGCGGTCGCAGTTCCCAGTCCCCCCAGGCGGCCGGGACCCCGACCGCATCCCAACTCACGCTGTCTCCGGTGGCCGACTTCGGCTCACCGCCGCGGACCCCGTCGACACCGGCGTTGGTGGCCCGGATCGAGTAGCTGTAGGTGGTGCCGTCATAGCTGATCCCCGCGTCGTCGCAGCGGGTCTCGGTCTGCATCCGGCACTGCGGCAACTCGGCGCCGTTGCGCAGCACCGTGTAGCGCACCGGCCCGGGACCGTTCGGGGAGACCATCGGCCAACTGATCGCTACCGCGCCGCGGTCGGCCTCCTTGGCCGGCGTGCTCGGCGTCAGCCGGGGCGCCTCCGGGGTGGGCGGCGTGCCGATCGACTGCATCGGCGCCGAACGGCGCCCGGGGCCCTGCCCCTTGAGGTTCACCGGGATCACCTCGACGTAGTCGAGGCGACGATTGTTGTCCAGCTCGGTGAGAGTGATCTCCGGCCTCGTGGTCACCCGGTAGCCCCCGGTGATGCCCGGGTAGCTGACCAGATACTCCTGCACGGCGGAAGCCTCCTTGGTCGGCGCGAGCCATTGCAGCCGCAGCATCGAGTCACCGACCTCGACCAGCTGGATGTCCCCGACCTGGCCGGGCAGGGTGTCCGGCATCGCCCGGGCCGACTCCGAGCTGGGATCGGACCAGCCGACCGCGTTGCGGGCACGCACCGAGAAGGAATACTCCTCGCCGTTGGTCAGGCCGCCGAAGCTGCACTGGGTGGATCCACAGGTGACGGTCCGACCGTCGGAGCTGAGCAGCTCGTACTCCTCGATGGGCGCACCGTTGGCCGGCGGCGCGACCCAGACCAGGTCGACGTACTTGTCTCCGGCTGCAGTGACGATCGGCGTGCTGGGGGCGTCCGGAACGTCCAGGATCTCCAGAGTGATCCGACCTCGCGCATGCCGCTCACCCGAGGAGTCACCGGCCACATCCGCGACCACCACGTCGAACTCGGCGCGCCCGTTCACCCGCTCCCCGGCCACCAGCTGGATGCCCGACTGCCCCGACGCCGACGCGGTCACGTCGAGACCGGTGAGCTGCTGGACGCTGATCAGGGTCGGCACCGGGTCCTTGACGCCGGCACGCAGGTACGGCGCCAGTTCGATCACTCGGGACTCGCCGGCCTGCATGTCGGCGACCTGGATGCTCTCCAGACTCGGTGGCGGCGCCTGGACCACACGGATCGACAGCGTCCCGGGCTCGCTCTCACCCGAGGTCAGCGAGAGCTCCCCTTCCGTGCCGGGTCGGGCGGCGCCGTCGGCGGCGACCTCGATCACCTGCCCGCGGGGGCGGCTCAGCGACAGGCCGTTGGCCGAGGTCGCCCAGGAGGCGTCGAAGTTCAGCGCTTCGGAGGTCGGGTCGCCGGTCCAGACATGGCACAGCACCTCGATGTCGAGCTGGAGCGTCTCCCCCTGGACCACCTCCAGCGCGTCGTCGGGGCAGCGCAGCACCGGTCGGTCGTCACCGACCTGCACCGGCACCGTGATCACCGCGCGCTGCCCGTCGGGGTCGTCCAGTCCGTCGCCGTTGGTCACCTCGAAGGTGACCGCGCCGGGTCCGACGTACCCAGCGGCAGCGGAGATCTGCAGCCGGTCATCTCCACGGGCGTCCACGCCCAGGTCACCGGCGGGCGAGGCCCAGATCCGCTCGATCAGGGTGAGCCGCACCGGGCGCCCCGCCGGATCGATCACCAGATCCTCGAGTCGTTCGGTGACCTCGTCACCGCTGTCCAGCCGGATCATCGCCCCGGGGGCCAGGTACGGCGGTCCGGTTCCGGTCGCGGGCACGAACAGCTGGGCGGTGGCCCGCCCGCCGTCGGAGTCGGCGACGGTGAACGGCACCACCCTCGGGAGTGGGCCCCTGGCCACGGTGATCTCGCCACCGTCGACCGAGGTCGGCACGCTCTCAGGCGCGAGCACCTCCACCACTCGGAGCTGGTCGTCGGGTCCGTCCGGATCGTAGGCATGCTCCAGCACGTTCACGGTGACCGTGTCCCCCTCCTCCCGCTCACCGAAGGAGTCGAGCACCACCGGTGGGTTGTTCCAGCCGGCGCGGGTGCGGACCCGCAGCGTGGTCTGCGAGGTGGCGATGCCGTTGTCGATGCGGTAGACGATCTCCCGATTGCGACCCTCGGAGCGCTCCGGCGCGTCGACGGTGATCGGGCCGGTGTCGCTCTCCAGCCGCACCCAATCCGGCGGGTCGACCAGCGAGACCGTCACCCGGTCACCGGTGGCGATGATGTCGTTGTCGAGGACCTCCACCGAGATGCTGCGCCCCGGAGCGACCGTCACCGTGTCCGGGACCGCCTGGGGTGCCTGAGGTGACGCAGGCGGCACCACTGCGATCCGGATCGTGCCGGTGGCCACCTCCCCTCCGGAGTCGGTGACCTCGTACTCGAACTCGTCAGTGCCGGCACTGGTCGGGTAGGCCTGATACTCCACCGAGTTCGCTCCGAACCGGACCACACGCCCCAACGCTGCCGCCGAGCGGACGCCGGTGACCGTGACCGGGTCACCATCGGGGTCGACGCCGGCACCCGGGAGGCGCAGCCGCAGCGTCTCGCCGGCCACCATCCGGCCCTCGATCACCGGCGGCTCCGGCGGCTGGTTCCGGCCCTCGGGGAGCACCGTCACCTCGACCAGTCCGGGGGCGGTCTGGCCGGCCGGGTTGGTGGCCAGATAGGTCACCTGCACCACCTGGGCCGCCGCCACCTCAGCGGGGGCGACGTAGCGGACGAACCTGCCGGAGACGTAGGCGTTCCCGGCCGGCGCGGTGCCGTCCTCGTCGCCGTCGACCCTGACCGGGAGCTCCCCGGCACGCTCCATCGTGGCATCGGGGAGCAGCGAGAGCGGGTCGCCCGAGGGCGAGAAGTCGTTGTCCAGCACCGGGACCGTGACCGCGCTGCCGGCACGCACCGTCACCCGGTCGATCTCGGTCACCGGGGTGTTGTCCTCGGGTGCCGGCCGCTGGTTGACCACCACGTGGCCGCGTACGCCGGAGTGGGTGCCGTTGCTGATCGAGTAGTTCACCGTCTGCGGCGAGTCGGTGAGCACCCCCTGACGGGCTCGGAGCCGGAGCCACCGGCCGTCCACCACCGCCACGTCGACCTGGTCGCTGTGATCGGCCCAGGCGCGCTCCACGACCAGGACGCCGCCCGAGGGATCGATGTCGTTGGCGAGCACGTCGACGGTCGCCGGTGCCTGGCCGTGCAAGGTGACACTGTCGGGGACGGCGACCGGGGCCCCACCCGCCCGCGGCCGCGCGTCGACCCTGATCGTGCCGTGCCCGTAGGGGGCGTTGCCGAAGGCGACCTCGTAGCTGAGGAAGTAGGTGCCGGGCCGGTCCGTGCGCACCGTCACCACCCCGTTGACCGTGTCGGTGCGCACCTCGAGGTGACGTGGTGCCTGCAAGGCGCCGGCCAGTCGCATCTGCGCATCCGGAGTGAACGGGTCGGCACCGGGGATGTCGTTGCCGAGCGGGCGGATCACGATCGGCTGGCCCACCTCGCCCGCCACCACGTCCGGCTCCGCGATCGGAGCGGTCGGTCGCCGGTTGCTGCGATCGAGGACCCGGACGCTGAGCTCGCCCTGCACCTCGCCACCGATGCCGTCGGAGACCTGGTAGACCACCTTCGCCAAGCCCCCTTCGGGACCGGCACGGAACCGGATCCGGCCGGCCGAGGTGGGCGAGGCGGCGGCCCCGGTGGCGGCCCTCCCCGACACCGCCGCGGAGACCAGCAGCAGCGGGTCGCCGTCGTCGTAGTCTCTCCAGTCGGGCAGCACCGGGATGTCCAGGATCCCACCGGCCGCCACGGTCCACTCCTTCTCCTCCAGGGTGGGCCTCGGGTGGGGTTGACCGTTCTCACCGTCGCCACGAGCCAACACCCGGACGGTCGCCGAGGAGGTGTCGTCGCTGATCCCGTCGTCGATGGTGTAGTCGAAGGCCGTGATGCCGACGGTCCCCTCCGGCAGTCGCACCAGCACCGCCTGCCCGTCCGGGCTGACGGTCACCTCGGCGTCGGAACCGCGTACGTCGCTCACCGCACGGATGCTGAGCAACCGGTCGGGGCCGGCCGTGTCGTTGTCGAGCGGGTAGAGGACCGTCGTCCTGCCCGGCCGGGCTCCGAACTGGTCGTCGTGCGCCTGCGGCGGACTGTTGTCGGTGGCGTCCTCGATCTGCAGGTCCTCGTCGGGGTCCAACTCCTCCGGGTCGGAGCGGAAGGCGTCCCAGTCGTCGAGCCTGGCCGGCTGGCTCGAGTCGACGTTCCAGACCGCGCCGGAGACCCGGTCGTTGAGCAGCACCTGACCCCGGTTGACCCGGAACACCAGGTCCTCGGTGGGGTCGGCCAACTGGGCCACGACCGGCTCCGCGTTGCCGCACTGGGTGGCCACCGCACCCTGCTGGCCCGCCCAGGCGGCGTAGCGGCATGGCCCGACGACCACCGGGTCAGCGGGCGACCCGGCGACACCGTCGACCAGGGTCTGCACCTCGCCGGTGTCCAGATCCACCGCATGGAAGCCACGATCCGAGCCGAGCAGGACGACGTCCCGGGCTGGGCCGGGCTGTTGCAGGTACGCCGTGTCCGGAAGGTCCGTCTCGTGCACGGTCCCGGTGTCGAGCACCACCAGTCGCCCGGACTCCGGATCCCAGGCGATGGCCACCTCACCCACCGCGGTCATCGACGTGGCGGCGCTGAGGTCGACGTCGAGGTCGCGGGTGGTCGGCTCCGCGAAGTCACCGCCCTCCTCGGGGCTCTGCTGTCGCAGCCGGGTCAGGGTCCCTGCCGAGGTCGAGGCGACGACCAGGTCCCCGGACCCGGTCACTGCGGCCGCGGCACGGGCACCGGCCACGCCGACAGGGTCGGAGCGTGCATCCAGGGACGACACCGAGACACGCCCCCGCTCGGGGTCGACCCGCTGCGCCCAGTAGTCGCCGGTGACCGGGTCGACGACGCTCAGGGTGCCCCCGTTGAGGCCGACCAGGGCCGCCGCAGGCAACGCCGCACTCTCACCCTCGACCGGTTGCACCGAGGCCGGGTCGATGGGTTCGAGGTAGCCCTCGAGCAGGTCGAGTCCGACGATCACCGCACCGTCCTGAACCACGTCGATGTCGCCGCTGCGACCGGTGGGGATCACCGCATCGACCTGGTCGATCGGCTTGTTCACCCGCCCGTGGAAACCGTCGCGCGAGTTGGTCACCCAGATCCCACCGTCGTTCAGGCGGGCCTCGTGGACGCGATACCCGTCGGCCGCCACGGCGTACCCGACGACGGTGCCGACCACCATCAGCAGCGCACAGTTGGCGGCGATCGACACACGGTGCCGTCGCATCCACTGCCCGAGGCTCACGGCAGCCAACCCCCTTGATCACGCGCCCGAACGTCGTTGACCCGACGAGCCTAAGCAGCCACGGCGCCGGGCACAACTTCAGCCTCTCCCATGTCATTGGGCAGACTGGGCCACAATGAGTGCCCGCGACTCGGAGAGGAGGCACTGGTGACCCGAGGTCCCACCTGGCGGATCCCCGCTGCCGCCGTGCTCGTGCACGGCCCCGCCCACCTGCTGGTGCTGACCGAGCCGCACTCCCCCGGGCTGCTGGACCGGCTCGGTCAGGCACTGCTGGCCGAGGACGTCCCGGCAGCAGTCGAGGCCGTCGCCGGCCCCGAGTCCGCGGTGTCGGCGCTGCTGCTGAGGCACGGGGTCGGCGAGCCGGAGTGGCGACACGGCCCCGCGTTCGCGGACACCGGGACCGGCGGGGCCAGCGGACTGATCGACGGCATCCCCGCGCACCTGCTCACCGGCACCCCGACCACCGTCGACAGCCCGGCCACCGTCGACCGTCCGGCCATGTCCAGCCTGGAACCCGCCACCACGGTGGAACCGGTCTCCACGCTGGACCCCGAACCCGGACCCGTCGCCGACGCCGCCGCCAGCGCCAGCGCCGAGCCACGAGAGCACACCGTGCTCCGCGGCGCTCCGGCGCGCGCCCGGTTCGTGACCCCCGGCCACCTGCAACAGCCCACCGCGGACACGGTGCTGGCGGTGCACTGCCCGGTCGGTCACCTGACCCCGCCCGAGGCGCCTCGATGTCGCATCTGTGGGGCCGAGGTGCCCCGCGAGGATCCGGTCCGGGTGCCCCGCCCGGTGCTGGGGGTGCTGTTGCTGCCCAGCAGCGAACAGGTCCCCCTGGACCGGGGCGTGGTCTTCGGCCGCAAGCCGAGTCCGATCGGCTCGGACTGGCCACACCTGGTCCACCTCCCGCACGACTCGACGTACCTGTCCCGGATGCACCTACAGGTCGAGTTGGACGGCTGGCTGGTGCTGGTCCGTGATCTCGGGTCCGCCAGCGGCACCACGTTGCGGACACCCGGACGCGCACCAGAGCGGCTGCGGGCCGGCGAACCCCACATCCTGGAGCCAGGGCAGTCACTGGACCTGGCCGACGTCTACGAGATCGTCTACGAGGTGAGTTGATTGAGTCAGCCCCCACTGATCGAGGGGTTCACGTTCGTGGACCGGCTGGGCGGCGGAGGTTTCGCCGAGGTGTTCCGCTACGAGCAGGCCTGGCCGCGACAGCAGGTGGCGGTGAAGGTCGTCCGCCCGGACGTGCCGCTGACCGAGCGCGAGAAGGAGCTGTTCACCAGCGAGGCGAACGCGATGGCCAGGGTGGGCGGCCATCCCAACATCGTGCCGGTGCTCTCGGCCGGGCTGACCGCGGACGGTCGGCCCTACCTGGTGATGCCGTACTGTCCGCCGCCGGACCTCGGCGCCAGGGTCCGCCAGCAGCCGATGAGTGTGCCCGAGGCGCTGCGTGCCGGGATCAAGTTGGCCAGCGCGATCGAGACCGCGCATCGCGCCGGGATCCTGCACCGCGACATCAAGCCCGGCAACGTCCTGGTCACGTCGTACTCGGAGCCGGCGCTCACCGACTTCGGCATCGCCGGCCAGGCCACCGGAGGCGACACCGACCAGGAGATCCGGATCTCGTTCCCCTGGGCGCCTCCGGAGATGGTGGACGGCACCTCGAACGGATCGCCTGCGTCCGACGTCTACTCGCTGGGCGCGACGATCTGGAACTGCCTGGTGGGCCGGTCGCCGTTCGCGATCCCGTCGGGCGACAACAGCACGCGTGGGCTCACCGCCCGCATCCTGCATGCGGCGCCGCCGGCGACGATGCGCCCCGACGTCCCCCCGGAGCTGGATCGGCTGCTTCAGCAGTGCCTGGCCAAGCGCCCCGAGCACCGGCCGACGAGCGCCATGGAGCTCGCCCGTGGGCTGCAGCGCATCGAGGCAGCCGCGGGGCTGCCGAAGACCCCGATCACCGTCGAGGGCGACCATCAGCTCGCCGGCGCCCCGGCGGCCGACGGGGACGACGCCACGGCGGTGAAGATGCCGTCGCTGCCCGGGCAGCAACCGACCAACCCAGCGACCCGCGCTGCGGGCGACAGTGCCTCGACTGCGCCTCGACGGCTGGCACCCCTGGTGTGGACGCTGGTCGGCGTGCTGGTGCTGGGGGCGGCCGTCTCCGGGCTGGCCTGGCGGGCCGCGTCCGGTCGGGATGAACCCTCGGATCCGGGTCCGCCGTTGACCATCGAGACCTCCGAGGCCTCCCCGACTCAGGACGTGGCTCCCGGAGCGCCGACCCGGCAGCCGGAGCTGACCGGCGACCGCGACGCGGACCGGGTGACCTTCCGGTGGCGCTCCACTGAGGGGGACACCGACGGCGATGAGTGGCGATGGGAGCGCGAGGACACCGGCGAGGGCGACCGCATCGACCGGCGTCGGCTGGTGATCGAGTCGCCTGACCGGGTGTGCGTGCGGGTGCAGTTGATCCGTGGCCGGTTCGCCTCACCGTGGGCGCGCCGCTGCGTGGACTGAGGGGGTCTCGACAGGCTCGACCACCGAGCGGCGGGCTCGACCACCGAGCGGTGGGTCAGTGCCCGCCGTAGGGGACGCCGAGTTCGGCCAGTCGGGCTTCGCCACCGTCCAGCGCGGTGAGCACCCAGGCCCCCTCATCGGTGAGGGTGAAGGTGTGTTCGTAGTGGGCTGCCCACGAGCCGTCCCGGGTGACCACGGTCCAGTCGTCGTCGAGCACGTCGGTCTCGCCGCTGCCGAGGGTGATCATCGGTTCCACGGCCAGCGCGAGCCCGCGCACCAACTTGGGTCCACGCCCGGGGCGACCCACGTTCGGCACGTTCGGAGGCTGGTGCATCGCCGAACCGATGCCGTGCCCCACGTAGTCCTCACAGATCCCGTAGTCGCCCCGGCCACGCACATGGCTCTCGACCCCGTGCGAGATGTCGCCGACCCGGCCGCCGAGCCGTGCCGCTGCCAGCCCCTGCCAGAGCGCCTCCTCGGTGGCCCGCAGCAGGTCGGCCACCTCGGGACGGACGGTCCCGACCGGAACGGTGATCGCCGCATCCCCGTGCCACCCGTCGACGATGGCTCCGCAGTCCATCGAGATCACGTCCCCCTCGGCCAGCACCCGTGACCCCGGGATGCCGTGCACCACCTCGGCGTTGACCGAGGCGCAGATGGACGCAGGGAACCCGTGGTAGCCCAGGAACGACGGGGTGGCACCGAGGTCGCGAATATGCTCGGTGGCCACCGCGTCCAGTTCGGCCGTCGTCACGCCCGGGCGCACCTGGTCACGGAGCAACTCCAGGGTTTTGGCGACGACCAGGCCAGCGGCACGCATCCGCTCGATCTGTTCGGGGGTCTTGATCTCGATCCCACGCACTCGTTGGCCCAGCAAGGTCAGCCGATCACGTGGTGACGCCAGCGAGTGCCGCAGAGATCCGCGCGGACACCTCGTCCACCTCACCCATACCGTCCACACTGACCAGCACGCCACGCTCGCCGTAGACGGCGATCAGCGGCGCCGTCTGCTCGGAGTAGACCTCCTGGCGGCGACGAATCACCTCTTCGGTGTCGTCGGCGCGGCCTTCGACCTGGGCGCGGGCCAACAGCCGCTGCACCAGTTCCTCACTGTCCACCGTCAACACGAGTACGGCGTCCAGCGGGGTGCCCGCATCAGCAAGGATGCCGTCCAGCACCTCCACCTGAGCCAAGGTGCGCGGGTACCCGTCGAGCAGGAAGCCGGGCTTGCAGTCCTCGGCCGCCAACCTGTCCCGCACCATCGCGTTGGTGATCTCGTCGGGGACGTACTCGCCGGCATCCATGTACCGCTGAGCCTCGACGCCCAGAGCGGTGCCCTCGGACACGTTGGCCCGGAAGATGTCGCCGGTCGAGATCGCCGGGATCCCGTACTGGTCGGCCACGCCGGCGGCCTGGGTGCCCTTGCCCGCCCCCGGGGGGCCCATGATGATCAGTCTCATTTGAGGAAACCTTCGTAGTTGCGCTGCTGGAGCTGGCTCTCGACCTGCTTCACGAAGTCCAGTCCGACGCCGACCATGATCAGGATCGAGGTGCCACCGAACGGGAAGTTCTGGTTGGCACCGATCATGGCGAAGGCCACCAGCGGGATCAGCGAGATCAGACCCAGATAGAGGGAACCGGGGAAGGTGATCCGGTTGAGGACGTAGGACAGGTAGTCCTGGGTCGGCTGGCCAGCCCGGATTCCGGGGATGAAACCGCCGTACTTCTTCATGTTGTCCGCGACCTCGGCCGTGTTGAACGTGATCGAGACATAGAAGTAGGTGAAGAAGATGATGAGCAGGAAGTACGACGCCATGTAGATGGGGTGACTTCCGCCGACGAAGTAGTCGTTGAACCAGCGCACCACCATGTTCGGGCTGGTCTGGTTGAACTGCACCGCCATCGCCGGGAGGTACATCATCGAGGAGGCGAAGATGACCGGGATGATGCCGGCCTGGTTCACCTTGAGCGGGATGTAGGTGGAGGAGCCGCCGAACATCTTCCGGCCGACCATCCGCTTCGCGTACTGGACCGGGATCCGGCGCTGGGCCTGCTCGATGAAGGTGACACCGGCGACGATCAGCAGGCCGATGACCAGGACGATGCCGAAGGTCCACCAGCCCTGCGTCAGCTGGACCTGCCACAGCGCACCCGGGAAGGTGGCCACCACCTGGCAGAAGATCAGGATCGACATGCCGTTGCCGATGCCGCGCTCGGTGATCAGTTCGCCGAGCCACATGATCACCGCGGTGCCCGCGGTCATGGTCACCACCAGCACCAGGAAGGCCGCGGTGCCGTCGTCATGAAGAAGTGGCTCGGTGCAGCCCTGCAGCAGCTGCCCGGAGCGGGCGAGCGCCACGATGCCGGTCGCCTGAAGGACCGCCAGCGCGAGGGTGAGGTAGCGGGTGTACTGGGTGATCTTGGCCTGGCCGGTCTGGCCCTCCTTCTTGAGGGCTTCCAGGCGAGGGATCACCACGACCAGCAACTGCAGGATGATCGACGCGGTGATGTAGGGCATGATCCCCAGCGCGAACACGGCGAGCTGCAGCAGCGCGCCACCGGAGAAGAGGTTGATCAGGTTGTACAGCCCCGAGTCCTGGACCCCGGCGATGCAGCGCTGCACGTTCGCGACGTGCACGCCGGGCGCCGGCAGCTGGGAGCCGAACCTGAAGATCACCACAACGAACAGCACGAACAGCAACTTGCGTCGCAGGTCGGGTGTCCGGAAGGCGTTGGCGAACGCGCTCAGCACGTGATCCTCTTTCTGGTCCGGCGACAGTCCTCGGATCCACGTGACGAGGACCCGGGGCAGCCTAACAGGACGGTCCTCATCAGGTTAGGGATGGATGCGACAAAGCGCGGGCGGCACCATGGTGCCGCCCGCGCCCGGATGTCATCAGGCAACAGTGGCGGAGCCGCCCGCAGCCTCGATCTTCTCCTTGGCAGCGGTGGAGAACGCCTGCGCGCTCACCTGGACCGCCACCGTGATCTCGCCTTGACCCAGCACCTTGACCGGCTCGCCCTTGCGAACGGCGCCCTTGGCGACCAGGTCGGCCACGGTGATCTCGCCACCGTCGGGGAAGAGCTCGGAGATCCGGTCCAGGTTGACGACCTGGAAGGTCACCTTGAACGGGTTCTTGAAGCCCTTCAACTTCGGCAGCCGCATGTGCAGCGGCATCTGGCCACCCTCGAAGGCGGCAGGCACCTGGCCACGTGCCTTGGTGCCCTTGGTTCCACGACCAGCGGTCTTGCCCTTGGACGCCTCACCACGACCCACACGGGTCTTGGTGGTCTTGGCGCCGGGGGCAGGCCGCAGGTGGTGCAGCTTGAGCGTCATGTCAGTCGACCTCCTCGACCGTCACCAGGTGACGGACGGCGTTGACCATGCCCCGGATCTCCGGGCGGTCTTCCTTGACGACCACGTCACCGATCTTCCGCAGACCCAGGGTGCGCATAGTCTCGCGCTGGTTCTGCTTGCTGCCGATCGTTGAACGGGTCTGCTTGACCTTGAGGTTGGGCATCAGCCGGTCACCTCCGCACGAGCCTTCAGCAGAGCCGCGGGAGCCACGGCCTCGACCGGGAGACCACGGCGCGCAGCCACGGCCTCGGGCTCCTCGAGCATCTGGAGGGCGGCGACGGTGGCGTGCACGATGTTGATCTGGTTCGACGACCCGAGCGACTTGCTCAGGATGTCGTGGATGCCGGCGCACTCCAGGACGGCGCGCACCGGACCACCGGCGATCACACCGGTACCGGGCGCGGCCGGACGCAGCATCACTACACCGGCGGCCTTCTCACCCTGCACGGGGTGCGGGATGGTGCCCTGGACCCGGGGGACCTTGAAGAAGCTCTTCTTGGCCTCCTCCACGCCCTTGGCGATGGCGGCCGGCACCTCCTTGGCCTTGCCGTAACCGACTCCGACCATGCCTTCGCCGTCACCGACGATGACCAGGGCGGTGAAGCTGAAACGACGACCACCCTTGACGACCTTCGCGACCCGGTTGATCGCAACGACGCGCTCGATGTAGGCGGTCTTGTCGCCTTGACCGCGACCGCCGTCGCGACCGCGGCGCTCACGATCGCCTGAGCGCTGTTGGCGCTGGGCTCCGCTCATGAGACTTCCTCTACTCTCTGTTGTCTTGCGATCAGAACGACAGGCCGCCGTCGCGCGCGCCGTCAGCCAGCGCGGCGATCCGACCGTGGTACTTGTTCCCGGCGCGGTCGAAGACCACTGCCTCGACGCCCTCGGCCTTGGCGCGCTCGGCGATCAGTTCGCCGACCCGCTTGGCCTTGGCCGTCTTGTCACCGTCGAAGGACCGCAGGTCGGCCTCCATGGTGGATGCGGACGCCAGGGTCTTGCCGACGCTGTCGTCGACGACCTGGACACCGATGTGCTTGCTCGACCGGGTGACCACCAGGCGGGGACGCTCGGGGCTGCCGGCGATCCGCTTGCGGCCACGCAACTGGCGGCGCAGGCGCGACCGGGTCCGGGGTGCGGTGTGCTTGTTGTTCTTCAGTGAGATCGCCATCGTCACTTACCTGCCTTTCCGACCTTGCGGCGGACATGCTCGCCCGCATAGCGCACGCCCTTGCCCTTGTAGGGCTCAGGCTTGCGCAGCTTGCGGATGTTCGCGGCGACCTCGCCGACGAGCTGCTTGTCAATGCCGTTCACGCCGAGCTTGGTCTGCCCGTCGACGTTGAACGTGATGCCCTCGGGGGCATCGAAGATGATCGGGTGCGAGTAGCCGAGCTGGAACTCCAGCTGGGTCGGCCCCTTGGGCAGGACGCGGTAACCGACGCCCACGATCTCGAGCCGCTTCTCGTAGCCCTCGGTCACCCCGATCACCATGTTGTTGATCAGGGTGCGGGTCAGGCCATGCAGGGCCTTGCTGCGACGCTCGTCGTCGGGGCGCTTGACGTCCAGGACGCCCTCACCCTGCTCGACGACGATCGGCTCGGCCACCGAGTGCGTCAGGGTGCCCTTGGGGCCCTTGACGGTCACCACAGGACCATCGATGGTCACGGAAACGCTGGGCGGGACCGCGACGGGGAGCTTGCCAATGCGCGACATGCTTCGTATCTCCTATCTCGGTCCTGGTCACCAGACGTAGGCGAGGACTTCCCCACCCACGCCCTTCTGGTTGGCCTGACGGTCGGTGAGCAATCCCTGGCTGGTCGAGATGATCGCGACACCGAGACCGCCCAGAACCCTGGGAAGGCCGGTGTGCTTGGCGTACACCCGGAGGCCGGGCTTGCTGATCCGGCGGATGCCAGCGATCGAGCGCTCCCGGTTCCGGCCGTACTTCATCTCGATCACCAGCAGTTTGCCGGGACCTTCAGTGGCGTCCTCGACGCTGAAGGAGCCGATGTAGCCCTCCTGCTTGAGGATCTCTGCGACGCCGGCCTTCAGCTTGCTGTAAGGCATCGACACCGCGTCGTGGTACGCCTGGTTGGCGTTGCGCAGACGGGTCAACATGTCTGCGATCGGGTCTGTCATCGTCATGGCCGTGAGGCCCTTTCTCCACTGCGGTTTCGCACCTGCGTCTCAGGTGCGACCTGTAGCGACTTGTGTGTTGATGGAAGGTTGTGGGTCACCAGGAGGACTT
Source organism: Nocardioides limicola (assembly GCF_016827675.1). Classification (GTDB taxonomy): domain Bacteria; phylum Actinomycetota; class Actinomycetes; order Propionibacteriales; family Nocardioidaceae; genus Nocardioides; species Nocardioides limicola. The sequence continues at coordinate 117,685 of NZ_JAERJA010000013.1, read as the reverse complement.
GGTCACGCCGGGCAGTTCGCCGCGGTGCGCCATCTCCCGCAGGCAGATCCGGCACAGGCCGAACTTGCGGTAGACGGCCTTGGGGCGACCGCAGCGCTGGCAACGGGTGTAGCCACGAACCGCGAACTTGGGCTTGCGCGCGGCCTTGACCTTCAGGGAAGTCTTCGCCATCTCAGTTCTCCTTGAACGGGAAGCCCAGCGCCTTCAACAGCGCGCGCCCCTCGTCGTCGTTGGTCGCCGTGGTCACCACGGTGATGTCCATGCCGCGGGTGCGGTCGATCCGGTCCTGGTCGATCTCGTGGAACATGACCTGCTCGGTGAGACCGAAGGTGTAGTTGCCGTTGCCGTCGAACTGCTTCGGCGACAAGCCACGGAAGTCCCGGATACGCGGCAGCGCCAGGGCCAACAGGCGGTCCAGGAACTCCCACATCCGGTCGCCCCGGAGGGTGACGTGCGCGCCGATCGGCATGCCCTCACGCAGCTTGAACTGGGCGATCGACTTGCGGGCCTTGGTCACGGCCGGCTTCTGGCCGGTGATCGCGGTCAGGTCGCGGATCGCGCCTTCGATGAGCTTGGAGTCACGCGCGGCCTCGCCGACGCCCATGTTGACCACGATCTTGGTCAGCCCGGGCACCATCATGACGTTGCCGTGACCGAACTGCTCCAGCAGCGCGGGCTTGATCTCTTCGGCGTACCGCACCTTGAGGCGCGGGGAAGTGGTGGTGGTCATCAGATCTCCTCCCCCGTCTTGCGCGCGACACGGACACTGCGGTGAGCGGTGTACGTCGTGCCGTCGGCGCGTCGCCGGGTGACCTCGTCGCGACGGAATCCGATGCGGGTCACGCCGTCACCGGCGACCAGCATCACGTTGGACACGTGGATCGGGGCCTCGGTGGTGACGATGCCACCCGTCTTGCCGTCGCGTCCACCCTGGTCCACGACCTTGGTGTGCTTCTTGATGCGGTTCACACCTTCGACGACGACCCGGTCGGCCTCTCGGTCGACCGAGATGACCTTGCCCTCGACACCCTTGTCCTTGCCAGCGATCACCTTGACGGTGTCGCCCTTGCGGATGTTCACACTCTTCTTGGCCATCACAGCACCTCCGGCGCCAGCGAGATGATCTTCATGAACTTCTTCTCGCGCAACTCGCGGCCCACGGGACCGAAGATGCGGGTGCCGCGCGGTTCGCCGTCGGTCTTGAGGATCACCGCAGCGTTCTCGTCGAAGCGGATGTACGAACCGTCGGGGCGGCGACGCTCCTTGACGGTGCGCACGATGACAGCCTTGACGACGTCACCCTTCTTGACGTTGCCGCCGGGGATCGCGTCCTTGACGGTGGCGACGATGACGTCGCCGATACCGGCGTAGCGCCGACCCGAGCCACCGAGAACACGGATGCAAAGGATCTCCTTCGCACCGGTGTTGTCGGCGACCTTGAGTCGCGACTCCTGCTGGATCATTCCTGTCTCCTTGTCACCCCGGTTCTCACTTCACGTGAGCCTGGGGGAACCTAGTCTTGTCCGGCGAGGCCGGGCGGGTGATTACTTGGCCTTCTCGAGGATCTCGACGACGCGCCAGCGCTTGGTGGCCGACAGCGGACGGGTCTCCATGATCAGGACCCGGTCGCCGATGCCGCACTCGTTGGCCTCGTCGTGCGCCTTGAGCCGGCTGGTGCGACGCAGGACCTTGCCGTAGAGGGCGTGCTTGAAGCGGTCCTCCACGGTCACGACCACGGTCTTGTCCATCTTGTCGCTGACCACCAGGCCCTCACGGACCTTGCGGCGGTTGCGCTCCTCGGTGCTGCTCTGCTCGCTCATCAGGATTCGTCCTTCTCGTCTGCACCCGGGGCGACGCGGATGCCGAGCTCGCGCTCACGCACCACGGTGTAGATCCGGGCGATGTCCTTCTTGACCGTGCGCAGGCGGGAGTTGTTCTCCAGCTGGCCGGTGGCCGCCTGGAAGCGGAGGTTGAAGAGCTCTTCCTTGGCCTCACGCAACTTGGTGGCCAGGTCGACGTCGTTCAGAGCGTCGAGCTCGTGTGCGGTCTGGGTGGTCATCAGAATTCACCTGCCTCGCGGGTGACGAAGCGGCACTTCATGGGGAGCTTGTGCATCGCGCGACGCATGGCCTCACGAGCGGTCTCCTCATCGACGCCGGAAAGTTCGAACATGACACGGCCGGCCTTGACGTTCGCGACCCACCACTCGGGGGAACCCTTGCCGGAACCCATCCGGGTCTCGGCAGGCTTCTTGGTCAGCGGGCGGTCGGGGTAGATGTTGATCCACACCTTGCCGCCACGCTTGATGTGACGAGTCATCGCGATACGCGCGGCCTCGATCTGACGGTTGGTCACGTAGTGACCCTCGACCGCCTGAATGCCGAAGTCACCGAAGGCCAGCGAGGTGCCGCCCTTGGCGACACCGCCCCGCTTGGGGTGGTGCTGCTTCCGGTGCTTGACACGACGGGGCATCAACATGGCGTTCAGCCCTCCTGTCCGGCAGTCGCCTCGGCCGGAGCCTCGGCAGCCGCTTCAGTCTGTGCGGGTGCGTCCGCCGGGGCACCCTGGGTGCCACGGTCGGAGCGGGTGGGACGGTCACCGCGGGAGCCACGGCCGGGACGCTCGCCGCCACCGGCGCGGCCACCACGGCCACGGCTGGGGGCGCCGGCACGGGCAGCGGCCTGAGCCTCACGCTCGGCACGGGTGCCGGCGACCTCGCCCTTGTAGATCCACACCTTCACGCCGATCCGGCCGAAGGTGGTGCGGGCCTCGTAGAAGCCGTAGTCGATGTCCGCACGCAGCGTGTGCAGCGGGACGCGGCCTTCGCGGTAGAACTCTGTCCGCGACATCTCGGCGCCGTTGAGTCGACCGGAGCACTGGATCCGGATGCCCTTGGCACCGGAGCGCATCGCGGTCTGCATCGCCTTGCGCATGGCACGCCGGAACTGGACCCGGCCGGCCAACTGCTCGGCAACGCCCTGGGCCACCAGCTGCGCGTCGATCTCGGGGTTCTTGACCTCGAGGATGTTGAGCTGCACCTGCTTGCCGGTCAGCTTCTCGAGCTCACCGCGGATCCGGTCGGCCTCGGCACCACGACGGCCGATCACGATGCCCGGACGGGCGGTGTGGATGTCCACCCGCACCCGGTCCCGGGTCCGCTCGATCTCGACCTTGGAGATGCCGGCCCGCTCCATGCCCTTGGACAGGAGCTTGCGGATCGCCACGTCTTCTCCGACGTAGGCCTTGTACAGCTTGTCGGCGTACCACCGGCTCTTGTGGTCGGTGGAGATGCCGAGGCGGAAGCCGTTCGGGTTGATTTTCTGCCCCATCAGGCAGTCCGTCCCTTCTTCTCGTCGGCCGGCTGGACCACCAAGGTGATGTGGCTGGTCCGCTTGTTGATCCGGGTGGCCCGGCCCTGGGCCCGGGGGCGCCAGCGCTTCATCGTCGGGCCCTCGTCGACCCGCGCCACGCTGACAACCAGGTTGTCGGTGGCGAGGCCCTCGGTGGTCTCGGCGTTGGCAACGGCCGACTCCAGCACCTTCAACACCGTCTCGGCGGCCGCCTGCGGCGCGAACTTCAGCACCGACTGGGCGTCGGCAACGGGCAGGCCGCGCACCAGGTCGACGACGCGGCGCGCCTTCATCGGGGTGATCCGCTGGTATCGGGCGGTCGCGAAGGCACCCGGCTGGTCGCCGAGCAGCGACTCACGGCGGGCGCTGCTGCGCCTACGCTCGGTTACGCTCATGGCTGTATCTCTCCTTAGCCTCGCCGCGTCAGCGGCGACGGCCCTTCCGGTCTTCCTTCACGTGCCCGCGGTACGTGCGGGTCGGGGCGAACTCGCCCAACTTGTGGCCGACCATCGCGTCGGTGACGAACACCGGGACGTGCTTGCGACCGTCGTGCACGGCGATCGTGTGGCCGATCATGGCCGGCACGATCATGGAGCGCCGCGACCACGTCTTGATGACGTTGTGCGTGCTGGCAGCGTTCTCGGCGTCCACCTTCTTGATCAGGTGGTCGTCAACGAACGGGCCCTTCTTCAGGCTGCGTGGCATTGGTCTTCTACCTTCCCGCTACTCAGCGCTTCTTGCCGGTCTTGCGGCGACGGATGATCTGGGAGTCGCTGGCCTTGCGCTTGCGCGTACGACCCTCGGGCTTGCCCCACGGTGACACCGGGTGACGGCCACCCGAGGTCTTGCCCTCACCACCACCGTGCGGGTGGTCCACCGGGTTCATGACGACACCACGGACGGTCGGGCGCTTGCCCTTCCACCGCATCCGGCCGGCCTTGCCCCAGTTGATGTTGGACTGCTCGGCGTTGCCGACCTCACCGACGGTGGCGCGGCAGCGCACGTCGACGTACCGCATCTCCCCCGACGGCAGCCGCAGCGTGGCGCGGGAGCCCTCACGAGCGACGAGCTGGGCGCTCATCCCCGCGGAACGGGCCATCTTCGCACCGCCGCCGGGACGCAACTCCACACAGTGGATGGTGGTACCCACCGGGATGTTGCGCAGCGGCAGGTTGTTGCCGGGCTTGATGTCGGCGTTCGGTCCGGACTCGACGACCAGGCCCTGGGTCAGGTCCTTGGGCGCGATGATGTAGCGCTTCTCGCCGTCGGCGTAGTGCAGCAGCGCGATCCGGGCGGTGCGGTTCGGGTCGTACTCGATGTGAGCGACCTTGGCCGGCACGCCGTCCTTGTCGTAGCGACGGAAGTCGATGATCCGGTAGGCACGCTTGTGGCCACCACCCTGGTGACGGGTGGTGATGCGGCCCTGGTTGTTGCGGCCACCCTTCTTGGGCAGGGCACGGGTCAGCGACTTCTCCGGAGTGGTCCGGGTGATCTCTACGAAGTCGGCGACCGAAGCGCCCCGGCGGCCCGGGGTGGTCGGCTTGTATTTGCGGATTGCCATAGTTCTCAGTCCTCTGACGTCCTGGCGCTCAGCTGCCGGAGAAGATGTCGATGCGGTGGCCGTCGGCCAGGCTGACGATCGCCCGCTTGGTGTTCGGGCGACGCCCGATGCCGGTGCGGGTACGACGCGTCTTGCCCTGTCGGTTGATCGTGTTCACCGACGTGACCTTGACGTTGAACACCTTCTCGACCGCGATCTTGATCTCGGTCTTGTTGGCGTCCGGGTGGACGATGAAGGTGTACTTGTTGGTGTCGAGCAGCGCGTAGCTCTTCTCCGAGACCACCGGGGCGATCAGGATGTCGCGCGGGTCCTTGCCGAAGTTGCTCACTTGTCGGCCTCCTGCTTCTTCTTCCCAGCCAACGGGCCGTTCACCAGCGCCTCGAAGGCGGCTTCGGTGAAGACCACGTCGTCGCTGGCCAGCACGTCGTAGGTGTTCAGCTGGTCGACGAAGACGAGGTGCGCCTCGCCCACGTTCTGCAGCGACAACCAGGTGTGCTCGTCGTCGCGGGCCAGCACGACCAGGAACTTGCTCCGGTCGGTCAGCGAGCGCAGCGAAGCGAGCGCGGCCTTCGTGGAGGGCTTGTCGCCGGTGACCAGGTCGGTCACCACGTGCACCCGCTCGTTGCGCGCCCGGTCGGAGAGGGCACCGCGCAGGGCGGCGGCCTTCATCTTCTTCGGGGTGCGCTGGCTGTAGTCACGCGGCTGCGGGCCGTGGACGATGCCACCGCCGGCGAACTGCGGCGCCCGGGTGGAGCCCTGACGGGCCCGGCCGGTGCCCTTCTGCTTGTGGGGCTTGCGTCCACCACCGCGGACCTCGCCGCGGGTCTTGGTGGAGTGGGTGCCCTGTCGTGCGGCGGCCAACTGGGCCACCACGACCTGGTGGATCAGCGGGACGTTGACCTCGACGTCGAAGATCTCGGCGGGCAGGTCTACGGAGACAGTCTTGACGGTGCTCATGCCTGGGCTCCCTCACTCTTCGCGGCCGAGCGCACCATCACCAGCGAGCCCTTGGGGCCGGGAACGGCACCCTTGAGCAGGATCAGGCCCTTCTCGGCGTCGACGGCATGCACGGTGACGTTCTGGGTGGTGACGGTCTCGCCGCCCATCCGTCCCGACATGCGCATGCCCTTGAACACGCGGCCCGGGGTGGCGCAGGCGCCGATCGATCCGGGCTTGCGGTGGTTGCGGTGGGCACCGTGGGAGGCACCGACGCCGGAGAAGCCGTGACGCTTCATGGTGCCGGCGAAGCCCTTGCCCTTGCTGGTGCCGGACACGTCGACGACGTCACCGGCGGCGAAGGTCTCCACGGAGAGCTCCTGGCCGAGGGTGTAGTCGGTCGCGTCGGCGGTGCGGATCTCGGCGAGGTGGCGGCGCGGCGTCACTCCAGCCTTGGCGAAGTGGCCGGCCTTGGGCTGGCTCACCTTGCGGGTGTCGATCTCGCCGTAGCCGATCTGGATGGCGCTGTAGCCGTCGGTCTCCGCGGCCCGGATCTGGGTCACCACGTTGGTCGCGGCGGAGATCACGGTCAGCGGGACGAGCTTGTTGTCGGCGTCCCAGGTCTGGGTCATGCCCAGCTTGGTGCCGAGCAGCCCCTTCATGGTGCGGTTCTTGGTTGCAGTCATTGATGTCACCGAGCCTTCAGAGCTTGATCTCGATGTCGACACCGGCAGGCAGGTCGAGGCGCATGAGGGAGTCCACGGTCTTCGGCGTCGGGTCGATGATGTCGATCAGACGCTTGTGGGTGCGCATCTCGAAGTGCTCGCGCGAGTCCTTGTATTTGTGGGGGGAACGGATGACGCAGAACACGTTCTTCTCGGTGGGCAGCGGCACCGGGCCGGCAACCTTGGCACCCGTACGGGTGACGGTGTCGACGATCTTGCGCGCCGAGGTGTCGATCACCTCGTGGTCATAGGCCTTGAGCCTGATGCGGATCTTCTGTCCCGCCATAGGTCTCACTCGTCCTTCTCGTTCACGTCCTTGTTCGATCCGTCCGTTTGGTCGGATCGCCCGGCTGCCCTCCGCCCCACCGACCCCCGAGGTCGGGCGTGTCGCGACCTGAGCGCGGCACGAAACCCGGGGATCTCGTTGGTGTTGTGGACGGCGTCCGACAGGCTTCGTCGGACGGATCGGGTCTCCAGGTGCGGTACGCCGGAACTCGGACCACCGCACGCATCGGCCAAGGGCCTTGAGGAGACGCGATTCAGTAGTCAAGTGGGGCGCACCCCGGCAACCCGCCGGAGCAACCTGTACATCTTGGCAGACTTCGACCGGACGCGCCAAATCGACGTCGCGGACGGTGACCCGGGCAGCCCGGTTGAGCCCGTGGCTAGGCTCGAGGGGCGTCGTCAGTCCCACACCGACCGTTCTGGGGTGAACCCACGTGGACCAGACTCCGAAGCACGATCGAGGCGCGCCGAGACACCGCCCGCGCCGACTCAGCCGCCGCTCCAGGAGGCGCCGAACGGTGCTGCCCGTCGGCGGTCCGCGGCTCCAGGGCGAGCTCAGCTTCGACACCGCCTTCGCCGCTCAGGCCCCGGAGATGCTGCAGAAATGGCTCGCGAGCACCGCAGGCCACCTGCACCTGCGGTGGGTGCTGCACCATCTCGGTGTCAACGTGGTGCTCGACGTCGGCGCCAACGTGGGCCAGTACGCCGCTCAGTTGCGCGGCGGCGGCTACACCGGACGGATCGTCTCCTTCGAGCCGCTGCCGGAGCTGGCCACTCGGCTCCGCGAGGCCGCCGCGGCCGACCCGGAGTGGCAGGTCAAGGAGCACGCCCTGGGAGACCGGAGTGGCACCCAGACCATCCATGCCCGGCCGGGGACGATGAGCTCGCTGCTGCCCAGCAGCACCTTCGGCAGGCAGTGGCGCCGACGGCTGGGAGAGTCCGAGGAGATCCCGATCCAGGTGCGGCGCCTCGACGAGGTGCTCGACGAGGCGTGTGCCGGCATCGACCAGCCGCGGGTCTTCGTGAAGCTGGACACCCAGGGATACGACCTGCCCGCGTTCCAGGGTGCCGGGGACCGGGTCGGAGAGATCCTCGGCCTCCAGTCCGAGATCTCCTGCCTGCCCATCTATGACGGCATGCCCGGCATGGTGGAGCAGTTGCAGGCCTACCTGGCCGCAGGGCTCACGGTGAGCGGGCTCTTCCCCGTGAGCTTTCATGCGACCAGCGCCCGGATGATCGAGTTCGACGTGGTCATGGTGCGCCAGCAGCCGCCGGCAGCCGCCTGAAACGGCCCACTGACCGGACTGCCGGGCGACCTGAGAGGATGACGGGCGTCACGAGGGAGCGCCGTCAGCGACGGGGCGACACGCATGAAGGGTGAGGTCGATGTCGGGAGACGAGCCAGTACCGGTGGCGCCACCACCGGGCCACCCCGCGCCCGGAGCCGGGGCACCACCGCCAGGATACGGAGCTGCCTCCGGACAGGGAGCGGGCCCGGCGTACACATCCGGTCCGGGCTATGGAGCGACGCCGCCCCCTGGCTGGATGCCTCCCCCGATGCCGGCTGCTCACAAGCCCGGTGTGATCCCGCTGCGTCCACTGAAGCTCGGCGACATCTACGACGCGGCGTTCCGCACCATCAGGTTCAACCCGCAGGCCACCGTGGGATCGGCGCTGCTGGTCGGCGTGGTGGCGATGGGGATCCCGGTGCTGCTCACCTCGATCCTGACGCTGGCGATGGGCTGGACCCTGGACGCCAGCGGTGCCGAGCCGACCGGGTCGGAGTGGCTGGGTGTGATGGGGCCCTACGGGTCGATGTTCCTCGGCACGGTGTTGATGTCGGTGGGACTGATCCTGGTCACCGGGATGATCGCGCACGTGGTGGCGGCCGCGGCGGTCGGCACCCGGCTCAGCCTGGGCCAGGCCTGGGACGCCACCGAGGGTAAGCGGCTCCGGCTCGTCGGGCTGGCTCTGCTGCTGGGGGGTGCCACCTTCGCGGCACTGGGGGTCTACGCGCTGATGTGGGTGGGAATCGTCCAGCTCACCCCGTGGCAGGGCTGGGTGCTCTTCGGTCTGATCAGCGTGCCCGCGTTGATCTGCGCGATGATCTGGTTCTGGATCCGCGTCTACTACCTGCCGGTGGCGGCCCTGATGCTGGAGCCGATCGGTGTCTTCGAGGCGATCGGCCGGGGCTTCGCGCTGACCCGGGCCGCGTTCTGGCGCACCTTCGGGATCGCGCTGCTGACCTTCATCATCGCCCAGATCGCCAGCTCGATGATCTCGTTGCCGTTCTCGATGTTCGGGATGGTCGGCCCGTTCCTGGTCCCCGAGTACGCGATCCTGATCACCGTCGCCTTCAGCTCCGTCGGCACCATCGCAGCGACCGCCTTCGTGGCGCCGTTCTCCACCTCGGTGGCCGTCCTGCAGTACCTCGACCTGCGGATCCGCAAGGAGGGGTACGACGTGGAGTTGGCTGGGCGGGCAGGTCTGGCGGCGACTCCCCCGACTGCTGCGCCGCAGACCTCGGGCCGCTCGCCCGGATGGGGGTGAGCAGCAGCCCCCTCTCCCCCTCCGGCGACGAGGGGCGCTCCTTGCTGCGCCGGGAGATGCTGCGCCCCGAGTATCACGAGGAGGCGTTGTTCGAGCGGCTGCTGATGTGGCTGACCCGGCGTGTGGATCGGCTCATCGATGTGGCGGGGGCCCTGCCGGGCGGCAGCGTGGTGGCGGCGGTGCTGGTGCTGGCGGCCCTGGTCGCCGCGGGCGCCTGGCTGGCCACGCGCGCCAACTGGTCGAAGCGCCGGGTGCCGGATCCGGAGCCGGTGCTGGTGGACACCAGCGTGACCGCCGCCCAGTGGCAGCAGCGGGCCCGGCAGGCACTCACCGACGGGCGCTTCACCGAGGCACTGCTCGACGCGTTCCGAGCCGTGGCCGCGACCGCGGTCGAGGACGGACTGCTCGACGACCTGCCGGGTGCCACCGCGCACGAGGTCGCCGGCCGGCTGGCGGACCTGCGGGTCGAGGTGGCCGCCGCGTTGCGGGTGGCCGCGGACAGGTTCGACGAGGTCCGCTACGGCGCCGGTGCCGCCACCGCTGACGACGTACACAAGGTGCTCGACCTGATCGACCCGCTTCGAGTGGGGGTCCGATGACGTCGATGCCGGTCGCGCCGCACGCGGGCCGCGCCTCGGGCCCGCCATCTCCGGGCTGGCGCCGGGCCCGGTTCGCCCTGGTCGTCGCCGGCCTGGTCGCCCTCGCCGTGGGGCTGACGGTCGCCAGTGCCGGGCCCCGCACCGTGCTGCCCCTGGACCCCGACAACCCGGGTGGTCTCGGGACCCAGGCCCTGGTGCGGGTGCTCGCTGCCGAAGGGGTGGAGGTGACCGTGGCCCGCGGTGCCACCGAGTTGGCCCGGGCAGCGCCGGACGCGGACACCACCGTGGTGGTCAGCGACACCGGCGCACTGGGAGCGAGCACCGCGAGCCACCTACTGGGTGAGACGCGCCGGTCCCGACTGGTGGTGATCGACCCGCAGCTGGCTGCGTCGCACCTGCTTCAACTGCCGGTCGAGAGGTCCCGGGTCCGGGTCAGCGAGGCGGACGCCGGCTGCGGTGCGTGGGGGCTGACCCCGGAGCTGCGGCTGGCGCCAGGCCGGTCCACCGGCTGGCGCGGGGTCGACGGCTGTTTCGCCGTCGACGAGCAGGTGCTGCTGGCCGAGGTGCCCGACGCCGACATCCTGCTGGTGGGCTTCGGTGAGGCGCTCAGCAATGACCAGATCCTGACCGGCGACCACGCCGCGATCGGGCTGCGGCTGCTGGGGCAGCACCCGCGGCTGGTCTGGTACGTGCCCGACTTCACCGATCTGGACGGCGAGGACGCGGTGGCGATCAGCGATCTGTTGCCGGACTGGGCCAGGCCCGGGCTGGTGTTGCTCTTCATCGCCGGGGCCGCGCTGATGCTGTGGCGGGGGCGACGCCTGGGGCCGCTGGAACTGGAGCCGCTGCCGGTCACGGTGCGGGCGATCGAGGCCACCCGGAGCCGGGGCCGTCTCTATCACCGGGCACGGGACAGCCGTCATGCGTCCCGGGCGCTCACTGCGGCGGCCCGGGAGCGACTGGCGGCCTACCTGAGGGTCTCCGAGGCCGACCTGGCGGTGGCGGTGGCCGCTGCCACCGGCAGGCCGGTGACCGAGATCGCCGACCTGCTCGACCGCACCGCCGAGAACGACGACGACCTGCTTGACCTGGCGGCCGCACTGGCCGACCTCACCGAAGGAGTGCTTGCCTGATGAATCCGAACGAGGCCCGGGAACGGCTGTCCGAGGTGCGCCGCGAGGTCAGCAAGGCGGTGGTCGGCCAGGACGCGGCCGTCTCCGGTCTGCTGGTGGCCCTGCTCTGCCACGGCCACGTGCTGATGGAAGGCGTGCCCGGCGTAGCCAAGACCCTGCTGGTGCGCAGCTTCGCGCAGGCGCTGGCGGTGGACAGCAAACGCGTCCAGTTCACCCCCGACCTGATGCCCGGCGACCTCACCGGCTCGATGGTGGTCGAGGGAGGGGACCTGACCTTCCGTCAGGGCCCGGTCTTCACCAATCTGCTGTTGGCCGACGAGATCAACCGGACCCCGCCCAAGACGCAGTCGGCGCTGCTGGAGGCGATGGAGGAGGGGCAGGTCTCGGTGGACGGAGTGACCCGGCCGCTGCCCACTCCGTTCCTGGTCGCCGCCACCCAGAACCCGGTCGAGTACGAAGGCACCTACCCCCTCCCCGAGGCACAACTGGACCGTTTCCTGCTGAAGGTGGTGCTGCCGATCCCGGAGCGGAGCGGTGAGGTGGAGATCCTGCAACGGCACGCCGCCGGCTTCGACCCCCGCGACCTGACCGCGGCGGGCCTGACGGCCGTCGCCGGCCCGGACGACGTACTGGCGGCCCGGCGCGGCGTCGCCGACGTGCGCGTGGACCCCGATGTGGTCGGGTACGTCGTGGACGTGGCTCGGGCGACCCGCGAGCTCCCCTCCCTCGAACTGGGCGTCAGTCCCCGTGGCGCCACCGCCCTGCTGCGGGTGGCCCGGGCCTGGGCGTGGCTCTCGGGGCGGGAGTTCGTCACCCCCGACGACGTGAAGACGCTGGCGCCGGCGACCCTGACCCACCGACTGGGACTGCGCCCGGAGGCCGAACTGGAGGGCGTCGACGCCGGCCAGGTGCTCCGCACCGCGCTGGACTCGGTCCCCGTGCCGCGCTGATGGCCATCACCGGACGGGTGGTGGTCGCACTGCTCGTCGGCTTCGTGCCGCTGCTGCTCTGGCCGGGACTGGGCACCGTCTTCGGCTGGCTGTTGGTCGTCTCGGTGCTGGTCGGGATCGACTGGTTGCTGGCGCCCGCACCTGCCGCGCTCACCCTGCAGCGACGCGGCGAACCGGCGCCGGTCTGGGTGGGCGACCGCACCGCCACCACGCTGCTGGTGGGCAACCCCACCCGGCGTTCCGCCCGACTGCTGGTGCGGGATGCCTGGCAGCCGACCGCCGGCGCCGTCGACAACCGGCATCGTGTCCGGGTGCAGCCCGGCCGCTCCGTCCCGCTGACCACCGGGTTGCACCCGGTCCGCCGGGGTGACCTGCGGGCGACCCGGGTGACGATCCGGTCGCACGGACCGTTCGGGCTGGCGGCCCGCCAGGCGTCCCGCCCGGTCGGCGGCCGGGTCCGGTCGTTGCCCCGGTTCGACTCCCGGCGGCACCTGCCCAGCCGACTGGCTCAGTTGCGTGAACTCGACGGTCGGGCGGCCGTGCGGGTGCGGGGCCAGGGCACCGAGTTCGACTCGTTGCGTGAGTACGTCCGCGGTGACGACGTCCGGTCGATCGACTGGCGGGCCAGTGCTCGCAGTCGGTCGGTGGTGGTGCGCACCTGGCAGCCGGAGCGGGACCGTCGCGTCGTCCTCGTGCTGGACACCTCTCGGACCAGCGCCACCCGGGTCGGTGACACACCGCGCCTGGACGCCGGGATGGATGCCTGTCTGCTGCTCGCCGCGCTCGCCTCGAGGGCGGGCGACCGTGTCGACTTCCTCGCCGGTGATCGGCTGCTGCGCAGTCGGTTGCGGCTCGCCGAGCAGCGGGTGGTCGGTCGTCTCCAGGAGACGATGGCCGACCTGGAGGCCGAGATCGCCGAGGGTGACTGGTCGATGCTGGCCGGGGCGGTGAACTCGCTCGGACGTCGCCGCGCGTTGGTGGTGCTGGTGACGCCCCTCGAACCGACCGCGATCGAGCAGGGGCTGCTGCCGGTGCTGGCGCCGCTGTTGCGGCATCACCGGCTGGTGCTCGCCTCGGTGCGGGATCCCGAACTGGATCGGGTGGCCAGGCTCCGCGACACCGTCGCTGACGTGTACGCCGCGGCGGCCGCCGAGCAGGAGTTGGGGCGGCGTCGGCACACGGAGGCGATGTTGACCGCGCTGGGCGTGGACGTGGTGGATGCCGACGCCGACGACCTGCCCCCGAAACTCGCCGATCACTACCTGAAGCTGAAGGCCCGCGGGCTGCTCTGACGGCCAGGATTGCCCTGACAGCCCGGCTTGCTCTGGCAGCGGAGCTCAGTGCGCGGAGGCGACCCGGTCCTCGAGCAGCGAGATGTCGATGTCGCCGGTGTGGCCCCGCAGGTGCGCGGCTCGCCCGAGCCCGAAGACATAGGCCAGGAACGCGAGCTCGGCGAGGATGCCGATCCCCAGCCGTGCCCAGGTCGGCAGTGGCGAGGGGGTGACGAACCCTTCGATCACCCCGGAGACGAGCAGCACGCCCACCAGTCCGAGGGCGACGGTGCCGGCCGTGCGGCCTTCGTGGGCCATCGACTGGGGGCGGGTCAGGTGTCCGGGCGCCACCCAGGACCAGAACAACCGCAACCCCACCCCGGCCGCCACGAACACGGCGGTCAGCTCGAGCAGGCCGTGCGGGAGCAACAGACCGAAGAAGTGGCCGGTGTGGTCGTGGCGGATCATGATCGATCCGATCACTGCCAGGTTCACCATGTTGTTCCACAGCAACAGGATGACCGGCAGCCCGAGCACTCCGAAGGCCAGACAGAGCGCGGTCACCCAGACGTTGTTGATCCACACCTGGGTGGTGAAGTGGCTGGCGGCGTACTCGCTGTAGTAGTTCTCGAAGTCGTGCCGGACCAGCTGGTCGACCTCCTCGGGCGTGAACAGCGACTGCTCGACGACCGGGTTGTCCAGCAGCCACCAGATCATCACTGCGACGACCAGCACGTTGACCGCGGCCGCAGTCAGCCACCACCAGCGCAGCCGGTACAGGGCAGCCGGGAAACGTTCGGTGATGAACGCGGCGACCCCCTGCCAAGAGGCCACTCGGGCCCCTGACGTCCGGGTGCGGGCGCGGGCCAGCAGCGACGAGAGCCAGGAGATGAGTTGCGGGTCGGGGGCTCGGGTGCGCAGCACCGACAGGTCGGTGGCCACCCGCTGGTAGGTCTCGATCAGGTCGTCGGCCTCCGCGCCGGTCAGCGGACGGCGGCGGGTCAACTCGCGGAGCCGCTCCCAGTCGCCCTGCCGGGCGGTCACATAGGCGTCGAGGTCCACGCGCTCACTGTAGCCAGCCGGGGGTTCGCTCCGACGGGCCCCTATGCTGGCGACAATGAGTCAGTACGCCGCCCTCACCCCCGACGACCTCGTCACCGGCGAGGCTGTGGCTCTGGACCTCCCGGCGGCCAGCCTCGCCTCCCGGATGGTCTCGGGCCTGATCGACGTGGCGGTGACCGTGGTGGCGATGGTGCTCTTCTCCATCGTGTTCTTCACCGCGGTGGCGAACACGAGTTTCGCGCTGATGTGGGCGGCCTGGATCGGCACCCTGATGGCGGTGTTCGTGGTGGTGCCGACGGCGGTGGAGACCCTCACCCGGGGCAAGTCCTTGGGCAAACTGGTGACCGGGTTGCGCACCGTGCGTGACGACGCCGGGCCGATCAGCTTCCAGCACGCCTTCGTCAGGGCGCTGGTGGGCGTGGTGGAGATCTACCTGCTCACCGGAGTCCCGGCGTTCTTCTCGGGTCTCCTCAGCCACCGCGGCAAACGGTTGGGCGACTACGCTGCCGGGACGTATGTGGTCCGGGAGCGGTTCGCGCTCACCTTGCCGCCGCCGGTGCCGATGCCCGCATCACTGGCGGCCTGGGCGGCGGGGGCCGACATCGCCAGCATCCCTGGCCCGTTGGCCCTCCAGGCGCGTCAGCATCTGCTCCGGGTGGCCCAGTTGGATCCGGCGTCGCGGAGCAGGATGGCCGAGCATCTGGCTGGGCTGCTGCGCAGCCACGTGTCGCCCGCTCCCCCACCCGGCACCGACCCGGAGGTGTTCCTGGCGGCCGTCATCGCGGCCCGCCGCGAGCGTGACCTGGCTCGCCTGCAGCGTGAGGCGGCCCTGCGCGATCGTCTCGTCCACCGGCACCACTGATCCCGACTTGGGCCCCATCCGCGCCGACTTGGGCCTCATCCGCACCGACTTGCGCCTCGTCCGCACCGACTTGGGCCCGTGGGGTCAACTGGCTTCGCGGCGCCGGTAGGCCAGGTCGGTGATGGCGCGCCCGGCGGCGATGCCCTTGCGTTCGAACTTGGTCACCGGTCGTCCCTCCCACCGATCGACCACGCCGCCGGACAGGGTCGGCTCGGCATCGAGCACCGCGACCATCTGCTCGGCGTACTCGGCCCAGTCGGTGGCCAGGCGCCACAGGCCACCGTCACGGAGTCGACCGGCGGCCACCCGCACGAAGTCCGGCTGCACCAGTCGCCGCTTGTGGTGTCGCGTCTTCGGCCATGGATCGGGGAAGAAGGTGAGCAGCTCCTCGAGGCCGCCCGCAGGCACCAGATGCTCAAGGAACCAGACCGCATCGACCGAGCAGAAGCGCACGTTCGTGGCCCCGGCCTCGGCGACCCGGGCAAGTCCCGCAGCCACGCCCGGCACCCAGACCTCGAGCGCCAACAGGTTCACCTCGGGGCGGGCGGCAGCAACCGCAGCCGTGGCCTCACCGACGCCGGACCCGATCTCGATCACCAGCGGCGCCTCGCGGCCGAACCAGTCGGTCAACGCGAAGCCGGGCCGGTCGACCGCCTCGTCCGGGATCACCCACGCCTCGTGATGGGCGTCCCAGGCCTGCTGCTCCTTGATCCCCAGGCGACTCCCCCGTCGCGCATAGCTGAGGACCTCCCGCATCCGGCGCCCGTCCTCGGTGAACTTCAGGTGCGGGCGAGCAGGGGGCAGTGAGTCGGGCATCGACACGTTCCTTTCAGGCGGAAACGAAGGAGCCCCGGGCCGTTGGCCCGGGGCTCCGATCGTGACTCAGTGGGTCACTTGAGGATCTTGGTGACCCGGCCGGCGCCGACGGTGCGGCCACCCTCACGGATGGCGAACCGCAGGCCGTCCTCCATGGCGATCGGCTGGATCAGCTCGACCACCATCTCGGTGTTGTCGCCCGGCATGACCATCTCGGTGCCCTCGGGGAGGGTCACCACGCCGGTCACGTCGGTGGTGCGGAAGTAGAACTGCGGGCGGTAGTTGTTGAAGAACGGCGTGTGACGGCCACCCTCCTCCTTGGACAGGATGTAAACGCTCGCCTCGAAGTTCGTGTGCGGGGTGGTGGTGCCCGGCTTGATCACGACCATGCCGCGCTCGACGTCCTCGCGCTTGGTACCGCGCAGCAGCAGACCGACGTTCTCACCGGCCTGGCCCTCGTCGAGCAGCTTGCGGAACATCTCGACACCGGTGACGGTGCTCTTCTGCGAGGTCTCGCGGATGCCGATGATCTCGACTTCCTCGTTGACCTTGACGATGCCACGCTCGATGCGGCCCGTGATCACGGTGCCACGACCGGTGATGGTGAAGACATCCTCCACCGGCATCAGGAACGGCTTGTCCGTGTCGCGCTCGGGGGTCGGGATGTACTCGTCGACCGCCTTCATGAGCTCGCGCACCGACTCGCCCCACTTGGCGTCACCCTCAAGAGCCGGGTGAGCGGCCACGCGGACCACCGGGATGTCGTCGCCCGGGAACTCGTACTCGCTCAGGAGCTCACGGACCTCCATCTCGACGAGCTCGATGAGCTCCTCGTCGTCGACCATGTCGCACTTGTTCAGTGCCACCACGATCGAGGGGACGCCGACCTGGCGGGCCAGGAGCACGTGCTCCTTGGTCTGCGGCATCGGGCCGTCGGTGGCCGCGACCACCAGGATGGCGCCGTCCATCTGCGCCGCACCGGTGATCATGTTCTTGATGTAGTCAGCGTGACCCGGGCAGTCGACGTGCGCGTAGTGACGCGACTCGGTCTGGTACTCGATGTGCGCGATCGAGATGGTGATACCGCGCTGCTTCTCTTCGGGCGCCTTGTCGATCGTGTCGAACGGCGACGCCTCGTTGAGGTCGGGGTACTGGTCGTGCAGGACCTTCGAGATCGCCGCGGTCAGGGTGGTCTTCCCGTGGTCGATGTGACCGATGGTCCCGATGTTGACGTGCGGCTTGGTCCGCTCGAACTTCGCCTTGGCCACTGTGGGCTCCTCCTGTGATTGATGCTGTGACTCGTGTGTTGGTTGGTGGTGCTGCCGAGGGTCCGGACTTACTCGCCGCGAACCTTCTTGATGATCTCGTCGGCGACGTTCTGGGGAACCTCGGCGTACGAGTCGAACTCCATCGAGTACGACGCCTGACCGGAGGTCTTGGACCTCAGGTCGCCAACGTACCCGAACATTTCTGACAACGGCACCAGGGCGTTGACCACCATGTCACCATGGCGCTCCTCCTGGGCCTGGATCTGACCCCGGCGGGAGTTGATGTCGCCGATGACCGTCCCGAGGAAGCCCTCGGGGGTGGTCACCTCCACGGCGAACACCGGCTCCAGCAGGACCGGCTTGGCCATCCGTGCAGCCTCCTTGAAGGCCTGGTTGCCGGCGATCTTGAAGGCCAGCTCGGAGGAGTCGACGTCGTGGTAGGCGCCGTCCTCGAGGGAGACCTTCACGTCGACCATGGGGTAGCCCGCGAGGATGCCGAACTCCATGGCCTCCTGCGCGCCCTGGTCCACCGACGGGATGTACTCCCGCGGGATCCGGCCGCCCGAGACGTTGTTGGCGAACTCGTAGCCCGCGCCGAGGCCGGTCTCCGGGTCGATGCTGGGCTCGACCGAGATGACGACCTTGGCGAACTGGCCGGAGCCACCGGTCTGCTTCTTGTGCGTGTAGGAGTGCTTCTCGACCTTGCGGCGCAGCGTCTCGCGGTAGGCCACCTGCGGCTTGCCGACGGTCGCCTCGACGCGGAACTCACGCTTCATCCGGTCGACCAGCACCTCGAGGTGCAGTTCGCCCATGCCAGCGATGATCGTCTGGCCGGTCTCCTCATCGGACTTGACCGTGAACGTGGGGTCTTCCTCGCTCAGCCGCTGGATCGCGATGCCCAGCTTCTCCTGGTCGGACTTGGTCTTCGGCTCGATGGCGACCTCGATCACCGGAGCCGGGAAGGTCATCGACTCCAGCACGACCTGCTTCTGCGGGTCGCACAGGGTCTCACCGGTGGTGGTGTCCTTGAGGCCCATCACGGCCACGATCTGACCGGCGCCGACCGACGCGATCTCCTCACGCTTGTTCGCGTGCATCTGGTAGACCTTGCCGATCCGCTCCTTGCGGCCCTTGACCGAGTTGATCACGGTCGCACCGGCGGTGAGCTTGCCGGAGTAGACCCGGACGAAGGTCAGCTTGCCCAGGTGCGGGTCGGAGGCGATCTTGAACGCGAGGCCGGCGAACGGCTCGTCGTCGGACGGCTGGCGCTCCACGACCTCGTCCTCGTTGTTGACCGCGTGACCCTTGATGGCGTCGATGTCCAACGGCGAGGGGAGGTACTTCACGACCGCGTCGAGCAGCGGCTGCACGCCCTTGTTCTTGAACGCGGTGCCGGTGAGGACCGGGTTGACCTTGTCGGCCAGGGTGGCGCGCCGGATGGCGGCCTCGATCTCCTCGACGGAGAGCTCCTCACCCTCGAGGTACTTCTCCATCACCGCGTCGTCGGCCTCGGCCAGCGTCTCGAGGAGCTTCTCGCGCCACTCGGCGGCCTGCTCGGCCATCTCGGCGGGGATCTCCTCGATCTCGTAGTCCTCGCCCATGGTGGTCTCGCCGCGCCAGGTGAGCGCACGCATGCCGACCAGGTCGATGACACCGAGGAAGTCCTGCTCGGCGCCGATCGGCAGCTGCAGGACCAACGGGGTGGAGTTGAGCCGGTCGATGATCATCTGCACGCACATGAAGAAGTCGGCGCCGGTGCGGTCGAGCTTGTTGATGAAGCACATCCGGGGCACGGAGTACTTGTTCGCCTGCCGCCACACCGTCATCGACTGGGGCTCGACACCCGCGACACCGTCGAACACCGCGACGGCGCCGTCGAGGACGCGCAGCGAGCGCTCCACCTCGACGGTGAAGTCGACGTGCCCGGGGGTGTCGATGATGTTGATCTGGTGGTCCTTCCACCAGCAGGTGGTCGCGGCGGACGTGATGGTGATGCCGCGCTCCTGCTCCTGCTCCATCCAGTCCATGGTGGCGGCGCCGTCGTGGACCTCACCGATCTTGTAGCTGATACCCGTGTAGAACAGGATCCGCTCAGTGGTGGTGGTCTTGCCGGCGTCGATGTGCGCCATGATGCCGATGTTGCGGACCTTGTTGAGGTCAGTGGTGATGTCGACAGCCACTTTGAGTCACAGTTCCTTGTCAGACGTGGATGGACGGTGGTGACGGGCCTTCTGGGCCCGTCAGGATCACCAGCGGTAGTGGGCGAAGGCCTTGTTGGACTCGGCCATCTTGTGCGTGTCCTCGCGCTTCTTCACCGCGGCACCGAGGCCGTTGGAGGCGTCCAGGATCTCGTTCATCAGGCGCTCGGCCATGGTCTTCTCACGCCGCTCGGCGGCGTAACCGACCAGCCAGCGCAGCGCCAGCGTGGTGCTGCGGCCGGGCTTGACCTCGATCGGGACCTGGTAGGTGGCGCCACCGACGCGGCGGGACTTGACCTCGATGGCCGGCTTCACGTTGTCCAGGGCACGCTTGAGCGTGACCACCGGGTCGGTGCCGGTCTTCTCCTGGCAGCCCTCGAGTGCGGTGTAGACGATGCGCTGGGCGACCTGCTTCTTGCCGTCCTGAAGCACCTTGGAGACGAGCTGGGAGACGAGCGGGGAGCCGAAGACGGGGTCGACGACGAGCGGGCGCTTGGGAGCGGGACCCTTGCGAGGCATTACTTCTCCTTCTTCGCGCCGTAGCGGCTGCGTGCCTGCTTGCGGTTCTTCACACCCTGGGTGTCGAGCGAACCGCGAATGATCTTGTAACGGACACCGGGGAGGTCCTTCACCCGGCCGCCGCGAACGAGCACGATCGAGTGCTCCTGCAGGTTGTGACCCACACCCGGGATGTACGCCGTGACCTCGACGCCGCTGGACAGGCGCACGCGGGCGACCTTGCGGAGGGCGGAGTTCGGCTTCTTCGGGGTGGTGGTGTAGACGCGGGTGCAGACGCCTCGGCGCTGCGGTGAACCCTTCAGGGCAGGCGTCTTGTTCTTGGACACCTTGTCCTGGCGGCCCTTGCGGACCAGTTGGTTGATTGTGGGCACCGGGTGGTTCCCTTTCTGTTCTGCTCTCACGCAACGACGCTTTGTCGAGGCGGTCTGTTCCGGGAACTGCCGCTCACACGGTGGTGCCCGACCTGCTCCGGAATCCGGGCAGGGAAGAAACGTCTGGTCATGCCAGACACGAGGAGTCAGCCTACCCGCCGACCGTGTCACTAGCAAAACCAGCGGAACTGCGCAATCCGGAGGGCTCTCAGGCAGCGTCGACGAGCGGCGTCCCGGGCTCGGGAAGCCGCCGCCGCGGGCGCACCGCAGCGGGCTCCCGTCGCCAGTAGAAGGCGACCGCCACCATCACCCCGAGCGCCGTCAGCGCACCGCCCAACAACAGCGTCCACCGGGCTCCGAAGGCCTCGCCGAGCCAGCCGATCATCGGTGACCCGACCGGCGTACCGCCCATGAAGATCATCAGATAGAGGGCCATCACCCGACCCCGCACCCGCGGATCGGTGTGCAGCTGGATGTAGCTGGTGGCGGTGGTGATCATCGTCAGTGCCGCTAGCCCCAACAGCGGCGCCACCAGCGCGAAGGCCAGGAAGCTGGGGGTGAGCCCGGCGCACACCTCGATCAGCGCGAAGGCCAGGGCGGCCGCGACCACCATCCGCAACCGCACCCGGGTCCGACTTGCCGCCAGCAGTGAGCCGGCGAGCGAGCCGACGGCCAGGCAGGTGCCGAGCAACCCGAACTCCGTCGCCCCCTTGTCGAACACCTCGGTGGCCATCAGTGCGGAGGTCATCTGGAAGTTCATCCCGAAGGTGCCGGCCGAGAAGACGATCATCATGATCAGCACCAGGTCCGGTCGACGCCGGACGTAGCCGATCCCGGCGCGGATCATCCGCGGCTCCCGAGCCTGGGGCCGCGGGGTGGTCAGCCGGGTGGGGTCCATCGACCGCAGGGCGATCAGTGGCCCCAGGTAGGTGAAGGCGTTGATCAGGATGACCCAGCCGGTGGCCACCGCGCCGCCGCCGAGGGCGGCGATCATCAGACCGGCCGCCGCCGGGCCGACCAACCGCGCCGCGTTGAACGACGCCGAGTTCAG
This sequence comes from Nocardioides limicola, assembly GCF_016827675.1. Classification (GTDB taxonomy): domain Bacteria; phylum Actinomycetota; class Actinomycetes; order Propionibacteriales; family Nocardioidaceae; genus Nocardioides; species Nocardioides limicola. Next base: position 96,178 of record NZ_JAERJA010000013.1, on the reverse strand, counting down.
GCCGACGGCGTTGGTGAGGTCCTCGGGACCGACGATCTCCGAGACGAAGGCGGCCCGGGCCGGCGCGTCGAACGCCGCCGCCGTCCCCAGCACGAAGGCCAGCACGTAGACGTGCCAGATCTCGGCGGCGCCGGACACGGCCAGGCCACCCAGCAGCAACGCCGGTACCGCCATCGCGATGTTGGTGATCTGGAGCAGCCGTCGTTTGTCGACGCGGTCGGCGACCAGTCCGGCCAGCGGTGAGAGGAGCAGGAACGGCAGGAACTGCAACCCGGTGGTGATGCCGATCGCAAGAGCGCTGTTGGCGGTGAGTTGGAGCACCAACCAGTCCTGGGCCACGCGTTGCATCCAGGTGCCGGTGTTGGAGACGACGCCGCCGGCGGCGTACCGGCGATAGTTGAAGTTGTGCAGGGAGCGGAATGTGGGGCTCAGCGGGGATCGTCCTCCTGGTCCGTGGGTGGGTCGCTGCGGCCGGCCAGCCGCTCGATGATCGGGATGGCTCGACGCAGCACCTCGCGCTCGTCGTCGGTGAGACCGGCCAGGCGCTGGGCGAGCCACGCGTCCCGCCGGCGCCGCTCCGCTTCGATGACGGCCTGCCCGGCGTCGGTGATCGAGACGACCACCTGCCGGCCGTCCGTCGGGTGCGGACCGCGTACGACGAACCCTGCGGCCTCCAGGGCAGCGACGGTGCGGGTCATCGACGGCGGCCGGACATGCTCGACAGCGGCGAGCTCACCGATCAGGGTGTCGCCCTCACGGGACAGGTGCGCGAGCACTGCCAGGCCGGTGAAGGTGACGTCGAGGCCCGGGTCCTGCTGATGCCGGATCCTGCGGTTGAGGCGCACCATCGACACCCGGAGTTGGGTCGCCAGTCCAGTGTTGCTGCGCATCTGCTTCGCGAGAGTAGCCATAACGCCCTGTAGAACTCATTAGCCTGGCTAACTATTCCCGTGCATCCGGACCGCCGTCGATCACGTCCCGTGAGGCGGGGCTGACCCGCACGGGAGTGCGGCTGGCTATCGTGGACTCTGTGCAGATCCGTGACGAGCAACCCTCCGAGCACCGCCTCGGCAAGCGCGTGCTCGCGGTGGCCGAGGTCGAGCCGCTCGATGTCGACGGCGTCCGGACGGTCGCGGTCGGCTCAGCCATCTGGCTGGTCGCCTTCCTCGCCCTGCTGCCGTTCACGTCCCGACTCGCCGACGCGGACCGGCTGTGGTGGCTGTGGGCCTGCCTGGCCGGGTTCGGCCTCGGCCTCTTCGGCTACGAGTACTGCCGCCGCCGACGCCGGGCACGGCACGCCGAACACTGAGGTCCGGCCGCCCCACTCAGGCCCGGTCAGGCCGGGACGTCAGAAGGTCTCGAGGTCGTCTCGGGTGATCGTGTCCAGGACCGGGTCCGGCAACGCCTGCGGCAACTGCTTCCGGGTGAGCTGGGCCTCCGAGTGGGCGCCACAGCCGTGGTCGACCGAGACCACCCGGCCATCGGCGTTGGCCTGCGCATTGGCGCAGACACCGAAGAGTTCGGCCAGCGGACCACTCAGCGCGACCAGGAACGCACAGCTGGAGCACGTCGCCGGCGCCGACTTGGCGACCGGCGCCTCCGGGCCGCCGGGACCGGCGTACCAACGGCTCGCCACCTGGTTGCGTCCCTCGATGGACAGGCTCCGGGGCCGGCCCAGGCCGACCTCGCGAGCCAACTCCCGGGAGTCCGCGTCGCCGGCCAGGTAGGTGGGCACCACCCGGGGGTCATCATCGGCGATGGGCAGCAGGTCCCCCGGCGACAGGTCGCCGGGCTTGATCCGCTCCTTCCACGGCACCCACGCCGGCGCCACGATGGCCTCACCACCGGGCACCAGCACCACCTCGTCGACCGTCGGCTGCTTCTGCCGGCTGGCCCGGGCCACCGTGACCGACCAGTGCCAACCGCGGTAGCCGCGCCGGGTGCAGCGGAACTGGTGGGTGACGACGCGGTCGTCCTCCACGACGTGGCCCAGGTGCTCGCCGACGTCGGTGGCGCCGGCCTGCTCCAGGAGCGCCGCCCGAGCCACGTCGACAGCCTTGATCAGGACCGCGTCCGGCTTCGGAGAGCGTCCCGCATCGGTCTTGGCGCGCGTACTGGTTGCTGGCACATGTGAATCATGACAAATGCCGGGGGGTCTTGTCCCGCCGGGGCCATCTGGCGAGGCAGGATGGTTCGCATGAGCGTGTCCGGACCAGACCCGTCGGGTCGGGGACGCGGCGTCGGCGCAGCGTTGGGCAACGGCGTACGCAGCGCCGCCGACGTCAGCCGGCGAGCCGGTGCTGGCCTGCTTCGGGGCAGCGCCCGGGCGGCGGTCGCCACCGGCCGCGGTACCACCCGGGCCAGCCGGTACACGTGGGGGCAGGCCAGGAGGGCGGGCCGGGCCGAGGGTGCGGGCGAGTCGGGACTGTCCCGGTTGTTGGCGGTGCACGTCTTCAACACCGCCGGCGACGCCGCCGTCGCGATCGCCCTGGCCGGCACCCTCTTCTTCCAGGTGCCCACCGGCGAGGCCCGGTCACAGGTGGCGCTCTTCCTCGCCCTGACGATGCTTCCGTTCGCGATCGTGGCGCCGTTGATCGGCCCGTTCCTCGACCACTTCAGCCACGGCCGACGGTGGGCGATCGGCACCACCATGGCCGTCCGAGCCTTCCTGTGCTGGGTGCTGGCCTCCGCCGTGGTCACCGGCTCGACCTGGCTGTTCGCCGCAGCTCTGGGGGTGCTGGTCTCCTCGAAGGCGTACGGCGTGGCCAAGGCCGCCGCGGTGCCCCGCCTGCTCCCGCGCACCTTCACCCTGGTCAAGGCCAACGGGCGGGTGTCCCTCTCCGGGGTGGTCGGTGTCGCCATCTCTGCCCCGATCGCCGGTCTCGCCTCACTCGCCGGTTCGGAGTGGGCGCTGCGCTACGCGTTCGTCCTGTTCGTCGTGGCCACGGTGCGGGCGATCATGCTCCCCGACGCCGTCGACTCCCCCACCGGTGAGGACCGGCTGGCACTGCCCGGGCCGGCGCCGACCACCCAGCCTGGGCGGGTCGGCGCTTGGTTGCGGCAGTGGGTGGCGGTGCCGCCCACCGTCGGGTTGGCGCTGCGGGCCAACTGCGGGCCGCGATGGCTGTCCGGCTTCTTGACGATGTTCCTTGCCTTCCTGTTCCGCGAGCAACCGCTCGACGGGCACCGCCCGGAGCTGCTGCTGGCGGTGGTGGTCGGCGCGGCCGGCCTCGGCAACACCCTCGGCATCGCGCTGGCTGCGCTGCTGCGGCAGGTGGACCCCCAGCGCACCGTGGTGGCAGCCGCGGCCGCCGGCGCGTTGGTCACCGCGGTCGCGACGTTCTGGCACGGCGTACTGCCACTGGCACTGGTCGGGTTCGCTGCCGGCCTCTCCCAGTCACTGGCGAAACTGTCCCTGGACTCGGTCATCCAGCACGACGTCGCCGAACGCATCCGCACCGGCACCCTGGCCCGCTCGGACGCGCTGCTCCAGTTCGCCTGGGTGAGCGGCGGGTTCGTGGGCATCCTGGTGCCGCTCGACGTGACCCTCGGCCTCGGCCTGGCCAGCGTCGCACTCACCGTCTGGTTCGGGTTCGTGCTGCTGTCTCGGCGTGGGGTGGTGCGGACGTCGCAGAGCGCGTCCGCCACGGATGGGCTATGAACTCGTCACTGGCCGGGGTCCAGTTCGTCAGCGAGAGCGCGCAGCAACTTGGCCACCGGACTGGCGGTCCGCGCGTCGGGGTGACGACCGTGGCGGTACCCCTCGCCGACGCCGTCGAGGAGGCGGATCAGGTCCTCGACGATGCTGACCATCTCCTCGGGTTTCTTCTTGGCCGCCCGGGTCTGGTTCCGTGACACCGACTGCTGCGGGTCCAGCAGCCGGACCTGGAGCGCCTGATCCCCCCGGCGGCCCTGGGCGATGCCGAACTCCACCCGGGCCCCGTTCTTCAGCGAGGTCACCCCGTCGGGGAGGGCGTCCGCATGCACATAGACGTCCGGGCCCCCGTCATGGGACAGGAAACCGAAGCCCTTCTCGGCATCGAACCACTTCACCTTGCCAACCGGCACGGCCGTTCCTCCACTCGTTCTCGCGTTCCACGAATGCGGCCCCGAGCCGCGTCCCGGCGCGGAGCCACTGGCCGTCCACGTCGGCGACGACTCAGACTAGGGGCAACCACCAAGCCACCGCCACCCGAATCCACCTCATCACCCCCATGAACCCCACTATTCACACCGCCCCTCGTCGGGTCGCGGAGTTGGATGCTGTCCGTTCCGCTGCGAGCATGGTCCCTCCCCACGTAACGTAGACGGGCACGGAAGGAGCAGGAGATGCGGCGGATAGGCGTGCTCACCGCGCTGGTCGCTGCCCTGCTCAGCCCACCGGCGGCCGCATCTGCCGACGGCCCCGCTCAGGACCCCAGCCTGCACCTGGTCACCTTGACCGGCGCCGGCACCGCCGCGATCACCGACCCGCGACGGCGCGCAGCCGCGCGGGCCCAGTTCCTGGACCAGCAGGACAGCACACTGCAGGCGGTCCAGGCGCCCGACCCGGTCTATCGCTGGACCTCCGCCCTCAACGGGTACGCGGTCGACCTGACCCCCGACCAGGTGTCCACCCTCGAAGCGATGCCGCAGGTGGCCCTGGTCGAGGCCAACACGATCCGCCCGATGGCCGACCGCAGCAGCAGACCTGCCGCAGCAATGGCGTCTGCGGCTCGACGCGGAGGAGCCGGCGTGGTGATCGGCTTCGTCGACTCGGGCCTGGCGCCCGCCGGTCCGGTCTTCGCGGCCACACCCGGGCTCGGCCGGGCACCCGAGGCGTTCATCGGCCCGTGCACCCCCGGCGAGCAGTGGACGCGGGAGACCTGCACCGACAAGGTCGTTGGCGCCCGATGGTTCGTGACCGGGTTCGGCACCGAGAACCTCAGCAGCGTGGCCACCCTGTCCGCCCACGACGATCACGGCCACGGCACCCAGGTCGCCTCGATCGCCGCCGGCAACTCCCGCGTCCCGGTCATCCTCGGCGGCGAGACCCATGGTCGGTTCGCGGGCACCGCCCCGCAAGCCAGGATCGCGGTCTACAAGGCGTGCTGGACCGCTCCGGACCCCGACGACGACGGCTGCGCGACCGCCGACCTGGTCACCGCGATCGACCGCGCCACCGACGACCAGGTGGACGTGTTGAACCTGTCCCTGGCCGGATCGAACGGCTTCGACACCGTGGAACGCGCGCTGCTCGGAGCAGCCGAGGCGGACGTGGTGGTGGTGGCCAGCGCCGGCAACGACCCCGCCGAGTACGCCGCCCACGCCTCACCCTGGGTGACCACGGTGGGCGCCACCACCGCGGGCAGCGCCCGAGGCGCCGTCCAACTGCCCGCCGGGATCCGGCTCACCGGCGCGATGGCCGCCCGGACCCCGACGGGGACCCGACCGCTGGTCCTCGCCCGCGACGTTGGCACGGCCGACGCGGCCCCGACGTCCGCCGCGAGATGCCTGCCCGGGACCCTGGACGCCAAGCAGGTGAAGGGCGCCATTGTGATCTGCCAACGCGGCGGCAGTGGGCGGGTGGACAAGTCCCGTGCCGTCGCCAGGGCGGACGGCGTCGGCATGGTGCTGACCAACAGTGGCCCCGGTGCCGTCGCGCCTGACCTGCACGCGGTCCCGACGGTTCACCTGAGCCACCGCGCCTCACAGCGCCTGCTGGACGCGGTGGCCCGCCGCGGTCAGGCCCGGGCACGGCTGGTCCCGCTGCCCGCGACCACTGAGCCCTCGGTGCCGGACTGGTCCGCCCCCGGCGACCCCCGGGGCGGCGTGATCAAGCCGGACCTGGTCGCACCCGGGGCCGGCGTACTCAGCACGCTGCCGGCTCGGCCGGGGACCGGGCCGCAGTGGGAGTACCTGACCGGCACCTCGGCGTCGGCGGCGGGTGTGAGCGGCGCTGCCGCAGTGCTCCGGTCGCGGCATCCGGACCGGTCGGCGGTAGCCATCCGGTCCATGCTGTCCGGGGCAGCGGAGCCGATCTCCGGCGAGTCGCCGCTCACCGGCGGAGCCGGCGCCGCCGCACGCGGGGCCGACACCGACCTGGTGTTCGAGGTAGGGCCGCGTGACTACCGGCGCTACCTGGCTGGTCGCCTGGGACCGGACGAACTCAACACCGGGTCGCTGCTGTTGGATGCCCGGCGCGGCACCGCCACCCGGTCGGTGACCAACCTCGGCAGTACGCCGATGTACTACTCGGTCACCGTCGAGGGTCTTCGGTCACACGAGGCTCAGGTCCGGCCGCTCGCCGTGCACCTGCAGCCTGGCGAGACCCATCACTTCGAGATCACCGTGACCCGAACCTCCGGCGGCCTGGCGCTCGATCATGGCGCCGTGGTCTGGCGTGGCGCGAACGGTGACCGGCTGCGGCTGCCGCTCGCGATCACCCGCTGACTCACTCCCGCTCCTGCTCGACCAGCATCTCGCGGTCACCGAACCGCACCCGGTCACCGGACAGCGCGGTGGTCGGCCGCCCGGCAGTGAGGCTCCGACCGATCCCCTGCCTGAGCAGCACCGAACCGTTCGTCGACCCCCGGTCCATCACCACCAGGGCCCCATCCTGGGCCGGCTGCACCTGGGCGTGGGTCTTGGACAGCGACATGTCCTCGGAGCGCAACTGGATCAGGTGTGCGGCCGGCTCGCCGGCCCGCGCCTGCGGGCCACGGCCGATCAACGCCAGACCCTCGAGGACCAGGCTCTCCCCGGTGTCGAAGGTGATCCGCCAGCGGGGACGGCCCGGACCCGGGGGCGCGGCGACCGCCGCCCCGCCGAACTGCGGACCCCTCGCTGCGGGCTGGCTCACCGGCGCAGCGGTCACCGCGGCAGGCTCGGGGGCCGCTTGGGGTTGTGCTGGACGCCGGACCGGCGCCGGCGGCGGAGGCCGCAGCCGCATCGCGGTGAGATTGACGACGTGCTGCGGCGCCGGCTCGACTCCGGGATCCTGCGGGACCGCGACGGGCACCAGGTCAAGCACCACCGAGGAGGCGAGCCGGTCATGCCAGGCGCGCCGCTGCCCGGTGTGGTCGGCCAGCGCGGTGACCGCCAGTGCGGCGGCCGCCAATCCGAAGGTCGGCAGGGTGGCCGCGCCGATCACGAGGGTGCGGAGCAGGCCGCGGCCCACACCGATGGGCGTGCCGGTGCCGTGATGGACGACGCGGAGGCCGAGCAGCGCATTGCCGGGCGTCAGGCCGGTGAGGCCGACCAGGACACCGGAGAACAGGGTCACCACCGCGGCGGTGACACCTACCCCCAGCAGCACCGCCCAGATCGGCGCGAGCACGCTGACCAACGCCAGCGCCACCCCGGCGTACAGCAGCCAGGCCAACCCACGATCCACCACGAACGCCAGGAACCTCCGCTCCATCCCGGCGACCGGGTACGTCGACTCGGCGACAGTCACGGCTTGGCGATCTGGATGGTCACGCTGTCACCCAGGTCCAGGACGGCACCCGGGATGAGCTGAACGGCGATCCCCGGGCGCAGATCCTCCGGAGGCAGGCCGGGTTGCACCAGCACCGTCCCGTTGGTGGATCCGAGGTCCGTCACGATCGCCGCGCCCAGGTCCGCGCCGGAGCCGGGACGCACCTCGAGGTGGGTGGACGAGATCTCCTGATGCGGGCTCGGCACCGCCACCAGCAGGGGCTGCTCGGTCGCGGTGAACCGCCGCGCCTCGGGTGCCCGGCCGATGATGACGACCCGGTCCACGTCGATCAGGTCACCGTTGGAGATGACGAGTTTGGCCACCGGACGGGCGGTCACCTCCGGCACCGGGGGTTGGCCGGGCAGACCCGGATGCGTCCGGGGGAACTCCGCCGCCACCGGGAGTCCGGCCCTGGTCATGCCGTCGTGCTCGAGGTCCTCCTCGGCGTCCGGGGCTGGCTCTGGCGCTGGCTCTGGCTGTGGCTCTGTTGCTGCCGGGCTCGGGGTCGGCGGGCTCGGGGTCGGCGGGGCGACGGGAGCAGGCGGCGTGGGAGCCGGCTGCGGGACCGGGGCTGGCAGCGTGGGGGCGGGGGGAGGCAGATCCGAATCGGGATGGGGAGGCAGATCGGCCGCGGTCTCCGCGGAGGGGTCCACCTCGGGCTCGCCAGCGGGCTCAGCGATGGGCTCGGCGGTGGGCTCGGCGTTGGGCTCGGCGGCCGCTGCGGCTCCCCCGCTCACGCCCGCCGGGTGGGACACCCGTGACACCCGCACCAGCCCGCCGGGCAGGCGCAGATCCTGATCCGTCTCACTGGCGCCGACCTGGATCACCCGTGCGGAGACCCCGGTGAGCACCTGCTCCACCCAGGTCGTCCCCGACTGCCCGACCACATCGACGGGGCCAGCGCTGGTCTCGAAGTGGGCTCGCGCCGGCCCACGCACCACCACGCGGGTCTCCCCCTCGGAGTCACCCAGCAGCACGAAGCCGCGCATCTGTCGCAGGCCCGAGGCGATCAACGCGTCGAGCACCTCATCGAAACCCTCCCCGGCGTCCACCAGCTCCCAGACCCTGGCGACCCGGTCCTTCTCCTCCGGCGGCAGCAACGCACAGGTGCCCGAGCCGATCACGGCGTACCAGTCCCCCGGCCGCCAGGCCCAGTCCTGAGACGTCGCAGCGGCCGGGTCGGTGACGAGCTCGAGATTCATTCAGCCCCCAACTTCTGGTGCAACGTGGTGCGGGTGGTGTCGGCGTCGTACGTCGCCTCGTCCTCGGTCAATCCCATCACATCGACCACCACGGCGGTCGCGTTGTCCTTGCCACCCGCCGCCAGGGCCGCCGCGACCAGACGATCAGCTGCGTCCCGAGGGTCGGGCGAGGCAGCCAGGATGGCCGCGATCTCCGAGTCGTCGATCATCGCGCTGATCCCGTCCGAACAGAGCAACAGTCGCGGCGCCGCCTCGACCGGGATCGAGAAGAAGTCAGGCTCGCACTCGACCGGACCGCCCAGCGCCCGGGTGACCACGTGCCGCTCGGGGTGGGTGCGGGTCGCCTCCGGCGTCAGGGCGCCCGAGTCGACGAGCTCTTGGACCACCGAATGATCCACGGTCACCTGCTCCAGGCCGTCAGCGGTGAACCGATAGCCACGGGAGTCGCCGACATTGGCGAGCAGCCAACGCGCCCCGTCGCCACTGCCGACCAGAATCGCCGCCACCACCGTGGTGCCGGCATACCAGCCCCCGTCGTCACGCCCGAGTGCCTGGATCCGGCGGTGCGCGGCGCTGAGCGCGGCGACGATCGCGTGGGTGGCCTCCTCAGCGCCGTGATGTCGACCCGCCAGCGCAGCGACCTCAGTGACCGCGATCCGGCTGGCCAGATCACCGCCGTGGTGACCGCCCATGCCGTCGGCGACCGCGAACACGGAGGCGTCGACGAGGAAGGAGTCCTCGTTCACCTCCCGGACGCACCCGACGTCGGTGCCCGCACCGAAACAGGTGGTGACCATCCTCAACGGGTCCTCTCCGGGATGTCGCTGGCTCGGCACCCGCGCCCACAGGTCCTCCCCATCGGGGGTGAACCCGATGTTCGACTGTGGTTCGCGTGTGGTCCCGATCTGCCCACTCCTACTTCTGGCTCGCGTTGCGGTCGGCCCAGCACCACGACGTCAGGGGCCCGTTTCCCCTGTCCTACCCGATCCTGACGATCTGAAACACCGACCGCCCGATCGGTTCGCCAGCGGCGCCAGATCTGTGTGGAGCATGCCACATCCGGGCTCCGGTGGCACTCCACGGTCTCGGCCCGACCCGCTCCCTCAGCCTCGACCAGCAGCGTGATCCAGCAGCAGCCGCCAGGAGCGGACATGCTCTGCTGCGACGTCCGCCTTGAGCGAGCCGCCCGGCCGGGACTGACGGCCGAGGTGGAACTGGCGGACCCCGGCCCGCCACAACCAGGGCACCTGCTCAGCCGTCAGGCCCTCGCCGGCGATCAGCAGGCGGGCCGCCTGCGGCGAGGCCTCCACCAACGCCAGCAGATCGTCGTACCCGACCCCCATCCCGCGGGGCGACCCCGCGGAGCGGACACCGTCGAGCCCTGGCAGCCTCCAGATCTGCGACCACGCCCGCTGGGGCTCCAGTACCGCGTCGATGGCCGGACTGAAACTCCACGCGACCTCGCCCAACTGCGTGGCCAGGTGGCGGCACACGGCGGCATCGACCTGGAGGTCGGCGTCGAGGAAGCCGAACTCCACCGACTCCGCACCTCGCGCCAGCGCGTCGTGGGCCAGGCCGATCAGGCGGGTGAGTTCCCCTCCGTTGGTCGTCCATCCGGTCCCCAGCCGCAGCACCACCCGGACCGGCACGTCACTCTCCCGGCAGACCAGCGTCACAGTGGCGAGTTCGGGAGTGAGCAACTCGGAGTCCACCAGACGTCCCACCAGGAGTCGGTCTGCGCCGCCGGCCACTGCCCCGGCCACATCCCGGTCGCGCAGCACCGCCACCTCCAGCAGGCCACGCTCACTCATGACGCCATCGTAGGGGCGACCCGGTCCCAGACGCGGGACCTCGGGCACCCGCGATGGCCCCGCCGGCATCTGCCGACGGGGCCACCCGAGGGTCGGCTCAGCCGGCCCGATCCACGGTGAAGGCCGGGCTCACCCAGGTCTCCACATGGTCGGCGTTGCCCGGGTTCCCCAGGGCCTTGAGCACGGTCACCTTGAGCACGTAGTCACCGTTGGGGACCCGCTGGGTGCCTTGCGCCTTCGGGCCCTTCCCCTGCGACTTCTGCCGGGTGCCGTCCCAGACGAACGGGGTGAAGGCCGAAGCCGACCCCGACCGACCCAGGTAGTCCACGTGCAGCACCGTGTTGTTGCGGCCGCCCACGGCGTCGCCGATGGAGCCGTCCGCCAGCGCCTCGTGCAGGGTCACCGTCAATGACCTGGCCGGGTGCTCCAGGTGCACCAACAGCGTCGGGAAGTCACCGTCGGCCATCGAGTAGGAGGCCCCACCCTCGGGGTGGACGTCCCAGGAGCCGCCCATGGTGCAGTCGACTCCGATCAACCGGTCGCACTCGGTCAGCGAACCCAGGTAGGGGAACTCGAAAGCGCCCTGGGTGAGCACGCCGACCTCCTGGTAGTCGCCGACGAAACCGGCGTACGGCACCCGCAGCGGCTCGCCGTCCTCGGGAGTGAACTCCAGGTACCCGCCGTACAGGCCGAGTGCCGGGGAGGCAGGCGCGGTGATGGTCACCGTGACGTCGGCGCTGCCGCCAGCGGGCACCGTGACCTCATCGCCGCCGAAGTCGGCGGTCGAGCCACCGACGAAGTAGCCCGGGTCGCTCGGGACCCCGGCCGTGCTGACCGCCGCCGTGTTCGACAGGGCGTAGGTGACCTCCTCGTCGCCGGAGTTGGTCAGCGTCAACGTCCGCACTGCCGGGCCGGCCTGGCTCTCACCGAGCGACAGTTTGCCGGGCGACACCATCGTGTCGGCGGTGATCGACCGGTCGATCGAGATCATCCCGGCGCCCTGACGGTGCACCGGCTCGAGCAGCCCGGCGCCGGTCACGAAGGACAGGTCCGCCGGCACCGAGTGGTTCTGCAGCAGGTCGCGCACCGTCTCCGGGTCGGTGCCCGGCCGCGCCTCCAACAGCAGCGCCACGGCGCCCGCGACGTGCGGTGCGGACATCGAGGTGCCCGAGGCGACCGCCTGGCCGCCCTGCTCGAGCGGATAGGTGGACAAGATCTGCCCGCCGGGAGCCCCCAGGTCGGGCTTGACCTTCAGGTCCGCGGTGAGTCCGAACGAGCTGAACGCGGAGATCAGGCCGCCCGTGGGGTTCTCGACCGTGATCGTCTCGTCGGTCCAGGTCAGCTCCGTGCCGTCGTCGGTGATCCGCTCGTGCAGGAACACACCATCCGCGTGGGTGATCGCCACCACCGGGATCCCGATCGGCGGGTCGTCCGCGGTGGGCGGGGCGAGGCTCGGCGAGAACCCGCCGGCCACGTTGTTGTAGATCACCACGGCCTCAGCGCCTGCCAACTCGGCATTGCGAGCCTTGTCGTAGAAGAAGCAGGACCCACGCTGGATCAGGGCCGCACTCCCGGTCAGGTCCCCCAGCGCAGGCGCGTCGAAGCAGCCGTCGTTAGGGCTCGCCGGCGTGCCGGTGGCCAGCATCGGCAGCGTCCCCTCGGTGGGGGCGGCGGGTGCTCCGCTGCCGGCCGAGTAGGCGATCGGCGTGTCGTCCGGGGACACGGTGAACACGTCCGCGTCGTACGCCACGTTGTCGAACGACGCGACACCGATCACGCTGTCACCGACGCCGGGGGCACCAGCGGACCAGGTGCCCGAAGCGCCGCTGTTGCCGATCGAGGCGACCACGGTGACCCCGTCACCCACCAGCGCGTCGCTGGCGGCAGCGGTCGGGTACTCGGGCCAGGTGGCGAAGGCGGCACCGATGCTCATGTTGACCACGTCCATGCCGTCGGCGTGGGCGCGCTCGAGAGCGGCCACGATGATGTCGGCCGTGGTGGAACCGGCACAGCCGAAGACCCGGTAGGCACCGAACTCCACGCCGGGTGCGACACCGCGGACGTCGCCGTCGGCGCCGATGATCCCGGCCACGTGGGTGCCGTGACCCTGGCAGTCGTCGGGGTTGTCGTTCGGGTTCGGGACCGGTTGGTACGCCGGCGAGGAGCTGTCGGCGTTGAAGTCATCGCCGACGAAGTCCCAGCCTGCCACCACCCGCTCGGTGGGGAACGGAGTGCCACCGTTCACGCCGGTGCCACCGAAGTCGGGGTGGTCGTAGTCGACACCGGTGTCGAGGACAGCCACCTTGAGCCCGGCGCCGGTCAGCCCGAGCTCGCTCTGCGCGATGTCGGCTCCGGTCATCGCCAGGGCACTGCTCATCGCGGGCACGTCGAGACTGCCCGGATCCGGGGCGTCGAAGGTGAGCACGGGGAACACGGCGGCGACGTCGGGCAGTGCGGCCACCCGGGCGGCATCGCCGGGGGACATCTCGGCCGAGACCCCGTTCCACAGTCGCCGGTACTCGTGCTTGATGGTCATCTCGACCCCGAGCTCGTCGGCGCTGGCTTCGAACCTGTTGTGCTGACGGTTCAGGGCTGCCGGGCGACCGCCCTTCACCCGAGGTTCTCCGGTGAGTTGCACGAACCAGCCGGAGTGAGACTCCGGCGTCATCTGGTCGGGTCGGTCACTGCCCCGAGACCCGAGATAGTCGCCGCCGGACGGATCTGCGGTGGCTGCCCCGGTCGCGGCGAACGTGCCCGCGATCAGTGCAGCGCCCGCAAGACCGGCGACCAGGCGCCTGGTCCGGGCAGCGGAACTGCTGTGCTTCGACATCGATGCTCCTTGTTGTTGAGGAGAGGGTTGCGTCGACCGCCTGTGGGCAAACGACCTCCCTAGGCCTACCGGACCGCAGCCGTGTTGTGAAGGTCACAATTGGTTGCGATCAGGTCACGACCCGGACTCGGAACGCTCGTTCCTCGGGAGCTCAGAAGACGTCGAGCGGGCGGAACTGGACCGAGATCCGCGGGCCGACCGGGCGCGAGGTCTTGAGGACGGCGTGCTCGTGAGTGCGCTGACAGGACCCGCCCATCACCAGCAGATCTCCGTGCCCCACCGGGAAGCGTCGGGCCGGGCCACCCCCGACGGGACGGACTGCGAGCTGGCGCTCGTCGCCGAGACTGAGGATGGCGACCATGGTGTTCTCGTGTCTGCCGCGACCGATGGTGTCTCCGTGCCAGGCCACCGAGTCTCGACCGTCGCGGTAGAGGCAGCAGCCGGCGGTCACGAACGGCTCCCCCAGCTCGGGCAGGTAGTGGCGGCTCAGCCGTTGACGGGCGTCGATGAGGGCACGATGCGGCAACACGTCGTCAGGTCCGTAGATGTGGACCAGCCGGGGGACGTCGACCTCCCGGTGGTACATCCATCGGCGCTCCGCCCGCCACGGGATGGCCTCGGCGATCTCGGCGAAGAGGTCGTCCGGCGTCGGCGCCCAGCCCGGCAGCACATCCACCCAGGCACCGGCGTCCAACTCGGTACGGCGGATCTCAGCCAGGTCGGCGAACCCCTGGTCGGCGAAGAGCGTCCCCTGAAACTCCACGCCTCGCACCCTACCACTTCTTCGAACACCCTTTCGATCCACTTCCCCCCGACTTGGGCCCCATCCGCGTCGAGTTGGGCCCCGTTCGCGTCGAGTTGGGCCCCGTTCGCGTCGAGTTGGGCCCCGTTCAGGGCGTGAGTGGTTGGGCGAGCAGTGTGTGGACCGCCGCGGCGTCGCCCTCGATCGTCGCACCGGCAGACTCCAGCGGAATCCGATGCCACAGCACCAGCGCCAACTCGCGAGCGGGAGCCCTGACCGTGGCCTCGGCATCCCCCGACCCCATCACCCACACGGCGTCCTGCGCATCGGCAGCGACGAATCGCACCGTTCGCGAGAGCGACTCAAGGCGCTCCATGGCGATCTGTCGTGGAACGAACATGGTGATCAGTTCATCGATGCAGTCGGACCACACCTCCACGGGCACATCGTTGACTGCGTTCCCCTGGGCGGCCCGGAGGTCGTGCAGGTGGATCAGCGTCTCGTGCAACTGGCGACGGTGCCAGAACGACACCGGCCCGCGGCCGACCAGAGTCCATGCGTCAGCGGCAGGGTCCAGTTCGGCGAGGGTGGTTCGCAACTCGGTCGCGCACTCGTCGTACAGCGCAGGTAGGTCGAAGGGACCTCGGCCCAACGGCGTCTCCTGCGACCGGCGCGCTTGACCGGCGGCCCAATGGTGGACCCGCGCCAGGTGCTCGACGAGGTTCTTGATCCGCCAGCGTCCGCAGGCGGGCACCGGCAGCGTGGGGTCGGCGACCCGGACGTCGGCCAAGAACTCGCCCTGCAGCCGGGCCAGCCATTCGAGGTGGTTCTCCACGCTGCCACGCTGTCATGAGTCGGGTCCACTCGCAACGACGGCCACAAACCCCACCTCGCGCGGCCACAAACCCCACTTCGTCAGTGGCGGCGCCGCCAGAGCCAACGCAGGATCAGCAGGGCGGCAAGGATTCCGAGTAGTTGTTTGCCGTAGGTCTTGGTGAGGATCACGAAGGTCGCCGCGCCCAGATCGAGCGCGTCGTCATCGTCCTCGTCGTCATCGGACCGCGCGCCGTCACGGGACCGCCCGCCGTCACCGGGTTGCGCACCGATACCGGACCGCCCGCCTTCACCGGGTTGCGCACCGGTACTGGGTCGCGAGCCGTCACCGGGCTCTCCCACGCCCGGTGTCCCGGCTTCCTCGTCCGGGGGCCCCTGGTCCCCGAGCCTGCGCTCCAGGCAGGCGACGAACTGGGCGAGCAACTTGTCCGAGACGTCCTGCATCACGCCACGGCCGAACTGGGCAGGCTTGCCGGTGATCGACAGGTCGGTGCGCACCTCGACCTCCGTGGCAGCACCGGCCTCGACCATCGCCACGGTCACCAGCGCACCGGCGGTGCCGTTGCCGCGCTTGTCCTTGCCCTTCGCCTCGACGACGAAGCGGTGCGCGTCCTCGTCGCGCTCGGTGAAGGTGCCACTGCCGGTGTAGACCAGCGCGATCGGCCCGAGCTTGACCTTGCAGGTGCCGACGAACGTCGCCGGTGGCCCGTCGTCCACCGAGGTGACCCGAGCTCCGGGGAAACACTCGGCCAAGGCTGCGATGTCTCCGAAGTGGGCCCAGGTCTCCTCGATCCCGGTGGGCACCGAGAAGGTGTGGGTGAGCTCCATCAGCCGTCGGCACCTCCTGCCGCGAGCACCGCACGAGCCGTCAGCACGCAGGCCAGATGGCTGCGGTACGACGCGTCGCCGTTGAGGTCCGAGGGCGGGTTCGCCCCGTCCGCTGCGTGCTGGGCGGCCGCTCGGACCGCGTCGGCGGTGAGCGGCTGCCCGGTCAGCGCCTCCTCGACGGCCGTGGCCCGCAGCGGTGTGGAGCCCATGTTCGTCAACCCGATCCGGGCGTGCTCGATGGTGCCACCCTCCACCCGCACCGCGGCGGCGACGGCGACGATGGGCCACTGGTGGGCGACCCGGACGAACTTCTCGTAGTGCGCCCCCCAGCCGGTGTGCTTGGGGACGTGCACCTCGGTGAGGATCTCGTCGTCACCGATGGCGGTCTCGAAGAGGTCCACGAAGAACTCCGTGCCGGGCACCGTCCTGGTGCCGGAGGGACCGGCGATCACGAACGACGCCCCCAGTGCCAGGACCGGCGCGCCGAGGTCGCCGGCCGGATCGGCGTGTGCGAGCGAGCCGCCGAAGGTGCCCCGGTGCCGGACCTGGGCGTCGGCCAGGTCGGTCGCGGCGGCGGTGATCAACGCGGCATGCTCGGCGACCAGCGGGTCGTGGAGCACGTCGTGATGGGTGGTCATCGCCCCGATGACCAGATGGTCGCCGGCGTCCCGGACGCCGCGGAGCGAGTCGATCCGGCCGAGGTCGATCACCCACTCCGGCGCATTGAGCCGCATCCGCAGCACCGGCAACAGGCTCTGTCCGCCGGCCAGGATCTTGGCGTCGTCGCCGTGCTCGGCGAGCGCCGCCAGCGCTTCGTCGACCGACGTGGGTGCGACATAGGAGAACGGTGCGGGGATCACTGGTCTGCTCCTTCCGCCGATGAGGACATATGGATCGCCCGCCACACCCGCTCCGGGGTGCACGGCATGGCGATGTCGTGGACGCCGAGATGGCGGACCGCGTCGACCACGGCGTTCACCACCGCCGGGGTGGAGGCGATGGTGCCGGCCTCGCCGACGCCCTTGGTGCCGAGCGTGTTGGTGGTGCTCGGCGTGGTGGTGTGGTCGATCTCGAAGCTGATCGTGTCGGCTGCGGTGGGCAGCAGGTAGTCGACGAAGGAGCCGGAGACCAGCGTCCCCGAGTCGTCGTACACGGCCTCCTCCCACAGCGCCTGGGCGATGCCCTGCACCAGGCCGCCGTGGACCTGGCCGGCGACGATCAGCGGGTTGATGATGTTGCCGACGTCGTCCACGCAGACGTAGCTGCGCATCCGCACCCGGCCGGTCTCGGTGTCCACCTCCACCGCGCACAGGTGGGTGCCGTGCGGGAAGGAGAAGTTGACCGGGTCGTAGGTGGCGTCGGAGTCCAGGGACGGTTCCACGCCGTCGGGGAGGTTGTGCGCGGCGAATACTGCGGTGGCGATCTCGCCGATGGCCATCCCCGCGTCGGTGCCCCGGACGCTGAAGGTGCCCCCGCTGAACTCGAGGTCCTCGACGGAGGCCTCCAGCAGGTGCGCGGCGATCGGCCGAGCCTTCTCGATCACCTTGTCCGCGGCCCGCACCAGCGCCTCGCCGCCGACCACCAGCGACCTGGAGCCGTAGGTGTCCAGGCCCTTGGCCGCGATCTGGGTGTCGCCGTGCAGCACCTCGACGTCCTCGAACGCCACCCCGAGCCGGTCGGCCACGATCTGACTGAACGCCGTCTCGTGGCCCTGGCCGTGGGCGCTCGCCCCGGTGATCACCTCGACCTTGCCGGTGGCCAGCATCCGGACGCTGGCGTGCTCCCAGCCGCCGGCGCCGTAGTCGAGTTGTCCCAGCACCCGGCTCGGCGCCAGCCCGCACATCTCGGTGAAGGTGGAGATCCCGATGCCCAGTTGCACCGGATCGTCGGCGTCGCGGCGCCGCTGCTGCTCGGCACGCAACTCGTCGTACCCGAAGAGCTCCTTCGCGCGTGCCGTCGCCGCCTCGTAGTTGCCCGAGTCGTACTCCAGCCCGGCCACGGTGGTGAACGGGAACTCCTCGTGCTTGATCCAGTTCTGCTCCCTGACCACCAACGGGTCCACGCCCAGCTCGGCGGCCAACTCGTCCATCAGCCGCTCGATCGCGAAGGTGGCCTCGGGTCGGCCGGCGCCACGGTAGGCATCGGTCCAGGTCTTGTTGGTGAGCACCGTCTGGCAGGCGAAGTGGTACGCCGGGAACTTGTAGATCGCGTTGAACATGAACGCGCCGAGCACCGGGACGCCGCCGCCGACCAGGGAGACGTGCGAGCCGAGGTCGGCCAGCAGCTCCACCTTGAGGCCGGTGACGGTGCCGTCCTTGGTGGCGGCGAGGGTGAGCTTCTGCCATTGGTCACGGCCGTGGTGGCCGCTGATCAGCGACTCCGATCTGGTCTCGGTGAACTTCACCGGCTTGCCGAGCCGACGGGCCAGCACCACGGCGAGCCACTCCTCGGGGGTGGTCTGGAGCTTGCCGCCGAAGCCGCCGCCGACATCGGGGGCGATCACCCGGAGCTTGGACTCGGGGATCCCGAGAGTCGCTGCCATGGCGAAGCGGAGGATGTGCGGGATCTGGGTCGCCGACCAGACGGTGAGTTGCTCGCCGGTCGGGTCGACCACCACCGATCGAGGCTCCATGAACGCCGGGATCAGGCGCTGCTGACGGTACTCGCGCTCGATCACGATGCCGTCGGCCCGAGCCGTGCCGATCGCCTCCTCGACATCCCCGCCGGTGCCGGCCGCAGCGGAGTCGAAGACCCAGTACGCCGACTTGTTGGTGCCCAGGTCGGGGTGCGCCAGCACTGTGTCCGCGGCGGCCTCCTTGAGGTCCAGCGCGGCCGGGAGTTCGTCGTACTCGACGTCGACGAGTTCGGCGGCGTCCCGGGCGGCCGCAGCGGAGCGGGCCACCACGACGGCGACGATCTCCCCGGCGAAGGTGGCTCGGTCCACCGCCATCGGAGTGTGCACCGGCGCCACCTGGTCGGGGGTGATCGGCCAGGCGTTGATCAGCACGCCCATCTCCTCGCCCAACTCGGCGCCGGTGACGACGCTGACCACGTTCGGAGCGGCTGCGGCGGCCGAGGTGTCGATGCTGGTGATCCGCGCGTGCGCGAACGGGCTGCGCACCATCGCCAGGTGCAGCATGCCCGGCAGCGTCATGTTGTCGGTCCATCGGGTGCGGCCGGTGATCAGCCGCTGGTCCTCCTTGCGGCGCCGGTCCCGCCCGATCTCGGTGGCGGTGGTGGTCATGACGTCGCCCCCTTGGCCGCGGCCTGCACCGACCGCACGATGTTGTGGTAGCCGGTGCACCGGCAGAGGTTGCCCTCCAGGCCGAGCCGGATCTCCTGCTCGGTGGGGTCGGGGTTCTCTTCGAGCAGGTCGACGCTCTGCATGATCATCCCCGGGGTGCAGAAGCCGCACTGGAGTCCGTGGCACTCCCGGAACGCTTCCTGCACCGGATGCAGTTGGCCGTTGCTGGCCAACCCCTCGATGGTGGTCACCTCACTGCCGTCGGCCTGGACGGCCAGGACGTTGCAGGACTTCACCGATCTGCCGTCGAGATGGACCGTGCAAGCTCCGCAGTTGCTGGTGTCGCAACCGATCACCGTGCCGGTCTTCCCGAGGCGCTCCCGGAGGTACTGCACCAGCAGCATCCGGGGTTCGACGTCGTCGACGACCTGCTGGCCGTCGACGGTCAGGCTGATCCGCGTCATGGCACATCCTCGATGTGAACTCGTCCCAGACGATCTGTGACTCAGTTCACATTAGGAGCCCACGGTTGGCAGACGGTTGGCACGACTACCAACGGTGGTGCACGGACTCCCGAAGACGTTCGTCGTAGATCCGGGTGACCCCCGCCAGGAACTCCGCCGGCAGCGCGGGAAGCCCGGCGGCTGCCGCGTTCGCCGCCGCCTGGTCGGCGTTGCGGGCTCCTGGGATGGCGGTCGTCACGCCGGGTTGCTGGAGCACCCAGGCGAGAGCCGCCTGGGCCGTCGAGACACCCCCCGGCAGACACTGCCGCACCAGGGACGCGAACTCGGCTGCAGCCGAAACCCCGACCTGATAGTCGACACCGGAGAAGGTCTCGCCGACGTCGAAGGCGCTTCCGTCGCGGTTGTAGTGGCGGTGGTCGTTCGCAGCGAACGTCGTCTCGGCGTCGTAGTGACCCGACAGCAGTCCAGAGGCGAGCGGTACCCGGGCGATGATCCCCACCCCCGTCCCGGCCGCGACCGAGATGACCCGCTCGAGGGGCTTGAGCCGGAAGGCGTTGAGGATGATCTGCACCGACGCCACGTGCGGCCGACGGAGGGCGCTGAGAGCCTGGTCGACGGTCTCGACACTGACTCCGTACGCCGCCATCGCACCCGTCTCGACCAGGTCATCGAGCACGTCGTAGGTCGCGTCGTTGTCGATCACCTCCGACGGGGGGCAGTGCAACTGCACCAGAGGCAGTCGATCCAGGCCGAGGTTGCGGCGGGACCGGTCCAGCCAGGAGCGGAAGTTCTCCGCGCGATAGTTCGCGGGCAGTTGCGGCAGCCGCCTGCCCATCTTGGTCGCCACGGTGAAGCCGGCCCCGGGGTGGTCGGCGAGGAACCGACCGAGGATCTGCTCGCTGCGTCCGTCCCCGTAGACGTCGGCGGTGTCGAAGAAGGTGACGCCGGCCTCCGCAGACGCCTCGAGCACCTCCCGGGCCGCGGTCTCGGTGACGTCGCCCCAGTCGGCGCCGAGTTGCCAGGTGCCCAGGCCGACCACCGAGACCGGCCTCCCGGTCCTGCCGAGGATGCGCTTCTCCATGTCGCTCAGAGCCCTTCCGCCAGTCGGTGGTACGCCGCGTTCCAGCGCAGTTCGCGTTGGAAGGTGCGCGGGGTGGTGTCCGCGCCGATGACCACGATCTCGGTGCCGGTCATCTCGGCGAAGTCCTGCAGCACGTCGACGCCGATCGCCTTCGAGAGGACCGTGTGGTGAGGAGCCCCGGCCATCAGCCAGGCCTCTGCCGAGGTCGACAGCGAGGGTCGCGGCTGCCAGACGGCGCAGGCCACCGGCAGCATCGGCAGATCCTCGTCGGGGTCCACGAGGTCGATCTCGTTGACGGTGAGCCGGAAGCGGTCGCCCAGGTCGGAGAGGCCGGCCACCAGGCCGGCCCCCGGGTCGGCGACGAACCGCAGCCGGACCGGGTCCTCTCGACCACCGATGCCGAGCGGGTGGACCTCCAGCGACACCGGCCTGCTGGTGATCGTCGGGCAGACCTCGAGCATGTGCGCGCCGAGGATCTTCTCCTCGCCGGGAACCAGGTGGTAGGTGTAGTCCTCCATGAATGAGGTGCCGCCGGGAAGTCCGGCGGCCATCACCTTGATGCCCCGGAGGAGCACGGAGGTCTTCCAGTCCCCCTCACCGCCGAACCCGTAGCCGTCGGCCATCAGCCGCTGCACGGCGAGGCCCGGCAACTGGCGCAGCCCGCCCAGGTCCTCGAAGTTGGTGGTGAACGCGTGGAACCCGCCGTCGGTCAGGAAGCGACGGAGACCGAGCTCGACCCTGGCGCCGTAGCGCAATGACTGGTGGCGGTCCCCGGTCGGCAGCAGCGCGGGGGCGACGCGGTAGCAGTCGGCGTACTCGGCGACAAGGGCGTCGATGTCGGCGTCCGGCACCTCGTCGACGACGGCCACCAGGTCGTTGACGCCGTAGGTGTTGACCGAGACCCCGAACCGCAACTGCGCCTCGACCTTGTCGCCCTCGGTGACCGCGACGTCACGCATGTTGTCGCCGAACCGAGCCAGCCGGAGCCGCCGCAACTCCGCTCGGCCCAGGGCGGCGCGCACCCACTGGTCTATCCGGGTCACCACCGCAGGCGAGTCGACGTGCCCGGCCACGGTCTTGCGCGGCACCCCCAGCCGCGACTGGATGTAGCCGAACTCGCGGTCCCCGTGGGCGGCCTGGTTGAGGTTCATGAAGTCCATGTCGATCGTGGACCACGGCAGCGCCATGCCAGCCTGGGTGTGCAGGTGGAGCAGCGGCTTCTGCAACGCATCGAGCCCAGCGATCCACATCTTCGCGGGGGAGAAGGTGTGCATCCAGGCGATCACGCCGACACACTCCGGGGCGCTGTTGGCCTCCAGCAGTTGGCGGTGGATGGTCCCGGAGTCCAGCAGCACCGGCTTCCACACCACCTTCGCCGGGAGCTGTGCGTCGTTGAGTCGATCCACGATGGTGCGCGCCTGGATCGCGACCTGGTCGAGGGTCTCGGGTCCATAGAGGCTCTGGCTCCCGGTGAGGAACCAGATCTCGGCGGCAGGATCGGGTGTCAGGGTCATCAGGTGTTCCTTCGGTCGCGGCCGCGGCGTCGGCGGCCGGAGTGAGCAGACGTGCCGGCGCGGTCAGCGCTGGCCATAGACGTTCTGGTAGCGGTCGTAGAGCGAGTCGATGGACTGCTGCTCGATGGGCTCCGGGGTGCCGAGTTGGCGTGCCATGTGCACGGTCCTGGCCACGTCCTCGCACATCACCGCGGCCTTGACCGCTGCCTTGGCCGTCGGTCCGATGGCGAACACGCCGTGGTTCTTCATCAGTACGGCGGACGAGCGGCTCTGCACCAGCGTCTCGACGATCCCGCGCCCGATCGAGTCGTCGCCGATGATCGCGAACGGTCCGACCGGGATCTCTCCACCGAACTCGTCGGCGCCCATGGTCAGCACGCAGGGCACGGGTTCGCCTCGGGCCGCCCAGGCCGTGGCGTAGGTGGAGTGGGTGTGCACGACGCCGCCCACCTGCGGCATCTTCCGGTAGACGTAGGCCTGCGCCTCGGTGTCCGAGGACGGGGCGTGGTCGCCCTCGACCACTCGACCGTCCAGATCACAGAGGACCATGTTCTCGGGCGTCAGTTCGTCGTAGGCCACCCCGCTCGGCTTGATCAGCAGCAGCTCGTGGCCGGGCACTCGCGCGGAGACGTTCCCCGCGGTCCACACCACCAGCCCGTAGCGCGTCAGTTCGGCGTGCAGCGCGCACACCTCCCGGCGCAGGGTGGCGATGGTCTCGGCGACGTCGGCGACGACTCTCATACGTGGGCCTCCTTCAGGCGGCGGTCGACTGCGGCCCGGCGGATCGACTTGAGCCGGCGCATGGTGCGCTGGGCGCGACCGAAGTGGTCGTGCAGCGCCAGGTACTCCTCGAACAAGGCGTCGTAGGTACGCGCCCTCTCCTCGTCGGGCAGGTGGACGCCGCGACGGACCCTGCCCATGCTCTTGGCTGCGGTGGGAACGTCCGGGTAGGCGCCTGCAGCCACGGCCGCGTGGATCGCGGAGCCCAGCGCCGGACCCTGCTCGGAGTCCAGGATCGACAGCGGCAGCCGGGTGACGTCGGCGTAGATCTGCATCAGCAGCGGGTTCTTGGTGAGGCCGCCGGCCACGACCAGCTCCTGGACCGGGACGCCACTGTCCTGGAACGCCGAGATGATCACCCGGGTGCCGAAGGCGGTCGCCTCCAGCAGCGCGCGGTAGCAGTCCTCGGGCCGGGTGGCGAGGGTCTGCCCGACCATCAGCCCGGAGAGTTCGTGATCCACCAGGATCGACCGGTTGCCGCTGTGCCAGTCCAGTGCCACCAGGCCGTGTTCGCCGACCTGCTGGAGCGCGGCCAGGTCGGTGAGGTACTCGTGCAGGGACACGCCGGCAGCATCGGCGGACTCGGCGTAGCTCGCCGGAACCGAGGTCTGGATGAACCAGCCGAAGATGTCTCCGACGCCGCTCTGTCCGGCCTCGTACCCCCACAGTCCGGCGACGATCCCTCCGTCAACCACACCGCACATCCCCGGCACCTCGCGCACCTCCACCCCGTTCATCACGTGGCAGGTGGACGTGCCCATGATGGCGACCATCTGCCCCGGGCTCACGGCTTGGGCTGCGGGGGCGGTGACGTGGGCGTCGACGTTGCCCACCGCAACGGCGATGCCCTCGGGCAGCCCGGTCCACGCGGCTGCTTGCGGGGTCAGTCCGCCGGCGCGGTCGCCCAGTCGGCCGATGGGTTGGTCGAGCTTGTCGGCGACGAAATCGCCGAAGCCGGGCTCCAGTGCGTCGAGGAACTCGCGGCTCGGGTAGTCGCCGTCCTGGCGGATCCCCTTGTAGCCGGCCGTGCAGGCGTTGCGCACGTACTCTCCGCACAGTTGCCACACGATCCAGTCGGCGGCCTCGACCCAGCGATCCATCCGGTCGTAGACCTCACGATCGGATTCGAAGAGCTCCAGTCCCTTGGCGAACTCCCACTCCGAGGAGATCAGGCCGCCGTAGCGAGGAAGCCAGGGCTCGGCGCGGGCGGCAGCCAACTCGTTGATCCTGTCGGCCTGAGGTTGGGCCGCATGGTGCTTCCACAGTTTCACGTAGGAGTGCGGCCGATCGGCGAATCCGGCGATCTCGTTCAGGGGGGTGCCGTCCTCCAGGACGGGCACCATCGTGCAGGCCGTGAAGTCGGTGGCGATGCCGATGACCCGGCTGGGATCGATGCCTGCCGCCGCCACTGCGGCCGGCACGGCGACGCGCAGCACCTCCCGATAGTCGTTGGGCACCTGGAGCGCCCAGTCCGGGGGCAATGCCCGGCCGCTGCCGGGCAACCGATCCTCGATCACCGCATGGGCGTAGTCGTGCACGGCGGTGCCGAGCTCGGCACCGTCAGCGACTCTGACCACCAGCGCGCGCCCGGACAGGGTGCCGAAGTCGACACCCACGACGTACTGGTCCTGCTCACTCACTCTGCTTCCTTCCTGGGGATGGGGCGGTGCTGCTGCGCACCACCAGTTCCGGACTGATCAGTCGTTCCGGCTCGGGGGTCCCGTCGGCGGCAATGGCGGCCTGGAGGATCTCGATGGCTCGGCGGCCGACGGCGGTGAAGTCCTGTCTGACTGTGGTCAACGGCGGGATCAGGTAGGCGGCCTCGGGGATGTCGTCGAAGCCGACGACGCTGACGTCCTCGGGCACCGAGCGCCCCGCTTCGGCCAGCGCCCGCAACAGGCCGATGGCCATCTGGTCGTTGGCGGCGAACACCGCCGTCACCTCGGTACGCCGGGCGATCTCGCGGCCGAGTTCGTAGCCGCTGCGCGCCGACCAGTCCCCCGCCAGGTGGAGCGAGGGCACCAGCCCGGCGGCGTACATCGCGGCCCGCCAGCCCTGCAGGCGGCCGCGCGCTTCGGTCCAGTCGGCGGGGCCCCCCAGGTGCAGGATCTCGACGTGACCGAGCTCGATCAGATGCTGGGTGCCCAACGCGGCACCGGCGACCTGGTCGACACCGACCGTCCACTTGGCGCGGTCCTCGGCTCCTTCGATCACGACGACCGGCACGCCGGTCGCTTCCTGGACTCGAGCGACCTCGAGTGCATCGTCGGTGGCGGAGATCAGCACGATCCCCTCCACGTCCTGGTCTCGCAGGTGGTCCAGTGCATCGGTGAACTCGGCCCGGGTCAGACTCTCCAGGTTGGTAGCGCTGACGAAGAAGCCCGCCTGGCGTCCGGCTGCCTGAATGGCCCGGTGCACCGTGCTGGGTCCCCAGTACCCAGTCTTGGCCCCGATCACTCCGATGGTGCCGGAGCGTCGGGTGACCAGCGCTCGCGCCGCCGAGTTGCGGCGGTAGCCCAACTGCCGGATCGCACGCTCCACCCGCTCCCGGGTCTCGGGACGCAGGTTGGGCTGGCCGTTGATGACCCGGGACACCGTCTGGTGCGACACTCCGGCGAGCCGGGCGACGTCGGCCATCACCGGGGTCCGGCCACCCGCCGGTGGCATCGTCGCGGTCAACGCGGCCCCCTGGTGGCCACCCGCTGGATGACCACGAAGACCAACAGGAGCACGCCGATGGCGATCCTCGTCCACCACGAACTGAGCGTGCCGTCGAAGTTGATGAAGGTCTGGATGGTGCCGTAGACGAGCACCCCGATCATCGAACCGACGACATAGCCACGGCCACCGGTGAGCAGGGTGCCACCGATCACGACCGCGGCGATCGCCTCAAGTTCCATGCCCACCGCGTGCAGGCTGTAGCCCGAGAGGAGGTACAACGCGAAGAGCAGCCCGCCGAGAGCGGCACAGAAGCCACTGATGGCGTAGACGCCGACCTTGACCAGCGCCACCCGAAGGCCCATCAGCATCGCCGAACTCTCGCTCCCGCCGATGGCGTAGACGGTGCGGCCGAACCTGGTCCGGGCCAGCACGTACGCGGCGATCAGGACAGTGCTGAGTGCGACCACGACGAGCCAGGTGGTGTAGTGGCCGCCCGGGAGCGGGATCGAGGCGTAGGCGATCTCCCGGAAGGTCTCGTCGGTGATCGGGATCGAACGGACGCTGATCAGATAGGTGATGCCGCGGGCCAGGAAGAGTCCGGCCAGGGTGGCGATGAACGGCTGGATGTCGAGGTAGTGGATGAGCAGCCCCATGATGGTGCCCAGCAACGTCCCGGCGATCAGTACCGTCAGCATCGCCAGAGCCGGCGGCCACCCGAGTTCGAGTGTCTTGGCCGCTATCACGGTCGACATCGCCACCACCGAGCCCACCGACAGGTCGATCCCGCCAGTGAGGATCACGAAGGTGAGGCCGACGGCGAGCACGATCAGGAACGCGTTGTCGTGCAGGACGTGGAGGAACACCTGCGGGTGGGCGAAGCCCTCGTAGCGGACGCCGCCCACGCCGAACATGCCGAGGAACACCGCGAAGGTGACGATCACCGGGAGGAATCGGCTGGGTGGGGAGTACGTGCGCACCCGCTCCCAGAGCGTGACGGACTCGGCGACAGTGGTGCTCATCGGGCCTCGACCTTCGTGACGGAGGGACGGCGTACCCGCAGCGCGGCTCTGGCCCGGGGTGACTGGACCACGCACACGGCGACCACCACGACCGCCTTGAAGAGGTAGTTCGCCTCCGACGGGATGCCGATGTTGGGGATGGTGCGGGCCAGGGTGGCGATGAGGAGGGCCCCGACCAGCGTGCCGGCGAGCGAGAACCGCCCGCCGGTGAGCGCGGTGCCGCCGATGACGACAGCCAGGATGGCGTCCAACTCGATCCACAAGCCCAGACTGTTGGCGTTCACCGACCTGGTGTTGGCGGCGATGATCACTCCAGCCAGCCCGGCGCAGACGGCCGCGAACGTGTAGACGGTCCAGGTGATGGTCCGCGCCCGGACACCGGCCAGTCGGCTCGCTGCCGGGTTGATGCCCACGGCCTCGATCAACATCCCCAAGGCGGTACGCCGGGTCAGCAGGGCGGTAAGCCCGACCATGCCGAGGGCCACGAGGAAGGCGATCGGCAGCCCGAACAGGTAGCCGGAGGCAAGTTTGCTGAACGCGGGGTTGTTGACCGTGGTGATCTGACCGTCGGTGATCAGCATCGCCAGGCCACGGCCGGCCACCATCAGCACCAGTGTGGCGATGATCGGCTGGATACCGAGCACGGAGACCAGGAAGCCGTTCCACACGCCGAGCAGGACGCAGACGGCCAGCGCCAGGGTGACCGCCATGACCGCCGTGACCAGGGCACCCTCGTCGGGGGCAGCGACGATCCGAGTGCAGGCCACTGCGCCGGCGATCGCGGCGACGGCGCCGACCGAGAGGTCGATGCCGCGGGTGGCGATCACCAGGGTCATCCCGAGGGCGACCAGCAGCACCGGGGCGCTGTTGCGGATGATGTCGATCGGACTTCCGAACAGGTGCCCGTCCTGCACTCTGACGTTCAGGAACGTCGGCGTCGCGATCACGTTGATGATCAGCAGCACCACCATGGCGAGCAGCGGGTACAGCAGTGGGTGGCCGGTCACGCGGGCCCATCGGCTCGGACCCGCCGGGGCTTTGCGTGCCCCGGGCGTGGGCGGCGCTGGAGCGAGCGTGTCAGTCATCGGAGGACCCCTCCTGCTCAACATCGGTGGCCTCGGTGGCGATGATGCGCAGCAGGTCACCGACCCGGACGTCGTCGTTGCTGAGTTCGGCGATCTTGCGACGGTCTCGCATCACCACCATCCGGTGGCTGAGCCGGAGCACCTCCTCGAGCTCGGCGGAGATGAACACCACAGACATCCCTTTGCTGGCCAGCTCTGCGACCAGCGACTGGATCTGTGCCTTGGCGCCGATGTCGATGCCTCGAGTCGGTTCGTCGAGGATCAGTACGTGGGGGTCGGTGATCAGCCATCGGGCCAGCAGCACCTTCTGCTGGTTCCCGCCGGAGAGATTGCGCATCAGCGCCTGCGGGTCGGCCGGCCTGATGTTGAGCGCCTCCATGTACTGCTGTACCAGGCGGGTCCGGACGGACTGCGGGATCGGGCGCAGCCAGCCCCGGGAGGCCTGGAGCGCCAGCAGCATGTTGTCGGCCACCGTCAGATCACCGACGATGCCCTCGGCCTTGCGGTCCTCGCTGGTGAAGGCGAGCTTGCGGTCGATGGCGTGTCGGGGACTGCGCAGCCGGCGCCTGGTGGAGCGGATCGCGATCTCGCCGTGGTCGGCGCTATCGGCGCCGAAGAGGAGTCGAGCCAGCTCGGTCCGGCCGGAGCCGAGCAGGCCAGCGACCCCGACCACCTCGCCGTCGTACAGGGACAGGTCGGTGGCCTCGAGCGCGCCCTTGCGACTCAGCCCGACGACCTCCAGGACGGGGACGCGGCTCGGATCGGGCACGGAGCCGGACCCGCGCCCCAGCCGGTCGAGCTCCTCGAGCTCGCGCCCGATCATCAGCTGCACGAGTTCGAGCCGGGGCGTGTCGGCGACCATCCGCTCCTCGATCAGGGTGCCGTTGCGCAGGATGGTCATCCGGTCCGCGATCTCGTAGATCTGGTCGAGGAAGTGGGAGACGAACACGATCGCGACGCCGTCGGCGCGCAGCCGCCGCAGCACGTCGAAGAGCTTCTCCACCTCGTCGCCATCGAGGCTCGAGGTCGGCTCGTCGAGGATCAGCACCCGGGCGTCGACGTCCACGGCACGGGCGATCGCCACGAGCTGCTGGACGGCGATCGGGTGCTCACCCAGCACCGAGGCGGGGTCGATGTCGAGTCCGAGCGCGCGCAGGGTCTGCTGCGCGCGGCGGTTCATCTCCCGGACGTGGATGCCCCCGAACCGTCGCGGCTCCCGGCCCAGCAGCATGTTCTCGGCGACCGTCAGGTTCGGAACCAGATTGATCTCCTGGTAGACGGTGCTGATACCGGCCGCTTGCGCGGCGGAGGGTGAGTGGAACTCGTGCCGCTGGCCGCCGACCGTGATGGTGCCGGCATCGATCGAGTAGACCCCGGTGAGTGCCTTGATCAGCGTCGACTTGCCGGCCCCGTTCTCACCCATCAGGGCATGCACCTCGCCGGGGTACAGCCGCAGGGACACCTGATCGAGGGCGTGGACGTTGCCGAAGGTGATGGAGATGTCCAGCATCTCGATCACGGGTGCCGAAGCGTGGTGGCTGGTCACCAGTGGCTCCTGATAGGTCTGGGTCATCGGTTCCTCCTGATCCCGGGACCGGTGCTCCCGTGGACGGTGGGCGGCGCGGGGCCGGATCCGCCCGAGATCAGGACGGATCCGGCCCACACGGTCAGTACTGACGGTCTGCCAGTACGGCGGCGGCTTCCTCCTGCGTGAAGGTGGTCTCGTCGGTGACCACCCGCTTCGGGACCTCTTCACCGGCCAGGACCTTCTTGGCCAGCTCCATCAGCTGCGGCCCGAGCAGCGGGTTGCATTCGACGATGAAGTTGATCTTGCCGTCAACGAGGGCCTGCATGCCGTCCTTGACCGCGTCGATGGTGATGATCTTGATGTCCTTGCCGGGCACCAGCCCAGCGGCCTCGATGGCCTCGATGGCACCCAGGCCCATGTCGTCGTTGTGCGCGAAGACGACGTCGATGCCCTGGACGGAGTTGAGGAACGACTCCATCACCTGCTTGCCGCCGTCACGGGTGAAGTCACCGGTCTGCGACGCGGTCACCTCGATCGAGGGGTCCGCGGCGATCGCGGTGGCGAAGCCGTCGGCCCGGTCGATGGCCGGGGCAGCGCCCGTGGTGCCTTCGAGCTGGACCACCTTGATGGTGCCGTCACCGTCGACATCGGCGTCGGCGGCGTTGGCGACCAGCCACTCCCCGGCCTTCTCGCCCTCGAGCACGAAGTCGGAGCCGAGGAAGGTCTCGTAGAGGGAGGTGTCGTCGGAGTCGACGGCGCGGTCGGTGAGGATCACCGGGATACCCGCCCGCTTGGCTTCTTGGAGCACGGTGTCCCAGCCGCTCTCGACAACCGGGCTGAAGGCGATCACGTCGACCTTCTGCTGGATGTAGGAGCGGATCGCCTTGATCTGGTTCTCCTGCTTCTGCTGGGCGTCGGCGAACTTGAGGTCGATGCCCGCCTCCTTCGCCGAGGCCTGGATCGAGGCCGTATTGGCTGTGCGCCAACCGCTCTCTGCTCCGACCTGGGAGAACCCCATCGTGATCGTGTCGTCATCGCTCGCGTTCGAATCGCTGCCGCATGCCGTGAGCATGGCGGCGCTCATCGAGATCGCCGCTGCGGCGATCAGGCTCTTCTTCACCACTGGTTCTCCTCCAGATCAACTGTGGATGTCTCGCCGTGTGACCGGCGTCACTGAGGATGAGTGTGAACGCTAACATTCCGATTCGTCAACCCATTCGGACGAGATTTCCAGAATCAATGTGAACGCTCACCCTGCCACGACGATCCCGGAAGCGGAGGCGCATCGCATGACTACGTCCCTGAGGGAGCACCGGATCAGCCGAGCCCTCACGCCGTCGGACATCGCCGAGCAGGTCGGCGTTCACCCGACGTCGATCCTGCGCTGGGAGCGCGGGGAACGACTGCCCGGCCCCACCCACATCCGCCGGCTCGCCCGCACCCTGGCCATCGAAACGGCCGAAGTGGCGCGGATCTTCGATGGGCTGCGGGCGCCCACCCCGAGCGTTCCGCACACCCTCCGCGGACATGGTCTGCGACCGCTGCGCCGGCGAGCCGGCGTACCGGTGGTCCAACTGGCCGAGGCCGTCGCGGTCCCGGCGGCCACGGTCTACAACTGGGAGTCCGGACGAGCCCGGATCCCCCTGAAGCACCTCCCCACCTTGGCCGCGATCCTCGATATCGACGCCGAGACGCTGCGGCGCCTCCTCTCCGCGGCGCCCGCCGTCGTGGCGGCGGCCGGATCACCACCCTCGGCACTGCGTCGGCTCCGACGCCGCACCGGCCTGTCACAGAGCCAGGTAGCGCAGCGGATCGGAGCGAGCCGGCACAGCATCAGCACCTGGGAGCGCGGGCAACCACCACCACTGTCGGCCCTGCGACGGCTCGCGAACCTGTACGGCGTCCCGGTGTCCACGGTTGCCCGAGTCGCCGGGGTGAGGCCACCTCGAGCCCTGGACCGACGCACCTGGACACCGGGCGACCTGCACGAGGTGCTGTGCGCGGTCCGCCAGTGGGCCGGCCTCACTCAGGCGGAGGTGGCCGCACGCCTCTCGTGCAGCACCTCCGCGGTGCGCGGATGGGAGAGCGCCCGCGCCACGCCTGGAACCGCGCTCCGCCTGCGACTGGAGCGCCTCTACGGCCTCCCCGCGGGCGCGTTGCTCACCGCCTACCCGACACGGCGGTGAACGACCAGTCGATCGCCGAGCCGTAGCGCTCTCCGGGACGCAGCACCGCCGAGGGGAAGTCGGGACGGTTCGGCGAGTCCGGGAACTTCTGCGGCTCCAGGGCGATCCCGTCCCCTTGGCGGTAAGGACGTCCGTCGGCCGAGAGCCGTGAACCATCGAGGAAGTTGCCGGTGTAGACCTGCAGGCCCGGTTGGTCACTGCGCAGTTCCATCCGGGTCCGGGTCCGCTCGGAGGTCAGGACGGCATGAGTACGAAGCCCCTCGCCGTCGATCACGAAGTTGTGATCGATGCCGCGCGCCGCGACGATCTGCTCGTGGCCCGCACGCAGCGAGTCGCCGAGTCGCCGCGGTGTCCGGAGGTCGAAGGGCGTCTGGGCGACGGATACGTGCCCCCCGCTCGGGATCCCACTGGCATCCACCGGGGTGTAGCACCGGGCCGGCACCTGCAAGTGGTGGCCGTCGATGGTGCCCGCACCGTCACCGTCCAGGTTGAAGTAGGCATGGCTCGTCAGGTTGACGAGCGTGGGCGCGTCGGCCTCCGCGCCCAACCGGAGCGAGACCCCGTCGGCGCGCACCTCGAAGTGTGCGGTGGCGACGAGTCGGCCAGGGAAGCCCTGGTCGCCGGCCTCGCTGACCAGGCGCAGGACCGCATGGCCCGGTCCGTGCTCCACCACGTCCCAGAGCCGCCGGTCGAAGCCGTCGGGCCCGCCGTGCAGGTGGTTCCCGCGGTCATGGACCCCGAGCTGGACCGGGGCGCCATCGAGCTCGAACCGACCCCCCGCGATCCGGTTGGCGTAGCGACCGATGGTGCCGCCGATGTAGTCGGTGGAGGCGAGATAGTCGGCCGGCGTCCGATGACCCAGGACGACATTGCGACGGCGTCGATCCCCGCACGTCACCTCCAGCCGATGGATGGTGGCACCGAGATCCAACAGGTGCAGCACCGGACCCGGGGCGCTGCCGACCGTGATCCGGCGTACCGGCTGCCCATCGGGCAGCTGGCCGAAGCGTGTGAGGGCCATGCTGTGAACGCTAACATCGAGCGTCTCAGGAAGGAGCCGGCCCCGTCGAGGCACGGGCGCGCAGCTCCGGCAGCAACAGCGTCGCGACGGCCTCGCTCTCACCCTCGAGCGCCTGCAGGGTGAGCTCCATCGCCCGCCTGCCGAGCAGCGAGAAGGGCTGGTTGACCGTGGTGAGCGGGGGCCAGAAGTACGCCGCTTCCGGGATGTCGTCGAAGCCCACGACGCTCACGTCGTCGGGCACCCGGCGACCGTGCTCATGGAAGGCCCGGAGCACCCCGAGGGCCATGTCGTCGTTGGCGACGAATACTGCGGTCACCGACGGGTCCGCGACCAGCCGCTGGCCGGCGGCGTAGCCGCTGGCCGGGGACCAGTCTCCGGTCACCTCGGGCCCGGGCAGCAGGTGGCGCCGCTCGTGAGCGAGTTGCCACCCGTCCCGGCGCTGACCGGCCTCGACCCAGTCGAGGGGGCCGGTCACGTGGGCGACGTGGGTGTGACCGAGATCGAGCAGGTGCTCGGTGGCGGCCACCGCCCCGGCCACCTGGTCAATCCCAGCAGCCATGGACTGCCCTGGGACGACCCCCTGAGCGAGGACGATGGGGATCGGCGTCCTCAGCGCCCGGGTGATCTCGCGGGCGGCGGGGTGGGCGACCGCGACCACGAGCGCTTCCACCGCCTCGTCGAGGAGCCGGTCGACGGCACGCGAGAGGGAGTCGGCGGAGAATTCGGGCAGGCTCACCAGCGAGACCTCGTAGCCGGCCTGGTGACCGGCCTCCTGGACGGCGGTAGCGATCCTGCTGGGGCCGTGCAGGATCAGGTGCGCGGAAACCATCCCGATCCTGCCCGATCGCTGCGTGGCCAGCATGCGTGCTGCGTTGTTGCGGCGGTAGCCGAGCAGTTCGATCGCGGCCAGCACCTTGGCCCGAGTCTCCTCCTTGACCAGCGGTGAGTCGTTGAGCACGCGGGAGACGGTCTGATGCGAGACGCCGGCATAGACGGCCACATCGGTCATGCTGGGCGAACGCCGGGACGGGACCGAGGACGATGGTGGCATGGCAGCCATCGTAGGGCGGCGACGGCTCCTCATCCGCGCGAACTAATCAGGACCTGGCGTCGTCGAGGCTAGGCATGTGAGCGCTCACAGTAATCGTCAACCTTCGCGAGCCCTGTGGGAATCAGGGGTTGACGGATCAATGTGTCGCCGGTCACACTGCGAGTGTTAGCGCTAACACTCGCGATGGAGTCCTC
The DNA here is from genome assembly GCF_016827675.1 of Nocardioides limicola. Taxonomy (GTDB): domain Bacteria; phylum Actinomycetota; class Actinomycetes; order Propionibacteriales; family Nocardioidaceae; genus Nocardioides; species Nocardioides limicola. The sequence continues at coordinate 62,644 of NZ_JAERJA010000013.1, read as the reverse complement.
ATGTCACCACTCACGTCCCTGCCCGGCGGCCGCACCCACTCCCCCCGGGCGCTGATCACCGCGCTCGTCCTGGCACTGCTCGGCGGCCTGGTCGTCGGCATTCCCAGCGCCGTAGCCGCCGAGGAGGTGACCGACGGGCTGGTCGTGCACTACGACCTCACCCAGAGCGAGGGCACTCTCGTGTCCGACACCTCGGGCAACGACCGCCACGGCACCCTGGTCGGCGGCGGCAGTTGGACGGGCGGCCACTTGAGCCTGAACGGGTCCGACGGCCACGTGAAACTCCCCGACAACGTCATGGCGGGGCTGGACTCGATCACGGTCAGCACCGACGTCTTCATCGAGTCGACTCAGGCCTCCCCGTTCTTCATCTGGGGCTTGGGCAACACCGCCACCTCGGGATCCGGCACCGGCTACCTCTTCGCGAGTGGCAACTCCTTCCGCGCCGGGATCACCCCGACGAACTGGTCGGGCGAGAAGGTCACCGCCAAGAGCCCCGCGGGGAACCTCGCCCGCGGTATCTGGAAGACCGTCACCTACACCCAGACCGGCACCGTCGGCACTCTGTACGAGGACGGCGTCCAGGTCGGCCAGAACACCGAGGTGACCGTGCTGCCCAGCGCCATCGGCAACGGCGTCACCACCAACAACCTGCTCGGCAAGTCCAACTACGCCTCGGACAACACTCTCCGGGGCCGGCTCAAGAACTTCCGCATCTACGACCGGGCGCTCAGCCCGACCGAGGTCGCCGACATCGCACTGACCGACGCCGCCCGGTTCGCCGCCGATGTCGCCGCGCTCGACCTCGGCGACCTCACCGCGGTCATGGACGACCTGAGCTTGCCGGCGTCCGGCGACCACGGCTCCGGCATCACCTGGGCGTCGAGCAACACCGACGTGATCGCCCCCACAGGTGCCGTCACCCGGCCCGACGCGGTCGACGGCCCGGCCGACGTCACGCTCACTGCCACCCTGACCTTCGGTGAGTCCACCGGAACCAAGACCTTCGACGCCACCGTGCTCCCTGCCGAGGACGACCAGGCACTGGCCGACGCTGCCGCGGCAGCGCTCGCACTGGTGCACCCCGACGACGTCCGCGGCCACCTCACGCTGCCTGCGACCGGCCTGCACGGCGCCACGGTCACCTGGGCCTCGTCGGCTCCCGAGACTGTCGCCGTCGACGGCATCGTCAACCGGCCCGGCCACGGAGACGGTGACGCCTCGGTCACCGTGACGGCCACCGTCACCGTCGGCGACGCCACCGCCGAGCGCGACTTCACCCTCACCGTCCGCGAACTCCCCCAGCACGAGGAGTTCGAGGGCTACGCGTTCAGCTACTTCACCGGCAACTCGATCGCCGGCGAGAAGATCTACTTCGCAGCCAGCCGAGGCAACGACGCGCTGCAGTGGGACGAGCTCAACGGCGGCCAGCCGACCCTCGAGTCGAGCTACGGCGAGCTCGGCCTGCGCGACCCCTTCATGATCCGCTCCCCCGAGGGTGACCGGTTCTTCATGATCGCCACCGACCTGTCCATCGGCCGCAACGGCAACTGGGACCGGGCCCAGCGGCACGGCAGCCAGCACCTCGAGATCTGGGAGTCCACCGACCTCGTCAACTGGTCCGAGCAGCGACACGTCAAGGTCGCCCCCGACAACGCCGGCAACACCTGGGCACCGGAGGCCTACTGGGACGAGGAGAACCAGGAGTACATCGTCTTCTGGGCCTCCAAGCTGTACGCCGAGAACGACCCGGGCCACACCGGCAACACCTACAACAAGATGATGTACGCCACCACCCGCGACTTCGTGACCTTCGGCGAGGCCCAGGTCTGGCAGGACTACGGCATGTCGCGCATCGACACCACCGTGCTCAGGGAGGGTGACACCTACTACCGGTTCACCAAGGACGAGGGCGCCGGCGGCACCGGATGCTCCGACATCATCCAGGAGAAGAGCCCGTCGCTGACCGCCAAGGACACCCCCGGCAACCCGTCGTGGGAGTTCATGGTCGGCTGCATCGGCAAGGACGCCGGCACCACCGCCGTCGAGGGCCCGAGCATCATCAAGGCGAACCCGGGCGACACCTCCGGCTCGAACTACTACCTCTACGTCGACGAGTACGGCGCCGGTCGCCGTGGCTACATCCCGCTGGGCACCGACGACCTGGAGAACCCGGACTGGAAGGTGGCACCCAGCTACGACATGCCCGCCAGCCCGCGCCACGGCACGGTGATCCCGGTGACCGCGGCCGAGTTGGAGAAGCTGCGCGAGCAGATCGTCGTGCCCGAGCCGATCGACCCGGTCCAGGCCGACGAGAACGGACTCGTCGCCCACTACGCGCTCGACGAGACCTCCGGCACCACGGCGACGGACAGTTCCGGCCACGGCTACCACGGCACCGTCAGCGGTGACGCGACCTGGGTGGACGGGGCTCTCACCCTGGGCGGCAGCAACGGCCACGTCAGACTGCCCGACAACATGATGGCCGGTCTGGACGCGATCACGGTCTCGACCGAGGTCTGGGTCGACTCAGACCAGGCCACCCCCTACTTCATCTGGGGCATGGGCAACACCCTCAACGGCGCCGGCAACGGCTACCTGTTCACCAGCGGGAACGCGAACTACCGCTCCTCCATCGCCACCGGCAACTGGACCACCGAGCAGACGGCGACCTCCGGCGCAGCTCTGCAGCGTGGGGCCTGGAAGACGCTCACCTACACCCTGCAGGACGGCACCGCCAGGCTCTACCTCGACGGCGTGCAGGTCGGTCAGAACACCAACGTCACCATCAAGCCCGGCGACATCGGCGACGGCGCGACCACCGCCAACTACATCGGCCGGTCGGTCTACACCGGAGACCGGTACCTCAAGGGCAAGGTCCGCGACTTCCGGATCTACAACCGTGCCCTCTCGGCCGCCGAGGTGAGCGACATCGGGGCCGACCCGTCGGCGATCACCGGCGTGGAACTCGACAGCCTGAAGGTGTCGGCGATCATCGACTCCGCCTCGTCGACAGTGACCCTGCCGGTCGAGCCGGGCACCGACCTCACCGCCCTCGAGCCGTCGTACGTCGTGGCGTCGTCCTCGTCGGTATCGCCGTCGGGGCCGCAGGACTACTCGGGGCCGGTGACGATCACGGTGACGCCCGAGTCCGGCACCGGCCGCGACTGGACCGTCAAGGCCATCGAGATGAGGTCCCCGCTCCTGCCGGGCCTCTACGCGGACCCGAACATCGCTGAGTTCGACGGGACGTACTACATCTACGCCACCACCGACGGCTTCGCCGGCTGGGGCGGCAAGGAGTTCTACGTCTGGAAGTCCACCAACCTGGTCGACTGGGAGCGTTCAGCACAGCCGTTCCTCACCCTCGACGGCGCCAACGGCAACGTGCCGTGGGCGACCGGCAACGCCTGGGCCCCCACGATCATCGAACGGGATGGGAAGTTCTTCTTCTACTTCTCCGGCCACAACCCGACCTACAACCGCAAGACCATCGGCGTGGCAGTGGCCGACAGCCCCGAGGGACCCTTCACGGCTCAGCCGACGGCGATGATCCTCAACAACGAGGCGGTCACCTCTGGCCAGGCCATCGATCCGGCTGCCTTCGAGGACCCTGTCTCCGGCAAGTTCTTCCTCTTCTGGGGCAACGGGTCACCGGTCTACGCCGAACTGAGTGACGACATGCTGTCGCTCAAGCCCGGCACGATCAGCGCGATGAGCGGCCTGACCGGCTACCGCGAAGGCACGTTCGTCAACTTCCGGGACGGCCTGTACCACCTCACCTACTCGATCGATGACACCGGCTCGGCGAACTACCGGGTCGGCTACGCCACCTCGACGAGCGTGCACGGGCCGTGGACCTACCGCGGTGTGATCCTGCAGAAGGACGAGTCACTGGGCATCCTCGGCACCGGGCACAACTCGGTGCTGCAGATCCCGGGCACCGACGAGTGGTACATCGCCTACCACCGGTTCGCGATCCCCGGCGGCAACGGCACCCACCGGGAGTCCACGATCGACCGGATCGAGTTCGACGACGATGGTCTGATCAAGCCGGTGGTGCCCACGCTGGAGAGCATCGAGCCGCTCAGCTACCAGGGCGGACCGGTGCAGGCGTCGCTCTCCTTCGCTGGCGGCGACGGATGGCACGGCGCCGGTGCGGCGCTGACCCTGGCCGGCGGACCGGACGTGGTCGCCGTCGAGTATCGGCTCGCCGACGATGCGTGGACGACGTACTCCGGGCCGGTCCCGCTGCCGGCCGGTAGCTATGAGGTTCAGTACCGCGCCCGGGGCAGCAACCTGCAGTGGAGCGACACCTGGACCGTGCCGGTGCAGGTCGACGACCAACCGCCCACGGTCGAAGCCAGTGTCACGGGTCGCCTCGTCAGTCTCAGTGCGACCGATGACGACTCCGGGGTGGCATCCATCGAGTACCGGCTCGACGGCGGCAGCTGGCTGCCCTACCTCGAGCCGATCGAGCTGGACGAGGCCGCACACGTCCTCGAGTTCCGCGCCACCGACGTGGCCGGCAACACCTCCTCGCCGGGTGAGGTCGAGATCCCAGCGGCGACCGATCCGGGCGTTCTGCCAGCGCCGACCGTCACCGTGCCACCGACCATCAGTGGGCGGGCCATGGTCGGCGCCCGGCTGACCGCTGACACGGGTGTCTGGGACCAGGACGGCCTGGACTTCCGTTGGCAATGGCTGCGCGACGGGTCACCGATCACCGGTGCCATCAACGCGATCTACGTGCCGCGGCGAGCCGACGTGGGCCACCGCCTCTCGGTCCGGATCACCGCCTCTCGCGTCGGTCGGCCAGCCGGCGTCGCGACGTCGCCCCGTACCGAGGCCGTGGTGAAGGCCACCGGCCGGGTCCGCGCGTCGCTCAACAAGCGGGTGCTGACGCTCGGTGCCACGAGGTCTGCCCACACCAGACTGACCGTCAGGTTGGGCGCCCGCCCAGGGTCCGTCAGTGCCCGGGGCACCGTGGTGGTGCGCGTCAACGGGAAGGTGCGGCGGAAGTTCAGGGGCAGCGCCACTCCCACGTCGGTGCGGCTACGTTTCGCCCGACCGGGGCGGCACATCATCAAGATCCGCTACCGCGGCTCCCCGGTGGTCACCGGAGCGACTGTGACCCGCACCGTGAAGGTCCGCCGCTGACCTGAACAGGCTCCGCCCTGCCCGGTGGCCTCAGGCCGCCGGGCAGGGCGGCACTCATTTCCCTGCGCGATGCCGGCCCCCGTTGATCAGGGTCCCTCTGCGACCGCGAGCCTCGCCTTGAGCAGCGGTACTGCCGGATGCGGGTCCACGTTGGTGGCTCGGAGCCCGTCGAGGCATACCTCGATCACCTCGGTGTCGTAGGGCGCCAGATCGCTGTAGCGGAGCACGGCGTCGGGTCGCGGGTCCGCCAGCAGCGCCTCGCGCACCGCGACCGCGAGATACTCACCCATCTCGACCAGGGCTGGGCTGTTGGTGCCGGGCAGCAGGTCTCCCCCGTAGGAATCCACCGCCGCCATCACCTGACCCCGCCGCAGCAGCGCCAGCACATGCTCGACGTCGGTGGAGACCGGGAGGGTGAGCCGGTAGGGACGTGACGAGAGTGCCCCACCGATCGCATGCCGCAGATGCGAGACCTCGGCCTTGAGCGTGGAGAAGGTGACCTCGTGGTCGCCGTAGAGCATCGTGTGCAACTGATCGAGCGACAGTCCGTCCGGATGCAGGGCGAGCAGCGCCAGGATCTCGGTCTGGCGCCGGTTGAGCAGCAGCCGCTCCCCGTCCAGACGCACCTCGGCCTGCCCGAGCAGGGTGAGCACCAGCCCAGGATCGCGGGTCACCTCGCCCTCCGCGTAGTACCGGGAGGTGGGCATCGCCTGCTCGATCAGGGTGGCCAGCACCCGGGCGGTGGCCAGCCCGATCGGGTGGGTGCGGTCCCAGGTCGTGGAGAGGTCGACGACACCGAGTTGCCGCCCCGTGACCGGGTCGTGCACCGGTGCCGCCCAGCAGACCCAGTTGTGCAGGTGGGGGGCGTAGTGCTCGGCACTGAAGACCATCGCCGGCGCATCGGTCCGGTTGGCCAGGTCGAGGGCGTTGGTGCCCATCGAGGTGTCGTCCCAGCGGCCACCGGGCACGAAGTTGACGCTCTCGGCTCGGCGGCGCATCACCCGACCGCCGTAGGTCCACAGCAATCGGGTGTGCTCGTCAGTGATGCCGATGACCAGGTCACCGTCAACGGCGGTACGACGCAACTCCTGCTCGACCGCCTCCACCGCCACCTGCAGGGGCGAGTCGCGCCAGCGTGCCTGGGTCTCGCCCTCGTCGTCCAGCGGCGCTGCCTCGACCTCGGTCGGCACCGCGGAGCGTGACCGCGCCCAACTGCTCAGGATCTCGGGCCGGACCAGCCGCTGATGATCCCCGGTGCTCTCGATGAACGCGGTCCAGGCGCGCACGGTCTCCCCCCGGCGCGCATCGAGATCGTGGGCCACCGCAGTGCTCCTTGGTCCGTCCCCGGCCACGGTAGCAAAGCCCGGGGAGCAGGTCACTGCTCGCCGCTCGGGACTAAAGTCCCGACGACTGATTACGTCCTCCCCGGGCACTGCCTTGGTGGCGTGGTGCAGACTCATGGCTGAACGTGAGCGCTGTTCACGTTGTCGCCAGGGCCGGGGGGCTCTGGCGGCAATCACAACATCATGGGGAGACCTCTGCATGAGGACACGGGGAAGAATCGCACAATGGGGGGCGGCCGGAGCGCTGACGATCGCAGTGGCGATCGTCGCGTCTCCCGCGCCTGCCGCCGCGCCGGTCGAGACGATCGAGTTCAGCGTGGACAGCCTCCACGACTGGGAGTCCGACGGCCTGCCGCAGTTCGACCCGACCCGAGGCACCCTGTTGGGCGCCGAGGTCACCGTCGAGGTGGAGATGGTCGCCGAGGGCGAGACGGACCCGGACGACGGGCTGCTCGCCGGGGGCCTCTACATCGAACGCTGGTCGGAGTCGATCACCGACCCGGCGGGGTTGGCCGACTTCGTGGGCACCGGTTCGGTCACCTTCGACCTGGCCGGGCCCGACGCCGTGGCCGGTTTCGTGCCCAGCGGGCAGGGCCTCGCCACGGTGGTGTACTCCTACGTCCCCGCGGCGGTGGCCGGTCAGGTGAACGCGCAGGCAGCGGTGCTGCCCAGCACCGGCGGCCCGGGGGTGGGCCTGTTGGTGGCGGCCCTCCTGCTGCTGGTCGCCGGGACGGCGATCGTGGGACGGGTCCGCCCGGTCGACTGAGGCGGTCGACTGCGCCCGATCACTGCGCCCGATCACTGCGTCGGATCACTGCGCCCGATCACTATGCCGGATCACCATGCCGGGGCGCGGCCGCGTCGCGGTGGATCCGGCCCTCGGTGACCGCCAACGGCTCCCCGCTGCCGCCCCACCGTGCCGCGATGATCTCGGCGGCAATGCTGACCGCCGTCTCCTCCGGGGTACGGGCGCCGAGGTCGAGGCCGATCGGGCTGTGCAGCCTGGCCAGTTCGGTGCCGTCGAGGCCCGCCTCGCGCAGTCGCGCCAACCGGTCCAGATGGGTACGCCGTGACCCCATCGCGCCGACGTAGGCCAGTTCGGGCATCCGCAGCGCCAACTCGAGCACGGGTACGTCGAACTTCGGGTCGTGGGTGAGCACCGTGACCACGGTCCGGGAGTCGATCCGCCCGGCCTCGTGTTCGGCCGCCAAGTAGCGATGCGGCCAGTCCACGACCACCTCGTCGGCGTCGGGGAACCGGCTCGCGGTGGCGAACACGGGACGGGCGTCGCAGACCGTGACCCGGTGGCCGAGGAAGCCTCCCACCCGGGCCACCGCAGCCGCGAAGTCGATGGCACCGAAGACGAGCAGCCGGGGACGGGGCTGGTGCGCCCAGACGAACACTCGCATCCCCTCGCCCCGCCGCTGCCCGTCCACACCGTATTCAAGGGTGGCGTGGTGACCGGCCTCGAGGAGTCCCCGCGCATCGTCACCGACGGCGGCATCGATCCGGGGCGACCCGAGCGACCCGCTGCTGCCCTGAGGCCGGATGATCATCCGCCGCCCCAGGTGGTCGGGGTGTTCCACGACGACGGCGACCGCCACCGGTCGGCCGGCCTCGATGTCTGCGGCGATGTCGCCCAACTCGGGGAAGGTCTCGGCGTTCACCGGCTCCACGAAGACGTCGAGGATCCCGCCACAGGTCAGCCCGACGGCGAACGCGGACTCGTCGGAGACGCCGTACCGCTGCAGCACCGGAGTGCTGCTGGCCACGACGTCGCGGGCGAGTTCATAGACGGCGCCCTCGACGCAGCCACCCGAGACCGAGCCGACCACCGAGCCGTCGGGGCCGACCAGCATCGAGGCGCCGGCGGGCCGAGGAGCAGACTCGAAGGTGGCCACGACGGTGCCGACCCCGACGGTCTCCCCCGCCTCCCACCAGGTCAGCAGGTCGGCAAGCACCTCACGCATCCGCGATCACCCCCAGCAGGTCGGTGTAGGTGGCCAGCGTATGTCCGGCCAGGAAGTCGTCCACGTGCGGCAGCACCGCCCGGATGCCGCCCTGGACAGGTTCGTATCCGGGCTTGCCGCGGTGCGGGTTCACCCAGATCACTCGGTGGGCGAGCCGATGCAGCCGGGCCATCTGCTCACGCAGCTGCGCCGGGTCACCTCGCTCCCACCCGTCGCTGACGATCAGCACCACCGCCCCGCGCGCCATCCCCCGCCGGCCCCACCGGTCCATGAAGGCACGCAGCGTCTCACCCAACCGGGTGCCGCCGGACCAGTCCGGGACGGTGTCGCCGGCGGCCAGCAGCGCCTGCTCGGGGTCCCGGGTCCGCATCGCCCGGGTGAGGTGGGTGACCCGGGTGCCCAGCGTGAAGGTCTCCACCCCGGTGGTCGAGCCGGTCGCGGCCGTCAGCCGGTGCGCGAGCCGGAGCAGCGCATCGGCGTACCCGCTCATCGACCCGGAGACGTCCAGCAGCAGCACCACCCGCCGTGGCCGGGTGCCGGCTCGGCGTCGATGGATCCGGGCCGGCTCGCCCAGGTGCCGCAGCGAGGCGCGCAACGTCCGGGAGGCGTCGATCTGGCCGCGGCGGTGCGAGACGTGCCGGGCGGTGGATCGGCGCGGCAGCCTGACCGGGAGTCCGCCGAAGAGTCGGGCCAGGCGCTGGCGCTCGGCGGGGGTCAGGTCGGCGATGTCGCGATGCCGGAGCACCTCGGTGGCACTCGCCGACGCACGCAGGGCGGCCGCCTCACCCGGCTCCCCCGCCTCGGTGTCCTCGGCCAGATCCAGCGGCGTACGCCGAGTGGCCGGGCGAGTGGCCCGGCGCCCCGGTTCGTCGGCGGCGAACCAGGCGTCGAAGACCAGGTCGTGGCGGGCCAGGTCCTCCGGTGAGGAACAGAGAGTGGCCCGTCCCGCGGCCCTCGTCCCGGCCGACGTGCCGGCGCCGAGACAGGCGACCGCGGCCAGGTAGGACTGGGCACGGTCCTGGGTCACCGGCACACCGGCCGCCCGCAGCGCCCGGGTGAAGCCCAGCAGCACGTCGACGCTCATCCCAGCATCCGTCGGATCGCCTCGTCGACCTTGTCGGTGTCCTCGCGGTACTTGACCAGGGCCCCGAGGGTGACCGCGGCGGTGTCCAGGTCGAGTTCGACTGCGCCGAGGCGGTGCAGGGCCCGGGCCCAGTCGAGGGTCTCTGCGACTCCGGGGGGCTTCTGCAGGTCGTCGATGGTCCGCAGTTGTTGCACCACCTCGACCACCTGCCGGGCCAGGGTCTCGGCCACCTCGGGGGCACGGGAGGCGACGATGGCGACCTCGCGGGCCAGGTCCGGGTGGTCGATCCAGTGGTAGAGGCAGCGACGCTTCAGCGCGTCGTGGAGTTCTCGGGTGCGGTTCGAGGTGAGCACCACCACAGGGGGCTCGGCCGCTTTCACGGTGCCGAACTCGGGGATGGTGACGCCCCAGGTGGAGAGCACCTCGAGCAGGAACGCCTCGAACTCGTCGTCGGCCCGGTCGATCTCGTCGACCAGCAGCACTGCGGGGCTCTGCTGCAGGGCGGCGAGCACCGGTCGGGCGAGCAGGAACCGTTCGTCGTAGAGCCCCTTCTCGGCCTCCTCGACGCTCTGCTCGGCGCTGACCGCCTCCAGGGCGCGCAGGTGCAGGATCTGCCGTGGGAAGTCCCAGTCGTAGAGCGCCTGGGTGGCGTCGATGCCCTCGTAGCACTGCAGCCGGATCAGCGGCAGGTCAAGCGCCTCGGCGACCGCCTCGGCGAGCGCGGTCTTGCCGGTGCCGGGCTCACCCTCGAGGAGCAGCGGCCGGCCCATCTCGAGGGCCAGGAAGAGCACCGTGGCCAGGTCGTCGTCGGCCAGGTAGCCGGTCGCCCGCAGTCGTCGGGTCAACTCCCCCACGCGGTCATCCATGACCCCACGGTAGGGGCGGAGGCGTTGGCTTGTGGTTGGTTCAGCGGCTGTCCACGTCACGGCCGGTGGCCAGGTCCGCGCAGTCCACCTCTTCGACCAGCCGCTCATCCAGCCAGTCCCGCGCACCGCGGTCACCGGACAGGGACTCGGCCAGGTCCCCCCAGTGCGCCCGGCCGATGAGCACCGGGTGACCTGGCTCGCTGCCGAAGACGGCCCGGCGGACGGTCTGCTCGTCGGTGACGCCGTCGGTGAGCACCCGGCGTACCACCGCGGCTGTGACGTCGGGCAGGTCGACCAGGTGGATGGCCACCACCTCGGCGTCGGTATCGCCCAGCGCGGCCAACCCCCAGGACAGCGAGGCCGACATCCCTCGGCGCCAATCGGTGCACTCCACCACCTGGACGTTCTCGGGGACCAATGCGCGGGCTGCCACCGCACCGGCTCCGAGTACGACGGTCACCTCGGCGCAGCCACCGTCGGCCAACGCGGCGACGGCCCGCGGCAACCAGGGGCCGGCCTCGTCGGCGACCAGCGCCTTCGGGGTGCCCATCCGGGCACCACGGCCGGCCGCGAGCAGCAGGCCGGCGACACGGGACATGGGGCCAGCATGACCGATCCCGGACGGCTGCCCGGCACCGCCTCGCCCAGGTCAGCACGGTGGCACCGAGACCGAACGCAAAGGCTCCGCCGATCCGGCTGACAGGCCGGTGTCACCGGCGTACCGTGAATCGGGGGCAAGCGACCGTTTGTGAGAGCAGGGGAACGGGCATGCGACACACATTCTCCCTCACCGCACTGGTGGTGCTGATCGCCGGACTGCTGGCCGGTCCTGCCGGGGCGGCGTCGCCGCCCGGGGACCCGGAGGTGGTGCCGGGGAGCTGGATCGTCACCCTGGCGCCGTCCGAGGATCCACGTCGGGCCGCGCCGGAGCTGGCCCGCCGGCACGGAGGCCAGGTCGGGCACGTCTACAGCAACGTGCTCAACGGCTTCTCCTTCCGCGGCAATGCCCGCGCCGCGCAGGCGCTGGCCCGCAACCCTCGGGTGCAGGCCGTGGCCGCCGACCGACCGGTGCACGCGACCGCCCAGACCGACCCGACCGGCATCCGCCGGATCGGCACCCTCGCCGCGCTGGCCGAGGGCCACGACGGTGCGGGTGTCCGGGTCGCGATCCTGGACACCGGGATCGCCGACCATCCCGACCTGCGTATCGATCGCGCCGCCGGGAAGTCGTGCATCAGCGGCGAGACCACGCAGGACGGGAACAGCCATGGCACCCATGTGGCGGGCTCGGTGGCGGCCGTCGACAATGACCTCGGGGTCCGCGGCGTGGCCTCCGGGGCGACCGTGGTGCCGGTCAAGGTGCTCAGCAACAGCGGCAGCGGCAGTTGGGCCTCAGTGATCTGCGGTGTGGACCATGTCACCGCCCAGGGCTTCGGTGTCGCCAACATGAGTCTGGGTGGCTCGGGCAGCGCCGGGCCGGCCTGCGGCCGACCGGACACCGACCCGCTGCGCCAGGCCATCTGTGACTCGGTGGCGGCCGGCAGTGCCTACACGGTGGCCGCGGGCAACGAGGGTGCCAACGCCGGCAGCAGTGTCCCTGCAGCCTTCCCGGAGGTGATCACGGTCTCCGCGCTGGCGGACTTCGACGGCGCTTCGGGTGGCACCGGCGGCTGCGCCAGCTTCCCGGGTCTGGGCCGGATGTGCGACGACACCTTCGCGAAGTTCAGCAACTACGGGGCGGCGGTCGACGTGATCGCGCCCGGCGTCTCGATCAACTCCACGGTGCTCAACAACGGCTACGGCACCAAGTCGGGCACCAGCATGGCCGCCCCGCATGTGGCCGGGGTGGTGGCCTTGATGATCGCCGCGGATCCGACGCTCACCCCGGCCCAGATCCGGAGCCTGCTGCAGGTCACCGGCGAGTGCCCCGACACCACGGTGAACAGCAGCGGCGGCACCTGCGCCGGCCAGGGAGCCTGGTCGGGCGACCGCGACGGCATCCCCGAGCCGCTGGTGAACGCGGCCCGTGCCGCCGCGGCGGCCGCCGGCAACGGCGGTGGCGGCGGCGGTGGTGGTGGCACCGACCCGGAGCCCGAGCCCGACCCGGACCCGGAGCCGGACCCGCTCAACCTGGGCGTGACGGCGTACAAGGTCAAGGGCGTCAAACACGCCGACCTGACCTGGAGCGGCGCCGGCACGGCTCAGGTGCAGGTCCTGCGTGACGGAGCGCCGATCGCCACCGTGCCGAACACGGGCTCCTACACCCACGATTCCGGAGGTCGTGGCGGGGGCAGCCACAGCTATCAGATCTGCGAAGTGGGCAGCGACCCGCCGGTCTGTTCAGCCGTGGTCACGGTCAGCCACTGACGCGGTGTCGCCCGCCGGGTGCGGGCGGGGACGCAGAAGGGCCCCGCACGAGGCGGGGCCCTTCCGTGGTTCAGCGGTGGCTGGACTCAGTCGCTGCGTGCGATCAGAAGTCCATGCCGCCCATGTCGCCGCCACCGGGCATGGCCGGAGCGGCCTCCGGCTTGTCGGCCACGACGACCTCGGTGGTGAGGAACAGCGCAGCGATCGACGCGGCGTTCTGCAGCGCCGAGCGCGTCACCTTGGCCGGGTCGATGATGCCCTCGGCCACCATGTCGACGTACTCGCCGGTGGCCGCGTTGAGGCCGTGGCCCGGGGTCAGGTTGCGCACCTTCTCCGCGACGACGCCGCCCTCGAGGCCGGCGTTGATGGCGATCTGCTTCAGTGGAGCCGAGGTGGCCAGCTGCACGATCGCCGCACCGGTGGCCTCGTCGCCCTCCAGGTCGAGCTTGGCGAACGCCCCGGCCGCAGCCTGGACCAGCGCCACGCCGCCACCGGCGACGATGCCCTCCTCAACGGCAGCCTTCGCGTTGCGGACGGCGTCCTCGATGCGGTGCTTGCGCTCCTTGAGCTCGACCTCGGTGGCCGCGCCGACCTTGATCACTGCCACGCCGCCGGCCAGCTTGGCCAGGCGCTCCTGCAGCTTCTCGCGGTCGTAGTCGGAGTCGCTCTTCTCGATCTCGGCACGGATCTGGTTCACCCGGCCGTCGATCTGGCCCTGGTCACCGGCACCCTCGACGATGGTGGTCTCGTCCTTGGTGATGACGACCTTGCGGGCCTGGCCGAGCAGCTCCAGTCCAGCGGTCTCCAGCTTGAGGCCGACCTCTTCGGAGATGACCTGGCCACCGGTCAGGATCGCGATGTCCTGCAACATGGCCTTGCGGCGGTCACCGAAGCCGGGGGCCTTGACGGCGACCGACTTGAAGGTGCCCTTGATCTTGTTGACGACCAGGGTGGACAGCGCCTCACCGTCGACGTCCTCGGCGATGATGACCAGCGGCTTGCCGGACTGGATGACCTTCTCCAGCAGCGGCAGCAGGTCCTTGACTCCGGAGATCTTGGAGTTGGCGATCAGGATGTAGGGGTCCTCCAGGACCGTCTCCATCCGCTCGGGGTCGGTGACGAAGTAGGCCGAGATGTAGCCCTTGTCGAACCGCATACCCTCGGTCAGCTCGAGGTCCAGCCCGAAGGTGTTGGACTCCTCGACGGTGATGACGCCTTCCTTGCCGACCTTGTCCATCGCCTCGGCGATGATCTCGCCGACGGTGGAGTCGGCCGCGGAGATGCTCGCGGTGGACGCGATCTGCTCCTTGGTCTCGACGTCCTTGGCCATGCCGAGCAGCTGCTCGGAGACGGCCTCGACGGCCGCCTCGATGCCCCGCTTGAGGCCCATCGGGTTGGCACCGGCGGCCACGTTGCGCAGGCCCTCACGGACCATCGCCTGGGCCAGCACGGTGGCGGTGGTGGTGCCGTCGCCGGCGACGTCGTCGGTCTTCTTGGCGACCTCCTTGACGAGCTCGGCGCCGATCTTCTCGAACGGCTCCTCCAGCTCGATCTCCTTGGCGATGCTCACACCATCGTTGGTGATGGTGGGGGCTCCCCACTTCTTCTCAAGGACGACGTTGCGTCCCTTGGGACCGAGCGTGACCTTCACGGCGTCGGCGAGGGTGTTCATCCCTCGCTCGAGGCCGCGGCGCGCTTCCTCGTTGAATGCAATCAGCTTTGACATGACTTGAGTGCGAATCCCATCCGACTAAACGATTCGTGGTCGGCTCGGAGTGTTGCCCGCGACGGACGACCCGGCTGGCCCGACGGTCCCTTCCCGCCGGCGCTGAGGGCCTCAACCCACCGATCCGCGTTGTCACTCTCATGGCGAGAGTGCCAACACATGTTTAGCACTCGGACCCCGAGAGTGCAAGCACGGGGGCCGGTTTCCCGCTGTGCGGGCGGGCCTCAGGGCGGTCAGCGACCGAGGCGAGCGGCGACCAGATCGACGTACGGCTCCGCGTTGCCGGGCATCGCGTCGAGATAGAGACCCGGTTCGGTCGCCTCGATCTCGCTGACGACCCAGGCTCCGTCGTGGTGCAGCATGTCGATCCGGGCGTAGTCCAACGGCTCCCCGGTGAGCGACCCGGCGGCCTGCCAGGCCTGCCTCGCCAACGCGTGTTGCGCCTCGTCGACGGAGTGGATGGTGACGGTGGCGCCCCGCTCCTCGTGGGCCCGGATCTCACCGGCCGCAGGCACCTTGCGGACCGCGCTGACCACCGCGCCGTCGATCACGAAGACCGAGACCTCACCGAGGGTCCGGATCGACTCGACCAGCGGTTGGGCGAGCGTGGGGACGACCACCGGGTCACCGTCGGCCCGATCCGCGATCAGCACCCCTCGCCCACCGGCGCCGACCCGCGGCTTGAGCACCGCTGTGCCGAAGGCGGTGACCGCTGCTGCCACGTCGTCGACCAGCAGGGTCGGCACCACCGGCAGGTCACCGAGCCGAGTCAGGTAGGCCTTGTCGACGTTCCACGCGAAGACGCCCGACCCGTTCAGGATCGGGGTGGCTCGCTCGACGTCCCTCGCCCAGGCGAGGAACTCCTCCGGCCGTTCGGTGTAGTCCCAGGTGGACCGGACCGCGACCAGGTCCGCCGCCGCCCAGTCGACGGCGGCATCGTCCCAGGCCACCCAGGCGGCCTCGATGCCGCGCTCCTTGAGCGTCACGTCGAGGGCGGCGGCACCGGGCTCACCGGCAGGCAGGTCACGGCAGGTCACCAGGAGTACGTCGGGCACCGGACCAGCCTAGGCGGGCGCTGCCGCGGCCTCGATGTGGGTTCGTAGTCACCTGCTGACTGCGATCCCACATCTAGCCTCATGCCAGGCACCTGCACGGAAGGGATGACGCGACCGCAGCAGCCGTGTCAGGCTCAGAGGATGATGCGGCTGCTGGGCCTCCTCGGCGGACTCTCCACCGCCCTCGATCTGGGCACCGGGGCACCGATGGAGGAGTCGCTGCGCCGCTGCGTGATGGCGACACGGCTGGGCCGGGCCGCCGGCCTCCCCGACGAGGTGGTCGCAGACGCTCTCTACGCGGCACTGCTCGAGCACCTCGGCTGCACGGCGTACACGCATGAGTTGGCGGCCGCCCTCGGTGACGACATCAGCGCGGTGCGCGCCAGCTTCCTCAGCGATCCGTCGTCACCGGTGGCGATGCTGCGCACCATGATCCCGATGGTCGCCGAGGCCAGCGGACACAGCCGGACCAGGGTCCTGGCCGCCGCCCTCAGATCCGGCAACCGCATCGACGCGGAGGGGCCGGCCGCCACCTGCGAGGTCGCCCGGAACGCAGCGGCCCGACTCGGGCTCCCCGCCTCGGTCCAGGAGGCACTCGGGCACACCACGGCGATGTGGGACGGCTCCTCGCACCCCCCGGTGTCCGGTGACGCGATCCCGCTGCTGGCCCGGCTCGGACAGGTCGCGTCGGTGGCGACCATGTTCACCCTGGCCGCCGGCCCGGCGTACGCCGTGGCGGAGGTACGCCGACGCGAGGGCACGCAGCTCGACCCCGCCCTGGCGTTGCTGGTGACCGAGGAACTACTCACCGACATCGCCGACCTGGACCCCTGCGAGGAGGTGCTGGCCCTGGAGCCGGACCCGGTCCGGCGGGTCAGCCACGACGAACTCCCCGACGTGGCCCGCACCTTCGGGGACCTGGTCGACCTGAAGAGCCCCTGGCTGCACGGCCACTCGACCGCAGTCGGGGACCTCGCGGCGTCCGCCGGCGCGTGCCTGGCGATGGCGCCGGAGGAGCAGCAGGCGCTGCGGGTGGCCGGCTACCTGCACGACCTCGGCCGGATCGGGGTGTCCAGCCGGATCTGGGACCAGTCCCGGGCACTGACCACCAGTGAACGTGCCCAAGTGGAACTGCACCCCTGGCACACCGAGCAGATCCTGGGCCGGGTGCCGGAACTGCGTGACATCGCCGCACTGGCGGTGGCCCACCACGAACGGCTCGACGGGAGCGGCTACCACCGGCGGGCGGTCGCCGCCCAGTTGCCGACCGGGGCCCGGGTGCTGGCGGCCGCGGACCGCTACCGCTGTCTGGTCGAGGAGCGTCCACACCGCCCGGCGGTGACCGCGGAGCGGGCTGCGGCGGCGGTCACCGCCGAGGCCCGGGCTGGGGCACTGGACGCCGATGCGGTGGCCGCAGTGCTCGAGGCGGCCGGTCACCTGCGCCGCTCCCGGCGACCCCGCCCCGGGGGGCTGACCGAGCGCCAGGTCGACGTGCTCCGGCTGCTGGCCGCCGGCCGCTCCAACCGTCAGATCGCCGCCGACCTGGTGATCTCGCCGCGCACCGCGGAGCACCATGTGCAGGACCTGTACGCCCGGATCGGGGTCTCCACCCGGGCCGGGGCGGCCGTCTTCGCGATGGAGCACGGTCTGCTGCTCAAATCTGGGTAGATCTGCCCATTCGCGCACCCCTCCGGCCGGCGCACGCTGGCCCCATGGCGACCACGACGACTCCTGACAGCCGGGACAGGCTCTTCACCCGGGGATTCATTCTGCTCACCCTCGGTGAGCTGGCCTACCTGACCACGGACGGGATGGCGATCTTCTTGATTCCGGTGTACGCCGCCGGGCCACTGGAGGCGGGCCAGGCGGGCGCCGGACTGGCCTTCGGCGCCTTCGCGCTCTCCGCGTTGGCCCTGCGTCCCTGGGTGGGGCGCTTCGCCGACACCCGAGGGCGGCGGCCGCTGCTGATCGGTGGGGCGCTGGTGGCAGCACTGGCACTGGCATTGACCGCGCAGGCGACCGACCTCGCCTCCCTGGTCGCACTGCGGCTGCTGGCCGGGGTGGGTGAGGCGGCTGTCTTCACCGCGATCTTCGCCGCCATCGCCGACCTGGCGCCGCCGAGCCGGATGGGCGAGGCGTTGAGCTACAACTCCCTGGCCCTCTACCTGGGCCTGGCTGCCGGCCCGCCGATCGCCGAACTGATGGTCAGCCACGCCGGCTTCGCGGCGGCGTGGTACCTGGCCGCCGGTCTCGCCGTCGCGGCCGCCGCCACCTTCGTGTTCGTGCCGGAGAGCCGCGTCCTGGACGAGTCCGTGGAGCGGCACCCGCTGATCCACCGGCCCTCACTCCCGGTCGCGCTGGGCTTCCTGGCCTCGATCGTCGCGATGGGCGGCTTCCTGGCCTTCGTGGCCCTGCACGCCGACGACCTGGGCATGACGCGGACCAGCCTGCCGTTGTTCCTCTACGGCATCACGGTCGTGGTCGGCCGGGTGACGATGGCGAAGCTGGTCGACCGGGTGCCGCCGTTGCGGCTGGCGGCCGTGGCCCTGGTGGCGATGGCCGTCGGGCTCACCGTCGCCGCCACTGCGCCGTCACCGGGGTGGTTGCTGCTCGGCGTACTCGTCCTCGCCATCGGTGTCACCTTCAGCACCCCGGCGTTCTTCGCCGCGATCTTCGCCACCGCCGGCCCGTCCGAGCGGGGCGCAGCCTCGGCGATGGCCAGCGCCGCCCTGGACCTGGGCCTCGGAGCCGGCCCGATCCTGCTGGGCTACGTCGCCGGCGCAGCGGGGATCGGGTGGGCGTTCGGGGTCGCTGCCGGGGTGGCGCTGGCCGGGGCCGGCTGGACGCTCACCCGACGGCTCTCCCCCCGGTGAGTCTCACGGGGCGTGGTGACCGAAGGGCAGCCGCTCGGCCAACCCCAGTGCCGCCAGCACCGACGGCGCCATCGCCTTGGCGATCCGTTTGTAGCCCATCCCCGAGGGATGGAACCGGTCCAGGCTGAACATCTCGTCCGGGTTGGTGATGAAGAACGGTCCGGCCACCTGAGCCAGTGACACTGCTCGGGCGCCCATCGCCAGCACCGCCTCACGCTGGGCGCTCGCCAACTGACGCGAGGCCCGAGCCCCCAGCGCGCGCAGCGGCTGCGGCACCGGTCGCAACGCACCGAGGTCGGGGCAGGTGCCCACCACCACCTCGACGCCACGCTCCTGCAGCCACCTCACCGCCTCCTGCAGGTGCAGCACCGACTCGGCGACCGGCACCCGATGGGTGACGTCGTTGCCGCCGACCACGATGACGGCCACATCGGGCCGGTACGACGCGGGCAGAGACGCCAGTTGCTCGGCCACCATGCTGGACTCCGCACCCACCCGGGCCACGGTCCGCAGCCGCACCGGTCGCTGGGCGGCCTTGGCCACCTCCCGGGCCAGCCGGACCCCGAGGGTGTCCTTGGGTCGGTCGGCACCGAGCCCGGCGGCCACCGAGTCGCCGACCATCAGCAGATCGATCCGGGTGCCGGCGTACCGCTTCCGGACGGTGCCGTCGGCGTCCGGCGCCTGCTCACCCAGCGGCTTGCCGATCGCCCGTCGGGTGATCGCCGCCTGCCGCTGCAGCAGGCCCTGGGCGCCGAGCGTCATCCCGAGCCCCAACCCCACCGCGATCCCGACAGCCAGGCTGCCGGCCCGCATCCGCTTCGTGATCCGTCCCATCGACCCCGTTCAACCAGATCAACTCGAACGTCACCACAACACCAGGGAGGCGCCGGCTGAACACCTCCGGTCCGTTCCGGCGAGACTCGCCGACGAAATGAGTACCCAAGACCATGCCGGCACCGGGCCCGATGCCCCACTCTGGTCCCATGACCACACCTGTGATCGACGTACCGCCGGGCCGGCTGGCCTGGCTGGACGCACAACTGACCGCCTGGCAGGCGTCCGGACTGGTGGAGGCAAGCCAGGCCCAAGCGATCCGCGCGCAGTACACCGCCTCCCGGCGGTTCTCGCTCGGTCGCCTCGCCCTCTACCTCGGGGGCACGTTCATCGGGATCGGGGTGCTGTGGCTGATCGCCGCCAACCTCGACCAGATCCCGCCGGGTGTCCGGTTCACCGCCATCACCCTCATCTGGCTGACCACGATGGTCGGCGCCGAGGCACTGGCGGCCCGCCACCACGACGAACCCTCACCCCTGGTCGGCGCCATCCGCGGCCTGGCCGCGATCGCCTTCGGTGGTGTGATCATGCAGGCCGCGCAGTCGCTGCAGGTGCCGGCCTGGGAGCCGCTGCTGGTCGGACTGTGGGGGCTCGGCGCGCTGATCCACGCCTACGCGATGCGGGCGGTGGCGCCACTGGTTATCGGCCTCGTTCTGTCCTCGGTGTGGATGATCTGGCAGTACGGCGAGGAGTCCGAGGTCGCCGGCGTGGTGACGGCCCTGATCACGATCGGCGTCGCCGGCTCGGCGTTGGCGCTGTTGCACCGGTTCTGGGACCGGCTGACTCCCGGCTTCGTCACCTCGTGGCGTCTCCTCGGCGCCCTCGGCCTGCTGGCCGGGGTGTTCATCGCGGCGCTGCCGATCGACGGGTCGCTGAGTCTGCCGTGGACCGGTTGGCTGCTGCCGGTCGCTGCCGCGGCGCTGCTGGTCGCCGCGATCGCGGTCGCTGGCAGGGCACATCCATGGGAGGCCCCGGTGCCGGCAGCGGCAGCGGTGCTGGCCGGCGTACTGCTCGCCTGGGAGACCACCCGGGACCCGTGGTCGGGGGTGACGGCCGGCGACTGGCTGCACGCGCTGGTCGCGGTCGGCGGCTACCTGCTGCTGGCCACCGGGATCGCCGCCTGGGGTGTGTTGCATGACCACCCGGCGCTGACCTGGGTGGCCGTCGCCGGTCTGGTGGTGTTCACGATCGTGCAGAGCTTCACGGTCTTCGCGGCCGTCATCGAGGGCGCCTGGCTCTTCGTGGTGCTCGGGCTGATCCTGCTCGGCACCGGCTGGTTGGTCGATCGGGGTCGGCGACGACTCGTCGCAGTGATGGAAGGGGATGCGGCATGAGTACGACAGTGATCGCCGGACGCAGGCTGGTGGTGTTGGCGGTGGTGCTCTTCGTCCAGTTCGCGCTGGTGGGGGTCGCCGTGCAGGATCGGCTCTCGGCGCGGGTGCTCGGGGATGAGTACCTGCTCCGGGTCGAGCCGGTCGATCCGTGGGATCCCTTCCGGGGCGCCTACGTCGACCTCGGGTACCCGGACCTGAGCAGCGACCAGGGGGCCTCGCGGGTGCCCGGCGACCGGGGTGCCGTCTTCATCCCGCTGACGGCGCAGGGCTCCGTGCTGGTCGGCGGCCCCGGCACCCGGACCCGGCCCAGCGAGGGGCTCTACCTGCGCTGTGACGACCGGGACTGGCGACTGCGGTGCGGCATCGAGAGCCTCTTCCTGCCGCCCGACAAGGCCCTGGCCACCGAGCGAGCGGTCTGGGAGAGCGACCAGGTGGCGCGGATCAAGCTCGACAGCCGCGGCAATGCCGCGCTGCTGGGGGTCGAGCCGGCGCCGTGAGCCTGGCATGGTGAAGCCGGTCACCGAGGTCGGGGGCTACCCGACCTCGGTGACCGGCTCGACGTGCACCTCGAAGTTGACCGACGCGGCGATGAAGCAGTTGTGGTGGGCCTCGGCGTGGATCCGGGTGGCCACCTCGATCTGATCGGGGTCGGTGATCCGCACCCGGGGCCGCAGCAGCACCGAGGTGAAGTGGCCACCCTGACCGGCCTGGGCCATCGTGCCCACCGGTGAGTCGGCGTACGCCGTGACGACCACGCCGTGGTTGACCGCCGAGTGCAGGTAGGAGAGCAGGTGGCACTGCGCCAGCGCACCCACCAGCAGCTCCTCGGGGTTCCACCGGTCCGCGTCGCCCCGGAAAGTGGGGTCGGCCGAGCCGGCCAGGTCGGCCTTGCCGGCGGCACTGAGCAGCACCTGGCGACCGTAGTCGCGGTAGCCGGTGGTCCCGGAGCCGCGGTTGCCCTGCCAGGTGAGGTCGAGGGTGTAGCGGTGGTCCACCGTCGGTTCAGGCGCCGCCGGCGACCGCGGGGATCACCGAGATCTGGGTGCCGGCCGGGGTCGGCGTGTCCAGGTTCTGCAGGAAGCGGACATCGTCGTTGCCGACGTACACGTTGACGAAGCGCCGCAGGTCGCCGTTGTCGTCGAGGATCCGGCCCTTGATCCCGGCGAAGCTGGCGTCCAGGTCGTCCAGCACCGCTGCCAGGGTGTCACCGGTCGCGGTGACCTCGGACTCCCCGCCGGTGTACGTGCGCAAGATGGTGGGGATGCGGACGGAAACGCTCACTGCTCTGCTCCTAGGTTCGTGGTTGCTCAGATGATGCCGGACGACCGGAAGGAGTCGTACGTCGGCTCGATGGTGGCGGCGGCGCCGACCCGGTCGGAGATGGCGTCCAGGGTCTTCAGTCCGTGGCCGGTGTTGATCACCACGGTCTCCAGGTTCGGGTCCAGTTGGCCGGTCTCGACGAGCTTCTTCAGGACGCCGACGGTGGTGCCGCCAGCGGTCTCGGTGAAGATGCCTTCGGTGCGGGCCAGCAGCACGATCGCCTCGCGCACCTGCTCGTCGCTGATGTCTTCGACGGTGCCGCCGGTACGCCGGCAGATGTCGAGCACATAGATCCCGTCGGCGGGGTTGCCGATCGCCAGGCTCTTGGCGATGGTGTCCGGCTTCACCGGCCGGATCACCTGGTGGCCCTCCTTGAACGCGACCGAGACCGGCGAGCAGCCGGTCGCCTGGGCGCCGAACACCGTGTAGGGCTTCTCCTCGACGAGGCCGAGCTTGATCAGTTCCTGGAAGGCCTTGTCGACCTTGGTCAGCTGGGAGCCGGAGGCCACCGGGATCACGATCTGGTCGGGCAACCGCCAGCCCAGCTGCTCGGCGATCTCGTAGCCGAGCGTCTTGGAGCCCTCGGCGTAGTAGGGCCGGACGTTGACGTTGACGAAGGCCCAGCCGTCCTCCTCGCCGGCGATCTCGGAGGCGAGCTTGTTGACGTCGTCGTAGTTGCCGTTCACGGCCACCAGCGAGTCGGTGTAGATGGCGGAGTTGACCTGCTTGGGCTGCTCGAGGTTGGCGGGGATGAAGACCACGGTCTTGATGCCGGCCCGGGCGCCGGCGGCGGCGACGGCGTTGGCCAGGTTGCCGGTGGAGGGGCAGGCGAAGACCTTGGCATCGAACTCGCGGGCCGCGCTCAGCGCGCAGGCCACCACCCGGTCCTTGAACGAGTTGGTCGGGTTGGTGGAGTCGTCCTTGACCCAGAGGTTGGTGATGCCCAACTCGGCGCCGAGGTTGTGGGCCTTGAGCAGCCGGGTGAAGCCGGGCTCCATGTTCGGCGAGTCCACGATGTCGGAGGGCACCGGCAGCAGCGTCTTGTAGCGCCAGATGTTGGCCGGACCGGCCTCGATCTCCTCGCGGGTGATGGCCGGGAAGTCGTAGGCGATCTCCAGCGGCCCGAAGCACTCCGTACAGGCGTAGTGGGGGCCCAGCGGGATCTGGTGGCCGCATTCGCGACAGGCGAGTCCGGTGGCGTGCCCGAAAGCACCCTCGCGGAGCCCGGACGTTGGTTCGGTGATCACAGCGCTCATGAAGTCCTCCTTCTCATCTACCCCGCGGCTGCGGGACGGAATTAGCACCGTTTCCACGACTGTGACTCGGGTGAGCACAGGAGGATCGTGGCGGTTGCCGGGACTTCGTCGGGCCGTTCCCTCAGTCCCTCTCGATGAGCTGCGCTCAGCCTACGCGGGTGTCTCACGATGCGCACATCGCGTCCGCCGATTGAGATCGACTAGCCTGCCGCAGGTGATCTCCCGCCTTGCCGTCTTCCTGGGATCCCGCGACGGCGCCCACCCCCGTTGGCGCCAGCTCGCCTATGACACCGGAGCCGGGCTTGCCCGTCGCGACATCGAGCTCGTGTACGGCGGCGGGGGCAGTGGTCTGATGGGCGCACTGTCCCAGGGGGTGATCGACCACGGTGGCCGGGTGATCGGGGTGATCCCGGCGTTCATGGTCGATCGTGAATGGGGTCGGGTCGGCGACGAGCCCGGAGTGACCACGCACGTGGTCGAGACCATGCACGAGCGCAAGGCGCTGATGACCGAGCTGGCGGATGCGTTCCTGGTGCTGCCGGGCGGCCTCGGCACCCTGGAGGAGCTCTTCGAGGTGTGGACCTGGCACACCCTCGACCTGCACGCCAAGGCGTTGGGGCTGCTCGATCCTGCCGGCTTCTGGGACCACCTGGTGACCCTGCTCGGGCAGTTGGCCGGACATGGATTCATGAACGCCGAGACGGTCGAGGCGCTGGTGGTCGAGCGCGATCTGGACGCGGCGTTGGCCGGCCTCACGACGCGTCTGCGGTGAGCTGACGCAGCAGCTCCAGCACTCCCTCGGGGCCGGGCACCACCACGTCGGCCCGCTCGGCGAGCGCGCTCTCCTCCTCCGAGGCCGAGCAGACCAGCAGCGTGGCGAGCCCCGAGTCGGCCAACTCCTCGACCGCATCGAAGGCCTCGACATCACCCAGGTCGTCGCCGGCGAAGAGGAAGCCGCCGGCCTGGATCCGCGCGGCCAACTGGTGCACCGCGATGCCCTTGTGCATCCCGGCCGAGCGGACCTCGATCACGTTCCGGCCCGGCTCCAGCATCAGGTCGTGCCGGGTGGCCAGCGCCCGGAGTCGCGGCAACAGCGCCCGGAAGGCGGTCTCCGGGTCGTCCAGTCGACGGGTGTGCACCGCCACCGCCAGTCCCTTCTCCTCCACGAACGCATCCTGGACACCGGCCGCACGCAACTCCCGGGGCAGGTCGCGCTGGAAGGAGGCGAGCCCGTGCGGGGGGAGCGGGGTGCGCACGTAGGGCTGCGACGACGACCACCGCTCGTTGCCGTACTGGCCGAAGACGTGGAGTTCGTGCCCCCGGGCCGCGATCTCCTCGCCGACCTCGTCCAGGCCCCCCAGTGCCACCGCCTGTCGGGCGGGGCGACCGGTGATCACCGCAACGGCGCCGACCACGTCGGCGAGGTCGACCAGCACTCGGTGCGCCTCGGGGTGGATGTGCGCGGCTTCGGGGTCGGCCACGATGGGGGCCAGGGTGCCGTCGAAGTCGAGTCCGACCACCGTCCGGGCGGCGACGGCGACGACCTCGTCGTACCTGCTGCGCGCCTCAGCCGAGGTGAACTCCATGGGTCCACCCCATCACACCGTGCCTGACTCAGGCGAAGTCGGCCGTGAGGATGACTGTGAGCCGATCCATCCGCATCGGGTCCACTGCCGGCATCACCCGGGAGATACCGAGGTCGTTGGCGAGCGCCTCGGCCTCCTTGGCCATCCCCTGGGGGTGGTAGACGGTGGCCGCGGGGATGGTGCCGTACCAGTTGTCGGAGCCGACCACCTGCCAGCCGATCCCGGTCAGCGTGTCGGAGGTGCGACCGGCCAGCCCGGCGATGCCGGAGTTGTTGTAGACCTCCACCAGCACCTCACCGCGCTGCACCGCCTGCGCGGCCTCACGCTGCTGCCGGCGACGCTCCTGGCGACGCTCGCGCCTGGCCTCGGCTTCGGCCTCCGCTTCCGCGGCGGCATCCTCGGTGGACTCAGGCGCGGCGGCCTGGACGATCTGCTCGGGTTCACCGGTGTCCCAGGTGACCCCGAAGGCGAGGGCGGCCATCGCCACCGCGATGATGCTGAGCATCACCACGGGTGAGTTGAGGGCCACTCCTTGTTGGTCTCGCCGCCGGCGGGGGAAGTGCATGGCAGCGGGCTCCTCTCAGGCGTCGAAGCCGAGTCGGCGGGCAGAGCGTTGCCGCTGGCGGGCGGCACGCAGGCGGCGCAGGCGGCGCACCAGCAGCGGGTCCGCTGCCAATGACTCCGGCTTGTCGATGAGCGCGTTGAGCACCTGGTAATAGCGGGTCGAGGACATGTCGAACTGGTCCCGGATCGCTTGCTCCTTGGCCCCGGCGTACTTCCACCACTGGCGCTCGAAGGCGAGGATCTCGGTGTCCCTCTCGGACAGTTCGCGGCATTCGCCGATCTCGTGCGTGCTGCTCAGGGCGACGTCCATCGCTTCCCTCGTTCCCATGACAACTACCTGGACCCCCATCCTAGGCACTGAACCACACCGTTGTCATTCGCCCCGCCGGATCGAACCGAACTGCCCGGTCAGGGACCCTCCCCGGGTGGGCGGCTACCGCTAGGCTGCCTGATGTGATCAGCGCCGACCTCGTCGTCCTGGCCAACCGGCTGCCGGTTGACCAGGTCACCGAGGCGGACGGCAGCACCACCTGGCGGACCTCACCGGGCGGTCTGGTCGCCGCGCTGGAGCCGGTGATCCGGGAGCAGCGTGGGGCCTGGATCGGCTGGCCCGGGAACGCCGACGCCGACATCGACCCGTTCATGCTCAACGGGATGCAACTGGTCCCGATCACTCTCACCGCCTGTGAGGTGGAGGAGTTCTACGAGGGCTTCTCCAACGCCAGCCTGTGGCCGCTCTACCACGACCTGGTCGCCAAACCGGAGTTCCACCGGGAGTGGTGGGACGCCTACGTGCGGGTGAACCGCCGGTTCGCGGAGCGGGCGGCGATGATCGCCAGCGAGGGCGCCACCGTCTGGGTGCACGACTACCAGTTGCAGTTGGTCCCGCAGATGCTGCGGGAGATGCGTCCCGACCTCCGGATCGGGTTCTTCCTGCACATCCCCTTCCCCCCTGCCGAACTCTTCCAGCAACTGCCGTGGCGTCGGCAGATCCTCGAGGGGCTGCTCGGTGCCGACCTGGTCGGCTTCCAACTCTCGGGGGCCGCCGCCAACTTCGTCCGGCTGGTCCGGCAGCGGGTCGGGCACCGGACCCAGCGGGACATGGTCCACCTTCCCGACGGTCGCGCGGTCAGAGCGGCAGCCTTCCCGATCTCGATCGACACCGCCGGCTTCACCGAACTGGCGGCCTCACCACCGGTCGCGGCCCGGGCCACCGAGATCCGCCGGATGCTCGGCCACCCGGCCAAGATCTTCCTGGGCATCGACCGGCTCGACTACACCAAGGGCATCTACCCGCGACTGCGGGCGTTCGCAGAGTTGATCACCGACGGGCACCTGTCCACCGAGGACGCCGTCTTCGTCCAGGTGGCCACGCCGTCGCGGGAGCGGGTCGAGCAGTACCGACTGCTCCGCGATGAGGTCGACCGGCTGGTCGGCCGGATCAACGGCGATCTGGGCCGGATCGGCCGTCCGGCCATCTCCTACCTGCACTCCTCCTACCCCCGG
This sequence comes from Nocardioides limicola, assembly GCF_016827675.1. Taxonomy (GTDB): domain Bacteria; phylum Actinomycetota; class Actinomycetes; order Propionibacteriales; family Nocardioidaceae; genus Nocardioides; species Nocardioides limicola. The sequence continues at coordinate 35,800 of NZ_JAERJA010000013.1, read as the reverse complement.
GAGGAGATGGCGGCCCTCTACCGAGTGGCGGACGTGATGGTGGTGACCCCGTTCACCGACGGGATGAACCTGGTGGCCAAGGAGTACGTCGCCTGCCGCCTCGACGACGACGGCGCCCTGGTGCTGTCGGAGTTCGCCGGCGCAGCCCAGGAGCTGCGTCAGGCCTGGCAGGTCAACCCCTACGACATCGACGGCATCAAGGCCGCACTGCTGGACGCCTACCACGCCGATCCCAAGGAGATCACCCGGCGGATGCGGGCGATGCGCCGGACCGTCCGGGAGAAGGACGTGGACGCGTGGGCCGCCCGCTTCCTCGACGAGTTGATGGGTCGGCCGGCACCGCGTCCATAGCGCGACGTGACCTCTCTCGTTGAGCCTGTGTGGCGCCTGGTCGCGGGGCGGCGCCACGACCGCAGCCGTGAAGTGAAGGGATCTCCCGTGCAGACTGCCTCTGCCACGTCCACCTCCTACCGACGACCGGGGGGTCGCGCCAGACGCGCAGCGCTCCGGATGGCCCTGGTCGCCCTGGTGGCCGGCCTGGCGACGGTGGTGGCCACACCGGCACAGGCGGCGACGGTGACCAGCGTTGCCTGGGACCGCGCTGCCGCCGACTACAACGGCAGTGCCACGCTGACCGTCGACACGAGTTCGCCCACCGCCACCGTGGTGCTGTTCTGGCAGTACCCCGACGGCACCACCGGCAACGCCTGCAAAGACGCCCTGGGCGGCCAGGCGAGCCACACGTTCACCAACATCACCGAAGTGCTTGACGTCCGCGTCGGCGCCGCGGCCAGTTGTGTACCCACCCACGAGCAACAGCGCACCCGACTCAAGATCCGACCCAAGGTCACCCTGAACACCGCCACCCGGATCTCCCGGCAACTGCTCGCCAGTCCAGCGAACACGTCGGTGCTGCCGAGCCGCAACTACGTGCTGGAGCGGCGGCTCACCGCCACCGGCGCCTGGCAGGTGGTCCCGGCCGACCAGCACGTCTTCCGCAACACGCCCGGGACGATGTGGGTGCGGGCCCGGGTCGACGGCAACCGGGACACGGTGACGGCGTACTCCAACATCGTGAAGGTCACCGTGGACCGCAACAACGTGCCGGCCTGGCTGAAGCGGTTGAACAGGTTCCGCAAGCAGTACGGAGCGCCGCGGGCAGCGGAGAACCCCGACCTGACCTCCTGGGTGCAACGGCACGTCACCTACATGGTCCGCAACAACGAGCTCACCCATGCCGAGAACCCCAACAACCGTTGGTACACCGTCGAGGGCGCCACCGCCGGCCGCGCGTCGGCCATCAACCACGGCGGCCGTCCGGCTGCGACGCTGGCTCGGTGGATGACCCAGCCGTTCAAAGCGATGGCCCTGCTCAACCCGGAGGCCACACTGGCCAGCTGGGCCTCGGCCAGCCGGTACTCGGCACTGTGGCCACAGCGGCAGAACGTCAACGTCGACCGCTTCGGCAGCCCGTCGCGCCCCTACACGTTCCCCGGGCGCGGCGCGAAAGCCCCTCGGCGGATCTCCCAGGGCGACTGGCCGAGCCCCTACACCTCCTGCCCGGCCCGCTATCGGCAGCGTCTCGCTGCCGGCGGCACCGGTGCGCCGGTGCTCTTCTCGTTCGGCAGCGACGGTGTCGCGCCGCGGAACGTGAGCGCTCGGTTGCGGGTCGGCGGCAAGCGGGTGCCCGTCTGCGTGATCACCTCGCGCACCTACAAGAACCCGAAGACCCACGAGCGCAGGCTGGCCCGCAAGATGATGCGGGTCAACCAGCACACCGTGGTGCTGCTGCCACTGCACCCGCTGGCGAGAGGACGGCACACCGCCGTGGTGTGGGCGGACGGCAAGCGTCACGTCTCGCGTTTCCGCGTCGGATGAGCCCACACAACGCTGGGGTGGGTACGGTGCCCCCATGGATCTGATCCCCAAGCCCGATCAGGTCGCCGCCGCGGCCAGCAACGTGGCCCACAAGCTGCTCTACGGCGGCGTGGCCGACCTCCGGCCGATGGCGCGCACCCTGATCGACGAGGGGCAGTTGCGCGAGCTCTACCACTACCGGCCGGTGGCCGGCGTACCGTCACGGGGCGGGCCGGTGCTGCTGGTGACCCCGCTGGCGGCACCGTCGCTCTGCTTCGATCTTCGCCGCGGCTGCTCGCTGGTCGAGCACCTGGTGAACGAGGGCCGCCCCACCTACCTGGTGGAGTACGGCCGGGTGTCGTTCTCGGACCGGAACCTGGGCATGGAGCACTGGATCGACGAGGTGGTGCCTACCGCCATCCTGGAGGCGTCCAAGCACGCAGGAGGCCAACCGGTGCATGTGGTGGGCTGGAGCCTGGGGGGAATCTTCTCGGTGCTCACCGCGGCCGACCGCCCCGACCTGCCGATCGCCTCGGTCACGGTGGTGGGGTCACCGTTCGACGTGAAGCAGGTGCCGCTGGTGGCGCCGATCCGGCCACTGCTCAACATCAGTGACGGGAAGCTGGTCACCCGTGGCTATCGGATGCTGGGCGGGGCGCCGCAGCCGCTGGTGCGGTGGGCGTTCCAACTCTCGGCCTTCCAGAAGCTGGTGACCAAGCCGCTGGCGCTGGCCAGCCATCTCGATGACGCCGACTTCCTGGCTCAGATCGAGGCCGTGGACCGGTTCACCGCCAACATGATCGCCTACCCAGGTCGGACCTTCGGCCAGCTGTACCACCGCTTCGTGCGCGGCAACGCGCTGGTGGCCGGGGTGATCTCCTTCGGCGACCGGACGATCGAGGTGGCACGCCTGGACAAGCCCACGCTGGTGTTCGCCGGTGCCGGCGACGGGATCGCCCCGATCCGGGCGGTGCAGGCGCTGATGCCGCTGCTGACCGGGGCGCCGGAGGCGCGGTTCGAGGTGGTCCCCGGCGGGCACCTGGGCATGCTCACCGGCCGGGCCGCCCGGGGCAGCACCTGGCGGGTGCTGGACGAGTGGATCGACCAGTGGAGCTCGCCGGCACCGCGGCAGTCGAAGCCGCGTCGCAAGGGGCCGGCGCAGACCACTGCCCAGCGCGACGGGATCGGTTCGAACCCGGCGCGCCGCTACGGCTCGAAGTCGTCCCGCTCCCTGGCGCCCTGACTCGACCGGATCAGCGCACCGACCAGTCGACCGGTTGACCGCCCTGCTCGACCAGGAGACGGTTCACCCGGGAGAACGGCCGCGAGCCGAAGAACCCCCGTGAGGCCGACAGCGGCGACGGGTGGGCCGACGCCACCGTGGGCACCTGACCCAGCATCGGCGCCAGCGACTGGGCGTCCCGGCCCCACAGGATCGCGGACAGTGGACCACCCCGGCGAACCAGTGCGTCGATCGCCTGGTCGGTGACCTGCTCCCAGCCCCGGCCACGGTGCGACGCGGAGTGGCCCGGCTGCACGGTGAGCACCCTGTTGAGCAGCATCACTCCCTGGTCGGCCCAACTGCTCAGGTCACCGTGGCTGGCCGCCGGCAGGCCCAGGTCGGTGCCGAGTTCGGTGTAGATGTTGGCCAGGCTGCGCGGGATCGGGGACACCTCGCGGGCCACCGAGAAGCTCAACCCGACCGGGTGGCCCGGGGTCGGATACGGGTCCTGCCCGACGATCAGCACCCGCACCTGGGCCAGCGGCCGCGCGAACGCCCGGAGCACCTGCTCCCCCGCCGGCAGATAGCCGCGACCGGCTGCGACCTCCTCCCGGAGGAACTGCCCGAGCCGGGCGATCTGCTCCTCCACCGGCGCCAGCGCCTCGGCCCAGTCGCCCGCCATCAGACCCTTGTCAACCAGCCCTGCCAGCGTTCCCATGCCCGCGAGGGTAGCGGTGCGCCCCGAGGGGACCGATACCCGTATAGTTGAAGCATAAATTACCTTCGGCTACGATGACTGACATGACCGAGTCCCGGATGCCGGCCCTGTATATCGGCCACGGCGCGCCCCCGCTGCTGGACGACCCGGTGTGGTCGGGGCAGTTGGCCGGCCTGGCCGCAGGGTTGCCCCGACCCCGCGCGATCCTGATCGTCAGTGCACACTGGGAGGCAGCGCCGATCAGCCTCTCAGCCAGCGGCGCGCCACTGGTCTATGACTTCGGGGGGTTCGCCGAGAAGTTCTACCGGATGACCTATCCGACTCCGGACGCCGCGTGGCTGGCGCAGCGGGTCACCGCACTGCTCCCGGACGGACAGCCGGTGCACCAGCATGCGTCCCGCGGCCTCGACCACGGCGCCTGGGTGCCCCTGAAGATCATGTACCCCGAGGCCGACATCCCGGTCCTGCAGATGTCACTGCCGACCCAGGACCCGTACCGACTGCTCGGCATCGGCCAGCGACTCCGGGAACTGCGCGACGAAGGGGTACTGGTGATCGGCTCGGGCTTCCTCACCCACGGACTGCCGTTCCTCACCTCCTGGCGCATCGATGCCGAGGCGCCCGGATGGTCGTCGGAGTTCGACTCCTGGGCCGGCGAGGCGCTGGCCCGCGGCGACGTCGACGAGTTGGCGGCGTACCAGACCCGAGCCCCTGGGATGCCGTACGCGCACCCCACCGTTGAGCACTACACGCCCCTGTTCATCACGCTGGGTGCCGCGACCCGCGCCGACCAGCCCGGGGAGCAACTCTTCGACGGCTTCTGGATGGGTCTGTCGAAGCGCTCCCTGCTGGTCGCCTGAAACGGCCGTCAGCCGCGCAACGCCAACTCGGCGGCCCGGTCACCGATCATGATCGACGGCGCGTTGGTGTTGCCGCCGATGATGCTCGGCATGATCGAGGCGTCCGCGACCCGGAGCCCTTCGACCCCGCGCACCCGCAGTTGCGGGTCCACCACGGCCCGCTCGTCCACACCCATCCGGCAGGAGCCGACACCGTGATAGACGGTGGTCGCCCGGTTGGTCAGCTCCTCCTCGAGCGACTCGCCGGTGATCGCCGGCCCGGGGTGCAGCTCGCCCTTCACGTTGCCACCGAAGGCCGCGGACCACATGATCTCGCGGATGATCTCGACGCCCTCGATCAGCGTCTTGCGGTCCGCCGGGTCGGCCAGGTAGTTGAAGTCGATCAGCGGCGCGGCCGTGGGGTCGGCGCTGGCCAGCCGGAGCGTGCCGCGGCTCTTGGGATAGATCAGCGTCGACATCACCGTCAACGCGGAGCGGCGGTCCACCGTGTGCCGGATCGGCGCGTCCTGGTTCGGGGACGGGTAGGCCCACGGGAGCACGTGGATCTGCAGGTCCGGAACGTCGGTGGCCTGCGAGGTGCGGACGAACCCGGTGACCTCGAAGACCCCGTTGGCCAGGAACGAGGTCCCGGGCTTGAGGACCTCCTTGGCCAGGCCGCGGGCGAAGTACGTCGGGATGCCGCGGTGCTTGGCATTGGGCATGATCCAGGTGGTGGGCACGAACATGTGGTCGTGCAGGTTGTCGCCGACCGGCAGATCGGCGACCATCTCGATCCCGTGCTGGGCCAGGTGGGCGGCCGGGCCGATTCCCGACAGCATCAGGATCTGGGCCGACCCGAAGACCCCCGCGGAGAGGATCACCTCACGGCCGGCCCGGATGGTCCGCCGCTGGCCGCCGGCGTCGATCACCTCGACACCGGTGGCGCGGCCGGCCTCGATCACCACCCGGGCGACGTGCACCCGGGTCTGGACGTGCAGGTTCTCCCGCTCCTTCCCGAACAGGTAGCTGCGTGAGGAGCTGTAGCGGGTCGCGTCGGCCACACTCTGCTGGAACCAGCCGACCCCCTCCTGCGAGGCGCCGTTGTAGTCGTCGAGGACCTTCACACCCAGGGTGTCCGAGGTGGCCTGGATGAACTGGGCCGAGGCCTCGGTGGGTGCCCCGTGACGGGTCACCTTGACCGGGCCGCCGGCGCCACGGTAGTCGTTGGCGCCGTCCTCGAAGTCCTCGATCCGGCGGTAGACGTCGTTGACGCTGTCGGCGTCCCACCCCTCGCAGCCCTCGGCCGCCCAGGCGTCGTAGTTGGCCCGGTTGCCGCGCACCCAGAGCATGCCGTTGATCGAGCTGGACCCGCCGAGCACCTTGCCGCGGGGCTGCGGCAGCTTGCGGTTGCGCGCGTGCGGCTGGGGCACGGTGTAGTAGTCCCAGGAGACGGACTTCTTGAACTGCGGGACCTGGTGCATCGGTCCGACCATGCCGGGCTTGCGGACCAGGTAGCGGTCATCGTTCCCACCGGCCTCGAGGAGGATCACCGAGGCTCCGGACTCCGCCAGTCGCCCTGCGGCGGCCGCTCCGGCACTGCCTGCACCGACGACCACGTAGTCGGCCTCGTTGATCTGCGGCTTCTTCGCCATGGAACCTCTCCCTGTCGTGACCTGGCACACACTGCTGAGATACTGTAACGCGTTCTAGTTTCCCATACCAGAGGTACGCCGCAGCAATTCCCCACCAGCCCTCCCGCTGCCACGATAGGGCCATGCGAGTGCTGTCGATCCAGTCCCAGGTGAGCTACGGGTACGTCGGCAACACGGTGGCGACCTTCGTCCTGCAGCGACTGGGCCACCAGGTGTGCGCCGTCCCGACCGTCTGCTACTCCAACCACACCGGCTACCCCGGCTGGCGGGGACACGCCCTCACCCCCGCCCAGGTCCGGGATCTCATCGACGGTCTCGACGACCTGGACGCGCTCGCCGAGATCGACCTGGTGCTCACCGGCTACCTCGGCGACCCGTCCATGGTCGCAGTGGTCGCCGAGACCGTCGATCGGGTCAGGGCGGCGAATCCGGCCGCGCGATACGCATGCGACCCGGTGCTCGGCGACACCGACAGCGGGCTCTACGTGCCCGCACAGGTGCCCGATCAGGTCGCCACCCTGCTGATCCCGGCGGCAGACCTGGTCATCCCGAACCGGTTCGAGCTCGGCGTACTCACCGGACACCCGACCGACAGTCTGGCCGCCACCCTGGTAGCGGCCGACCTGCTCCGCGACGCCGGACCCACGGCGGCGCTGGTGACCAGCGTGGTCCCCGAGCCCGACCCGGGCCTGGACGACGGCACCGTGATCGGGATGCTGGCGGTCACCGGGTCGGGTGCCTGGCTGGTGGAGACCCCCCAACTCCCGGGCGCCTTCCCGGGCGCCGGCGATCTGACGGCCGCGTTGGCGGTGGCCCGGTGGTACGTCGAGGAGCCGGCGTCCGTGCTGGCCAGCACCGCCTCCGGGATCCACGCGGTGGTTGCCGCCTCGCACGCGGCTGGCTCCAGCGAGCTGTGGGTGGTGGAGGCCCAACAGGCCTTCGTGGAGCCGGGGCGCGAGTTCGCGGTGCACCGGGTCCGCTGACCGACCTACCTGCAACACCATGTGACATCTACCTATTGCGCGCGACACGGTGTTGCAGTAACTTCGGGGCTACGCATCCACCGAAGAGGGGACCTGAGATGACCATGACCGTGGGCGAGCACCCGCAGAGCTACGAAGAGACCCTGCAGACCCTGTCGGAGGCGTCGGTGCACCAGCACTTCGATGCCTTCCTGGACGTCCCCTGGGACGATCCCGAGTACGCCGTGGACGTGAACGACCCACGGTGGGTGCTGCCGAAGGTCGACACCCTGGGCGCCACTGAGTGGTACCAGTCGCTCCCCCGCGAGCGACAGATCGCCATCGGCATCTACCGGCAGGCCAACGTCGTGAAGGTCGGGCTGCAGTTCGAGCAGATCCTGATCGCCGGGCTGATGCATCACGCGTTCAAGTTGCCCAACAACCGGCCCGAGTTCCGGTACTCCACCCATGAGGCGACCGAGGAGTGCCACCACACCCAGATGTTCCAGGAGTTCGTGAACCGGAGCGGCCAGAACGTCCCGGGCGGTCCACGTTGGTTCCTGCGAGTGGCCCCGCTGATGCCGCTGGCGGCGGGCGCCTGGCCGTTCATCTTCTTCATCGGGGTCCTCGGCGGCGAGGAACCCATCGACCACGTGCAGAAGAACATGCTGCGCAGCGACGCACAGCTGCACCCGCTGCTGCAGCGGATCATGCAGATCCACATCGCCGAGGAGGCGCGCCACATCGGCTTCGCCCATCAGTACATCGAGCACCGGGCGCCGCGACTCAACCGCCGCCAGCGGGCGGTGGTCTCGGTGGTCAGCCCGATCGTGCTGCGACTGCTCGTCGATGCCATCGCTGTGCCCAACCGGCAGGCACTGCGGGAGATGGGCGTGCCCCGCAAGGTGGCCCGCCAGGTCTGGTGGCGCAGCGAGGAGTCGCAGAAGCTGCTGCGCGACATGCTCGGCGACGTCCGGATGCTGATGGAGAACGCCGACCTGATGAACCCGGTCGCGCGCCGGGTCTGGCGGCTGATGGGCATCGACGGCCGCCCCAGTCGCTTCCGCAGCGAACCCACCCCGGCGGCTGCCTGAGATGTCCTACGTCGTCACCCAGTCCTGCTGCGCCGACGCCTCCTGCGTCGTCGCCTGCCCGGTCAACTGCATCCATCCGACTCCGGGCGAGCCAGGATTCGCCGAGGCCGAGATGCTCTATATCGACCCGGCGTCGTGTGTCGGGTGCGGCGCCTGCACCACGGCCTGCCCGGTGGGCGCGATCCTCCCCACCAGTGCGCTCAGCCCGGGACAGGAGCCGTTCCGGCTGCTGAACGCGGAGTACTACGACACGTTCGAGCTCCCCGACCGCACTCCGCTGGCCCTGGTGCCCACGCAGCGCCGGCTGGCCCGGCCGGGGCCGTTCCGGGTGGCGATCGTCGGGGCCGGGCCTGCGGGTCTCTACACCGCCGATGAACTGTTGAAGCACCCCGAGATCGAACGCGTCGATGTCTACGATCGGTTGCTGACGCCGTACGGACTGGTCCGGCACGGCGTCGCCCCCGACCATGCCGCGACCAAGAAGGTGACCCGCCTCTTCGAGGCGATCGAGCGAGACCCCCGGTTCGGCTACGTCCTCGGCATCGAGATCGGCCGGGACCTCACCGTGGCCGAGCTGCGGGAGCGCTATCACGCGGTGGTGTTCGCCGTCGGCGCGACCACGGATCGCCGGCTGGACATTCCCGGCGAGCAGTTGCCCGGATCACTGTCGGCCACCGACGTGGTGCGTTGGTACAACGGCCACCCCGACCTGGCCGGCCTCGAGGTGCCGCTGGACAGTGAGCGGGCCGTGGTGATCGGCAACGGCAACGTGGCCCTCGACGTGGCCCGGATCCTCACCCTGCCCCCGGCCGCGCTCACCGCGACCGACATGGCTCCCGCTCCCCTTGAGGCGCTGCGCCGCAGCCAGGTCCGGGAAGTGGTGGTCATCGGTCGCCGTGGCCCGGCCGAGGCTGCGTTCACGATGCCCGAGCTGATCGGCCTGGCCGGCCTGGACGACATCGACGTGCGGGTGGATCTTGCACCCGAGTCGATCACCGGGAACGACCAGCGCAGTCGACTGGTCCGCGAACTGGCCACCCGCGCTCCCCGACCCGACAGACGCCGGATCGTGCTGCGGTTCGCCGCATCCCCGGTGGAGGTGCTCGGCGGCGACCGGGTGAGCGGCGTACGCCTGGTCGAGAACCGGCTGGTGACCGACGCCGACGGCGTACTGCGCGCCGAACCCACCACCACGACCAGCGACCTCGACGCCGGGCTGGTGATCCGGTCGATCGGCCACCGCGGCCTGCGCGTGGCCGGGCTGCCGTGGGACGAGAAGAGTGGCACGGTCCCCCACCGCCGTGGCCGGGTCGAGGCGGGGGCGTACGTCGTCGGGTGGATCAAGCGCGGCCCCACCGGCTCGATCGGCACGAACAAGTCCTGCGCTCAGGAGACGGTGGCCAGCATCCTCGACGACCTCGACCGCGGCGTACCGGCCCTGGTGGAGGGCGACGCTGCCGATCTGGTCCGCTCCCGACAGCGCGAGGTGGTCGGACTCGCCGAGTGGCGGCGGCTGGATCGGGAGGAGCTCGCCCGCGGGATGGCGGTGGACCGACCACGGCTGAAGATCACCGACGTCGCCGAGCAGCGGCGGGTGGCCGCTGCTCCCACCACGAGACTTCAGCGAGCCCGCACCCCCCGTCCGGCTACCCTCATAGCTACATGATGGTGAAGGGAGCCGGGATGAATGCGGTGCGGCCCAAGGGCGAGGACGGCCGTCGGGTGCGTTGGGAGCAGCACAACCAACAGCGCCGACAGGCCGTCATCGATGCTGCCGTGGCCGTGATCGAAGCCCATCCCCCGGGGCACGAGATCCACGTCCAGCAGATCGCCGACCGGGCGGGCATCAACCGCAGCGTCGTCTACCGGCATTTCACCGACCGGTCCGACCTCGACCTGGCCGTGCAGGACGAGGTCTGCCTCCGGGCCGCCACCGTGGTGCTGGAGGCGATCACCCTCGACGGCACGCCCCGGGAGATCACCCACCGGGTGGTGGACGCCTACATCCGGTGGGCGGTGGCCCACGCGGCGCTGGTCCAGTTCGCCGAGCGACACATTCCCGGCGCGGATCGTCGACCGCTCGACGACACGTTGCAGCAGATCGTCGAGCAGGTGGAGGTCGTCATCGGTGCCTTCGTGCCGATCGTGGGTGGCCGACTCTCCCAGTTCGACCGGGACGCCCTGGATCCCTGGGTGTTCGGGCTGATCGGCGGCTGCTTCGGGGCGGTGCGTCGGTGGAGTTCGCGTGAGGAGTTGTCGCCGGACGTGGACAGTTTCGTCGACCTGGTCACCGACATGGCCTGGTTCCAGATCGAGGGTATGGCCCGCAGCCGCGGGCTGGTGTTGCCCGAGGGCCCGGTGCAGGAGTGGATCGGAGACGTCGGGGCCCTCGCCGGCGAGACGGGCTGAGCGGAGTCGTCGTCAGTCGAGACAGAACTCGTTGCCCTCGACGTCCTGCATCACCAAGCACGACTCCTCGCCGCCCTCGGCCACCAGCAGTCGCACCCTGGTCGCGCCGATCGCGACCAAACGGGTGCATTCGGCTTCCAGGGCCGCCAGCCGCTCCTCGCCCACCAGGCCGGTGCCGACCCGCACGTCGAGGTGGAGCCGGTTCTTGACGACCTTGGCTTCGGGCACGCGCTGGAAGTACAACCGTGGGCCGACACCCGTGGGGTCCATGCCCACGAACCACGACCCCCGGTCCTCCGGCGGCAGCGTGAGCTCGTAGGCCTCCCAGCTCGCGAACCCCTCCGGGGGCGGCGGCGGGACGTACCCCAACGCCTCGCACCAGAAGCGACCCACGCGCTCGGGGTCTGCACAGTCGAAGGTGACCTGGATCTGCTTGACCGACGCCATCGTCCCACCCTAGAGACGGGACCCAGCCGGTCGACACAGGTTTTCCGGCGCAGTGCCGGGAGAAGGCAACCGTGAACGAGTCCGCAGCACACATGGAGAACGGGCTCGACCGTTTGCGGGAATTGCTCGAGGCCGGAGATCCTCCGGGGCGGTCCGTCTGGGCGATGCGGATCCGGAGGGTGACGGTCCTGATTCACATTCGCCTTTAGATAAGGATAGTGAGTTACCCTTATCTATAGGCGTCGGCAAGACAAGGATCGATGTGACACAGACGGACCGGCTCAGGCTCTCCTGGGAAGACGTGGCCTGGGAGCCAACGACGCCTGTCCAGGCGATGGATCGCTCGCGATTGTCGACCGTCGGAAGGCCCTACCGGGCGGCGGTGCCCGCGACCATAGCGCGCATGCGGTTCGCGATCGAGTCGGATGTTGCAGCGAGGGCGGAAGACGCACGGGCGGCGATCACGCGGTTCGACGCTGAACTCTCCGCCATGTTCGACGGGGAGTTCGCTCCCCTCTCCGCAGTCCTGCTTCGGACCGAGTCCGCCTCGTCCTCACAGATCGAGAACATCACTGTCGGCGCGAGGGCCCTGTCGCTGGCCGACATCGGACTGGCCAAGGTCGGGTCGAACGCCAGCCTTGTCCAGGCGAATGTCGCGGCGATGAACCGCGCCCTCGAACTCACCGGCCCCCTCACCCGCCGCCACATCTTGGCCGTCCACGAAGCTCTCATGCACGGCCAGGGCCAAGCCAAGCCGGGGCAGTTTCGCGACCAGCAGGTCTGGATCGGCGGGACCGACTACTCACCACATCGGGCGGACTTCGTCCCGCCGCTGGCTTCGAGGATCGACGGGGCGATCAAGGACCTTTGCGCGTTCTCCGAGCGGACCGACCTCCCCCTGCTGGCACAGGCGGCCCTCGCACACGCCCAGTTCGAAACCATTCACCCGTTCAACGATGGCAACGGCCGCGCGGGTCGAGCCCTCGTCCACCTCATGCTCCGCAACGGTGGAGCGACCACCCGCACCACTGTTCCCGTGTCTGCCGGACTGCTGTCCGACACCGACGCCTACTACGACGCACTGACCGCCTACCGCAGCGGCAACCCGAACCCGATCATCGAAGAGTTCAACCGGGCGACACTCGCCGCCGTTCGCAACGGCCGGCAACTCGCCACCGACCTCACGACGCTGCACGGCGGCTGGGCGAACAACCTCCGAGCCCGCCGGGACGCGGCCGCGTGGCGGGTGCTGCCGTTCCTGCTCCGCCAGCCGTCAGTGACCTCCAAGCTGATCCAGGACACGTTCAAGGTCACCCAGCCGGCAGCCGACAACGCGCTTCGCCAACTCCAGGAGGCCGGAGCCCTCTCCAAGCCCAAGACCGTCCACGGCGAAGCTCAGAAGAGGAACGTCGTCTGGCAGGCGACCGACGTCTTCGACGCTCTCGACCGGTTCGCCGAGCGTGCGCACCGAATCTCGAGGACAGGCTGACCCTTTGCGGCACCGGTTCTGCGCGGCGCCGGTGACAGTGTGCTGGTCCAGTGTGCTGGTTCAGGAGTTGAACCCGCGACATCCTCAGGTCAGGGTGGACGACTTGCTCTAATAGCGCTATGGAGGCCGCTCTCGCCCTGGCACGCACCGCGTATGAGCGTCACGCCTGGCGTGAGGCGTACGACGGCTTCCTGGCGCTGCTTGAGAGCCTGGACGTCGACGACCTCGAGCGTCTTGGCGTCAGCGCCTACCTGGTGGGGATCAACCCCGTCGGCGACGACGCGTGGACGCGCGCCCACCAGGCTCGGCTCGGCTCCGGTGACGTTCCCGGAGCGATGCGCTGCGCCTTCTGGTTGGCCTTCCGGCTCGTCAACGCTTTCGACCAGCCTGAGGGCAACGGCTGGATCGCACGCATCGAACGTCTCGTCGAGCCGGCTGCGCCGGACTCGATCGAGGCGGGTCGGGTGGCCTACCTGACGGGACTCCGGGCGGCCTTCGAGGGTGACCTCGACACCGCCGCGACGGACTTGGCAAGGTCCGCAGAGATAGCCTCGCTGTGGCTCGACGACGAGCTCGCGGCTCTGGCCCGACTCTCGCTCGGTCGGGTGCAGATCTTCCTGGGCGAGATCACGCCCGGCGTCCGACTGCTCGATGAGGCAATGCTGGTCGTGCGGTCGGCGGCGATGTCGCCCATCGCGGTCGGCGACAGCTACTGCACTGCGATCGACGCGTGTTACGACCTCTTCGACGTACAGCGTGGACGGGCGTGGACCAAGGGACTCACGGACTGGTGCGCCCCACAACCCGACCTCGTGCCCTTCGCGGGCGTCTGCCAGGTCCATCGATCGGAGTTCCTCCAACTCGAAGGTGCCTGGGTTGAGGCGATGGCCCAGGCCGGTGTGGCGAGGGCCCGCTTGGCGAAGCCGTTCCGGCAGCTGCCGTACGGCGCTGCGGTCTACCAGCAAGGCGAGCTGCACCGCCTGCTCGGCGAGTTCGACCATGCGGAGGCTTGCTATCGGGAGGCGAGCAGTGCCGGGCGAGATCCACAACCTGGGTTGGCGCTGCTGCGCCTGCGCCAGCGCCGTCGTGAGGACGCGGCTCAGGCCATCGACCGCGCGCTGGCCGAGGCTGAGGACCCCATCGGCCGCTCCTGGCTGTTGGACGCGTTCGTCGAGATCATGCTGGCCAATGACCGTGTGGTCGACGCGAAGTCAGGCGCAGCCGAGCTCGCGGCGGTCGCGTCCGGTCTCTCCTCACCGATGCTCGACGCGGTAGCCCGACGAGCCAGTGGGGCCGTGCGCCTGGCCGAGGATGACCCGAGAGGCGCGTTGGGCGACCTGCGGAAGGCGAGCGACGGCTTCCGCGAGTTGGCTGCGCCGTACGAGGTAGCCAGATGTGCGGTGCTGATCGGTCGCGCTCGCCGGTCCCTGGGCGACGACGAGGGCGCCCGGCTGGAGACCGATGAAGCGCGGGCGACGTTCGAACGGCTCGGAGCCCGCCCGGATCTGGCAGCGCTCGGGGGCGATCGGCCGGCGCAGCTCACGGCGCGGGAGCAACAGGTGCTGCGGCTGGTGGCCGCCGGTCACACCAACCGGTCCATCGGTGCCGAGCTCGGCCTGAGCGAGCGCACAGTCGACCGGCACATGAGCAACATCTTCACCAAACTTGGCGTCTCGTCGCGCGCGGCGGCGACCGCGGCGGCCTACGAGTCCGACCTGCTCTCACGGCGGTACCCACATCAGGGCCCAAACGATCGTGGGTAACTTCGCCGATGCCGCGATCCGCGCGTTCTTCTATCGTCGCAACATCGGGGGAAGGAGGAATCGATGCCCAGCCTGTCGCGGCAGACGGCCGGCGAGTCGATGAGGGTGTTCGGTCCGCGTCGGGGGCGGCGAGGCGAGCGTCCTCATCGCCAACATCCAGCCGGCCGTCGTCCAGTGATCGTCTGCGAAGGAGATCAGTGATGAACGTTTTCTACAAGATGTCCTACCGAGTCGGCTTCCACCCGTGGGAGGACCTGGCCCATCACAAGCCCTTCGCCGACGCGCTCATGGGGCTGTTCGAGCGTGAGGAGCGAGGCAAGGAGCCGCCGTACGGCAAGGCGCTGGACCTCGGCTGCGGCCAGGCGACCTGGGGTGTTCCCCTGGCAAGGCGGGGTTGGCAGGTGACCGGTGTCGACAACGTCCCGAAGGCTGTGGCACGCGCGCAAGAGCACATCCGCGAGGCCGGAGTCGACATTCGGGCGGTGGTCGGCGATGTCACCCACGACCTCGAGTCCGCCGTCGGCTCGGGCTACGACCTGGTGGTCGACACCGGAACGTTCCACGGGCTCAACCCGGAGCAGCGGCTGGCGATGGGGCGCGAGGTCACGGCCATCACGTCGAGGAACGCCACCCTGATCCTCGACTGCTTCGCACCCCGCAACCGTGGCCCGCTGCCCCGCGGGTGCACCCGGGGTGACGTCGAGGAAGCGTTCCCCGACTGGGTGATCACGGACGTCGTCGACGCGGACACCGACCCGGACCCCGTCGCGAAGGCCTTCAAGTTCAGCGAGGTGTTCTACCGGCTCAGCCGAGCACCACAGCCGGCTGACCGCTGATGACGACGGCATAGCTTCCACGAGAACTCGACCTCAGATCCGGCCGAGGCCACGTGGGCATGGGGCGACGGACAGGACCAGGTGTCGGCAGCGTGGCACGAGATCCTCCAGAAGAGCTCCGCGATCCGCGTGTTCGCTACCCCGTCTGCGGCCAAGAGCACGATCCGCGCCCGCTCAGCCGGGAGGTGCGGGCAGACCGCGTTGGTCCCGCCGAAGCGGGTGGTCGTCCGGGACCTCGACGAGGACGATCCGGACACCGTCTGGATCCGCCACCCACATTTCGACGAGTCCCCACGGCTCGACTCGCGGCGGCTGAAGGATCGTGACACCGGCCTCCACCAGACGGCGATGCTCGGCGTGCACGTCTCGGACCTGTATCCACAGCGCGATCCCCTGGCCGTGAGCTTCCGTCGCCCGACCGCTGATCTCGAGGAGACCGTTGCCCAGGTAGAACACCAGCCCGGGCGCGTCCGGGTCGCCGAACTCGCGGTGCACCGCGAGACCCAGGGTGTCGCGATAGAAGCGCCGGCTGCGCTCGGGGTCCGAGGGGCGCAGCAGGATCCGACTGCTGAGGACGTCCATCCGCCCCATCCTCCCCGATGGGGCCCCGCCGTGGGGAGTGATGTGGCACGGGCAGGGCTTCGCACGGAGCCGGTGACCTTGAGCCGGTGACAGGAGTCGAACCCGCGACATCCTCATTACAAGTGAGGCGCTCTACCAACTGAGCTACACCGGCAGTGCCGCAACACGCGCGGCGGAGCACATCGTAGTCGTAGGGTTGGCACCGTGGCTCTGCGGATCGTGGCGCATCGCCCGGATCCGTCGATCGTGCGGCTTCCGTGGTCGACGCCCCTGGCGGATTGGGACGAGAAGCATCTCGTCCCGCTGCCCCGCGGGCTCTCCCGGCATGTGGTCCGGATCGTCCGGGTCAAGGACCGGATCTATGCGGTCAAGGAGACCGAGGAGCAGGTCGCGCTCACCGAGTACCGACTCCTGCGGGACCTGCATCGGATGGGGCTGCCCGCGGTGGTCCCCCAAGGCGTCGTCGCTGGCCGCACCGCGGCGGACGGCAGCCCGCTGCCGGCCGCGTTGCTCACCCAGCATCTGCGGTTCTCGCTGCCCTACCGCAGTCTCTTCGCGCATGGTCTGCGCCCGGAGAACCTCCCCTCACTGGTCGACGCGCTGGTGGTGTTGCTGGTCCGGCTGCACCTGGCCGACTTCTACTGGGGGGACGTGTCGCTGTCCAACGTGCTGTTCCGGCGCAACGCCGGCGAGTTCGCGGCGTACCTGGTGGATGCCGAGACCGGCGAACTCAACAAGACCCTCTCCCCCCGGCTTCGTCAGCACGACCTGGAGGTGGCCTGCGAGAACGTCTTCGCGGAGCTGCTGGACCTGCAGGCCAGCCAGGACCTGGACGCCGAGGTGGCGGCCCACGAGGTGGTGGACCTGATCGGGGTCCGGTACGACGAGTTGTGGCGCGAGCTCACCGGCGCCGAGGAGTTCACCACCGACGAGATGTGGCGCATCGAGCAGCGGATCGAGCGGCTCGGCAGCCTCGGCTTCGACGTCGACGAACTGGACATCGTCACCGACTTCGACGGTGAGACCGTGCGGATCCAGCCGCGAGTGGTCGAGTTGGGCCACCACTGCCGGCAACTGCGGGCGCTCACGGGCATGGACGTGGAGGAGAACCAGGCCCGACGACTGCTCGGCGACCTGGCGGCCTACGCCGCTGCCCATGGACTCGACGACGTGGACCGCCCGGTGGTGGCCCAACGGTGGTTGACCGAGGTCTACCGGCCGGTGACTGCGCTGGTCCCGGCCGAGTCACGCGGCAAGCTCGAACCCGCCGAGGTGTTCCACGAGGTGCTGGAGCACCGGTGGCGGCTCTCGGAGAACGCCGGCACCGAGGTGGACATCTTCGCCGCCGCCCGGGACTGGGTCGATCACGTGCTCCCGCATCGGCCGGAGGAGGCCTTCGGCTGACCTGGTCTCAGGGGTTGCAGAGGCGGCAGGCGGTGAGGTGACCCGCCTCGTCCTCGGGCACCGGCGTCAGGTCCTCACGGTGCGCGATCAGGGAGCAGTCCCGACGGTGCATGGTGGTGCCGTTGCCGGCGATCACCGGGATCCCGGCGACCTCCTTGGGTCCACTCACCGACGCCACCCGCGAGGTCACCTCGGCCAGCATCAACAACGTGTCCGACAGTCGCTTGGCCGACTCACGCTGGTCGGCGGCGATCCGGGCCAGCCAGGCGCCGAAGTAGAGGAACCCGCCGCAGAAGGTCAGCCCGACACCGAGCAGTCCCCCGGAGACCAGGTAGGACAGCTGGTCGTACTGGTACGGGGTGTGTGCGGCGCCGTACCAGCCCAGGATGATCACCACCAGGCCGGTGGGCAGCAGCACTGCCCCGGCCCAGAACAGGACCACCTGCACCAGCCGGTACCCGTTGTCGCGCAGCGGAGCCACTCCGTCGCCGCGATCCCGGCCCTGCGCTCGCGGCAGCAGGGCCAACCGGGCCTCGGCCTGGGTCTGGGTCGTAGTCGTCATCGTCTGCTCCACTCAGATCGCACGAAGGTCGGGTAGTCCGGTCTCACAGCCATGGGCGCAGGCTGCCCCGCCGCCCAGGACCAGTAGCCCCATCCGGCGCAGCCAGGCACCGGCGAGACCGCCGAACACCAGGCCACCCCAGAAGAGCAGACCGGGGATGGTCGTCAGCGGCGGCAGGCCGGGACCGGCCACCATCTGGTTGTCGGGCAGCGCGCCGGGTGGCACGCCACCGACCGCGTCGCCGCCGGCGCCACCGAAGTCACCGAGGTCGACCTCGGTAGGCACGCCGCCGTCACCGGTACCGGCGTCGCCGCCGCCGGTGTCACCGGAGTCGACCGGGTCGGGGACCTCGGGGATCGGGTTGTTGTCGAAGTCGAACTCGAACCGCTCCACGGTCTCGGTGGTGGCGGCCGCGTTGCCGAGCCGGATGACCACCTTGGGTCCCAGGTTGATGATGGTGTCCAGCAGGGTCCGCAACTCGCCCAGCTCCGGGGGCAGCAGACCGAGCACGTCGGCCAGCGGCAACAGGCCCAGCAGGCTCTTGACGGTGACCGTGTCGATCTCGATCCGCACCGCCTCGCTGGCCGCAGTGCCGCGCATCCCGTCCACCTGCCGCGTGGCGGTGGGCAGAGTGATGGAGATGCCGAGTTGCCTCAGCGCATCGCTGGCCTCGACCGGCAGGCCGGGGAAGACGAACTTCTGGCCGCCCGCGACCGCGCCCTCGTCGTCGAAGGCCAACTTCTGGCCGGCCAGATAGATGGCACCGACCTCGGCGTTGCTGCTGGCGCGGGCGTCACCCTCGGTGCCGATGGCCCGCGCAACCGTGGTGATCCCTTCCAGCTTGATCAGTCCGCCGAGCAGCGAGACGTCGCCCAGGGCACTGCGAGCAACGCTGGTCACGTCCTCGTCACCGAGCGTGATCCGGCTGGTCGAACTCATCCCGCCCAGTTCGATCAGCAGGTCGAGTCCGTCAGGCAGCCCGGGCATCGAGTCCTCTGCGGTGGCCAGACCGGCCACGCGCTGGCTCAGCCCGGCACCGAGGCCGGCAGAGTTCCCTCCGCCGAGCAGCGGCAGGTCGAGCAGCGTGCCGAGCTGGCCGGGGTCGAGCAGCCCGCCCAGATTGTCCAGGATGTCGCCCAGGCCACCAGGGCCGCCGGGAGCATCGCCGCCACCACCATTGCCCTCGCCGATCTCGCCGGCCGTGGACCAGCCGGCCTGGGCGCGGGCCTCGGAGTCACTGGCCTGAGCACGCATCACGGCGCCGGGGAACGGCTCCTGACGCTCGTTGCCGTTCCCGCCTGGCTGCAGCGCGTTGACCTGGATCGGGTAGCCGTCGGCAGTCAACGCCTCCGGGAGCCCCAGCTCGGCGCCGAAGGTCGCGAAGCCCTGACCCACTCCGTCGCCGGGCCACATCCAGCTGCCCAGGCTGGAGAGCTGACC
Organism: Nocardioides limicola; assembly: GCF_016827675.1. Taxonomy (GTDB): domain Bacteria; phylum Actinomycetota; class Actinomycetes; order Propionibacteriales; family Nocardioidaceae; genus Nocardioides; species Nocardioides limicola. The sequence continues at coordinate 16,524 of NZ_JAERJA010000013.1, read as the reverse complement.
GGTCTGCCCACGCGTGCGGGTGAAGGAGAGGTTGAAGTCGAGCTCCGGCTTGCCCGGGTCGACCGGAATCGGGATCGTCGGTTCATAGAGCTCGATGCGCACCGGCGTGGCCCAGGCCTCGGCCTGGAATCCGCCGTACGTCGGCTCTGCCGAGGCCGGTCCGGCAGCGAGCAGCGGGACGGCGAGCACCGTCATCCCCCCGGCAGCCAGCGTGGCAAGAATCCGTCTCATGCGGCACCTCCCAGCATGACGTCGGCCATGCTCTCATTGATCTCATCGGGCTCGCCGGAGGCGATCACCCGTCCCCCGACCATCACGGCCGCGTAGTCGGAGACGGCCAGGGCCGTCTTGGCGAACTGTTCGATGCACAGGATCGACACCCCGGACTGGGCGATCTGTCCGACGGTCTCGTAGAGCTCCTCCACGATCAACGGCGCCAGTCCCATGGAGAGCTCGTCCAGCAGCAGCAGCGCCGGGTCCGAGGCCAGCGCCCGCGACATCGCCAGCATCTGCTGCTCGCCGCCGGACATCGTGCCGGCAAGCTGATCGCGTCGCTGCTCGAGCCGCGGGAAGTAGCCGAAGGCGGTCTCGAGGACCTGCTCCGCGGGGACACCGGCATACGACATCAGCAGCAGGTTCTCCTCGACGGTGAGGTTCGGGAAGACGCTGCGACCCTCGGGGATGGTGCACAGGCCCAGGCGCGCCAGCTCGGCCGGCTTGGCCCCACTGACGTTGACGCCACCGAGGTGGACGTCGCCGGAGGTGACCTCCATCTGACCGCTGATCACCTTCAGCAGCGTGCTCTTGCCGCCGCCGTTGGGGCCCAGCAACGCCATCACGCTGCCCCGGGGCACCCGCAGGTCGACGCCCCGCAGCACCTCGATGCGCCCGTACGCCGCGTGGACGTCGACGACCTCCAGGATCGGCACGCTCATGGTTAGCCCCTCACCCCTTGGTCGTTGACTGCCGGCACCACGGTGGTCTGCTCGGCCGCCGGGATGTCGACCAGCGTCTGCTCGGTCAGGTCCTCGGCGACATGTCGGCCGGCGCCTGAGGCGTCATGGTCCTCGACACTGGCGCCCAGGTAGGCCTCTTGCACCTTGGGGTTGCTGCGCACCTCGGCAGGATCACCGGTGGCGATGATGGTGCCGAAGTCCAGGACGTGGATCTCGTCGCAGACGCTCATCACCAGATCCATGTCGTGTTCGACCATCAAGATCGCACGCCCCTCGGCGGCCAGGTCCTTCAGCAACTCACCGAACTCGTCGGTCTCGCTCTCGTCGAGGCCCGAGGAGGGCTCGTCGAGGAGCAGCAGCTTCGGGTCGCCGACCAGGCAGCGGGCCAGCTCGAGCAGGCGGGCGACCCCGGTCGGCACGTTGTCGGCGCGCTCGTCGGCGTACTGAATGATGCCGACGCGTTCCAGCACTCCGTCGACGTCGCTGCGGCCGGATCGGAAGATGCCCCGCAACCCGGCATGGATGTCCCGGGCGACCTGGACGTTCTCCCGGACGCTCAGCGACCCGAAGGCCTCCAGTCGCTGGAAGGTGCGACCCATGCCCATCCGAGCGCGCCGGTGCACCGGCAGTCCGGTGATGTCCTTGCCCTGGAACCGGACCCGGCCCTCGGTGGGCTTCTGCAGTCCGGTGATCACATTGAAGGAGGTGGTCTTGCCGGCGCCGTTGGGGCCGATGAGACCGGTGATCTGCTGCTCGGCGACGGCATAGTTGGCGTTGTTGACGGCCACCACGCCGCCGAACCTGACCACGACAGAGTCGACCTCGAGGATGCTCATCGGGTGGTCACCTCCTCGGGTCGGGCCTGCGGCGGATCGGTCTGGGACGGGCCGGTCTGGGCCGGCGGCACGTCCTCTGCGGTCCAGATCGGCAACCGATCGCCGTACCTGCCCCACACCTTGCGCCCGGCCAGGAAGCCGAGGCTGGCCAGACCGTTGGGGTTCCGGCCCAGCGCCACCGCTCCGAAGCCGACGACCGCGAAGACGAGGCCGGCTAGGCCCGGGTTGCTGGAGCTCACCACCGGCATCAGCATCAACAGGATGCCACCGAACGCCGCCCCGGTCACGGAGGTGACGCCACAGACGACCGCGATCAGCAGCAGCGGCAGGCTGGCCAGGACGTTGAACTCGGCGGCAGCGATGGTGCCACGCATGCTGGCGAACAGGGCGCCGGCCAGGCCGGCGATGCCGGCCGAGGCACCGAAGAGCGCCACGCGGAACCAACGCTGGTCCAGCCCCAGGGTGCCGCAGGCTGCGGGGCTGTCGCGCATCGCGATCAGGATCCGGCCCACCGGGCCGCGGCGCACGGCGAGCACCGTGATGCCGACAGCGAGGAAGGCCAGGATCATCAGCATCACGTACGACGTGTCGTTGGTGATGACGACGCCGAGCACCGAGAGCCGTTCGGCCTCCAGGAACCCGTCGGTGGAGAAGGCGAAGTCGGCCTGGAACACCAACTTGTCCATCACCACCGCGAAGGCCAGAGTGCTCAGCGCCAGGTAGAGACCGGTCAGCCGGAGCACCGGCAGCGCCACCAGGGCACCGACCAGCGCGGCGATGACCGCGGCCATGAAGACACCGAAGAGGTTCGCGCTGCCCAACTGGATGTAGGCGACGGCACCGACGCCGGCGAAGGTGAACTGGGACAGCGACAGGTGGCCGCCGTAGCCGGTCAGCAGCACCAGCGAGAGCATCACGATCGCGTACGTCGCCGCAGTGCCGGCCAGCAGCAGGTTGGCGTCGGAGAGACCCACGGTGACGGCGAGCGCCAGGAAGACGGCCCCGACCGCGGTGAGCAACGACCGGCGCAGCGACGGCACCGGGACCGACACCAATCCCTTGACCTGGCCGATCCGCAGTTGCGCCTGGGGCAGCGCGATGATGATGACCATCAAGAAGATCGCGGGCACCACCGCACGCAGGCCGGCGAGTTGGCCGGAGCTGGGCAGGTAGGCCACCGCATAGGACTGGAGCACGCCCAGCGACATGGCGCCGACGAAGGTCATCGGCAGGCTCTTGAGCCGGCCGAGCATCGCGGCGGCGTAGGCGTTGATGACCAGCAGGGTGAGCTCGAAGTAGTCGAGGCCGATCACCGGGGTCAGCAGGATGCCGGCCAACGCGGCGAGCGAGGCTCCGATCGCCCAGGAGAGCGCGGCCACTCGTTCGGGGTTGCCGCCGTAGAGCTGCAACAACTGGTGGTTGTCCACGGAGGCCCGCATCGCGGTGCCGATCCGGGTCCGGTTCAGCAGCAGGTAGAGCATCCCGGCCACCACCGCGGCCAGGCCGATGGTGATCAGCTGGTGCGCGGTGACGACCACGCCGAAGATCGAGATCGAGGCCTCGCCGAAGAACGGCTGCACCGTCCGCGCGGCCGGCGGCCACACCTGCTGGGCGAGTCCGATGAGTCCGACGAACAGACCGACCGAGACCACCAGCGAGACGCTGACCGGGGCCTCGCCGAGGCCGCGCATCATCACCCGCTGCACGAACCAGCCCATCGCCGGGGCGATCACGAAGAGCACCAGGAACAGCGCCACCGGGGTGGGGATGCCCTGCCGGTAGGCGAGGTCCCAGAAGGTGAAGGCCATCACCATGCCCATCGCGCCGTGCGCGATGTTGAAGACCCGGGTGGTGGCGTAGGTGAGCACCAGGCCGCTGGCCGCGATCGAGTAGGCGGCTCCGGTGAACAGGCCCAGCACCGTGAAGGCGAGCAGGGAGGTCATCAGCCGATCCTCGTCACTCCGTTGCACTGGTACTGACGACCACCGTCAGCCACGAACTTGCCGCCCTTGACCCTCACGAACCGATAGCAGTCGCCGGTGTTCTTGGCACCCACAGGCTGCGGTGCGTGGAGGCCGTTGGCGGTCCACTTGTCCACCTTCTTGAGCTCGGCGATCATCGACGCCCGGTTGAGCTTCCCACCCAACGCACGGGCCCGCTCGGTGAAGAGCTTGGCGGCCGACCAGGCGAAGACACCGGTGAAGTCCGACGTCGCGCCCGGCTTCACCTGACGCAGCCACTGCAGGTAGAGCTGCATCTCCTGGCTCGAGGAGGCCTCCTCGAACGGGACGAACGGGATGAACAGCACGGTGTTCTCACCGCCGGCTCCCGCGGCCTGGATGTACTTCTGGTCGTAGGCGGCCGGGTCGAGGACGTAGACGTCGGGCTTGTAGCCCTGCTGGTGCATCGCCTGAGCGAGTCGAGCAGCCTGCTGGTAGGCGCCGATGAACTGCACCACACCGACGTTCTTGCTCTTCAGCTCCTGCACGTACGGCGAGTAGTTGAACTCGGCCACGTCGATGCTCTGGAAGACGGTGAACTTCATCCCGCGCTTGGTCATCGCCTCGTGCTGGACCCGCGCGTTCTCCGCGGCGGCGCCGGCGTTGAGGTAGAGGAAGCCGGCATTCTGGGAGCCCTGGGGGGAGAGCTTCTTCATGTAGTCCGGCAAGGTGTTGTGGAACTGGTTCGGGTTGACCGGCAACATGCCGTAGCAGGTGGCACAGGTGGCCCTGGCCTTGGTGACGATCGAGGCCCGGATGTCGGGCAGCCCGCAGTTGGTGGTGGTCGAGGCGCCACCGGAGTCGAAGGCGGACATGGAGCCGACGCCCGCGAAGGCCTTGCTGCAGGCGTTGGCGTAGCCCTGCTGGTCGGCACCGGCGTCGGTGCGGCTGTCGTAGGTCTCCAGAGCCAGCTTGCGGCCGCAGATGTCGCTGGTGGCGTTGAAGTAGGCCACGTAGGCGCGGACCGCGTCCTGGGCGGCCTCGAAGAGGCCGGGCACCGGGCCGGAGATGTCGCTCACATTGGCGATGGTGATCGTGGAGTCGGTGATCCCGGGGCCGTTCTTGAAGCCGTCGCAGCTGCCCGCGGCACCGCCGCCACCGCCACCGCCGCCGCCACCGCCGCCGCCGCCGCCGCCGGTGTTCCCGCCGCCGCCACCGCCGCCGCCGGTGTTCCCGCCGCCGGCTCCGGGGGCACCGCCACCGGAGACACCACCGTCGCCGCCGCTGGGCTGGTCGTCGCCACCGGCGCCGCCCTCGTCACCGGGGTCACCCGGGGTGCCGGGGTCTACGGGCGCACCGGGGTCGACGGGCGCCTCACCCGGCTGGCCGACGCCGGGGTTCGCACCCGGTTGACCGTGCACCGCAGCCACGTCGTTGGGGTCGAGTCGAGAGCCGCAGGCAGCCAGCACCAGCGCACAACTCAACACGGCAACGCCAGCGGCGTACCGACGGCGACGAGCCGCCTTGGACAGATGGTTCATCCGGCCCTCCGGAACCTAGAACACGTACTAGCAGGACAACGATCGAGGCACCGAGGAGTGACGGCGTTCACAGGGCCCGATCGCGGAGCGATCTTCAGTTGTGGTGCGGGGTTTCGGCGGTCCGAGAGTCCGAACTGCATTCCTGACGAGCGTCCAGACAGGCCGTGTCCAGCGTGACCCACATCACCAAGAATGGAACAGGTTCTACTTTTTGTAAAGTGGGGCGTCTCGACAGGTGGCCACGTCACCCCAGACCCATCCGGCCGGCCAACTTGTCCAGGTAGGTCAACACCCCGGCCTCGTCGGCGTCCGGCACACCCCAGATCAGCTCCGAGGCCCCGGCCGCCTCCCAGGAGACGAAGTCCTCGGCTGTGGGCTTGGCGGCGATCAGCACCCGAATGTCCGGCTGGCCGCTGCGCCCCTCCTCGGCCCATGCCTCCTTGAGTCGAGCAGCCTTGTCGCCGATCCCCTCCTCGCGCGGGGTGGTCATCCAGCCGTCGGCGTGCCGGGCGATCCACTGGAACGTCTTCGGTCCGCCGCCGGCGCCGATCACCAGCGGGATGTGCGCCTGCACCGGCTTCGGCCACGCCCAGGAAGCGCCGAAGGAGACGAACTCCCCAGCGTACGACGCCTCCTCCTGCGTCCACAGCGCCCGCATCGCTTCGACGTACTCCTTGAGCACGGTGCGCCTCTTGGCGGCCGGGACGTGGTGGTCGGCAAGCTCGTCGGTGTTCCACCCGAAGCCGGCGCCGATGGTCACCCGGCCACCGGAGAGGTGGTCCAGGGTGGCGATCGACTTGGCCAGCGTGATCGGGTCGGACTCCACCGGCAGGCAGACCGCGGTGGAGAGCCGGATCGTCGAGGTCACCTGGGCCGCACTGGCCAGCGAGATCCACGGGTCCAGGGTCCGCATGTAGCGGTCGTCGGGGAGGGTCTCATCGCCGGTGCCCGGATGGGCGGCCTCACGCTTGACCGGGATATGCGTGTGCTCGGGGACATAGAAGGTGTCGAAGCCACGCTCCTCGGCCGCCTTGGCCAGAGTGGCCGGCCGAATCCCGCGGTCGCTGGTGAACAGGACGATTCCATTGCGCATGCCAGCGATGGTAGAACACGTTTCAGTTTCTTGGTAGGGGTCACCTCTCGCTGACGTCCCACAGGTGATGGACCACGTCATGCAGGTGATAGCGGGCCAGGCTCGCGATCGTGAACCCGCTGCCGTTGCTGCGGGTGCCGCCGCGCTGCCACGCCTCACCGCGGACGCCGTCGTACTGCCTGGCCACCTGCTCGGCGGCCTCGACCAACTCGGCCGCCACCTGCGCCGGCCGCTGACGGTCGTAGCGCTCCTCCAGCGCAGTGGCGTCCTGGTCCCAGTTCTCGAACACCGGGTCATCCTGAGCCAGCATCAGCCCCACCCGGACGCCGAAGACCCGGTGCACGTCGCGCACGTGGGCGGCGTACTCCGTCGGCGACCAGATGGTCGGTGCCGGTCGCCGAGTCGCGTTCGCCCCGGCCAGCGGTGGCCCCCAGGCCGCCGCGTTGGCTCGGATGGCCCCGGCGACCTCCGTCGGAGCGACGGTCGCCGCGGCGTATCCGCACTCGGGACAGGGCTGGTCCAGGACCCAGGTCCAGTCCTTGGCGTCGCGTTCCCAGTCAGGCATCTCGCTCATGGCTGCCATGGTGAGTGAGGATCCCCGCCGGCACGGCGGGCGATCCGGCCAACTGTCGTTGATGCCGCGCCAATGTCGGCGCGTCAGTTCGAGCCGTCCGGGTCCTCGACGTCGGTCTCGGTCTCCTCCGGCCGGCCGTCGCCGTCGCCGTCGGGCTCAGCGTCGTCCTCGCCGCCGTCCTCAACGTCGGAATCGTGAAGGTCAGACTCCTCGACGTCGGTCTCGTCGACGAGCGGCGACAGCCGCAGCGGCACCCAGTCGGAGACCACGAACACGCCGTTCGTCTGCAGCATCACGCCCTGCAGCCCCACCGGCCGGCCGTCGGCGTAGGTGATCAGCGCCATGTCCGCGGGGCGGCGTGGCTTGCTGCCCACGGCGACGGCGTACGCCGCACCGCCGGTGGTGCCGACAGTGAACCGGTGCCCGACCATCCCGTTCTCGCCCACCACCTCGTGCGGGCCGTCCCGAGTGTGCAGGTGGCCGCCGAGCACCAGGTCGACACAGCCGCGGGAGAGCGCGATCCGTCCCATCGCGGCGTCGTGGACGAGCAGCGTGCCGATCCGCTCGGGATGCGCGCAGGCCGCCTCGGCCAACTCCTCGGCCCGCTCGGCGAGGGTGACCGTGCTGACGTCGCGCCAGTTGCCCAACCCGCTGGCGCGGGGGTCGTGATGGCCGAGGATCAGCCCACCGTCCGGCCCGTCGACGACCTCACCGGACAGCACCTGCCAGCCACGATCGGCGAGGTATCTCGGCACGAACTCGCCATGGTCGTGGTTGCCCGGGGCGACCCAGCGATCCACATCAGCGAAGGCCGCCTGCACCGAGTCGAGGCTGAACGCCTCCCACGGCTGACCGGTGGAGGTGTCATCACCGGCATTGAGTACGCCGGTCGCTCCGGCCGCGTCGCCGACGGCTCGGGCGACCTTGTCCATGCCGATGTTGTCGTGCCGGTCGGCGACCAGCACCACCACCGTCTCGCCGTCCTCGGGCTGGCGGAGCTCGAGCCCGCCCGCCTCGACGGCCGCCTCCCGATAGAAGGCCTGGCCGGTGTCGAAGGTGTCGACCAGGCTGAGCAGCAGCCGGCGGGTCTGAGCGGTGGTGGCGTCGGAACGCAGTTCCACCCAGCTGATCGCCTCGGCCGCCTCCGCCGACATCGGCACGCTGTCGAGGTAGTCCGTCAACGGCACCCAGATCGCCGCGTCCTCCTGACGCGGCTCCTCACCGCGCCAGGGCTGCAGCACGATCACCGCCAGCAGGGCCACCACCAGCACATCCACCAGGCCCGACGGACCGCGGGCATGAGCCACCAGCATCCGGCGACGCTGCGGGCCGAGGAGCCACCACAGCACCAACGGCACCACCGCGATGGCCAGGCCACGCAAGGTGGCAGCCACGGCCATCTCCTGGACGATCGAGCGCAGGCGTTCCACCTGACCCTCGGGGTTGGCGGCCATCAACGCGTACCGGTTGATCAACTCGTCCACGGTCCGGGCCTCGGTCTTGCCCAGTCGCACGTCCGCCCCGACCCGGCCACCGGCGGCCACCCGAATGTCGGGCAGGAACGGTCCGGACCGCAACGTGACCAGCCCGTCCATGGTGGGGGTCACCACGGCGTCATGGCTGGCGATCACCGCGGTCCGGGAACTGTTCGTGAAGATGGTCAGTGCGAGCGCACCGGTGACCACCAACCAGACCGCCACCAGCCCGAGCAGCGCGGCGTAGCGCAGGGCACTCCGCCTGCTCCGGGGCTGCTCGCTGGTGGTATCCATCTCGACCTCGGGGGACCGCCCTTCAGGGGAGTGCTTCCTGCTGGCACTGCCCATCGTGGCAGAGCCCCCAAGCAGGCTGGCTCAGTCCCGCAGCCGGGCGATCTGATAGAGGGCGACCGAGGCGGCGACCGAGGCGTTCAGGCTCTCCACCGCGTTGGACATCGGCACCGAGACGAGCTGGTCACAGGTCTCCGAGACCAGCCGGGAGAGCCCCGCGCCCTCGGAGCCGACCACCACCACCAGCGGCCCGTCGGCCAGCGCCAGGTCCGGAAGCTCGACGTCCCCGTCGGCAGCCAGCCCGATCACCATGCAGCCGGCCTCCTGATAGGCCTTGAGCTGGCGGACCAGGTTGACCACCCGAGCGACGGGCACCCGGGTGGCGGCACCGGCCGAGGTCTTCCACGCGGCCGCGGTGAGCTGGGCGGCCCGGCGCTCGGGGATCACCACACCGTGGGCGCCGAAGGCGGCCGCGGAGCGGATCACCGCACCCAGGTTGCGCGGGTCGGTGACGTGGTCGAGAGCGACGATCAGCGCGGGTTCGCCGGCCTCCGCTGCGTCGTCGAGCAGGCCGTCGGGGTCGACGTACTCGTACGCCGGGATGCGCACCGCCAGTCCTTGGTGGACCGCATCGCTGGTCAGTCGGTCCAACTCCCGGCGGGGCACCTCGAGCAGCGAGATGCCACGCTCGGAGGCCAACTGGAAGGCCTCCCGCAGGCGCGCGTCCCGCTCGGCGCCCTCGGCGACATGCACCCCGGTGACCGGCACTCCGGCCCGGAGCACCTCGACGACGGCGTTGCGGCCGACCACCCATTCGGCGTCGTCGCTGCGACGCCGGGGCTTGGTGCCGCTCCGCTTGGCCGCAGCCTGCTTGGCCTTGTGTGCCTTGTGATAGGGCCGGTCCTCGGCGCGGGGGGTCGGCCCCTTGCCCTCGAGGCCGCGGCGAACCCGGCCGCCCGACCCTGCGGTCGGGTTGCCCTTCCCGGTCTTGCGGATCGCGCCTCGGCGCTGTGAGTTCCCGGCCATTACGACACGCTCCACTTCGGTCCGTCGGCGGTGTCGGTGACGTCGACACCTGCCGCGCTCAGTTGGTCTCTGATCAGGTCCGCGGTGGCGAAGTCCTTCTCGGCCCGGGCCTGGTTGCGCTGGGCGAGCAGGCCACGGACCAGGGCGTCGACGGCCGCTGCCAGTTTCTCGTCGTCGGCGCCGCCGCGCTGCCAGGCCGGGTCCCAGGGGTCCAGGCCGAGGATGTCGAGCATGGTCCGCACCGACCCGGCGGCGCCGGCCAGGGCGACAGGGTCGTCGAGCACCTTGTTGCCCTCCCGCATCACCTCGAAGATCGCGGCCACGGCTGCCGGCGTACCCAGGTCGTCGTCCATCGCCGCGACGAAGTCGGCGCAGGCGACACCGTGGTCCGGTGGCGCTCCCAACGTGTCCGCCGCCCGTTGCAGGAACGCCTCGATCCGGCGGTAGCCGGCGGCGGCCTCGCCGAGTGCCTCGAAGCTGAACTCGACGTGACTGCGGTAGTGGGCGGCCACCAGGTAGTAGCGCAACTCGACACCGCGCACCCGTTGCAGTACGGCGGGGATGGTGAGGGAGTTGCCCAGCGACTTGCTCATCTTCTCGCCGGCGGTGGTGATCCAGGCGTTGTGCATCCAGTAGGAGGCGAACGCGTGGCCGGCGGCGCGGGACTGGGCCTGCTCGTTCTCGTGGTGCGGGAACCGCAGGTCGACGCCGCCGCCGTGGATGTCGAAGGCGCCCCCGAGGTACTTGCCGGCCATCGCCGAGCACTCGATGTGCCAGCCGGGACGGCCCCGGCCCCACGGGCTGGGCCAGGAGGCGGTCTCCGGCTCGGTGGCCTTGCGCCCCTTCCAGAGAGCGAAGTCCCGGGGGTCACGCTTGCCGCGCGGATCGGCGTCAGCGGCGGACTCCATGTCGTCGACGCCCTGGTGGGTGAGTTCGCCGTACGCCGCCCAGGAGCGGACGTCGAAGTAGACGTCACCGGAGCCGTCGGCGGCCGGGTAGGCGTGGCCCCGCTCGATCAGGGTCGCGATCATTTCGACCATCTCGGGGATGTGCCCGGTGGCCAAAGGTTCGTAGGTGGGGGGTGCCACGTTGAGGTCGGCGTACGCCTGGGTGAGCTGACGGCTCATCTCATAGGCGAGGTTGTACCAGGCCCGGCCCTGGTCGGCCGACTTGATCAGGATCTTGTCGTCGATGTCGGTGATGTTGCGGATGAAGGTGACGTCGAAGCCGGACGCCCGGAGCCATCGCTGCAGCACGTCGAAGTTCACCCCGGAGCGGACGTGACCCACGTGCGGCTCCGACTGGACGGTCAACCCGCACACATACAGTCCCACCCGTCCGGGGACGAGTGGGACGAAGTCTCGGACCTCGCGGGTCGCGGAGTCGTAGAGGCGCAGTGTCACCGGGACAGTCTAGGTGTCACCCCGCCTGCACCCACCAACCGTCGCGAGGTCGTCACCCACCTCGCCGCAGAGCCGTCTGTGACTGGTGGTGCTGATGGGGCTGTTGCGGTTAGCATCTGTGGATGTCCGTGAGCCGGCACACCCCTTCAGCGCGAGCCCGCATCGGGTCCCGCACCACTGCCTTCGGCAGCGCCCTGCTGCTGGCGGTGGGCCTGCTGGCTGCCGCGCCCGCGGCCCCGGCCGTCGCCAGCAGTGATCGGCTGATCCACCACTACTCGTGGACCGCCAACTCGCTGACCCGGGGCCTGCACCGTGGCACGGTCGCCTCCCACGGCCGATTGACAATGGCCGAGGTTCCGCAGGCACGCCGTACCACCAAGGACGGCACCACCTGGGCGATCTCCCGGTGGACCTCGCCCTGGGTGCGGCCCGGCTTCGACCTGACCGAGCTCATCCCGAGTTGGAACGCCCGCACTCCGGGCCGATCACGGATCAAGATCCTGGTCAGGGCGCGATCCGGCGCCCGGGTCGGCTCCTGGGACACCGTCGCCCACTGGGCCGCCGGCGACGCCCACCTCACCCGACGATCGGGGGCCAGCCAACCCGACGACCTGGGCCGCCTCGACGTGGACACCTGGCTCGCCCACGACACCGTGGATGCCTGGCGGGTCAGGGTCGTCTTCCGCAAGGTGGCCCGCGCCAAGAACGGCCCGTCGGTGACGCGGATCGGGGCGACCGCCTCCCGCCTCCCCGACTCCGTCCCGGCCACATCGGCGCCCTTGACCAAACGGCAGGTCGAGCTCACGGTGCCGCGCTTCTCCCAGATGGCGCATCAGGGCAGCTACCAGCAGTGGGGTGGCGGCGGGCAGGCCTGGTGCTCCCCCACGTCCACGGCGATGGTGCTGGCCTTCCACGGCCGACTGCCCGGCAAGAAGGCCTACTCATGGGTCGCCGACGGGCATCCGGACCCGTGGGTGGTGCATGCGGCCCGCGGCACCTACGACCACCGTTACCGGGGCACCGGCAACTGGCCGTTCAACACGGCGTACGCCGGGCTCCGCGCCGGGGGCGCCTTCGTCACCCGACTGCGCAGCCTCCGGGAGGCCGAGGAGTTCATCGCCGCCGGCATCCCGCTGATCGTGTCGATCTCGTTCGGTGCCGGACAGCTCTCCGGCGCCCCGATCACCGCCACCAACGGGCACCTGGTGGTGATCGTCGGGTTCACCTCGACCGGCGACGTGATCGTCAACGACCCGGCCGCAGCCCACGCGTCGGGCGTCCGGCGGGTCTACTCAAGGAGCCAGTTCGAGCGTGCCTGGATGTCGCGGTCGAAGGGACTCAGCTACGTGATCCATGCCGCCGGCCAGTCGCTGCCACCGAGCCGCGGCAACTGGTAGTCAGACTTCCTCGCGTGCGGAGAACTGGATGACGTGGTGCCCGGTGGCTCCGTCGGGCGCCACCTCGGCCGCCACCGACGTCTGCACCTCACCGCTCTCGGCGATGGCGCGCACCCGCAGCAGGTGGTCGCCCGGCTCCAGGTCGAGCGTGGTGGCCCACTGCACCCAGGTGTCGGCACTGGGCACCTCAGCCAACTCGGTGCGGGTCCACGCTCCGGAGTCGAGTTGCACCTCGACCGCGGCCAGTCCGGTGTGCTGGAACCAGGCCATCCCGCCCACCCGGACCCGGCCGGCCGCCACCGCCTGGCCGTCCCGCGGCGCGTCGATGCGAGAGGCCATCTTGACCGGCCCACGCTCCGCCCATCCCCGGTGTGTCCAGTAGGCGGTGAAGTCGGCGAACCGGGTCACCTCCCAGTCCACCACCCACTTGCACGCAGACACGTAGCCGTAGAGCCCTGGGGTGATGGTGCGCACCGGGTAGCCGTGGTCGATGGGCAGCGGCTGGCCGTTCATCCCGAACGCGAGCAGTGAGTTCCGTTCGTCGGTGAGCACCCGCAGCGGGGTGCCGCAGTTCCAGCCCTCGTGGGAGGTCTGCAGTACTGCGTCCGCGTCGGGGTGTACGCCGGCCAGGGCGAGCACGTCCGCGGTGCGGACTCCGGTCCATCGGGCGTTGCCGATCAGCGGACCGCCGATGGGGTTGGAGACGCAGTTCAGGGTGATCCACTCCTCGACCACGTCGAGCGCCAGCAGGTCGTTCAGGGAGAGCTCCACCTCCTGATCGACCAGGCCATGGATCCGCAGTCGCCACTCGGCAGCGTCCACCGTGGGAGCCACGACGGCGGTGTGGATCCGGTAGAAGTCGTTGTTGGGGGTGAGCCAGCCGGTGGCCCCCTCGGGCGGGTCCTCGACCCGCCAGCGCGGGTCGACGACCGGCTGGGTGAGAGGCAGCCGCAGGAGTCGGCGCGCCTCCTCGACGCGGCGGCGACCGCGACTGACCACGTTGGCCAACAACGTTCCCGAGGTGGCGACCAGCGCCACCATGCCGGCCCGGAACAGGAAGGCCCGGCGAGCATGGCCCGCCCGCGGCCCGTCGACCACCCCTGTCCCGACATCGCCCTCGGTGGGCGCGACGGCCTCGACGGGGGCGGGGAGGTCCACCAGCGGGCCGGTGAGAACGGCCACTCCTACCAGCCAGGTCATCAACGCGAGCGCCACCGGGACCAGGTCGAACGGGCCACCTCCGGGCTGCGCGAGCACCGCCGCCGCTGCCACCGCAGCCAGCACGGAGAAGACCAGCACGCTGCGCAGCCAGTGCCTTCTGGCCTGCGCCCCAGCGACCAGGAACAGGATCATCAGGACCACCACGATCCCGGTCAGCAGCAGCGGCTTGTTCCGGGTGCCGAGCTGGTCGATCGCGAACCGGACGATAGGTCCGGGGGTGAGCCGGATGATGCCGTCAGCCACGGCGTACAAGGGCGCTTCGCGGTTCGTCAGCCACATCGCCGCGACGTGGCTGACCGCCAGGCCTGCCAGGCCTGCGAGAAGGCCGCTGAGCGCCCAGAGGCCCCGTGAAGTCCGCACCGATCCATTCTTGCGCATTGCACCGAACCGCGGGCGGGTGCGGCATGATCGGGCACGTGATCCCACGTGTAGGCATCGGCACCGACGTACACCGACTGGCCGACGGCGAGCCCATGCACTTGGCCGGGCTGGCGTGGCCGGAGGAGTCCCAGGGCCTGGTCGGTCACTCCGACGCCGACGTGGCCGCGCACGCCGCCTGCGACGCCCTGCTGTCGGCCGCTGGGCTCGGCGACCTGGGCAGCCAGGTCGGCACCGGCGACCCGGCCTGGGCGGGCGCCTCGGGCGCAGCGCTGCTGGGTGAGATCTGCAGACGGGTGCGCGACGGCGGCTTCGAGATCGGCAACGTCGCGGTCCAGGTGATCGGGAACCGGCCCCGGCTGGGTCCGCGCCGCCGGGAGGCCGAGGTGACCCTCAGCGAGGTCGTCGGCGCCCCGGTCTCCGTCTCGGCCACCACCACCGACGGCCTGGGCCTGACCGGTCGCGGCGAAGGCGTGGCCGCGATCGCCACAGCGGTGGTCTGGGCCACGCCCTGATTTCTGTCTGCGACACGGCGTTACATCGGGGCCCCTGATATGTCAGACTCAGCCCCCTGATGAGCATTCACTCCTTCCGCACCTTCGACGGGTTGAACCTGTCAGTACGCCGCTACGGCCCGCCCGAGCCCGACGTCACCGTCGTGCTCGCGCACTGCTGGACGGCCGACCACGAGGACTGGCACTACCAGGTCCGGGACCTGCAGCATCACTTCGGCCATCGGATCGGCATCCTCAGTTGGGACCATCGCGGCCACGGCCAGTCGGACCCTGCTCCGTTGGCCGACTGCACCATCGACAACCTGGCCAGGGACATGGCCGACCTCATCGACGCCCACGCCCCCGGCGGGAGCCCGTTGGTGCTGGCCGGCCACTCGATCGGCGGCATGACGATGATGGCGATCGGTGAGAACCACCCCGAAGTGATGGACCGCGTGCGTGGCGCGATGTTCTGCTCCACCTCGGCCGGCAACCTCAAGTCGGTCACCCTGGGATTGCCGGACATGGGCGAGCGGGCCAAGTTCCAACTGCCGAGCGTGCTCGCACAACGGGCCCGGATCCTCGGCCGGAGTGCGCGCCGCAAGCAGCCCCGCATCGAGCGGATGGTGGTACGCCGCTTCCTGTTCGGCCAGCCGATGCGGCTGCGCGACCACGGCCTGGTGGTCGATCAGCTCATCAACTGCCCACCCGCGACGATGGAGGGCTTCTTCGCTGCGGCGCTGCGCCACGACCGATTCGACGCCCTCAAGGCCTTCGACGGGATCCCCACGCGGGTGCTCGTCGGCGAGAAGGACCTGCTCACTCCCGCCGACCATGCCCGTCGCATCACCGGCGCTATCCGCACCTCGACGCTGGTGCTGGCGCCGGGTGCGGGGCACATGCTGCCGTTGGAGCGCGACAAACTCGTCAGCTCACACCTGATCCAGTTGATCGAAGGCGCGCTCCCCCGCTAGCCCCCTAGCCCGGGGTCTCGATACGCTCGCTGCCGCTCGCTACTCGACCGCCGAACCGAGCCTCGTTTCGGTGGTCGAGTGCCGCCTGCGTTCGGTGGTCGAGTGCCGCCGAGGAACGAGGCGGTGTATCGAGACCACCCCCGACCGGCAAACCACGCCTGCCCTCGGTGGTCGAGTGCCGCCCGCCTTCGGTGGTCGAGTGCCGCCCGCCTTCGGTGGTCGAGTGCCGCCGCCCGGTCGGTGGTCGAGTGCCGCCGAGGAACGAGGCGGTGTATCGAGACCACCCCCCAGCCCGCCCGGGGTCTCGATTCGCTCGCTGGCGCTCGCTACTCGACCGCCGAACCACGCCTGCCCTCGGTGGTCGAGTGCCGCCGAGGAACGAGGCGGTGTATCGAGGCCACCCCCGACCGGCAAACCACGCCTGCGTTCGGTGGTCGAGTGCCGCCGAGGAACGAGGCGGTGTATCGAGACCACGCCCCCCAGTCGCCCGGAAATGTCGGAGGCTGCTGGTTGGCTTGTTCTCATGAAGGCGGAGCAGCTCGAAGATCTCGACACCTCGGGTGAGGTGCTGGACTTCATGCGCGCCCGCCGGGCAGCGGCCGCGGAGGCCGACCGGGACGAGATGGTGGCGGCGGTGAAGTACTGCGGGATCAACACCCCGACCACTGACACCGACGCAGCCGGGCACTGGTTCGGGGACCGGTCCTGCGCCCTGGCGGGTGAGGGTGCCCCTCAGGTGTCAGAATCCGCGGTCATCGAGTACGCCGCCGCCCTCGGCCGCTCCACCGAATCGGCAAAGCGGTATCTGGGTGAATGTCTGGAACTGGCCCACCGACTCCGGAAGACCTGGACCCGGGTCCGTGCTGGTGAGGTCCCCGGCTGGGCAGCACGCCGGATCGCGTCCCAGACGATGAAGCTCCCCCAG
>NZ_JAERJA010000012.1 GCF_016827675.1 Nocardioides limicola | reverse complement strand
TCGTGGCTCAACTCCATCGACTCCATGCCGCCCTTGTCGCGGTTGTAGCGCTGAGGCGCGCGCCCGCTCCTCATTCGCTCAAGGTTCGCGGCGCTCCAGTTGTCGATCTGGGGATTCGCGGCCTCGTTCTTCCAGTAGCGGGACCGAACGGTCGACCATGACGGCTTGTTGCCCGCTTTGGTGAGCGCATAGATGTCGTCACCGCGGGTCCAACCGCGCGCTCCTGCGTTTGCGGCAACTTCAGACCGCCGAACGACGACAGGACCTACCTCGGCGCTGTCGACCTGCTCCTCGGCGACCCGGCTACCGCGCGTGGTCTGCATAAATCCAAGGGTGTCGACGTAGTCGTAGACCGACGGCACCGTGAGCACATCCGGGCGCGCCGAAACTCCGAGCTGCCCAAGGGCGTCGGCGTTGTAGGTGCTGTTGTCGTACGTCGCGGGCGGGCCGCGCTCGATTGCCGAGTCTGAGGGCGCTGCAGACACGTGGTGTCTGTCGTACGCGTGCACGTTGGCAATCGGGCTTCCGATCGGTATGGCTGCGGCCGCCGTCGGCGTTGTGAGCCCCAAGCAGGCCGCGAGGGTTGCTAGGATGAGGACAGTGATGCGCTTCATCGCCTAATCACCTCGTCGGGGTCGAGGCCAAGATTCGCCAGATCCTCCTCAACCTGGGCGACGAATCGTTGGCAGCACCGATCGACCTCGGCGCGGTCGACCGGCCTAGCGGCGGCATCCGGGGCGAAGACCGAACCAAACGTCCACCCTGACGGGGAACGGCGGATGGCGAGTGCGCCACTCTCCTCGTAGGACATCGAGTCAAAATCAAAGTCGCCCGGGTCCGGGTCCCGAAGCCAGATCAGGAGGCTTCGGGCGAGCTCGACCACTGGGAATCCTGGTTCGTCGTAGATGGTCACGTCGTCATCGCGAATGCGGAAGTGAGCGTCGAGAGCGACCAGGTAGTCGGTCTGCGTTGTGCCTCGCAGCTCGTCGGTGCTCAGGTGGTCGTAGGTCAAGTCCACAGTCGTCACCTCACGTTGACGGGGAAGGCGTTGATGACTCGGCCGTCGCCAGTGACTATGACGCGTATGAACTCCTGACCGCGTGTGCCGACGACCCCACCGCCAGGGACGATCGCTCGGAACGTGTCATCCAGCTGGTTCAGCACCAGGTCCACCTCCGGCAGCACACCCTCGTAGGTGGCTGTGTCGCCCTCCAGCACCGGGACTGGCAGCCTGCCGGGCCACGACAGCGCCAACTCCGCGCTCTCCTCCCTCAGCCGGGCGGCGGGACCGGTCCCGCCGGGAGAGAAGACCACATCTGCGACACCGACCCTCGGTGCTAAACCCTCATCAGTGGCGATCAGCGTCAAGTCAACGTCCAGCCACTCACCGTCCCTCAGGACGCGCTCAGGGAAGAGCGATATCTCTGCCTTCAAGAGCCCGGATGGCTGGGCGGTCACCACCGTGTGCTCATCGGTCAGCGCCTCCACGACCACTTCGGATCCGGTCTCGGCAGCACGGTCCAAGGCGGCAGCCTCATCCAGTGACGGCGCATCGCCCTCAGGCTGGCTGCTCACCGCCTGAGCAGCCCCGCCAGCGTCTCCGGGAGGTGGCACAGTGCCCCACACCACAGCGCCGAGCCCTACCGACAACACGAAGACCCGACAAACACACGCGGCACCCGCACCGACGCCCCCTACCCGGGCAGTCGCCGCGGGAACAGACAATAAGGTCCCCACGACCCTCCCCGCCGGGTCGCGCGATCTCAAGCCGACACGCCGGGGTCCCGCAGAACCCTCACACCCGGGCGCTGTCCTCGGGTTCGTGAGCGCCGAGGTTCACGGCACGCCGGGCGTTGGCCAGGGCGGAGACGGTCACCGAGCCGAGCACTCCGGCCCGGTCGAAGACCCGCACGGTGCCCACCGCGATCCCGTCGTTCTCGGTGCGGTCCATCGCCTCCAGGCCGACCTCGAGGCCGACCGGGAGCCGGGAGAGCACCAGCGTGATGTCGGTGTTGATGTAGGTGACCCCGTGGGTGCCCCAGTTGGTGACCATGCTGGCGGCGTCGGCGATGCTGGCCACCGCGGTGAACGGGGTGGGTCGCTCCCCCAGCACCGGCGGCACGCCCGTCTGCCAGGTGCGTTTGCGGCTGGGGTTCTGGTGGCCGGCGAAGTCGTTGGACCAGTCGGTGTCGTCGCTGGCGAAAATCGGCACGTGCGGCTGATCGGTCTCCGGCGCGATGTCGGCCGGCGGCGGCTGCGGGGTGGCGGAGGAGACCCAGATGTCGCCGTCAGGATTCGCGGTCGGCAGCAGGAACAGGCCGCTGGCCCGGGCCACCCGGGCACCGTCCTGCTCCAGGTCCACGTCGATCAGGCAGAGTCGCTTGCCTTCCCGGACCACCCGCAGTCGCGGGGTGACCTCGTGCATCCGGGCCGGCGCGAAGAGATCGACCGCATACTTCGCGGGGCGCAGGTCGGTGCGACCCAGCGTGGCCAGGCCCTTCTCCATGCTGGACGCCAGCAGGGCGCTGACCGCGACGCCGTGCATCTGGTCGTCGCTCCACAGACTGCAACTGACCGGCTCGGGCAGGAAGCTCTCGTCACCGCTGCGACGGAAGAAGGCCAAGGGCATGGCGCCCACCCTAACTGTTGGGGTCTCCAAGGACTCTAGCGACCCGGGCGACCACAGCCATGTGGTCGCTGCCCGGGATGAACACCCGCTCCAGGTCGAGGGGGACGAAGCGCGCATCGACCATCACGTGGTCGATCTGGACCAGCGGCGGCACCCAGCCGGGGAACGTGTCCGGACTGGCCTCCGACGGCCAGGTGGGCTGCCAACCGGCGCCGATGAGTTCACCGACCCGGCGCAGCCCTGCATCGGCGAACGCGCGAACCTCCCGGTGATCGGGGGTGGCGTTGAGGTCACCGGCCAGCAGCACCGGCAACTCACCCGCCATCGCCTCCTCAACTTCGGCGAGCAGGTTCTCCAGATCACCGCGCCACGCGTACGCCGGCCCGATCGGCGGCCGCGGGTGTACGCCGAAGAAGCGGAACTCCCCCAGGTCGTGCTCGACGGTGACCGCATAACCGTCGTACCCGGTGCTGGTGCGGACCTCGTCACGCAACGGCCACCTGGAGAAGATCATCGTCCCCTCCACCGTCTCCTTGGAGTCACCGGCGCGGAACGGCATCGCCAGGTCGAGGCCCGAGTCGTCGAGAGTGGCCAGCGTTCGGGGGGTGATCTCCTGCAGCACCAGCACGTCGACACCCCGCTCCGAGGCGGCGCTCAGCACCGCCAACGGGTCGGCGTGGCCCTTGAGCAGGTTCGCGGTCATCACCGTGACCACTGGCCCGTCGGGGATCTGCTCACGGTCATCGATGAACTCCGGGGCCAGCCACCAGCCGTGCAGGCCCAACGGCAGCAGCACGATCAGAGCCACGGTCAGCCAGGTGCGCGGGGAGCCGCGCCGGCCGGCGTCCCGGGCCCGGAAGGCCGCCACCACACAGAGCAGCGCCACGACCCCGTAGCCGAGCACGGCGTACGGCGTGAACGAGACGATCCGCACCGCCCAGCCCTGCTCGAGCTGCAGCACCCGCAGCACCGTCAACGCCACGGCGCCGGGCATCAGCGTCACCAGCAGTAGCCAGAAGAGGATCCGCGCAACGATCACACCGGGCAGCCTCTCAGACCTAGAGCAGCACCATGTCGTCGCGGTGCACGACCTCGCGCTCATAGGCCGCACCCAGCGCCTGCTTCAGCTCGGCTGAGGAGCGGCCCAGCAGCGCCGGCAACTCGTCGGCGTCGAAGTTCACCAGACCCCGGGCCACCGGGCGGCCGTCCGGATCGACCAGGTCGACCGGGTCGCCGGCGACGAAGCTGCCACCCACCGTGCTGATCCCCGCGGCCAGCAGTGAGGCGCGGCGTTCGGTGACGGCCCGGACCGCTCCCGCGTCCAACCCCAACAGTCCCTTCGGCTCGGTGGCGTGCGCCAGCCACAGCAGTCGGGTGGGCCGGCGGCGGCCGGTGGGGTGGAAGAGGGTGCCGACCGGGGCACCGGCCAGCGCCGAGGCGGCGTTGTCGGCGCTGGTGAGCACCACCGGGATCCCGGCGCCGGTGGCGATCTTGGCCGCCTGCACCTTGGTGTGCATGCCCCCGGTGCCGACACCGGCCGCCCCGGCCTTGCCGATCCGCACCCCGGTGAGGTCGTCGTCGGAGCGTACGTCGGCGAGCAGCGTGGTGCCGTGGTGATCGGGGTGACCGTCGTAGAGGCCGTCGACATCGGAGAGGAGCAGCAGCAGGTCGGCATGGACCAGGTGCGCCACCAGGGCGGCGAGACGGTCGTTGTCACCGAACCTGATCTCGCTGGTGCCGACGCTGTCGTTCTCGTTGACGATCGGCAGCACACCGAGCTCGAGCAGCTTCGCGAACGTCTGATAGGCGTTGCGGTAGTGCGCGCGCCGGGTCACGTCGTCGAGGGTGAGCAGCACCTGCCCGGTGACCAGCCCGTGCCGGGCCAGTTCGTCGGTGTAGCGGTGCACCAGCAGGCCCTGCCCCACCGAAGCGGCGGCCTGTTGGGCGGCCAGGCCACGCGGGCGACGCTTCAGGCCCAGCGGCGCCAGGCCCGCGGCGATGGCACCAGAGGAGACCAGCACCACCTCGACCCCGGCGAGCCGGGTGCCGGCCAGTACGTCGACCAGGGTGCGCAGCCGGTCGGTATCCAGACCGCCGGCCGCGGTGGTGAGCGAGGAGGAGCCGACCTTGACCACGATCCGGCGGGCTGCACTCACCTCCGGTCGGGTCACTGCTCCTCCTCGGACACATGGTCGGGGTCGGCGGCCGAACCGATCTCGTAGGACATCGGGCCGGAGTGGCCGCCCCGGGGGGCGACCTTGGGGCCGTTGGCGAGCCGTTCCCGGCGCTCCTCGTCGAGGCGGCGGGCCACGTCGGCGCGGGTCTCGTTCTCGCCTCGGGCGACCATCGCCTCGTCGATCTCACGGCGACGCCGGGCGGCCGGCCGCTCACCGGCGAACCGTTCGTCCTCGCCGCGTCGGCCCAGGTTGGTCGCGCCGGCATCGATGCCGGGGGCGAAGTCGAAGACCACCGCGTCGTCGGGGTCGCCGATCAGCACCGTGTCCCCCTCGACGGCCCCCAGCTCGACCAGCCTGGTCTCGACGCCGAGACGGTTCAACCGGTCGGCGAGGAAGCCGACGGCCTCGTCGTTGCTGAAGTCGGTCTGCCGCACCCACCGCTCCGGCTTCTCGCCGCGCACCCGCCAGCCGGCGCCGGTCTCGGTGACGGTGAAGTCGGGGCCGTCGACCGCCTTGGGGCGGATCACGATCCGCTCGGTCTCGGCCGCGGGCCGGGCGGCCCGGGCCTGCTCCACCAGTCCGGCCATCGCGAAGATCAGCTCCCGGGTGCCCTCACCGGAGGCGGCGGAGACCTCGAAGACGTCCAGGCCGCGGCCGCGCAACTCCTCCACGACGAAGGAGGCGATGTCGCGCCCGTCGGGCACATCCACCTTGTTCAGCGCCACCAGCCGGGGTCGGTCCTCGAGGCCGCCGTACGAGGCGAGTTCGCGCTCGATGATGTCGAGGTCGTCGACCGGGTTGCGGCCGGGCTCGATGGTGGCGGTGTCGAGCACGTGCACCAGCGCGGCGCAACGTTCGATGTGCCGGAGGAACTCGTGACCGAGTCCGCGGCCCTCGGCCGCTCCCTCGATCAGGCCGGGGACGTCGGCGACGGTGAAGGTGGTGTCGCCGGCACTGACCACCCCGAGATTGGGCACCAGGGTGGTGAACGGGTAGTCGGCGATCTTGGGCCGCGCCCGGGAGATCGCCGCGATCAGCGACGACTTGCCGGCGCTGGGGAAGCCGACCAGGCCGATGTCGGCGACCACCTTGAGCTCGAGGACGATGTCGAGTTCCTCGCCGGGCTCACCGAGCAGCGCGAAGCCGGGCGCCTTGCGCTTGGACGAGGCCAGCGCGGCGTTGCCGAGCCCGCCCCGGCCGCCACGGGCGATGACCAGCTCGGTCCCGTGACCGACCATGTCGGCGATCACGTCGCCGTCCTTGGTGGAGACGACGGTGCCGTCCGGCACCGGCAGCACCAGATCGGCGCCGTGGCTACCGTTCTTGTGCCCACCGGCGCCGTGGCTGCCGTGCTCGGCGGTACGCCGGGAGCTGTGGTGGTAGTCGAGCAGGGTGGTGACGTCGGGGTGCACCCGCAGGATCACCGAGCCGCCGGGGCCGCCGTTGCCTCCGTCGGGTCCGCCCAGGGGCTTGAACTTCTCCCGGTGGACCGAAGCCACGCCGTTGCCACCGCGTCCGGCTGCGACGTGCAGAGTGACCTGATCGACGAAGGTGGGAACGGCCATGGCTGGATTCTCCCTCACATGAGGCGAAGGGCGCCCCCGTCGGGGGCGCCCTTCGCGAAGTTTGGTCCTACTCGCCCGAACGGATCGGGCGACAGGGGGTGGTTCAGGCCTCGGCCGCAGCCAGGTCCTGCACGTTGACGACCCGGCGGCCACGCTTGGTGCCGAACTCGACGGTGCCGGCCACCAGGGCGAACAGCGTGTCGTCCTTGCCGCGGCCCACACCGGCGCCCGGGTGGAAGTGGGTGCCACGCTGGCGGACCAGGATCTCGCCGGCGTTCACGACCTGGCCGCCGAAGCGCTTGACGCCGAGGCGCTGTGCGTTGGAGTCGCGACCGTTCTTGGTGGAAGCGGCGCCCTTCTTGTGTGCCATGTCTCTACCTCTTCTGGAGTGCTGGTGTCAGTCTGTGGGGCTCGGGGACTTCAGAGCCCTCCGGGCCGCGTGACGTCGAGGCGTCACACGCTCCCGGTTCAGTTGTTGATCGCGGTGACCTTGACCTGGGTGTACTTCTGGCGGTGACCCTGGCGCTTCTTGTAGCCGGTCTTGTTCTTGAACTTCTGGATGATGATCTTGGGACCCTTGGTCTGACCGAGGACCTCCACGGTCACCGACGCCTTGTCGAGGGCGGCGGCGTCCGAGGTCACGGCCTCGCCGTCGACCAGCAGCAGGACCGGCAGGGCAATGGTGTCACCGGTCGGGGTGCTCACCTTGTCGATCTCGATGACGTCGCCCACGGCAACCTTCTGCTGGGTGGCGCCACTGCGCACGATCGCGTACACCGCGGTCTCCTTCGTTGAAAGCTTCTGAGTCTGTGATGGTCCGCCACTCATCCTGGAAACGAATGCGCGGAAGCCTCGCGTGTGCACACGCACACCAAGGGTCAATCCTAGGGTGAGGCACCCGGCCAGCGCAAAACGGCGGGCCGGGCGCCGCCCTCACTTCTGGTCGTCGGCCGCCGGCGCCGGGGTGGCCACCCGGCCACGGGTGCGGGTCCGCACCGTCACCTTGGGCGCTTCGGTGGCCGGCGGCGGGGCCACCGGCTGGGTCGGTGTCTCGATCACCACGGTGCCCACCGAAGCGTCGCCGGCCGGGGAACCGGCGGGGCGTCGGGCGGACCTGCGGCGGGTGCTGGTGACCACGGTGGGTCGCTCCACCGGGGTGGTCGGCTCGGCGGCCTTGGCGGGCTTCTCGGCGACCGCACGCTTCTCGGGGGCCGGAGCCTCGGTGCCTGGAGCCTCGGGGGCCGGAGCCTCGGTGCCTGGAGCCTCGGTGGGCTCAGCCGCCGGGGACTGGGTGTCCGGGGCCTGGGTCTCCACGGCCTGGGTCTCCGACGACGGGGCGTCCGCCTCGTCCGCTGGTGGCCGGTCCGCGTTCTCCGGGCGGGCCACCGCGGCGACGTCCTTGGGTGAGGGCACCGCCTTGGGCTTGGCCGGCTGCTGCGAGCCGCCGCCCTTGCCGCCCTTGGTACGCCGGTTCCGGCGGTTGCTGTCGCCGTCGCCGCGCTTGGAGTCGACCGGCATGTCGCTGATGATCACGCCCCGGCCCTCGCAGTGGCTGCAGTTCTCGCTGAACGCCTCCAGCAGGCCGGTACCGATCCGCTTCCGGGTCATCTGCACCAGACCAAGCGAGGTCACCTCGGCGACCTGGTGGCGGGTCCGGTCCCGGCCCAGGCACTCGACCAGTCGACGCAGCACCAGGTCCCGGTTGGACTCCAGCACCATGTCGATGAAGTCGACGACGATGATGCCGCCGATGTCGCGCAACCGGAGCTGCCGGACGATCTCCTCGGCCGCCTCCAGGTTGTTCTTGGTGACCGTCTCCTCGAGGTTGCCCCCGGAGCCGGTGAACTTGCCGGTGTTGACGTCGACGACGGTCATCGCCTCGGTGCGGTCGATGACCAGCGAGCCGCCCGAGGGCAGCCAGACCTTGCGGTCCAGCCCCTTGGCGATCTGCTCGTCGATCCGATACGCAGCGAACGAGTCGGGGTCGTTGTCGTTGCGGGTGTACCGCTCCAACCTGGCCTCCAGATCGGGCGCCACCTGCGCGACGTAGGTCTGCACCGTGTCCCAGACGTCGTCACCCTCGATGACCAGTTTGGCGAAGTCCTCGGTGAACAGGTCCCGGACCACCTTGAGGGTGAGGTCGGGCTCGCCGTACAGCAGCTTCGGTCCGCCGCCGGAGGTGGCCTTGGCGTCGATGTCCTCCCAGCGGGCCTTGAGCCGGGCGACGTCCTGGCTGAGCTCCTCCTCGCTGGCACCCTCGGCCGCGGTGCGGACGATGACGCCGGCGGTCTCGGGGACGATCTCCTTGAGCAGCGCCTTGAGACGGCCGCGCTCGGTGTCGGGGAGCTTGCGGGAGATACCGGAGGTGGTGCCGTCGGGCACGTAGACGAGGAAGCGGCCGGCCAGGCTGATCTGGCTGGTGAGCCGGGCGCCCTTGTGTCCGACCGGGTCCTTGGTGACCTGCACCAGCACGCTCTGGCCGCTGGTCAGCACCGACTCGATCTTGCGCGGCTGGCCCTCGGTGTGGCCCAGCGCCGACCAGTTGACCTCGCCGGCGTACAGGACCGCGTTGCGGCCCTTGCCGATGTCGATGAACGCCGCCTCCATCGAGGGCAGCACGTTCTGCACCCGGCCGAGGTAGACGTTGCCGATCAGCGAGGTCTGGGACTCGCGGGCCACGTAGTGCTCGACGAGGACCTTGTCCTCCAGGACGCCGATCTGGATCAGGTCCTTGGCCTGCCGGATCACCATCACCCGCTCCACCGCCTCGCGGCGGGCCAGGAACTCGGCCTCGCTCACGATCGGGGCGCGTCGGCGACCGGCCTCGCGACCCTCCCGGCGGCGCTGCTTCTTGGCCTCCAGGCGGGTGGAGCCGGACACGGAGGTGATCTCGTCCTCGGCCGAGCGCGCCTGACGGACCCGGGTGACCGTGTTCTGCGGGTCGTCGGCGCCACCGCCACCACCGCTGCCGCCACCGTCACCGGCGCGACGGCGGCGACGACGCCGGCGGGTGGAACTGCTGCCGCCGGACTCGTCGCCGGACTCGTCGTCCTCGGAATCGGTGCTGTCGTCCTCGGACCCCTGCTCGTCGTCCGCTGCCGTGTCGTCCTCGGACTCGTCCCCGTCCTCGCCCTCGGTGCCGGGCTTGCGGCGACGTCGCCCGCCGCGGCGGCGCCGGCGACGCGGCTGACCCCCGGTGGACTCGTCGTCGTCCTCAGCCGAGGTGTCGTCCTCGTCGTCGGAGTCCGGGGTCTGGTCGGCGACCTCGTCGTCGGCCTCGTCGTCGGCGTCCTCATCGTCGGAGTCGTCGGAGTCGTCGAGCTCGTCGACGACCGGCGCGGTCCGCTTCGGACGGGGCGGCAACTGGCTGGCGTCGGGGGCCTGGAAGAGGAGCATGGTGCCGGGGACCGACTTGGGTGCCGGTGCTTCGTCCTCGGGCTCGGCCACCAGGGCATCGCCGGACTCCGCGGGCGGAGCCTCCTCGACCGGAGCCTCATCGACCGGGGTCTTCACGGCCGACCCTTCCTTGGTCTTGGCCGGCTGGCGCTTCTTCTTCTTCGGCGGCGCCGTCTCGGCGGTCTCGGCCGGCGGTGCCTCGGCGGACTCGGCCGGCGGTGCGGTCTCGGCGGTCTCGTCGGGGTTGTTCTGTTCGGTGGCGGCCGACTCGTCGGTCACGTCGTCGAGCATCTGCTCTCCTCATCCCGCACCGGGCCGGGCGGGTGTCGGTGCGCCGCAGGGCGCACAAAGTCTGTCAGCGGCGGCGACATTCTCCGCGGGGCGTCAGCGAACGTCGGGCGACACCTGCCGCGGTCGCAAGGCCCTCTTGCCTGTCGCTGTCACCAACAGGCCGGCCGCGTCGCGGTCTGGCACCAACTCGGGTCCTCTGTGCCCAGCCATGGTGTGACTGGGCGAGTACGTCGTCGGGTCGTGGCTCCGGCGGGGTTGCCGCCGTACCGATCAACCGTGGCGAGTATCGCACAGATCGTCGGAATCCCCCTAGGCCTCGGCCAGCGGGTCGCGCACACCGGTGCGCTCGGCGTCGAGGAGTCCCTGCGCCGATCGGGTGAGCAGGGGGGCGCCACCGATGTCGATTCCGGTGACGGTGGACAGGCCGGTGAGCACGTCGTCGGGGCGCACGGCGGGCACCGTGTGCTCCAGCAGCAGGTCCAGCCGGGTGCGGGACACCTCGGCGGCCGGGTCCGCGACGTTCAGTGTCACCACGGCTGCCCGGCAGTCGAACGCGCGCAACCCCTTCTTGGTCATCCGCTCCACGCTCACCGACTCCTCGGCCAGGAAGGCCGCCACCGCTTCGGCGGCCCGGTCCCGGTCCACGTCGAGGTCGATCAACCACCGACTGGCCTGCAACCGGTCCGCCAGGGAGCCGCCCGGCGAGACCACCACGTCGAGCACATCGAGGCCGTCGGGAAGGGAGGCGTCCAGGTCGATCCGGACCTGGTCGGGGTCGAGGACCTCGGCCAGCGCGATCTCCAGGTACTCCGCCTCCGACGCCGACCCGGTAGGGGCAGCACCCGCGTAGGAGATCCTGGGGTGCGGGTTGAATCCCGAGGAGTAGGCCATCGGGATGCCGGCACGGAAGACGGCACGTTCGAAGGCTCGGGAGAAGTCCCGGTGGCTGGTGAACCGGAGCCGGCCACGCTTGGCATAACGGATCCGGAGTCGCTGCACCGGCGGCGCCTGCTGTGGGGGCTGTTCTCGCACCCGCAGAACTGTAGTCGGATGCCTCAGCCGTTGGCCGCGGCGGCCTTCATCAGCGGCGACACCCAGATCGGACTGACCCGCTCCCCCGCGCACCAGTCGGTGATCCGGGTCGCTTCCGCGTCCAGGGCGCTCCGGGCAGCGCGGCTCACCGGCTCGACCAGATGCACCCGGACGGTGCCGTGCGGGTCCTGCACCCAGCAGCCGACGACCCGCCCGTCCACCCAGGCGGTGGTGCCGGCGTTCCCGGTGCTGTCGAAGTAGTCCGCCATCCGGTCACCGAGGAAGAAGGACCGGTCCTGCCACCCCATCGGGGTGGGGTCCAGCACCGGCAGCAGGGCGACGCTGGGTTCGTCGTGGGTCACCGGGGCCAGGTCATCGGGCAACAGGTAGCCCGTGGCCCCCGAGTCCAGGCTCACCTCGACGGCCGCGACATCGGCCAGGGCCTGGCGCACGATCGTCTTGGTGGCCCCGGTCCACCAGACCAGGTCCGCCAGCGTCCCCGGGCCGAAGGTCCACAGCCAGCGCCGGACGAGCTCGGCCCAGCCCCGATCGGCGTCGATCGGTGCGGGCTGCTCCCCCAGCCACGTGCGCGTCGTCGTCCAGGTCGGCCGGTTGATCCGCCAGTGGGCATCGTTGTGGGCCCGGACCAGATGCCCCTCCAGGGCCAGCACGGTGAGCACCCGGGGAGCCACCGGGACGGTGCCGCCGTACGCCTTGTCGGTTGCGTACTGGTAGCCGCCGGCCACCGCAGGCACCTCGGCCTTCACCTGCGTCGCGGTCCGGGGCGTCCCGTCGGCCAGGCAGGCCAGGACGTCCTCGGCTGCGCCGGCCAACCAGGCGGCGCCGTCGTCGGTGAGGCCGGCCGCTTCCACCTCCTTGACCAGGCGTCGCCGCTCGGCGCCGGCGACCCGGGCGCTGGGTCCACCCAGTGCGGCCGGCAGCAGGTCGCGGGGGAACCCGAAGAGGGTGCGGCGCATCGCCATATGCCGCACCAGCGAGCGTCGCCGGTACAAGGCGTCGTCGACGTCGGCCACCGCGAGGCCGTCCACCCGTGCCAACAGCGACAGATAGACGGTCGGTACGTCGGTGGCGTGCAGCACCGTCATCGCCGCCACCGCCTCCTCGACCAAGTCGGTGCGGTCGGCCCACCGGTGCCGCACGAGGAGTCGGGCCCGACGTTCATGGTCGTCGACGTGTCGCATCGGGTCAGTATCGCGGGGAGGGCGGACATAGGCTGACACCGTGGGGACGACGGGTCGGCGCGGCAGAGCCGGTGAGCTGATAGTGCTGGCCGGGCTCGCGCTGCTGCTGGTGGCCGGCTGGGCGGTGATCCAGGCCCGTCCGGCCCCGGACGGCCCCGGGGGCCAGTCCGCGCCGCTGACACCACCGCCCCCGGCGCCCCCCGAGGCCGACGAGGAGCACCCGCTCCCCGAACCACCGATCATCGACCTGGACTGCCTGCCGATGCCGGCCGGCACCTCGTTGACGGTGCTGACGTTCAACATCCACAGCGGGATCGGCCGCAACGGACCTGATCTGCCGGGGATCGCCGAGGAGATCCTGGCCTGGGACGCCGACATCGTGATGCTCCAGGAGGTCGACGAGCGCCGCCCCCGCAGCGGTGGGGTCCGCCAGGCCGACTGGTTGGGTCGGGCCACCTCGATGGCCGCGGTGTACGGCGGCCGGGCACCCATGAACCGTGACGGCGGCCTGATCGGCAACGCGGTGCTGTCGAAGTACCCGATCATGGGTTGGAGGTCGATCGACCTGCCGATGGCCGGTGGCCGCGCCGCCCGCACCGCCGTCCAGGCCGTGGTCGATGTCGACGGGGTCCAAGTGAGCGTGTGGAGCACCCACCTGGACCATCACCGTGGCAGTGCCCGACGAGCCCAGGCAGCGGTGATCGCCGGGCAGGTCGCTGCGGACCGTCGCCCCACCCTGATCGGGGCCGACCTCAACGTGGTGCCCGGATCGGCGCCGCTGCGCCAACTCCTCCGGGCCGACCTGCGGGACGCCTGGCGGGCCGGTGACGGTCCGGGGCTCACCGTCCCCGCCGGGGCTCCGCGGCGACGCATCGACTTTCTGCTGCACAGTCGCGAGTTCACTGCCGTGAAGGCCGGCACGCTGCGGTCATCGGTGTCGGACCATCGGGCGGTATGGGCCCGGCTCGAGCTCGGCGGCGAGGGTGAGTGCATCCAGATCGGCGACGGGTGATCGACCGGTTGGACGTCAGCCGCGCAGCACCGCGAGCCGGGTGGGGTCGACCGTCAGGTCGACCGACTCCCCCGGCGCCGGCGGCTGGTGCAGGGAGGCGACCGCGTCGAGTTCGCCGATCCCCTCCACGGCGACCACCAGCCGCACCAGCTCCGGGGTCGCCTGGATGCTGCGTACCTGCCCGCTGAGCCGTCCCCCCGACCCTACGACGCGCAGCGCCGAGCGTCGTACCGCGACCGCCGGGTCCCCGGCGCCGTCCAGGGCGGCCGCGGCCAGCACGCGGGCCGCTGCCGGCCCCTGCAGTACTCGGGCGTAGCCGAGGAAGAGCGCGGTGTCGGCGTCCACCGGCGCCTGCCACACCTGGGCGATGTGCCCGGACTGCACCACCCGGCCGGCACGCATCACCGCAAGCCGGTCGGCGACCCGGAACGCCTCCTCGTGGTCGTGGGTGACCATCAGCGCGGTGGTCCCGGCGGCGGTCAGGATGGCGCGGAGGTCGGCGGCGAGCCGCTCCCGGAGGCCGGCGTCGAGCGCGGAGAGCGGCTCGTCCAGGAGCAGCAGCCGTGGCTCCGCGGCCAGTGACCGGGCCAGCGCCACCCGCTGCCGCTCGCCGCCGGACAGCGTCCCCGGCAGCCGATCGGCGTACCCGGCCAGCCCGACCAGCTCCAGCAGTTCGGCGACCCGCGTCTCCCGGGTCCGGGCCGACACCCGGCGCAGCCGCAGGGCGTAGCCCACGTTGCGGGCCACCGACAGGTGGTCGAAGAGTTGCCCGTCCTGGAACATCAGCGCGAAGCCGCGCTTGTGGGTGGGGGTGCGGGTCAGGTCCCGGCCGTCCCAACTGACTCGTCCCGAAGCGGTCGGTTCGAGCCCGGCGACGGCCCGCAACAGCGTGGACTTGCCGGAGCCGGAGGGGCCGAGCACCGCCAGCACCTCCCCGTCGGGCAACTCCAGGGAGACGTCGACACAGGCCGGAACCCCGTCGTAGACGACGGTCAACTGCTGCAGTGTCAGGGTCACGGTCTACAAGGCTCCCACGGATCGGACCCGCAACCGCTCCACGGCCAGCATCACCACAGCAGTGGTGGCAGCCAGTACCACCGAGGCGGCCAGCGCCATCCCGTAGTTCATCGGCCCCGGGTGCCCGATCAGCCGGTAGATGACCACCGGCATCGTCGGGTCACCCGCCCGGGCCAGGAACGAGGTGGCGCCGAACTCGCCCAGGGAGACCGCGAACGCGAAGCCCGAGGCCGCCAGCAGCGGCTTCCAGATCACCGGCAGGTCCACGGTGACCACCCGGCGTACCAGTCCGGCGCCCAGGGACGCCGCGGCCTGGCGCTGTCGGTCATCGATGCCCTGCAGCACCGGCACCAGGGTGCGCACCACCAGCGGCAGCGCGATCAGGGCCTGGGCCAGCGGCACCAGCCACGGCGAGGACCGCAGGTCCAGCGGCGGCGCGTTGAGGGTGATCAGGAAGCCGAAGCCCAAGGTGACCGCGGAGACTCCCAGTGGCAGCATGAAGAGGCCGTCCAGGACGCCCTGCAGTCGACGTTCGGTCGAGGTTCTGGCCCGTCGGCCGGCCACGATCGCGATCGGCAGGGCCAGCGTCAGCGCGATCACCGTCGCCTGTCCGGCGATCCGCAGGCTGGTGGTCAGCGCGTGGCTCACCGGTACCACCAGCGCCTGGCTGGCGCCCGGGGTGGTCAGGGCCCGGTAGTTGTCCAGGCCCCAACCCCCGGAGACCTGCAGCGAGCCGGTGACCAGCGTGGCCATCGGGGCGATCACCAGCAGCATCAGGGTGGCCACCCCGACCAGGATCGGTGCCTGCCGCCACCCGACCCGGCGCGGCTGGGCGACCTGCCGCCGCTGGGTGGGGTCGGCCACCGCCCGCAGTCGTGCGGCGATGGCGAGCAGGGTGGTGACGACCGCGAGTTGCAGCAGCGACAGGACGGCGGCGGCCCGCAGGTCGAGCAGCTGGGTGGTGAGCAGGTAGATCTCGGTCTCGACGGTGGAGTAGCGCAGCCCTCCCAACATCAGCACCACCCCGAAACCGGAGGCACAGAACAGGAACACCACGCTCGCCGCCGACACGACCGCGGGTCGCAACGCCGGCCAGGTGACGGTGGCGAACACCTGCCTGGGTGACGCGCCGAGTGCGGCAGCCGCCTGAGCGGGGCGTACGTCGAGCGACTCCCAGGTGGCGCCGACCACCCGGATCACCACGGCGACGTTGAAGAACGCCAGCCCGCAGACGATCGCCACCGGCGAACCGTCGAGTCCCAGGCCGGCCAGCGGACCGGCGAAGAGTTGCCGGAAGGCGATGCCGACCACCACCGTCGGCAACACGAACGGGACGATCATCAGCGCACGCACCACACCGCGCCCGGGGAACGCGAGCCGGTGCAGCACGTAGGCGGCCGGCAGCCCGAGCGCGAGGGCGACCCCGGTGGCGGCGCCGGCCGACCAGAGGGTGAACCAGAGCACCCGCCTGGTCCGTGGGCGCGACATCACCTCGACGATGCCGCCCAGGTCGACCGCGCCGTCGACGAATAGCCCTCGCGTCACCATCCCCCAGATGGGCAGCGCGAAGAAGATCGCCAGCACCACCAGCGGCCCGACGGCCAACGCCGCCAGGGTGAGCAGGCGGCGCAGGCTGCTCACATCAACGGCTGATGAGTTCGGTCCAGGTGGTCAACCACTGCTGCCGGTTCGCGGTGATCTCGGCCGGGTCGACGGCCAGCGTCTCGCTGGGTTGTTCGGCGTGGCTGGCCCAGTCCTCGGGCAGGTCCACGTCCGAGCGCACCGGGAAGACGTACATGGACGTGGGCAGGGCCGACTGGACCTCGGTGCTGAGCAGCCAGTCGACCACGGCGCGAGCGCCTTCGGGGTTGTCGGCGCCGGCCAGCACGCCGGCGTACTCGACCTGTCGGAAGCACGTGTGCAGCAGTGCGGCCGTGGTCGATTCGCCGTCGTCGCCGATGGTGAAGGCCGGGGACGAGTCGTAGGAGAGCACGATCGGCCGGCTGGCGTTGTCGCCGCCGCCCTGGGTGAACTCGACGAAGTAGGCATCCGACCAGCCGCTCGTGAGCTTGGCGTCGTTCGCCAGGAGTGCGGTCCAGTAGTCCGGCCACCGCTCGCCGTACTCAGCGATGGTGGCGAGCAGGAACGCCATCCCCGGGGAACTGGTGGTGGCGCCGGGGAGCACGAAGAGCCCCTCGTACGCCGGGTCGAGGAGGTCTTCGAGGGTGGCCGGGGGCACCACGTCGTTCTCCGCGAACCAGACGGTGTCGATGTTCACGCAGACCGAGCCGGTGTCCACCGGGGTGAGGGCCTCGTCCTCGTCGCCGGGCAGCAGGTGGTCGGCGACACCGGCGGGCAGGTCGGGGCGGTAGGGGTCGAAGACACCCTCGGCGAGCGCTCGCGACGCGAACGTGTTGTCCACCCCGAAGACGACGTCGCCCTGCGGGTTCCCGGCAGCCAGCACCAGTCCGTTGGTGAGCTCACCGGCGTTGCCGGAGCCGCGCTGGTCGAGGGTGTACCCGGTGGCGGCCTCGAACTCGGCAACGAGTTCGTCGGGGAGGCTGAACGAGTCGTGGGTGAGCAGCACCACGGTGCCGCCGGTCTCGGTGGCACCGCCGGGATCAGGGGTCGGCTCGGGGTCGGCGGCGCACCCGCTGGCCACCAGTGCGGTGATCGCTACGAGGGCCCCCACTCGGAGGCTCGGACGGACGTGAGGCATGTCGACTCCCTTCGCCGGTGCTAACCGGAGCAGGTGATTGAGGGTCTGCGGCCGGTTGCCGCACTCTCAGCGCTGAAGCGCTCCCCTGTCATGGACCACCAACCCTAACCGGACGACGGGTCAAGGTCGTCGGGGCCCTCGGCGGTGGACCGCCCGCAGCAGTTGGGTCGGGCGTCAGCGCAGCATGGCGATCAGCATCGCCGCACTCCCGATGAGGTCATCGAGTGACACATCGAGTCGGAACACCTCGACGACGACCTGGTAGCCACTGCCGAAGACGAACACCTGCCCGTTGCCGGCCTCCGGAGAGCCGTCGGTGCCCACGGCCAGGCCGGCGTTCGCATAGGCGGGGTCGTCCAGGACGTCGAGGCCGATCGCTTCCAGGAACTCACGATCGGGAACGTCCCCGCCGCGCAGCCACCGTTGCAGGTTAATCTGGAAGGTCTCGGTCCCCGACTCCGCGTACCAGTGGCAGTTGGTCACCTCGTCGAACTCGTCGGCGCCCGGCCCGATGAGGTCCACCTGGGCGAGCACCACTCCGGCGGCGTTGACGATCGCTGGGCTGTCACAGGTGGGCAGGGCGGTACCAGGCCCGTCCGTGCTCTCGTCCGGGCCGTCGTCGTCTGGGCCGTCCTCGTCTGGCGCGTCGGCCTCACCCACCGAGGGTGGAGTCGCCACCGGCCCGGGCTCGTCGGCGCCCCCTCCGCAGCCAGCCAGAGCCACCAGAAGTGTGCCCGCGGCACACAGCGTCACAAGTCGTCGCATTGTTCTTCCCCCTCGGTCCCGAGTCCTTGCCCGCCACCCTAACCCGCCCCCGGTAGCCCCGCCTCGTGACCACCCCGGGGGTCGCACGGGGTCTCGATACGCTCGCTGACGCTCGCTACTCGACCGCCGAACCACACCGACCTGTTCGGTGGCCGAGTGCCGCCGCCCGTTCGGTGGTCGAGTGCCGTGCCTGTTCGGTGGTCGAGTGCCGCCGAGCTTGCGAGGCGGTGTATCGAGGCCACCCCCGAGGTCGCACGGGGTCTCGATACGCTCGCTACTCGACCGCCGAACCACACCACCCTGTTCGGTGGTCGAGTGCGGTCCCTGTTCGGTGGTCGAGTGCCGCCGGCGTCGGTGGTCGACCGCCGAACCACCGCCCTTGTTCGGTGGTCGAGTGCCGCCGAGGAACGAGGCGGTGTATCGAGGCCACCCCCGGGTGGCACGGGGCGTGCCGGTGGCCCCGCAGCCGGTGGGGTTGCGGGGTCAGGGGCTGGGTGTATCTCGTGGTGGGTCGACGGGACTGCTGCCGTCGGGTCCACGGTGATACGCGCGGCCTTGGGGGCTGGTCCACAGGTACTCACCAGGGATCAGCATCGTGTAGGTCCACCCCAGATGGGTCTTCGCCCTGTGGTGGCTACGACACAACGGCGCGAGGTTCGTGGAGTCGGTCCGGCCACCGCCACCGTCGTCGCGCCAGGGTTCGACATGGTCCAGATCGCTGGTCCTGGCCGGCCGGTGGCAGAAGGGGAACACACACGTCGGGTTGTTCCCGACCACCTGCTCCCGCAACCTGCCTGCGGGCTGATACCCCGTCGACATCAACGTCTCGTGAAGATCCAGGACCGGTTGCACGGTGACCTGGGCTCCGGCGCACCATTCGGTGAGCTGCTCGAACGTCACCAACCGATCCCGCTGCCCCAGGATCGTCTCGACCCGGGCGATCCCGTCCCCGTACCCCTGGACCGCATCCTCGGACAGATGCACATGCAACACCACCCGCCGGGTGGGTGGCCTCGATACATCGGCTCGTCCCTCGCCGACACTCGACCACCGACCCTCCGCTCCATCACCCGGCGGTGTATCGAGGCCACCCCCGTCACTGTCCCCGCGGTTGTCGAGGGTGAGGGTGAGTTGGGTGCGGGCCAACTCGCCGAGGGCTTTGGCGCGGCGTACGTTCAACGATTCCAGAGATCCCAGTTCGCGGTACTGCGCGGCCAGGGTGGTCAACGCTTCCTGGAGATCGATCGCATCAGCGGCGTCGATGACCCCGTGCACGCGGGCGTGGCAGACCTGCCCATCGATCAGGTCATCGAGGTCGATGTCGACCCGGCGACCCTCGAGGCCGTCGAGGCGGCGTTGTTCGGCCTCCTCGGGGTCGAACCGGGTGATCGCCTCGTTCAGGATCCGGTCCAACGCGGTGGGCCCGATCCGTCCCGCGGCGGGGGCGACCTGACCGTCGACCCACGCCGCCCCGGCCTGGGGGAGCTTCATGGTCTGGGACGCGATCCGGCGTGCTGCCCAGCCGGGGACCTCACCGGCACGGACCCGGGTCCAGGTCTTCCGGAGCCGATGCGCCAGTTCCAAACACTCACCCAGATACTTCTTCGCCGACTCCGTGCTACGGCCCAGGGCGGCGGCGTACTCGATGACCGCGGATTCTGACACCTGAGGGGCACCCGCACCCGCCAACGCGCAGGACCGGTCCCCGAACCAATGCCCGGCGGCCTCGGTGTCATCGGTCGGGGTGTTGATCCCGCAGTACTTCACCGCCGCCACCATCTGGTCGACCTCGGCCCGCTGCTCCACCACCCGGCGAGCGCGCACGAAGTCGAGCACCTCACCCGAGGTGTCGAGATCTTCGAGCTGCTCCGCCTTCATGAGAACAAGCCAACCAGCAGCCTCCGACATTTCCGGGCGACTGGGGGGCGTGGTCTCGATACACCGCCTCGTTCCTCGGCGGCACTCGACCACCGAACGCGGGCGGCACTCGACCACCGAACGGGGGCGGCACTCGACCACCGAACGGGGGCGGCACTCGACCACCGAACGGGGGCGTGGGTCGGCGGTCGGGCGTGGTCTCGATACACCGCCTCGTTCCTCGGCGGCACTCGACCACCGAACAGGCGCAGCACTCGACCACCGAAACCGGGCGGCACTCGACCACCGAAACCGGGCGGCACTCGACCACCGAGGTCAGAGGTCAGACGACGGACAGGGGGAGCAACTTCTGGCCGGTCGGACCGATCTGGATCTCCGTGCCCATCTCCGGGCACACCCCGCAGTCATAGCAAGGGGTCCAGCGGCAGTCCTCGACCTCGATGTCCTCGCCGTCGGCGACCGCCAGTGCGTCCTCCCAGTCGGCCCACAGCCAGTCCTTGTCGAGGCCGGAGTCGAGGTGGTCCCAGGGCAGCACCTCGTCGTACTCACGCTCCCGGGTGGTGTACCAGTCCAGGTCCACGCCGGCGTCGGCCAGCGCAGTCTCCGCGCAAGCGATCCATCGGTCGTAGGAGAAGTGCTCGCTCCAGCCGTCGAACCGGCCGCCGTCGCGCCAGACCGCCTCGATGATCCGGCCGACGCGGCGGTCTCCGCGCGACAGCAGACCTTCGATGATGCCGGGCTTGCCGTCGTGGTACCGGAAGCCGATCGCCCGACCGAACCGCTTGTCCGCCCGGACCTCCTCACGCAGCTTCGCGAGCCGGATGTCGGTCGTCTCGTGGTCGAGTTGGGCCGCCCACTGGAACGGCGTGTGCGGCTTGGGCACGAACCCGCCGATCGACACCGTGCACCGGACGTCATTGCGACCCGACACCTCACGCCCGGTCTCGATGACCCGCTTGGCGAGGTCGGCGATGGCGAGCACGTCCTCGTCGGTCTCGGTGGGCAGACCGCACATGAAGTAGAGCTTCACCTGCCGCCAGCCGTGCGAGTAGGCGGCGGCCACGGTGCGGATCAGGTCGTCCTCGGTGACCATCTTGTTGATCACCTTGCGCATCCGCTCGCTGCCGCCCTCGGGGGCGAACGTGAGGCCGGAGCGCCGTCCGTTGCGGGAGAACTCGTTGGCCAAGGTGATGTTGAAGGCGTCCACCCGGGTCGAGGGCAGCGACAGCGACACCGACTTGCCGTCGTACCGGTCGGCGAGCCCGGTGGCCAGGTCGCCGATCTCGGTGTGGTCGGCCGAGGAGAGTGAGAGCAGGCCGACCTCGGAGAAGCCGGACTTGCGGATCCCGTTCTCGACCATGTCGCCGATCGTGGTCAGCGAACGCTCCCGGACCGGCCGGGTGATCATCCCGGCCTGGCAGAACCGGCAGCCCCGCGTGCAGCCGCGGAAGATCTCCACGCTGAACCGCTCGTGCACCGTCTCGGCCAGCGGCACCAACGGCTTGGCCGGGTACGGCCACGCGTCGAGGTCCATCAGCGTGTGCTTGCGGACCCGGGCGGGCACTCCGGGAACGGTCGGGGTGTACGCAGCGATGGCACCGTCGGGACGGTAGGTCACGTCGTAGAAGCGCGGCACGTAGACGCCGCCGCTCACCGCGAGCCGCCGCAGCAGTTCGTCGCGGGGAGTCGGCATCTCCCCCGCTGGCCGGCCCTCGGCCTTCCACTCGCGGACCACCTCGGAGATGGCCAGCACCACTTCCTCGCCGTCGCCCAGCACCGCGGCGTCGATGAAATCGGCGATCGGCTCGGGGTTGAAGGCGGCGTGACCGCCGGCGAGCACGATCGGGGCGTCCTGACCGCGGTCGGCGGAGTGGATCGCGATCCCGGCCAGATCGAGCGCGTTCAGCATGTTGGTGTAGCCCAGTTCGGTGGAGAAGGAGACCCCGAACAGGTCGAAGTCACCGACGGGGCGGTGACTGTCGACGGTGAACTGTGGGATCGGGCCGTGCTCGTCACCAGTCCGCATCACCGCCTCCATGTCCGGCCACACGGCGTAGGTGCGTTCGGCCACGATCCAGTCGCGCTCGTTGAGCACTTCGTAGAGGATCTGCACACCCTGGTTCGGCAGCCCCACCTCGTAGGCGTCGGGGTACATCAACGCCCAGCGGACGGTGGGACCCTCGGGGGCGCAGTCCCAGTCCTTGACGGTGGCATTGAGTTCGCCGCCGACGTACTGGATCGGCTTGGACACGCCGGGCAACTTCGGCTCGAGTCGGGGGAAGACCGACGTCACTCAACTCACCTCACGGGTCGGGGCAGGACAACTCCCTAGGGTACGGCGTCGGGCCGCGGTTCGCGCGATCGTGGATCGGCGTCGACCACCGGTGCGGCTGACGCACGGGCCATGACAGCATGACCGGCGTGCCGCACTCGGAAGCCGCCACGCCCACTCGTGGTGAGATCGCCCCGCCCGCATCCGGCTCGTCGATCACTGCCCTGGCCCTGTCCTTCGTCGGCTGCAGCCCGCCGATGCTGGTCATCTCGGCCGTTCTGAGTGGCATCGTGCTCCGGCGCAGGCTCCCCGGACGCGGCCTCGCTGTCGCCGCCCTGCTGGTCAATCTCGGCTGGCTCGTGGTCTGGGCACTGTTGCTGGTGGTCTACCTGACCAAGCCTGCGTTCCTGATGCACGATCACGACCCGTTCGACCCGTTCGACCCGTTCGACCCGTTCATGGAGGAACCCGCGCCGCACAGTGACCAGGGCCAGGACATCCCGCACTGGCCGGGCCTCAGCGAATGGGATGAGTTCGAGGGGGCTGAACTGACCTCGTACCTACGGCTACGCGTCGGGGACTGCGCCCTCGGGCCGTACGTGGCTCCTCCCGGGAGCAAGTTCGCCGAGATGGTGATCCGGGTGCCGTGCAGTGAGCCGCATCTCGCCGAGATGTTCCACGCCTTCTGGCTCAACACGGCCCTGATCGACACCCAGGAGGCCTTGGACACCCGCGCCTACGACACCTGTCGGGCCGAGTTCGCCGGGTACTTCGGTCGGGATCATTCCGAGTGGGACGACCCACTGGTGTACTACCGCCCCTCGCTCCCCTCGCCGTCCACGACCGACCGGATCGTGTGCCTGGCCAGCAAACCGTACGGCCCGGACCACAGCCGGATCGCGGACCTCGGCCCGAGCAACATCTCCGCCGCGAACCGTTGACCGCTTCAGCGGCGAACGCTGGTGGCCCAACCGGGTACGGCGCGCAGGTGGATGTTCTGCAACAGCCCCACCGCGATCATCACCGCGAAGAGCGACGAGCCCCCGTAGGAGACGAACGGCAGCGGTACGCCGGTCACCGGCATGATGTTGAGGCACATGCCGATGTTCCAGAAGCCCTGGATCCCGAACCAGCAGGCGATCCCGGCAGCGGCCACCCGACCGAACAGGTCCTGGGCGTGGACGGCGATCGAGAGTGCCCGCCACACCACCACTGCAAGCAGCAGAATCAGCAGGGCTCCGCCGATGAAGCCGAGCTCCTCGCCCGCGACGGTGAAGATGAAGTCGGTGTGCTGCTCGGGCACGAACCCCGACCTGGTCTGGGAGCCGGCGAAGAGACCCTGACCGGTCAACTGGCCGTTGCCGATCGCGATCCGGGCCTGGGCGACGTTGTAGCCGGCCCCA
The DNA here is from genome assembly GCF_016827675.1 of Nocardioides limicola. Taxonomy (GTDB): domain Bacteria; phylum Actinomycetota; class Actinomycetes; order Propionibacteriales; family Nocardioidaceae; genus Nocardioides; species Nocardioides limicola. The sequence goes on along the minus strand of NZ_JAERJA010000012.1, from coordinate 127,857 downwards.
CGCGGATCCAGGGTGGGGTCGATGAAGGCCAGGAACCGGTCCAGCTGGTAGGCCTTCAGCATCCCCTGCTGGACGGCCACGAAGACCGCGGCCAGGCCCGCCACCGGCAACGCCAGCAGCCAGCCCCGTGACGCCCCGGCGATGGCGATCACCCCGAAGGTGCTGAGCAGCAGCACCAACATCGTGCCCAGGTCGGGTTGCAGCAGAATCAGCGCACAGGGCACCGCCGCGATCGACAGCAGGCCGATCAGGTCCGACCAGCCGAGCTGCTGTCGCCAAGCCCCCTCGGCCCGTTCGGCCACCCACAGTGCCATCGTCACGATCACCGCGACCTTGGCGAACTCGGCCGGCTGGATCGACATCCCGCCCACCACGATCCAGGACCGGGAGCCGTTGATGGTGCTCCCCATCGCCAACACCAGGCCCAGCCCCACCAGCGAGGCGACATAGACCAGCGGGGTCAGCAACCGCAACCACCGGTGGTCCACGGCGGTCACCACCACCATCAACACCAGCCCGATGGTCACATTGACCAACTGCTTGGACAGGAAGAACGTCGGGTCGCCGCCGAGCCGGATCAACCGGGCCGAGGTCGCCGACCACACCAGGAGCGTGCCCAGCACCAGCAACGCCAGTACCGCGCCGAGCAGCAGCCAGTCCACACGCCCGAGCCGCTTCGCCACCCCCGACCCCGACGGCCGGGCCAGAGTCGCGCTCATCGGCCCCTCCTGGTCGGCGGCATGATGGAGCCGTCCTCCCCGAAGGTCGGCAACCGCGCCGGTGCCACGACGCCTGGGATGGCGGCCCGGCTGCGGTCAGCCTGGTCCCCCTCCACGCCGTAGAGCGCCTCCCAGATCCGACGTACCGCCGGACCGGACGTGCCGGAGCCGGTGCCGCCCTGGGAGACCGTCATCACCACCACGTAGTCGTCGGTGTAGGTCGCCAGCCACGACGTCGACTGCTTGCCGTTCACCTCGGCCGACCCGGTCTTGGCCCGCAGCGGCACCTGGTCGAGCGGGAAGCCGCCCAGCCGCCACGACATGGTGCCGCGAGTGCTGACCCCCTTGAGGGACTCGTCGATGAAGCGCAGATGCCGCTTCGGAATGCCGACGGTGCCCTTGGCCTGCGGCTTGATCCGCTTCACCACGTTGCCGTCGTGATCGACCACGGCCTTGCCGACCCGCGGCTCCCACAGGGTGCCCCCGTTGGCGATCGCGGCGTACCCGACCGCCAACTGCAGCGGCGTCACCATCGTGTCGCCCTGGCCGATCGAGAAGTTCACCGCGTCACCGGCACGGTAGGCGTACCCCTCGGCACAGAACTCGACGGCGAACCGGTACTGGAAGTCACTGCCCGCCTGAGCCCGCCCCTTCCCGGCGACCTCGCAGTAGTGGTCCTTCATCTGCTCGTAGTAGGCCCGCTTCCAGGTCCGGTCCGCGATGCGCCCGGAGGCCTCCCCGTGGATGTCGATCCCGGTCAGGCTGCCGAAGCCGAAGTCCTGAGCCACCTCGACCAGCGGGTCCCGAGCACCCTGATCGGCGACATCGGAGCCGAGCCGACGCCAGTAGTCGTAGCCGAGCCGATAGAAGAAGGTGTTGCAGGAGACCTCCAGGGCGCGCGCGAAGCCGATCGTCCCGTACGCCCCTGACTCGTAGTTGCGGAAACTTCGGTTGCCCACCCGGAACGACGACGAGCAGGCCAGCCGGGCGTCCTGCGGATAGCCGTTGGTGAGGGCGCCCGCGGTCATGAACGGCTTCCAGGTCGAACCGGGCGCCATCTGCCCCTGGGTCGCCCGCGACAGCAGCGGAGTGCCCGCGTCGGCGGAGTAGAGCCGGTCGAGCTCGGCCGCGCTGATCCCGCCCACCCAGACACCGGGGTCGTACGTCGGCTCGCTGGCCATCGCCACGATCCGCCCGGTCTTCACCTCCATCACCACCACCGCGCCGGCGTCGGCGACGAAGTTGCGTCCGGAGACCCGGTCCCGAGTCTGGCGGGCGGCCTCGATGGTCTCGCGCAACTCCCGCTCCACCACCGACTGCACCTTGGCGTCCAGGGACGTCACCAGGGTCATCCCCGGCTCCGCCTCGATCAGGCTGTCGTCACCCAACACCCGCCCCATCGCGTCCACCGCGACCCGCTGGTAGCCGGGCATCCCGCGCAGGTGCGCGTCGTAGGCCCGCTCGATGCCGGCTCGGCCGACCACCGAGGCCCCGTTGACCGACCGGTCCACGTCCTCGCGTGCCTGGTCGAGCTCGGACTCGGTGATCGGGCTCAGATAGCCCAGCAGGTGGGCCGCGTTGATGTCGTACGGCGACGGGTAGTCGCGGACGCTGGTCCGCTCCGCGATCACTGCCGGGAAGTCCTCGCTCTCCTCGAGGATCTGCAGCGCCACCGCCCGGTCCACGTCGGTGGCGATCGGCACCGGCTGGTGAGGCGACCCGTTCCAGCACTGGCCGCGCACCGCGTCCGGATGCCCACAGTCGAGAAGCTTCGCCTGCACCCGGGCAGGGCGGAGTCCGACGGTGCGCGCGGCCCGGCGGATGAGTTCGACGCGGTCGACCTCGTGCATCCGGCGCAGCACGTTCCGGTCGATCGACACCACCCAGGCGGTGCGATTGGCCACCAGCGGCCGACCCATCGCATCCACGATCAGGCCGCGCTCCGGCTGTACGACGATCTCCCGCACCGACTGGGACGCGGCCAGGGCGGCGTACTGCTCGCCGGTGTTGACCTGCACGTCCCACAACCGCACCAGCAAGGTGCCGAAGAGGGCGAGGACGAGCGCCTGGACGACGACCAGCCGCAGCCGGCTGCGCCGCCGGATCATGCCGCCACCCGCTCGCGTTCGGGCTCCAGTCGGGTCAGCACGGCCAGCACCACCGGCAGCACCAGTGGGGTGAGCAGCACGTCGTACCCGACCGACACCGCGATCACGGTGAGCATGTCGACCACACCGATCGCCGGATCCCGCAGCACCACTCCGGACAGCGCGAACACCGACGTGCCCACGAACGAGCACCCAGCCACCGCCACCACCACGGCCCAGGCGCCCAGCCTGGTCTCCGGGCGCATCCGGCCGGCGAGGTAGCCGACCACCACCAGGGCCAGCGCCCAGCGACCCGCCACATGGTCGGCCGGGGGCGCCAGATCGATCATCAGCCCGGCCACGAGCCCCAGCATCATCCCGAACCCGGGCCCGCGGGTCAGCGCCGCACCGACCACCACCAGCAGGCACAGATTGGGCACCACGCCCGCGATGGACAGGTGCGGCATCACCGAGACCTGCAGGGTCAGCGCGAGCACCAGCATGGCCACCGCGACCACGGCCCGGAGCGTCTTCATCCGATGCTCCCGTCCGCTTCGATCAGGGTCCTGTCGCTGGCACTCCCGGACGGGACGACCACGCCGACCAGATCCAGGGCCGCGAAGTCCACGAACGGGGTGATGATCGCCCGCTGAGTCGTCTCCCGCGGGTTGGAGACGATGGCCTCCACCTTGCCGATCGGGATGCCGGGCACGTACGGCGCGCCGCCGCGGCTGCCCCAGGTCAGCACCACCTCACCGAAGGCGGGCACCGTGGTCTCGTCGACGAGTTCGAGGTCGAGACGGCCCTCCTTGCTGACCACGCCTCGCCCGGTCAGGAAGCCGATCTCCATGCTGGATCCGATCCGGGCGCCGACCACCGAGTGTGCGTCCAGGATCAGCAACACAGTGGCGGTGCTGCGGGTGCTGCGCAGCACTCGGCCGACCAGGCCGTCGTTGTTCACCACGGTCATGTCCGGGAGGACGCCTGCGTCGCTGCCGGCATCGATGGTGACGGTGCGGGTGAACGACTGCATCGGGCCGAAGGCGATCACCCGGGCAGGGACCATCGCGTACCCGGTCTCGGCAGCGGCGCGAGTGAGACCGTCGTACTCGGCGAGGCGGTTGCGATCCAGGTCGGTGGTGAGCGCCTGCTGACGCAACCGGGCGTTCTCCGCCTCGAGGGTGGCGACCTGCTCCTGCAACGCGGACTTTCGTCGGAACCAGGCCGGCACGGACGTGAACGGCCGCACCACCGTGGCAGCGCCCTGCTGGGCGGGACCGAGAACCTCGCCGACAGCCCGGCGTGCCGGGTCGACCGGAGACCGATCGCCGGCCTGCGCATCGACGGTGATCACGGTGATCGCCACCAGCAGCAGCGCGATCAGGGCCGAGGTGGGTCGTCGGTCGTCGTGACTCCGGCCGCCCCAGCGCCGCTCGCGCATCTAGAACCGCCTCGGCTCGGAGACCAGCACGGCCTGCAGAGCGTCGAACTCCTCGACACAGCGTCCGGCCCCCATCACCACCGAGGTGAGTGGGTCGGGAGCCAGGTGGACCGGCATCCCGGTCTCGTGCCGCAACCTCTCGTCGAGTCCGCGCAGCGCCGCGCCGCCGCCGGTGAGGACGATGCCGCGGTCCATGATGTCGCCGGCCAACTCGGGCGGGGTCTGGTCGAGGGTCACCCGGACGGCGTCGACGATGGCGTGCAGGGGCTCCTCCAGGGCCTGACGGATCTCGGCGCTGGAGACGTTCACGGTGCGGGGAAGTCCCGAGACCATGTCCCGGCCGCGGACCTCGGCCTCGGGCTCATGACTCATCGGGAACGCCGAGCCCAGACTGATCTTGACCTCCTCGGCGGTCCGGGCCCCCACCATCAGCGAGTACTCCTTCTTCAACCAGGAGGTGATCGCGGCGTCGAGATCGTCCCCGGCGGTGCGGATGCTCAACGAGGTGACGATGCCGCCCAGGGAGATCACCGCCACCTCGGTGGTGCCGCCGCCGATGTCGACGATCATGTTGCCGGTGGCCTGGTGCACCGGCAGGCCGGCGCCGATCGCGGCCGCCATCGGCTCCTCGACGATGTAGACGCGGCGGGCACCGGCGGCGTACCCGGCCTCCTTGACGGCCCGCTGCTCGATGGCGGTGATGCCGCTCGGGACGCAGATGACCATCCGCGGCTTGGCCAGGTAGCGGCGGCGGTGCACCTGCTGGATGAAGTAGCGCAGCATCTGCTCGGTGGCTTCGAAGTCGGCGATCACGCCGTCGGACAGCGGTCTGATGGCGGTGATGTTGTCCGGCGTGCGGCCGATCATCCGTTTCGCCTCATGGCCGACGGCGAGGATCTCGCCGGTGTTCTCGTTGACGGCGACGACCGAGGGCTCGTCGAGGACCACCCCCTTGCCCCGGACGTAGACCAGGGTGTTGGCGGTGCCGAGGTCAACGGCCATGTCACGGCCGATAATGCTGTTGGCCATCGTGATGCCCTCGCTGCGGACGTGGTGGGGAAGGTGTGGGTACGACGCAGCCGCCGACCCTTCGCCGAAAAGCCTAGGAGCGCGAGACACCCAGATCGGGGAGGACACGCCCCTCCGCGCGTCAATCGCGCGGCGGCGCCTCCCAGATGACGTCGGGGCCGCCCAGGGACAACTCGCGGGCCGCCTCGCGTCCGATCACGAAGCGTCCGCTCCCGGCCCCACCGCTGACCACCAGGGCCCCCTGGTGCCGCAGCAGCGTGACCCCCGCGTCACCTTCCCTGCCGGTGACGCCGTCACCTGCGGTCTCCTCGGAGGCCTCGAACCGACTCACCTGCTCGAACCCGGCTGCCGCGAGGGCCCGCATCGCACGCTCCAGGTTCTCGTCGCTCGGATCCACCTCGATCCTGCCGCGCAACGAGTAGTTCGCCGCCCGGGGGCGACCGTGGAGGTCGTTGTTGGAGAACGTGTAGACCCCACTCACCCGGCCCTCGAACTCTCCGAACTCGGCCTCCAGCGCCGCCACCGCCCGCGACGCCATCGTTCGCACGGTGTCCCGCCGCTCCTGCAGTTCAGCGATCGCGGCAGCCTCCTTGCCACCACCGAAGGTCGAGCATCCCGAGAGCACCGCCACCAGTGCCAGCGCAGCCACCCCTTTGATCAGCATGCGTCCATGCTGCCTCATCGTGGCCTCCCTCGGGTTCACCGGCGGACCCCGAAGGCTCGTTGATCCTCGGGTCCGTCTCGGTGGGTGTGCAGTTCAGTGGCCTCGCGCCCACGCTCGGGGTCCTTGGGCCCGCCGAACAGCGGATCGTACTTGTGCGCAGCCTCGGTGAGCACACCCTGGCCGGTGACCAAACTGGCCATGTTCGCCAACGACTCGGTGTTGGGGTCGTAGTAGGAGGTGTGCATGGCGATCGGCCCGGGGACCAACGAGTGTTTGCCCGGGTCCTCGGCTTGGAACCGGGTCGCCTCGAATCGGTCCTCGGACGGATCACGGCCCAGTCCCAGCCCGAAGAGCGTGCCCTTGTTGACCCAGCCTTTGTCGCCGAGGCCGCCGACCGGGTCCAGGCTGTTGGTCCCGACGAACACCTCGCCCGCGGGCACGCTCAGGTCGGACACGTGGTTCACCCCGCCACCGAGGCCGGGGCTGCCGATGAAGACCGCCCGATCGACGTCGACGTCGTACTGACTCAGCGCATACCCGGTGGTGGTGGAGCCGTAGGAGTGGCCGATCACGGTCAGGTTCGCGCGGTCGACCTCATCGGCCCTGCTCGCGCGAAGCCCGTCCAGGAAGTCGGCCAGGTGCTCTCCCCCGGCTCGCGCCATCCCTTCGAACGCGACCCTGGGAATCTCCATCCCATCGGGTGCGTCGTAGCCGATCCACATCACACTGGCGGTGGTGGCGTCGGGGTCGGCGAAGGCCGCTGCGCCGTACAGGTTGGCCAGATCACCCTGGACGTTGCCGGCGATCGACTGCATGTTGCTGGTCAGCCCCGGCACGGAGACGCTGACATTGTCGGCGGTGTCCACGTCGCCGAGAGCCACCGCCACCGCGCCATCTCCGCCGAAGGCCGCCGGGTCGTAGGCCAGCAGATACCCGCCCGGACGCTCACCGAAGGGCCCCTCATGAGCGTCGGCGATCGCCAAGGCATCCAAGGCGGCCTGGGCGTTGTCGAACCACTTCTGTTCCTGGCGGGTCAGCAAGCCCTGCTCGGCGAGTGTCCCCCAGTAGCTCAGGTCCCGGTCCAGCGCGATCCTGTTGGCCTGGTCACGGACCTGGGCGGGGATCCCGTCGGTGTTGCCGATCAGATCCGGGTCGGCGTGGATCAGCGCATGGCGCTCCTCCTCGGTGAGACTGTCCCACCACTCCCGGATCGCCGCGGGGTCCCCGTGCGGCATCCGGGCACGAGCCGCGTCGGCGGGGTCGGGCTGGCCGCCGTACCTACCTCGGACCTGCCCGAGGGTGGTCAGCGCCCGGAAGGCTGCGGCCATCTCGGCATCCTCGGCGCGTGCCCGCTCGGCCCAGGCATCGATCTCGGTCTTGAGGCGCTGAATGCGGCGACCGAGATCGTCGGCCTCCGCCTGCACAGCGGGCAACTGCTCGATCGGCACCACCCGCGCGGCGAGTTCGGTGAGCGCATGATCGATCTCAACCACGGCGTCCACGAGCCCGTCGCGCTCCCTGACCAGCGTGCGCAACGTGTCCGAGTGCTCGCGGACCCGCCGCCCCACGTGACGCAACGCCAGCGACATGGCATCCGCCTCGTCGCCGATCTCACCCACCGATCTGTGGAACTCCCCGCCCGCCTCGGAGTCCCAGTCAGGGACCCGCAACAGCGCCGTGGCGGCATCGGTGCCGAGGTCGTCCAAGTCTCCCGAGGAGAGTTCGAGATCGCGTCCGAACCGATCCACCGCCTCCGGGTCGCAGGTCAGCGGCGGTGGCGCCGCCGGACGGCCGGGCAGCACCAGGACGCTCATGACACACCCCGCATGAGGCCGTGGGCGTCCTCGAACAGCGTCGCGCTGAACTCGTCGGCGGCGTAGAAGTCGTTGAGTTGGTCGGCCAGATCGACTCCGGTCCCTCCACAACGGTCCGCCATCGCGCCGGTGTGCCCCTGCCAGGCACTGAGGAACCTGGCAGCCGCGCCGACCACCGACTCGGTGAAGCCGGTCGAGTCGGCCTCCTCGAGCCGCCTTCGACAGCCCCGCAGCCGATGCCGTTGATCGTCCCAAGCCACGATCGCGGCGGCCACTTCCCGGGAAGGGAACTCGATGTGGCTCATCGCTCCACCGCCCCTCGACGCAGCATTTCGGTCCGCGCTCGACGCCCCACCTCGAAGGCGGCCGACGTGACCCGCAGCGTGAACGTGGCGTGCTGCTGTGACCAGAGCGCGACCACCTGATGCTCGCCGGCGTGGCCCTGGACCGAGCTCAACGGGCCGCGCTCGACAACCGTCTGGTTGAGCTCTCCGGCCACAGCCGAGACCGGCGCTGCGTCGGGGACACCCACCCACTGCTGACTCCAGGTGACCACGACCCCGCCAGGGGTGCCGGCCGGGACCACGTCTGTCCGCGGAGGCGGCGTGTCGACGGCCACGGCCACCTGCCACAGCGACTCCGCGACTGCGACGACCCGCTCGGCGGCTGCCTGGACGTCCTCAGCACCCGCATTCGGCTCCCGGGTCGCCGGCACCGGCGCTGGGTCCGTCGGCGGCAACACGACCAGGGTCACATCCTGGTGGCGGCGACGGACTGCGTCCCAGAACGGATCGGAGGGTGCGGATTGGTTCATGGTGGGGTCCTACCCACCGTCGGGACGGTTGAAACCCCTCCCGGTCGACGTACCCGGCAGATCAGCCGAGTTCGGGGAACCAGATCTTGATCTCGCGCTCCGCGGACTCGGGTGAATCGGAGCCGTGCACCAGGTTCTCCCGGTTGGACAGCGAGAGGTCGCCGCGGATGGTGCCCGGGGCCGCCTTGCGGCCGTCGGTGGCGCCGTTGAGAGCCCGGACCACCTCGATCGCCTCGTCCCCCTCCAGCACCAGGGCCACCATCGGACCGCTGGTCACGAAGGCCCGCAGCGGCGGGTAGAAGTCGCGCTCGACGTGCTCGGCGTAGTGCTCGTCGGCCAGCGACGCGTCGATGGTGCGCTGCTGGAGCGCGGCGAGGGTCAGCCCCTTCGCCTCGTACCGGGACAGGATCTCGCCGACCAGCCCGCGTCGTACGGCGTCCGGCTTGATCAGGACCAAGGTGCGCTGCGTCATGGGCACACACCCTATCCATCCTCGGGCCGCTCGCCCCCGGGCCGTCCCCCACGGGCGGCCAGGGATGACGTGTGCGGCGCCGACCGGATCCGTGAGTCGGGCGCGGTGATCGGCGGTCCGGCGACTCGACGGATCGGGATGTGCCCGGCCCACACGGGCGCGTCCAGGTCCTGCTCGTCATCGACCGGCCCTCCCTCGCGGACCTTGAGCGACGCCTCGCGCAGTGGCACCGCAAGCACCGCGGTCGCGGCCAACTCCTTCTTCGTCGGTGGCCGCAGCGTGGCGGCACGGCCGGGCATCATCTGGTCGATGATCAGGTCCAGGGCGCGACGGCGCTCGCTGGAGTCCTCGACCCGCCTCACCGTCCCGATCACCACCGCAGACCGGTAGTTCATCGAGTGGTGGAACCCGGACCTGGCCAGCACCAGCCCATCGAGCTCGGTGACGGTGACGCAGACAGGAGCGCCCAGCGCCCGGTCGAGCCAGCCGGCGGCGACCGAGCCGTGCAGGTACAGAGAGCCGCCGGGGTCGGGTCCGGCAAGGTCGGCGGCGAAGGCCATCGGCAGTACGACGGGCCGGTCGCCGACGACGACGCCCAGGTGGGCCACGACGGATTCCGCCAGGAACGCATGCAGGCGGTCTCGCTCCGACAGCATCCGGTGGCGTCCCCGGGTGGCGACGGTCCGTTCGGTGGGGCTCAGTGGGGTTCGGCTCAGTGCAGTTCGGCTCAGTGCGGTGGGCATGCTCTGAGCATGAAGCCAGATTGGCCTGGCATCATGGGCCAATCAGGCACCACTTTGATAGGCCACTTTGATGACGACCCCGTTGGCGTTCACCCTCGACCGAGATCAGCCGGTACCACTGGCCGCTCAGGTTGCGCACCAACTGCGCGCCAAGATCGCCCGAGGATCCCTCCCGCCCGGGGCGCGGCTGCCCAGCAGCCGCCGCCTCGCCCGAGACCTCGGGGTAGCCCGCAGCATCATCGAGCAGGCCTTCGGCCAGTTGGTCGCCGAAGGGTGGCTGGAGGGCAGGCAGGGTTCGGGCACCTTCGTCTCAGCCGTGACTCCCCTGGCTGATCGCTCGCCGGGCAGCACTCGGCCGGCATCCGCGACCACCTCCCTGCTCCGCCTGGACAGCGGCACCCCATGGATCGATCCCCGGCACCGAGCCGCCTGGCGCCGAGCGTGGCGGGAGGTCGCCCATGCCCGGCCCCCGACCGGCTACCTGGATCCACGCGGGATCCCCGAACTACGGGAGGCACTGGCCGAGCGCCTCGCACGCACTCGCGGCCTGGACGTCGCACCCGACGAGGTGTTGGTCTGCGCCGGCACCACCGACGGTCTCCGGCACCTGCTCGGCGTACTCCCCGCCGGGCCGGTGAGCGTCGAGGACCCCGGCTACCGAGCGGCGGTGGCGACGGTCCTCGCCAGCGGCCGAACCGTTCGCGACACCGCCGCGCTGGAGGTGCCCGACCTCAGCGGCGTGGTTGCGCACTACGCCACGCCGGCGCACCAGCACCCCCTGGGGGTGACCATGCCGGCTCCGCTCAGGCTGGCGCTGCTCACCGAGGCGCGGCGTCAGCATGCCGTCGTCATCGAGGACGACTACGACTCGGAGTTCCGCTACGACGTCGCCCCGGTCCCGGCGCTGGCGGCGTTGGATCGCGACCAGGTGGGCTACCTCGGGACCGCCAGCAAGACCGTCGCGCCGAGCCTGCGGCTGGGCTGGCTGGTCGCACCCACCGGGCTCAACGATCAGATCAACGAGACCCGTGCCCTCACCCACGACACCGCCGCCTGGCCCGTCCAGCAGGCGTTCCTGTCCCTGCTCCGGGACGGGTACGTCGACAAGGTGGTGCGCTCGGCCCGTGAGGTCTACGCCGACCGAGCGGCTCGGGTCGTGGCCGCGCTCGGCGATCACGCACCGGATGCTCCGATCGCCGGGATGTACGCGTGCGTCGACCTCGCCGAACCGCTGGCCCGCACCGTGACCGCGGCGGCTGCTGCCGCCGGCTTCGAGATCCCGTTGCTGTCCGACTACTGCCGCACGACCGAACGGCACGGCCTGGTGCTGGGGTTCGGCGGCTGCACCGACGAGGAACTCGACCGTGCCCTCGCGGTGATCAGCCGCGCCGTGCAGGCGCGGTGAGCAACCCGGCACTCTCGGTCCGAGGCGGCTACTCGGCCTGTTCGGCCTGTTCGGCCTGCTCGGCCTGCTCGGCCTGTTCGGCCTGTTCGGCATCGAAGGCGGCCTGGGCGGCGGCGCGGTCACGTTCGATGCTCTTGCCGAGGAAGTACGCCGACCCCCACAGCACACCGAAGATCAGGCCCAGCACGAACATCGTCGGCACCACGAAGCCGAGCCCGATCGCGGCGGCCTGGATGACCCAGCCGGCGTAGTAGGCCCACTCGTGCCGGAGCAGGCCCGCGATCACGAGGCAGGCGGTCATCAGGCCCAGGCCGATCCACAGGGCGGTGCTCACCGGGACATCGGCGACACCGATCATCACCGGGGTGGTGAGGCCCAGGACGATGGCCTCCAGGGTCAGGATCGCGGCACACATGCCGCGCCGGGGGGAACGCATCTACGGCCTCCGCTTGAGCAGGGATCGCGCCTCTCCGACGGTGATCACCGATCCGGTCACCAGCACCGCACCGGAGCCGAGCGAGGAGCCGGAGTCCTGTTCGGCCAGCGCGGCGGCGTCGTCGAGCGCCTCGGGCAGGGTGGCGGCGATGGTCACCCGGTCCTCCCCGAAGATCTCCCGAGCAGCTTCGGCCAGCCGCTGCGGGCTCATCGACCGCGGGGTGGAGTTCCGGGTGCAGACCACGTGCGCCAGGTGGGGTTCGAGCGCGGCGAGCAGTCCGTCGGCGTCCTTGTCCCCCATCACACCGAGGACTCCGATCAGCGGTTCGAACGCGAACGAATCGGCCAGCGCGGCGCCGAGCGCTTCGGCGCCGTGGGGGTTGTGGGCGGCGTCGAGCACGATGGTGGGGCTACGGCGGATGATCTCCAGCCGACCCGGGGACCTCATCTGCGCGAAGGCCTCGCCGACGAGATCCTCGGCGAGCGGCTGGTCGGTGGGCAGCAGCGCCTCGACCGCCACCAACGCGAGCGCCGCGTTCTGCGCCTGGTGGGCGCCGTAGAGCGGCAGGAACAGGTCGTCGTACTGACCGAGCAGGCTCTTGATCGAGACCAGTTGGCCGCCCACCGCTGGGGCGCGGGAGACCACCCCGAAGTCGATGCCCTCACGGAGCACCCGGGCTCCGACGTCGGCGGCGCGCTGCAGCAACACCGCGGCCACCTCGGGCTGCTGACCGGCCAACACCGCGGTGGCACCCGGCTTGATGATGCCGGCCTTCTCGACGGCGATCTCCGCAGGCGTCCCGCCCAGGTAGTCGGCGTGATCGACGGCGATCGGCAGCAACACGGCGACCTCGGCCTGGACGACGTTGGTGGCGTCCCATGCGCCGCCCATGCCCACCTCGACCACGGCTACGTCGACCGGGGCGTCCGCGAAGGCGGCGAAGGCCATCCCCACCACGGTCTCGAAGAACGACAGCGGGTGCTCCGACGCAGCATCGACGAGCCAGGTGTAGGGCGCCACGTCGTTGAACGCCTCGACGAACCGCTCGTCGGAGAGCATCTCCCCGTCGATGCTGATCCGCTCGTTCATCTGCTCCACGTGCGGGCTGGTGAACCGTCCGGTCCGCAGCTCCAGGGCCTGCAGCAGCGTGTCCACCATCCGGGAGGTGGAGGTCTTCCCGTTGGTGCCGGTCAGGTGCACCACCCGGTAGTTGTGCTGGGGGTCACCGAGCAGGTCGGTGAAGGCCGCGATCCGGTCCAGGGACGGCTCCAGTTTGGTTTCGGGCCAGCGGGAGAGGAGCGCGTCCTCGGCCTCGGCGTACGTCTCAGCCGGACGGGGAAGGGGGGTTTCAGTCATCGCTGGCCGAGTCTACTTCCCGAGCCTCGAATGCCGAGATGCGCCACCTCGTCCGACCAGACCTGACACCTCGTCCGACCAGACCTGACACCTCGTCCGACCAGATGTGACACTTCGGCGGGCGGGGCAGTAGAACATGTTCTAGTTATTGGGTAGATTGTGGGCATGAGAACCACAGCAGCCGTTGTGAACGCCCAGGGCGAGGACTTCACCCTGACCGAGGTCGAGCTGGACGCCCCGCAGGCCGACGAGGTGCTGGTGCGGATGGTGGCCACCGGCATCTGTCACACCGACATCACGCTACGCACCTTCCTGCCGGCCGAGATGTTCCCGAACGTCTTCGGCCACGAGGGCGCCGGCGTCGTGGAACAGGTCGGCGACGGAGTCACCGACATCAAGCCCGGCGACCACGTACTGCTCAGCTTCCGTGCCTGCCGCAGCTGCGGCCCCTGCGTGGCCGGCCACGTCGGCTACTGCGACTCCCACCTGATGCTCAACTACATGGGCATGCGCATGGACGGCAGCCACACGTTGACCCGCGACGGCGCCCCGGTCTTCGGCTCCTTCTTCGGACAGTCCAGCCTGGCGGCCCACGCGATCACCTCGGCCGACAACTGCATCGTCGTCGACCCCAGCCTCGACCTGACCCACGCCGCCCCCTACGGCTGCGGCTTCCAGACCGGAGCCGGCACCGTCTTCAACACCCTCCAGGTGGGCGCCGACGACAGCCTCGCCGTCTTCGGGGCCGGGGCCGTCGGTCTGGCCGCGATCGCCGCCGCAGCCACCACCGGGGCGCGTATCGTCGCGGTGGACCTGCAGCCGAGCCGGCTGGCGATCGCAGAGAAGTACGGCGCCGCCACGGTCGATGCGACCGGGTTGGACGGCGCCACGGTCGTGGAGCGGGTCAAGGAACTCACCGGTGGGGGCGCGTCGTACGCCATCGACACCACCGCCGTGCCGGACGTCGTCCGCGACGCCCAACGGGCCCTGGCACCGCGCGGCACCCTGGTGGCCCTCGGTCTGGGCGCCGAGGAGTACCCCCTGGACGCGATCGACCTGCTGCAGAACGGCAAGGTGGTCCGCGGTTCCATCGAGGGCGACTCCGACCCCCACCTGATGGTGCCCACGCTGCTGGCACTCAACGCGGCCGGTAGGTTCCCCGTCGACGAACTGATCCGCACCTACCCCGCCGACCAGATCCACACCGCAGTGGCGGACCTGCTGGCCGGGACCGTGGTCAAACCCGTGCTGCTGTGGTGACCCTCGCCACAGCCCTCCAGCCATGAACTGATTCGGGGACGACACCGTGTCCGCCGTAGCATGCCGCCATGACTGAGACCCCCACCAATCAGGCACCGGAGACGACGACACCCAGCACCCGTGCCGTCGTCGTACCGGAGAAGCCTGCCCTGGAGGGCCTCGAGGAGACGTGGAGCCAGCGCTGGGAGGAGCGACAGACCTACCGCTTCGACCGCACCCAGCCGCGGGAGAACGTCTACTCCATCGACACTCCCCCGCCGACCGTCTCCGGCTCCCTGCACGTGGGACACGTCTTCTCCTACACCCACACCGACCTGATGGCGCGGTTCCAGCGGATGCGCGGGAAGAGCGTCTTCTACCCGATGGGGTGGGACGACAACGGGCTGCCCACCGAACGCCGGGTGCAGAACTACTTCGGCGTCCGCTGCGACCCCTCGCTCCCCTACGACCCCGACTTCGTCCCACCGGCCAAGCCGGACCCGAAGAAGCAGATCCCGGTCAGCCGCCCCAACTTCATCGAGTTGTGCGAGCAGTTGGTCGTCGAGGACGAGAAGGTCTTCGAGTCGCTGTGGCGCACGCTCGGCCTGTCGGTGGACTGGCAGCAGCACTACACCACCATCGGCAGCAAGGCCCAGGAGGTCAGCCAGCGCGCCTTCCTGCGCAACCTCGCGCGCGGTGAGGCGTACCTGCAGGAGGCGCCGACGCTGTGGGACGTCACCTTCCAGACCGCGGTGGCCCAGGCCGAGTTGGAGGCCCGTGACTACGCCGGCCACTACCACCGGATCGCGTTCCACAAGCCCGCCGGCGGCACCGTGGAGATCGAGACCACCCGGCCCGAGCTGATCGCCAGTGTGGTTGCGCTGATCGCCCACCCCGACGACGAGCGGTACGCCGACCTGTTCGGCAACATCGTCACCTCGCCCGTGTTCGGGGTCGAGATCCCGGTGCTGGCCCACCCGGCGGCGGAGATGGACAAGGGCGCCGGCATCGCGATGTGCTGCACCTTCGGCGACCTCACCGACGTACAGTGGTGGCGCGAACTGCAGCTCCCGGTGCGCACCGTGATCGGCCGGGACGGCCGGTTCACCCGGGAGACCCCCGAGTGGCTGGTCCGGGACCGAGCCGCCACCGCCTATGCGGAGCTGGCCGGCAAGACCGTCTTCTCCGCCAGGGAGACGATGGTCGCGAAGCTGCGCGAGTCAGGCGACCTGATCGGCGACCCCAAGCCCACCCAGCGGATGACGAACTTCTTCGAGAAGGGCGACAAGCCGCTGGAGATCGTGGCCACCCGCCAGTGGTACATCAAGAACGGCGGCCGGGACGCGGCGCTGCGCGACGACATGGTCGCGGACGGCAGCCAGATCACCTGGATCCCCGGACACATGCAGCACCGCTACGACAACTGGGTGTCGGGCCTCAACGGCGACTGGCTGATCTCGCGGCAGCGGTTCTTCGGCATCCCGTTCCCGGTCTGGTACCCGCTGGACGCCGAGGGCGAGCCCGACTACGAGAACCCGCTGCTGCCCAGCGAGGCACAGCTGCCGGTCGACCCGTCCACCGACGCGCCGACCGGGTACGACGAGTCCCAGCGAGGCGTCCCGCACGGGTTCATCGGCGACCCGGACGTGATGGACACCTGGGCCACCTCGTCGCTGACCCCGCAGATCGCCGGCGGCTGGGAGTCCGACCCCGACCTGTTCGAGCGGGTCTTCCCGATGGACCTGTGCACCCAGGGACACGACATCATCCGCACCTGGCTGTTCAGCCGGGTGGTCCGCTCGCACTTCGAACACGGGCAGGTGCCGTGGTCGCACGCGATGCTCTCCGGGTGGATCCTGGACCCGGATCGCAAGAAGATGTCGAAGTCCAAGGGCAACGTGGTGGTGCCCACCGAGATCCTGGACAAGTTCGGTGCGGACGCGGTCCGCTGGCGCGCCGCGATGGCTCGGCCCGGTCTGGACTCACCCTTCGACGAGACCCAGATGAAGGTCGGCCGACGGCTGGCGATGAAGGTGCTGAACGCGTCGAAGTTCGTGCTCGGCAACGTCGGCGCCACGGAGACCGACACCTTCTTGGTGCACGATCCGATCGACTGCGCCCTACTGGGCCGGCTCGCCGAGGTGACCCGGACTGCGACCGAGGCGTTCGAGCGCTACGACTACACCACTGCCTTGGAGACGACCGAGAAGTTCTTCTGGAGTTTCTGCGACGACTACCTGGAGCTGGTCAAGGAGCGGGCGTACGGCGCCGACGGATCCGGGACCGCCTCGGCCAAGGCCACGCTGGCCATCGCGCTGCACACGCAGCTGCGGCTGCTGGCACCCTTCCTGCCGTACGTGACCGAGGAGGTCTGGTCCTGGTGGCAGGAGGGTTCCGTGCACACCGCGGCCTGGCCCGAGCCGGTCGACCTGGGGGCCGCCGCAGCCGCTGACGCCGCGCCGGTCGACGCCGTCGCCGCCGCCCTGATCGGCATCCGGGGCGCGAAGTCACGGGCCAAGGTCAAGATGCGCAGCCCGCTCGCGGCCGTGGAGATCCGCGGCCCGCAAACCCTCGTCGCCGGCGCCGAGTCGGCGGCCGGGGACCTGCGTCGCTCCGGCAACATCGTGGGTGAGCTGACCTTCACCGTCGACGAGGAACTCACCGAACTCCAGGTCACTGCCGAACTCGCCGAAACCCCACCAGCCGAGTAGCGAGCCCCAGCGCAACCCCGGCGGTCGAGTAGCGAGCCCCAGCGCAACCCCGGCGGTCGAGTAGCGAGCCCCAGCGCAACCCCGGCGGTCGAGTAGCGAGCCCCAGCGCAACCCCGGCGGTCGAGTAGCGAGCCGCACCACCGACTTACGGCGGTCGAGTAGCGAGCCCCAGCGAACGTATCGAGACACCACCGACCAACGGCGGTCGAGTAGCGAGCCCCCGCGAGCGTATCGAGACCCCCACCACCGTGGCCTCGATACACCGCCTCGTCCCTCGGCGGCACTCGACCACCGAGGGAGGCCGGCACTCGACCACCGACTTCCGGCGGTCGAGTAGCGAGCGCCAGCGAGCGTATCGAGACCCCCTGTGGATATCCCGGCGCCGATGTCGCCGGCCTGCCCGAGCATCGCCTTATGGCATTCACCTACATCCTGCGATGCGCGGACGAGTCCTACTACGTCGGCAGCACACGTGACCTCCAGCGGCGCCTCTGGCAACACCAGCAAGGCCTCGGCTCGGCGTACACGAAGCGACGTTGCCCCGTCGAACTGGTGTGGCACGCCGAGTTCGAGCACATCGGGGCGGCGTACACCCTGGAGAAGCAGATCCAGACGTGGAGCCGCGCGAAGCGAGAAGCACTCATCCGGGGCGCGATCGACGAACTCCCCCGACTGTCCCGGAAGAAGTTCCCCGGGTGACCTGTCGCCGTGGCCTCGATACACCGCCTCGTCCCTCGGCGGCACTCGACCACCGAGGGCGGGGCGGCACTCGACCACCGAGGGAGAGCGCCAGCGAGCGTATCGAGACCCCGAGCGGTACGGCTTCGGCGCTGTGCGGGTCAGCAGCGGGAGATGACGGCGCTCTCCCGGGCCTCGTTGCCCCAGCGGCGGGCGGTGGCGACGTCGGCGAACACCACGCTGGCCGCACCCGCCATCCCAGTGCGGCCCGGCACCACACAGGCACTGAGCTTGCCCGGATCGACCTGGGCCACGGCCTGAGCGAGCCGGTAGAGCTCGGCCGGAGACAGGTCGGTGTGCATGTTGCGCATCACCGACAGCACGCCGCGCTCGATGAACCCGGGACGGTGCGCCTGGTTGTGGATCCGCCGGTGGATGCCCTGCAACGCCAACTGCTGGTTGCGTGACCGGTCGAAGTCACCGTCGGGCAGCGACTTGCGGATGCGAACGAAGATGTGGGCCGCCTCCCCGTCAAGGCGCACCTCACCGCGGGGGAAGCCGTTGGGGTAGAGCTCCGGCCGCAGGTTCGAGTCGGCGAACGCGTGCACCGACCGCACTCGGATGCCCCCGATCGCATCCACCATCCGGTGGAAGCCGCCGAATCCGGTCACGAAGACGTAATCGGGCTGGATGCCGATCATGTCCCCCACGGTGCGGCCGATCAGCTGCGGCCCACCGAAGTAGAGCGCCGCATTCACCCGGTTGGTGCCCCGGCCGGGGATCGGCACCCAGGAGTCCCGCGGAATGCCGATCGTGGTGGCGGCCCCGGTGCGGGTGTTGATGCCGACCAGTTGGATCGCGTCGCCTCGGGCGCGGTTGCGCGCCTCGCCCTCCCGGGCGTCGGAGCCGATGCCGAGGATCCAGATCGTGTCGGCGGCGTCGATGCCCCGGGCGCTCTCGGTGCGCACCAGTTGGTAGTCGGCCGGCTGCACGCTCGAGTCCGGCACCAGCACCGCCGCCAAGGTCAGCACCAGTCCCAGGGCCAGCGCCCGGGCCGCAGTCCGGGTGGTACGCCGTACGCCGCCTGTCATGACCGCTCCTTCGTCACGTCGAAACCGATGATCCGCCAGTCCCCACCGACCCGGATCAGGAAGAGCCGGCCCGCCACCGAGAAGTCCCCGGTCACCTCGCCCTCGGTGCTGAAGTCCAACTGGATCCTCGCCGTCGCGGCGGCGGCACGGCCGTTGCCGCTGAGCATGTCCACCAGCACCCGGCGCCGCTCGACCTCGATCCGTTCGATCTGGGGGCCGATGTCGGCGTTGGTCATCAGGTCCATGGACCGGCCGGCGAGTCGTGCCGCCTTGCGGGTGAACCCGGGGAACGCGTCGTCGTAGTGGCTGCGCGGCAGGTCGCCACCGACGTACGCGGCCTCGAACCAGGCGTCCACCACGTCGGCGACCTCGGTGACGGTACGACGGCGCTGACGCTGCGGCAGGTCGCCGGCCACCTGCCCGACCCGGGACACCAGCTCGACGGACTCGCTCGGGGTCTCCTCCGCGCCCGGCCGCTCAGGCTCCGGAGCCGGCTCGTCGTCGCTGGAGCAGGCGGAGAGGCTGAGGACGAGCACCAGCGCTGCCGCCAGGCCGGCGCGGCCCCGCACTCGTCGCGGCGTCGTTCTCCCATTCATCGGACCTCCAGAAATCCCCGGAACTGTGACGCACCACCATGCCCGACATCTGACCCCGACTCCTGCATTTGCCAGCGTGTGGGACTAGCCTGTGACGAGCACCCGTCCCGCGCACGATCTGGAAGAGGCGAACCACGTGTCGCAGTCCTCAACGCAGACCCCAGGATCACCTGACCCGACATCGGACTTCGGAGCCAACGAGTGGCTCGTGGACGAGATGTTCGAGCGCTATCAGCGCGATCCGAACAGCGTTGATGCGACGTGGCAACGATACTTCGCCGACCGGGACCGCACCCCTGCTCAGTCGACCCAGTCGGCCGCGGCACCCGCAGCTCAGACGAACAGCCAGCCCGCGTCCAGCGCCGGTCAGACCGACTCCAGCCAGGCCGACTCCAGCCAGGCCGACTCCAGCCAGGCCAGCTCCGTCCAGCCGAAGGCGACGCCGCGACCCGCCGCAGCCGCGGCTGAACCGGCCACCGGCGGCGCCAAGCCGGTGGCGAAGGAGAAGAAGGTCGCGCCGCCTCGCGAGGTCAGCGACGAACCGACGCACACGGTGCTGCGAGGCATCGCCGCGGCGACGGCGAAGAACATGGACACCTCGCTGACGGTGCCCACCGCCACCTCTGTCCGTTCGGTGCCGGTCAAGTTGCTGTGGGACAACCGGATCGTCATCAACAGCCACCTCAAGCGGGCCCGCGGCGGCAAGGTCTCCTTCACCCACCTGATCGGGTACGCGCTGGTCAAGGCATTGAAGTCGATGCCGGAGATGAACAACTCCTACGACGAGGTCGACGGCAAGCCGACGATGGTGACCCCGGCGCACATCAACCTCGGTCTGGCCATCGACCAGCAGAAGCCCGACGGCACCCGACAGCTCGTCGCCCCCTCCATCAAGGGCTGCGAGACGATGGACTTCGCCGCCTTCTGGACGGCGTACGAGGAGATGATCCGCAAGGCCAAGGACAACAAGCTGACGATGGAGGACTACGGCGGCACCACCGTCAGCCTCACCAACGTCGGCGGCCTCGGCACCGTGCACTCGGTGCCGCGGTTGATGCGCGGCCAGGCGGCGATCATCGGCGTGGGCGCGATGGAGTACCCGGCCGCCTGGCAGGGCGCCTCCGAGGACGCGATCACCCGCAACGGCATCTCCAAGGTCATGTCGATGACGTCGACGTACGACCACCGTGTGATCCAGGGCGCCCAGTCCGGTGAGTTCCTCAAGCGGGTGCACCAGTTGCTGCTCGGCGAGGACGGCTTCTACGACGGGATCTTCAAGTCCCTGCGGATCCCGTACGAGCCGATCCGGTGGTCGAACGACATCGCCACCAACCACGACGACGAGATCAGCAAGCAGGCCCGGATCCTGGAGCTGATCCACGCCTACCGGGTGCGTGGCCACCTGATGGCCGACACCGACCCGCTGGAGTACAAGCAGCGCAGCCACCCCGACCTGCGGGTGGAGTCCCACGGGTTGACCCTGTGGGACCTGGACCGCGAGTTCGCCACCGGCTCGTTCGGGGGCGAAGGCCGCCGGTTCATGAAGCTGCGACACATCCTGGGGATCCTGCGTGACTCCTACTGCCGGACCATCGGCATCGAGTACATGCACATCATGGACCCGGAGAAGCGCCGCTGGATCCAGGAGCGGGTCGAGCAGCCGCACACCAAGCCGCCCCGCGAGGAGCAGCTGCGGATCCTGAAGAAGTTGAACCAGGCCGAGGCGTTCGAGACGTTCCTGCAGACCAAGTTCGTCGGCCAGAAGCGATTCAGCCTCGAGGGCGGCGAGACCACCGTCCCGGTGCTCGACGAGATCTGCTCGGCGGCCAGCGAGGCCGGCATCGACGAGGTCTGCATCGGGATGGCGCACCGTGGCCGGCTGAACGTGCTGGCCAACATCGTCGGCAAGAAGTACTCGCAGATCTTCCGGGAGTTCGAGGGCAACATCGACCCCCGCACCGTCCAGGGATCCGGCGACGTGAAGTACCACCTCGGCGCCGAGGGCGAGTTCGTCGGCACCACCGGCAAGTCGATCAAGGTGTCCGTGGCGGCCAACCCGTCGCACCTGGAGGCCGTCGACCCGGTGCTGGAGGGGATCGCCCGCGCCAAGCAGGACGTGCTCAACCAGGGCGTCGCCTACCCGGTGCTGCCACTGCTGGTGCACGGCGACGCCGCTTTCGCCGGTCAGGGCGTGGTCGCCGAGACCCTGAACCTCTCCCAGTTGCGCGGCTACCGCACCGGCGGCACCGTGCACGTGGTGGTCAACAACCAGGTGGGCTTCACCACCTCCCCCGGCTCGTCGCGGTCCTCGCTGTACTGCACCGACGTGGCGCGGATGGTGCAGGCACCGATCTTCCACGTCAACGGCGATGACCCCGAGGCCTGCATCCGGGTGGCGCGGCTGGCGTTCGAGTACCGGCAGGCGTTCAACACCGACGTGGTGATCGACCTGGTCTGCTACCGCCGCCGCGGACACAACGAGGGCGACGACCCGTCGTACACGCAGCCGTTGATGTACGACCTCATCGAGCAGAAGCGTTCGGTGCGCAAGCTCTACACCGAGTCCCTGATCGGCCGCGGCGACATCACCATCGACGAGGCCGAGCAGGTCATGCGCGACTACCAGGAGCAGTTGGAGCGGGTGTTCACCGAGGTCCGCGAGGCCAACGAGGCGCCGACCAGCTGGACCACCGTGCCCGACTACCCCGAGAAGCCCGCCTCAGAGTTCACCACCGCGGTCTCCCCGGAGACACTCAAGCGGATCTCGGACGCCTACGTGACGCCGCCGGACGGCTTCACCGTGCACCCGAAGGTGATGCCACAGCTGCAGCGCCGGGCGAACGCGATCACCGACGGCCCGATCGACTGGGGTACCGGTGAGATCCTCGCCTTCGGCTCGCTGCTGATGGACGGACGTCCGGTGCGGTTGGCAGGCCAGGACTCCCGCCGGGGCACCTTCGTGCAGCGGTTCGCGACGATCATCGACCGGCTGAACGCCGACGAGTGGACGCCGCTGTCGCACCTCACCGAGGACCAGGCCAAGTTCCACATCTACGACTCGCTGCTCAGCGAGTACGCCGCCCTCGGCTTCGAGTACGGCTACTCGGTGGCCCGCCCGGAGGCGCTGGTGCTGTGGGAGGCCCAGTTCGGCGACTTCGTCAACGGCGCCCAGACCATCATCGACGAGTTCATCTCCTCCGGTGAGACCAAGTGGCGCCAGCAGTCGGGCGTGGTGCTGCTGCTCCCGCACGGCTACGAAGGCCAGGGCCCGGACCACTCCTCCGCCCGGATCGAGCGGTTCCTGACGTTGGCGGCCGACGAAGCCTTCGTGGTGGCCCAGCCGTCCACCCCGGCCTCGCACTTCCACCTGCTGCGGCGCCACAGCCTCGGCGAGGAGCACAAGCCGCTGATCATCTTCACTCCGAAGTCGATGCTCAAGCGCAAGGAGGCGGCCTCCCAGCCGTCCGACTTCACCCACGGTGACTTCCGTCCGTTCATCGGCGACGCCGAGGCGGACCCGGACAGCGTCGACACGCTGCTGCTCTGCTCGGGTCGGGTCACCTGGGACCTGATGGTCGAGCGCGGCAAGCACGACGACGCGGCCCGGTTCGCGATCGGCCGCGTGGAGCAGCTCTACCCGCAGCCGCTCGACGCGATCAAGGCCGAGATCGCGAAGTACCCGAACCTGAAGGCGATCCGCTGGGTGCAGGACGAGCCCGCGAACATGGGTCCGTGGCCGCACTACCAGCTCAACGTGTGGCCCGAGGTCAACGGCGACATCGTCGTACAGCGGGTCACCCGCCCGGCGTCGTCGTCGCCGTCGGTGGGCACCGTGAAGCGCCACCTCGAGGAGCAGAAGGGCCTGATGGCCGAGGCGTTCGGGCCGCTGGCCTGACCGGAGCGGCATGTACTACACCGACCGCGGGATCGAGGAGCTCAACCAGCGTCGGGGTGACGAAGAGGTCACCCTGGCCTGGCTGGCCGACCGCCTCATCGAGTTCACCGACGTGCACCCCGAGTTCGAGGTGCCCATCGAACGCCTGGCCACCTGGCTGGCCCGGCTCGACGACCCCGAGGACTGATCGCGTGACCGCCTATCCCCCGGCACCCTGGCTGATGCACGGCTCGATGTGGCTCTCGGTCTTCCGGCTGCCGGTCGCTGCGGACGAGCGGCATCCGGCCGGGATCTACGGCGCCGCGCTGGTCGACTATGTCTCCCCCAGCCCGTTGGAGTACGGCGAGTTGCTGGTCGCCCGGGCGGGCAGGCGGGGCCGCAAGCGGGTGGTCACCATCACCGACATCTGGGTGGACTCACCGGCATCGCTGGCCGGGGGTCGAGAACTGTGGGCGATTCCGAAGGAGTTGTGCGACTTCGAGCAGGAACGCCGCTCCCGCGGGCCCCTCACCCAAGCGTCGTGGTCCGCCGTCGCCCACGGTGAACCGATCGTGACCGCCGAGTTCTCCGACGTCTCCAAGTTGGCCCTCCGGACACCCTTCAAGGGCTATGTCGAGCAGCCGGGCATCCCCGAGCATCCCGAACTCGCCCACGTGGTGATGGGTGGCTCCGCCAAGGCCCTGCCCTGCCGCGCCCAGTGGACCTTCACCCCGGACGGGCCGTTGGGCTTCCTCGGCTCGGCCCGGCAGTTGGGCTCCTTCCGGATGACCAACTTCCGACTTCGCTTCGAGTAGGGACGCCGCCTGCCAGCGTCACGGTCGGGATGGTCGACCCACGCCACCATGGCGGTCGTAGTAGCGGGCCATCAGTTCCCAATACACCATCAGCAGCCCCATCTCCAGTGCCGTCGCTGCTGCGGCCGGTCCGGCACGGCGCCGATGTGCGGCGACCATCGCGACCAGCAGGGCGGCGGTTGCGGCGACGTTGACCGCCATCGCGACGTCCATCGGCCGCTCGTCGATCCACTGCTCCTCACCAAGAGCCGCCCGGGTCGCCCATGACCGGTCGTCCGCGGGTTCGCTGAACACCACCGGGTTGATTGCCATCCACAGGCCGACCAAGGCGGCGTCGCGGTGGCTGCGTCGCCACACGGGGACAAGCACGAGCGGTGTGCTCGCCCACCTCGTCCACATGCTCCACGGATTGCTGTGCCGCGCGAACACCACTCGCTTGAGCTTCCGCCAGTCCGGCATCGACGGCTCCTTCCGTCCGACGTGGAAGACAGTCAAGCACGTGGGGAGTTGCCGTTCGGACTCTGCGAACCTAGGCGTCGTCGGCCGCGCGGGTCGGTTCGACCTCGTGGTCCTGGCCCGCACGGCGGGCAGCGTCGGAGATCTCGAAGACCTCCGTGGCCAGGTCGCCCACCGCGCCCACCACGTCCTTCACGGCGCCGGTAAGGATCCCCGCCACCTCGCCCACGGTGCCGATGCCTGCCTCGAGCACGCTCTGCGCGGCGTCCTTGCGGATCTCGACCTTGCTGAGGCGGTCCGTGCCGCCAGCGTTCTCGCTCATGTGTCCAGTGTCGGCGACAAGACAGGCTCGGGCAACGTGAGTCTCCTCTCAGGCGGCCCGGACCGGGGCGCTTGACGCGGAGCGCGTCTGCGGCTCGGTCGCTGCTTCAGCCTTGGTCGGCAGCGCGAGCCGGAAGATCTTCCGGGCCACCGACCAGAGCTGGACGGGCAGCGAGCCCTTGTTGTACTGCAAGCCGTAGCGCTCGCAGATCTCCTGCACCTCGACCGAGATCTCGGGGTACCGGCGAGCCGGAATGTCGGGGAACAGGTGGTGCTCGATCTGGTGGGACAGGTTGCCGCTCATCACGTGCATCAGCTTGCCGCCGGTGATGTTCGCCGAACCGAGCAGCTGGCGGTAGTACCACTGACCGCGGGACTCGTTCTCGGTCTCTTCGATCGAGAACGTCGCCACACCGGCCGGGAAGTGACCACAGAAGATGATGTTGAAGGTCCAGATGTTGCGGATCAGGTTGGCAACCGCGTTGCCGGCCAGGGTGCTCAGGAAGAACGGGCCGGTCAGCAGCGGGAAGAGCACGTAGTCCTTGAGGATCTGCTTGCCCATCTTCTTGCGGAGCCGGCGGAAGATCGGCGCGTTCTCGCCCTTCCACAGGTGGCGGCGACCCGCGAGGATCTCGTCGGCCTCGAGGTCATGGAGCGCCACGCCCCACTCGAAGAAGACCATCAGCAAGAAGGCGTAGACCGGGTTGCCCAGGTAGTAGGGGCGCCACTTCTGGTCCTCGTCCATGCGCAGGATGCCGTACCCGATGTCGCGGTCCTTGCCGACGATGTTGGTGTACGTGTGGTGCATGTAGTTGTGGCCGTACTTCCAGTTCTCGGCCGGAGCCATGGTGTCCCAGTCGAACATCCGGGAGTTCAGGGCCGGGTCGCCCATCCAGTCGTACTGGCCGTGCATGACGTTGTGGCCGATCTCCATGTTGTCGAGGATCTTCGACACGGAGAGGGAGGCGACGGCGGCGGGCCACAGCGGCGGGAGGTAGAACATCACCCGGCCGGCGACCTCGAAGCCGCGCTGGTACTTCACGACCTTGCGGATGTACGCCGCGTCCTCGTCGCCGAGGTCGGCGATCACGCGCTGCCGGATGGCGTCCATCTCGTCACCGAACGCGTCCAGCTGCTCCGCGGTCAGGGTGTAGGTCGAACTGAGTTCGGAGTCGGTCGCGGCCTTGACGGGCGGCCTCTCGATGCTGACAGTCATGATGATGTCCTTTCTGGATCAGAGTTCGACTGCGCAGTCGCCCTCAGGCGTGCTCACGCAGATGCGGATGTCTTCGTCGGGGAGCGAGGAGGTCTCACCGGTCAGCACGTTGCGCACGGTCCCCTCCTTCTTGGTGGCGGTGCAGGAGAAGCAGATGCCCATCCGGCAGCCGAAGGCCGGGGTGAGCCCCGCTGCCTCGGCCTGCTCCAGGAGGGTGGTGCCGGAGTTGGCGGCGCTGGTCCCGGTCCGGGTGAAGGTGATGTCACCCTCGGTCGATCCGTTCGACACGGCGGGCGCCTTGAAGTACTCGACCCGGAGCTTGTCGGAGCCCTCGTAGGCCGCCTGCACCTTCTCGATGAGACCGGCCGGGCCGACGGCAAAGGTGTCGACGTCACGGAAGCCGGGGACGAGGCGCTCGAGCTCCATCGGGGTGAAGAAGCGGCCGCCGGTCTCGGGGTAGACCAGGTGCAGGTCGATCCCGTAGCCCGAGGTGGCCACCTGGGCGAGCTCGTCGCGGAAGATCTGGTGCTCCGGGGACTGCGCGTAGTGCAGGAACGTGACCCGGCCCCGGTGGGTGCGCCGCTGCAGGGTGCGCAGCATCGACATCAGCGGGGTGATCCCGGACCCGCCGGAGATCATCAGCACGTGCTCGGGCATCTGCTCGGGAAGGGTGAACTCGCCCTGGGCCTGGGAGAGATGAAGGATGGTGCCCAGCGGCGCCTCTTCGGCCAGGTAGGAGGAGACGATGCCGTCGGGGTTGGCGCGCAGGGTGATGGTGAACTGGTCGCCGCGGCCACTGGCGGCTGAGGAGACGCTGAAGACGCGAGTGGTGCGCGTGCCGGCGATCTCGACGCCGAGCTGGACGTGCTGTCCGGCCTGGTGGCCGGCCCAGTTGCCGGTCGGCTGGATGGTCAGCGTGGCGACCGGAGGCGCACCGGGCACGTCCACCTCGAGGGTGCGGTCGATCAGCCGCCCCCGAACGTCGTGGGCTGCCCACATGGGGTTGACGAGTTCGAGGTAGCGGTCGACGCCGTGCGGCGAGGTGAGGGCCGCGACTGCGCGTGATCGCAGCAGGGTGTTGACGAGAGCCATCAGAACGGATCCTTTCAGTGAACATCCGTACACCCAATACTCTGACGAAGGCACCCCGCTGCGGTCAAGCCATTCCGAGGTGACGTCGACCACGTTCAGTGAACACCCGTGCACCATCCCTTAGGATTGCTCCATGGAGATGTCCCGCGCCGAGCGCAAGGAGCACACCCGGAGAGCGATCCTCGACTCGGCGCTGGCGCTGAGTGAGGAGTCCAGCCTGGTCGGGCTCTCGCTGCGCCAGGTGGCCAAGGAGGTGGGCGTGGTGCCCACCGCCTTCTATCGCCACTTCGACTCCCTCGACGCCCTGGGGCTGGCCCTGGTCGAGGAGTCGTTCGGCTCTCTGCGCCACCTGCTGGCCGACGCCCGCCGGCTCCCCCCGGACACCTCTCCGGGGAACCTGTTGCGGGTGATCGTGGACGCCTCGGTGGCGGCCCTGACCGAGCAGGTCCCCCGCCAGGCCTCACACTTCCGCTTCATCGCCCGGGAGCGGGTCGCCGGTCCCACCACGGTGCGCGCCGCCGTACGTCACGAGATCGAACTGATCGAACGCGAGCTCGCCACGGACCTGGCCCGGCTCCCCGGCGCCGAGCGTTGGTCCAGCGAGGACCTGAGGATCCTGACGAACCTGCTGGTCACCGCGATGATCAGCCATGCCGAAGCCCTGGCTGCCGCCACTCGGCCCGAGGAGCGCCGCCGGATCGGGGATGTGGCGAGGCGGCAACTGAAGATGGTGTTCGTCGGCGCGCTGCAGTGGCAGTCCTAGACGCGCGGACGCCGGCGTCACCTTCGTCACGTTCCATGGACGCCGAGTTCGGCGACCCGCGACGATGGCGCCCGTGATCACTGCACCCCCGCTGCCGACGCTGGCCACAGCCGCCCGCAACGCCGTCGCGATCTCCCCCTTCGGCTCCGGGGTCGAGTCGTACCCGGGCCTGCCCGCCAAGATCGTGTACGACGGGCCGCACCGGCAGCTGCGCCGGTTCTACCGAGCCAGTCCGGCCAGCCGTCGACGTCCGGTGCTGCTGGTGCCGCCGTTGGCCGTCTCCACGGCCTGCTTCGACCTGCGGCCGGGCCAGAGCCTGGCGGCTCACCTGCTCGACGGCGGCCGGGAGGTGTACGTGGTCGACTACGGCACGATCTCGTTCGCTGACCGCGCGATGGGGTTCGAGGCCTGGATCGACGACATCCTGCCCAGCACCGTGCAACGGGTCTCCGACGCCCACGGCGGCGAGAGCGTGGACCTGATCGGCTGGTCGCTCGGTGGCACCCTGAGCCTGCTCACCGCAGCCGCCCACCCGGAGTTGCCGATCGCCTCACTGACCGCGTTCGGCACTCCGATCGACTACTCCCTGATCCCGGCAGTGCAGCCGCTGATCGTCGCCGACCGTCTCCTCGGCACCCGCACGGTGACCGCGGCGACCGCGCTGATGGGCGGCGTACCGGGTCCGCTGGTGCAGGCCATCTATCGCGGGATGGCGCCGATGCGTGAGCTGACGAAGCCACTCTTCCTGGCCCGCAACCTGCACGACACCGAGGCCCTGGCCAGGACCGAGGCCGTCGACGGCTTCATCGGCTCGATGCCCGGATACCCGGGACGCGCCTACCACCAGATCCATTCTCGGCTGATGGTCCGCAACGAGCTCACCAGCGGCACCGTGCGACTGAGCCGGGGTCGTGCCGTGTCCCTGTCCGAGATCGCCACCCGCGTGCTCTTCGTGGGCAGCCGCACCGACAACATCGCCAACGGCCCGGCCGTCGAGGCGGGCACCGAGGTGGTGCCCGGAGCCCGGTACGCCGCCGCCGACGGGTTGAGCCACTTGGGTCTGATCGCGGGAGTGGATGCCCCGACCACGAGCTGGCCCCACCTGGACGACTTCCTCGACTGAGGCCGGTCGCGCTCACCCGATCCGGGTGGACCTGGAGATGTCCGCCGTACTCAGGCCCGGTCGTTGAGCTGGCTCGGGTTGCGCCCCGGCAACACCAGCGCTATCGCCACCACGACCAGCGAGATGACGGCACCGACCGTGAAGGCGGCCTTGATCCCGCTCAGTTGCGCCAACTCCTCGGCGACGCCGTCGGCGCGCAACGCCGCGGCCTGGACAGTCATGACGGTGACCGCGAGCGCGGTGCCGAACGCCGCCGCCACCTGCTGCAGGGTGCCCAGCATCGAACTGCCGTGTGAGTAGAGGTGGGGTGGCAGGGCACCCAGCCCGAGCGTGAAGGCGGGGGTGAACAGCGCCGCCAGGCTGATCATGAAGACCATGTGCAGGGCGAGCAGCAGCCAGTACGGCATCGTCATCGACAGCTGGCTGAACCCGATCATCGACACCACGATGGCGATCGACGCGGGGATCACCAGGGGTCGGCCCCCGAAGCGGTCGAAGAGACGGCCGACGGTCGGACCGAGCAGCCCCATCGCAAGTCCGCCGGGCATCACCAGCAGGCCGGTCTGCAGCGGCGACAGGTCGCGGATGTTCTGCAGATAGAGCGGGAGCAGGATCATCGCCCCCAGCATCCCCATGAACGCCAGCGACATCAGCACCAGGGCACGCAGGTAGGTGGAGCTGCGGAGCACCCGCAGGTCCATCAACGGGCCACGGCTGCGCTGCAGCCTGAGTTGGCGGAGCACGAACACCCCGATCAGTGCCAGACCGGCCACGACCGTCGCCGACGGGCGCAGTGATCCGGCGCCTTCGCTGAAGAGGGTGAGCCCATAGACCAACCCGCCGAATCCAGCCGCCGCGACGAGCACGCTGAGCCAGTCGACGTTCCCGGCCTGCTGCTCGCCGATGTTCTGCAGCCGGCGCAGGCCGAGCCAGGTGACGGCACCGGCGATCGGCAACACCACCACGAAGAGCATCCGCCAGGAGCCGAACTGGAGCACCACCCCGGAGACGGTCGGGCCGAGCGCCGGAGCCACCGCGATCGCCATCGTCACGTTGCCCATCACCCGGCCCCGGTCGCTCTCGGGGACGACCGTCATCAGCGTGGTCATCAGCAGCGGCATCATCACCGCGGTGCCCGCTGCTTGGACGACACGCCCGAGCAGGAGTACCTCGAACGTGGGCGCCACGGCAGCCAACGCCGTGCCGAGCAGGAAGACCGTCATCGCGGTGGCGAAGGCCTGCCGGGTGCTGAACCGCTGCAGGAACCAGCCGGTGATGGGGATCACCGCAGCCATGGTCAGCATGAACACGGTGGAGACCCACTGGGCGGTGGCCTCGTCGACCTGCCAGTACTCCATCAGGCGAGGCACGGCGTTCATCATGATCGTCTCGTTGAGGATCACTACGAAGGTCGCCAGCACCAGCAACTTGACGACGGCCGGGGTCCGTCCGGTTGCGGCGCCTGGCTCGACGGTGAGCTCGGCAGTCATGACACCTCACAGGTCAGATCAGGGGGTGGCGCGCCGGGCGACTCCCCCGACAACCGACTCAACTGGTCGGCTACTGCAACTATTCCCGAGGTCGCCGCCGAACTCATCCCCTTTTTCGGGGCCCGGATCAGCGAGGTCTGATCTGGATCTCCGGCACCACCGCGTCGTCGGGCAGGTCCAGCACCGCGAGGATCTGAGCCGCCACTGTGCCCGGTTGCACCCAGGCGGACGCGTCGTAGTCCCGCTCCTCCTGCTCGTGCACCTTCTGCTGCATCGGGGTGGCCACCCGACCGGGGTACACCGAGGTGACTCGGACGCCCTGCTGCTGCTCCTCCGCACGCAACGCGTCGGCGATCGCCTTCACAGCGTGCTTCGACGCGGCGTACGCCGACCAGTGCGGGTGGGCGTGCAGCCCGGCGCCGGAGTTGACGAAGACGACGGACCCCTGAGCGGCGCGCAGCGCTGGCAGACAGGCCCGGCTGATCAGCGCCGGGGCGACCGCGTTCACGGCCACCTGGTGGATCAGGTCGGCGGCGGTCAGGTCCTCGACCGGGGCGAGGTCGACGACGCCGGCGCAGTGCACCAGCGAGTCCAACCGCGCGGGCAGCTCCAGCGTCGACAACACCTGCTCCAGCGCCACCGGGTCGGCCAGATCACCGACCAGGATGTCGGCTCCCGGGTGCCGGCCGGCGAGCACCTCGGCCCGCTCGGCGTCCCTGGCCCAGAGCAGCAGGTCGTCGCCGCGACCGTGCAGCAGGTCGACCAGCGCCCGGCCGATGCCGGAGCCTGCGCCGGTGACCAGGTGCCTCATCGGGTGAACACGACCTTGCCGAACAACTCTCCCCCGACCATCGCCGTGAACCCGTCCCGGGCCTGATCCATCGGCAGCTCCCGGTCGATCAACGGCCGGGTGCCGGTGGCGTCGAGGAACTGCACCAGCGAGGCGAGTTCTGCCCGGGTGCCCATGGTGGACCCGATCACCTTGAGTTGCAGGAAGAAGATCCGGGTGAGTTCGGCATCGTCGAGGTTCGGACCTGAGGTGGCGCCGCTGGTCACGATCGCGCCGCCCGGCCGCAGCGACCTGATCGAGTGCGACCAGGTGGCCCGGCCGACCGTCTCCATCACCGCATCCACCTTGATCGGCAGCCTCGCCCCCGACTCGAAGACCTCATGTGCCCCGATCTCCAGGGCCCGGGCCCGCTTGCCCTCGTCACGGCTGGTGGCCAGCACCCGGAGCCCCGCTGCCCGACCCAACACGATCAGCGCGGTGGCCACGCCACCGCCGGCACCCTGGACGAGCACCGAGTCGCCGGCCTTGAGTTGACCCTGGGTGAAGAGCATCCGGTACGCCGTGAGCCACGCGGTGGGCAGACAGGCCGCCTCGGCGAACGACATCGACGCCGGCTTCGGCACCACGTTGCGACGGGGCACCGCCACCTTCTCGGCGAAGGTGCCCTGATGCCGCTCCGACAGCAGCGAGCGGCGGGGATCCAGGGTCTCGTCGCCCGACCAGTCCGGGTCGGAGATGACCGCGTGCACCACCACCTCGTTGCCGTCCTCGTCGTACCCGGCGGCGTCGCAGCCGAGGATCATCGGCAACTGCTCGGACTTCAGCCCGACCCCACGCAACGACCACAGGTCGTGGTGGTTGAGCGAGGCCGCCTTCACGGTCACGGTGGTCCAGCCGTCGGGGGCCACCGGGTCGGGGCGATCCCCCAGCACCAGGCCACTCAGCGGGTCGTCGGAGGAGAAGGAGTCGGCGTACACAGCGAACATGGCACTGACCCTAGCGCCCGCCTCGAGAACCCGATGTATCAGAAACCCTGTACGCGACTCCATGAAGTTGTGAAGACTGGACACATGACCCAGCAGCGCTCGTCCGAGCGGCTCTGGAGCGAGGCAGCCGAGCTGTTCTCGCGCTGGCGCGACGGCGAACCCGCTGCGATCGACGAACTCGTCCGCCTGCTGACGCCGGTGCTGTGGCAGATCGCCCGGTCGCAGCGGCTCGACGAGGAGCGGGCCTCCGACGTGGTGCAGAGCACCTGGCTGGCGCTGGTCCGGCACCCCGAGTCGGTTCGGGACCCCGGTGCCATCGGGGGCTGGCTCGCCACCACCACCCGCCGCGAAGCGTGGCGGGTGGCCCGCGGAACCGACGACGAACTACCCACCCTGGACATCCCCAGCCAGCGCACCCGTTCGGCCGAGGACGAGGCGGCCACCCGCTGGGAGGCCAGGGCTCTGTGGGATGCGGTGGGTCAACTGTCGGAGCGCTGCCAGCGGCTGCTCCGCGTCGCCGCGTTCCTCGACCGCCCCAACTATGCCCAACTCGCCGCCGACCTCGGGATGCCGGTCGGCAGCATCGGCCCGACCCGCGGCCGCTGCCTGGCCAGGCTGCGCACCCTGCTGCGCGGCGAGGGATTCGACCAAGGAGGCGACCATGCCTGAGATCGACGACGGCGCGATGCTCGCCGAACTGCGGGCGATGTGGGAGCGCACCGACCCGATGCCCGCCCATCTGCCCGACCGGATCATCGCCGCCATCGCCGCGGAGGATCTCGACGTCGAACTGCTCACGCTGACCGCCTCGGAGTCGCTGGCGGTCCGGGGGGGTGCCTCCCAGGTGCTCGAGTGCGAGACCGACGACCTGACCATGGTGGTGCGGCTCTCCGAAGCTCCCGACGGCAGCCGCCGCGTGGATGGCTGGACCGAGGGGGTCCAGGAGGTGCAGCTGTTGACCAGCGCCGGCACCCGGTCCACCGAGGTGAGCCGGGCAGGAAGATTCGAGTTCACCCAGGTGCCTGCGGGGCCGGTGCGGCTCCGGCTGCGCGGCGACCACCGAGGTTTCGTGACTACCGAGTTCGAGGTGTGATCAGTGAAGGACCGCAAGCGTGCCGATTGGCGCCAACAGTTCGACCAGCCGGCGTACCGGGTCAGCAGCACTGACGCCGGCCGGGGGTGGTTCCCGACGGCGTACGTCGCGGACACCCTGCTGATGCCGATCGGCGACGGGGTCGACGAGGAGCTGCGCGAGGTGGGGAGACTGGCCGGCGAACGCGGGTGGAAGATCCACGACGACAAGGCGGTGCGCTTCGCCGGGCCCCACCCCCCGCGACGCACCCACGCCGGGCCGGGTGAGTCCGCCGGGATCGCGGGGGTACGCCGGCTTCGGCTCACCCGGGCCCGTGCCCACCTCGGGCACGACCCCGACGCCTTCCTGCTGCTGCGGGCCTGGCGCGAACGCGGCGGCGGGTCGGCCATCGGCCTCAACCACGTGCTGACACTCGGTCCGCTGATGAGCACGAACCCGCTGATGAGCACGAATCCCCTCATGAGCACCAACCCGCTGATGAGCACCAACCCCCTGATGAGCACCAATCCGGCCGCCAGCTATGCGGTCCCCGGCCTGGGCGGGAAGCAGCCTGTCAATGTGGCCGTGGAGCCTCCGGCCCGCCAGAAGCTGTCGGGGCGACGGGTCACGGTGGCCGTTCTGGACACCGGCTGCGCGGAGCATCCGTGGCTCGATGAGGTCGTCACCCGGCCACAACTCAACGGCACTGAGATCGGGTTGGTGGGCGGCGTCGACGCCGAACGGGTGCCCGATGTCGGCGACCCGATCGACGGGGCCGCCGAACCGGCGGCCGGGCACGGCACCTTCATCGCCGGCTTGATCCGTCAGATCGCCCCGCAGGCCGAGGTGCTGGCGGTGCGGGTCTGCGAGGGCGACGGGGTGATCGACGAGTTCACCCTGATCGAGACCGTGATGCAGTTGGTGGAGTACCAACGCCAGGGGCAGCCGATCGACGTGGTGAACCTGTCACTGAGCTATGTGCACGAGACCGCGGACGACACCGCGTACAGCGAAGCGCTATCGCAGTCGCTGCGACTGCTGCGCGCCGAAGGCACCATGATCGTGGTCTCGGCCGGCAACGCCGCGACCCGTCGTCCGCACTATCCCGCCGCCTTCGCGGACGACCCGGATACGGCCGGGCTGGCGCCCTTGATCTCGGTCGGCGCCACCAATCCCAACGGCACCGTCGCCGCGTTCAGCAACGAGGGAACCTGGGTGAAGTCATGGCAGCCGGGTGCGGCGTTGTTGAGCACCCACCCGATGGTCAACACCGGCGCCGAGCCGCTGATGCGTCACGGGCGCCGGGAGACCCTCGACCCGGACGACTTCTCCGGCGGCTTCGCGGTCTGGAGCGGTACGTCGTTCGCCGCCCCGGTGTTGGCAGCGCGGCTGGCGGCGAAGCTGGAGCCTGCGACCGACCCCGCCGACAGGATCGCCCGCGCCCAGGAGGCACTCGCCCACGGGTGAGGTGAGCCGATCGCTACGCTGAGGGCGTGGCCGAGACTCCCACCGCAACCCAGTTGCATGCCCGGGCCAAGGAGTTGGCCAACGCCGGCAACCTGCCGGCCGCCGAGGCGCTGCTCAACGAGGCGCTGACGCTGGCCATCGGGGCGGCCGAACTCTCCTTGGTCGACGGGACGCTGGCCTACCTGGAGGCCGAGCAGGGCCGCGTCGCGGACGCCGAACAACGTTGCCTGGACGCGCTGAAGCGCCACGGACTGTCGGCCATCAGCGTCGCCGTGCTCCGCGGCCAACTCGGCTTCGTCCGATGGATCGAGGGTCGGACCGCGGAGGCCGTCGACCTGTTCACCGAGGCCATCGACGGGCTCGGCGCCGCCACCGATCCGGACCAGCGGACCACCCTGCTGGCCAACCGTGGCACGGCCCGGATGGAGTTGGCTGACTTCGAAGGAGCCTGGGCCGACCTGACCGCTGCCCTGGACGGCAGCGACCCGGTGGTGGTCGCCAAGTGCCGGCACAATCTCGGGTACCTGCACCTCTTGCGCGGCGACCTCGTCGAAGCACTCCAGCAGATGAACGAGGCCCGGAAGGTGCTGGCCACGCTGGGGCCGGCGGTGACCGCCACCGTCGACATCGACCGCGCCGAGGCGCTCGGCGCCGCTGCCCTGCCCGGCGAGGCGATCGGCCTCCTTCGTGCGGTCCGTCGACGCCTCGACGGCAGTGACCTGTGGCGGATCCAGGCTGATGTGGAAGCTCGCCTCGCCAGTCTGCTGTCCGGACCCGAGGCCATCGCGCTCGCCGAGGCGGCCGCACAGCGCTACGCCGAGCACGGCAACAACGTCGACGCGGACCTCGCCCGCGCCACCGCCCTCCACCTCGAGGCCAGGTCCGCACCCACGCCACCGCACCAGACGCTGACGGAGGTGGCGGAGAGACTGGCCGAGGCCGGTCGGGCGGACGCGGCCCGGGCGCTGCGGGTGCGCGCGGCAGGGCTGCGCGGCGAGTTCCCGGAGCCGGTCCCGGACACGGCGCCGCTGGCCACCCACCTGTTGGCCGGCGAGGTCGCTGCCCGAGTGGCCCTGGGCCGCCACGACCTCGCCGAGGCGCTCCACCGGGCCGGCAGTGCCCTCGACGAACTGGAGACCTGGCAACGCAGCATCGGCAGCCTGGAACTCCAGTCCTCCACCCAACGCCACGGCGAGCAGGTCATCCGGCTCGGACAACAGGCAGCGTTGGCCTCGGCCGACCCCGAGGCCCTCCTGCAGTGGTCCGAGCGGGCCCGCGAGCTCGTCGCCCGCAGTGTGCCGGAGCGACCACCCGAGGAGCTCGGTGACCGGCTTGCCGCGCTGCGACATCTGGGCCCCGACGGGGATCCGGCGGCCAGGGCTCGACTCATCGAGGAGATCCGGCACGGTCGCTGGCAGGCGGGCGGCTCGGTGTCCCCTGCGAAGACGCTGACGCTGTCGGCCCTCAGATCGGCGCTGGGATCGGCCCGGTTCGTGAGCATCCTGGAAGTCGACCGCGCCGTGATCGCGCTGTCCGTGGCCACCGACTCGGTCGAGGTGCACCACCTCGGTGACTGGGATGAGTTGAGGCACCGCCTCGGTGGGCTGCACGCCGATCTGACCATGGCCGCACGGCACGACCTCGCGGTGATCCGGGCGGGCCTGGCCGAGCGTCTCGACGGCATCGACTCCGTGCTGGCCCCAGCCTGGGCGGGTGCGCAGCACCTGGTGTTGACGGTCCCCGACGAACTGTCGCGGATGCCGTGGGGGCAGTTGGGGAGTCTGGCCGGGGTTGCGGTCTCATTGCCGACCTCGGCCACCTCGTGGGTGCGCGCGGCGCAGACCGCCCCCCGCTCGCTCGACGCCCGCACCGTGCTGGTCGGCCCGGGGACCCGGACCGGGCTGGACGAGGCCAAGGGCGTCCACGATGCCTGGCGGTCCGCGGCCCCTGGTGGAGCCACCGTCCACGACGACGCCACCTGCCCGGCCGCGGCCTCGCTGGCCGCGCGCAGCGACCTGCTGCACCTGTGTGCGCACGGGCACGATCGCGACGCCCACCCGCTGCTGGCCTCGGTGCAACTGGCCGATGGCGCGTGGTTCGGCCATGACGTGGAACTGCTGGCCAGCACCCCCGACCTGGTGGTGCTGTCGGCATGCGGCGTCGGTGGTGGCTCGCTGGGGATGGCCCGTGCCTGGCTCCATGCCGGCGCCCGGCACGTGATCGCCGCGCCCGCCGACATCTCCGAGGATGCTGCGGCCGAGCGCTTCCCGAGGCTGCACGCGCGGCTGGCTGCCGGGGTCTCCCCTGCGCTGGCCGTCGCCGAGACGTTCGGGGCCGGAGCGCTCGACTGCGCCGTGCAGTGCTACGGCCCCTCCTGAGTACGCCGCGGCCCGGCACCCCCCGTATTCGGTGCCGGGCCGCGGTCGGTCTCAGTTGGTCGGCCCCCCCGGGGCTGACCGGGTTCGGGGCCGACCCGGTTCAGGGTCGGATCGGGACGGGCTGGATCGGGATGGGCTGGAGCACCATCCGGCTCACCGGCACCTGGACGTTGCCGTAGCCGACCGCCATCGGCGGCAGCGGTGACAACGACTGGGTGGTGAGCATCAGTTCGTTCCACAGGGCCAGTCCCCGTTTGCCCGTCTTCTGCGCCAGCATCGCGGCCACCCCCGCGGCGTGCGGGGTCGCCATCGAGGTGCCGGTCTTGAACCCGTAGGAGCCCTTGTTGGTCGGCACCGCCGAGTAGACCTGCACACCCGGCGCGGCGACGTTGACCTCACCACCGGCACCGTTCAGGCCGAAGCAGGAGAACGAGGCCACGTTGAGGCTCTGGTCCAGTGCCGCGACCGAGAGCACCGAGGGCGCGTTCGCCGGGGAGCCGACCGGCTTGCCGTTGCCGCTGTTGCCGGCGGCGGCGACGATCAGGACGTTGTTGTTCAACGCCCTCAGGGCCGCCTCCTCGTAGTAGGTGTGCGGCAACTGGCCCGGCTGCACCGACGACCCGAGGGACATCGAGATCACCGTGGCCTTCTTGTCGATCGCCCAGTTGATCCCGGCCAGCACCTGCCCCGAGGTGCCGCCACCGGAGTCCGCGAGGACCTTGCCGATGAGCAGTTTGGCGCCATGCGCCACCCCGTAGCGGCGGCCCTGGGTGGGCACCCGCGGCCCGGCTGCCGTGCCGGCACAGTGGGTGCCGTGGCTGTGCCCGTCCTGCACCGTCTGGTTGGGGATGAAGCTCCGGGTGTCCACGATCCGGCCGCCCTGGAAGTCGGGGTGCTGCAGGTCGATGCCCGTGTCCAGGAC
Organism: Nocardioides limicola; assembly: GCF_016827675.1. Classification (GTDB taxonomy): domain Bacteria; phylum Actinomycetota; class Actinomycetes; order Propionibacteriales; family Nocardioidaceae; genus Nocardioides; species Nocardioides limicola. Next base: position 89,797 of record NZ_JAERJA010000012.1, on the reverse strand, counting down.
CGCGATCGTGGTGCCCTGCCCGGACCAGGGTGCCGTGTGCAGCACCGGCGGCATCGCCCGTACGGCGTACAGGCCCCAACTGGCGGTGCTGGTGTCGCCGTAGGTGGCGGCCGCCTCGACGTCGCCGTCGCCGATCGTGACGAACGGGTTGACCGTCGCGGTGCTGCGCTGAGCCGCGTCGACGTGGTCCATGATCGTCACGTACTCCTCGGGCTCCACCGCGATCACCGGACTGGACGGATCCTCGACGGCCGAGCGCAGCAACGCCAGGTGCGCCTCGTCGGCCTCGACGATCGCCATGTTGAGGTGATCGAGCACCTCGCAGTCGGAGTCGCCGCTGGCCTCCGCCACCTGCTGCAGGGCGGCGCTGCCGGCATGCCCGGCAACCGTGACGATGTAACGACCGGTGGGCCCGGTCGGCAGTTCTTCGGTGCTCTCTTCCAGTGACATGGGAGTTCTCCTCGCTGAGGGATTACGTCACTGCTCAGGAGCAGACTTCACCGATGCTGATACAGGCGAGGAGAGGTCAGATCTTGGCGACACCGTCGCGGCGGGCTGCCGCGGCGACGGCGGTCGCCACGGCCGGCGCCACTCTGGGGTCGAACGGGTCCGGGATGATCCGGTCCTCGGTCAACCCGTCGCCCACCAGGTCGGCCAGGGCGTCTGCCGCAGCCACCTTCATCGACTCGGTGATCGCGGTGGCCTGGACGTCGAAGGCCCCTCGGAAGATCCCGGGGAAGGCCAGCACGTTGTTGATCTGATTGGGGAAGTCCGACCGTCCGGTGGCCACGACGCGCGCGTACTTGTGGGCGATGTCGGGATGTACCTCCGGCGTCGGGTTGGCCAGCCCGAAGACGATCGCCTCGGGTGCCATCGACGCGACGTACTCCTCAGGCACGGTGCCGCCGGAGACGCCGATGTAGACGTCGGCGCCGGCGAGGACGTCGGCCAACGTGCCGGATCGGCCGGTGACATCCGCGGTGATCTCGGCCAGTCCGCGCTTCACCGGCGTGAGGTCGCCGCGCTCGGAGTTCAGCACACCCTTGCGGTCGGTGACCGCGAGGTCCCCGATACCGGCCTCCAGCAGGATCTTGGCGACCGCGACACCGGCCGCACCGGCACCGGAGATCACCACCCGGGTGGTCGCCGGGTCCCGTCCGGTCAGCCGCAGCGCGTTCTTCAGCGCCGCGAGCGCCACCACGGCAGTGCCGTGCTGGTCGTCGTGGAAGACCGGGATCGACAGTCGCTCCTTGAGCCGGTCCTCGATCTCGAAGCAGCGGGGTGCGGAGATGTCCTCGAGGTTGATGCCGCCGAAGCTGGGCGCCAGCCTGGCCACCGTCTCGACGATCTCGTCGGTGTCGGTGGTGTCCAGGCAGATCGGCACCGCATCCACGCCGCCGAACTGCTTGAAGAGGACGGCCTTGCCCTCCATCACCGGCATCGCTGCGGCAGGCCCGATGTCACCCAGGCCCAGCACGGCTGTGCCGTCGGTGACCACGGCCACGGTGTTGGGCACCCAGGTGTAGTGCTGGGTCATCGACGGGTCGGCGGCGATCTCCTCGCAGACCCGGGCAACCCCGGGCGTGTAGGCCAGCGCCAGGTCGTGGGCATCGGTGAGCGGCACTCGGGCCACCGTCTCGAGCTTGCCGCCGACGTGCAGGTCGAAGACCGGGTCTCCCTGGTAGGGGTGCGAAGGGTCGCCGGGCGTGGGCAGTTCGTCACCAGAGCCCGTCTGGGCAGGATCTGTCGCAGCCACGTCCCTCACACTCTCCACCTTCACAACTCGTCAAGTCTGGCACAGGTTAGCCACTGCGGTCTCCGGGGCGGCTGTGGTGCGGGTCACTCCCGGTGGCGCCAGCGCGGCGGCCAGACCCTGGCCCGGACCACAGCCAGCACCGCATCGTCGCCGACCGGCCCCCGGTGGCGCGAGTCGACACCGTCCACGGCATTGTCGCTCAGCAGCCACCAGCCCGGCACCCCGGTCCGGGTGTCTCGTCGCTCCACCGCTCGTTTCACCGCCACCGTGCCATCGCCCAGGCGCGCCACCACGACATCCCCCGGACTGACCTCGACACCCCACCTGACCAGCAGCCGGTCACCGTCGCGCAGCCCTGGCTGCATCGAGCGGCCGCGCACCACCGCGATCCCCCAGGTTGACGCCCGGGTCCGCCCCTGCACCCATCTGCCTCGCACGCGGAGTAGTGTCTCACTCGCCACTGTGTCCATCGGTTTGATGAAGGAGTTGCGCCAATGTTCGCCCGACTGTTCGCCCCCGCCATCGAGGTCTCCGCCCACTGTGATCTGCCGTGTGGCGTCTATGACCCCGCTCAGGCCCGGATCGAGGCCGAGTCGATCAAGGCCCTGATCGCCAAGGTCGCCGACAACGACGACCCGGACTTCCGCACCCGCGCGGTGATGATCAAGGAGCAGCGCTCCGAAGAGGTCAAGAAGCACCTGTGGATCCTGTGGACCGACTACTTCAAGCCCCCGCACTTCGAGAAGTACCCGCACCTGCACACGCTGATCAACGAGGCCACCAAGCTGGCCGGCGCCGGCGGCACCAAGGGGACCCTGGACGCCGAGGTCGCCGACCAGTTGTTGGCCAAGATCGACGAGATCGCCGAGATCTTCTGGGCGACGAAGCAGGGCTGAGTCCCTCCCTCGACGATGGACGCGGAGCTTCGAGTACCGGCCGACGGCGCCTTCGTGGCGGTGGTGCGCACCACCGCCACGGGGCTCGCCGCCCGTCTCGACTTCACCATCGACGAACTCGAGGACCTGCGGATGGCGGTCGGCGAGGCGTGTGCTCTGGTGTTGCCCGAGGCGGTGCCCGGCGCCGCCTTGGACTGCCACTTCGCGCTCGCACCCGGCCGGTTCACGATGACGGTCTCAGTGGCCGCCACGGCGCCCGAGTTGGACCGTGACGGCTTCGCCTGGCAGGTCCTGGACGCGCTGGCCGACGATGTGGTCACCGAGATCACCGACGACCGGTTCTCGGTGTCGTTGACCCTGCGCGCGTCACTGGCCGACACGCCCGTGGACCACTGACGGGCGATGTCGGATCGCGAGCGCGTGCAGGCGCTGGTCGCTGCACTGCCCGCCGCCGTCGATGAGTCCGAACGGCTCGCCCTGCGCAACGAGATCGTCGAACTCTCGATGCCCCTGGTGCGGCACTGCGCCGGCCAGTTCTCGGGACGGGGCGAGCCGATGGAGGACCTGATCCAGGTCGGAGTGCTGGCGCTGATCCAGGCCGTCGATCGCTACGACGCCGGGCACGGCGCCGCGTTCTCCACCTACGCCGTCCCGACCGTCCTGGGGGAGCTCAAGAAGCACTTCCGGGACAAGGGCTGGGCGGTCCGGGTGCCCCGGCGCCTGCAGGAGCTCCGCGAGCAGATCTCGCGCTCGCGCAGCGAACTCTCCCTGGCCCTGGGCCGCTCCCCGACACCGGCGGAACTCGCTGCCGCCGTCGGCGTCAGCGTCGAGGAGATCCTGGAAGGACTCGAATCCGCTCAGGCCTACCGCAGCCAGTCGCTGCACGGCGCGGACGACGACGAGCCCGGCCTGGACCAGACCCTGCCCTCCGACGCCGACGACTACGACCTGGTCGAGTTGCGTGAGTCGATCAAGCCGCTGCTCAAGAAGCTGCCGGCCAGGGAGAAGCAGGTGCTGTTGCTCCGGTTCTTCGGCAACAGGTCACAACGCGAGATCGCCGAGGAGATCGGGGTCTCGCAGATGCATGTCTCCCGGGTGCTGACCCGGACCTTGGAGTCGCTGCGAGCCGAACTCGGCTGAACTCGGCTGAACTCAGCCTGCGGACTCGTCCTCGGAGTCGCGCAGGGCGGCCAGCGTGCTCGGCCACAGGATCAGCACCAGCATGGTGACCGACACCGCGGCGAGCACCCAGGCGACCTGACTGGTCCCGCCGCCGCGGAAACTCCACGCGACGCCCAGGTGCAGCAACTGCGCCAGCACGATCGGGCTGCGCGCCCACACCACCAGCCTGGACAGCCCCCACCCGCAGGCGACCAGCCCGGCCCCGTAGCCGGCGAAGAAGATGCCGGTGGTCAGGCCGACCTCGGGTCGGCTGCCGCTGGTCGCCGCCAGTTCGAGGACGCCGTAGCCGATGAGGACGACGCCCTGCAGCACCGCCAGTGCGGCGGCGAGCAGGAGCGGGCGTGGGAGGCGCGTTTGGGTCACCCAGGGATGCTATCCAGACGACGGTTTCAGACCCGTCGACGGTGCCCCGGAGACGAATGTGACGAATGCGACGTGCCTGGGGGGGTTGTCACGAGGCCGATCTCTTGCCACCCTGTTCCGTGCAAGTCCCCGCACGTAGGTCGACCCTGCCCTCCGACGTTCGAGGGTGGGTGTGATTTGCGGAGTGGGGTTCCGGCGTGCCCGGCCACCCCTCGGGCAGCCCGACGACAAGGAAGCGAGTCCCCCAAGCCATGGATTGGCGCCATCGTTCCGAATGCCTCGACGAGGATCCGGAGCTGTTCTTCCCGATCGGCAACACCGGTCCGGCCATTCTCCAGATCGAGGAGGCCAAGCAGGTGTGCCGTCGCTGCGAGGTGCGCGAGCAGTGTCTCGCGTGGGCGCTGGAGGCTGGCCAGGACCACGGCGTGTGGGGTGGTCTGAGCGAGGACGAGCGGCGGGCGCTGAAGCGTCGCAACGCACGGGCGCGGGTGCGCACCGCCTGACCGGCGCGGCCCTGTGAGGGGTCAGTCGGACTCGCCCAGCGGGATGTCGATCTCGGCGCGGGTCCCCCCGGAGGCGGCCGACCCGAGGGCCAGCTGACCGCCAAGCTCGGACTCGACGAGGGTCCGCACGATCGAGAGCCCCAGACTCACCGAGGTGTCGAGGTCGAAACCTTCGGGAAGCCCCTGGCCGTCGTCGGTGATCCGCACGTGCAGTCGGCCGACGAGGGTGTCGGCCTCGACCAGGATCTGACCGTCGGCATCGTCGGTGAGCGGCCAGCCGTGCTCGACGGCGTTCTGGAGCAGTTCGGTGAGCACCATCGCCAGCGGCGTGGCCACCTCGGCCGGGAGCACCCCGAACGAGCCGCGGCGCAGCACCCGTGCCCGGCTGGCGCCGACGTCGGTGACCATCCGACCCAGCCGATCGGCGATGCTGTCGAACTCGACGTGCTCCTCGTCGGTCTGGCTCAACGTCTCGTGCACCAGGGCGATCGAGCCGACCCGGCTGACCGCCTCCTCGAGCGCATGCCTGGCGCTGGGCTCGGTGACTCGCCGGGCCTGCAGCCGGAGCAGGGCCGCCACCGTCTGCAGGTTGTTCTTGACCCGATGGTGGATCTCCCGGATCGTCGCATCCTTGGTGATCAACTCTCGGTCCCGGCGGCGCAGTTCGGTGACGTCCCGAAGCAGGATCAACGCACCCACATGCTCCCCCGCGGGTCGCAGCGGGATGGACCGCAGCACCAGGGTGACGCTGCCGCCGCCGAGTTCGGTGTCCCGGTGCACCCGGCCCCCGAGCACCGCGCTCAACGTCTCCTCGTCGGTGCGCCGGCGGGGCGGGACCAGGGCCCGGGTGACGTCGGCGAGCAGGTCGCCGGTGAGGTCGTCGGAGTGGCCGAGGCGGTGATAGACCGAGGTCGCGTTCGGACTCGCGTAGACGACCCGGCCGCCGGCGTCGACGCGGATGAATCCGTCGCCCACCCGGGGCGTGTCGGCATGGTCGCTGCGCTGGCCCGGCACCGGGAAGGCGCCGCGGGAGATCATCCGGGTCAGATCGTCGGCCGCTTGGAGGTAGGACAACTCCAACCGGCTCGGGGTGCGGAACCCGATCAGGTTGGTGGTCCGGGCGATGACCGCGATGACCGTGTCGGCGCGGCGCACCGGGATCGCCTCCACCCGCACCGGGACGTCGTCGCGCCACTCCGGGTCACCGTCACGCACCAGCCGCCCGGTGCTCCACGCCTGGTCCACCATCGGCCGTCGACCCGTCGGCAGGAAGGTGCCGATCAGATCATCCACGAACGCGGTCGGGCCGGTGGTGGGACGTTTCTGGGCCCCTGCCCAGAAGCCACGCCCGTCCTGATCAGGCAACCAGAGCACCAGATCGGCGAAGGAGAGGTCGGCGATGATCTGCCAGTCGGCGAGCAACGACTGCAGCCAGGCGACGTCGTCGGGCTGCAGCGTGGTGTGGCCCGCCACCACATCGGTCAGGGTCGGCACCCGGCCAGCGTAGAGGGCTGGCAGGATTGCCTCATGACAACCTCGGGGTTCTGGCAGCAGGTGCAGGCCGACGGCCTGCGCGTCCCCGCTCAACGCCCGCTCGACGACCTGACCGCCGAACTCACCGCGATGCTCGGGTCCCCGGACCCGGAGACCCGGGACGGGTTGGCCTATCCGGCGCTGGCCACCTGGATCCACCGGGGTGTGTACGACGATCTGCTGCGCGGCCTCGGCGACGGCATCGCCACCGGACTGCTGACCGGCCTGGGTGAGTCGGGCACCGACTCGGTGTTCCGGCGCAGCTGGTCGGCGCTGGTGCTCGGTGAGTGCCTGGCCCGGGACAACGAGGTGCTCCGCCTCGAGGCGGCCACGGTGCTCCGGTGGGGTGATCACCTGGCCACCTGGCTGCTGCGGGAGCAGGACCTGCGCGGCTACGTCCCCGGTCAAGGGTGGGCGCACGCGATCGCGCACGGCGCCGACGCGTTGAGTCAACTGGCCAGATCCCGCCATCTCGAGCAACCCGAACTCACCGCGATCCTGGACGTGGTGGCCGACCGGGTGACCGTCCCAGGGGCCCGGCTGAACTCCGGGGAGCCGGATCGTCTGGCGACCACGGTGATGGCTCTGTTGGGCCGCGACCTGCTGCCGCTGAGCCTGCTGGAGCCGTGGGTGAACCGGCTCCGTCTCGCCGCCACGGCCCGGGTCGCCGGCGACCGGGACCCCTACGACGCGACCGGGAACGCGGAGGCGTTCCTGCGGGCGCTGCACCTGCAGGTCGTGCTCTCCCCACAGGCCCCGTCGTTGCGCGCGGACCTGCTGCTGGTGCTGGTGGACGCGCTCCGGGCCAGCAACGCGCGTCACTTGATCGGCTACTGACCGCGACCGCACCAGCGGTGCGGCGGACTCCGGTAGGTTCGGGCGCATGAGTTCCGAGACCCTTCCCGAAACCGGATCCCACGCCGACGAGCTCACCGGACACTGCGGCCAGGTCGCCGTCGAGGTGGCCCGCAGTCACGGTGTGGAGACGATGTTCACGCTGTCGGGAGCGCACGTCTTCCCGATGTACGACGGGGCGGTGAAGGCCGAGCCGCCGATGCGGCTGGTGGACGTGCGGCACGAGCAGACCGCGGCCTTCGCGGCCGAGGCGACCGGGAAGCTGACCCGGACCCCGGGCCTGGCCGTGCTGACGGCCGGGCCGGGCGTCACCAACGGCGTCAGTGCGGTGGCCCAGGCCCAGTTCTCCGGCTCCCCGATGGTGGTGGTCGGCGGCCGCGCCCCGGCCGGCCGGTGGGGCAGCGGGAGCCTGCAGGAGCTCGACCATCCGCCGATCCTGGCGCCGGTCTCCAAGTTCGCCCGCACCATCGGTTCGTCCGCCGAGATCGCCGATGGGATGGACGCCGCGTTCGCGGCCGCTGGCGCCCCGCACCGTGGTCCCGCCTTCGTGGACGTGCCGATGGACTCGTTCTTCGACACCGTCACCGTGCCCACCCCGATCGCGGCGGCCACCGAGGTGATCGAGCCCGACCCCGACGCGTTGGCCGAGATCGCCGAACTCCTCAGCGAGGCCAGGCATCCGGTGCTGGTGCTGGGCACCGACGTGTGGGCCGACCGCGCAGAAGAGGCTGCGTTGCGGCTGGTGGAGGCGTTCGGCATCCCCACCCTGACCAACGGGATGGGCCGCGGCCTGCTGCCGGGCGGGCACCCGCTGCTGGTCACCAAGGCGCGAGGTCAGGCGTTGAGTTCGGCAGACCTGGTGGTGGTGGTCGGCACACCACTGGACTTCCGGCTCGGCTACGGCGTCTTCGGCGGCAAGGACGGCGGTCCGACCGCCCAGGTCGTCCACATCGCCGACTCCCCCGGCCAGGTGTCGCGGCACGCAGCCCTGGCCGGCTCCGCGTTCGGGGACCTGACCCGATGCCTGGACGGCCTGCGGACGGCCGTGGAGGCGCTGGTGCGCCGCCCTGACTGGGCAGCCTGGTCGGCGTCGCTGACCGACGCGGTGAAGGTCGCCACCGAGCGTGACGCGATGCTGCTCGCCGCGGAGGCCGACCCGATCCATCCGGCGCGCATCTACGGTGAGCTGGCGCCCCGGCTCGCCGACGACGCGGTGGTGATCGGTGACGGCGGCGACTTCGTCAGTTTCGCCGGCAAGTTCGTGGAGCCGGCCCGCCCCGGCTGCTGGCTCGACCCGGGCCCCTACGGGTGCCTCGGAGCCGGCCTCGGAGCAGCCATCGCGGCCCGGATCGCCCGCCCCTCGGCCCAGGTGGTGCTGCTGCTCGGCGACGGCGCGGCCGGGTTCTCGCTGATGGACGTGGACACCCTGGTCCGGCACCGGCTGCCGGTGGTGATGGTGGTCGGGAACAACTCGGCCTGGGGGCTGGAGAAGGGGCCGATGCAGCTGATCTACGGCTACGACGTGGCAGCGGACCTCGCGCAGCGCACGGCGTACCACGAGGTCGTGAAGGCGCTGGGCGGCGCCGGCGAGATGGTGACCGATCCGGCCGGGATCGGTCCCGCCCTCGACCGGGCGTTCGCTTCCGGCGTGCCGTATCTGATCAACGTGATCACCGACGTGGAGGCGGCCTACCCACGCAACACCCTGGGGATCTGAGGGCGTCGATGAGGTTCACGGTGACCGACGCGGACACTGCGATCGCGGTGGGTTCGGGCTCGCTGCCGGTGTTGGGGACCCCCCGACTGCTGGCCTGGTGTGAGGCGGCCACCTGCGCTGCCCTCGACGCGGTGCTGCCCGAGGGGGCCACCTCGGTGGGCACCCGGATGCAGGTGGAGCACCTGGCGGCCTCAGCGGTGGGCCGTGACCTCGACGTGGTCGCCGAGGAGACGTACGCCGACGGGCGGCTGCACCGCTTCACCGTCACCGCGCGGCACGTCGGCGGTGACGACGACAGTCGCCTGGTCGGCACTGCCGAGGTGACTCGGGTGGTGGTGGACGCCGAAAGCTTCCTGTCCCGGCTGGGCTGAGTCCGGCGCAGCAGGGGTGCGTCGGGGGTGATTTCGCGGGCCCGCGACCGCCATGGGAGACTGGGTGGCCGTGCCGCGCCTCCGGTGTGGCGTGGACCGATGAGGAGGACACCATGGGCAAGACCGGCCGCAAGCGGCGCGCGCGCCGCAAGAAGGGCGCGAACCACGGCAAGCGTCCCAACACCTGACGCAGCAGTGCACTGACGTGACCCCCGTACCCACCCGGTGCGGGGGTTTGCGCTTCTCAGCCCTCGCTGATCCGCAGTTGGACGTGGTGGATCTCGAGCATCACCTTGGCACGCAGGTCCTCAGGCGCCTTCTCCGCGCAGGAGCGGGCGACGAGTTGCTTGACGGTGCGCTCGAGGTCATGGGCATGTCGACAGGGTCCGCACTCCTCGAGGTGCCGGCGCACATCCGCGCACCCGGACGCATCGAGTTCATTGTCGAGCAGTCTGACGATCTGCTGGAGGTACTCCATGCACTCACGGTCGTCGTTCACGAGGTGGCCTCCTGGACGGTCGCCGCGGGCAGCAGGTCGTGCTCGCGCACGTAGTCGGCCAGCATGTCCCGCAACTGGCGCCGGCCACGGTGCAGGCGCGACATCACGGTGCCGATCGGGGTGTCCATGATCTCGGCGATCTCCTTGTAGGGAAATCCCTCCACGTCCGCGAGATAGACAGCGAGCCGGAACTCCTCGGGCAGACGCTGCAGCGCCTCCTTCACCTCGGAGTCGGGCAAGTGCTCGAGCGCCTCGGCCTCGGCTGACTTCAGCCCGCCGGGCGTGTGTGACTCGGCCCGGTGCAGTTGCCAGTCCTCGACGTCTTCGGCCATGGACTGCTGCGGCTGCCGCTGCTTCTTGCGGTAGGAGTTGATGAAGGTGTTGGTCAGGATCCGGTACAGCCAGGCCTTGAGGTTGGTGCCGGGTCGGTACTGGTGGAAGGACGAGTACGCCTTGGCGAACGTCTCCTGCACGAGGTCCTCGGCATCGGCCGGGTTGCGGGTCATCCGCATCGCCGCCGAGTAGAGCTGGTCGAGGTAGGGCAGGGCGTCGCGTTCGAACCTGGCCGCGCGGTCGGCGGGGCTCTCGGTGGTCACGTCGACATCGGGTGAGTCGAGGTTGGGTGAGTCGCTCATCGTCCCCCAGCGTACGTGCAACACGCCGTCGTCGCTGCTGACGGGGTGCGCTGCGGTGAGTGTGTCCACACCTGCTCGAACGCGTCAGGCGTCCGGGTCATTCCCCATCACGTCGCGCATCATCCACTCCAGGGTCGCCTCGACGATGATGGCCAGCGCCTGGTCCTGGGTGATTTCGGCACTCTTGGGCACCCGGAAGCTGTGGTCGGCGCCGGGCACGACCGCCAGGTCGACTCCGCGCGGGAACTCCTCGGGCCGACCGAACGGGTCTCGCTCGCCCTGGATCACCATGGTCGGCACCCGGGCAGCGGTGAGTTCGTCCAGGCGCGACTTCTCCGGCTTGCCCGGCGGGTGCAACGGGAAGGCCAGGGCCAGCGCGCCGGCCGCCCCCAGTGCCCGGGCGCACCGGACCGCGGACCGGGCTCCTGCCGAGCGGCCACCGACCACCAGCGGAGTCCGGGTGCGGATCCGGTTCGCGGCCGCGATCAGCCCCTCGTCGAGGGTGCCTGGTGCGCTGGCGACCTTCTTGCCGGCCACCCGCCACGGCTGCTCGAACCGGAGCACGGTGATCCCCAACCGGGGCAGGTTGGTGGCCAGCGCCTCCAGATCCGGGGTGTCGATGCCGTTGCCGGCGCCATGGCTGAGCAGCAGTGTCGTCTCCGGCCGCCGGGCGCGATTGACCACCAGTCGTCCGTCGCCGTGCGGGGTGTCGATGATCATCTCCTGGGGCACGGCACCATCCTCGCGGACTCGGGACCTCTCCGGTAGAGGTGGGCTCCGCTACGCGATCGTTCTGCGCAGCCTGGCGTAGGACCCGCGGCGCTGGTACAGAACGCCCTTCTCGACGAGCAGGTTCACGCCCTTCGCTGCGGTAGCGGGGTTGATGCGGGAGAAGGCAGCGAGCTCGCTGGTTGGCGGAGCGCGCTCCTCTTCTCCGAGAGCGCCGCCGACGATCTGTTCATCGGTGCAGCCCCTCAACCGCGAAGGGCCACCGGCCTCACGGACTCGGGACCTCTCCGGCAGAGGTGGGCTCGGCGGGCATTGGTTCGACCAGTTCCGGACCGTTGTTGCGGACGTTGCCGACCGCGGTGGAGACCGGGTAGGCCACCAGTCGGCCGGGAGCGGCCGGACTGAGCAGCGCCAGCGCGTCGGCGGCCGAGGTCAGCCGCGGGTCCAGCCAGGCACTGCGGGCCTCGGGGTCGAGCATCATCGGCATCCGGTCGTGGATCCGACCGAGGTCGTCGGTGGCCTCGGTGGTGATCACGGTCGAGGTCCACCGGAAGGCGGCCGGGTCGCCCTCGGCGCGGGTGGGGTCCCGCCAGATCTCATACAGCCCGGCCATCGCCAGGGTGCCGGAGTCGCTGGGACGGATGAAGAACGGTTGCTTGACCGGCTTGCCGCGGGCATCGGTGCGGTCGGTGGCATACCACTCGTAGTAGCCGTCAGCGGGCAACAAGCAGCGACGTACGCCGAGCGCCTTGCGGAACGCGGGCTTCTCGGCGAGCGTCTCGACACGCGCGTTGATCAGCCGGGAGCCGATCGACGGGTCCTTCGCCCACGACGGCACCAGCCCCCAGGTGAGCACCCGCAGCTGCCGCTCCGGCTCCTCCGCTGCCCGGGGTGGCCGCTCCAGGACGGCGTACACCTCCTTGGTCGGCGCGACGTTGTAGTCGGCGGCCAGCGGTGCGGCGATGCGAGGCTGATCGACCTCGAACTCCTCGATCAGATCCTCGGGTCGCCGACTCGATGCGTACCGCCCACACATGCGCCCCAGCATAGGGCTCAGGTGCGGGCGAGCTCCTCGACCAGAAGTCCGGCACCGACGTCCGTGGAGGGCAGGCCCTCGATCCAGACCCGGACGTTGCGGTCACCGAGCATCCGACGCAACAGCGCGACCCGGCGACCGAGCATCTCGTCACGCTCGGTGAGCACCAGGACGCGACTGTTCCCGCCCCGGGCGACGGTCTCGGGGCCGGCGAAGACGGTGCGCGCCAGGTGCCCGACGCGGGCCGCGTGCAGCGCGTGCGAGATCGGATCGTCGGCCGGCGCCGCCAGATCCTCGATCACGACGATCGCGTGACCACGTGCGCCAGCCGGCTCTCGGAGCCCTCCCCGGTAGAGCTCCGAGAGCCGGCTGCGCAGGTGCGCCGTGCTGGACAGCCCGGTGACTGGGTCCTCGCACGACATCTGGTGGACAAGCGCCAACGTGACCTCACTCCAAGCCACGCTGAGCGCATGAGTGACGCCGAACTCGGGATCCGCTCCGGTCACCAGCTGCGTTGCCTCCCGCAACGTCGCCAGTGCCTCGTGGAGCGACATGCCGTCCTCGGCCAATCTCGTGCCCACCTCCGCGGCGGCCTCCGAAGGGTCTGATCCCGAGGCAAGGGCCTCCCCTACTGCCTCGAAGCCAGGCGGCAGTGCCGCCCGCTGCCTCGAGGACAGGTCCGTCCCTGCCTCGGGACCCCGGGAGGGGCGTTGTCGCGTTGCGAACAATCCCACTCTCCTGACCCCCTCGGTGTCCGTCTCGGTGATCCGTTGGTCCGCGGATCTACTGATGAGACCGACCTCAGCAGCCCCCATGACGCGAGTTCGGAGAAAGATTTCGATCGGGTCACGCCTCGGGTTTCCGACTCGTTTCGGTGCCGCATTCGCACGCGCGTGAGAAAATAGGGCGTGATTCAAGACCGACTGGATCGTTGAGGGCTGCGTGAGCACAGCCCTTCCCCGCCTCGATGGCCCCGCAGACGCCGAACTGATCTCGGCCGTGCGGGGTGGGGACCTCGACGCCTACGGCGACCTCTTCGCCCGTCACGTCGAGGCGGCGCGTCGGCTGGCCCGCCAACTGGTCTCCGCCGGGGACGTCGACGACCTGGTCTCGGATGCGTTCGCGAAGGTGCTCGGAGTGCTGCAGCGCGGGGGTGGTCCGGATGTGGCCTTCCGCGCCTACCTGCTGACCTCGGTCCGCCGCCTGCACATCGACAAGATCCGCGCCGGCAAGAAGCTGCACACCACCGACGACCTCGAGGCGTTCGACCCCGGCGTCCCGTTCCAGGACACCGCCATCGAGGGCTTCGAGAGTGCGGCGGCGGCGAAGGCGTTCGCCTCGCTCCCGGAACGCTGGCAGTTGGTCCTGTGGCACACCGAGGTCGAGGGGCACAAGCCGGCTGAGGTGGCCCCGCTGCTGGGGATGACCGCCAACTCGGTGGCGGCCCTGGCCTACCGGGCCCGTGAGGGGTTGCGGCAGGCGTTCCTGAACATGCACATCCAGGAGATGGAGGACGACACCTGCCGGTGGACCCATGACCATCTGGGGGCCTACGTCCGTGACGGGATCTCCCGCCGGGACGCCACCAAGGTCGAGGCGCACCTGGACGAGTGCCGCAAGTGCATGGCGATCTACCTCGAGTTGACCGAAGTGAACTCGAACCTGTCCGCCCTGCTGGCTCCGCTGCTGTTGGGCACCGCAGCCACCGGCTACCTGGCGGCCACCTCAGGGTTGGTGGCCAAGGGCGGGCTGCTGTTCCTGCTGGAGCGAGGCCGGGATGTGGTGCTCAGCAACGGCCCGACCAGTGCAGTGGCCGGCGTGGCTGCGGCGGCGGTGGTTGCGGGCGGCACCTTCGTGGCGCTCAACATCGGCGACGACGACGCCCCCGTCACCCAACCACCGGCCGCCACCAGTCCGCAGGCACCGGCGGAGCGCTCACCGACGGCCGACCCGGAGCCGGAGCCAGAACCAGAACCAGAGCCGGTGACCACGCCACCCCCGGCAGCGTCCCCGGCACCGACCACGCCGGCACCCACCACGCCGGCACCGACCACTCCGCCACCGACGGCCGCGCCCCCCACCCAGTCGCCGTCGCCCACCCCGTCACCGTCCCCGGAGCCGGAGCCCGAGCCGGAGCCCGAGCCCGAGCCTGAGCCTGAGCCCGAGCCCGTGTTCGTCGACCTGGGCGTCACCCTCCGCGACAGCGGCGGCCTGGTGACCGGCCTGCTGGTGGCTCGGGTGACCGCCACCGTCACCGGCCTGACCCCGGGGGTGACCGCCACCTTGACCGTCAGCCACGACGGGCAACGGCCGATCCGCCGAGCCCCCGACGGCTGCACGGTCTCGGGCACCGAGGCGACCTGCACGGTCACCGAGGACGGCGACTTCACCTTCGTCTTCGGCAACCTGCTCCGACTCACCACGGTGACCGCCACGGTGGCCCCCGACGGGGATGTCCAGGACCCGGATCCGAGCAACAACACCGCCACCCTCGCGGTGTGAGGCACGGCCGGGCCACCCCACTACGCTCCCCTACTCACCCCACTACCCTTGGACCTCGTGACCACCCCCCCGACCACCCCGCTGGCCGACCTCCCTGCCGACCTGCCTGCCAACCCCTGGCCGGCACCGCGCGCCCGGCAGCCCATCTCGGCGACCGTGTCGCTGCCCGGGTCCAAGTCGCTGGCCAACCGGGCGTTGCTGCTCGCCGCCCTGGCCGACGGCCCGTCAGTGGTACGCCGTGCCCTGCGGTCACGGGACACTCTGCTGATGGCAGCGGCACTCCGCGCGTTGGGCGCCGAGATCGACACCGAGGGCGATGACTGGCAGGTGACCCCGGCCACCTGGGACTCCGCAGCCGCCGAGATCGACTGTGGGCTGGCCGGCACCGTGATGCGGTTCGTGCCGCCGATCGCCGCGCTGAACCGGGGCCGGATCGGGTTCGACGGCGACCCACACATGCGCACCCGGCCGGTCGGGCAGATGCTCGAGGCGCTGCGCACCCTGGGTGTCACGATCGAGGATGCCGGCCGCGGCGCCCTGCCGTTCACCGTGCACGGCGCCGGGACCGTGCCCGGCGGCGTCGTCGTCATCGATGCCTCGTCGTCCTCCCAGTTCATCTCCGCGCTGCTGCTGGCCGGTGCCCGCTACGCCGACGGTGTCGACGTACGCCACGACGGCAAGCCGGTGCCCTCCCTGCCGCACATCGAGATGACGGTGGCGATGCTGCGGGAGCGGGGGGTGCAGGTGACCGAGGAGGCGAACCGGTGGCGGGTGGCGCCCGGCCCGATCGCGGCCCTGGACACCGTCATCGAGCCGGACCTGTCCAACGCCGCCCCCTTCCTGGCACTGGCTGCGGTCTCCGGTGGCACCGTCACCGTCCGGGACTGGCCGGCCAGCACCACCCAGCCCGGTGACGAACTCCGCGACATCCTGGCCCGGATGGGCTGCACGGTCGACCGCACCGAGGCGGGCCTCCGGGTCGCGGGCAGCGGCCGACTCCAGGGCGTCGACCTCGACCTGCACGACATCGGGGAACTGACGCCGGCGATCGCCGCGCTCTGTGCGGTGGCCGAGACCCCCTCCCGACTGCGGGGTGTGGCCCACATCCGCGGCCACGAGACCGACCGGTTGGCTGCGCTGGCCACCGAACTCACCGCCCTGGGGGCCGCTGTCACCGAGCACCCGGACGGACTCGACATCGCGCCGGCACCGCTGCACGGGGGCATCTTCCACACCTACGCCGACCATCGGATGGCGCATGCCGGCGTGATCCTGGCGGCAGCCGTCGACGACGTACTGGTGGAGGACATCGGCACCACCTCGAAGACGTTCCCGGACTTCGCGGACGCCTGGTCGAGGCTGTGGAACTGATGCCATGACCCATCGGTACACCGACCAGGACCCGGAGCACTACGAGCGCCCCCGGCGGCGGACCCGTCCGCGCACCAAGGAGCGGCCCGAGCACACCGACGCCGTGGATGCGCTGGTGCTGACCGTCGACCGTGGCCGGTTCACGCTCCGCATCGGTGACCGGAAGGTGATGGCCGTGAAGGCCAGGCCGCTGGGTCGCAAGGGCGTGGTGGTCGGAGATCGGGTCCGGGTGGTCGGCGACACCAGCGGCGAGGACGGCACGCTGGCGCGGATCGTCACGGTCACTCCCCGCACCACGGTGCTGCGGCGCAGCGCCGACGACGACGACCCGGTGGAGCGGGTGCTGGTCTCCAACGCAGAGCAGCTGGTGGTGGTGACCGCGCTGGCCGACCCCGAGCCCCGCCCCCGGCTGATCGACCGTGCCCTGGTGGCCGCCTATGACTCCGGTCTGCGACCGCTGCTGTGCCTGACCAAGGCGGATCTGGCCGACCCGGAGACCTTGCTGTCGACGTACCGGTCGCTCGGCGTTCCGTGGGTGGTGACCCAGCGCGGCGGCGACCTCAGCGAGGTGCGGGAGCACCTGACCGGGCGCATCAGCGTGCTCGTCGGCCACAGCGGCGTGGGCAAGTCGACGCTGGTGAATGCCTTGGTCCCCGACGCCGACCGGGAGGTGGGCCATGTCAATGCGGTCACCGGCCGCGGCCGGCACACCTCCACCTCGGCGCTGATGCTGCCGCTGCCGGGCGGCGGATGGATCATCGACACCCCCGGGATCCGCTCCTTCGGGCTGGCTCACGTGGACCCGGACACCCTGATCGAGGCGTTCCCGGACCTGGACGAGATGACCGAGGAGTGCCCGCGGGGGTGCAGCCACGGCCGTGGGGAGCCCGAGTGCGGCCTGGACACCGCGCTGGCTGCGGGCACCACCGACCCGGACCGGGTCGAGTCGTTCCGGCGGCTGCTGGAAGCCCGCGAACGCACCCCCGGCGACTGAGCGCCGGGCGGGGCGCAGCCCGACCGGCGAGGACGCCGAGGCCCCGCGGTCGAGCCGGTCGAGACCGGGTACCCCTACCCTTGGCAGCATGCCCACCGACTACACCGACGACCTGCGACTGGCCCACCTGTTGGCCGACGACGCGGACTCGTTGACCCAGGCCCGGTTCAAGGCCCTGGACCTGCACGTGATGAGCAAGCCCGACCTGACGCCGGTCAGCGACGCCGACCAGTCCGTGGAGGACGCCATCCGGCGCACCCTGTCCCGGGTCCGTTCCCGGGACGCGGTGGTCGGCGAGGAGACGGGCAGCACCGGGCACAGCCAGCGCCAATGGATCATCGACCCGATCGACGGCACCAAGAACTTCGTGCGCGGGGTGCCGGTCTGGGCCACCCTGATCGCACTGGCCGTGGACGGCGAGGTGGTCCTCGGTGTGGTCTCCGCTCCCCAACTGCAGAAGCGCTGGTGGGCGGCGTCGGGCAGCGGCACCTGGACCGGCCGGTCGCTGTTGAAGGCGGAGCGCTGCCAGGTCTCCGACGTACGCCGTCTCGAGGACGCCTCGCTCTCCTACAGTTCCCTGTCCGGCTGGGAGGAGCGGGGTCGGCTCGAGGACTTCCTGGCGTTGTCCCGACGCTGCTGGCGAACCCGTGGCTTCGGCGACTTCTGGTCCTACATGCTGCTGGCCGAGGGGGCGGTGGACCTGGCCTGCGAACCGGAGCTCGAGCTCTACGACATGGCCGCGCTGGACGTGATCGTCCGGGAGGCCGGCGGGCAGTTCACCTCCCTGGCCGGTGACCCGGGTCCGTGGGGCGGCAACGCGCTGGCCAGCAACGGGCATCTGCACGAGGCAGCGCTGGCGTTCCTGGGCACCGGCCGCCACAGCGCCGACGACCCCGACGACCGCCCCGAGCCGCCGGGCTCGGTGACCGACATGAGCGCCCACCGGCGACGCTGAGCAGACATCGCCCTCGTGCACGCCCGCTGCGGTGTAGCGTTGATGTGACGTAGTGCACATGAGGAGATCGAGGAGGCCTGGATGCGAATCCGTGACGTGCTCAAGGGCAAGGACCACCGCAAGACGGTGACGGTCCGTCCCGAGGCCACCGTCCGAGAGTTGGTGGGTCTGCTCGCCGAGCACAACGTCGGCGCCCTGATCGTCAGCGCCGACGGCGACACTGTCGACGGCATCGCCAGCGAGCGGGACGTGGTGCGCCGGTTGGTCAACGACTCGGACCTGCTGGATCGGTCGGTGTCGGCGATCATGACCACGGTGGTGCAGACCTGCACCCCCGACGACGCGGTCGACGCGCTGATGGCGCAGATGACCAAGCATCGGATCCGGCACGTCCCGGTGGTCGAGGACGGGCGACTCACTGGCATCATCAGCATCGGCGATGTGGTCAAGCACCGCATCGGCGAACTGGAGTTCGAGCGCGATCAGCTCGACCATTACGTGCACCAGACCTGAGAAGGAAGCCTCATGCAGAAGCCCGAGATCGAGTTCCCCGACCCCACCCCGCCGACCGATCTCGTGGTCACCGAGGTGACCGTCGGGGACGGCGCCGAGGCCACCGCCGGCTCGACCGTGTCGGTGCACTACGTGGGCGTGGCGCACTCGACCGGCGAGGAGTTCGACGCCTCCTACAACCGAGGCACCCCGCTGCAGTTCCGCCTCGGCGTCGGTCAGGTCATCTCCGGCTGGGACACCGGCGTCCAGGGCATGAAGGTGGGCGGCCGGCGTCAGCTGGTGATCCCCCCGCACCTGGGCTACGGCGACCGGGGCGCCGGCGGCGTGATCAAGCCGGGCGAGACGCTGATCTTCGTGGTGGACCTGCTCGCCGTCAGCTGAGCAGCCTCACCAGACCGGGCTCACCAGGGCAGGTCGTCGTACGCCGACTCGTCGGCGACCCGGGCGGCCTGCCCGGCCAGTCCCACCACGTCGCCGACCTGCAACTGGCGACCCCGACGGGTCTCCGGTTCCCCGTTGACGGTGACCATGCCGTCCGCGATCACCGGCTTGGCCTCGGCACCGGACTCCACCAGGTTGGCCAGTTTGAGGAACTGTCCCAACCGGATCGAGTCGGTGTTGATCGCCACGTCCACCGGTTCGCTCATGGCACCAGTCTCCCTCAGTGGCCCAGGAAGAGCAGGCTCAGGCCGTGGATGATCACGCCGACCAGGCCGCCGACCAGGGTGCCGTTGATCCGGATGAACTGCAGGTCGCGTCCGACGTGCAGTTCGATCCGCTCGGCGGCCTCCCGGCCGTCCCAGCGCTCGATGGTGGCTCCGATGACGGAGGCGAACTCGGTGCCGTAGCGCTCGACCACGAACCAGGCCAGGTCACTGGCGGCACTGTCGAGCGTGTCCCGAAGCTCCGGGTCCACGTCGAGTCGCTCCGCGAAGGCGGTCAGCTCGGTCCGGACGCGGGCCCGGACTGCGCCCTCGGGGTCGGCCAGCGAGGCGAGCAGCGACCGGCGCAGCGCCTGCCACAACGCGACTGCACTGGCCGCCACCTGCGGGTGGTCCAGGAGCCGCTCCTTGAACGCTTCGGCGCGGGCCCGGGTGGCGTCGTCGAAGAGCAGGTCGTGGCCGAGTTGGGCGAGCAGCGAGTCGAACGCGGTGCGGGCATGGTGCTGCGGGTCGTCGCGGATGTCGGCGAGCCACCGGAGGGCCTCGGTGTGGATCTTGGTGGTGACCGCCTCGTTCAGCCACGGCGGCGCCCATCGCGGCGCCCGCTCGCTGAGCACCTCGCCGAAGCGCACCGGGTTGTGCAGCAACCACCGGTGCAGCTCCTCCAGTCCGAGGTCGACGATCGGCCGGTGCAGGTCGTCGCGGACCATCTCGGTGACCAGGCTGCCCAGCACCGGGGCCAGCGGCTCCTCCCGGAACCGGGGCAACAACGCCTCCGACACCAGGTCGGAGACGTGCTCGTCGGTGACCTTGCCGAGGCCCGTGGACACGATCTCGGCGGCCTCGGCGACCACTCGGTCGACATGGCGGGGGTCGGCCAGCCAGTCGGCGATCCGCCGGGAGATGCCGGCATTGCTGACCCGGTCCCGGACCACCTCCTCGGAGAGGAAGTGCTCACCGACGAATGACTGCAGGCCCTCCCCCAGCTCCGCCTTCCGGCGCGGCACCAGGGCGGTGTGCGGGATCGGCAGGCCGAGCGGGTGTTTGAACAGCGCGGTCACCGCGAACCAGTCCGCGATCGCGCCGATCATCGCCGCCTCGGCTCCGGAGTTGACGAAGCCCACCCAGCCGTCGTCGTACGGCTTGGTGAGCACGTAGACGACGGCGGCGAGCAGCAGCAGGGCGACGGCGAAGGTGCGCATCCGTCGCAGGCCGGCGCGCCGCTCGGCGTCGGTGGGTGGTGGGGGGCGTCGGCTGGGGGCAACTGTGGTGGCCACGGGTGCGATTGTGCCCCATCGGAGTGGGCGATCCGGGCGGCTCGTGGGAGGATGCGCGCCATGTCTGGACGCACGGTGATCACCTTCGGAACCTTCGACGTCTTCCACGTCGGCCACCTGCGGATCATCGAACGGGCCGCCGAACTCGGCGGCCGCCTGGTGGTCGGGGTCTCCGCCGACGCGCTCAACATCTCCAAGAAGGGCCGGGCGCCGGTGTTCAGCCAGGCCGAGCGGCTGGCGATCGTGGCCGCCCTCAAGCCCGTGGACGCGGTCTTCGTCGAGGAGTCGCTGGAGGCCAAGCGGGACTACCTGATCGAGCACGGGGCCGACGTACTGGTGATGGGCGACGACTGGGCCGGACGCTTCGACGAGTTCAGTGACATCTGCGAGGTGGTCTATCTGCCCCGCACCCCGGCGATCTCCACCACGGCACTGATCGAGAAGATCTCCGGGTCCTGACTCGCCCCCGGTGTGCCTGTCGGGTTAGGCTCGCAGTCCGAGCCTCTCCTGCACCGGCCCGACCAATCGGGGGCTCGGCGGTCGGGCACAACTCTGTGGAGTCTTCCTGATGCGTCGCACCGCCGTCACGGTGATGTTGCTCCTGGTCGCCACCCTGCTCCCCGCAGGCGCCGCTACCGCCGATCCGAAGGGTCCGGGGCCATTACCGGACCAGGCCTCAGCGCAGGCGACCGCCGCGCTGACGGCGGTCAAGGAGGCGCTGGCCGGCAAGGGCAAGGCGGACCCCAAGGGGCTGTCGACGCTGCTGCTGGATCTGGAGATGGCCTCCGCTGATCTCACTCCCGAGCAGCAACTGGAAGCCGAGCGCCTCACGCCACGAGTCGACGGCGGAGGCGGAAGTGCCACTGTCAACGGTCGCCAGAAGACCACGCTTGAAGGCCTCTGTTCAGGTGCCGTGTGCGTGTGGCGGTTCGACGATCAGGATCACCCCCATCATTCAACGTTGGCCTACGCAGAACAGGCGCTCCTCGAGGCTAACAAGGTCTTGAATCGGGCAGACGCCATGAACTACCGGGCGCCTCGCGTCGTGTCGAGCGACCGCGTCCACTCGGACCCCTTCGTTACAAACTGGCCTATCGCGGGCGGGCGCCTCAACATTGCCCTGGTCAACCTCGGCGCCAACGGCTATTACGGGTACTGCACACCCGTGCAGGGTACGGTGACCCGCCGACACGGGACTGCACCCGCCTTCTGCGCTATCGACAACGACATGGCCGAGTTCACCCTCCAGACCCCGCTCAACAACGTTCGGGTCACCTTGGCCCACGAGTTGTTCCACGCCGTTCAGTACGCCTACGACTACGGTGCCGACAAGTGGCTGATGGAGGCGACCGCCACCTGGTTCGAGGAGCGCTTCGCTCCCGACGTCAAGGACAACCGGCAGTTCCTCCCGCTCGGCCAGGCAGCCCGGCCCCTGAAGCCGCTGGACCGCTTCGGTCCCCAGTCCTACGGGAACTGGGCGTTCTTCGAGTTCCTCTCCCAGAAGCACGGCAACGGGGTCGTCCGCCAGGTCTGGAACCAGACCGCCCAGGGACGTCATTCGATCCGGGCGCTGCAGCGGGTGCTCAATCGGGGCAAGCGGGGCGGGCTGGCCCGCAACTACGCTCACTTCGGCTCGGTGAACCGGCGGCCGCGGTCGTTCTACGCCGACCACGGCACCTTCCCCACCGCCCCGGTCCAGGCCACCCGAAGGATGGCGGCCCGCACCCAGAAGAGCCGGAACGCCCGCTACTCCACCAAGGTGAACCAACTCACCTCCAAGACGGCCGTGTTCAACATCCGCCGCAAGGGCATCAACAGCAGGAAGTGGCGCCTGGTGGTGAACGTGAGCGGCCCCGCCCGCGCCACCAACCCGGGGGCGCACGCCCTGATCGTGATGCGCAACGGCAACATCCGGCACCGCCAGATCAACCTGAACAGGTTCGGGAACGGCCGAGTCGCGATCGGGATGCGGCGCGGCAAGGTCGCCCGAGTGTTCGTCACCGTGGCCAACGGCTCCTCGCGGTTCACCTGCGACAGGGGCACCCTCCGGGCCTGCCAGGGCAGGCCTCGGGACAACGGGAAGGCGTTCGCGGTGCACGCGCAACTGCGCCGCTGACCCACTCCCCCGACTCCGACGCCGGGCCGGCGTTCTGCACAGCCGGCCCGGCGTTGTCGTGCCCGGACCCGGGCGTGTGACCGAGCACACGATGCGCTTTATTGGTCGACCAACCTAGAATCTCCGCCGTGGACAGTGGCAACTTCTTCAGCGCCTGGGGCCGAGCCGTCGTCCGAGGGCGGGTCCTCACCCTGGTGGCCTGGATCGTGGTGGCGGGCGCACTGGTCGCCACCGTCCCCTCCCTCGAGGCGGTGATCGCCCGCGCGTCCCAGCCAGTGATCCCCGACGACGCCGTCTCGGTGCAGACCTTCAAGGAGATGGACACCGCCTTCGGCGGCACCGGGGCGCAGAGCGTCACCTTCGTCGTCTTCGTCAGCCCCGACGGGCTGGGCGAGGCGGATCGGGACTACTACCGTCGCGTCGTACGACGACTGGAGCGGCGCGGCGACGGAGTCACCGGTGTCCAGGACGTCACCTCGCGACCGGAGCTGGCCGACACGATGACCAGCGAGGACGGCCGGGCGATGTACCTGCCGGTCGGACTCGCCGGCGGCATCGGCTCCCCCGAGGCCACCGACCAGGTCGCCCAGATCCGCGAGCTCGCGGCCGGCCCGAACCGGCCGGCCGGTCTGAGCACCTACGTCACCGGCACCCCGGCCACCATCGCCGACCTGCAGACCGAGGCGGTCAGTTCGGTGGACCGGATCACCATCGTCACCCTGGTCGGCATCGCGTTGATCCTGTTGCTGATGTACCGGTCGATGGTGACCGCGGCGATCGCCCTGATCACCATCGGCATCGCGCTGGCCGTCTCCCGGCAGGTGACCGCGTTCTTCGGGCTGCACGTCTTCGACGTGTCCACCTTCACCTCGGTCTTCCTCACCGGCGTGGTGCTCGGTGCGGGCACCGACTTCTCGATCTTCCTGATCGGTCGCTACCACGAGGAGCGCAGCGCCGGCCGCGATCCGTTCGAGGCTGTCCGGGTGGCCACCCGGAGGGTGGGAGCGGTGATCGCGGCGTCCGGAGGCACCACGATCGCGGCCAGCCTGGCGATGACCCTGGCCGACCTGGGCATCTTCCGCACCTCCGGGCCAGCGATCGCGATCAGCGTCGCGGTGACCCTGTTGACCGCGCTCACCGTCACTCCGGCCCTGCTGGCGCTGGCCGGTGCCCGTGGCTGGGCCGAGGCCCCGGCCCGGTCGTTCTCCGGCCGCATCTGGCACGGCGCGGGGAACCTGGTCGCCACCCGCCCGGTCGCCGTACTCACGCTCGGACTGCTGTTGCTCGGCTCGCTGGCCGCCTTCTATCCGACCATGAAGGTCAGCTTCGACGAGCGGGCCGTCCAGCCGGCCGATACCGACAGCAACGTCGGCTACCGGGCACTGGCACAACACTTCCCGGCCAGCGAGATCCTGCAGGACTTCGTGCTGATCAAGGCCGACCGCGATCTGCGCAACCCACGGGACCTGGCCGCCCTGGAACAGGCGGCCGCCTCGGTGGCCCGGATCGAGGGGGTGCACTCGGTCCGTGGGGTCACCCGACCCACCGGCAGCCCGCTGGACGAGGCGTCGCTCGGCCACCAGACCGGGGAGGTCGGCCGACAGCTCGGCAGCGCCGCCGCCGAACTCGAGGCCGGCGACACCGAACGGTTGACCGACGGGGCCGCGACGGTGGCCGTCGGCGCCGGCGACCTGGCCGGCGGAGCCACGCTGGTGGCCGAAGGGACCCGGCAGGCCGCCGACGCCATCGACCGATTCCTGGCCGGCATCGAGGAGGGCCGATCGGGGCTGGGCGACGCCATCGCCGGGGCAGAGACGGCCGGCAGCGGCTCGGCGGAACTGGCCGACGGGGCAGCACAGTTGGCCGATGCCCTCACGCTGGCGCACGATCAGACCAAGGTCGCCGTCGACGGTCTGGGCACCGCCCACCAGGCACTGTCACGCAGCCTCGGCTGCGGCCTGGATCCGGTCTGTGTGGCCGCCCGTGACGGCATCGCCGAGATCCACGTCGCCCAGCGTGACCAGTTGCTCCCCGGACTGCTGCGGGCCGCAACCGCGGCCAGGCAGATCGCCGACGGGAACACCGCCCTGGCCGAGGGATTGTCCGACCTGGCCGACGGACTGCGTGACGCCCGCGCCGGCGTCGCCGCACTCGCCGCGGCGCACCAGGAGTTCGGCGGCCGCCTCGACGAGTTGGCCGACGGCGCCGCAGCGGTGGCCGACGGCGCGGACGAGCTGGCCGACGGCGCGGC
This sequence comes from Nocardioides limicola, assembly GCF_016827675.1. GTDB lineage: Bacteria > Actinomycetota > Actinomycetes > Propionibacteriales > Nocardioidaceae > Nocardioides > Nocardioides limicola. The sequence goes on along the minus strand of NZ_JAERJA010000012.1, from coordinate 65,081 downwards.
CGCGGTCAGCGACGGCACGGGTGACCTGGTGGTCGCCACCCAGGAGATCACCGACGGCCTCCGGCAGGCCGCCGACTTCCTGCTCGACACCTCGCGCACCGCCCGGGATCCTGCGATCGGCGGCTTCCACCTGCCCGCCGCCGCGCTCGACGACCCGCGGATGGCCCTGGCCCTGGGGTTCTACCTCTCCGACGACGGCCGGACCGCCCGGTTGATCGTGCTCAGCGACACCGACCCGTTCGGTCCCGAGGCGATGGCCCGGTCCGGACAGATCCGGGACACCGCCGAGACCGCGCTCCGGGGCACAAGGCTGGAGGGCGCCCCCGTGGCGATGACCGGCACCGCCTCGGCCAACGCCGACCTGGACCGGCTCGCCGCACGCGACTTCTGGCTGGTGGCCGGCGTCGCCCTCACCGCGGTCTGGCTGATCCTGATGATGTTGCTCCGCAGCGTCGTTGCGCCGGCGTACCTGCTGGCGTCGGTGGTGATCTCCTACGCCGCTGCCATGGGGCTCAGCGTGCTGGTCTGGCAGCACCTGCTCGGCCACCCGCTGGAGTGGAGCGTGCCGGCGATCGCGTTCGTGATCCTGATCGCGGTCGGAGCGGACTACAACATGCTCCTGGTGTCACGGATCCGGGAGGAGTTCCCGGCGGGCGCTCGTCTGGGTGTCGCCCGGGCAGTGACCGCCACCGGTGGCATGATCACCTCGGCAGGGGTGATCTTCGCGGTCAGCTTCCTGGCGATGATGACCGGGTCGGTCACCACCCTGGCGCAGATCGGCTTCACCATCGGCGCCGGACTGCTGCTGGACACCCTGGTGGTGCGGACGCTGGTGGTGCCGTCGATCGCCGCCCTGCTCGGGCGGTGGAACTGGTGGCCCTCCCGGTCCGCGTTCACCGCGAACCGGACGGAGGCGCTGGCGAGATGAGCGACACGCGACGGGGTCGACCCCCCAAGGCCGATCGCCGTCCGCAGATCATGGCGGCGGCTCAGGAGGTGCTCGGCGAGCGCGGCTACGCGAACACCTCGATGAAGCAGATCGCCGAGGCGGCCGGCATCGCGCCGGGGCTGCTGACCTACTACTTCCCGACCAAGCAGGAGTTGCTGCTGGCGGTCGTCGAGGCACTGGAGGTGGAGATCGTCGGCCGGTGGCGGAACGCACCGATCACCGACGACTCCCCCCTCGGCCGCATCGACGCCTACTTCGCCGAGTCGATCCGGATCTGGTCCAAGCAGCCGGAACTGTTCCGCATCTTCTACGACCTCACGACCCTGGCCGCGGTCGACGCCGAACTCGGCGAACGGCTGGCGCAGATGCTGCGCCGGCTGCGGGACGTGACCGCCGAGGAGTTCGCCCGGGTCTCCGCCGACCTGCCGACTCCCCCGCCCGAGGGCGTGGACCTGCCCGGCTCGATCACCGCCGGCTTCCACGGCGCCCTGTACGAGGCGCTGGCTCTGGGCGAGGACCCCACCGCGGCCCTGAACGGACTGCGGTTCATGACCCTCAGCGCCGCCGCGATGTCCTACGTCGCCGCCGGCCAACTCCCCCCCATCTCCTTCCCCCTCCCCTGACGAGGTGTGACATCTCGGCGGACGAGGTGTGACATCTCGGCGGACGAGGTGTGACATCCGGCCGCGCGAGGTGTGGAATCTCGGCACCCGAGGTGTTCACTCCGACCTGAGGTGGGCAACAATCCGCCCATGAGCCTGCGTCGTCAACAGATCCTGGACACCGCCGCCGGACTCTTCGCCGAGCGTGGCTTCCATGGCGTCTCGGTGAACGACATCGGCGGCGCGCTCGGGATCTCCGGCCCCGCCCTCTACAAGCACTTCGAGGGCAAAGGGGCGCTGCTGGCCGCCTGCCTGACCCAAGTCTCCGCCGAACTGCTGCGCGAAGGACGCTCCCGGGTGGCGGCCGCGGCAGACCCGGAGGCCGCCCTGGCCAGCCTGATCGAGTGGCACGCCGACTTCGCGGTGAGCCAACCCGCGCTGATCGTCGTACAGGAGCGGGAATGGGGCAACCTGGCCGCCGAGGCGCGCGACGAGGTGCGCCGCCAGCAACTCGCCTACATCGACCTGTGGACTGACACGTTGCGGGAGGTGCGCGCCAAGCACGGCGACACACTGCCCACCGCCGAGGGCAGGGCGGCGATCCAGGCGGTCTTCGGACTGCTCAACTCCACCCCGCACAGCGCCAGGATCTCGCGCCCCGCGATGCGAGCACTGTTGATCACGATGGCCCACGCGGCGTTGCGGCTGGCGGCCCCCGATGAGTGACTCCCTGGACGAGTTCACCGAGGCCGTGCTGAGCCTGGTGGAGCAGATCCCGCCCGGGCGGGTGATGACGTACGGCGTGATCGCGGCGCACCTGGGACGTGGCGGACCGCGTGGGGTCGGTGGGGTGATGGCCCGGGCCGGTCACGGGGTGCCCTGGTGGCGGGTGGTGCGTGCCAACGGCACCCTGCCGCCGCATCTGATGATCGATGCGCAGGAGCACTGGCACGTGGAGGGTGTCCCGTTGGTTCGCGGCGTCGTCGATGTCGACGCGGCCCTGTGGGAGCCGGCGACTACTCGACCGGTCGGCCCAGCCCCGGACTGACATTCCGCTGCACCTGGGAGAAGGCCAGCACGTGCCGGGCCACCGCCTCAGGTTGCTCCAGTTGCAGGAAGTGGCCGGCGTTCGGGACGGTCGCCACCGCACTTCCTTCGGGCAGGTGGGTGAGGACCCGCGTCGTCCAGCGAGGGTCCAGGCAACCGTCATCGGCGCCCTGCAGGTAGAGCAACGGCACCCGCGGGGCTCCCGTCCAGGTCGAGGCGTACGACGCATAGCGGGCGGGCGTTCGCCACGGCCGCAACTGAGCCCGGTAGTAGCCCAGAGCGGCAGCTCGGCATCGTCGGTTGGGCAACGCCGCAGCGAGGTGTGCCAGATCCTCGGTGGCGTCGTACCCCGGCGACCACCGGTCCCACAGGTGCGTGACCAGCCTGACGAACGCCCGCTCGGGCAGTCGGGGCAGCTGATTGAAGGCCAGGTACCAGCTGAGCCGGGCCTGACGGGGCAGCACCGCGAGCCAACTGCCGAGGTCTGACCGACCCGGTGTGAACGACGGGATCGGGGGGACGCTCATCGCCACGACCCGACCGAACGGGGAGTGCGGCGAGGCCGCCAGTCCGTTGGCGGTGATCGCGCCCCAGTCATGCCCCACGAGCAGTGCTCGGTGATCGCCTCCGAGGGCGGCGTGCAGTTCCACGACGTCGGAGATCAGTGCCGGGGCGTGATAGCTGCCGTCCCGCGGCAGCCCCGAGGGCCCGTAGCCACGGGTGGCGGGCGCGACGACCCGCCAGCCGTCCTCGGCCAACCCCGGCCCGAGGTGGCGCCAGGTGTGTGGCGTGTCGGGGAAGCCGTGAAGCAGCACCGCCAACGGTCGCGATTCGTCCGCCACCTCACCCCAGGTGAGGCAGGCCATCTCGAACTGGTCCAGCGAGACGTTCAACCGTCCGGGCACTGCGCCGGTCACGGCGTGTCGTCCTCGGTCCAGGCGACGCCATCGCGGATGACCCGCGCCGGCGTGCCGGCCACCGCCGCATGAGCGGGCACCTTCTGCCCGCGGACCAGGCTCCGCATCCCCACCACGGCGCCGTCGCCGATCTGGACATGGCCGGTGATGATCGCGTCCCGCCCCAGCCAGACATGCGTGCCGAACCGGATCTGGCCGCCGTACGGGTTGAGCCGGACGCCGGTGGCGGCGTCCTCGAGCCGATGCATGTCGTCGGTGGCGATGTAGACGTCGGCCGCCCACAACTGGTCCGGTGCGGCCACGATGGAGCCGCCGTTGCGAGCGTCCAGGATCGCGCAGCGGGTGGCCGCCAGCGCCCCGTTGAGGATGATCGCCGAGTTGCCGCCGCAGTAGAGATCGGTGGCGGTGTAGCTGGAGTCCGGGCCGAGGAAGACGGTCGCGCCGGACTCGCCCAAGTGCAGTTTCGCCATGTTCTCGACCGTGGACGCGATCACCACCAGGGCATCGGTGAACGGGATCAGGGCCATCCGCTCGATCAACTCCGGCGGGATGCACACGTCGGCATGGCGGTAGAGCGTGTTGCCCTGTTCGTGCCACCACCGTGGCAGTGGAGCGGTGATCTCGTGCAGGTCCAGAGAGGCCAGTACGTCGGGCTCGGCGCCGGCGCCGATCAGCCGCTCTCGATGGTCGGCACGCAACGACGCGCCGTGGGTCCAAGGCATGGCTGCGGAGTCTGTCACATCGGAGGATCCGGCGAAGGCCCAACTCGACGCGTAGGAGGCCCAACTCGACTCAACTGAGGGCGGTGCGGAGCGCGGCCACCTCCCGGGCCCGGAAGGCGATCATCGCCGCAGCGTCCCCGGCGACACCGTCGGCGCCGTGGTACATGCCTGGTTCCACGTCCAGTTCGACCGGCACCCCGGCCTCGGCCAGGGCCCGCGCATAGGCGGTGTCCTCGGCCAGGAACAGGTCGTCGCTGCCGACGCCGATCCACGCCGGCGGCAGCCCGGAGAGGTCGGCGGCCAGCGCCGGTGCGGCGTACGCCGGCAACTCGTCGAGGGCCCTCCCGCCCAGGTAGCAGCGCCAGGCGTAGGCGGTCGACCGGCCGGTCCACACCCACCGTTGCCGCCACCAGCGTCGTTCCCGAGTGCGGGGGTCCAACCCGGGGTAGCGCAGCAACTGGAAGCACGGCGCGACCCCGCCTCGCTCCCGGACCAGCAGGCAGGTGGAGGCGGCCAGCAGTCCCCCGGCGCTGGCGCCGGCGATCGCGATCCGGGACGCATCGATGCCCAGCGTCTCCGCCTGGTCGACCGCCCATCGCAGGGCCGCGTCGCAGTCCTCGACCGCAGCCGGGAACGGGTGCTCCGGGGCGAGTCGGTAGTCGACCGCGATCACCACCGCGCCGAGCTGCTCGGCCAGCCACCCGCAGTAGTCGTTGTTGCTCACCGCCGAGCCCATGAACATGCCGCCGCCGTGCAGCCAGAGCACCGCCCCGGTGGGCACGACCCGGCCGACGGGGTCGTGCACGACCACCGGCGGACCACCGGGCACCGTGTGCTCGGTGACTGTCACCCCGGGCCACGGCGTGGATGCGTTCTGGGCGGTGCGGCGATACAGCGCGAGCGTCCGCGGCCCGGTGATCGAGGGGTAGCTGAGGATCGCCGGGCGGCGCAGTGCGGGCGGCACCGCGCGGTAGGAGACGATCGTTCGGGCCACGGCGAGGGTACTGGCGAGGGTGAGAGCGGCGAAGGCCGCCCGGGCGGGGCGCATCGCCCGATCCTAGGGCCGTCGACGGGTGACCGGGCTCACCGCCGCGGGCACTATCGCATCGACGCCTGCAGCCCTACTCTCGAAATCATGAACCTCCACCGCAGGAACGCCAAGGAGGCGTTGATCGGCTCACTGCCGCTGTTTGCCGACTGCTCCGCGACCGACATTGCGGAGGTGGCCAGGCTGGCCGACGAGATCGACCTGCCCACCGGGCGGGTGCTCACCACCGAAGGCACCTCCGGCCGGGAGCTGATGATCCTGGTCGCGGGCCGGGCCGTGGTCCGCAAACATGACGAGGACGTGGCCACCCTCGGCCCCGGCGATCTGATCGGTGAGATCGCGATGGTCACCGAGGAGCCACGTACCGCCACCGTGGTCACCACCGAGCCCGCCCGGGTGCTGGTGCTGCCACGCCACCACGTGCAGCAACTGCTCGCCAAGGGGCCGATCCGCGACCGGGTGGAGCGCACCGCCGCCGACCGACTCAGCGACTGAGCGCGAGGCTTTCGCCCACCGGGTCGGCCCCGGCGCCGGAGGCCTGTGCGCGACGCGGGATCACCGCGGTGAGCAGTACGCCGAGCACCGCGGCCCCGGCGCCGATCAGGAAGCACGCCTGGAAGGCGCCCTGACTGGGCAGCAGGATGCCGTCGTGGTCGACGGTGCGGCTGGTCAGCACGGTCGCCATCACTGCTGCCGCGAGGGTGGTGCCGACCGAGCGCATCAACGCGTTGAGTCCGACCGCGGCTGCTGCGGCGCGGGGGTCCACGTTGTCCATGATCAGGCTGGGCATCGCGGCGTACCCGATGCCGACCCCGGCCGCGGTGATGCAGGAGGCGACCAGCAGTTGCCATGGGGCTGACATCATCACCAGCGCGGCCAGGTAGCCGGCGCCGAGAACCGCGCCGCCGATCATCAGCGCGATCCGGGGGCCGAGGCGATCGATCAGGCGCCCGGAGACCGGTGAGAAGAGCATCATCATCATGCCGGCCGGCGCCAGCCACAGGCCGGTGGCCAGCAGGGACTGATCGAGCCCGTGTCCGGTCCACGCGGGCAACTGCAGGAGTTGCGGCACCACGATCGAGGACGCCATCATCCCGAAGCCGACAGCGACCGCGGCCAGGTTGGTCATCAGCACCGGCAGCCTGGCACTGCTGCGCAGGTCCACGAGCGGCTCGTCGGCGCGCAGCTCGTACCACCCCCAGGCGAGCAGCACCAGCACACCGGCGACCAGGGTGCCCACGGTGCGGGCGTCAAGCCAGCCCCAGCTGGTCGCCCGGGTGATCCCGATCAGCACCGCGACCAGTCCGACTCCGAGTCCGAGTGCGCCCACAGCGTCGAAGTGTGGAGCGTGGTCGGGTCGGTGCCGCGGCACTACGGTGAGGGTGAGCAGCAGCACCACCGCGGCCAGCGCAGCGGTGAGCCAGAACATGTGGTGCCAGTCCCCGGTCTGGGCGATCCACGCCGATAGCGGCAGCCCCAGGGCGCCGCCGACGCCCAGGGTGGCGCTCATCGCCGCGATCGCGGTGGCGGCCTGGCCGGGCGCCGCGATCTGCCGGATCAGCGAGATGCCGACCGGGATGAAGCCCATCGCCAGACCCTGCAGGGCGCGGCCTGCCAGCATCGGGCCCAGGGTGCTGGCCCAGGCGCAGACCACGGAGCCGGCGACCAGGGTGCCGGCGCAGGCGGCGAGCACCACCTGTTTGCCGTACATGTCGGCCAGTCGGCCGGCGATCGGCATCGCCACCGCCCCGGCGAGCAGGGTCACCGTGACCACCCAGCCGGCGTGTGCTGCGGAGGTCGACAGCAAACGGGGAAGTTCGGACTGCAGCGGGATGACCATCGTCTGGGTCACCGAGGCAGCGAAACCGCCGGCGCACAGTGCGGCGATGGCGACCCGCGGTCGCAGGGCAGGTGGGGTCACGTGAGGCTCCTCGGGGGGTGTTGCGGGCACCCTACAGATGATTGCTGTTGCCAAGCAACTGCCCGGGGTTGACGCCCTCAAAGTAGGCGGATAACATACAACCAAATGGTTGTAGATATCTCTTCGGGTGACACCGAACTCAGTGACGACGAGGTGGACCGGATCTTCCGGGCCCTCGCCGACGCGACCCGCCGCGACATCCTGCGCCGGACACTGACCGGCGAGGCATCGGTCTCCACGCTGGCCGCGGCGTACGACATGTCCTTCGCCGCCGTGCAGAAGCACGTGGCTGTCCTGGAGGGAGCCGGCCTGGTGACCAAGGACCCTCGCGGCCGTGAACGGCTGGTCCGCGGCGAGCCGGAGACCATCCGGCGCGCCCAGCACCTGCTGCACCAGTTCCAGGCGATCTGGGAGTCCCGGATCAGCCGACTCGACGCCCTCCTCGCCGAACCACCCACCACCTGACCCTGAAGGAGCCCCCGATGCCCATCACCTCGGTCGATACCGACCCCGACGCCTTGACCCTGACCGTGGTCGCCGACTTCACCGCTCCCCTGGCACGCCTCTGGGACGCGTTCGCGGATCCACGCCAACTGGAGCGGTTCTGGGGTCCGCCGACCTACCCCGCGACCTTCACCCGGCACGACATGAGCGTCGGCGGCCAGTCGCACTACGCGATGACCGGCCCCGAGGGCGACGTGTCCCGCGGCTACTGGGAGTACGTCGCCGTGGACGCGCCGCACTCGTTCGAGGTGCGCGACGGCTTCGCCCACGCGGACGGTTCCCCCAACCGCGACCTCCCCTCGATGCGGGTGCTCTTCACCTTCGCAGCCACCGAGACCGGGTCCCGGACGGTGACCACCACCTACTTCAACTCGGTCGAGGACATGGAGAAGCTCGTCTCGATGGGGATGGTGGAGGGGCTGCAGTCGGCGATGGGTCAGATGGACGACGTGCTCGCCGACCTGACCTCCTTCGCCGCCGATCTGCCGACCGCGACCCAACTCCTCTCCGACACCCAGGTGCGCGTCTCCCGGGTGATCCGCGGGCCGGTCGCCGACGTCTGGCGGGCACACCACGACGCGGACCTGGTCAGCCGTTGGCTGCTCGGCCCGGACGGTTGGACGATGCCGGTCTGCGAGGTCTCCGAGACCGTCGGCGACAGCTACCGCTACGAGTGGGAGCAGGTCGACGGCGGAGCACGGTTCGGATTCACCGGAGAGGTGCTGGAGGTGGACGCCCCCCATCGCGCGGTGACCACCGAACGGATGCTCGGCACCGACGGCCCGAGCACCCGCAACGAGCTGACGCTGACTCCGGTCCAGGGCGGCACCCTGCTGACGCTGCTGATCAGCTACCCCGATGTGCAGCTCCGGGACACGGTGCTGGGCACCGGGATGACCGACGGGATGGAGGCCAGCTTCCAGCGTTTGGAGCGCGAGGTCCTGGCCCCGGTCGGCTGAGCCTCAGCCCAGCACCTCGGGCCACTCCCCTGCCTCCCCCAGCACGTGCTCGGCCAGGTAGGCGGTCACCACCTGGTACCAGACCTTGGCGTGCTGCGGACTGAGCACCCAGTGGTTCTCGTCGGGGAAGTACAGGAACCGGTGCACGGTGCTGCCGTCCTCGGCGGCCGGTAGGGCCGACTTGGTCAGCAGTTCCTGCCACAGACGCAGTCCCTCCCCGATCGGCACCCGGTAGTCCTTGTCACCGTGGATGACCAGGATCGGGGTGGCGATCTTGTCGACGAAGCGGTGCGGACTGTTCGCCAACGCCATCTCCGGGGTCATCTCCCGGCCCCAGTAGTACGCGTGGTCGGTGGTGGTGCCGAACCCGTCCATCTCCCACAGGCTGGCATGGGTGACGATCGCGTCGAACCGGTCGGTGTGCCCGGCCACCCAGTTGGCCATGTAGCCGCCGAACGACCCGCCCATCGCCGCGGTCCGGGTCTCATCGATCTCCGGTCGGGCCTCGACCGCGTCGGTGATCGCCATCAGGTCGGTGAAGGGCCGCTCCCCCCACCGGCCCCAGCCGCGCTGCACGAAGTCCCGCCCGTAGCCGGTGGACAGGGCCGGGTCCGGCAGCAGCACGGCGTACCCCTGAGCGACCAGCAGCCACGGGTTCCAGCGCCAGGACCAGTCGTTCCACGACCCGAGCGGTCCGCCGTGGATCCACAACAGCAACGGTGCCGGCGCCTCGTCCGAGGCGCCTGCGGGGACCGCCAGCCAGGCGCGCACCCGGACGCCGTCGTCGGCCTCGGTCTCCACCTCGGTCAGGGTTCCGGGCAGATCGGGTTCGGGCACCGGCCCGAGCAACCGGGCCGCCGGAACCGGTGCGTTGGACGCCCAGAACTCCGCCAGGTCGATCCGGACCGGCGTGTGCGGAGCGGCGTACGACGATCGCAGGGCGTAGGCGGTCGAGCCGTCGGGAGCGACACAGACACTGGAGAAGAGTGCGTCGTCGGCGGTGACCCGGTGCACGGTCTCGACATCGTCGAGACCCATCCAGAAGATCGGGCCGCGTCCGTCCGAGTCGGCAGTGATCAGGACGCCGCTGGAGTCGGGCAGCCAGGTGAACGAGGTGGGCCACCGATCCCAGCCGGCGGCCACGACCCGGGGCCCGGCATGCCCGTCCAGGGCGAGCAGGCCGATCTTGCAGTCCGGTGCGGTCTCCGGTGTGGAGCGGACGTAGTGCAGGTACACGAGGTAGCGCCCATCCGGGGAGATGGCCGGCATCTCGTACTCGTGGTCGGGGTCGTCGAGCAGGGTGCGTCGTTCGCCGGTGGCGGTGTCGAGGGCGACCAGGGTGGACCGGACGCTGGCCCCGGCCTCGACCACCGCCCAGGTGGTGACCAGGGTGGTGCCGTCGGCCGAGAGCGCCCCCTGGTGCTCGGGGCTGAGTTGGCGTCCGGCCCCGGTGAGCTGCCGCAGCGCGAGGTGGGCATCCGTGGCGGACTCGCCGTTCTCCGACACCGGCCGGGCCGGGGCGTCGGTGAGCGACCCCAGGCTGGCGACGTAGCGGCGCGGCTCCTCGGGCCCGAGGTCGTGGTCCCAGTGCCTGATCGGGTAGCCGCTGTGCAGGATCGCGGAGACCTTCTGCGTGCTGCGCGCCTTGCGAAGGTCGGCCTCGGCCTCCAGGTCGGTGGCGCTGGGCAGCACCTGGGCGCTGACCGAGACGACGTCGGCGTCCCTGGCAGTGAGGATGTTGCCGAGGCCGCCGCCGGCAGTGGCGATCACCCGGGCCTCTCCCCCGGCTGCCGGCAGCAGCCAGAGCGCTGCCTTGGGGTCGTCGCCATCCTCGGCCTTGGTGTCGGGGTCGGGTCGCGCGGAGGTGAAGAGCAGGTCGCCGTTGCTGGCGAACGCGGCCGCGGTCTCCCCTTTGGCACTGCGAGTCAGTCGCGTGGCGGGGCGAGCCCCCGCAGGGTCCACCTCCCACAGGGCGGACACGTAGCGGGTCCGCTCCGGATCGAGGGAACTGACCGTCGTCACCAGCCGGGTCCCGTCCCGGCTCAGGGTCAGGCCGGCGGTGCGTGGCAGCGCGAGATAGGCGTCGAGGTCACCGAGAGGTTTCGCTTCAGAAGGCACCTCGCCGGTCTATCACAGCACTGGGAACGCGGGCATCCGGATTTCGGCCGCCCCCCACCGCACAACTTCAATTCTGTAACCTGTTCTACATGGGAACCTATGTCGTCACCGGGTCCGCCTCCGGGATGGGCCGCGAAGTCGTCACCCGACTGGCGGCCGCCGGCCACCGGGTGATCGAGGTCGACGTCAAGGAGGCCGAGGTGACCGCCGATCTCGGCACCGCCGCGGGACGTCGCACCGCCGCCGACGAGGTGCTGCAACGGGCCGGCGGGGTGCTCGATGGTGCCGTGATGGCGGCCGGCATCGGTCCGACCCGTGGCCGCGAGCAGTTGATCGGCGAGGTCAACCACCTGGGCGTGGTGGCCCTGCTGGAGGCCTGGCGTCCTGCCCTGGCGGCGGCCGACCGTGCCAAGGTGGTGGTCTTCTCCTCCAACTCCACCACGGCCACGCCGCTGGTGCCGCGACGTGCGGTCAGGGCGCTGCTGGCCGGCGACCCGGCCAAGGCTGCGCGCGCAGTGCGCTTCTTCGGCAAGGGCGCGCCCTCGATGGCGTACGCGGCCAGCAAGCTCGCCGTCAGCCACTGGGTACGCCGCACGGCGGTCACCCCGGAGTGGGCTGGGGCGGGGATCCGGCTCAATGCCCTGGCGCCGGGCGCCATCATGACGCCGCTGCTGGAGCAGCAACTGGCCACACCCGGTCAGGCCAAGGCGATCAAGGGGTTCCCGGTGCCGATCGGCGGGTACGGAGATCCCGGCCACCTGGCCGAGTGGACGGTCTTCATGCTGTCCGAGGCGGCCGACTTCCTGTGCGGCAGCGTGGTCTTCGTCGACGGCGGCTCGGATGCCTGGTTCCGTGCCGACGACTGGCCACGCCCGGTGTCGGCGCGGCGACTCCCGGCGTACCTGCGCCGGATGAAGGAGTTCGCACGGTCCCGGGCGTCGTAGGTCGACGCAACGTGACTGCAACGTGACCCATGCCACACTGTCAGGGTGGTCGCTGAATCCGCGCCCCGCCCCGGGATGAGGGCGGAAGTCGCGGACTCCTGGCACCGGTCCGCTGCGGCGGGTGTGACGGTGGATGAGGAGTCCGCCCCGATCACGCTGCCCGAGGACGAGTTGCGTGACGTCCGGGACGCCCATCCGCTGTCGCGGGTCTTCCCGATCCTCGACGATGTGTTGGGGCAGGCCGCCCGGGACTGCGACGCGGTGATGGCCGTCTCCGACGAGGTCGGCCAATTGTTGTGGGTCTGCGGCGCCCCGAGTGCGGTCCGCCGTGCGGAGGGGATCGGCTTCGTCGCGGGCAGCAACTGGGACGAGCGGCTGGCCGGCACCAACGCCCCGGGGCTGGCACTGCGACTGGACCGGCCGGTCAGCATCGCTCGCCCCGAGCACTTCCGGCACGCGGTGCAGCGGTGGAGCTGTGCGGCCACCCCGATCCATGACCCGACCACCTCGCGGCTGCTCGGCGTACTCGACCTCACCACCGGGGACGACGCGGTGGCACCGCACACGATGGCCCTGCTGAAGGCGACGGCTCGGCTGGCCGAGGCCGAGTTCGCGCGACACGCGCTGCCGGAGAGGCCACCACAGCCTCGCCGGGCGTGGCCGCGAATCACCGTGGAGGCGCTGGGCCGCAACGACGTCCTGATCACCCTCGACGATCCCGCCAACCCGCGGACCGGCCGGCTGCGGCTCTCGCCGCGGCACAGCGAGATCGTGCTGCTGCTGGCCAGCGCGCCGCACGGCATGTCGGGCGACGAACTCTCGGTGATGCTCTACGAGGACGACGGCGGGTCCTCGACGCTGCGTGCCGAACTCAAACGGCTGCGCAACCTGCTCAGCGATGAGTTCCTCACCTCCCGCCCGTATCGCCTCGACGCCGAGATCGCCGGCGACTGGATGGGCGTGGAGGCCAGACTCGCCGCCGGCGACGTCGCGGGCGCCGTGCGCGCCTACCGCGGTCCGCTGCTGCCACGCTCCACCGCGCCCGGAGTGGTCCGGCTCCGGGAGATGCTCGGCGACCAACTCCGGTCGGCGGTGCTGCAGTCGGCACAGGCGGACCTGATGTCGACATGGACCCGGAGCGCCTGGGGGGCCGACGACTACGAGATGTGGTGCCGCCAGCGCGACGTGCTCGCGCCGGGCTCACCGCTGCGGGCGATGGCCGAGGGTCAGATCGCCCGCCTGGACCGCGAGTTCGCCCTCTGACCGATTCGATCGTCGAGTGCCGCCGAACTTGCGAGGCGGTGTGTCGAGGCCACGCCCGCGTCGGACAGTCTCGATACGCTCGCTGACGCTCGCTACTCGACCGCCGAACCGAGTTCAGACAGCGCACCCGCCGGGACCGCACTCGGTCCCGGACTCGACCATCTGCAGCACCGGGTGGGTGTCGGCCCACGCCTTGACAAGCACCTGGCTGATCGTCTCCGCCGGCTGGGCCCCGGGGACGCCGTACCGGCCGTCGACGACCGCGAACGGCACCCCGCTGGCGCCGTACTGGTAAGCCTGCTCCTGGTCGTGGAACACGTCGTCGCGGAACTCGGTGCCGGCCAACACCTCGACCACCCGTGCCTCATCGAGGCCGACCTCGGCCGCCGTCGTCCGCAACACATGATGGTCAGCCACGTTGGCGGCCTGGATGAAGTACGCCGCGAGGAGCGCCTCCTTCAAGGCACCCTGCAATCCCGGGCCGCCCTCGGCAGCGGCCAGGTGCAGCAACCGATGGGCGTCCAGGGTGTTGACCGGCCGGGACTCGTGGTGACGCCAGGTCATCCCCTCCTCGGCCGCGACCGCCTCCATCCGGTCGACCATCCGCCGCCCCGCCTCGCTGCCGCCGCCGTACTTGCGGCCCAGGTGCTCGGCGACGGTGGCGGTGGGTTCACGCTCCGCGGCCGGGTCGAGTTGGAAGGAGCGCCACACCACGTCAACCTGCTCAGCGTGCGCGAAGTCGGCCAATGCTGCCTCGAATCGCCGCTTGCCGATATAGCACCACGGGCAGACGATGTCGGACCAGATCTCGATGCGCATGCCGGTGAGAACGTCGATGCCTCCACGGATGTTCCGGTCACGGCACGTGATCCGTGAGCGAAGCCCGACACGCTGCTCGGGCCGCAACCAGCCGTCGCAACGCTTCCGCAACGTGCCGGCTCCTAGCGTCTGTGTGACACCCATCACACGCACCCCCTGAGGAGCAAGCCATGACCGTCTACAGCGCACCCGGCCAGCCCGACTCGCTGGTCACCGTGCAGAGCCGCTACGACCACTTCATCGGAGGCGAGTGGGTCGCCCCGGTGACGGGCCAGTACTTCGAGAACATCTCACCGGTCAACGGGAAGCCGTTCACCGAGATCGCCCGGGGCACCGAAGGTGACATCGAGGCGGCCCTGGACGCCGCCCACGCGGCCGCCCCGGCCTGGGGCAAGACCTCCCCCACCGAGCGGGCCAACCTGCTGAACAGGATCGCCGACCGGCTCGAGGAGAACCTCACCATGCTGGCCGTCGCCGAGACCTGGGAGAACGGCAAGCCCGTCCGGGAGACGCTGGCCGCCGACCTGCCGCTGGCCGTCGACCACTTCCGCTACTTCGCCGGCGCGCTGCGCGCCCAGGAGGGCACCGTGGGCGAGATCGACGAGAACACCATCGCCTACCACTTCCACGAGCCTCTGGGGGTGGTCGGCCAGATCATCCCGTGGAACTTCCCGATCCTGATGGCGGTCTGGAAGCTCGCCCCGGCGCTGGCCGCCGGCAACGCCGTCGTACTCAAGCCCGCGGAGCAGACGCCCTGGTCGATCCTCAAGGTCGTGGAGCTGATCGGCGACCTGCTGCCCGCCGGCGTCCTCAACGTGGTGAACGGCTTCGGTGTCGAGGCCGGCAAGCCGCTGGCCTCGTCCAGCCGGATCGCCAAGATCGCGTTCACCGGTGAGACCACCACCGGCCGCCTGATCATGCAGTACGCCAGCCAGAACATCATCCCGGTGACCCTGGAGCTGGGCGGCAAGAGCCCGAACATCTTCTTCGAGTCCGTCGCCGCCCAGCGCGACTCGTTCTACGACAAGGCCCTCGAAGGGTTCGCGATGTTCGCCCTCAACCAGGGTGAGGTGTGCACCTGCCCGTCCCGGGCGCTGGTGCAGGACTCCATCTACTCCGAGTTCGTCGGTGACGCGATCACCCGGGTGGAGAAGATCATCCAGGGCAATCCGCTCGACGACGCCACCATGATCGGCGCCCAGGCCAGCAACGACCAGCTGCAGAAGATCCTCTCCTACATCGACATCGGGAAGGCCGAGGGCGCCCGGGTGCTCACCGGCGGCGAGCGCAACGTGCTCGAGGGCGACCTGGCCGAGGGCTACTACGTCACCCCGACCGTCTTCGAGGGCAACAACGCGATGCGGATCTTCCAGGAGGAGATCTTCGGACCCGTGGTCTCGCTGACCTCGTTCGCGGACGAGGCGGACGCCCTGAAGATCGCCAACGACACCCTGTACGGACTCGGGGCCGGGGTCTGGTCACGCGACAACGGTCAGCTCTACCGGTCCGGCCGGGAGATCCAGGCCGGCCGGGTCTGGACCAACTGCTACCACGCCTACCCCGCGCACGCCGCGTTCGGTGGCTACAAGCAGTCCGGGATCGGACGGGAGAACCACAAGATGATGCTCGACCACTACCAGCAGACCAAGAACCTGCTGGTGTCCTACTCCCCCGAGCCGCTGGGCTTCTTCTGATGGATCCGACCGACTCGACCGGCGGCCGAGCCACCGGTTCCACGACGAGTCGGGTCGACGTCTCCGGTGAGGCGGCGGAGTTGCTCCGTCGCCTCACCGGCACGCACGGCCCGGTGATGTTCCACCAGTCCGGTGGCTGCTGCGACGGGTCGGCGCCGATGTGCTACCCCGACGGGGACTTCCTGGTCGGACCTGCCGACGTCCTGCTCGGCCACCTGCCGATCGGGCTGGACCGGCCGGTGCCGGTATGGATGTCGAAGGCGCAGTTCGAGTACTGGCAGCACACCCACCTGACCATCGACGTGGTTCCCGGACGCGGGGCAGGCTTCTCGCTGGAGGCCCCCGAGGGTGTCCGTTTCCTGACCCGGTCCCGGCTGCTCACCGAGGAGGAGTACGCCGCGGCCCGTGCCGTGCCGCCCACTCGATGAGGTCTCGGGCCGGGCCCGCCGGTGGGTTGACCGATCCCCGCCAGACCGCGTGCAGCCGTCGGGTCAGGTCCAGCCCGGTCACCGTGATCGCCACCAGACGACCGGTGGCGAGGTCGTCGCGCACCGCATGGGCGCCGAGCGCGGCCGGCCCGGCACCGGCCGCGACCGCCGACCGGACCGCGGCCGTGCTGGACAGCTCCAGCGCCGGGGGCACCGTCTCCCGATCCTGCAGTGCGCGTTCCAGCACCGTCCTGGTCCCCGAGCCCGCCTCCCGGACCACCAGCGGGGTGGCGGCCAGCGTCGCCGCGGTCACCCGCCGCCCCGATCGTCTCGCCCAGGCATGGTCGGGTCCGACCACCACGACGAGTTCGTCCGTGCCGACCAGTCGGTGCCTCAGTCCCCGAGGCGCGTCGGGTCCCTCCACGAAACCGAGGTCCACCGCTCCCTCGCCGACAAGTGCGGCGACCCGAACGCTGTTGGTGGCGGTCATCCTCACCTCGGTCGGGCTCTGCCCGGCCGACACCTGCTGGGCGCGCACCGCGACCAGCCACCGGGGCAGCAGATGCTCGGCGATGGTGAGGCTGGCGGCGATGGTGAGGTGATCCTGGCGGTCGGAGCGCAGCGCGGCGATCCCGGCGTCGAGTTGGGCAGCAGCCTCCAGCACCCGGCCCGCCCACTGCACCACCAACTCCCCGGTCTGCGTCAGCTCCGACCCGCGCCGGGTCCGGACCAGCAATGTCTCGCCGACCAGCGACTCCATCGTCCGCACCCGTGACGAGGCAGCCTGCTGGCTGATGCCCAGCTCGGAGGCCGCCGCACCGAGACTGCCGGTGCGGGCGACCGCGACCAACAGCTCGAGCGCGCGGAGTTCCGGCACGTGGGGGCCCAACATGGTCACAAGGCTACCTTGTCACTACCCAACCACAAGTTCGTTGTGTGACTCGGTCAGCGTCCGCAGACTCGTAGTCATGACTCTTCGTGTGGCCATCGTGGGTGGCGGACCGGCTGGCATCTACGCCGCGGACATCCTGACCAAGTCCGAGGTCGACGTCTCCGTCGACATCCTGGAGCGGCTGCCGGCGCCCTTCGGACTGGTCCGCTACGGCGTCGCCCCCGACCATCCGCGGATCAAGGAGATCGTCAAGGCGCTGCAGCGGGTGCTGGCCAAGCCCCAGGTGCGACTGCTGGCAGGCGTCGAGTTCGGAGTCGACGTCAAGTTGGAGGTGCTCCACGACTTCTACGACGCGGTGATCGTCGCCACCGGCGCGATGGCCGACCGCGACCTGGGCATCCCCGGCGAGGAACTCTCCCACGGCGCCGCCGACTTCGTCTCCTGGTACGACGCCCACCCCGACGTCGGCCGGAGCTGGCCACTGGACGCCCCGTCGGTCGCCGTGATCGGCGTCGGCAATGTGGCCCTCGACGTGGCCCGGGTGCTGGCCAAGACCGGCGACGAGATGCTGGTCACCGACATCCCCGCCCACGTATACGAGGGTCTCGCGACCAAGACCACCACCGACGTGCACGTCTTCGCTCGCCGCGGCCCGGCGTACGCGAAGTTCTCACCGCTGGAGTTGCGCGAACTCAACCACTCGCCCAACGTCGAGGTGATCGTCCACCCCGAGGGCTTCGACGTGGACGAGCAGGCGATGGCGCACGTCGCCAGCAACAAACAGGCCAAGATGGTGCTCAGCACGCTGTCCAACTGGGTCGGCCGGGAGCCGGTCGGTAAGCCGCATCGGATCCACCTGCACTTCGCCGAGGCCCCCACCGAGATCCTCGGCGACGAGACCGGGGTGACCACCTTGCGCACCGAACGCACGCGGCCCACCGATCACGGTGCCGTCGAGGGCACCGGCGTCCACACCGACTGGGACGTGCAGGCCGTCTATCGGGCCGTGGGCTACCGCAGCAGCGCGCTGCCGGGCCTGCCGTTCGACGAGCGGGCGGCAGTGATCCCGAACGACGGTGGCCGGGTGCTCGACCTGGACGGACAGCCGATCCCCGGCCTCTTCGTGACCGGCTGGATCAAGCGCGGACCGGTCGGGCTGATCGGGCACACCAAGAGCGATGCCGCCGAGACCGTCGAGCACCTGCTCGCCGACACCCGGCCCATCGCCACCGACCGGGAGCCGGCCGACGTGGACGCCTACTTCGCCGAGCGCGGGGTCCAGGTCAGCACCTTCGAGCACTGGGAGCGCCTCGACGCCCACGAGGTCGCTCTCGGCGAGGCCGAGGGTCGGGCCCGGGTCAAGGTCGCCGACCGGGCCGAGATGATCCGGGTCGGGAGGGGCTGAGCGGCGTCCCGGGCCGTCCGGCCGCCGGTGCCTGCTCGGGCACCGGCGACTAGGCTGGGGGGTGATGAGCGCCGACTACTGCGACCTGTGCGAACTGCCGCGATCCACCTGCATCCACGGCCTGCCACCGAAGCCTCCGGAGCCGGTGCGCCCGGCCGCCCCCCGGGCCACCGCCCGAGCGAAGTCGGCCGTGAAGTCGAAGCCGGCTGGGCCCGCGGTCGCCACCCGTCGAGCCACTCGACGCTGGTCGGCACCCGAGACGTTCCGGCCGCTGATCCTCCAGGTGCTGGGCGAGGCCGGTGGCACGCTGGCGGCCGAGGATCTCTTCGCCGGCGTCGAACTCCTCGCCGAAGAGCTCCTGCTGCCCGGTGACCGGCAGAAGACCCCCGAGGGTGAGCTCCGGTGGCGGTACGCCGCGCGTCAGGCACGGCAGGCGCTGATCCGCGAGGGCGTGATGATCAAGGGTGCCCCCGGGGTGTGGGAGCTCGCCGACCGCGGCTGAGGATCACTCCCTGGCCGGTGCGGGACGAGTCGGCCGCACGGGCGTCGTCGCCATCGGGGCGTACAGCTCGACAGGCTGGGCCTTGCCCTTGAGCTCCAGCACCCCGCGCGGGGTCAGCTCGGGCGGCCGGGTCAGCAAGCGGCGAGTGGCTTCGGTGATCAGGACATCGTCACCGGTCTGCCTGGTCGCCGCCTCCACCCGGGCTGCGGTGTTGACCGCGTCCCCGATCACGCTGAAGTTCAACCGGCCTGCGCCCCCGAGCGGACCGGCGACCACCGTCCCGGAGTTCACGCCCACCCCGACCGTCAGTCCGCTGTCGCCGAACGACCCGGCCGCGGCGATCTCGCAGGCTGCGGCCACCGCCCGGTCGGCATGGTCCACGTGGTGTTGCGGTGTTCCGAAGACGGCCAGCAGCCCGTCGCCGAGGAACTTGTCGACGTGTCCGCCGTGCTGCTCCACGATCGGCACGATGGTGGCGAACATCTGGTTCAGGGTGGCGATCACCTCGGCGGCACTGGCATGTTCGGCGTAGGCGGTGAAGCCGCGCACGTCACAGAAGAGGATCGACGCTTGAGCCTCGATGCCCTCGGGTGGGAAGGCTCCGGACAGGATCAGTTCCACCACGGCCTTGTCCATGTAGGTGCCGAACGCGGCCCGCATCTCCTCGCGTTCGGCCAGCCCCTGGGCCATCGCGTTCACGTCGTGGGCCAGTTCACCGAGTTCGTCGCCGCTGGTGACCGGCGATCGCGCCGCGAAGTTGCCCTCCCGCACCTGCGCCAACTGCGCCCGGATCCGGCGTACCGGGGAGGTGATCGCGTCGCCGAGCAGCACCGTGAGTTCGGTGGAGAGCCCGATCCCGACCGCCAGCGCGACCAGCACGGTGATCGCCAGCGTCGCTGCCCCTTCGCCATGGTCGAGGAGGCCGACGGTCAGCACCGCCGCGGTGGTGGTGTACGCCGGCAGCGCGAGGGTGAGCCGCTTGTGCAGGGAGGGCCCCTCCGCCCGGAAGTCGAAACCGTCCGGGAGCCGTCCGGCGATCTCGTCGACCAGGGGCCGGGCGAGCAGTTCGCCGATGGAGTAGCTGACCACGGTGGCGTAGTAGGCCGGCACCACACAGGCCAGCAGCAAGGCGCCCAGGCCGCCCCACCCCAACTCCCACTGCCAGGCGGCGAAGGCGGACGCCGGCAGCACAGTGATCAGGCTCAACCGGCCGGCGTGCCCCCGATAGGCCTCCCAGTTGCCGACGACCGTCTCCCGCCACACCTGGACGGTGGCTGCGTCCGAGGGGTCTGGGGCGGCCTGCCAGTCCCGGAACCGTGCCAACTTGGGGCGCATCCGCAGCGCGGCGTGCCCGGCCGCGGCCGCGGTGCCGCACGCGGCGACCAGGGCCACCAAGGCCACCGAACTCCACGACGTGGCGAAGTAGGTGGACACCAGCAGCACGGTCGCCAGCGCAACGAGCACGGCTGCCCCGCCCTCGGCGGCGGCCACCACCAGCCAGTACTGGGCACCCGAACGGCGGTGCAGCAGGCGCACCAAGCGAAGTCGCATGGGGGCAGTCTGGCGCGGATTCGCCGCCGTGTCAGGCGAGGCCGAAGGCAACAGCCAGTTCGCGGAACCGGGCCACCTGCGCGGTCCGTTCGGCCAGCCGCTGCTCGTCGAGGGTCCGCAACGGCGCCTGCTGCAGCAGCGCCTTGGTGCCCTGCACAGCACCCTGGGAATGTGCGGTGAGTGCGCCGATGCTGGCGGTCAGGGCCGCCTCCAGGTCCGCGGCGGGCACCACCGTCTGGGCGATGCCCAACTCACCCGCCTCGACGCCGGTCACGAACCTGGCGGTGGCACAGATCTCCAGGGCCCGGGCGTAGCCGACGGCCTCGACCAGCGGCTTGGTGCCGACCAGGTCCGGCACCAGCCCCAGCGCGGGCTCCTTCATGCAGAGCCGGGCGTCCTCGGCGACGATCCGCAGGTCGCAACAGAGAGCGAGCTGGAAGCCGGCACCGATCGCGTGACCCTCGACCACGGCGATCGAGATGAACCGGGGATCGCTGAGCAGTGCGAACGGACGCTGGTACTCACCGATGGTGTCGATGATCTCCTGGTCCGACTTGCTCAGCGTCGCCACCAGACTCCCCTCCTCCGCGCGTTTCGCCGGGTCCAGCAGGGCCAGGTCGAGCCCGGCGGAGAAGGTGCCCCCGGCGCCGCGGACCACCACGATCCGCACGCTGGCATCCAGCGACTCCAGCACGTCGGCCATCGCAGCCCACATCCGCGGGTGCTGGGCGTTGCGCACCTCGGGGCGGTCCAGGGTGAGGGTGGCGACCACCCCGTCGATGTCGACGGAGATCCCCGCCTCGGCCAGCCGTTCGTTGCTCATCGCATCCTCCACTCGTCACGGGTCCTCATCGGTCCACTCCGGTGGCGCCCAGACCGCGCGCCACCGCCACACATACAACCCGGCCACTCCGATCATGGAGGCGACCACCAGCACCATCAGGGCCGGCGTGTCGGCGAATCGGTCGGTGTAGTTCTCCCCCGGCTGTGCGGTCCCCTCCACGAAGGCGACCACCAGCTGGGGCCCCACCGGAAGGACCACCCCCACGCCAGCCGCCCACCAGCGGGGACTCCTCAACGGTGCCCCACGGCGCTCGAACAGCCACGCATAGAGCACGGCCAACACACCGGCGGCGATCAGACCGCCCGCGTAGCCCTGGGCGTTCCCGGCCCAGTGGCCGATGCTGCTGTACTCCACCCCGCCACCCCCGGGAAGGCAGAGGTGGACGCGTTCGACCTCCCACCCCAGCGGGAGGGCCACCACGACGTGCCCCAGCTCGTGGACGTTACAGCTGGCGACGAAGGCGATGAACCCCGTGAACGCCAGCGCAACGAAGGTGCTGGACGCGGCACCGAGATGCCACAGGTCGTGGCGCGACCACGCCGGGCGTGCCGGGGTCCGGTTCATCCGACCGGGCAGGTACGGATCGTCACGGTCGGTCTCATGACCGGGATGCTGCCACACCTGCAGCGATCAGAGGAAGCGGGCGATGAGGTCCTTCATGACCTCGTTGGCGCCGGCGTAGATGCGCGCGATCCGACCATCGGTCCACATCCTGGCGATGGGGTACTCCTCCATGTAGCCGTAGCCGCCGTGGAGTTGCAAACAACGGTCGACCACCTGGGTCTGCTGTTCGGTGGTCCAGTACTTCACCATGGCGGCGGTCTTGACATCGAGCTCCCCGCGGAGGTGCTTCGCGAGGGCATCGTTGACGAACGCTCGCACGACCTGGGCGAGCGTGGCGCACTCGGCGAGCTCCATCCGGGTGTTCTGGAGGGCGAACAAGGGCTTGCCGAAGGCGTGCCGGGTTTTGGTGTAGTCGATGGTGGTCTCGACGGCGGCCTCGATCATCGCCGCAGCCGCGACGCCACAGATGAGCCGCTCCTGGGGCAGCTGCTCCATGAGCTGGAAGAACCCCTGGCCCTCCTGCTCGCCGAGCAGGTTCGCCACCGGGATCCGGAGGCCGTCGAAGAAGAGTTCGGTGGTGTCCTGACCCTTCTGGCCCACCTTCTTGAGCACCCGGCCGCGCTGGAAGCCCGGAGTGTCGTCGGACACCTCGGCGACGACGAGGCTGACGCCCTGGGCACCGAGGGTCGGGTCCGTCTTCACGGCGATGATCAGCAGGTCGCAGTTGCGGCCGTTGGAGATGAAGGTCTTCGCACCGGAGACGATGTACTCGTCGCCTTCGCGGATCGCCTTGGCGGCGATGTTCTGCAGGTCCGAGCCGGTGCCGGGCTCGGTCATCGCGATGGCGCCGACCCACTCCCCGGACGCGAGCCGGGGCAGCCAGCGGCGCTTGTTCTCCTCCCCGGCATAGGCCAGCAGGTAGTGCGGCACGATGCCGGTGTGCACACCGAGCTGCATGCTCGAGTCCCCGGCCTTGACCTGCTGTTCGAAGAGCACGGCTTCGTGGGCGAAGGTGCCTCCCCCGCCGCCGTACTGCTCGGGGATGGACATGCAGAGCAGGCCCAGCTCGCCGGCCCGGCGGTAGAGCGCCTTGTCCGGGTAGCCCTGCGCCACGAACTCGTCGTGCCGCGGCGCCACCTCACGGGTGAAGAAGTCGCGGGCCAGGTCGGCCAGATCCTGCAGTTCGGCCGGGTCGGGCCCCGCCGACGAGGTGACGGTCATGACGCCTCAGTCCCGGGCCAGGATGAAGAAGTAGGGCTGGGGCACCCCGCGCTGGTCCATCACGCCGAGCACCGTGTCGTCGTCGACGCGGCGGAACACGTCGATGATCGGCAGGTGGTCATAGACCATGGCGGCGGTCACCACCCCGCGATGCTCCAGGTCGCGCAGCCGGGCCCGGTGCTTGCCGGTGGCGAGGGCAGGCTTGACCCACCCGAGCATGCTCCTGCCCCGCGACACGACCCCGGCAGGCACCCGATCGGCGACACTCAGCGGGAGCCGGCGCGGGTCGACCGCGAAGATGTCACCGTCGGGCGTCTGGAACAGCAGTGGGTGCACCGCATCGACTCCGTCGAACTGCTTCCCGAACCAGCCCGAGGCCTCCAGCAGCCCGTCCATCGGGTGACCGGTGCGCAACTCGCGTCCCCGCCAGCGTCCGGTCAACGCCGCAGCCGACACCGGTTCGAGGCTGTCGAAGAGCTCCCACGCCTGCTCGGTGCTGGTCTCGGGCTCGAGGTCGGCCAGTCGTGTCATCGTGTTCCCTCTCGGTCAGGCCGGCAGGCGGAGCGCGCCGGGGGCGGTCTCGGGGACGGCCGGGTGGCGCGGAGCCACCGGCACGATCCGCTGATAGGGCGTGCCGAGCGCGGGCCGAGGGTCGGCCTCGCCCTTGTTCGGCCAGAACGCCATCGCCCGTTCGGCCTGGGCGGTGATCGTCAGTGACGGGTTCACGCCGAGGTTCGCGGTGATCGCCGAGCCGTCGGCCACGTGCAGCCCGGAGTACCCGAAGACCCGCTGATAGCCGTCGACCACGCCCGACTCAGGCGAGTCGCCGATGGTGGCGCCGCCGATGTAGTGAGCGGTGGCGGGGATGTTGAAGACGTCGGTGGCGATGTTGCCGGTGACGCCGTCCACCTTGTCCGCGTAGGAGCGGGCCACCTCATGCGCCAGCGGGATCCAGTCCGGGTTGGGCTGCCCGGTGCCCTGCCGGGTCTTGAGCAGCCCACGGCGCAGGTAGGAGGTCAGCGAGTTGTCCAGCGACTGCATCACCAACAGGATCACCGACCGCTCGGACGCGCCGCGCACGTTCAGGGTGCGCAGTGACGCGATCGGGTGCAGCAGCAGGGTGAGCAGCAGCCGCAGGAACCGGAACGCGCCCCCGTCCACCATCGGCACCGTCTGCAGGAACAACGAGTTCTGGCCCTTCCCGTAGGTGCACACCTCGACATGGGTCTGCGGCTCGGGATGGATCGAGGAGGTGATCGCCACCCCCTGCGAGAAGTCATCACGACTCCTGCTGGACACCCCGATGATCGCCTCGGAGTTGCTGCGCGTCAGCTCCCCCAGCCGCGGCGACAGGTGCGGCAGGATCTGCTCGTCGCGCATCCGGTGCAGCAGCTTCTGGGTGCCCAGGGCGGCCGCGGCGAAGACCACCTGCTCGCAGCGGAAGGTACGCCGGCCCTTGCGCAGCTTCCCGTTCGAACGCTGCGTCTCGATCAGGTAGCCGTCGCCGTCGGGCCGGACCGAGGTCACCGTGGTCAACGGATGCACCTCGGCACCGCCGGCCTCGGCCAGGTGCAGGTAGTTGGTGGTGGTGGTGTTCTTGGCGTTGTGCTTGCAGCCGGTGAAGCACTCCGAGCAGTGGATGCAGCCCGCACGCCGGGGGCCGGCGCCGCCGAAGTAGGGGTCGTCGACCTCGGCACCCTCCTGGCCCTCGTTGAAGAAGACGCCCACCTGGGTGCGGTGGAAGGTGTCCGCGACGCCGCGGTCGCGGGCGATGTCGAGCAGCACCTCGTCCTTGGGACCGATCCGTGGGTTCTCCACCACGCCGAGCATCCGCTTGGCCTGGTCGTAGTAGGGCTCCAGCTCGGCGCGCCAGTCGGTGAGGTGTCCCCAGGCAGGGTCGGTGTAGAACGCCGGCAACGGCTCGTACAAGGTGTTGCCGTAGATCAACGAACCGCCCCCGACGCCGGAGCCGCTGAAGACCAGGCACTTGCCGAGCACGCTGATCCGCTGCGGCCCGGTCAGGCCGAGCCGGGGCGCCCAGATGGACTTGCGGACGTTCCAGTTGGTCTTCGGGAAGTCCTCGGCGTTCCAGCGGCGACCCGCCTCGAGGACGCCGACGCGGTAGCCCTTCTCGGTCAGTCGCAGCGCAGCCACGCTGCCGCCGAACCCGGAGCCGATCACGATCACGTCGTAGTCGTTCATGACACCACCTCATAGTCGTTCGCGTCGTACCTGACCTCGCGTTGGTACTGGACCCCGAGCAGGGGCCAGTTCGTGGTCACCCGCCCGTCCGCGTTGCGATACCAGGACGTGCACTGGCTCCACACGCTGCCGGCCAACCTCTCCTGGATCCGTGCGTCGTGGGCCCGCTCCACCTCGGCCTTCACCGCCACCGGCGCACCGACGGCCTCGTGGTGCGCCACGAAGTCACCGAGGTGCTTGGCCTGGGCCTCGAGGAAGTAGATGATCGAGCCGCCGCCGGTGTTGGTGTTGGGGCCGTACATGATCTGCATGTTCGGGAATCCGGGGACGCTCATCCCGTAGTAGGCGTGCGCACCCTGGGCCCACTCCTGATGCAGGTCCCGGCCACCGGAGCCGGTGATGCTGATCGGGGCGAGGAACTCGGTGGCCTTGAAGCCGGTGCCGTAGATGATCACGTCCACCTCGTGCTCGGCCCCGTCGGCGGTGACCAGGCCCGTCGGGGTGACCTTCGTGATCGGCTGGTTGGTGAGCTCGACATTGGGTCGGGTGAGTGCGGGCAGGTAGTTGCTCGAGAAGAGGATCCGCTTGCAGCCGACCGGATAGTCGGGCCATACCTTCTCGAAGAGGCCGGGCTTCTTCCTCGTCTGCCGCACCATGTGCGCCCGGGAGATCCCGCGGATGGCGGCGGCCAGCGGCTGTGCATAGACCCAGGCGATGCTGAGGCCCTCGACGAGGCCGTACCAGGTGCCGCGCTCGGCGAGCTGGGTGACCGGGAGCCGTTCGAACACGCGGTGGTGCAACTGGGAGAAGGTCCGGTCGGGGCGGGGGATGATGTAGGGCGCGGAGCGCTGGAAGATCGTCATCGAGGCGACCTGGGGCTGGATCGCGGGGACGAACTGGATCGCACTGGCCCCGGTGCCGATCACCGCCACCCGCTTGCCGGTCAGGTCGATGTCGTGGCGCCACTGGGCCGAGTGGAAGCTCTCGCCGGCGAACGTGTCGATCCCGTCGATGGTCGGGTACGCCGGACGGGAGAGCTGGCCCACCGCCGGCACCAGGATGTCCACCTCGATGCTCTCCGTCGGTCCGGACCCGTCGCTGAGCTCCACCGTCCACCGGCCGGTGGCGTCGTCGAAACGGGCGGCGAGCACTTCGCTGCCGAACCGGATGTGGCGGCGTACGTCGTACTTGTCGGCGACCGCGCGCATGTAGTCCAGGATCGCCGGTTGTTCGGAGAACCGTTTGGGCCAGCGCGGGTTCGGCTCGAACGAGAAGGAGTAGAACGGCGAGGGGACGTCGCAGGCGGCTCCGGGGTAGGTGTTCTCCCGCCAGACGCCGCCGACGTCATCGCCCTTCTCGATGACGACGATGTCGTGATAGCCGCGACGCTTCAGTTCGATGACGGCGGCGAGGCCGCCGAAGCCGCTGCCGATCACGGCGATGGAGGGCTTGGGCATGGGTTCTCCTTCAGCGTCCGTAGAGGATGCGGATCAGGTGCGGCGCGAAGCGGTTCAGCCACCGGGCCCGGGAGAAGCTGAGCAGGTTCACCCCGGGGATCGGCCGCCGTTGGGTGGCCACCGCCCGGGTGCGACTGAACTCCCGCAACCCCTCGGGGCCGTGGATCCGTCCGAAGCCGCTCTCGCCGCGTCCACCCAGCGGCAGGTCGGCCATCCCGGCGAAGCCGAGCACCGAGTTGACCGAGATCTGGCTGGTGTCCAGCCGCTCGACGATCCAGTCGGCCTGCTCGGTGGAGAAGACCGAGCCCGCCAGGCCGAAGGGGACGTCGTTGGCCAGCTTCACGGCCTCCGACAGCGAGTCGACGGTGGTCACCGTCAGGGTCGGCCCGAAGGTCTCCTCCTGGATCGCGGTGGAGCTGTGCGGCGGATCCAGGATCACCACCGGGTGGATGTACCGGTCGCCGATGCTGTCGAGGCCGCCGACCACCGCGGTGCCGCCCCCGGCGAGCGCGTCGGTGACGTGCCGGCGTACCACCTCGATCTGGCTGGGCATCGTCATCGGCCCGTAGGAGGCGTCCTTGCCACTGCCCGGCTCGACCCCGACCAGCGCCTGGGTGAGGTGGCGCAGGAACTGGTCGCGGACGGGACGCTCGACGTAGACCCGCTCGATGCCGACACAGGTCTGGCCACTGTTGCCCATCGCCCCGAACGCGATCGCGTCGGCGGCCGCGCGCAGGTCGGCGTCGGAGGCGACGATGGCGGCGTCCTTGCCGCCGAGCTCCATCACTACCGGGGTCAGTGACTCCGCACAGGCCGCCATCACCTTGCGACCGGTGGGCGCGGATCCGGTGAAGGCGAGCTTGTCGACGCCGGCGCGGCACAGCGCGGCGCCGGTCTCTCCGAAGCCGATCACCACCGACAGCACCCCGTGTGGCACCTGCGGGTTGGCGGCCTCGAACGCGTCGACGTACCACTTCCCCACCGCCGGCGTGAACTCGCTCGGCTTGAACACCACGGTGTTGCCGGCGGCCAGCGCGGTGGCGATGGAGCCGTTCGGCGTGAACACCGGGTAGTTCCAGGGGCCGATCACGCCGACCACACCGAAGGGGACCTGCTCGACCCGGGCCGCGAAGTTGGCCAGCAGCAGTCCGGGGCGGCGACGCTGCGGCGCGAGCACCTTGCCGGCGTGCTTGGCGGTCCAGTCGATGTGCTCCAGGCTGAGCAGCAGCTCCAGTGCTGCGTCCACCCGGGGCTTGCCGTTCTCGGCGTGCACCAACTCGATCAGTTCGTGGCGGTGCCGGGCGATGTAGCGCCGCCAGTTGCGCAGCGCCCGGCGGCGGCCGTCGAAGCCCTGTGCCTGCCACCAGTGGGAGGCCCCACGGGCCCTGGCGACGATGCCCTGGACCTGTTCGGGGGTGTGCACGTCGAAGGTGTCGACCACCTCGTCGGTGGCCGGGTTGCGGCTGATCAGCTCCATGGGCACTCCTCGTTCACGGTGTCGAGGACGACGCGGGCGCACAGGTCCGGGTCGTCGTTGAAGGGCAGATGGCCGCAACCGGCCAGGTCGATGTGCCGTGCGGTGGGCAACGCGGCACGGGCGCGTCGGCTCTGGGTCCGGTGGGTGAGTACGACGTCACGGGTCCCCCAGGCGACGGTCACCGGGATCGCGGCCAGCGCGCCGGGGGCGTCGGCGGCGCTCAGGTGGTAGTCGGCGAAGTTGTTCCGGGCCTGCGGGAAGGCCGGGGCGGCGACCAGCGCGGCCAGGTCGGCCCGTGCCTCGGCGGGGTCCACCCGGGTGGGGCGTCCGAAGAGGGGCCCCAGCAGCACGGCGCGACCGAGGCGGGTGCCGAGCGCCGCGGAGAACGGCGGGCCGGCGACGGCGCCGGCAGCACGCAGGGTGGTGAGCAGTGCCTGGGTCCACCAGAGCCCGGGGCGCTGCCAGAACCCGATCGGCGAGAAGGCGGTGACGCTCGCGGCGACCCCGGCTCGGCCGAGTTCGAGGGCGATGCCGCCGCCCATCGAGTTGCCGACCAGATGGGGCCGCTCGATGCCCTCGGCGGCCAGCCACTCCTGCAGCCAGGCCACATAGCCCGGCGGCCCCGGGGTCACCCCGTCGACGGGCGCGGTGCCTCCGAAGCCGGGGAGATCCACCGCGATCACCTGGAGTCCGGCGTCGGCGATCCGGTCCAGGATCGGCGACCACACCTGCCAGCGGCTGCCCAGACCGTGCACCAGCACGACCGGCGTGCCCGCACCACGTCGTTCAGAGGAGACGGCGACGGGTGTCGGCCTCATGTCACTCCTCCGCGTTCGCTGCTGGTCACCTGGCCCCCGGCCTCCATCATGGACCGTCACGGCAGGGATGGTTCGAACGAAATGCGGCCCAAGACTTGCGAATTTCGGCCACACGGGGTGAGCATCATCGTATGCACGCACGCTGGGACGTCGCCCACCCCGCCACGAGTGCGGTGATCCTCACCGACCTGGCGCTCGAGTACGGCGTCCGGGAGGGCGCAGTGCTCCGGGAGACCGGGATCGACGCAGGGCGGCTGCGGGCGCCCGACACCGAGATCACCGGTCGACAGGAGATCCGGCTCTGGCGCAACATCAGCCGCGAGGTCGGCCCTGATTCGGACTTCGGACTGGTCGCCGGCACCCGCTATCACCTCAGCTCCTACGGGATCTGGGGATTGATGGTGCTGAGCAGCGCCACGGTCCGTGACGCGGTGGCCGCGGTGCTGCGCCAGTTCCATCTCACGTACTCGTTCGCAGAGCTGTCGCTGGAGCAGCACGTCGGCTCGGTGGATCTCGTCTTCGACGACCGCGGACTGCCACCGGAGATCCGCCAGTTGCACCGGGACCGCGATGTGGCCGCGGTGGCGACCGTGCAGCACGACCTGCTGGGCGGCCCGGTGGAGGCGGTGCGATTCGAACTGCCGGGACGGCCGCCGAGCTACCGGGCGCGGTACCGCGAGATCACCGGCAACGAGCCCACATTCGGCGCCGACGTGTGTCGGATCGGCTTGGCAGAGCAGCTCCTCGATCTGCCCCTGCCGCAGGCGCATCCGACCACCGCAGCACTGTGTGAGCAGCAGTGCGCGGAGTTGCTGCAACGCCGTCTCGCTCGCACCGGCACCGCGGGTCGGGTCCGTGACCTGCTTGCCCGCCACCACGGCGAGATCCGTCAGGAGCAGGTGGCCGTGGCCCTGAACCTGAGCGTGCGGAGTCTGCGCCGGCGACTGGCCGAGGAGGCCACGTCGTACCGGGAACTGACCGCAGAGGTCAACGGGATGCTCGCCGAGGAGCTGCTCCGCGGCGGGCTCACCGTCGAGGAGGTGGCGCACCGGCTCGGCTACTCCACGGCCTCGGCGTTCACGCACGCGTTCCGGCAGTGGCGAGGGATGCCGCCGGCACGGTTCGCCCGCGAGCACCCTCATCTGGTTCGACTCGGCTCCTGAGGATCGACGTACCCGGTCCCGGATGCCACCCTGGCCAGCGCCGCGTCCAGCCCAAGGCGACCTTGACGCCGATAGGCGGCGCGGGGGCGGGGCCCGAGCCGGAGCGACTCGGGAACCAGCGGCCAGGTGTGCGCCACGACCCTGCGGAACCCGTCGAAGGCGAGCTGCTGGGCCGATGTCCAGGAGAAGCCGCAGAGTTCGCGCACTCGCTCGGGCATGGCGCCGACAGCCATATCGCGGGCGGGGATCCCGCCGATCCGGCTGAGCACCCGCCAGGCCGGTCGGGGCAGCCAGGGTTGCTCCATCTCCCACGGATGGTGGAGGAACTCGACGAACCGCGCTGCGGCCGGAGTGAGCTCGAGCACCTCGTCGACCTGGTGCTGCCAGTAGGCGAGGAACTCCGGATAGGTCGGCGGCACGACCCGCATCGTCATCCCGTACATCCGCCACCACTCGACGCACTCGGCATAGTAGGCGGCGCGCTGGTCGGGATCGAGCGGCTTCTTGTGGAAGAGGTCGTCGACCCGGAAGATCACGTCGATGAAGGTGGCGTGCGCCCAGAAGAACGTCTCCGGGTCAAGCGCGTGGTAGCGACTGCCATCGGCCATGGTCCCCTTGATGTCGGCGTGGAAGTCACGCACCCGGTGCGCCTGCCCGAGCGACCTGTCCCCGTCGAAGATGATCCCAACGATCTGGGGCACCGAGCGGAGGAGCCGCTCGAAGGGTTCGTCGTAGAACTCCGAATGCTGCTCGACTCCCCGTCCCAGCGGTGGGTACATCAACTGGAGCAGGCCCGTGGCCGGGGCACACAGGTAGCCCACCCGATCGCCGTAGGACTCGTACAGCAGCGAGCCTGGACCGAACGCCATGCCGACCTCCTAGTGAGACAACTCCTGATTGAATGTCTCACGCCTGACAGTACTCAGAGACCGCCCGGACGACAAGGGGCAACCTAGGATCACGTCATGGCCCCAGGATCCGACGTCGTGGTCGAGCGAATCCTCGCCGCCGCCGAGGCCGAGTTCGAACGGGTCGGACTGCGCCGGGCGTCGATGGGCCGGGTCGCTCAGGTCGCCGAGATCGGCCGCGCCACCCTGTATCGACGCTTCCCCGACAAGGCAGCCCTGGTCGACGCCGTCCTGCAACGACACTTGACGACCAGCCTGGCCCGACTCGAGACGCTGATGGCCGCGATCCCCGATCCGCGGGAGCGACTGGTCGAGGGCTTCGCCGAGACCATCGAACTGATCCGTGAGGACCGGCTCCTGCAGCGCCTGCTCGAGACCGAGCCGGAGACGGTGCTGCCGATCGCCACCACCCAGGGAGCGGTGGGGATCGCCCTGGCCCGGGACTTCTTGGCCGATCAGTTGCGGCGATCCGGGCTGGACGCGAGCGGACACCTCGACGAGGCCGCCGAGATCGCGGTACGGCTCGTGCACTCGCTGATGCTCACGCCGAGCGATCGGCTGGGCACCGACAGGCAGGCCTCTCGAGACCTCGCCCGTCGGCTGCTCCTCCCAGCCCTGCTCCCCCGCTGAAGCCGGCCCTCAGGCGACCGCGTCGGAGAGCGGCACGAAGTCGACCTTCTCGCGGACACCGCAGTCGGGGCAGCACCAGTCGTCGGGGATCTCGCGCCAGGCGGTGCCCGCTGCGAAGCCCTCGGCCTCGTCGCCGGAGCGTACGTCGTAGGTGTAGCCGCAGCCCGGGCAGCGGGCGGCGAGCACCTCGTCGTCGAACTCGTGCCGGGTGGCGTCGACCAACGGCTGCTCCACGACCTCCTCGACGGGGGCGGGGTACTTCTTCAGCAGCTTCTCCAGCTTGCCCGGCTGCACGTTGGCCAGCCGGATGTCACCGTCGAAGTGGGCGACCACCTTGGGGTCCATCACCTTGCGCCACAGGGGCGGGACCAGCGCCAGCAGGATCGACCCGGCGTACCCGGTGGGCAGCACCGGCGACTCCTCGTAGTCACGCAGGGTCTGGTAGCGCCGGGTCGGGTTGGCGTGGTGGTCGCTGTGCCTCTGCAGGTGGTAGAGGAACACGTTGGTGACGATGTTGTTGCTGTTCCAGGAGTGCCGCGGCGCCACGCGCTCGTAGCGCTGCCGCCCCTCGGCGCCGACCTTCTGGCGCAGCATCCCGTAGTGCTCGAGGTAGTTGACGATCTCCAGCAGCGTGAAGCCGACGACCGCTTGGAGGATCAGGTAGGGCAGCACGCCGACGCCGAGCCAGGCCACCAGCGCGCCCCAGAGCACCACGCTCATCAGCCAGGCGTTCAGCACGTCGTTGCCGAAGTGGAACGGATGCGTGTCCTTGCGTCGGTACCGCTTGGCCTCGACCTCCCAGGAGGACTTCAGCGAGCCGAGCACGGTGCGCGGCCAGAAGCGGTAGAAGGTCTCGCCCAACCGCGACGACGCCGGGTCCTCGGGGGTCGCGACCCGGACGTGGTGGCCCCGGTTGTGCTCGATGTAGAAGTGCCCGTAGAAGCTCTGCGCGAGCGCCACCTTGCTGAGCCAGCGCTCCACCGACTCGCGCTTGTGACCCAACTCGTGGGCGGTGTTGATGCCGATGCCGCCGATGCACCCCAGGGTGAGCGCCAGCGCGACCTTGTCGATCACCGACCAGTCGGCGGTGGCGATCAGATAGATGCCCAGCACGAACCCGACGTACTGCAGCGGCAGGTACATGAAGATCACCCACCGGTAGTACCGGTCGTTCTCGAGCTCCTCGATCAGCTCGTCGGGAGGGTTGGAGCCGTCCAGCCCGGCGATCAGGTCGAGGAGCGGAATGACCGCGAAGACCAGCAGCGGCCCGGCCCACAAGAAGATGCTGGCTCCGGTCCAGTGATGCCCACCGATCGCGATGAAGGCCAGCGACGGGACCACCAGGCCCATCAGCCACAGGTAGCGCTTCTTGTCACGCCAGTCCTCGGTGCTCTCCACGGCCACTGTGCCGGTGGGGTCCAGGGGGGTCGTCATCGTCTGCTCCTCAGGTTCTGACAGGTGCTGCGGGGGTACGGCTTTACAGAAGCGTTGCATATGTACACCCTTCTTGACAAGACCCGGTGCTATGTAAAGTTCGCACTGAGTCTGCACTTGACATCATGGTCGCATCTGTCAATCCGGATGAGGACTGGCACGATGGAGCCGTGAAGACTCCTCGCACCGCCGTGGTCACCGGCGCCAGCAGTGGGATCGGCGCCGCCACCGCCCGGGCACTGGCGCGCGACGGGTACGCGGTGATCTGCGCCGCCCGCCGTACCGAGCGGATCATCGCCCTCGCCGAGGAGATCGGCGGCGCGGCGGTGGCCTGCGACATCACCGAGGCCGCCGACGTCGCGTCCCTGGCCGAGGCCGTCGGCTCCCGGCTCGACGTCCTGGTCAACAACGCCGGCGGTGCCTTCGGCTCGACCCCCGTCGAGCAGGCCAACCTCACCGACTGGCAGGCGATGTACGACGTGAACGTCCTGGGGACGGTGCGGGTCACCCAGGCACTGCTGCCGGCACTGCGCACCTCGGGCACCGGGTTGATCGTGAATGTCGGCTCCACCGCCGGCCGGGTCGCCTACCCGGGCGGCGGCGGCTACACCGCCGCCAAGCATGCCGCCCGCGTGCTCACCGAGACCCTCAGACTCGAACTCAACGGCGAACCGATCCGGGTCACCGAGATCGCCCCAGGGATGGTGCACACCGAGGAGTTCTCACTGGTCCGCTTCGGGGGCGATCGTGCCAGAGCGGAGGCGGTCTACGCCGACGTCGACTCGCCCCTGGTGGCCGCCGACGTCGCGGAGGCGATCCGCTGGGTCGCCTCACTCCCCCGGCATGTGAACGTGGACGAGCTCGTGATCCGACCGGTGGCCCAGGCCGCCCAGCATCAGCTGCACCGCGGGCCGATCTTCAGCGACTGAAGCCCCAGCGATGACGAGGCTGCACTCGCACGAGATGTCTCCACGACCTCGCGCCGCTCCCTGCCTGAGGCTGACTGGTGACGCGCCGTGGGCAACTCCTCTGGGTTGACCTTGAGGACCATGCGTCTGCCGGAGTGCCCACCAAGCGCCGTCCGATGCTGGTGATCCAGTCCGACGGGTTCAACGCATCCGGCTGGCTCACCACCGTGCTGCTGCCACTGACATCATCGACATCGCGGGCTCACCTACCCGGCTTCGTGTTCGTGCCGGCCACAGTGTCCGGACTGCCGTTGGACTCCACGATCGTGGCCACTCGACCTGTGCTCGTGCCGAAGTCCGAACTGGCTCATGCCGAGCTCATCGGTGAACTCCCCGGCTACGTGATGACTGAGGTCGACACGGCACTCCGGGTGGCGCTGGACCTCTGACTTCAGCGGCCCTTGCCCTGACCCTGGCCCTTCCCCTTGCCGGGGTTGTCCGGGCGACCGGGTTTGCCGGGCTTGCCTGGTTTGTCCGGTTCAGGCTCGACCGCCCCGGTCGGCGACGACGGCTCGGGCTCGGGCTCTGGCTCCGATTCGGGCAATTGCTGGCGCAACCGCGCGGCCGCGGTCAGGATCGGCTCGGCTTCGGCGGCGGTGAGCTCACCGGCGGCGACCGCGGCCTCGACCAGAACGATCAGGTCGCTGATGCTGCCGCGGGCGCGGTCGTGATCGCCGGCCGCGACATCCGCGCCGATCAGGGTGAGGGCACCGGACAGGGCCGGCACCAGCTCCACCGGAGCGGGGCGGGCCTGTGCGCCGCAGCCGACCAACAGCGCGGCACACAGGCCGATCGCGAGCGAGTTCAGCAGGTGGGTCATGACGTCCTCCCGTAGACCGCGTCCTGCAGGTCCTCGAGCGGCTCCACCAACTCCTCCGGAACCCCGGGCGGGATCGGCGGTGGCTCCGGGGGCGCCTCGTTGCGGGCACCGGCCCCGAAGGCGACCACCAGGGCTGAGGTGACCAGCAGCGCAGCAAGGCCGGCAACGGCGGCCCGGCGTCGGCGCGGCCGGGTCCGCAGCACCTGGGTCTCACCTCCGGGAGTGATCGACCAGTCAACGGTCTCCACCGGGTCCAACTCCGGCACCTCGCCCCGCGCCAGGGCCGCGAGCCCCCGGGCCGACTCCGCCGCATCCGGGCGGCGTTCCGGCTCGCTCGCGGTCATCCTGGTGAGCAGCCCCGCCCAGCCGGCCGGCAGGTCGGTCGGCACCGTGGGGGCCGAGCCCAATCGAGCGAAGGCGACCTCGGCGGCGGTGCCGTCGAACGACTTGCGCCCGGTGAGCATCTCCAACAGCACCAGGCCGAGCGAGTAGACGTCGGCGCGGGCGCTGATCTCGGCCCCGGTCAACTGCTCGGGCGCCAGGTAGGTAGGGGTGCCGACACTGTGCCCCGGCAGTGTGTGCACACCGCTGCTGGCCACCAGTCGGGCGATCCCGAAGTCGGCCAGTTTGGCGGTGCCGTCCGGGGTGATCAGCACGTTGGCCGGCTTCACGTCCCGATGCACGATGCCCTGGCCGTGCGCCAGCGCCAACGCTTCGGCGACCTGTTGACCCAGCACCGCCACCCGCTGCGGCGGCCAGCCGGTGCCGTCGAGCCGGTCGGCGAGACTGCCCCCCTCCACGAGCTCCATCACCAGGAACGGGTGGTCCCGGTCCAAGCCGGCGTCCAGCAGCATCACGATGTGCGGGTGAGTCAGCGCGGCCACCGTGGTCGCCTCGGTGGTGAAGCGGGCCCTGTCGACGTGGCTGGTGGTGTCCTGCCGCAGCAGCTTCACCGCCACCTGCCGGTCCAGGACGGTGTCGGTGGCCCGGTGCACATCGGCCATCCCGCCCCGGCCGATCAACTCGCCCAACACGTAGCGCCCGGCCAGGCCCGGGCCGGGGTCGGAGAACGTCGGGATCGTCACACCGTCGCCTTTCGTCCCGTCGCCACCAGCAGATCCGTTCAGCCTACGTCGAAGCCGGTCCGACACCCAGCGGGTACGCCGGTCGGCAGCGCTGGGAGGCCCGGTCGCACCGATGTCCAGACAGGGCCGGAACGGGCTTACGATGCGGCCGTGCACCACGTCGATGTCGTCTTCTACTTCGCGGATGACCCCACCCGCGTCTACCAACTTCTCCAGTGGCTGCCGGTCGCCGAGCGGCTCGACCCGGTGCACCGGGTGGGCGTGGTGACCCGGGACCGGGAGACGGCCGCGATCGTGACCTCACAGACCACGCTGCCGGTCTACTCGGCTCCGGACTTCGCGGACCTGGTGGACCTCTACCGGCACCTGGACGCCAAGGTGGTGCTGTACTGCAACAACGGCACCTTCAACTTCCAGTCGCTGCTGCACCACCAGATGATGCACGTGCACATCAATCATGGCGAGAGCGACAAGCAGAGCATGGTCAGCAACAACGCCAAGGCCTACGACCGGGTGTTCGTGGCCGGCCAGGCCGCGGTGGACCGGCACGCGGCGGGGCTGATGGAGTTCGACCTGGCCCGGCTGGTCAGGATCGGCCGCCCGCAACTGGACCTGCGCCCGGACCCGCTGCTGACGCCGAGCGCCCGGCGTACGGTCCTGTATGCCCCCACCTGGGAGGGCGACGCCGACTACAACTGCTACACCTCCGTCGACGTCTTCGGCCCCGAGATCGTCGCCGCCATCCTCGCGGTGCCCGATGTGCGCGTGGTCTACAAACCGCACCCGAAGGTCACCACCAGTGAGGTGCCGGCCGTCCGGGCGGGCCACCGGGCGATCCTCAGCCTGATCGAGCAGGCGGCCACCGCCGACCCCGAAGCCGGACATGTGGGGGTCTGTCAGGGCGACATCCTGGCCGTCTTCGCCGGCTGCGACGCGATGGTCACCGATGTCTCCTCGGTGGGCCTGGACTGGCTGTATCTGCAGACGGACAAGCCGATGCTGGTCACCGACCGGCACGACGACGCCGAGCGGCTGCGCACCGACGTACCGGTCAGCCGGTGCGCCGACATCGTCGACTCCGGGTCACTTCCCGACCTGACCGCCTTGCTGGCCTCGCGACTGGAGCACGACGAGCACCTGCTGGCCAGGACCGCGATGAGGCACCACTACTTCGACGACCTGGGCGTGGGCGACAGCACCGTCCGGTTCATCGAGGCGGTCGGCGATCTGGCCCGGCTTCGGGATCGGTTGCTGGGCATCGAGCCGCCCACCGACGGTGGGGTCGGCGCCGTCATCGCCTAGCGGCGCCGACGATCTCGGGCCTCAGGCCAGCGACAGGAAGAGCTTCTCCATCTTCTTCACGTCCACGCTGTCCGGCCCGTCCTGGGTCAGGCAGTGCTGCAGGCCGGTGGCGACCAACGCGTAGCCGCTGCGACTCAGGGCCTTGTTCACCGCGGCGAGCTGGGTGAGCACGGACTCGCAGTCCTGGCCCTCCTCCATCATCCGGATCACCGTGGCCAGGTGGCCGTGCGCCCGCTTCATCCGGGTGATCACGGCCTTCATCTCTGCTGGGTCGAGTTGCACAGGTCCTCCTCAGTTGGCCTCGGCGAGGGACGCCAAGGCGCCGGCCAGTCGGTTCCGGGCGTCGGCGGCCACAGCGGCCACCTCCGGGTCATCGCTGAAGGAGACCATGACGGCCGGATCGAAGATCTCCACGCGGGTGCGTCCGTCGGCCTCGGCGGAGACCACCACGTTGCAGGGCAGCACGGTGGCCAACCGCGGATCGCTGAGCAACGCCTGATGGGCCAACTGCGGCCGGCAGGCGCCCAGGATCACCCGGGGCGCAGTCTGCACACCCAGTTTGGCGTGCAGCGTCGCCTGCAGGTCGATCTCGGTCAGCACCCCGAAGCCGGCCTCCGCGAGCAACTCGCGCACCCGCGCCACGGTGTCGTCGTACGACGTGGTGACGGTGGCGCCCATCGTGAACTCGGTCATCTGAGTACCTCCCCGACATGGTGTGGTCATCCGGACCACCACCCTATCCCCCTAGGGGGATATGGGCAAACGACCGCCCGCGCATGCCACCTCCCGCATCGCGAGACACGCTGCTATGAGTTATGAGAATGATTCTCATTCTACTAGGGTTTGGGAGTCGCCATCGGGCGGCCCTGTCCATCGATTCGCAGGGAAGGAGGGATGACCCATGACCACCTCGAAGAACTTCGCCGTGCTCGGCGCCAAGCCGGCCGGCCTCGCGGTCCACTCGTCGAACCACGCCGGCGTGACCGCAGTCGCGTACGCCTGGAAGTGAACGACCTGAGGTCGTGCAACTCCACAGACCGTGCTGCGGCGCCCGCTCACATCGGGCGCCGCAGCACGGCACCTCGATTCTCTCTCACGAACCGGATCCCATGCCCTTCCTGCATCTCCACGACGGGTCCACCGTCATCCCGGACCACGACTCACTGCTGCTGGTCGCCCCCGACGAACGTTTCGCCGCGGTCACCGGCGACCTCGACGCACTGACCCCGGTACTGCTCGGCTCGGCGCCGGTGCCCGCGACCGGGATCGCCGCCGAGGTCACCGCCGCCGTACTGGACTGGCAGGTCGGGGAACTCGCCGACCAGCCGCGGACGCCGTGCCCGACCTGGCACCTGACCGACCTCCTCCGACCTCAGACGGTGGCTGCGGCACTCCGGCCGCTGGGCATGCCGGTCTCCGTGCATGTCGCCGACCTGCTCGACGACACCGTCCTGACCGACCGGGACGCTGCCGGGCAGGCGCAGGGCGCCTGGCTGCCGGTGCACCGCGAGCTCGGAGCCCTGGTGCTGGGCCCGGTGCTCGGAGACGGGTTGAGTTGGGCCGACGTGCGCTTCCGCCGGTTGGCGGCCAGCCCGACGCGTCCTCAGTTGCAGGCACTCTGGGAGAACTGGTCCCGCCACGGCGACACGCACGACCTGAGACCTTCGCGAGCCGACGCCCAGGACGCGGTACGACGACTGCTGGAGTGGCTGCCGGGCAACGCCGCCCACCTGCGGCGACACCAGGTGGTGGTGCCGATGCGTCCGGGCGGTGACCTGACCACCCATCCGGTGCTCCCGGTGCCACGCGGGCTGATGGAGCGGGTGCCGGCGTGACCGACTGGAACCTGTTGGTCGACCCGCGCACCGGGATCGTCACCGAGACCCAGCGCTACGACAACCCGCCGGAGTGGCCGACCGACTTCCACCTGGTCACCACCGCCGTCGCCGACTCCGGGCACGACCGGGCCTGGCGAGCCGACCGGATCTCCACCGGCACCGCCTACGGGGATGTACGCCGGGCCACCATGTCCGCGCTCGGCGAGGCGGTGGAGCGCTACTGCGGCAACTTCGTCCCCGCCGACCTGCGGCGGGCCAGTTGGCGCGAGCTCGCCACCGAGGGCACACCCGCCCTGGACCCGGCCACGCTGCGCCTGCACTCGGAGGAGCAGTACCGGACCCCCGGTTTCCCGTGCCAACCGTTCACCCGCGACGTGAGCGTGTGCTGGGTGCCCGGCAGCGACCTGGTCACCGGGGCCGAGACGCTGGTGCCCGCCTCCCTGGTCTACGTCAACTATCTCTACGGCCCCCGAGCCGGGGAGCCGGTGACCAACTTCGTCGCCTACGCCGGACTCGCTGCCGGACCCGACCGTGCCTGGGCGGAGACCTCCGCCCTGGAGGAGATCATCGAGCGTGATGCCGTGGAGTTGTGGTGGGACTCCGGCGCCCCGGCCCGTCGGGTGCAGTTGCCCCCCGAGGTGACGGCGCGGATGTCGGCGGCCGCCGACCCGCTGTTCGACTACGTCGTGCTCGAGGTGCCCGGCCCGTGGCGGGTCCCGGTGCTGGCGGTGGTGGTCCGCGACCCCGTCCTGGACATCGTGGCCCTCGGCTCGGCGGCCCGGCCGGACGCGGCCGAGGCGGTCCTGAAGGCGGCCGGGGAGGCGGTCTCGGTCCGCTCCTTGGGCAAGGGGCTGCTCGACCCCGCCGGTGGCCCCTATCAGGCGGCGACCGAGGGGATGATCGACGGATCGTCCCTCAAGCCGTGGCGGGCCGACCGGCGCTACCTGGACTCCTATGCCGAGGATTTCCGGGACGTGACCGACCTGCTCTGCCAGGCGCAGATCCACCTCGATCCGCGCAGCCGCCCCTGGACGGACCGGCTCTTCACCGAGGGCGACGAGGTGCCGTTGGCCGAGGTCCAGGCGCGGCTCGGGTTCACCGCACCGGCACGCGATCACTACCGCGACGAGTGCATCCGGGTCACCGGCGAGCACCCGATCAGCGTCGACGTCACCACCCCCGACGTGGCCGAGGTGGGCCTGGCCGTGGTCCGGGTCACCGCACCGGGAACCTACGGCAACGCCCCGGCCGCGTTCCAGCCCCGCGACCCGACCCGGCGCAGCAACCGCAACCGGGTCCCGCTGCCACACACATGAGTTCCCTGACCGACTGGGCCGACCCGCGCACCGGCCTCTACTCGAGCCCCGAGCCCGGGC
This sequence comes from Nocardioides limicola, assembly GCF_016827675.1. GTDB lineage: Bacteria > Actinomycetota > Actinomycetes > Propionibacteriales > Nocardioidaceae > Nocardioides > Nocardioides limicola. The sequence continues at coordinate 24,689 of NZ_JAERJA010000012.1, read as the reverse complement.
CGGGGCCGTGGCCGCTGCCCGGACTCGTGCACCGGCACCGGGCCCGGGTGCACCTGCCCGACGGGCCGCTGACGGTCGCCGGCGCAGCCCTGGGGGACGAGGTCGCACGAGCCTCCTGTCTGGGTGAGGCATGGGAGCGGTACGGCGCCAGCCACCCCCGACCCGCGGACCTGGTCGCGAGCCCCCGCAGCCTCCTCGAGGCAGGCCGGCCGCACCTGACCCCGCACTCGCTCGGCGGCCCGGCCGAGACGGACACGGCGATCGAGTGGTTGACCGCCACCGACACCCGGCTGGTGCCCCGGCCGGCCGCGGCCCTCCTCCCCCACCAGCCACCACCACCGGGCGGTCCGCGACGGACCGGCTACCCCCAGGGCAGCACCGGGCTGGCCGCGGGACAGCACCTGCGCCAGGCGATCGAGAACGCCGCCGCCGAGGTCGTCGAACGCGACACGGTCGCCCGGGCCTGGCGGACCAGGAGGCTGGCGCCGACGCTGCCGGACGGCGTACTCGAGGAGCGGCTGCTGCGGGCCACCCGGGCGGCAGGGCTGGAGATGGTGGTGCACCTGCTGCCGACGGCCCCCGGTCCGGAGGTGGCAGTGGTCGGCCTCCGCGATCCCGGCCGGGGCCTGCTCGGGGTGGGAGCGTCGTACCGGCCACACCGCCGGATGGCCGCCACCAAGGCCTGGCTGGAGGCCGTCGTCTCGCTGGCCCAGGCCGCCGAACTGCTGGACCCCACGATCGGCCCGGCCCTGTGCGCCACGGCCGGCCTCGATCCGTGGCGGTCGGATCGCCGCTACGCCGAGCCAGGCTGGGCGCACGTCGCCGATCTGAGCAGGCACGTCCAACTCCTCCTCGACCCCGAGTTGGCCGCAGCGGTCTGGGAGCGTCTGACCGGTCCGGCGCTCCCGGCGGCACGGGCCCGCCCGGACGTGGGCGCCCGGTCGCTGCTGGCCGACCTCTTCACCGACGTGGTGGAGGTCGAGCTGACGCCCGCCGACCTGAGGGCGGCGGACGGACCGGTGGTGGTGCGGGTCCTGGCGGTCGGGGCGAGCACGGTCCGCCCGGCCGGCTGCACGCCGGAGGACCTGCCGTGTCCACTCATCTGAGCACCCATGACGTATCCCGGCGACGGATCCTGTCACTGGCCTGGCCGCTGGCGCTGCACGGCCTGATCACGGTCGGCGTGGCCGCCAACGATGTCGTCCTGCTCGGGGGTGAGCGGGTCGAGGTGCTGGCCTCGGCGGTGGTGGCCGGGTCGGTGCTGACGGTGGCGGTGATGACGTTGACCGCGTTGGGCATCGCCACCCAGATCCAGGCCGCGCGGGCGTTCGGCGCCGCGGACGATTCGGCGGCCCGGGCCGCTGCCGAAGCCACCCTCCGTGCCGCCCTGCTGGTCGGGATCGGCCCCCTGCTCGTGGTGTGGGGCGCAGCGCCGTGGCTGTGCCGGGCCCTGGCCGGCGGCGCTGCCGACCCCGCACTCGCCGGCGACTTCCTGCGCATCACCGTGCTGGGTCTGCCCTTCGCCGTGCTCGCCGGCGTACTGCGCGGCTACGCGACCGCGGCCGGCCGGACCCGGGTGGTGCTGATCGCCGGCCTGGCCACCGCCGGTGTCGATGTGGTCGCCTCGCTGGGGCTACGACTCGCCTGGGGGTGGGTGGGCGTGGCCGTGGGCACCGCGTTGGGCTATGCGGCCGGGGCTGCGGTGCTGGTGTGCTGGAACCGGCGCCAGTCCTCGACCCGCCGGCTGCGGTGGCGCTTCGCCCTCCGGGCCCCCCGTACCGCGGTGGGGGCCGTCCTCGGGTTGGGTTGGCCGGAGATGCTGCTGGCCGCGTTCAGCTCCGCCTCCGGGCTGGTGGTGGTGCTGGTGCTGGCCGACTCCTCCCCGCAGGTACTGTCCGCGAGCCGCCTCCTGGAGGTGCAGGTGATGGTTGGCTGGGTGCTGCTCTACGCCGCCGGTCAGGGCCTGCTGACCGTCCTCGCCGAGACCGAGGGGGCGCAGCGCCGGGACCTGTTCGGCACCGCGGTCCGCAACGCCGTCCTGCTGTTCGCCGGCGTGGCGCTGGCCCTGTTCGTGCTGGGCGGGCTGGTCGCTCCGATGGTGGTCCGCTCCGTCGGCGGACCTGAGGTCGCGGCCGTGGTCGGCATGTTGGGCTGGTTGGCGTGGGCCCAGGTCGGCTGGCAGGGCGCCTGCGTGCTCGGGTTGACGGTCTGCCGGGCCTCACGGGACACGCGGGCGTCGCTGATCGCCAGCCTGACCGGTGAGTACGCCGTCTTCCTGCCGGCCGGGCTGCTGCTGTGCCGGTGGCTGGACTGGGGCCTGCTCGGCGTGCTGGTGGCCCACCACCTGTTCTGGGCGACGTTCGTGACGATCGTGTTCCTCCGGGCCGTGCGGGCCCGACGCCCCCTCTGAGCCGGTGGGCGGCGGGACCCGATCGAGGAGCCACCAATCCGGGTCCCGGGGCGGCTCCGAAACGCCTATGTGAGCAGGCACCCGGAGCCCTTCGGCGACCAATGGCAGACTCGACGCGTGAGCACCCAGGAGCCACTGAGCCCGGTGGCGGACCAGGTCCTGGTCCGCTACGACGCCGTCCGCAGCTACACCGAGCAACTCGCGGCGCCACTGTCACCCGAGGACCAGACCGTCCAGTCGATGCCGGACACGTCCCCTACCAAGTGGCACCGTGCGCACGTCACCTGGTTCTTCGAGACGTTCGTGCTCGCCGAGCAGGAAGCCGACTTCGTTCCCTTCCAGGGGAAGTACTGGTTCCTCTTCAACAGCTACTACGAGGCGGTCGGCCCGCGCTACTCCCGGCCGATGCGTGGCGTGATCAGCCGTCCGGGCAGCCACGACGTCGGGGTCTACCGACGCCACGTCGACGACCGGATCCGGGAGCTGATCGGCAGCCTCGACGAAGGCAGCCTGCAGAAGGTGCTGCCCATCCTCGAGCTCGGCTTCCACCACGAGCAGCAGCACCAGGAACTGCTGCTGATGGACATCAAACACGTCCTCTCCCTGAACCCGCTGCAGCCGGTGTACGCGGGCGCTCCCGCCGAGCCGGGGACCCTGCAGGAGTTGGGCTGGGTGGAGTACGCCGGCGGCCTGGTCGAGATCGGTCACGACGGGGGCGGCTTCAGCTTCGACAACGAACTCCCCCGGCACCAGCACTGGTTGTCGCCGTACCGGCTCGCAGACCGACTGGTCAGCAACGGCGAATGGTTGGAGTTCATCGCCGACGGCGGCTACCGGCGACCGGAGTTCTGGCTCTCCGACGGCTGGGCCCAGGTGCAGGCCGAACAGTGGCAGGCACCGTTGTACTGGCGCGAGTCCGACGGTGTCTGGCACGAGCACACGCTGCACGGCACGGTGCCGCTGGACCCGTCGTTGCCGGTCTGCCACGTGAGCCACTACGAGGCCGATGCGTTCGCGACCTGGGCCGGCAAGCGGCTGCCCACTGAGGCCGAATGGGAGCACGCCGCACTGCTCGCCGAGGCCACCGGCGGCACCGACGCCAACCTGGCCGACACCCGGAGCTGGCACCCCCGCGCTGCAGGCACCTCGGGCCCCGGCCCGCGGCAACTGTTCGGGGACTGCTGGGAGTGGACCGCGTCGGCGTACCTGCCCTACCCCGGCTTCCGGCCCGCCGAGGGCGCGATCGGCGAGTACAACGGCAAGTTCATGTCCTCACAGATGGTGCTGCGTGGCGGCTGTGCACTCACCCCACCGGGGCACACCCGTGCGTCGTACCGCAACTTCTTCCCGCCCGGCGCCCGATGGCCGCTGACCGGGGTCCGACTGGCCGACGGAGGAGACCCTCGATGACCGACACCTGGCAGGTGCTGCTGGACTCCTCGACGCTGCGCGGCCACCTGGTCGAGGACGCGCGGATCGGGCTGACCGCGGCGGAGAAGTGGCTGCCTCCCAAGTACTTCTACGACGACCTCGGGAGCGACCTGTTCGACCAGATCACCCGACTGCCCGAGTACTACCCGACCCGGGCCGAACAGGGGCTGCTGGACAAGTACGCCGACGAGATCGCGGCCGTCGCCGGTGCCGAGATGCTGCTCGAGCTGGGGTCGGGCTCCTCGGAGAAGACCCGGGTGCTGTTGGACGCGCTGGATCGGACCGGACACCTGGTCGGCTACTCCCCGGTCGACGTGAGCGCCGGCGCCCTCCGGGCCGCGGTGGCCGGACTGCGTGCCGACTACCCGACACTGCCCGTGCATGCGACGATCGCCGACTTCGACGTGCATCTCGACGAGTTGCCGGCGCCGGGGTCCCGGATGATCGCCTTCCTGGGCAGCACTCTGGGCAACTATCCCCCCGAGCAGCGCGCGGTGTTCCTCAGCGGCCTGGCCCAGAGCATGCATGCTGGTGAGACCCTGCTGCTGGGCCTCGATCTGGTCAAGGAGCCGGCTCGGCTGGTGGCAGCGTACGACGATGCCGCCGGTGTCACCGCCGAGTTCAACCGCAACGTGCTGCGGGTGCTGAACAGGGAGTTGAACGCGGACTTCGACCCGGACCGGTTCGCCCATGTCGCCCGGTGGGACCCCGAGCAGGAGTGGATCCAGATGCGGCTGCGCGCCACCGAGCAGATGCAGGTGCAGTTGGCCGATCTCGGCCTGACGGTGACCTTCGCCAGGGGCGAGGAGATCCGCACCGAGATCTCGGCCAAGTTCCGCCGGGACCGGATCGCTGCCGAGCTGCGGGAGGCCGGGTTGACCTGCGAGCACTGGTGGACCGACGACGACTACGCACTCACCCTGGCGCGCCGGCTCGACGGCTGAGGGATCCCCGCCGCGTGCAACAATCGCGCGTGCTCGACTTGTCCGACCCCGTGGTGCGTGTCCTGGAGATCATCGGGGTGACCGCCTTCGCGATCTCCGGAGCCCTGCTGGCGGTCCGGAAGCGATTCGACCTGGTCGGGATGGCGGTGCTGGCGATGGCCACCGCACTGGGTGGCGGCGTGCTGCGCGACCTGATCCTGGGCGCCACTCCCCCGGCGGCGTTCACCAACGTCGTCTACCTGGTGCCACCGCTGGTGGTCAGCCTGATCGTGCTGTGGTGGCACCCGGTGCTGGAGCGGACCACCCGGGTGCTGATGGTCTTCGATGCTGCCGGGCTCGGCCTGTTCTGTGTCACCGGGACCGTGAAGGCGCTGGAGTTCGGGCTCGGTCCGGTGCAGGCGGTGCTGCTCGGCGTCACCACTGCGGTCGGCGGCGGAGTGGTCCGGGACCTGCTGGCGGGCGAGATCCCGACCGTGCTGCGGCACGGGTCGGAGTTGTACGTCATCCCCGCGCTGCTCGGCGCGACCGTGGTCGTGCTGGCCGACCTGGCCGATGGTCCGGCCACCCCTACCGCCGTCAGTGCCGCCGTGCTCGCGTTCGTGCTGCGGATGCTGGCGATGCGCTACCACTGGCGGGCACCGGTCCCCCGAGGCACCACCTCGGACTGACCGGCCTCGTTCGGTGGATCTCGATACACCACCTCGCAAGCTCGGCGGAACTCGACCACCGGATCGTTCTTTGGTCGAGTGTCCGGTGCTGCGTTCGGTGGTCGAGTGTCCGCGAGGAACGAGCGGACGTATCGAGACCACCACCACCGCACACGGTTGGCGGGGCTGGCTAGCCTGATCGCAGTCCCGAGCAGGAGGAAAGCACTGTGCCCACGAGTCAAGGTCGTCACCCCCAGGGCCGCCCGGCCGGTCGCAGCGCCCTGATCCAGGTGGCGGTGATCCTCGGCCTGATCATCGTGGTCGCGGGTGTCGCCGTGGCCGTGCTGAAGCTGCGCGATGGCTCCACCGCCGCTGACCCGACGACCCCGCCGTCGACCGCCGCGCCGGCCGGCTTCACCGCCGCCGGTGGCGTCGAGGTCGGCAACCCCGAAGCACCGGTCACCCTGACCGTGATCGAGGACTTTGCCTGCCCGCACTGCCAGGTCTTCGCGATCAGCAACGCCGGACTGCTCGGCGACTACGCGGACGGCGACGACGTCCTGGTGGAGTACCGGCCGGTGGCGTTCCTGGACCGTGCCTCCACCGATGAATACTCCAGCCGGGCCCTCAACGCCGCTGCCTGTGTGGTCAACGAGGACGAGTCGCTGTGGTCCCAGATGCACCTCCAGTTGATGGCCAACCAGCCGGCCAGCGGTGGTCCCGGGCTCACCGATGCGCAGTTGCTCGAGGTGGCCCGGATGGCGGGCGCCGACGAGGATGCCGTCGCCACCTGCATCGCCGAGCGTGACTACGCCGACTGGGTGCGCGCCACCACCGAGAAGATGTTGGACCAGGACTTCTTCACCGGCACCCCGACGGTGCTGGTCGACGGGGAGCCCGTCGACGACATCAGCAGCGCCGGTGTCGAGGCGGCCGTGGCCGCCGCGCTGGCCCGATGACGACCGGCCCGATGACGACTGGCCGCGTCACCCGGGGCACCGGAGTCGGGGTCACCCTGCTGGCTGCGGTCGGTCTGGCCGCCTCGCTGGCCTTGGCCGCCGACAAGGTCCGGCTGCTCACCGACGCCGACTTCGAGCCGAGCTGCAACTTCAACCCGGTGCTCTCCTGTGGGACGGTGATGCTGACCGACCAAGCGGGCGTGTTCGGCTTCCCGAACCCGTTCCTGGGGTTGATCGGCTTCAGTGTCATCCTCACCCTCGGAGTGCTGATGGCGGCCCGGGTCACCGTGCCGACCTGGGTGCTGGGCGGCGCGGCCCTCGGCTCGGTGGCCGGAGCGGTCTTCGTGCACTGGCTGATCTTCCAGAGCCTCTACCGGATCGGGGCGCTGTGCCCCTGGTGCATGGTGGTCTGGGCGGTCACCCTCCCGCTGGCGCTCTGGTTCACCCTGCTCGCGCTGCGCCACGACGACTCCCGCGGCTTCGTCGAGACGCTGTGGCAGTGGCGGTTCACCGTGCTCACGGTCTGGTTCCTGGTGATCGTGGTGCTGATCGGGATCCGGTTCTGGGACTTCTGGAGCCGGTCCTTCTAACTCGTCCACCGGTAGATCCGCTCCGGGCGGCCGGTCTGGCCATAGCGCAACTCGCAACTGACGGTCCCCTGGTCGGCCAGATGCTCCAGGTACCGCCGGGCGGTGACCCGGGCCGCGCCGAGCAGCCGGCCCACCTCGGTGGCGGAGAGCCCACCCTCGGCGCCGCGCAGGGCAGCGATCACCGACTCCAGGGTCTCGGCGCTCATCCCCTTGGGGAGCGGCCCACCGGAGGCTCCGCGGAGCGCGGCCAGGGCCCGGTCGACATCGTGCTGGGCGGCGCCCGGCCCCTCCGAGTCGAGGCGGCGGTGGAAGTCGGCGTACCGCTCCAGCTTGTCCCGGAACGAGGCGAACGTGAACGGCTTGAGCAGGTACTGCACCACCCCGTAGGCGACCGCGGAGCGGACCACGTGAGTCTCCTGGGCCGAGGTCACCACGATCACGTCGACGGTGGAGCCGTGGGCGCGCAGCTCGCGGACCACGTCCAGGCCGGTCATGTCCGGCAGTCGTACGTCGAGCAGCAGCAGGTCGACGTCGTGGCCGGCGGTGAACCGCAGCGCCTCGGCACCGCTGTGCACGATGCCGACGACCTCGAAGCCGGGGACCCGGGTGACGAAGGTGGCGTGCGCGTGGGCGATCGGCACCTCGTCCTCGACGACCAGGGTGCGGATGGGTCGGGGGTTTGTCGGGGGTCGGGTCATGATCGCGCCCGCTCGCTGCCCGGAGCCGGCAGCCACACCTCGACGACGGCCGGGTCGCGGTCGGTGTGCACCGAGCCGCCGTACTGGGCGACGATCTGCTGGACCAGGGCCAACCCCAGTCCGCGCCCGTGCGGCCGCTCGTCGCCGGACTTGGTGGACCAGCCCCACCTGAACGCCTCGTCGGCCTGCGCCGGATCGAGCCCCGGACCCGAGTCGCTGACCCGGACCCGCAGCCCCTCGGCGTCCCCGGCCAGGGCGACCCCGACCCATCGCGGTGGCTCGGCCTGGGCGCTGACGTCGATGGCGTTGTCGACCAGGTTGCCGATCAGGGTGACCAGCTCCCGGTCGGAGAGGAAACCGATCTCGCCGTGTGCGTCGACGGTCAGCTCCACCCCTCGCTGCCGGGCCTGGGCGGTCTTGCCGAGCAGCAGCGCGGCGACCGCCGGGTCGCTGACCGAGGCCATCAGTGAGTCGGCCAGTTGCTGGGAGGACTCGATCTCGGCGGTCGCGAACTCGACGGCTCGCTCGGGCTCGCCGGTCTCCACCATCATCACCACCGCATGCAGCCGGTTGGCTGCCTCGTGCACCTGGGCCCGCAGCGCCTCGGCGAAGCCGCGGGTGGTCTCCAGTTCGCCGGTGAGCGCCTCGAGTTCGGTGTGGTCCCGCAGCGTGGTGACGGTGCCCAGCACCACCCCGTCGCGGATGGTCGGCCGCTGGCTGACCACCAGCAACCGGTCGCCGCAGACGAAGAGCTCGTCCGCGGCCCGGGCACCGGAGCCGAGCAGGTCGGCCAGCGCCGGCGGCAGCGGCAGGTCGCCGACGTCGCGGCCGACGTGCTCGGCCGGCAGGTCGAGCAGGTTGACGGCCTCGTCGTTGGCCAGCACCACCGTCCGGTCGGCGCCCACCACGATCAGCCCCTCCCGGACCGCGTGCAGCACCGCCTGGTGGTGCTCGTACATCCGGGTGATCTCCACCGGCCCCAACCCGTGGGTGAGCCGATCGAGCCTTCGGCTGATGGCCCACGCTCCAGCCAGGGCGAGGGCGAGGGCGAGCAGGCCGACCAGCACGATCAGCGCGATGTCGCGGCGTACCGAGGTCCAGATCTGTTCCTGGAGGATGCCGACCGAGACCAGGCCGATCGGGTCGTCGCCGTCGAGGATCGGCACCACCGCTCGCACCGACGTACCGAGGGTGCCCTCGTAGGTCTCGGTGACCACTCCGCCGGCGGCGGCCGGGCCGATGGTGCCCAGGAAGGTGCCGCCGATCAGATCCGGGTTCGGGTGTGAGAGTCGGGTGCCCTCGAGGGTCATGAACACGATGAAGTCGGTGCCGGTGCGGGCCCGCACCGCCTCTGCCAGCGGCTGCAGCGCCGCCGAACCGCCGCCGGTGTGCTGGTCGGTGATCTGCTCGTCGAGGTACACCGGCACGGCCAGTACGGCGAGTGCCTGCGCGAGTGCCACCGCTCGGCGCTCGGCCTCCTTGGCGCTGCCGCGCTGCGCGTCGAGGACGGCGGCCGCGGTGCCGGCGCCGATCAGCAGCACCACCAGGGCCAGCAGCAGCACCAGCACCTGCTGGGCGAGGCTGAGGGATCGTGCCCGGGCCCGGGCACGATCCCTCGGTCGCAGTCGCATCTGGTCAGGATGCCATCTCATCGCGACCCTCGCCGTCTGCGGCGCGATCGATCAGAAGCTGATGCCCAGTGCCCAGGCGCCCAGACCGACCGTGGCCACGGTGATCAGCACCACGCCGATCAGGTTGAGCCAGATCCCGGCCCTCACCATGTCGCCCATGGTGACCCTGCCGGACCCGAACACGATCGCGTTGGGTGGGGTGCCGACCGGCAGCATGAAGCTGCAGGTGGCGGCCATGGCGGCCGGGACCAGCAGCAGCATCGGGTCGATGCCCAGCCCGATCGCCACCCCGCCGAGCACCGGCAGGAAGGTCGCTGCGGTGGCCGTGTTGCTGGTCAGCTCCGTCAACAGCAGCACGATCAGGCAGACCGCGGCGATCAGCAGCACTGTCGGCAGCAGGCCGAGTCCGCCGACCTTGGAGCCGAGGTACTCGCTGAGTTCGGTCTTCTGCACGGCCGCGGCGACGCTCAGGCCGCCGCCGAAGAGGAGCAGCACCCCCCAGGGCAGGCCGGCCTGCACGGTGCGCCAGTCCAAGGTGGCCTGCCGCCGGCCCCCGGCGTCGCGCTGCGCGGGCAGCAGGAACAGCAGCACTGCGGCGCCGATGGCGATCGACGCGTCGGTCAGGTCGGTCAGGAACGGCAGCGCGGACGTGATGGTCGCGGACTCGGTCAGCTGGTCGCGGAAGACCCACAGCAGTGCGGCGGAGGCGAAGACGCACAGGACGTTCCACTCGGCACGCGACATCGGCCCGAGGGCGGCGAGCTCGTCGTGGATGACCTGCTTGCCGCCGGCGATCCGACCGAGCTTGGTCGGGTAGATGACCCGGGTCAGCAGCACCCAGGCGAGGATCAGGAACACCACCGAGAGCGGGACGCCGATCTTCATCCAGTCGGCGAAGGTGATGGTGATCCCGTACGTCTGCTCGGCGAAGCCGGCCATGATCAGGTTCGGCGGCGAGCCGATCAGGGTGGACAGGCCACCGATGGTGGCCGCGTAGGCGATCGCCAGCATCAGGCAGACGGAGAAGTTGCGGACGTCCTTGGCGTCGCTGTCGTTGCCGGTGGTCACGAGCGCCAGCACCGAGATGCCGATCGGCAGCATCATCAGCGTGGTCGCGGTGTTGGAGACCCACATGCTCAAGAAGGCGGTCACCACCATCACGCCCAGCACCACCTGCCGTGGTTTGGTGCCGAAGAGGCTGAGTGCCCGCAGCGCGATCCGCTTGTGCAGATTGCATTTCTCCATGGCGATGGCGATCATGAAGCCGCCCATGAACAAGAAGACCGTCGGGGAGGCGTACGGGGCGGTCGCCTCCGCCGTGGGCAGCACCCCGAGCAGCGGGAAGGCGACGATCGGGATCAGCGCGGTGGCTGCCAGCGGCAGCGCCTCGGTCATCCACCAGACCGCCATCAGCACGACCACCGCGGCGGCGGCTCGGGCGTCCGGTGCGAGTGAGGTGTCCATTCCGAGAAGCAGGTAGGTACCGAGCGCGAGCACCGGCCCGAGGATCCGGCCGATCCGCACCCGGCGTGGCGAGAGTTGGGATTCGTCCGCGCCCGGGCGGGGCCCGGCGGAGCGGCGGGCGTCGTACTCGGCGTCCGGCTGAGCGGCAGCCTCGGTGGTGGTGGTCATTGGTGTCTCCTCACGACGAAACCTGGTGATCCCCGATGTTGCCTACGTCACACTCGCCTGTCGCGCTTGCGTACATAACGTTCATGGGCTGGCCGTGGCCGACGGCTAGACTCCGGCGATCACCGAACGAGTGGGGACGACGTGGGAGCGCAGCACATCCAGATCGGCGAGGTCGCCGAGCGGACCGGGTTGAGCCTGCGCACCATTCGGTACTACGAGGAGATGGGTCTGGTGGTGCCGGACGCCCGCAGCACCGGCGGCTTCCGGCTCTACACCGAAGCCGATGTGGCCCGGTTGCAGTTGGTGAAGCGGATGAAGCCGCTGGACTTCACCCTGGAGGAGACCCGGGACCTGCTCGAGGTGCGTGACGCCCTGGAGGCCGCCGAGGACGAGGATGTCCGGGACGCGCTGGTGGCCCGGTTGCAGGGATTCCAGGAGGCGGCCCAGGCCCGGGTGGCGGCGGTGCGCAGCCAGTTGGCGATCGCCGAGGGTTTCGCCGAGGATCTGGCCCGGGAGTTGACCCGCCAGCGTGGCGGGGCCGGCAGTCAGGGCTGACCGCCGGGTCCGGCCCAGCGCCGACCGCCGTGTCCACGCGGACTCTTACGCGGCGGTAGAGTCGGTGGCGATGTCAGCCCTACCGCGCCGCACCTTCGCCGTGATCAGCCACCCCGACGCCGGGAAATCCACCCTCACCGAAGCGTTGGCGCTGCATGCCCAGGTGATCGCCGAGGCCGGGGCGGTGCACGGCAAGGCCGGCCGCCGCGGCACCGTGTCGGACTGGATGGAGATCGAGCGCGCCCGCGGCATCTCGATCAGTTCCGCGGCGCTGCAGTTCGGCTACCGCGAGCACGTGGTGAACCTGGTCGACACACCCGGCCACTCCGACTTCTCCGAGGACACCTACCGGGTGCTCTCGGCCGTCGACTCCGCGGTGATGCTGGTCGATGCCGCCAAGGGGTTGGAGCCGCAGACGCTGAAGCTCTTCCAGGTCTGCGCGCACCGCGGCATCCCGGTGGTGACCGTGATCAACAAGTGGGACCGACCCGGGCTCGACGCCTTGGAACTGATGGACCAGATCGAGAAGGAGATCGGCCTGAAGCCGACCCCCCTGACCTGGCCGGTCGGGATCTCCGGGGACTTCAAGGGGGTGCTGGACCGGCGCAGCGGCGATTTCATCCGGTACACCCGCACTGCCGGTGGCGCCACCCGGGCTCCCGAGGAGCACCTCTCCCCCGCAGCCGCTGCCGAGGCCGCCGGGCCCGACTGGGCGGAGGCGAACGAGTCGAGCGAACTGCTGAGCGCCGACGGCGCCGATCACGACCAGGAGACGTTCCTGGCCGGTGCCACCACTCCGGTGCTGTTCACCTCGGCGCTGTTGAACTTCGGCGTCGCGCAACTGCTCGACGTACTGCTCGAACTCGCGCCGGCGCCGAGCACCACGGCGGCGGTGGACGGCACCGCCCGGGCGGTCGATGAGGACTTCAGCGCCTTCGTCTTCAAGGTGCAGGCCGGCATGGACGCCGCACACCGGGACCGGCTCGCCTACGCCCGGGTCTGCTCCGGGGTCTTCGAGCGCGGCATGGTGGTCACCCATGCGGCCACGGGACGGCCGTTCGCCACCAAGTACGCCCAGGCGGTCTTCGGCCGGGACCGCACCTCGGTCGAGGTCGCCCACCCCGGAGACATCATCGGCCTGGTGAATGCGAACGCGTTGCGGGTCGGGGACACCATCTTCGCCGGGACACCGGTGGAGTATCCGGGGATCGCCAGCTTCGTCCCCGAGCACTTTGCCGCCGCTCGGGCGGTGGACTCGGGGCGCTACAAGCAGTTCCGGCGCGGCATCGAGCAGCTGGACCAGGAGGGCGTGGTGCAGGTGCTCAGGTCGGAGTTCCGGAGCGACCAGTCGCCGGTGCTGGCTGCCGTGGGTCCGATGCAGTTCGAGGTGGTGACCTCACGGATGGAGTCGGAGTTCCGTTCACCCATCCGGCTGGAGCGCCTCAACTACTCGGTGGCCCGGCGGACCACCGCTGAGGACGCACCGGCGCTGGCCGGGCTGCGTGAGGTGGAGGTCCTGCAGCGGTCCGACGGCGCCCACCTGGCACTCTTCTCCGACCGTTGGCGCGCCGATGCGGTCGCCCGGCAGCACCCGGACCTGCTCCTGGAGGCCCTGCCGGCCAGTGGCCGTTGATCAGTGGCCGTTGATCAGCGGCGTCGGCCCAGATAGACCGTGTTGCTGGAGGTGCCGCCGGTGAGCGGGTTGTCGAAGCCGACCAAGTGCGACTCGGTGTCGTCGAACACCGCGGCCAGCGTCGCCTCGAACGCCGGCTCCGGTGGGTCATCGGACCAGAGCGCGAAGATGCCGCCGTCCGTCAGGTGCCGGGCCAGTGAGGTGAGGCCGGGCACCGTGTAGAGATCGGCGTGGCTGGGGTGCAGCAGGTGCCCGGGCGTGTGGTCGACATCGAGCAGGATCGCGTCGTACTGCCGCTCGGGAGCGTTCCGGGCCAGCCGGAAGAAGTCGTCCAGCACCAGTTCGCAGCGCGGATCGGTGACCAGCGCGGCGGTGTGCGGCAGCAGCCCGCGCCGATGCCAGTCCAGCACCGGCTCGACGGCCTCGATCACCACCAGTTCGGCGACCCGGGGATCGCCCAGCGCCGCCAGCGCCGTATAGCCGAGGCCGAGACCGCCGACCAGCACGCTCACCTGACCCGGCGGCAACGCGGCCAGTCCCAGGTGGGCCAGTTGTCGCTCCGCCTCCGTGAACAGACTCGACATCAAGAACTCGTCGCCGAGCTTGACCTCATAGACGATCTCGTCAACCGCCGGGTCGTGGCGACGCCGCAGGCTGATCTCGCCCCGCGGAGTGGCCTGCCAGTCCAGTTCCTCGAAGCGCATGCGTCCTCAGCCGCCGGCGCGCGGGGCGGGCACCAGGGTCAGCACCGGGGAGTCATCCGGGAGCCGGGGAGCGGTGATCGCGGCAGTGCCCGTGACATCGACCCAGACGCAGAAGTGTCGGGCCGCCAGCGCCTCACCCTCGAGGTCCAGCGTGGCCGCCGGTGTCTCCACCAGAGTGATGGCGTCGTACGCCGACAGGTCGGCGCGCAGTTGCCTTGCCCGGCCACGACTGCCCTGATCGAAGCTGCGGAGCACCAGCACCTGGCCGCCCTGCTCGACGCAGGCGCAGTCGTTCACGGTCTGGGCGACCTGCGCGACGAGCTCGTCGGCGCGCTGGGGCAGCTGCGTGGTCGTGGTGGGATCGGACATCAATCATCTCCTCGCATCGTCTGGCTCCTGGTGAGCGCCAGAGTCCTGGCGCACCCTACCGTCACGGCAGATTCCCTGGGCCCGGTCTCGACGCACGCCTGAGTTCAGCGTGCGACAGATCACGACGACGACGATGCGACCGCAACCCTCACGTGGGGGTAGAGTTCGCCGCGGCCCCGACAGCGTCGGCAATGACGCCGGGCTATCCCCCAGCTTCGACCAGCCGTACCGCAGCGACGCGGATGTGGCGGTTCCTGCCCGTGCCCCGCTCCCCCGGACGGAGATCCCCGTGCCTGATGCTGCCCAGAACAGCCGTTCTGAGAACAGTGTGATCGCCTGCCTGCGCTCACCGCGCCTGCTGCGCCGAGAGGTGATGGCCGGCCTGGTGGTGGCGTTGGCGCTGATCCCGGAGGCGATCGCGTTCTCGATCATCGCCGGCGTGGACCCGCGCCTGGGGCTCTTCGCCTCGTTCACGATGGCCGTCTCGATCGCCTTCCTGGGCGGCCGCCCGGCGATGATCTCCGCGGCCACCGGCGCCATCGCGCTGGTGATCGCCCCGGTGGCGCGGGAGTACGGCGTCGAGTACTTCATCGCCACCGTGATCCTGGCCGGCGTCTTCCAGGTGATCCTGGGTCTGGTCGGAGTGGCCCGGTTGATGCGGTTCATCCCTCGCTCGGTGATGGTCGGCTTCGTCAATGCACTGGCGATCCTGATCTTCCTGGCCCAGATCCCCCACCTGATCGAGGTTCCCTGGCTGGTCTATCCGATGGTGGCCCTGGGGCTGCTGATCATGGTCGCGCTGCCCAAGCTCACCGGCGCGGTGCCGGCCCCGCTGGTGGCGATCGTGATCCTCACCGTGATCACGCTGGTGGCCGGCTGGGCACTGCCGAACGTCGGCGACGAGGGCGAACTGCCCGACAGCCTGCCGCAGCTGCTGATCCCGAACGTGCCGTTCACCCTGGAGACCTTCCAGATCATCGCCCCGTACGCGATCGCGATGGCGCTGGTCGGACTGCTCGAATCGCTGCTGACCGCGAAGCTCGTCGATGACATCACCGACACCCACTCGGACAAGAGCCGCGAGTCCTGGGGTCAGGGCGTGGCCAACATCATCACCGGCTTCTTCGGAGGCATGGGCGGCTGCGCGATGATCGGTCAGACGATGATCAACGTGAAGGCCTCCGGTGCCCGCACCCGGATCTCCACCTTCTGCGCCGGGATCTTCCTGCTCATCCTGGTCGTCGGCGTCGGCGACATCGTGGCGATGATCCCGATGGCCGCCCTGGTCGCGGTGATGTTCATCGTCGCCTTCGGCACCTTCGACTGGCACTCGCTGCGGACACTGCCGAAGATGCCCAAGAGCGAGACCACGGTGATGGTGACCACCGTGGTGATCACGGTGTGGAGCCACAACCTGGCCTACGGAGTGATCGGTGGCGTCGTGGTGGCGATGGTGCTCTTCGCGCGCCGAGTCGCGCACCTGGCCGAGGTGCACCGCAAGATCGTCACCGTCGAGGGGGTCGAGGAGGCGTGGTACACGGTCTCCGGAGAACTGTTCTTCGCCTCCTCCAACGACCTGTACTTCCAGTTCCAGTACGCCGACGACCCCGACCGGGTGGTCATCGACATGACCCACTCCCACGTCTGGGACGCCTCAACGGTGGCGTCGATGGACGCGATCTGCACCAAGTACGACCGCAAGGGCAAGACCGTGGAGATCATCGGCCTCAACGAGGCCAGCACGATCATGCACGAGCGACTCACCGGGCAGCTCGGCCAGCACTGACGGCGGCGTCGGTCAGACGGCCCGCCAGCGCAGCGCGACCGCGAGGGCGAGGCAGGAGACGACGGCGAGCACCAGGATCGCCGCGGTATAGCCGCCGGTGAGCCCGTGCGAGATCGCCGGAACCAGCGGAGCAGCCGCCGCCGCGGTGATCATCGCCGACTGCGCGGTCCCCTGGATGCTGCCCAACTGCGCCACGCCATAGGTCCGCGCCCACACCACCCCGTTGACCACCCCGAGGCTCCCCAGCGCGAGCCCGAGGAAACCGAACGCGGCATAGGCCGCCGCCGCAGCGGGGATCAGCAGGGCGAGTGGTGCGGCCACCAGGGCAGCACTGACCGCCACCAGCAGGGTCCTGTTGGACAGCCTGTCGGTCACCATCCCGGCGCCGACGAGGCCCAGTGCGCTGGCGACCCCGAGGACGCTGATCGCCACGCCGGCCTGGACCAGATCGAGCCCTCGGAACGACAGGATCGACACGGCGTGGAAGGTCAGCGCCGTGGCCACGAACGGGGGTGCGGCGACCACGAACAGCATGGTGGCGACACCACGGGTCGGCACAGTGGCCCGACCCAGGCGACGGGAGACCGGCGGGAACTCGGCGACGACACCCCCTCCGGTCCCGTCGGCGACCACCCTGCGAGGTGGCGGGGTCCGAGTGATCAGCAGGGACAGCGGCAGCACCAGCACCACCAGCAGCAGCCCGATCACCTGATAGCTCTGTCGCCAGCCGATCCCCAGGATCAGCAGCGCCACCGCCGGCGGGAACAGCACCGACGCGGCAGTGATCCCCGTCTGCGCGACCGCCATCGCCTGGCCGCGGCGCCGGTCGAAGGCCTGGGCCACCAACAGGGTGCCCAACAGCGGGAACGAGCCCTGACCGGAGGTGCGCAGCAGCGCCAGCGCCACGAAGACCAGCAGCGCCCCGGTGGCCACGCTGGCCAGACCGCAGGCGACCGCCAGGCCCATCGTCACCGCGACCCAGGCGACCCGGAGCCCGCGTCGGTCGATGACCCGGCCCAGGGCCAGCATGCAGATCGCGGAGACCACGGTGCCGGCGGCGTAGAGCCCGGAGAACGCGGTCCGGCTCAGCCCCGTGTCGGCGAGCATGTCGTCGACGAAGATCGCGATCAGGAACGACTGTCCCGGCGACGAGGCCGCGAACGCCACCGCGGCGAGCGGCAGCACCCGCCGCTGGTGTTTGCGGTACCGAGCCCGGTGGCCCGCCTCGTCCTCGTCCGCCATCCCCGTCACGTCCACCAGTGTCGCGGACGGACCCCAGCCGCACCCATCTGGCGGGCGGTCAGAGACGAGCCAGCGCCGCCTCGGCGGCGTTGAAGCCGCACATGCCGTGCACTCCCCCACCCGGCGGCGTCGCCGAGGAGCACAGGTAGACCCCGTCCACACCGAGCCGGTAGGGGTTGACCGCGACCCGGGGTCGCAGCGCGATCTGCCTGGCGGTGTTGGCGCCGGCGCTGATGTCGCCGCCGACATAGTTGGGGTTGTACGCCGTCAGCTCGGCCGGTCCACGCACGTGGGTGGCCACGATCTGGTCGGCGAAGCCGGGCGCGAAGCGTTCGATCTGGCCGATCAGCGCGGCGGAGGCGTCCCCGGTCCAGCCGTGGGGCACGTGCGCGTAGGCCCACAGCGGGTTGATCGACCCGGCCGACCGGGACGGGTCAGCGAGGTACTGCTGGCCGACCAGCATGAACGGACGCTCCGGCATCTGGCCGCGAGCCACCGCTGCCTCCACCGAGGCGATCTCGGCGGCTTCCCCGCCCAGGTGCAGGGTGCCGGCCCGGCGAGCCTCGGGGTTGGTCCACGGCACGTGCCCGTCGATCGCGAAGTCCACCTTGAAGGCCGCCGGGCCGTACGTGTAGCGGCCGAGTTGCCGGCGTACCCGTCCGGGCAGTGCGTCGCCGACGATGCTCAGCACCCCGGCCGGCGCGGTGTCCAGCATCACCAGGTCCGCGTCGAAGCCGGACCGCAGCTCGGCCAGGCTGGTCACCGGCACGCCGGTCTTGACGGTGCCGCCGAGGCTGGCCAGCAGCCCGACCATCGCGTCGGTGATGGCGCCGGTGCCGCCCTTGGCGACCGGCCACCCGGCCCGATGCCCGGCGGCGGTGAGCATCAGCCCTACCGAGCCGCTCAGCGGCCTGTCCAGCCGACCGAAGAGGTGCGCGGCCGCCCCCATGAAGAGCGCCCGGGCCTGCTCGGTGCGCCAACGCCGGGCGACCCAGGTCGCCGGTTGAAGCGCCTGGATCCCGAAACGGGTCAGCGTCACCGGGTGCCGGGGCCAGTGCAGCACCGGCTGGAAGATCTCGGCCAGCAGGTCGTCGAAGGAGTCCACCAGCGGACCGAAGGTCCGTTGCCAGCGTCGGGCGTCAACCCCCAGCGAGGCCAGCGTCACGTCCATGTCCCGGGAGAGCACCCCCGCGCTGCCGTCGTCCAGCGGATGCACCAGATCGAGGTCGGGCCACACCCACTCCAGACCGAACCGGTCAAGCCCCAGCCCGGCCAGGAACGGCGACACCACTCCGGTGGGATGGAAGGCCGCGCAGTCGTCGTGGAGTACGCCGGGCACCGTGAGCTCGGAGGTCCGGGCGCCGCCGCCGGGGCGATCGCTGCCCTCCAGCACGGTGACGGCCACGCCGGACTGGGCCAGCCGGATGGCGGCTGCCAGCCCGTTGGGCCCACTGCCCACCACCACCGCGCTGGTCATCGCTGCCCCTGTCGTCGCCCGCCCGGCATGGCGCCGGTCGCCTGGGTGACCACGATATCGCCGGAAGCCAGCTCGGCCCCGCCTCGGCGCTGGCGGGAAGGATCAGCGCGGGGTCAGGCCCGGGACGGCCTGACCACGTCGTAGACGGCACCGCAGGCCATCACGCCGAGCGGGATCCATACCGGGATCAGCATGAAGGCGACGATCGGGGCGATGGTGGCAAGAACCGAGGACATGGACCCTCCTGAGGTCGGGACATCTGATGTGCCTCAGCCTCGCCGCCGCACCGGGCCCCTCGACAGTGTCCACGGACCAACATCGACGCCGCCGTTGTGTGCCAGCCACAAACGCGTCGACTCAGCCGCGCGGCCCGGCGCCGATGCTGAGCACCTCCTGGCCCACCGGGGCGCAGCACCCGCCACCCACGCCGTCGGGTTCGTCGTACACACCGGCGCCGCCGCAGACTCCCGTGTCAGGCAGCACCAGCTCGACCCGGGCCGCGGCCTCGTGGTCGCCGGCGATCGCAGCCACCACACTGCGCACCTGTTCGTAGCCGGTGAGGGCCAGGAAGGTGGGCGCTCGGCCGTAGGACTTCATCCCGACCAGGTAGAGGTCCGGTTCGGGCTGGGCCAGGTCGGCGGCGCCGGTGGCCTGCACCGAGCCGCAGGAGTGGATGTTGGGGTCGATCTCGGCGGCGATGTTGCGGGGTGCCTCCAAGGTGGGGTCGAGGTCCAGGCGGACCTCGCCCAGGAAGGAGAGGTCGGGACGGAATCCGGTGAGCACCACCACCGAGTCGGCTGCGGGGAGCACCCGCCCGCCTTCCCCGGTGACCAGGGCCCGACCGTCGGCGTCGGTGTCGATCCGGGCGGTCCGGAAGCCGGTGACCAGGTCGACGTGGGCGGACTCGACGGCCTGCCGGGCGCGGATTCCGAGCGCGCCGCGCTCGGGGAGCTGGTCGTCCGCGCCGCCGCCGAAGGTGGTCTCCGACACCACCCGGCGGATCGCCCAGGTGATCGTGGTTCCGGGGTGAGCGGAGGCGATCCTGGTCAGTTCGCTGATGGCGTTGAACGCCGAGTCGCCGGCGCCGATCAGCACCGTGTGCTTGCCCGCGTAGGGGTCGGGGTGGGTGCGGTCGGGGACCTGGTGGCTGATCAGGGCGGCGTGCGCGCGCTCGCCGAGCGCGGGCAGGCCGTCGGCACCGGCGGGGTTGGGGGTGCGCCAGGTGCCGGAGGCATCGATGACGGCACGGGCGAGCAGCCGCTCCTCCCGACCCGCTGCGTCGACCACGTGCACGGTGAACGGGGTGTTCGCCCGGTCGGCGTCGACGAGCCGGTCCCGGCCCTGCCGGGAGACGCCGGTGACCAACGCGTCGTACCGGATCCGATCCCCGAGCGCGGCGGCGAGCGGAGCCAGATAGCGCTCGATCCACTGTGCGCCGGTCGGGTAGCCGGTGGTCGGGGCCGTCCAGCCGGTGGCTTCCAGGAGTCGCACGGACGCGGCGTCGATCAGTTCGGGCCATGCCGAGAAGAGTCGGACGTGGCCCCATTCGGCGACGGCCGCAGCGGGCGCGTGGCCCTGCTCGAGGACCAGCGGGGTGAGGCCGCGCTCGCGCAGGTGGGCGGCTGCGGCGAGCCCCTGGGGTCCGGCGCCGATGACCACGATGGGCAGGTCGTTCATGGGGTGCTCCCTCGGTTCGTTCAGTTCGGTTCGTTCAGTTCGGTTCATGGGGTCATATCGAAGTATGTCGATGGGTCTTATCGTAGCCTCCCATCGACAACTGTCAATGCATTTGGCACACTGGATCCATGACCACGATGCTTCCCCTGACCGCCTGCTGCTCACCGGTCACCGGCGGACGGCTCGACGACGAAGCGGCCGAGGCGCTGGCGCGGATGTTCAAGGCACTCGGCGACCCCACCCGGGTGAAGCTGCTGTCGTTGATCGCCGCGGCAGACGAGGCGTGCATCTGCGACCTGACCGACCCGGTCGGCCTGTCCCAGCCGACCGTCTCGCATCACATGAAGCAGCTCGTCGCCGCCGGCCTGGTCACCCGTGAACAGCGCGGCAAATGGGCCTACTACAGCCTCGTGCCCGGTGCACTCGAGGCACTCGCGTCCGCGATCTCATAGCGGCCTCGCGGCGCGGTAGGCCGCCCGCTCCTCGGGGCTCAGGTGCTCGGTGGCATAGCTCAACGCGGTGCGCCCCATCGCGGCCGCGTGGGCGTCGAGGAAGTCGGTGAGCAGGGTCCGGTCGATGCGTTTGCCGACCTCGCGCAGCATCCAGCCGACCGCCTTCTGCATCAGGTCGTGTCGGTCGTTGAGGAGTCGCTCGGCCAGCGCCAGGGTGGTGGTGGCGTCACCGGCCTTGATGAACGCGAACGTGGCGATCATCGCGACCCGGCGCTGCCACAGGTCCGCGGAGCCAGCCAGGTCGAACAGTTGGTCCCGCGGACGGTCCAACAGCCAGGCGCCCAGGATGTGCTCGGCAGAGACGTCGACGAGGTCCCAGTTGTTGATCCGTCCACGGGCCAGCGCGGCCAGGTAGCGGCGGACGATCTCCTGGTGGGCAGCCGTGTCCTGGGCCTTGGTGGCCCTGGCGACCCGGTGGTTCAGCAACACCAGGGCGGCGAAGCGTGCCTCGTGGATCGGTGACTCCAGGAGCACCTCGATCTCCTCCAGGGGGAGGTTCCGGTACCCCCGAACGATCCGGCGGGTCACCGGCACCTTCACGCCGGCGAACCGGTCACCCTCGCCGTACTCGCCGGGGCCGGTCTTGAAGAACCACTGCAGGGTGGCGGCGTACTCCGGGTCGGCTGCGGCGCCGATCGCAGCCTGGAGGTCAGCGGCCGTGGAGGGGGCTCCGGGGCCGGTGCGGCCACTCACCCGCTCAGTAGCGGTGCGGGTCGGCGTAGGCGAGCGGCCGGTGCGACGTGAGCGAGAGCACCAATGCCACGATCCAGCCGATGACCGACCAGCCGAGCAGCAGGTTGAGCCAGAAGATGAACCATTGGTTGCTCTTGCCGCGGGTCGTCGCAATCGCCCAGGGCAGCATGTAGAAGGCCGTGAACAGGGTGACGATCCAGGCGATCACGGCGAGGCCGGGGGTGGATCGCTGGTCGGTGATGAGGGGGGCCATACCTTGATCCTGCCCCATCGGGGCAAGGTTCAGGTAGCGATCACCGCGGCGGCGAGGGTGGCGAAGTAGGTGACTCCAGCGCCGAGTGCGTGCAGGGTGGGAGCGGCCGGCCGCTTGCCGGTGACGACGGCGACGACCGCGCGCCCATAGTCGGTCAGCGACGAGGTGGTGACCCCGGAGATGGCGCGGAACCGGCCGGTGAGGATGGTGTCGCCGACGATGTTGGCGAGGGTGAGTACGCCGAGAGTCAGCCAGGCCCAGAGCACCCGGTCGCCCAGCATGAAGGTGATCCAGCAGCCGAGGGCCAGCACTGCGGTGCCCACGTGGGTGACGATGAGGCGGGTCGGGAAGGTGGCGCCGCGGTGCGACAGCCACCGCACCAGCGTGAGGACGCCGACGCCGACCGTCAGCAGCAGCGACGCCAGCACGAAGTAGGTCATGCCGACGAGGCTACTACGTTCATAGTGCCTATGTCACTACGTTTGTAGTGCTCGTGTCTATAGTGGGACGCATGCCCTCGAACCGAGATCGCGCCGTCGCCGCGGCGATCGAGCTGCTCGGCACCGAGGGGATCCGCGCACTCACGCATCTGCGCATCGACGAGCGGGCCGGACTGCCGAAGGGGTCGACCTCGAACCACTTCCGCACCCGGGCCGCGTTGTTCGACGGGGTGGCGGCAGCGATGGTGAGCGAGGAGTTGCCCGAGGTCGCGGCAGCGTTCGCTCCGGACACCGTCGAGGAGCTCATCGACGGACTGGTCGGGTTGTTCGAGTTCCTCACCGGGCCGAACCTGACCACGACGGCGGCTCGGTTGGCGCTGCTCGTGGAGGCTGGCCACGACCCCGAGCTGCGGGCCAGCCTGGCCGGCGGTCGGCGGGTGATGGAGCAGGCCATCGTGCCCACCTTCGCCCGCCTCGGGGCGCCCGATCCCTCGTTGGCCACCCAGGCGCTGGCCACCTGCTTCGAGGGGCTCTACCTGCACCGGATCGCCCGGCACGCCGAGGTGGACGCGCGGCCGGTGATCGCGCTGGTGGTGCGGGCGGGGTTCGCCCGATGACCCGCACCGACGTCGCCTCAAGGGTGATCGCTGCCGAACCGGGACGGGTGTTCGCGGCGCTGATCGACCCCGGTGCCCTCGTCGCGTGGCTGCCGCCGACGGGGATGACGGCCCGGTTCGAGTGGTTCGACGCCAGACCGGGGGGCGGCTATCGCCTGGAGTTGCGGTACGACGAGCCGGGTGCCGGGAAGACGACGGCCGACACCGACATGGTGGCGGCCAGGTTCGTCGAGATCGATCCCGGCCGGCGGGTGGTGCAGGACGTCGACTTCGACGCCGAGGATCCGTCGTACGCAGGGACGATGCGGATGACCTGGACGGTCTCGACCGCCGCGGGTGGAGCGATGGTCCAGGTGCGGGCAGAGAACGTGCCGCCGGGGATCTCCGCCGAGGATCACGCGGCCGGCCTCGCGTCCTCGCTGGCGAACCTCGCCGAGTACGTCGAGCTCAGCCCAGATGGTGGTGGAGGAACTCGACAGCGCCGGTGACCGCGTCGGTGACCCAGGGTTCGCGGTCGTAGAGGTCGATGTGTTCGGAGGCGTCCAGCCAGGTGAGGGTGGCCGGTCCGGGGCTCCGTTCCACCACCGCGCTGGCCAGTTCCGGGGAGCAGTAGTCGTCGCGGCGGCCGTGGATGACCAACAGTGGGGTGTCGCCGAGCAGGTCGGCGGCGCCGAGCGCGTCGAAGGTCATCAGCGAGTGCAGTGAGCCGCGGGTGACCTCGTTGCGCCAGGTGGGGGTGTGGCCACGTTCGGTGCCGTAGTAGGTCCACGGCTCCTCGCCGCCCATGGCGGCCTCTCCCCCGTCAGGTGCGACGGCGGGGAGGGTGTCGTCGTAGTGGGCGAGCATGCTGGCCAGCGCGCCGCGGTAGTTGGCGATACCCATCCCGGCGGCGAACCTCGCGGGGCTGTTGTAGGCACCGGCGATGCCGACGGCGGCGTGCAGGCGCGGGTCGGTGGCGGCGGCCCGGACGGCGTACCCGCCGCCGAGGCAGACGCCGACGACACCGATCCGGTCCGGGTCGACCTGGTCGCTGGCGGCGAGGGCGGTGACGGCAGCGCGGAGGTCGGCGAGTTTGCCCTGGGTGTCCTCGTGGCCGCGGCGGCCACCGCTCTCGCCGAAGCCGCGGTGGTCGAAGGCGAGCGTGGTGATCCCGGCGGCGGTGAGCCGGTCCGCGTAGGTGCCGACGACCTGTTCCTTGACGCCGGTGAACGGCCCGGTGAGCACCACCGCTGGGGCCGCGCGGCCGTCAGTGTCGGGGGCCGTGCGCAGGTCGCCGACCAGGTCGATGCCTTCGCTGTCGAAGGTGACGCGAGTGGTCATGGTGCGATCGTAGTCCTGGATGGCGCCGGTGGGCCGAGCCTTCGGTCGAGCTTCGCTGGTCGAGCTTCGCTGGTCGACCTTCGCTGGTCGACCTTCGCTGGTCGACCTTCGCTGGTCGAGCTTGTCGAGACCCTCGTGACTACGCACGCTCCACTCGGTCCCTCGACGAACCAGTTCGACAAACTCGGTGCTTGTTCCCCCATCCACAGTGAGCGCATCGCCGGCACACGCAGACGGCAACCAGACAGCAGGACTGACCAGCGCCACTTCGGGGAAGATCCAGGCCACCAGGTGACCTCAACCTTCCCCAAAGATCAGCCCTGTGGGTCGACCAGCACCGCAGCAGCCTCCCGAGTCACCAACTCGATCGGCACCCCCGGCACCATCAACGACTCCGGAATCTCCTGCCACCCACCACCATCAACCCGGAACCGCCCCACATACGTCGTATCCACCCGCGGCCGAAACA